>NZ_JADPIS010000149.1:0-1026121 GCF_023073025.1 Bradyrhizobium sp. 76
ATGTGGCCGCAGCCTTCGCCCACATTTTCATTTACCGCGACGGCGTCATGCAACGAATGCTGCCAAGTCGTCGGTGACCTTGCGAGTGGTCTCTTGTTGACCCTTAGCAGAGATGCCACCAGCGCTTTTTCTGGAATCCGATAACCGCCCTTAACGGACTTCAGACCCCGACAGAGGTCATGCCATCCGAGGCTGGCACGGAGCAGCACTACGGAACAATAGAAAGACTTCGCGGTTAAACGGTTTCCCCCGACACCGGAGTCGACCATTTGCAAGCCCACCAGTCAAAACTTGACGGGATCGACGATACTGCGCGCCTTCAACTGCTCATCGACGCAATCGTTGATTACGCCATCTACATGATCGACCTCGACGGCACAGTCCGCAGCTGGAACTCCGGTGCCCAGCGGTTGAAGGGCTACTCGCCTGACGAAATCATCGGCAAGTCGTTCGCATCCTTCTATACGCCAGATGATCGCGCCAATGGGCTACCAGAGCGCGCCTTGAGCGTCGCAGCACGAGAAGGCCGCTTCAGCGCCGAAGGATGGAGAGTCCGCAAGGACGGAAGCCGTTTCTGGGCATCGGTCATCATCGATGCCGTCCGCAATCAAGCCGGTGAAGTGATCGGCTTCGCCAAGGTCACGCGAGACGTTACCGAACGTCAGGAAGCCCATGAAGAGCTTCTCGATAGTGAGCGGCGCTATCGCCAGCTGGTCGAGGCCGTGGTCGATTACGCGATCTTTCAGCTCGACCCACTCGGCAACGTGACAACCTGGAATCCCGGAGCAGAGCGGATCAAGGGCTACGCGCCGCCGGAGATCATCGGTCGGCATTTCAGCGCTTTTTACACGCCTGAAGAGATAGAACTCGGTGTGCCCAAGCGTGCGCTTTCAGAGGCGGCGGAGCATGGTCGCTTCGAAGCGGAAGGCTGGCGCCTGCGAAAAGACGGCTCCCGCTTTTGGGCGTCGGTCATCATCGATCGCATCACGGACGAGGCCGGAAACATCGTCGGGTTCGCCAAAGTCACGCGCGACGTTACGGACCGGAAGCGCGCCGAGGACGAGCTCAAGCACGTTCAGGAGCAACTCGCCGCATCCCAAAAGCTGGAGGCGGTGGGGCAACTCAGCGGCGGGATCGCGCACGACTTCAACAATCTGCTCATGATCGTCCTTGGCAATCTCGAGACAGCTGAACGGCACGCCAAGGCGCCCGGAGCCAATCTGAACCGGGCGCTCGCAAACGCCAAACGAGGCGCGCAGAGAGCCGCGGCGTTGACCAGTCGCTTGTTGGCATTTTCGCGCCGACAAGCGCTTGATCCCAAACCAATCAACATAAACAACTACGTCAATAGCCTGCAGGAATTCCTTCAGCGCACGCTCGGAGAGCGCATCGAAGTCCAGACCGTCGGAAGTGCGGGTCTTTGGGAAATCGAAGCCGACGCCAATCATCTGGAGTCAGCCATCGTCAACCTGGCAATCAACGCTCGTGACGCCATGCCCGACGGCGGAAAGCTGACTTTGGAAGCAGCCAACATCTCCGCCGACGATGATTACTGCCGGCTCAATCCTGAACTGGCGCCCGGTCAGTACGTCGCCATTTGCGTGACTGACACCGGAGGCGGAATGTCGCGGGACGTTCTCAGTCACGCCTTTGAGCCCTTCTTTACGACAAAGGAGCCGGGCCACGGCACCGGGCTTGGCCTGAGCCAGGTCTACGGCTTCGTCAAGCAATCCGGAGGCCACGCAAAAATCTACAGCGAGGTGGGGCAAGGCACCACCATCAAGATGTACTTTCCGCGCTTTTCCGGAAGCACACCGCGCGAGGAAATCGCACCCGAAGAAATTGCCGAGGGTGAGCTATCCGAGACCGTTCTCGTCGTCGAGGACGATGAAGATCTGCGCGTCTATATCTCTGACGTCCTGCGGGAGCTCAACTATCGCGTCCTCTCGGCCCGCAGCGCCCAGGCCGCTCTGACCATTCTCCTGCAAGACGACTCGAAGGTGGACCTTCTTCTCACTGACGTGGTCATGCCGGGGATCAATGGTCGCGAACTCGGCAGGCGCGCGCATCAAATTAGACCTGGACTGAAGATTCTGTACATGACCGGCTATTCGCGCAATGCCGTGGTCCATCAGGGAAGGCTTGATGAAGGCGTCAACCTGCTGGAGAAGCCAATCTCGCAAGCAAAACTAGCGCTGAAGGTGCGAGAGATTCTGGATCAGTTCGAATGACCAAGGTCTAACCAGCGGTAGTATCCTGACCGCTGGCCGGCGGCGGTCACTGTAGCACCGTCCGCTCTCTGGGCCTTAGCCGTCATCCCTCCCTGTCTGCCTGGTGCCTCAACGGGCACCAAGATTCCCGTACTGCGCTCACCCTGAGGGAGTGGATCGGTAGCCGGACCTTCCCCGCTTGACCTTTTTTCGCGCCGTGAGATTTTTACGGGTCCGAGAAAAGCCGGGGGCGGCGATGAAACTGTTGACCGAATACCTGGAGCGCGCCGTCAGTCTGGAGAAATTGGCGGCGGGCGAGCAGGATTCGACCTTCAAAACTCAGCTGTTGAACCAGGCGGCGGCTTACAGAAAGCTGGCGGCAAAGCGCGCCTTGGAATACGGACTGCCGCCACCAAGCCCGCCAGAAGAACCGCCGCAGCCCTGAGAGCGTGAAAAGATCTATCTAGAACCAGGCCGCCTGCGGCCGTGCGGCTGGTGTGATGTCAGGCGCGATAAGCCGCCGGCCAAGCCAAAAGTGAAAGTCCGCGAGGGCGACTAGGCCCGGCGGCGCATCCTCCACGAGCATGTCGCCGGCCTTCGCGAATTGATCGGGAAGTTGCGCAAGAAGCTGCACTCCTGAAGTCGAGCTGACATTCGTTGGGCGGGGGACCCTTGCTCGCTGTGTTCAAAATGGAACATAACTCTTTATCGCGAGTTCCTTCCCCGATCGCACAGCGGGGTGCGCAGGGGGGCCAGCATGCAAGGGGCGGGAGTTACTATCCTCGTCGTCGAAGACGAACAGCTTATCCGCGACATGGTGGCCGACGCATTGTCAGATGGCGGCTTTGAAGCCGAAGTCGCCGTCAGTGGGGAGGATGCAGTTAGTCTTCTGCAGGGCAACCAAACCAAGTATCGCGCACTCGTTACCGATATAAATTTGTTCGGAAAGCTCGATGGCTGGCAAGTCGGCCATCGCGCCAGGGAGCTAAATCCGGACATCTCTGTGATTTACATGACAGGCGCGGCGGCCGATCAATGGCCCGCCCACGGCGTGCCCAACAGCATCTTGCTGACCAAGCCATTTGCACCTGCGCAAATCGTGACCGCCGTAGCTCAACTTCTGAATACCGGAGCTCCGCCCGCTCAGTCCTGAGGGGAGTGGACGAAGCCTTCGCCGACCGAGGTAGCCTTAGTTCTTCGCCAAGGGCTTGGGCGGCTCTTCGGCCATGGCCTCGACATCGATGGCAGGAAGCTCGCCGGTGCCGTCTTTCAGGTCTGCGGCACGCTGTACGAAGCCAGCAGCGACCGTGGGATCCTTTGTGGTTTTTGCCATGCGCAGCAATTCCGCTGCGGCCTCACGGGCGAACTGATTTAAGCGCGACACGGTTGGACATCCGACACTCAGCCGACGTGGAATGATTCAAGGGTCGAATGTTCGTTCCGAATTCAGGCGGGGACAATCTCGAACGAGCCCCGCCATTCTAAGCGCAAGCTGCTCCGGCATGAAAAAACCCGCGGCGGATTGCTCCGCGCGGGGGAACTTTCGACGATGGCATTCTGCCAGTGTTTTGCCCGACGTGTCAAAGCTGAACAGCGCGACGGGCAGGGATGTATCGGTCCGGCAAACGCCTATTAGGCGCAACAAAAATGGCTAATGATTTCAATGCCCGCGCTACTGTGCATGGGGTTGTTTTTCGACTTTTTGTTTATGCGCCGCCAAAGCGGCGCGCCTCAGCGCCGTCCGCGCGGTGCTTCCGCCTTGGCCGGCGCCTCGGTCTGCGGGCCGCAACTCGCGGCCGCAAGCGAACCTTGCGCCTGCGGCATCAGGCCGGGCTCGGGGGCGAGCGCCTTCATCACGATCAGGCCGGTGGTGCTCGGGGAATCGATGATCAGGCGATCGGCGGCGGTGATCTCTTCGTCCTCCGGCAGCTCGTTGTGCTGCGGCTCGGTCATCAAATCGAGCTCGATCACCTTCTTGCCGGCCGAGCGGTCGTTGATGGCGTAATAGGCGATCTCGTTGCGGGTGTAGAACGACACCGAGGTGTAGGCCTGGCTGACGGGCACCGTCAGCTTGATCGGTCCGTTCGACAGATCGTAGCGGCAGATTGCCAGCGCAAAGGCCGGGTCCATGAACGGCATCGGCGAGGTCTGCGGATCGGCGAGCGGAAGCTGGGTGACGGCGTTGAGCCTGGTCATCGGCGTCAGCCGCGAATAGGCGTCCTGGGTCGCGATCCGCGGCAGCGCCAGCACGCTGACGAGATGAACCACGAGGCCCAGCACCACGCCGGCAACGATGGTGAACAACAGCCGGATCATGAGCAGCCCGCCGTCGTGATCGTGGGCATCGGCGCATCGCGCTGAGTACGCGTGGCAACGCCGACCGGGGTGTCGTAGAGCCGCAGCATCAGCGCGTAACGCTCGATGCCGCCGGTCGGCAGCCAGTTGCCGGCGCGCGAGCGCGAGGCGATGCGGATCTCGAACGAGCCGTCGGACTGCCGCACGATCTCCTGGCTGGTGAAGCCGTAGCGCTGCAGCGAATTCGGGACGAGATGACCCTTGCGGTCATAAAGCGTCAGCGTCCAGAACCGTGCCGGCGGCGTCACGCCGGAGACAACGACGTCGCAGCGGCCGTCGAGCACCTTCTTCTTGTCGTCGGCGGTTGCGGTGAATGCGACGCCGTCGCCGGTGCCGATCGGCAGCTCGCCGTTGCGCACGATGGTGGCGCGCGAATACGGATCGACATCGGCGGTGCCGGTGCGCGGACGCGCGGTCCAGGGGCCGATGGTCAGCGCGCCGATCTCGGTGCCGCGCGTCGTCGTCATCCAGGTCGCGCCGACGCCCACCACGGTTGCGAGCAGAAGAGCCGTCAATGTGATCAGGATCAGCCGCACTTGTTTCGATCAGTTCTTGCGCGGGGCGGATGCGTTCGCATTCTCTTCCGCATAGTTCTGCGGGAAGGCGAGCGCGCTCGTGGACGATGCCGGCTTGGCTTGCTTGGGATCGGTGGCCGCCGATTTGGTCGCGGTCCGGGCCGCGTCATCCAGCAGCTTCTCGACCCGCACCAACACGTCGGCGCCGCGTTTGGTCAACACCGGCGGCGGACCGGGCTTGGTCTCCAGCACCTTCGGCGCCGCATTCGCCTGCGCGTTGGCGATCCGCTCGGGCGGCAGCTTCTGGCCCATGCCGATGCCGGCGATTTCCCGGACCTCGACGCCCTGATGCGCCGCGAGCATGATGTCGTGCCAGGTCTGCGCCGGCAGCGAGCCGCCGGTCATGCGGTTGGTCGGCGAATAGTCGTCATTGCCGTACCAGACCGCGCAGGTGAAATTGCCGGTGTAGCCGACGAACCAGGCGTCGCGATAGGCATTGGTGGTGCCGGTCTTGCCCGCGGTCGGAATGCCGTCAAGGGCTGCGCGGCGCGCGGTGCCTTCGCTGACGACGTGGCTCATCATGCCGGCCATGTCGGCGGCCACCGAGGCGGGGATCGCCTGGCGCGGCTTCGGCCCGTCGCGGTCCCAGCGCCAGACCGGATCGCCTGCGCCGGTGCGCACTTCGAGCACGGAATGCGGCGTCACCGCCTTGCCGCGGTTGGGGAAGGTCGCATACGCCACCGCGTGCTCGAGCACGGTGACTTCGTCCGAGCCGATCGGCAGCGACGGCGTGTCGGGCAGCGGCGCCTTGAGGCCGAAGCGGCGGGCGACCTCGACGATCTTGGCGCGGCCGACCTTGGCCGGGTTCTGCGCTTTGGGCTCGTTCTTCTGGCCGATGGCGATCGACAGCTTGACCGGCACGACGTTGATCGAACGCGTGATCGCCTGTGTCAGCGTCACTGCGCCGGAATAGGAATGGCCATAGTTCTGCGGGCACCAATTGCCGATGCAGACCGGTCCGTCCACCACGATCGAATTCGGCGTGAAGCCGTTGAGGAGCGCGGTGGTGTAGACGTAAGGCTTGAACGACGAGCCCGGCTGGCGGTAGGCGTCGGTGGCGCGGTTGAACTGGCTGGCGCCGTAGTCGCGGCCGCCGACCATGGCGCGAATGCCGCCGTCGAGATCGGAGACGACGGTCGCTGCCTGGGTCGCGTGATAGTCGCGGCCGAACTGGCGCAGCTGGTTCTCGACCGCGTCCTCCGCGGCCTTCTGCACATTGGTGTCGATCGCGAGCCGGACCACGAAGACGCGCTCGGTGTAGGATTTCGGGAAGGTGTCGACCAGCTTGCGCATCTCGTCGAAGGCGTAGTCGAGATAGTAATTCGGCGAGGCCTCGTAGCGGCGGTCGACCGCGAAGGCGGGATTGCGGCGGGCGCCGAACACCTGGCCCTCGGTCATGAAGCCGGCGTCGACGAGGTTGTCGAGCACGACGTTGGCGCGGGCGCGTGCGGCGGGCAGGTTGATGTGAGGCGCGTATTTGGTCGGCGCCTTGAATAGGCCGGCGAGCATCGCGGCTTCGGCGAGCGTCACGTCACGTGCCGACTTGTTGAAGTAGAAATGCGCGGCGCCGTCGACGCCGAAGGTGCCGCCGCCCATATAGGCGCGGTCGAGATACAGCTTGAGGATCTCGTTCTTGGTCAGGCGCCATTCCAGCCAGACCGCGAGGAAGGCTTCGTTGACCTTGCGTTCGATGGTGCGCTCGTTACTCAGGAACAGGTTCTTGGCGAGCTGCTGGGTGATCGAGGAGCCGCCCTGGCGGACGCCGCCAGCCTGGGCGTTGGTGACGAGCGCGCGCGCGGTGCCGGCGATGTCGATGCCGAAATGCTCGTAGAAGCGGCGGTCCTCGGTCGCGAGGGTCGCCTTGATCAGCACGTCCGGAAAATCTTCCAGCGGGATCGAATCGTTGTGCTTGATGCCGCGGCTGCCGATCGGGTTGCCGTAGCGGTCGAGGAAGGTCACCGCGAGGTCGGACTTCTTCAGCCAGTCCTCGTCCGCGGTCTCGCGGAAGGCGGGGATGGCGAGGGTCAGCATCACAACCAGGCCGCCGAGGCCCAGCGTCGCAGCCTCCGACAGCGGCTCGATGAACACCCAGCGCTTCCAACGCCCGACATAAAAGCGGTCCATGAAGGTCGAGTAGCGCTCGTAGAGCTCGCGGATGCCCTTGGCCGAGGAGAACAGCGAGGAGTCGATGCGCGCATCGAGATCCAGGAAGAAATTCCGGATCCGGGCCTTCCAATGCGGTGGTATGATCTGGCGCACCTAGAACCCTTGCGGCTTGGTTCGAAAGCGTTCAAGCACCCGGCCGGGGCGGCATCGAGACGTCTTGCGGGAGTGTTGCGGCAAACCCAAGGCGCCCGGCCAGCGACGGTGGGGACTTGCTGTTCCTTCTAGCCGAGCAGGGCCTATAAACCAATGGTCACGCTTGCGATTTTGAACAACAGGCCTAATTGACCCCGGTTCATTACGGGCCTCACGCGGGCGTTGCTTGCAGCCCAGCGGCCGCACGCCCTAGATGGCACCAGCCGTAGCTCTTTCGAACTTTTGTTGAGGCGCATGACCGCAGCTCCCAAACGACCTTCAAGCCAGGAAGGATTCTTCTGGAAAACCAAGACGTTGGAAGAGATGTCGGGGCCCGAATGGGAGAGCCTGTGCGACGGCTGCGGCCGCTGCTGCCTGAACAAGCTCGAGGAAGATGGCACCGGTGACATCTATTTCACCCATGTCGGCTGCAAGCTGCTCGATGGGGTGACCTGCGGCTGCAAGGACTATGCGAATCGTTCCGACAAGGTTCCGGACTGCGTCCGCCTGACCCCGGCCAATGTCCGCACCCTGAACTGGCTGCCGCCGAGCTGCGGCTACAAGCTCGTCGCGGAAGGCCGCGACCTCTATTGGTGGCATCCGCTGGTGTCAGGCGACCCCGACACCGTGCATGAGGCGGGCGTCTCCGTGCGCGGACGGGTCGAAGGCAGCGAGGTGGAGATCCCGGACGATGAGCTCGAGAACCACATCGTGCAGTGGCCGGCGCAGCTGCCGAAACGGGCCCGGCTGAAGCGACGTCCGAAGGACTGATCCGCCTGCGAGATCGACGTCGCGCCGGCGCGGACGCCCAGCCCCTGGCGCAGCATATTGATACAATCTGAGATTGTGATAGACTGGCGCCGTTTTACGCTGCCGTTTTTCTCTTGGCTTCTGTTTTCAGTCCCCACTTGGGGCGCAAATCTTTTGGAGAGCCATATGGCAAAGTCGCAAAAGCAGGCGAAGAAATCTCCCGTGGTCAAAGGTCAGGCCCGGCCATTTTGTCAGAACGGCCCAAGAGTCCTGCCGCAGCTCAGTCCGGCTGTCATGGCGGACACCCTTCGCGCACGTGCGATTATCTCGAGCCGATCCAAGTGGGTGAACGGCACGGTCCTGCATTACTGCTTTTTCACCTCGGGTCACTTTGAAGTTCCCAGGGCCCAGGCGGACGCGGTACGCAAGGCCTTCGCGAAATGGAAGGCGGTAGGCATCGGCCTCGAATTCCAGGAGGTCTCCCAACTCGCTGAAGCCGAAGTGCGAGTTGGCTATTCAGTGCCAGACGGATCGTCGGCCTCGCAGGTTGGCAGGGACGTGCTGCAGGTATCCCAGACCGAGCCGACCACCGTGTATGGTTGGGATCTGACCTCGCAATATGGCAGCGGCACTGCACTGCACGAACTCGGACACGTGCTTGGCATGGAGCACGAGCATCAAAACCCCTTCGCCGGCATCAGGTGGCATGACGAGGCTGTTTACAAGTCGCTGGGCGCCCCGCCCAACAAGTGGAGCCGCTCGACGACGTTTCACAACATCCTGGAGAAGCTCACCCCGCAGCAGGTACAGGGTTCAACATGGGACCCGGATTCCATCATGGAATACGAGTTTGAGCCGGGGCTGATTGCGGAGCCGAAGCCTTACGAGGCCAATGGTCTGGTTCCTCCGGGGACGCTCTCCGCCGGAGACAAGCAGTGGATCCGCCGTTGGTATCCGCCGCTACAGCCGGCCTTGACGACGCTTCAGCCCTTCCATCCGGCCGTGGTCGATCTCGCCGCTGGTCAGCAGATGGACTATGCGATCAAACCCAGCGCCTCACGCAAATATACCATCGAGACCAAAGGGCCGTCTGACGCAACGCTGGTCCTGTTCGAGGAGGTGAACGGAACGCCGCGGTTTCTCGTGGGCGACGATGATAGCGGCGAGGATCGAAACGCGAGGATTTCCTACAAATTGTTCGCCGGCCGAAGCTATATTGCCCGGCTGCGACTGGTGCATCCAGGCCCCTCGGGCAAGACGGCACTGATGTTTTCCTAAAGGTGCCCTGGGACGTCGCAGGGCTGCCAGCAGCGACGGGGGTCCTGCGACTCTCACCTGGGTCCGTACGCCAATCGTCGCGATGGCCCGACTTTGGGATGCACCCATGCGCCGCGGTGCCTGCCTGGGAAGAACTTTGCTGTCTACATTGGACTGCATAGAACGAATCCTTCGCGGCGTTGCGCCGCCCCATGGCTTCCGGTCGAGATGAACAAGTTCGAGCGGCAGAGCAGTTCTGCCGACACCCAGACATTGCCCGACGACATCGCCGAGGAATTGTCCCGCCTTCCGAGCGAGGTCTTGAGCGTCGATGACGCTCCCTCGCTTGCGCCGCCGGCGCCGCTGTCGCAGGACGAGGTCCGCACCATCGTCATCAGCCTGATGCTGACGATGTTCCTGGCCGCACTGGACCAGACCATCGTTGCCACCGCGCTGCCGACCATCGGACGCCAGTTCCACGATGTCTCCAATCTCTCCTGGGTCATCACCGCCTATCTGCTCGCGTCGACCGCGGTCGCGCCGGTGTTCGGCACGCTCAGCGACATCTACGGCCGCCGCATGATGATCATCATCTCGCTCAGCCTGTTCGTCGCGGGCTCGGTGCTGTGCGCGATCGCGCCGAACCTGCCGATGCTGATTCTCGCACGCGGTCTCCAGGGACTGGGCGGCGGCGGCATCATGCCTGTCGTGCAAACCGTGATTTCCGACGTCGTGAGCCCACGCGAGCGCGGCCAGTACCAGGCCTATTTCTCCAGCGTGTGGATGGTCGGCGGCATTCTCGGCCCGGTCATCGGCGGCGTGTTCGCCGAGCATCTGCACTGGTCGATGATCTTCTGGATCAATGTGCCGCTCGCGGCCGCGGCGATCGCGCTGCTGTTGCCCCGGATGAAAAAGATCCCGGTGTTCCACCGCAAGCGCAAGGTCGACTGGCTCGGCGGCGTGCTGCTGATGGCCTCCGCCGTCGTCTTCATGCTGGTGCTGACCTGGGGCGGCACGCGCTTCCCGTGGCTCTCGCCGACCGTTCTTGCGATGGTGGGCGGCGCGGTCGCGCTCGCGGTCACCTTCGTTTGGCACGCGCGACGGGCGGACGAACCGTTCCTGCCGCTGCCGCTGCTCGGAGGATCGGTTGTGCCGTTCGGGCTGACGGCCGGCGGCTGCGCGCTCGGTGCGATCACGGGCCTCACCGTGCAGCTGCCGCTCTATTACGAGGCGGTCTATCACCTCAGCGCCAGCGAAGCGGGCCTTGCGCTGATTCCGCTCGCGGCGGTCTCGACCGTCGGCGCGGCCGTCGCCGGCCGCACCATGGCGCGCGCCAAGCACTACAAGCGGGTCGCCATCGTCGGAACGTCCTGGGCTGCGCTGTGCGGCCTCGGCCTGACGTTGACGACGTTGCCGCTCTGGGCGCTGCTGACGCTGATGGCTGCGTTTGCGCTTGGCCTCGGCACCACCTTTCCGGTCTGCGTGGTCTCGGTGCAGAATTCGGTCGCCCGTCCGCAGGTCGGCACCATCACCGGCGCGTTGAACTTCTTCCGCTCGCTGATGTCCTCGTTCACGGTCGCGGCGTTCGCGGCCATCCTGCTCATCGCACTCGGTGCCGACGTTCCACTCGCCGGCGAGCATCACGGCGCCGTCAATGCGATCCCCGCCGAGGACATGCGGCATGCGTTCCGTTACGTGTTCGGCGCAGCCACGGCGCTGATGGCCGGCGCCGCGCTCTGCCTGATCATGATGGAGGAGCGCCCGCTGGCCGGTCCCTCCGTCACGCAGCAGGTGGAGATGGCGGAGTAAGGGTTAGCCACCGCGGTCGGGATCATCGTCGCCATTGCCCGCGCCCGTCTTCCGCGCTTTCGCCGCGAGCTGCTGCTTGAGCCGTGCGAGCGCTTCGGCAGACCAATCGCCGACATCTGTGACCGCGACCCAGCCATCGACGTAGTGTTCGGGCGCGTAGACATGACCAAAACCCATCGGCGTGTTGGTTGCGATCGCCATGTCGAGAGCGAGCTGCAGCATCGTGACGATGGGGTACCATCGCAGTTCCGTCGATACGTCAGGCCCGCGCGGCGCGTCCATCCAGGCCGGCGCCTGATAGGCGTCGCCGTAGTCGAAGAATGTGATCGCGTCACTGGCATATTGCAGATAAACCACGCGCATCGGGCCCCAGGGCGTATCCGGCGGCACCGTCGGCCCGTTCTGGTTCATGAAGCGTACGAAGCGGCCGTCGCGGAATTTTGGCAGCCACGCCGGTGATCCTGGATTGCGGTTATCGGTAATCGAGCGCCAGATGCGGCTCTCGAATGGCGCTCCGCTCCATAGTGCGCCGGCGATGGGATCGCCGATTGTTTCGAACAATTCTGCGGATTTTTCCGAGTTCATGGCGCCGAGGCTGAGCCCGTGCAGATACAGCTTTGGCCGCTTGTCCTTGGGCAAGCTCGTCCAGTAGCCGTAGATTTCGGCGAACAGCGCACGCGACGCCGCCGCTCCGTATTCGGGCTGAAACAGCAGCGACAGCGGGCTGTTGAGATACGAATATTGCATCGCGACGCTCGCGACATCGCCGTGGTGGAGATATTCCACCGTATCCATCGCGGATGGATCGACCCAGCCGGTGCCGGTCGGCGTAATGACGATCAGGACCTTGCGTTGAAAACCGTGCTGGCGCTTGAGCTCCTCGAGCGCAAGCTTGGCGCGCGCCTGGGCCGTGTCGCGGCTGCCGAGACCGACATAGACGCGCACGGGATCCTGCGCGGGCTGTCCCGTAACGGCGCTGATCTCTGTCGCGTTCGGGCCCGAGGCAATGAACCGGCGCCCCATGCGCCCGAGTTCCTGCCACTTCACCAGCGACGCAGAACTCCCGGTTCGATCGGGGGCGGCCGGTTGCGGCCGCTCGGGCTCTTGCAGGGCGTCGAGTTCGCGGAAGGAGGAGTCGAGCGCGTTGAACGCGGTCCGGACCAGGACGTTGCTGGCGATCGACCAGAACAGCAAGCCTGCGATCAGCACACCGAGGACATTGGCGAGCTTCCGCGGAATGACGCGCTTTGTGCGTACGGCGAGGAAGCGGGCGACAAACGCGAACAGCCGCCCCAGCACCAGCAGAACGGCGAACGTGATCAGGGCGATGACGCAGACCTTGAGCGGATGCGCGGTCTCGACCGGCGTCATCTTCATCACTGTGCGGATCGAATTCTGCCATTCGGCGGTTCGCCGCAGGAAGATAACGACGACCAGCAGGCAACCGGCCGTGACCAGCGCATTCGCAATCGATCTCGCCCGCGGCGAAGGTTCGGGCAATTCGAGATAGTGCCATAGCCGGCGCCACAGCACGCCGGCGAAATAGCCGATCGCAAAACAGCCGCCGGCAAGCGCGCCTTGCGTGAGATAGCTCCGCGGAATCAGCGTCGGCGTAAGCGCGGCAGCAAAGAACAGGGCGCCCAGCATGAGGCCGACACCGGACAGCGAGAGCAATTGCCGTCGAACGAGCCAAGCCAGATTCGTCACGGCATCCTCCGGGCGAGTCTATCTCTTGTTCTTGTCTGAAAAACTGCTCTGTCGCGGCAGCCCGATCGTGAATTCCGTGAACTTGCCCGGCTCCGTCGCGACGTCGATGGTGCCGCCGTGCTGCTTCACGACGATGTCGTGGCTCATCGACAATCCGAGGCCGGTACCTTCGCCGGCGGGCTTGGTGGTGAAGAACGGATCGAACATCTTTTCCTTCACCTCGCGCGGAATGCCGGTGCCATTGTCGCGGATGCTGATCTCGATACTGTCGCCCCGATCGCGCGTCGCGGCGATCACCACCGGCTCGTAATCGGCAGCGCCGTCATCCGACTTGCGCTTGGCGACCGCGTGGAAGCCATTCGAGATCAGGTTCAGCAGCACCCGGGTGATCTCCTGCGGAAACACTTCCGCTTGCCCGGCCGCCGGATCGAGCTCGCGCTTCAACGTCACGTCGAACTGTGGCTTCTCGGCGCGGGCGCCGTGAAAGGCAAGGTTGAGGCTCTCCTCGACCAGCGCGTTGATGTCGCTCAGCCGATGCTCGCCGCCGCCCTCGCGGGAATGCAGCAGCATGTTCTTGACGATGGAGTCGGCGCGCCTGCCATGCTGCACGATTTTGGCGAGATTGTCCTTCAACAGTCCAGTCAGCTCGTCGACCTCGCTGCGGACGTCGTCCGCGAGCGGGACAGGCGCGAGCGCCTCGTTCAGTTCGTCCGTCAGTTCGGCGGACAGGGATGCAAAATTGTTGACGAAGTTGAGCGGATTCTTGATCTCGTGCGCGATGCCGGCCGTGAGCTGGCCGAGCGACGCCAGCTTCTCGGTCTGGACCAGCCGGTCCTGGGCTGCGCGCAAATCGTCGAGCGATTTGGCGAGGTCCCGGGTGCGATCCTGCACCTCGTTGAACAGGCGCGTGTTCTCGATGGCGATCACGGCCTGGTCGGCAAAGGTCTTGAGCAGGGCGATCGCCTTGTCCGGGAAAGGACCGGCCTCCGGCCGCGTCACGCCGATGGTGCCGATCGCGACGCCGTCGCGCAGCATCGGGATCACGAGGATGCTGCGATAACCTCGCGTCCGCGCCAGCTCTCTCATGGCGTCCGTGAGGTCGGGCTCGTTCTGCATGTCGCTGCGGGATGCGAACTCTCCGCTTCTTGCCACCCGGCTGTGAATGCCGGATGCCGACAGCGGCGCCGGGAACGAGCTGAGCAGCTCTTCATTGCCGGCTTCGTTGTCGGTGCTGAAGGCGGCCAGGTGCAGCAGGCCGTCGATGACGCGCGTGACGGTGGAGGAATGGCCGCCGACCAGGGACTTGGCGCTATCGGAGATCGCCTGGAACACCGGCGTCACATCCGCGGGCGAGGCCGCGATCACCTTGAGAATGTCGGCGGTCGCGGTCTGCCGTTCCAGCGCTTCCCTCGTGGTGTTGAACAGGCTGACATTCTTGATCGCGATCACCGCCTGGTCGGCGAAGGTCTGCAGCAGCCGCACGTGATGCTCGCCGAACGCGCCGGTCGCGCGTCGCGTGGCGATGATGACGCCGATGGCCTCACCGTCGCTCATCAAGGGCGCGAACAGCATGCTGCGGTAGCCGCGGGCGCGCGCGATGTCGCGGGCCGCCGGTTCGACCTCGGTGTCGGGCAATTGCGCCGCCACCCCACCGGCCACGAGCCGGTAGGGCGGGAACTGCGCGAATGGCACCGGGAACGAGGACTGCAGCACGCGATCACCGGCCGGATCGGTCGGCGTGAACGCCGCAAGGTGCGCGGCGCCGCCGATGTAGCGCAGCACCGCCGTGGAGAAGCCGCCGATCAGCCGGTTGGCGTTGGCGGCGATGGCGTCGAACACCGGCTGTACGTCGGACGGCGAGGCGGCCATCACTTTCAGGATGTCGGCGGTGGCGGTCTGGCGCTCCAGCGTCTCGCGCGTCTCGTTGAACAGGCGCGCATTCTCGATCGCGATCACCGCCTGATCGGCAAAGGTCTGGAGCAGCTGGACGAGGTCGGTTGCGAACGCGCCGGGCTCGGCGCGCGTGACGCTGATCATGCCGACTGGCGTCCCCCGGTTCATCAACGGCATGAACAGCACGCTGCGGAAGCCGCGCAGCCGCGCGAGATTCCGGTTCAGCTCCGGGACCTCCGCGGCTTCGCTATCTGGAAACTGGATCGTCTCGCCGCCGCGCACCAGCGCGAAGGTCGGAAAGTCGGCAATCTTGCGCGGGAACGACGCCTTGAGCCCTTCGTCCGCCTCGGGGCTGGTTGGTGTGAACGCCACGAGGTGGAGCTCGTCCTCGATGAACTGAAGCACGGTGGCGGAGAAGCCGCCGAGCAAACGCCTGGAGCTGGACGCAATCGCCTCGAAGACCGGCCGGGCATCGGAGGGAGAGGCCGCGATGGTGCGCAGAATCCCGGCGCTGGCGTTCTGACGATCGCGCGCAATCGCGAGCTCGCTGCGAAGCTGCGCGTTCTCGGCTGTGGCCACCTGTAACAGGCGCTTGAGTTCCGCGATGTCGTTGGAAGGGGCGGTCATTCGCAATCCGGCTTGATGCTGCGACAAGCGCGGCACCAGGGCGGATTATCACATCTCCTGCGGCCGGAGCCAGCGTCCGCGACAGCGAGTTTTGCTGCCTGAATCCGGCCAGCTTTATGTGCCCGGCCGAGACACCTCGGTCTCCTTGCTGGTGATGAACTCCAGCAGCACGGGAACGCCTTCCTGCGTCTTCTGGATGCCGCGCCTGATCGCGGGGATGATGTCCTCAGGTCTTGTCACCCGCTCGCCATAGCCGCCGAAGGCGCGCGCCATCGCGGCGTAGTCGCCGGAAATGTCCGTCGACCGATACTTCTCGGTCGAGACCGGCATCACCTTCAATTCGATCGCCATCGAAAAATTGTTCAGCAGGATCGACATGATCGGGATGCGCTCGCGCACCGCGGTCTCGAAATCCATTCCGGTGAAGCCGATCGCCGCGTCGCCCCAGACATTGATGCAGAGCTTGTCGGGCTTTGCGAGCTTGGCGCCCATGGCCAGCCCAAGGCCGTAGCCGAGCTGCGTCGTCTTGCCCCAGCCGAGATAGGTGAGGGGCTCGACCGACTTCCAGAACGGCGAGAGCTGGTCGCGCGGGCTGCCGGCATCGTGGGTGATTATGGTGTTGCCGATGTCGACGGTGTGCTGCAGGTCCCACAGCACGCGATAGGGACTCAAGGGCGCGTCATTGCTGGTGAGCTTCGGCATCCATTTCGCCAGCCACTCCTTGTGCGAGGCCGCGATCTCGGCCGCGACCACCGAGGCGTCGCGATCCGCGGTGACGGTCTTGCCGATCTCCTCCAGCAGCGCATCGAGCACGAGCCCGGCATCGCCGACGAGGCCGATCCTGGCTTCGACGTCCTTGTTGAGATGGTTCGGATCGAGTGTGGAGTGGATGATGGTTTTGTCTTTCGGCATCGCGATGCCGAAGCTTGTTTCGGTGAAGGAGCAGCCAATGCCGAAAATGACGTCGGCCTCGGCCAGGAACTTCGGCACCGCGCGCGGCACCGCAAGGCCGCCGGAGCCAAGCGAGAGCGGATGCGTCTCCGGGAAGGACGATTTGCCCCCAAGGCTGGTGGTGACGGGAATGGCGAGCCGTTCGGCCAGCCGTTTCAGTTGTGGCCACGCCTGCGCGTAATGCACGCCCTGGCCGGCATAGATCACCGCGCGCTTGGCGTTGACGAGCAGGTGGGCGGCCTCCTTCACATGAACAGGGTCCGCCCCATAGCGGGTGCGCAGCACAGGCGTGTAGTTCAGCGGCTCCGGTACATCTTCGTTCCACATGTCCGCGGGGATCTCGACGATGACAGGCCCGCCTCGGCCGTTCTTCAGCTTGGTGAAGGCGCGCCGAAAAATGTTGGCGACCTCGGCGGCAAGGATGATCGGTTCGGACGATTTCGAAAACGCCTTCATCGCCTCGCTGGAATTGAAGTTCGGCTCGATATGCGCAAGCCTGCGCTGATAACCCATCGGCAGCACCAGCACGGGAACGGATTCGCCGTAGCATTGCGCGACGCCGCCCATCGCGTTCTCCGCGCCGGGCCCATGCTGCATGCAGAACGCGCCGATCGAGCGTCCCGACGTCACCCGCGAGATCGCATCCGCCATGTGGATGCCGACGCGCTCCTGCCGCACCATCACCGGCCTGATATCGGCCTTGGCCGCATGCTCGATCAGATGGTTGACCGGATAGCCGCAGAGGATCTCGATCCCCTCGCGCTTCATGATTTCCGCAATCGCGGTGCCGAGCTTCATGGCGTCTCTCTCCCTGGGCGGGCCGGTTGCTCCGGCTGATTGGGGATAGAGGATCAGGAAATTGGCGGAGGGTAAAGCGTGAGCGCGTGAGAACTGCGGTAGGTCTGCCATGCAGCGAGCTGCCGTAGCCCGGATGGAGCGCAGCGCAATCCGGGGCCGTGCCACCGGATATCCCCGCGACGAATTTCGCCGCGCTCCATCCGCTCCGTCTGCTACTTGCAGCTTTGGCAGATCCTCAGCTTGCGTTTCAACGCCTCGTCTTCTTGATCGATCAATTGCTCAGCGGCGCCTTTAGCACCCGGGTCGGCCTTGGAGCCCGTCGCCGTGCGTGACCTCACAGGCGGGACCACCTGATGCGATGTGTCGTTGTCGTCGCCAGTGCCTACGCTGAAGCCATCGTAGTCGGCGGCTGGGTTCGGCGCCGATGGAAGCCCGCCGATCACCGGCGGCGAAGCTTCTTTGATGGATGCTGCCGGCGGAGGTCTGGAATTTTTGGCGCCCGCGTGCGACGGCGATCCATTGGGCGGAGAAAGCGAGACCGGCGGTGCGGCCGAAGTCTGTCCTCTCGCGCCGTCCTGCGACCAGACGCCGACAAAGACGAGGCTGAAAGCCAGGAGCATCACGCTTCTCATCTGCATCCTTGCAGCTGTGGTTGGTCGATTGACAGTATGAACGGTATCAGGACCCGCATGGTCGTCAAAGCGCCGCAGCCCGGATTTCGCAGCTGGGAGTATGGTTCACAAAGGGTGACCGGCCCGCCGCGCACTCCCCAGCCGCCGTGAACGTCAAAGAGGAATTTAACGCTTGGGCCCTAACTTGCGCTCGCCATGAGTGAACAGGCCGTCCACAGCGAGGTTCAACCGTTTTCGGCGCGCGCGGCGCTCCCCTGGCTGGTGAGCCTTGGCGTCTATGTCCTGCTGCTGATCCTAGGACCGCGGCTGCTCAATGATCCCGACACCTATTCGCACATCGAGGTCGGGCGCTGGATCATCGCGCACGGCACGCTGCCGGCGAGCGACCCATTTTCTTTTTCGAGGCACGGCGCCCCCTGGATCACCTTCGAATGGCTCTCGGAGATCATCTACGCCGGAGCCTACGCGCTTGCCGGCTGGCAGGGCGTCCTCGTCGTCGGCGCCGCGGCGATAGCGCTCTCCTTCGGCCTGTTCACGTTCTTCCTGCTGCGCGAGCTGTCGCCGACCCAGACGCTGCTCATGGTGATCGCGGCCGTCATCCTGTTGGCGCCGCATATGCTGGCGCGGCCACATGTGCTGGTGCTGCCGCTGATGGTGACCTGGGCGGCTGCCCTGGTACGCTGCATGGATCGTGGAGGGCCTCCGCCGTACTGGGCCCTTCCTCTGCTGGTCGTGTGGGCCAATCTGCACGGCAGTGTGGTGCTGGCGCTTGGTCTGATCGGCCCCGCGGGGCTCGAGGCGCTGCTGCGCGAGAAGCGCAGCGAATGGCCTCGCGTATTCCTGCGCTGGCTACCATTCACAGCGCTTGCGGTCGCGGCGTCCTGCCTGACGCCCTATGGGCCGGAACCGCTGCTGATGCCCCTGACCACGCTCGGCCTCGGCCCCGCGCTCGGTTGGATCGCGGAATGGCGGCCGCAGGATTTCAGCCACATAGGCTTCTTCGAGTTGCTGCTGCTGGCCGGCATCTTCGCGCTCTCGCGCGGCGTGACACTGCCGGTCGTGCGGGCCTTGGTCGTGATCGGCTTGCTGCATTTCGCGCTGGCCCAGATCCGCAATGCGGATCTGCTGGCCATGCTGGCGCCGCTCTATCTGGCGGCTCCGCTGGGGCGGAAGTTCGGCGGACCGATTGCGGAAGATGCTGCCGGCTCGTCGCGCGGCCTGAACCTGGCCGCGCTCGGTGTGTTGATCGCGGTGAGCGGGGCGACGCTGGCCCGTGACATACGGCCGGCTCCGGCCATTACCCCTCAGGCTGCCGTCACTGAAGCCAAGCTCGCCACGACGGGGCACGTGCTCAACGACTATTCCTTCGGTGGCTATTTGATCTTTGCCGGCATTCCCACCTTTATCGACGGTCGCGGTGAACTGTACGGGGGAGCGTTCATCAACCGCTACAATCGCGCTCTGGCGCTGGTCGACCTCGGCGACTTTCTGAAGTTGCTCGACGAATACAACATCGGCGCGACGCTGCTCGCGCCGGGGACGCCGGCGATAGCGATGCTGGACCGGCTACCCCAATGGCAACGCGTCTACAGCGACGACGTGGCGGTCGTGCACAAGCGGCGAGATATGCCGCAAAGATAGATCAAGCGGTCCCGAAGGCGGCGTATTGGCCGCCGAGCGGCACGCCGCTCAGGGTCGCTTCGAGGCGCCGCGCGGGCTTGGTGTCCCAGGGCAGCAGCAGGAAATGGCGCGCACCGATCTCGCGCAAGCCGCCGGCAGCCATCAAGTTTCGGGCTTTGCCCGCCCCGAGCAAGACGGCGTCCCGATCGAACTCACAACGCGCGACGGCAAGGCGGGTCAGCGGGTTGTACGGGTTGTGCTCGATGACGCAGACGAGTCCACCGGGGCGGGTCACGCGCCGCATCTCCGCGATGAATTGCGCCCATTCAGCCGGCACGACGTGGTGCATCACGCAGACGGCCGTGACCAGATCGAAGCTGGCATCGTCGAATGGAAAGGTGCGGCCGTCAAACTCACGGTAGTCGACCCTGCCATTGTCAGCGCGTGCCTGCGCCAGGCTGGCCGACGAAACGTCGATGCCGCTCAAGCGGCCGACCATGCCGTGCAGCAGCGGATGAAGGCTGCCGACGCCGCAGCCGACGTCCAGCATGTCGGGCCTCTCCGTGTCGAGCCGCTGCGCGATCAGATTGCCCAGCAGATCGGCCTTGGCGCGCATGAAGAAATGATGCGGCAAGCCGGAGAAGTCGATCGAGGATTGGACCACGTCACGGTAGTTGTCGTGATAACCGTCGAAGAGTTCGGTCATGCGCTGGGTCACTCGTTGACGGCGTGGATCGCGGGTGCGGCTGCCGCCTCGTTGCGGTCGAAGCCGGCGCGTGTCTGCACCACATAGAGCGGACGCCGTTTCACCTCGGCATGGATGCGGCCGACGTAAAGCCCCACGATGCCCGTCATCAGCATATTCATTCCACACAGCAGGGACACGACGACGATCGTCGAGGACCAGCCGGTCACGAGATGACTGTCGTTGCTGAGCCACAACAGGATCACCCAGCCGCCATAGAGCAGTGCCAGACCCGAGACGGTCAATCCGCACCAGATTGCGAGCCGCAAGGGCAGATCGGAAAAGCCGAGCGCGGCGTTCGTCGCGAGCCGCACCATCTTGAACAGCGGATATTTGGTCTCGCCCGCTGCACGCTCGAGGCGGTGGAAGGTGACCTCGGCCTGCCGGAAGCCGAGCCATGCGATCATGCCGCGTACGAAGCGGTCCTGCTCCGGCATCTGCCGAAGCGCGTCGAGCACCTTGCGATCGATCAGGCGGAAGTCGCCGACATCGGCGGGGATGCCGACCGAGGACATCCTGCCGAGAAGCCGGTAGAACAGATGCGCAGTCGCGCGCTTGAATCGGCTTTCGCCGTCGCGCGACAGGCGGCGGGCGTGGACGATGTCGTTGCCTTCCTGCCATTTTGCGATCAATTGCTCGATCACTTCGGGCGGATCCTGCAAATCGGCATCCATGACGATGATCGCTTCACCTTGCGCGGCGTCCATGCCGGCGGTGATGGCGATCTGATGCCCGAAATTTCGCGACAGGCCGATATAGCGAAAGCGCGGGTCGCGCGTGGCGAGTGCCTGTAGCACGATCGAGCTGGAATCACTGCTGCCGTCGTCGACGAAGATTGCTTCTGCCGGCCCGTCGAGCCGGGACAAGACCAGGTCGAGCCTGCGCAGCAGCACCGGCAACACGGCTTCCTCGTTGAACACGGGGATGACGAGGCTGTAGCGGATCGACTGGAAATTGGCCGCCATGCGAGAGAGTCCAACTCGTTGCAGGAGCGGAAGTCTATGCCGGTGGTGGTTAAGGTCGCCTTGCCACAACCATTAAGGATATGGGGCGCCGTGGCGGCTTCCAATGAGGCGGGTGCGGATGGTGATACCCGATTAACCACGCTGGGCAGCGCTTCGGCCTAGGACTTCGGCCTAGGACTTGCGGCGGATCTTGTAGAGAACAAATCGCTCCGAGGTGTCCAGCGCTTCCAGTAGATCCGGCAGCGGGTTTGCGACCTTCGGCCCGAGGACGTAGAGATAGTCGTAATCCTGGTGCCAGGTGCTGACGAACGGCGGAACGCCAGCCGGCGGCCGGCTTGCCGCAATCGCGGTAAGCACGCCGAGCGGCACCGGCCCCCCGTAGGGAATGGCAAGACGGCGAACGTCCTCGCGGGGCCGTACGGGCTGCTTGCCCGCTTCCGTGAATAGATTGGGCACGAACGCGTTGGCATAGTGCACGGCCAGCGTCGGCGCATAATACATCGGATACGAGGTGAGGTCGGCGAAGGGCGGGTCTCCATTGTCGTCCGTGCTGGCGACGAGGATGCGCGAACCGCGATCGATCTTGTGGAACGATGCGACGATGGCCGCATAGTCGGTGCGGTAAGGCAGCCAGACCGCGAGCACGACAGCGAGATTGATCAGTATGACGCTACTGACCGCGGCGAGCGCTGCCATTCCCCATACCCGGCTGGGCAGCGTCAGCGAGCAGAAAGCCGGCAGGATCAGAGCCGCAGCGGGGATCACGCGCAGGTCGACGAACGAGGTTCCGAACAGCTTCGAGGGAATGACGACATAGAGCAGCGCGAAGCCGATCGCGAGCCAGATTCCGGCTGCTTCGAGCTTGAGGACGCCGCGCCTTGCGGCGAAGAACAGCGAGATCATCAGCGTAAGCCCGGTCGCCGCCGCGACCGTCAAATTGTAGCCGTTCATGATGCGCAACGGCCAGATCGGCTTGAATCCGAAGAACCAGTTCGTTCCTTCGCTTCCGATCGATCCCGCGGTCATGCGCATGGTCCCAAACAGGGCAAGCGCCGGTATGGCCAACGCAGCGAGCCGCGCGGCGGCGACACCGTAAGATATTCGCCCATGGCGGATGCGCGAGAGCTCGTAAAGGCCGAGCGTCGCCCCGTAGATGCCGAGGGAGAAGAAATGCGCCGCAAACAGCGCCGCGACGAAGACCATGTTGACGACGAAACGCAGTGGCCATCGGCGTTCCGCGAGCATCAGATAGAGCGCGATGCCGCAGAGAGCGAGGCCCAGTCCGAACTCGAAATTCACGAAGCCCCAGCTGAACGGCAGACAGTAAAGGAAAGCGAGCGCCGCAAAGCCGGCGAGATGGACCCGTCCCTTCCGGGCCCATTCGAGCAAAAGCGCGCCTCCGACGATCAGCAATTGGCTCAGGAGCAGAAACAGCCGCGTGGCGTTCTCGACGCTGATCAGCCGCGCCATTTGCGGGACCAGCAGATCCATTCCAAGGTTGGGATAGAATGCCCAGGCCACTTCGTAATACGGATTGGCATTGGGAGTGCCGTTCTGGCTCAAAATGTACATCCGGGCGAGGTGATTGGGATAGTCGACCATCGCGGGGATAGGGGTCAGCGCCACCGGAAGAAACGACAGGGCCACCAGGACAGCAAGAACGGTGATCGCCACCGATTGGTCCGAGCCAAGACGAGCCCGGATTGTCGAGGTCGGCTTGTCGGAAGGAATCATGTCATAGGGCCGCTGGAGTTTGAGCTTACGCTCTACGACGGCGCAACCGCACGACACAACGCCATAATGTGAACTTCGCGAAAATCAAGCTGGGGTCGCCGCCGCATCGGAAGGAGGAGCCCGTCATCCGGCGCGCTGCACGCGGACTCGTGCTGATGAGATTGCGGCGCGCCGGCTATGCCGGCTACTTCACCGCCGCGCTGATCGAGTTGAATTTGCCGCTCAGGAGTGCACCGCCCGTGTTGTTCACGGCCGTGATGATCGCGAGCGCGATGCCCGTGGCGATCAGACAATACTCGATGGCGGTGGCACCATTTTCGTCGGCAAGAAATGACTTGAGCAAAGTCATCGTCAACTCCTGTTCATCCGTCCAACCTAGGCTGGTGCCGTTTTCGGAATGGTAAATTGATTCACTAATTTTTCGCGGGCGCGTCAAAACGCAGGTGGATGGTCCTCACCTGCCGTTTGATATGGTGTCATCGATTGACTTAAGGTTTCGTCACCCAATTCAGACGCATTTGGCGATTTCGTCGTGGTGTCTCAGGACGATATTTGGCGTTTCGGCGCCGCCTTGCCCGGGCGTTTCAGCACTATCGCCAGACGTCCGACCAGATAGCTGACCACGGACGGCTGCGCCCGCGCGGAGCTGCCGGCGAGGCTTTCTTCCTCGGCCGCGTCGTTGACGATGCCGATGTAGTTCTTTCTGGCGTCCTGCTGCTGCACGAGCCTGCAACCCCGGGTTCAATCGAGGGCGACCATGCTGCGCTGAGCGGGAAGCGTCGGTTAATTTTGTCTTCCGTAGGATTACGTGCCGCCCCCGCGACTGCGGGCAGACGCTGAAAGCGCGGGCTTGGCTTAACGGATTGTTGAGCCTGTTCTCGACCGGGGTGCAAAGCTCAGTCGCGCCGAGCGTCCGCATTCAGCGCCCGCAACACCGCGATGCGGGCGAACATCATCCAGCCGCCGCCGGTCTCGGCCGCGTTGATCAGGGTTTCGATCGCGGTCTGCCAGTGGCTCGCATGCTGCGTATCCTCGGGCAGTCGCATGATGTGATCGGCAGCTTCTTGCAGCGTCCGGAGCTTGCGCCCGCCACGTAACGAAATGGGGTCGTCGAACGCGGTCGACCAGGGCATGTCAGGTCGGCCGATCGACGAGGGGAGGCATCACGGCGTCGTCGCTGTGCGATGGTTCTAGCCGGCCTTCTTCGCCCGCGCCGGCGCGCGCACTGGCTTGTCGGCCTTCTTGGGAGCGGCTTTCGCAGCGTCCTTGCCGCCCTTGCCGGCGATCGGCAGCAGCATCTCGCGCTGGCCTTCGACGCGCTTCTTCGGCTTCTTGCCCTTGATGGCGTCCTTGGTCACGTCCTTGGCGACCTTCGCCACGGGGCTTGCGTCCTTCTCGTTCGCGATGCTCTTCTTCAGCGCGTCCATGAGGTTGATAACGTTGCCGCCGGTCTTGGGCGCGGCCTTTGCTGCGATGGGCGCGCCGCTACGCTTCTTGTTGATGAGGTCGATCAGCGCGGTCTCGTAATGGTCCTCGAACAGCTCGGGCTCGAACGCGCCGGACTTCTTCTCGACGATGTGCTTAGCAAGGTCGAGCATGTCCTTGGTCAGCTTCACGTCCTGGATGTCGTCGAAATAGTCCTTCTCGCCGCGCACCTCATAAGGGTAGCGCAGCAGCGTCCCCATCAGGCCGCTTCCGAGCGGCTCCAGCGCGATGATGTGCTCGCGGTTGGTCAGCACCACGCGGCCGATCGCCACCTTGTCCATGCTCCGGATCGTCTCGCGGATCACCGCAAAGGCGTCGTGGCCGACCTTGCCATCGGGCACGAGATAATAGGGGCGGATCAGATAGCGGCTGTCGATGTCGGTCTTCGGTACGAACTCGTCGATCTCGATCGTGTGGGTGGAGTCCAGCGCGATGTCGTCGAGCTCGTCCTTGGTGACCTCGATATAGGTGTCGGTGTCGACCTTGTAGCCCTTGACGATGTCCTCCGAGGTCACCTCGTCACCGGTCTCGGCGTCGACCTTGAGGTACTTGATCCGGTGGCCGGTCTTGCGGTTGATCTGGTTGAACGAGACCTTCTCGGTATCCGAAGTGGCCGGATAGAGCGCGACCGGGCAGGTCACGAGCGACAAACGCAGAAAACCCTTCCAATTGGCGCGGGGGGCCATGGGCTACTCCAAACGCAACGGGGACAGAAGACGAAGATACCATCGGGGAACAACGAATCATAGCAAGGCGGATTGCTGAATCTTGCAACTGCGTTAACCGGCCGCCGGTGCGCGGGTGCAACCTGATCAGGCCGCAAAGGCCGGAACATCATATCCCATCATGCGTTGCCACGAGACATTCCGCCGCGAGCAGTCGCGGCCATCCGACGCGACAGCCAGAATTGAGGTCACCATGGCAACCACGCGAGACCAACGTCAGATCGTGGAAACTCCGACCGAGGCGCGCCAGGGCGAGCCTGGGCCGTCGGTGGCGGCGCTGCTCGCCATATCCACCGGGCTTGCGATCCTGATCCTCGCGGTCATCTGGTTCGTGTTCTTCCGGACCTGATCGGCAGATCGACCGGACGGTTCGCACCTTCCGACTCGCCGCATAACGCGGCACATTGCGCCCGCCAGGCCGTCGGTTCGTCCGGTGGCTTGGCGGGCGCAATGCGTTTAGCGCGAACAGGTCGGATATGACCAAAAAGTAACGCGGCCGGTTCCCCGCGTTCATATTCAGTTCACGCCGGAATTGCTCATCTGTGCGGGTGTTCATGCGGCCTAATTCTGGAGAGAAGCGTGCGCCTGCTCGTCGTTGAGGACGACCCCGATCTCAATCGCCAGCTCACCAAGGCGCTGACCGACGCCGGCTATGTCGTCGATCGCGCCTTCGACGGGGAGGAGGGGCATTATCTCGGTGACAACGAGCCCTACGATGCCGTGGTGCTCGACATCGGCCTGCCGAAGAAGGACGGCATCTCGGTCCTGGAAGCCTGGCGGCGCAACGGCCGCACGATGCCGGTCCTAATCCTCACCGCGCGCGACCGCTGGAGCGACAAGGTCCAGGGCTTCGATGCCGGCGCCGACGACTACGTCGCAAAGCCGTTCCACCTGGAGGAGGTGCTGGCGCGCATCCGCGCGCTGCTGCGCCGCTCCACTGGCCACGCCCAAAGCGAGCTGAGCTGCGGCCCCGTCACGCTCGATACCAGGACCGGCCGGGTCAGCGTATCAGGCAATCCCATCAAGATGACGTCGCACGAATATCGGCTTCTGGCCTACCTTATGCATCATTCGGGGCGCGTCGTGTCCCGCACCGAGCTGGTCGAGCATCTCTACGACCAGGACTTCGACCGCGACTCCAATACCATCGAGGTCTTCGTCGGCCGCATCCGCAAGAAGCTCGACGTCGACATCATCCAGACTGTCCGCGGCCTCGGCTATCTCCTGACCCCGCCGCCCCCCGGCGCTTGAACCGTGGTGTCTCGAACGATCTTGTCTAGACGTATCTTGGCTTGACGGGCGGCCCGGCAGAGGCCTTGTTCGGGTCATGAGTTCCGACGCCATGCCACCCCGCGCCTCCGGGATCATTCCGATGCCCGCCAGCTCGCTCGCGAACCGCCTGTTCCTGTCGGCGACCGCGTGGCTCGTGGTGATCCTGGCCATCACCGGCGTGGTGCTGTCGTCGGTCTACAAGAACGCCACCGAGCGCGCCTTCGACCGCCGGCTCAATCTCTATCTCCGCACACTGATCGCCGAGGTCGCCACCCCCGACGAGCCGCCGGACCGCCAGTTCCAGTCGCTCGGCGAGCCTCTGTTCGAGCTGCCGTTGTCCGGCTGGTACTGGCAGATCACGCGGACCGACCCCGAAAAGCCGGAGGTGCGCTCGTCGCGCTCGCTCTGGGACAAGAAGCTGCCGAAGCTTGAAGAGCAGGGCACCGAGCTTACCGCCGCCGGCATCCGGATCGCTTATGTCGACGGTCCGGAGGGACAGAACCTGCGCATGGTGGAGCGGCCGGTCGATCTCGGCGCGGACGGCAAATTTCTCGTCAGTGTCGCCGGCGACGACACCGAGATTTTCGACGAGACGCGCAGTTTCGACTACTATCTCGGCGGCACCTTCACTGCGCTCGGCATCGTGTTGCTGCTGACCACCGTGTTCCAGGTCCGCTTCGGTCTCGCGCCGCTCAAGCGCATCTCCGAATCCATCGCCGACATCCGGTCCGGGCGGGCGGAGCGGCTCGAGGGCGAGTTCCCGGTCGAGATCGCGCCGCTGGCGCGCGAGACCAACGCGCTGATCGACGCCAATCGCGAGATCGTCGAGCGCGCCCGCACCCATGTCGGAAACCTCGCTCACGCCATCAAGACGCCGCTCTCGGTCATCGTGAACGAGGCCGGCGCGCATCCCGCCGATCCGTTCGCGGCAAAGGTGATGGAGCAGGCGGACGTGATGCGCGACCAGGTTGCCCATCATCTCGAGCGCGCGCGCATCGCGGCGCGGGTCTCGGTCGTTGCGACGGTGACGGAGGTTGCACCGGCCATCGAGGCATTGCGGCGGACCATGGAGAAGATCCACCGCGGCCGCGGCATCGTGGTCGAGGCCGAGGCCGATCCGTCGGCGAAATTTCGCGGCGAGCGGCAGGATCTGGAGGAGATGGTCGGCAATCTCGTCGACAACGCCTGCAAATGGGCGACCTCGCGGGTCTTCATCGAAGTTCTGGTGGAGGCGCCGCATCAGGCGAGCGCCGGTCCGCGGCTGCATATCATCGTCGACGACGACGGCCGCGGCCTGTCGGAGGCCGAGCGTACCCAGGTCTCACGGCGCGGCCAACGGCTCGACGAGTCCAAGCCCGGATCGGGGCTGGGGCTGTCGATCGTGACCGAGCTCGCTGCGCTCTACGGCGGCAGCCTCTCACTCGGTCGCGCGCCGACCGGGGGCTTGCGGGCGGAGCTGGTCCTCCCCGGACTATAATCCCTTGTTCCGACGCGACTATTTGACCTGCAGAAGCACACCGATCCGGAAGAAACCAGGGGTATTCGGAGCGACTTCCTAAACGGCTTCTTAAGCGGGCCCACCTATGATCGAGCAGGACGGATCCCACGTTCGCCATTTACCGTTCATTACCCGGGCGCATGAGCCAGACATCGATCGAGCGGCTGAGGGAATATCTCGCGCAGCTCCCGCCGCAGGCGCAGGCACTGCTGATGCGGGAGTTCGAGCGCGCGCTCGAGCGCGGCCAGGACACGGCCGTGGCGACCCTCGTGCTCGACCAGCTGCGCAAGATTGTCCGCAAGACGGAAGCCGAGGAAGCAACACCGCCGCGCACGGACGATCTGTCGCGGCTACTGTTCCAGGTACTGGAACCATTCCTGGTCGAAGCAGGCGCCCTGATCCGGGCCGGGCAGATCCGCCGCTCTTCCCTGGCTCCGATCTGGCAATGGCTCGGCCGCGACGGTGCTCCGGCCAAGCTGAGCGAATTCGAGGCGGCGCTGGCGCGCATGCCGGCCGACAGTGCAGGGCAGGTCGAAGCGCTGGCCTCGAAGCTCCAGGCGGTCGCCGCGGATGCCATCTTCGAGCTGACGGGGCCGGGCGGGGGTGACAAATCGCGTGCGCTCGCCCGCGTCGGTCCGCCCAACGTGATCGAGGATCTCTATTCGACCGGGGCGGTCCTCGCGGTCCGCGAGGCTATCGGCACCCTGAACGAGAAGCTGCCGCGCTCTTTGCGCGCCTTCGGCGATGCCCAGATCGCCTCGGTGACTGCCGCGCTCAACATTCCCGTCCTCCAGACGCCGCAGATGCTGCCCTTCGCGCTCTCGATGGTCGTGCAACGGATGACCGCGCCGTGGCAGATCATCCGCCTCGCCATCAAGATTGCCGCGTCCGACGACGAGATCCGTGTCGCGGCAACGCCCTATGGAGTCGCCGTCACAATGGCGCTGCATGATCTGTCCTGCGTGGCCGCCGTCCTGCGCATGGACATCAAGCGCGGCCATTTCGACAATGTCGCCGGCAATCTCAAGACGCTGCACGACGGCGTCCGGGGCCTGCGTACCGAACTCGACCTGCGCAACGATTCCGCCTGGGGCAAGCAGTTGACCTCGATCCGGGCCGACATCTCCAACGCGCTGCAATCCGAGATCGACAGCGTTCCCGGCCGCGTCCGCCGCATCCTGCGCCAGCGCGCCGAGAAGGACATTCCGCCGGGCGCGCGGATCGACAGCACCGAGGTCGAGGAAACCGTGGCGCTGATCGATTTCGTCGCGACCTGTCGCAACTATGCGAGCGAGCTTGCGATCAACGAGGTGACACTGCGCACCTATTCCGACCTGCAGCAATATGTCGAGCGTTCAACCGAGCAGCTGGTGCAGTCGCTGCGCGGCGCCGATCACAAGGTCCGCACCTATCGGCAGCAGCAGGTGCAGGCCGCGATCCGCTTCTGCCAAGTGCTGTTCGGCGATGATTATGCTTCGCTGATGAGCCGCGCCGCGGAGAACGCGGCCACGGGCGAGCGCAAATCGTCGCGCGCGAGCTGATCCAGGCGCATATTTCAGTAGTCACAATTTCAGGTTGACGATGCCGATGTCGGGCCCTACGGTCGCCGTGCAAATTTTGATATTTCTATCTGTGGGCGCATGAAATCCGTTATCAGTTCCATCGAAATCGAGAATCGCGTCGTCGTTGCCAAATATCAAAGGCTGATGGTCGGCGCGAAGGTGGTGCTGGTCGAGAAGGCAAGCGGTCGGCAGCTTCCTGAGACGGTCACCAGGGTTGCATCGCCCGTTCCGGTCGGGGCGTTGCGCATCAGATTGCCCGACGCTATCGAGCCGGGAACATACTTCCTGAAGGCCTTCAACGGGCATGGCGAGGACGCCGCTCAAAGCGCGGACTTCGAGATCGGCTAAGCCGTTGGATTTTCACCATTTCGGGACTGTGCGCGGTCGCGCCGAATTGACAATTGTCAATTGCCGCATCGTCCGGCCGTGGTGTAAAGCCACCTGTGGGCGCGGCTTGCGCGCTGCCGGAAGCTTGCCAGATGATGCTATGGTTCGTGTTCGCGCTGATGACGGTCGCGGCGATCTTCGCCGTGCTTTTGCCGCTCGGCCGTAGCGGACGCGCGCAAAATCAGGGCAGCGAGGTCGCGGTCTACAAGGACCAACTCGCCGAGATCGAGCGTGATCTTGCCGCAGGGCTGATCGCTGCGCCCGAAGCCGAGGCCGCGCGCGTCGAGGTCAGCCGCAGGCTGCTCGCCGCAGCCGGCAGCGAGCCCGCAACGGCGCCGAAATCCAGCCTCAAATGGCGCCGCGCGGCGGCCGTGCTGGCGCTTGCCGGCCTGCCGCTGGTTGCGATCAGCGTCTATGTGCCGCTCGGCTCGCCCAGGCTTCAGGACTTTCCACTGGCGCAGCGGGAGCGCGGATCCGGGTCCGGCATGGCGCAGTCGCTCGAGAATCTGGTCATCCAGGTCGAGCAACATCTGGAAAAGAATCCGACCGACGGGCGCGGCTGGAACGTGATCGCGCCCGTGCTGGAGCGGCTTGGCCGCTTCGACGACGCCGTGCGGGCCTATCGCAACTCGCTCACCTACAATGGCGAGAGCGCGGAGCGCCGGTCCGATCTCGGCGAAGCGATCTCGGCCGCCGCCGGCGGCGTCGTGACCGCCGAGGCCAAGACCGAGTTCGAGCGCGCGCGGGCGCTCAGCGCTGACGACCCCAAGGCGAACTATTTTCTCGGTCTCGCCGCCGAGCAGGACGGTCGCAAGGACGATGCCGCCAACATCTGGCGCGCGCTGCTGGCGAAAGCGCCGGCGGATGCGCCGTGGCGCCCTCTGGTGCAGACCTCGCTCGCCCGGGTCGGCGGCGGTGGCGCTACGATGCCGGCGCTGTCGGATGAAACCCTCGCAGCTTCCAAGGACATGAAAGAGGGCGATCGCAACGCGATGGTTCGCGGCATGGTCGAACGGCTCGCCACGCGCCTCAAGCAGAACGGCGACGACGTCGAGGGTTGGCTGCGCCTGGTGCGCGCCTATCTCGTGATGGGTGATCGCGACAAGGCGGTGGGGGCATCGACCGATGCCCGCCAGGCGGTTGCCAACGATGCAGCGCGGTTGCGCCAGCTCGATGAAGGCCTCAAGACACTCGGGCTCGACGGATGATGATGTCAGGACGAGACGAGCAGGGAATGGATACGCCATGACGCGCAAGCAGCGACGTATGACCATCATCGGCGGCTCGCTTGCCGTGCTCGCGCTCGCCGCCGGGCTGGTGCTCAACGCATTGCGCGACTCCATCGTGTTCTTCTCGACGCCGACCATGGTCGCCGAGAAGCACGTTGCGCCCGGCAAGCGGTTTCGCCTCGGCGGCCTGGTGCAGCCCGGCTCGCTCCAGCGCGGCGACAATCTCGCAGTGACCTTCGAGGTCGCCGACGGCGGCGCAAAGCTTCCGGTCGCCTTCAAGGGCATTTTGCCCGATCTGTTCCGGGAAGGGCAGGGCGTCGTCGCCGAAGGCGCGCTCGACGCCAATGGCGTGTTCAAGGCCGACACCGTGCTCGCCAAGCACGACGAAACCTACATGCCCAAGGACGTCGCCGATGCCCTGAAGAAGCAGGGGCACTGGAAGGATGACTACGGCGCCAAGACTTATGATGGCGTCAAGGCTTCCGATAGCGTCAAGCCCGCGGCCACGACCGCGCAGGGCAATCCGCAGGGAGCAGTGCGGTGATCGCGGAGTCAGGACATTACGCGCTGGTGCTGGCGCTCGGATTGGCACTGATCCAATCCATCGTGCCCCTGATCGGTGCGCGGCTGCGCGATGATGCGCTGATGAATGTGGCGCGCTCCACTGCGCTGGCGCAGCTTCTGTTCGTCGGTGCGTCGTTCATCGCATTGGTGATGCTGCACGTAGAGTCGGATTTCTCGGTCGCGAACGTCTACGAGAATTCCCACTCCATGAAGCCGCTGCTCTACAAGATCACCGGCGTGTGGGGAAACCATGAAGGCTCGATGCTCTTGTGGGTGTCGATCCTCGCGCTGTTCGGCGGATTGGTCGCGGCCTTCGGTAACAATCTGCCGCTGTCGCTGCGCGCGCATGTGCTGGCCGTACAGGCGTGGATCGCCAGCGCCTTCTATCTCTTCATCCTGGTGACCTCCAACCCGTTCCTGCGCATCGCCAACCCGCCGATCGAGGGACGCGATCTCAATCCGGTGCTTCAGGACATCGGTCTCGCCGTGCATCCGCCAATGCTCTATCTCGGCTATGTCGGCTTCTCGATCTCGTTCTCCTTCGCGATCGCGGCGTTGCTGGAGGGGCGGATCGACGCCGCGTGGGCGCGCTGGGTGCGGCCGTGGACGCTGGTCGCCTGGATCTTCCTGACCCTCGGTATCGCCATGGGCTCGTACTGGGCCTACTACGAACTGGGTTGGGGCGGCTGGTGGTTCTGGGACCCGGTCGAGAACGCCTCGTTGATGCCGTGGCTTGCCGGAACAGCGCTGCTGCATTCGGCTCTGGTGATGGAGAAGCGCAACGCGCTGAAGGTCTGGACCATCCTCTTGTCGATCCTGACCTTCTCGCTGTCGCTGCTCGGCACCTTCCTGGTGCGCTCGGGGGTCATCACCTCGGTGCATGCCTTCGCGACCGATCCAACCCGCGGCGTGTTCATTCTCCTGATTCTCTGCCTGTTCATCGGGGGCAGCCTGTCGCTGTTCGCGGGGCGCGCGACCTCGTTGAAGCAAGGCGGCCTGTTTGCGCCGATCTCGCGCGAGGGTGCGCTGGTGCTGAACAATTTGCTGCTCACGGTCGCCTGCGCGGTGGTGCTGTTCGGCACGCTTTATCCGCTGGCGATGGAGATGCTCGCCGATTTCAAGATGTCGGTCGGTGCTCCCTTCTACAATCTGACCTTCGCCCCGCTGTTCACGCTGTTGCTGCTCGCCGTGCCGTTCGGGCCGATGCTGGCATGGAAACGCGGCGATCTGCTTGGCGTCACCCAACGTCTGCTCGCGGCCGGCGTTGCCGGGCTTGTCGCCGTTGCCATGGTTTGGGGCTGGGCGCTCGGCGGCAGCGCGCTGGCGCCATTGGCAATCGGACTTGGCGTCTTCGTCATTGCCGGCGCTGCGACGGATCTGGCCGAACGAACCGGCTTGTTCCGCCTGCCGTTCGCGACGACGCTGCATCGTGCCCGCGGTCTGCCGCGCTCGGCCTGGGGCTCGGTATTCGCGCATGCCGGCCTCGGCGTCGCGCTGATCGGAATCGTCTGCGAGACCACCTGGAACAGCGAATATATCGCCACGATGAAGCAGAACGACGTCGCCCATGTCGCCGGCTATGACGTCAAGCTGGACGGCCTGTTTCAGCGCCAAGGGCCGAACTTCCACGAGATGATCGCCGAATTCAACGTCAGCCACGACGGCGAGAAGCTCAGCGTGATGACGCCGTCCAAGCGCAGCTTCACCACCCGCGGCTCCTCGACCACCGAGGCCGCGCTGCTGACGCGTGGCGCCAGCCAGCTCTACATCTCGCTCGGCGACGCCACTGCCGAGGGTGCCATTGCCGTGCGCATCTATCACAAGCCGCTGGTGCTGCTGATCTGGTGGGGGCCGGTGCTGATGGCGTTCGGCGGCGTGCTGTCGCTGTCGGACCGGCGCCTGCGGGTCGGTGCGCCAAAACCGGCGCGGGCCAAGCAGCGCCTGCAGCCGGCGGAGTGATCTGATGCGTCGAATGATGGTCGCGTTCGTCGCACTGATGTTGCTGGCCTTGCCTGCGGCGCATGCCGTGCAGCCCGATGAGATCATGTCGGACCCTGTGAAGGAGTCGCGTGCACGCGACTTGTCGCGCGAGCTGCGCTGCATGGTCTGCCAGAACCAGTCGATCGACGATTCCGATGCGCCGCTCGCGCGCGATTTGCGGCTCCTGGTGCGCGAGCGCATCGCGGCCGGCGACAGCAATTCGCAAGTACTCGATTTCCTGGTCGCGCGCTACGGCGAGTTCGTGCTGCTCAAGCCGCGCTTCGAGCGCCAGAACATGCTGCTGTGGCTGCTCGCGCCGCTGCTGCTGCTTGGCGGCGGCCTGGCGCTATGGCTTCAAATCCGCCGGCGCTCGCGAAATGGTGCAGACCTACCGGCTCCGCCGCTCACGCCCGACGAGGAAGCGCGGCTCGCCGCATTGATGGCGGATGAAGCCAAATCGCGCTAGCTACGTTGCTGCGCATCGAGCCGGCACTGCGCGGGCGTTCCTGGAACCTCGTTAAGTTCCTGCCGGTTCAACACTTTCGGCCGCGATAAACTGCCGCATCCGCATCCGCGTTCATTACAAAAGTTTAACCCCGCCGCCAGCGCACGGTAAGGCGGCAGCCCCCATCTTCAGGTTCGTAAGGCGCCGCCGTCAGGCGCCAAATGGATTTCAAGGCCCTGGAGATCTCTGCATGACCGACCGTTCCGACCTCTCGCACCTTCCGTCCTACCGGCAGCCCCGCCGATCCGTTTTCTCAGCCCGCAAGATCGCGCTGATGGCCTCGGTCGTCGCCGGCCTCGGCGCCGCCGTCTACGGCTTCGGCACGTCGACCTCGCCGGCCGACCTGTTCTCGAGCCCGGCGCATGCACAGGTCAACAACGAGGTCCGCAAGGTCGAACGCCCGATCGGTTTCGCCGACATCGTCGAGCGCGTGAAGCCGTCGGTGATCTCGGTGAAGGTCAACATCAAGGAAAAGACCGCGAGCAATGATGATGGCGATGACGCGCAGTCGCCGTTCCAGCCGGGCTCGCCGATGGAGCGGTTCTTCCGCCGCTTCGGCGGTCCGGATGGCATGCCGGGCCTGAAGGGTGGTGGCGGTCGCGGCCGCGTCGTGCAGGGCCAGGGCTCCGGCTTCTTCATCTCGGCTGATGGCTTTGCCGTGACCAACAACCACGTGGTCGATGGCGCCGACAAGGTCGAGGTCACGACCGACGACGGCAAGACCTACACCGCCAAGGTGATCGGTACCGATCAGCGCACCGACCTCGCCTTGATCAAGGTCGAGGGCAGCTCGAACTTCCCGTTCGCGAAGCTTGCCGACGGCAAGCCGCGGATCGGTGACTGGGTGCTCGCGGTCGGCAACCCGTTCGGCCTCGGCGGCACCGTGACTGCCGGCATCGTTTCGGCCAGCGGCCGCGACATCGGCAACGGCCCCTACGACGATTTCATCCAGATCGACGCGCCCGTGAACAAGGGCAATTCCGGCGGTCCGGCCTTCGACACCAACGGTGAGGTGATGGGCGTCAACACCGCGATCTACTCGCCCTCCGGCGGCAGCGTCGGCATCGCGTTCTCGATTCCCGCGAGCACCGTGAAGAGCGTGGTGGCGCAGCTCAAGGACAAGGGCTCGGTCAGCCGCGGCTGGATCGGCGTGCAGATTCAGCCGGTGACATCCGACATCGCCGACAGCCTCGGCATGAAGAAGGCCGAAGGCGCGCTGGTTGCCGAGCCGCAGGCGAATGGTCCGGCGGCCAAGGCCGGCATCGAGTCCGGTGACGTGATCACGTCGGTCAACGGCGAATCGGTCAAGGACGCCCGCGAGCTCGCCCGTACCATTGGCGGCCTGGCGCCTGGCGCGACCGTGAAGCTCAACGTGCTGCACAAGGGCCAGGACAAGGTGGTGAACCTCACCCTCGGCCAGCTGCCGAACACGATCGAGGCCAAGGCCGACATCGACAAGGACAGCGGCAAGGGCGCGAGCCGCGGCACCGACGTGCCCAAGCTCGGCATGACCGTGGCGCCCGCCGATTCCGTGGCCGGCGCCGGCAAGGAAGGCGTCGTGATCACCGAGGTCGATCCGAAGAGCGCGGCTGCCGAACGCGGCTTCAAGGAAGGCGACGTGATTCTCGAAGTCGGCGGCAAGAGCGTGAGCACCGCCGGCGAAGTCCGCGACGCCATCAACACGGCGCGGACAGACAACAAGAACAGCGTCCTGATGCGAGTGAAGAGCGGCGGCCAGTCGCGCTTCGTCGCCGTGCCCATCGCCAAGGGGTAACGAAGGGCCCGGCCTCAGGACCTCCGAGATGAAGGGTGTCGCCGGCATCAGTCGCCCCCGCCGACGGCGCCCTTCGGGGGAGCAGCGCAACGTTTGCTTCCCCTGTCTACCTTCCGGTGGAATACGCCCCCCTCCGTCGGAAGGCCTAGGGCGGTGAAGTCCCCCCAGCTTCACCGCCCGCCTTTTTCTCCATGCCAGAGTCTCTCACTCGGCTTGCATGCGATTGCCGCTCGCGCCATGTTTAGAGAAGGTTCACTCCCTTGACCGTTGCCGAACGCACGATGCGCCTCCTCATCATCGAAGACGACCGCGAATCCGCCGACTACCTCGTGAAGGCATTTCGCGAGGTCGGGCACATTGCCGACCACGCCGGTGACGGCGAGGAAGGCCTCGCCATGGCCGAGAACGGCGACTACGACGTGTTGGTGGTCGACCGCATGCTGCCCAAGCGCGACGGCCTGTCGGTGATCGGCGCGCTTCGCGACAAGGATGATTCGACGCCGGTGCTGATTCTCTCCGCGCTCGGCCAGGTCGACGACCGCATCAAGGGCCTGCGCGCCGGCGGCGACGACTATCTGCCGAAACCCTATTCCTTCGCCGAGCTGTTGGCCCGGGTCGAGGTGCTGTCGCGCCGCCGCGGCGGTCCGGCCGAGGACACGCTGTACCGGGTCGGCGATCTCGAGCTCGACCGGCTCTCCCACCGCGTCGCACGCGGCAAGGACGAGCTGACGCTGCAGCCGCGCGAATTCCGCCTGCTCGAATATTTGATGAAGCATGCGGGCCAGGTGGTGACCCGCACCATGCTGCTGGAGAACGTCTGGGACTATCATTTCGATCCGCAGACCAACGTGATCGACGTGCACATTTCACGGTTGCGTTCCAAGATCGACAAGGGTTTTGAGCGGCCGCTGCTGCACACGATCCGCGGCGCGGGATACATGATTCGTGACGGCATTCGGTAAACTCGTCCGCACCACGGCATTCCGGCTGACGCTGGTCTATTTGCTGTTGTTCGCGATGTTCGCGGCCTCGCTGCTGGCCTATTTCGCCTGGAATACGCGGCGGCTGATCACCGAGGAAATCACGCAGACGGTCAATGCCGAGACGTCTGAGATTAACGAGATCTACGGCCGCCGCGGCTTGCGCGCTCTCGTGCTCGCGATCGAGTACCGGGCGCTGCGGCCGGGCGCCAACCTCTATCTGGTGACGACGCCGACCGGCCAGTCGATCGCCGGCAATGTCGGCTCGCTCGCGCCCGGCGTGATGGCGACGCGCGGCTGGTCCGAGACCGCCTACCGGCGGATCGAGGATGCCGATGATCGGGACCATCTTGCGCTGGTCCGCGTCACCGAATTGGAAAACGGCTTCCGGCTTCTGATCGGACGCGATCTGGCCGAGCGGCGACGGCTGTTCGGCATCGTGGCGAAAGCCGCGCAATGGTCGATCCTGATCGTCGTGGTGCTCGGCCTTGGCGGCGGTATCTTCGTGGCGCGCAGGGTGCTCAGGCGCATCGACGCGATGAGCGGCACCGCCCATCGCATCATGACGGGCGATCTCAGCGAACGCCTGCCTGTGGGGCGCAGCGGCGACGAGCTCGACCGCCTCGCCGAAAACCTCAACGCGATGCTGGAGCGGATCGAGGCGCTGATGGCGGGGCTGAAGGAGGTCTCCGACAACATCGCCCACGACCTCAAGACGCCGCTGACGCGCCTGCGCAACCGCGCCGAGGAGGCGCTGGCGAAATCCGGCGGCGAGGCCGACTACCGCGCCGCGCTGGAGCGGACCATCGAGGAATCGGACGGGCTGATCCGCACCTTCAACGCGCTGCTGATGATCGCGCGCGCCGAGTCCGGGCAGGCGCGCGGCAACATGGATGATTTCGACGCGGCCGATGTCGCCAACGGCATTCACGAGCTCTACGAGCCACTGGCCGAAGACGATGGCATGACCTTGAAGGTCAGGTGCGAGCCGACCCCGGTCCACGCCAACCGCGAATTGATCAGCCAGGCCCTCGCCAATCTTGTCGAGAATGCGATCAAATACGGCAAGCCGGCCGCGCAGCCGGCGGGAACTGTGGTCAGCATGGAGGGCAGGCAGATCACGATCGAATCGAGGCGCGAGGGCGATCAAGTGCTGCTCAGCGTCACCGATCGCGGTCCCGGCATCCCCGAAGCCGACCGCAAGCATGTGGTGGAACGATTCGTGCGGCTGGAAGCGAGCCGCACGCTGCCTGGATCCGGCCTCGGCCTCAGTCTCGCCTCCGCGGTCGCGACATTGCATGGCGGTGAGTTGAGGTTGGGTGACGCCCAGCCCGGTCTTGTCGCCACGCTGGTGCTGCCGGCGCGCGCGGGGGCTGGCGACAGGGTTGCTCCGCCAATGCAGGATGTGCCACAGAAGGTGGCATGAACCATTCCGCGCCGGGAAACGCGGACAAGCATGGTGAGAGACTTGCCGCGCGCTTTGCGGAGGCTCCCCATATTGCCGCTTCCGTCACCGACCAAGGACGTTTTGAAAGCTGGCTGGCCGAGCTCGAGCCCGCGCAATTCACTCGTCTTGAAGCGCTGCTGGCTCACCGCTTCGCGCGGGACATCCTGGCCGGCATCGCGGAATTCTCGCCTTATCTGTTTGAGCTGCTGCGCGCCGATCCGCAGCGTCTGATCCGGCTGCTGGAATGCGATCCGGATGCGCATCTCGCCACGCTGGTCGCGGAGGCGAACGGCGCGGTGCTCGCGGCATCCGACGAAGCCGAGGTGATGCGGCTGCTGCGCCGCATGAAGGCGGAGGCCGCGCTCCTGATCGCACTGTGCGACATCGGCGGGGTCTGGCCGGTGATGCGGGTGACCGCAGCGCTCACCGATGTCGCAGTGTCCTCGGTGCGGGCGGCGCTTCAATACCTGCTGCGGCAGGAAGCCGCACGCGACAAGCTCTCGCCGCCCAATCCCGAGGCGCCGGAAGAGGGCTGCGGGCTGATCGTGCTTGCGATGGGCAAGATGGGCGCAGGCGAGCTGAACTATTCCAGCGACATTGATCTCATCGTGTTTTTCGATCCCGACAATACGACGCTCGCCGCCGATATCGAACCCCAGCCATTCTTCGTGAGGGTGACGCAGGGGATTGCACGCATTCTCCAGCAGCGCACCTATGACGGTTACGTCTTCCGCGTCGATCTGCGCCTGCGTCCCGATCCATCCTCGACGCAGGTGGCGATTTCGCGCGACGCCGCGCTGAATTATTACGAGCGGGAAGGGCGCACCTGGGAGCGCGCCGCGATGATCAAGGCGCGCGTCTGCGCCGGCGATCCCAGGGCGGGCGAGGCGCTGCTCGCGGAGATCGCGCCCTTCGTCTGGCGCAAGCATCTCGACTTCGCCGCGCTTGCCGACGTTCACGACATGAAGCGGCAGATGCAGACCTATCGCGGCCAGAGCGAGGTCGCAGTCGAAGGCCATAACGTGAAGGTCGGGCGCGGCGGAATCCGCGAGATCGAGTTCTTCGCCCAGACCCAGCAATTGATCGCCGGCGGCCGGCATCCCGAACTGCGCGTGCGGCCGACGCTCGCCGCGCTCGGCGTGCTAGCTTCCAGCAACTGGATCACGGTCGCCGCGCGTGACGAGCTGACCACGGCGTACCAATTCCTGCGCCGGGTCGAGCATCGCCTCCAGATGATAGCCGACGAGCAGACCCACACGCTGCCCGAGGACAAGGAAGCGGTCGAGCGTTTCGCCTGGTTCTTCGGTTATCCGGATCGCGAGGCCTTTGCCCGCGACCTTTTGCGCCAGCTCGAGATCGTCCAGGGCCACTACGAAAAACTGTTCGAGGGCGACGATCCGACCGGCACGGCCAAGCTGCCGGCGCTCGACTACGGTGCGGGTCCCGACGATTCGCGGCTGCTTCAGTATCTGGCCACGCTCGGCTTCAAGAAGCCTGCCGCCGTCGCGCAGACCGTGCGTGACTGGATCACCGGCGAGTACCGCGTGTTCCGCGTTGAGGCGACGCGAAACGCATTCGTCGAATTCGTGCCGGCCCTGATCGACGGTCTCGCTCATGCCGAGGAGCCGGATCGAGCCGTCGTGGCGTTCGACCATTTCCTTGGAGCGCTTCAGCGCGGCGGCCGGCTGATCACGCTGCTCGGCCAGAATCGCGATCTCGTTGCGCTCGTGGCCCTGGTGCTGGGCGCGGCGCCCCGGCTCGGCGAGATGCTGGCGCGGCAGCCGCAGCTCATGGACGGCCTGATCGATCCGCGCTTCTTCGGCGCCATGCCCGACCGGCAGGAATTGTCGGGGCGGCTCGCGACCACCGTGCAGGATGCCGGCTCTTACGAAGAGTTCCTCGACCGCCTGCGCCTGTTCGGGCAGGAGAGCCTGTTCCTGATCGGCACGCGCATTCTCTCCGGCACCGTCTCGGCGCAGCAGGCGAGCACGGCCTTTGCCGACGTCGCCGAGGGCATCGTCCATACCGTGCATGGTCTCGTCGCCGACCGCTTCGCCGCCCAGCATGGCCGGATCGAGGGGCAGGAGAGCGCAATCATCGCGATGGGCCGGCTCGGCAGCCGCGAGATGACCGCGTCATCCGATCTCGACCTGATCCTGCTGTACGATTTCGACAGCGACAATCCGGACTCCGACGGTGCGAAGTCACTGCAAGGTGCGCATTACTTCGCCCGCTTCACCCAGCGCCTGATCAGCGCGTTCACGACGCGCACCAATTACGGGGTGCTTTACGAAATCGACATGCGGCTGCGCCCCTCGGGGCGTGCCGGCCCTGTGGCCTCGAGCCTCGTCTCGTTCGCGGACTACCAGGCCAACGAGGCCTGGACCTGGGAGCACATGGCGCTGACGCGCGCGCGCGTCGTGTCGGCTTCGCCCGAATTCCGGGAGCGGATCGAACACGTCATCCGCGATGTCCTGACCCGTCGCCGCGATCCCGCAATCATCGCCAACGACGTTGCCGACATGCGGCGTGCGATTGCCCAGGAGAAGGGCGAGGCCGATTGCTGGGATCTCAAATATGCAGCCGGCGGCATGGTCGACATCGACTTCATCGCGCAATATCTCCAGCTCGTGCATGCTCACGAGAAACCGGAGATTCTCGACGTCGGCACCACGCAGGTGCTGGACAATGCATGCAGGCTCGGCGTGCTCGCGCAATCGGAGACCGAGATATTGCGTGCCGCGGCGCGGCTCTATCACGACCTGACGCAGATCCTGCGGCTCTGCGTTAGCGACCGGTTCAAGCCGGAAACCGCCGGCACCGACCTCTTGCGCGTGATGGCACGCGCCGGCGACGCGCCGCATTTCTCTTCGCTGGAGGCGCGCGTGAAGGAGACGCAGAGCGAGGTGCGGCGTGTCTTCAGGGCGCTGCTGGAATGGACGTCGTCGGCTTCAGCGAGGTGAGCGCCTCCCGTACATTCGGCTCAAGACCCACGCCGCCGGCATCGAGATGGGCGAAGATCGCGCGCTTCATCCGCGGGTCCCAGAATTTCTTGATGTGGTCGGCGATCCCCGGCACGGCCTTCTCGTGGCCCTGGCTCCGAAAGAACGTGCCGATCTGGTTGGCCATGTAGATCAGGCGGTCAGGCGACATCGGCAACCTCCGTGGCATGACAGGCGACAACCCGGCCGCCATGCGAAAACACTTCGAACCCGTCCTGGCGGGCAATGGCAATCAGCGTGATGCCGGCGGCCTCCGCGGTGCGCACCGCAAGCGCGGTCGGCGCAGAGATGGCGACCATCACCGGCGCGCCGATGGCGGCGGTCTTCTGCACCATCTCGACCGAGACGCGGCTCGTCAGCAGCACGATGCCGCCGCTTGCAGCCGTGCGGCTGCGCGCCAGCGAACCGGCGAGCTTGTCGAGCGCGTTGTGGCGGCCGACATCCTCGCGCAGCGCGACGATACCGCCGGCAGGCGTCCAGAACGCGGCGGCGTGAACGGCGCGGGTTTGCAAATTTATTGATTGCAGCGGTGCGATGGTCTGCATCGCCGCCATCACCTGCTCGGGCGTAAACATCTGTCCCTGCGGCACGACGGCCGCAGGCCGCACAGCTTCGGCAATCGAGTCGATGCCGCAAATGCCGCAACCGGTCGGGCCGGCGATGTGGCGGCGGCGCTCGCTGATTCGCGCAGCATTTTCCGGTGCCAGCCACATGCGCAGCTCGATGCCGTCGTCGAGGCGGACTATTTCGAGCGACTTGACGTCATCGACGGATCTGATGATGCCTTCGTCCAGGCTGAAGCCGACCGCGAAATCTTCGAGGTTCTGCGGCGTCCCCATCATGACGGCGTAGGTGCCGCCATTGTAGGTCAGCGCCAGCGGCGTCTCCTCCGGAATCAGCCGCGCTCCTTCGGACGCGACACCGTTGCGCCAGATCTCGCGGTCGATGGCCTGGACCGGTACGTGCATGCCGCTACTCCGCGGCCTCGGCCGGGGCGATACGGCGGGAATGCCGCGCCTGTGCGTCGTAGGCCTTCTGCCAGTCGGACGGGCCGTTCGACGGCGAGATCTGCACCGCCGTGACCTTGTATTCGGGGCAGTTGGTTGCCCAGTCCGAATAGTCGGTCGTGATGACATTGGCCTGCGTGTCTGGATGGTGGAAGGTGGTGTAGACGACGCCAGGCGCGACGCGATCGGTGATCTCCGCACGTAGCGTGGTCTCGCCGGCGCGGCTCTTCAGCCGCACCCAGTCCCCGTCGCGCACGCCGCGCTGTTCGGCATCGTGCGCATGGATCTCCAGCCGATCCTCGGTATGCCAGACTACGTTCTCGGTGCGCCGGGTTTGCGCGCCGACATTGTACTGGCTGAGGATGCGGCCTGTGGTGAGCAGCAGCGGATAGCGCGGGCCGGTGCGTTCGTCGGTCGCGACATATTCGGTCACGACGAACTTGCCCTTGCCGCGGACGAAGCCGTCGATATGCATCACCGGCGTGCCCTCGGGCGCCTCGTCGTTGCAGGGCCACTGCACCGAGCCGAGCTCGTCGAGCTTGGCATAGGAGACGCCGGCGAAGGTCGGGGTCAGCGCCGCGATCTCGTCCATGATCTCGGAAGGATGGCTGTAGGTCATCTCGAAGCCCATGGCCCTGGCGAGGCCGATGGTGACCTCCCAGTCGGCAAGCCCGTTCTTCGGCGTCATCACCTTGCGGACCCGCTGGATGCGGCGCTCGGCGTTCGTGAAGGTGCCGTCCTTCTCGAGGAAGCTCGAGCCCGGCAGGAACACGTGGGCGTAGTTCGCGGTCTCGTTCAGGAAGAGGTCGTGGACGATGACGCATTCCATCGCCGAGAGTGCTGCCACCACATGCTTGGTGTTGGGATCGGATTGCAGGATGTCCTCGCCCTGCACGTAAATCCCCATGAACGTGCCTTCGACCGCGGCGTCGAACATGTTGGGAATGCGCAGGCCCGGCTCGGGGTTGAGCTTGACGTTCCACAGCGCTTCGAACTGGTCCCGCACGGCGTCGCCCGAGATGTGGCGGTAGCCGGGCAGCTCGTGCGGGAACGAGCCCATGTCGCAGGAGCCCTGCACGTTGTTCTGGCCGCGCAACGGGTTCACGCCGACACCCGGACGGCCGATATTGCCCGTGGCCATCGCAAGGTTGGCGATCGCGATCACGGTGGTCGAACCCTGGCTGTGCTCCGTGACGCCGAGACCGTAATAGATCGCGCCGTTGCCGCCGGTGGCGTAGACGCGCGCTGCTTCGCGCAGATCCTTCGGATCGACGCCGGTGAGGATGGCAGTGGCTTCCGGGCTGTTGTTCGGCTGGGCGACGAACGCCGCCCATTCCTCGAACTCGCTCCAGTCGCAGCGTTCGCGCACGAAGGTTTCGTCGACGAGGCCTTCGGTGACGATCACATGCGCCAGTGCCGTCATCACCGCAACGTTGGTGCCGGGCATCAGCGGCAGGTGCAGCGCCTTCACATGCGGCGATTCCACCATCTCGGTACGGCGCGGATCGATCACGACCAGCTTGGCGCCCTGACGCAGCCGCTTCTTCAGGCGGGAGGCGAACACCGGATGGGCCGAAGCGGGGTTGGCACCGATGATGACGACGACGTCGGTGTCCTCGACCGAGTCGAAATCCTGCGTGCCGGCAGAGGTACCGAACGTGGTCGAGAGGCCATAGCCGGTCGGGGAGTGGCAGACGCGGGCGCAAGTGTCGACATTGTTGTTGCCGAAGCCGGCGCGGATCAGCTTCTGCACCAGATAGGTTTCTTCATTTGTGCAGCGGGACGATGTGATGCCGCCGATGGCGTCGCGGCCGTATTTCTTCTGGATGCCGCGCATCCTGTCGGCGGCAAACGAGAAGGCCTCGTCCCACGACACTTCGCGCCAGGGATCCTCGATCCGCTCGCGGATCATCGGGTTGAGGATGCGTTCCTTGTGGTTGGTGTAGCCCCAGGCGAAGCGGCCCTTGACGCAGGAATGGCCGCGATTGGCCTTGCCGTCCTTGTACGGCACCATGCGGACGACTTCCTCGCCGCGCATCTCGGCCTTGAAGGCGCAGCCGACGCCGCAATAGGCGCAGGTGGTGACGACCGAATGTTCGGGCTGGCCGATCTCGATCACGGATTTCTCGGTCAGCGTCGCTGTCGGGCAGGCCTGCACGCAGGCGCCGCAGGAGACGCATTCGGAGCCGAGGAAGCTCTCGCTCATGCCCGGCGACACGCGGCTGTCGAAGCCGCGGCCGGAGATCGTGAGCGCGAAGGTGCCTTGCACCTCCTCGCAGGCGCGGACGCAGCGCGAGCAGACGATGCACTTGGAGGGATCGTAGGTGAAGTACGGGTTGGACTCGTCCTTTGGCATCCAGGCGGCGTTGATCTCGCCGTGGGATTTCGCGAAGACGTGGTTCTCCCCCTCGTAGCCGTAACGCACGTCGCGAAGGCCCACGGCGCCGGCCATGTCCTGCAACTCGCAATCACCATTGGCACCGCAGGTGAGGCAGTCGAGCGGATGGTCGGAGATGTAGAGTTCCATCACGCCCTTGCGCAGCTTCTTGAGCCGTTCGCTCTGGGTGTGCACGATCAGGCCGGACATGACAGGCGTGGTACAGGACGCCGGCGTGCCGGCGCGGCCTTCGATCTCGACGACGCAAAGGCGGCACGAGCCGAACGCGTCGACCATGTCGGTCGCGCAGAGTTTCGGGATCTGATGGCCGGCGTCCATCGCCGCCCGCATGATCGAGGTGCCCTCGGGCACCGTGACCTGGTTGCCGTCGATGGTCAGCGTCACCATCGTTTCCGATTTCGAGCGCGGCGTACCGAAGTCGATTTCTTCGATCAGAGACATTGTCGTTCTCCTATTCCGCGGCCTGAAGCGTGGTCGGGGCCGGGACGAAATCCTCCCGGAAGTGCCTCAGTGCGCTGAGCACGGGATAGGGCGTGAAGCCGCCGAGCGCGCAGAGCGAGCCGAATTTCATGGTGTTGCAGAGGTCTTCGACGAGTGCGAGGTTTTCGCTCACGCGCTCGCCCTTGATGATCTTCTCGATGGTCTCGACGCCGCGGGTCGAGCCGATCCGGCACGGCGTGCACTTGCCGCAGGATTCGATGGCGCAGAATTCCATGGCGAAACGCGCCTGGTTGCGCATGTCGACGCTGTCGTCGAACACGACGATACCGCCATGGCCGATCAGGCCGTCGCGCGCGGCGAAGGCCTCGTAGTCGAACGGCGTGTCGAACAGCGCGCGAGGGAAGTAGGCGCCCAGGGGGCCTCCGACCTGTACCGCGCGGATCGGGCGTCCCGTGAACGTGCCGCCGCCGATGTCGTCGACGAGCTCGCCGAGCGTCACGCCGAAGGCCGTCTCGAACAGCCCGCCGTGGCGGATGTTGCCGGCGAGCTGGATCGGCATCGTACCGCGCGAGCGACCCATGCCGAAATCGGCATAGGCCTTGGCGCCTTCGGCCAGGATGAAGGGGATGGCGGCGAACGACAGCACGTTGTTGATGACGGTCGGCTTGCCGAACAGGCCGTGATGCGCGGGCAGTGGCGGCTTTGCGCGCACGAGGCCACGACGGCCTTCGAGGCTTTCCAGCAGCGAGGTCTCTTCGCCGCAAACGTAAGCGCCGGCGCCGACGCGCACCTCGAGATCGAAGCTGTGCGTGGAACCACTGATGTTCGCGCCGAGATAGCCGCCGCGCTTCGCAGCTTGGATGGCCGCGTTCATCGCCTCGACCGCGTGCGGATATTCGCTGCGGATGTAGATGTAACCCTTGGTCGCGCCGACGGTAATGCCGGCGGTTGTCATGCCCTCGATGACGAGAAAGGGATCGCCTTCCATGATCATGCGGTCGGCGAAGGTGCCGCTGTCGCCTTCGTCGGCGTTGCAGACGATGAACTTGCGGTCGGCCTTCGCCTGCGCGACGGTCTTCCACTTGATGCCGGTCGGGAAGCCCGCGCCGCCGCGGCCGCGCAGGCCGGACGCCGTAACTTCATTGAGGATGGCTTCCGAGCCGAGCGACAGCGCGCGTTCGAGGCCCTTGTAGCCGCCATGGGCGCGGTAGTCGTCGAGCGAGCGCGGGTCGATCACGCCGCAGCGCGCGAAGGTGAGGCGGGTCTGGCGCTTGAGCCAGGGGATCTCGTCGGTGGCCCCGAGCCGCAGCAGATGCGGCGTGTTGCTCGCGAGCGCGTCGAGCAGGGAGGGCACATCGGTCTCAGTCACAGGGCCGAACGCGATCCGGCCCTGCGGCGTCGCGACCTCGACCAGCGGCTCGAGCCAGTACAGGCCGCGCGAGCCGGTTCTGACGATCTCGACGGCAATGCCACGCTTGGCTGCAACCTGCTCCAGCGCCAGCGCGACCTCGTCGGCGCCGACCGCAAGCGCACCCGCATCGCGAGAGACATATAGACGGATGCTCATCGCTGCGCCTCCGCCACAAGCGCGTCGATGCGCTTCTCGTCGAGCCGGCCGATGAGTCGGCCGTCGAGCATCGCGGATGGCGCGGTCGCGCACAATCCGAGGCAGTAGATCGGCTCCAGCGTGACGCGATCATCGGCCGTGGTGCCGCCCAGCAACACGCCGAGCTTCGCCTCGACACGCGTCGCCAGCGCATCGCCACCCGCCGCCTGACAGGCCTCCGCGCGGCAGAGCTTCAGCACATGGCGGCCGGCCGGCTTGTGGCGGAAGTCATGATAGAACGTGAACACGCCATGCACTTCGGCGCGGGACAAATTGAGCGCCTGCGCCACCATGGGAATGGCTGCCTCCGGCACGTAGCCGAACGCCTCCTGGAGCGCGTGCAGGATCACCAGCGTCGCGCCTTCCTGCTTGCTGTGTTCGTCGATGATCTCGGCGCCGCGCGTTTCGTCCCAAGGCTCAAAAACCACTGTCATTCTTCGTTCTCAACCAGAGCGTCTGCTGATCGCAAACTATTTGGAATCGTTCGAAGATCAATAAAGCTGTCTCATGCTGCGATTGCGGATTCAGATCGATTTGCGACGGCAATCACTCGATTTGAATTTGCGATTGGAGCCGTCCGCCGGGCGGTTTTTGCGTGTTGGGAAGGGGCGGGCATGCTAGCTTGTATGCCACCACACAATCCGAGGGGATGACCGGTTGCTCGACAAGCTTGAACTGCTGCTGGCGCTGGCGAAGGAGCGGCATTTCGGCCGGGCCGCCGAAATGTGCGGCGTGACGCAACCGACGATGTCGACCGGGCTGAAGCAGCTCGAGGAGATCCTCGGCGTGATGCTGGTCCAGCGCGGCTCCCGCTTCCAGGGTTTTACGCCGGAAGGCGAGCGGGCGCTGGATTGGGCGCGCCGGATCGTCGGCGATGCCCGCGCGATGCGTGACGAGATCAACGGGCTGAAGCATCAGCTCTCCGGCGAGATCCGTATTGCCGCGATCCCCACCGTGCTCGGCATGGTCGCTGCGCTGACGACGCCGTTCCGCGCCAGGCACCCCGAGGTGCGCTTCAGTATCCGCTCCACCACCTCGTCCGAGGTGCTGGGGTTGCTCGAGAATCTCGAGGTGGATGCAGGGCTGACCTATATCGAGAACGAGCCGATCGGCAAGGTGCGCACCATCCCGCTCTACAGCGAGAGCTATCGTCTGCTCACCGCGCCGGATGGAATGTTCGGCGATCGCGAGACGGTGACGTGGAAAGAGGTCGGGCAGGTGCCGCTGTGCCTGCTGACGCCCGACATGCAGAACCGCCGCATCATCGACCGTGCGTTACGTTCGGTCGGCGCGGAGGCGACGCCGACCTTGACGTCGAATTCGCTGCTCGTGCTGTTCACGCATGTGAAGACGGGGCGCTGGGCCAGCGTGATGCCGGCCAAGCTCGCCGAGACGCTCGGCCTGTCCGATACGGTGCGCTCGATCCCGATCACCGATCCCGATGTCAATTACAGCATCGGCATGGTGATCCCGCAGCGTGATCCGATGACGCCGCTGATCGCGGCGCTGGTCAACGTCGCGCGGGAAGTCGCGCCGTCGCTGCAATCGTAGGATTCAGGCCGCGGCCGATATTCCTGATGCCGACTTGATCGCGTCGCGGGGCAGGGTGACGCGCACGACGGTGCCGACCTCCAGCTTGGAGCGCAGCCGCATCGAACCGCCATGAAGCTGCGCGAGCGAGCGGGCGATCGCGAGGCCCAGTCCCGAGCCGTGATAGGTCTTGGTGAGCTGGCTCTCGACCTGCTCGAAGGGGCGGCCGAGCCGCGCCAGTGAATGCGGCGCGATGCCGATGCCGGTGTCGGCAATCATCAGCACGATCCTGTCGTCGAGCTGCCGGCTGCGCACCAGGATGCGTCCGCCGTCGGGCGTGAACTTCACGGCGTTGGAGAGCAAATTGACGATGATCTGCTTGGTGGCGCGGCGGTCGGCGACGACGGAGATGGATTTCGCGATGTCGGCGTCGAGCGTCAGGTGCTTGTCCTGCGCGCGGCCGGTGACGACCCGCAGGGATTCCGCCAGAGTCTGCGCCAGGTCGAGCTCTTCCATGTCGAGTTTCATGCGGCCGGCCTCGATCTTGGACATGTCGAGGATGTCGTTGATGACTTCGAGCAGGTAATGCCCGCTGGTCAGGATGTCGTGGCAGTATTCCTGGTACTTCTCCGAGCCGAGCTCGCCGAACATGCCTGAGCCCATGATCTCGGAGAAGCCGATGATCGCGTTCAGCGGCGTGCGCAGCTCGTGGCTCATATTGGCGAGGAATTTCGACTTGGTCTGGTTAGCTTCCTCGGCGCGGGTCTTCTCGCGCTGATATTTCTCGGCGAGATCGGCGAGTTCGCCCGCCTGGCGCTCCAGGGCTGCCTGCGAGCGCTTGAGGTCGATGACGGTGGCGCGCAGGCGTAGATCGTTGTCGACCAGCTTCTGCTCGTGCTCCTTGATGCGGGTGATGTCGGTGCCGACCGAGACGTAGCCGCCGTCCTTGGTGCGGCGCTCGCTGATGTGCAGCCAGCTGCCGTCGTCGAGCTGCGCCTCGAAGGTGCGCGCGCCGGGGCCTTGGCTCGCAGTCTCGTTGTGCCGGGTGCGGACCTCGGGCATGCGGCCGACCTCGAGCACGGTCTCGTAGGAGGTGCCGGGGATGACGGCGCTGTCGGGCAGCTTGTGCAGGCGCTGGAAGTGCGAATTGCAGAGCACCAGGCGGTCGCTGGCGTCCCACAGCACGAAGGCTTCGGGAATGGTCTCGATCGCGTCGCGCAGGCGCAAATCGGCTTCGACAGTTCGCTCGGCGAGGCTCTTCTGCTCGGTGATGTCGACGGCGATCCCGATCAGGTGAACGCTGGAGTCCGTCGCGCCGCTGGTCTTTTCGCAGCGGACGCGCAGCCAGATCCAGTGGCCGTCGACATGCTGCATGCGGAAGGTCTGGTCGATGTGGTCGATCTTCTCGGAGATGAGCTGGTCGGCGATCTCGAACAGGTCGATGTCGTCGGACTTCACCAGCGCGTTGACCTCGCCGAAGGTGAGGAGCTCGTTGCGGCCGTCGAGGCCGAGCATGGAAAACATCGACTGTGACCAGAAGATCCGGCCGCGCGACAGGTCCCAGTCCCACAGCCCGCAGCGGCCGCGGTTGAGCGCGGTGTCGATCCGGCCGCGCACGGCGTCGTTGATCAGGTCGCCCTCGCGGGCACGGGTGGACTGCCAGTGGAAGGCGAAGCCGAGGATCAGGACGACGAAGCCGGTGGTGGCCGACAGCGTGACCGACAGCGCGGCGTCCGAGCCCCAGATCGGCTCGTTGCGCTCCTGGATCACGGTGACGAAGCCGGGCAGCGACTTGATCTGCCGCGAGGTCGCCATCGCGGCGTTGCCATTCGGCAGCGTCATGTCGGAGATGTTGCCGTCGCGCGGCGGCGCCGCCAGCAGTTGCGCCGTCGTGATTGCGTCGAGCAGGCGGTCGTTGCCCGAGGGATCGCTGTCGACCGGGATGCGAGCGAGGATGCGGCGGTCGAGTCCGGCCGAGGTGACGATGACGTGCCGGCCCGAGGCGGTGCCCCAGGATGGAATGAGGTCAGGCAGCAGCGCCGGCAGGCTCTCGATGTTCTTCAGCCGCTCCTGTCGCGCGGAGGTGAGGCGGTCGATGCGCTCGGCGAGCAGGTCGGCGAGCGCCGAGATGTCGTGGCGGATCACCAGACGCTTCTGGCGCGTCTGGTCGACGACCTGCACGAACGCGCCGAGGCAGATCGTGATCAGGAACGCGATGATGAGCGTCGGCACGGCACGGCGCAGCGCAGGCTCCGCGATCAGGAGCCGATGATAGGCAGGTTTCGCGATCGATTGCGCCAATCCTTTGATCGAATCGGATTGGACGCACGCGTTCGCGGCGTCTGCACGCGACATGCCTAAAGCCCCCTGGAACCTGCTTGCAACTTGATTTTGGAAGCAGCCCCACATCGCTTCCGAATCATGGTCGATTTGAATCCAGATTTCGCGGGCTGTCGAGAGTCAACGAATCGTTAACGCGAATTTATTCTTATCCAACGCGCAGTTTGTGCGTCGCGCGTCCGCAAACTTACGTGCGCGGCGAGTCCGAAACGAGAACGTGTGACTCCTCGCACATTCTCTGTCACGCACGTGGCGGTTCGGCGTGACTGATGACGCGCTTCACGCTCGGGAACGCGCGCCGCAACGCGCGCTCGATCGCGTCGACATGCTCGTGCACCCTGATCACGCTCGTCGACGGCTCGGCGCGGCAGTGGAAGTTGACGATTTCGCCGGCGTCGGTGTTGCGGACGCGGACATTGTGGATGTCGTGGATCTCGCCGCCGGCGGCATACTCTGTCAGGGCGGCGGCGATGGCCTGCACCCGTTCCGACGCGGCATCGACCCCGAACGGCAGTTCCGGTTCCAGCGGCTCGATGTGGACGTCGACTTCGACGTCCGCGCCGAACTCTTCCTGGATGTTGCGTTCCAGCGTGTTGGCGACCTCATGGGCGGCGTGGAGCTGCATCCCGGCGTCGACCTCGAGGTCGATGCTGACGATCAGCTTGGCGCGGAGATCGTGCACGGTGACGTGGTGGATGGCGAGGCCCGAATTGTGGGCGATGACCATGATGCGGTCGCGCACGGTCTCGTTGTCGCGCGCCACGGGGACTGCGGTGAAGGTGAGGTCGGTATCGCCGAAGGCCTTCTCGACGGCTGCTTGCGCGTTGCGCTTGATGTCCTCGACCCGGTCGATGGGGTAAGTCCGCGGTACCTTTGCGATCGTGTCGATAAACGTGGTGGCACCGACCATGCGCACACGGAGCCGCTCGATGTCGATCACACCCGGTACGCTGCGGATCGCGGCCGTGGCCGTCTCATGCGCGCCTTCCGGGGCGCGGTCCACCAGCGTCTGCACGGTCGAGCCGGCCATGCGCAGGCCGAGCAGGGCGATCATCACGGCCACCGCGGCGGCGGCAGCCGCGTCGCCCCACCAGAAGCCGAGGCCGGCGAGGATCAGGCCCACGATCACGGCGAACGAGCCCATCACGTCGGAGGCGAAATGCAGCGCATCGGCGGCGAGCGCCTGGCTCCTGGTCTCCCGTGCGGCACGGTGCAGGGCACGGGCGCGCCAGAAATTGACGGCGATGTCGATCACCAGCACGACGAAAGGGACGGCGGAGATCGTCGGCGGCGCAACTCCCTCTCGGAGATGGCTGTAGGACTGGACCAGGATTCCGCCGGCGAGCACGTAGAGCAGGGCGGTCACGCCCAATGCCGAGACACTTTCGAGTTTGCCGTGGCCGTAATGATGCTCCTCGTCCGCCGGCTTGTCGGACACCCGCACCACCGCCCAGGTGATGATGGTGGCGACCAGGTCGATCGAGGAATGCAGCGCCTCGGAAATCAGCGCTAGCGAGCCGATCGCGATCCCGACCGCAAACTTCGCCGCCGCCATGCCGCCACTGGCGAAGATCGAGATCGCTGCGACCGAGGTCTTGTTGTGTTGGGAGCTCATGGCGGGGGATTTAGCAGGCCACGGGTGAACATCAAGCGACGATCCACAGGCGTAGACGCTAGTGAGTTGCAGGAGCGGGATCCGCCGGTTTTGTAGCGTCGGCAACGGCGCGGAGCGCCGCGCCCACCATCTTTCGGGGATGCTGACGCATGGTGGGCACTCTTCGCTTTGCCCACCCTACTAGACCTAGGTCTTTGGCCCCAGGAATGTTACGGCACCGTCACGACGATCTTGCCGAGATGCTTGTTGGCCTCCATGTGCTCGAACGCCTTGTCGATGTCGTCGAAGGCAAACACCTTGTCGATCGGCAGCTGCAGTTTTCGCGACTCGACCGCGCCCCAGATGTCCTTGCGGACCTCCTCAAAAATCTCGCGGACCTCCTCGATGGTGCGGGTGCGGAAGGTGACGCCGACATAGTCGATGCGGCGGGCCGCGTGCAGGTCGAAGTTGAAATCGGCATGGGTGCCGCCGAGCCGGCCGACATTGACGATTCGACCCTTGACCTTGGTCGCCGCGAGGTTCTGGTTGGCGACCTTGCCCGAGACCTGGTCGACGATGAGGTCGACACCTTCGCCGTTCGTCGCCTTCAGCACCTCGTCGACCCATGAGGGGTCGGAGGAGTCGACCGCGAGGTCGGCGCCATACTCCTTCAGTCGGCCGCGGCGGGCGGCATCGGTCGAGGAGCCGATCACGAGTCTCGCGCCCTTGAGCTTCGCAATCTGCATCGCCATCAGGCCGACGCCGGAGCTTGCGCCCTGGATCAGCACGGCCTGCCCGGGCTGCACGCCGCCGATGGTGACGACGGCGTTGTGCATGGTCGCGAGCGCGACGGGCAGGGTGGCGGCTTCCTCGAAGTTCATGTTCGAGGGTGCGCGGAACAGCCGGCCGTGATCGGCCAGCGTATATTCGGCAAACGCCGCGCCGCCCGAGCCCATGATGCGGTCGCCGACCTTGACGCCCTTGGCATCCGGTCCGAGTGCGGCGACCTCGCCGGCCCATTCCATGCCGAGCACGGTGCCGGCGCCGCCGGCCGCGCCATGGGCGTGGCCCTTGCGCATGCCGGTGTCGGCGCGATTGAGTCCACAGGCGCGGACCCGGACCAGCACCTGCGTGCCTTCAGGCTTTGGTTGAGCGACGTCGGAAATTGTAGCGCCGCCAGGGCCGTAGACATAAGCCTTCATGTATTGCTCTCGCTTCTTGCAGTGATTATTCCGCAGCCTGCGCTGTCGGATGAACGATCATGCCTTCGAGCCGGCTGCGGATGATGGCCTCGGCTTCGCGCACGATGCGGGAGATCAGTTCGGCGCAGGTCGGGATGTCCTGGATCAGGCCCTGGACCTGGCCCGCCGACCAGATGCCTTCGTCCGAGTTGCCGGTCGCGTAGACCATCTTGCCGCGGGCGCCCGCGACGAGCTCGCGGATATCCTCGAACTTGGCGCCTTCCTTCTCCATCGCAACGACCTTGGTCGAGATCTCGTTCCTGGCGACGCGGGAGGTGTTGCGCATGGTGCGGAAGATCAGCTCGGTCTCGCGCTCGTCATTGGCGACGATCTTCTCCTTGATGAGCTGATGGATGGGGCTCTCTTTGGTCGCCATGAAGCGCGTGCCCATGTTGATGCCTTCGGCGCCCAGCGCCAGTGCGGCGACGAGGCCGCGGGCGTCGGCAAAGCCGCCGGAGGCGATCATCGGGATCTTGATCTTGTTGGCGGCGGCCGGGATCAGGATCAGGCCGGGGGTGTCGTCCTCGCCGGGATGACCGGCGCATTCGAACCCGTCGATCGAGATGGCGTCGACGCCCATGCGCTCGGCCGAGAGCCCGTGACGGACGCTGGTGCATTTGTGCACGACCTTGACGCCGTGCTTCCTGAACTCGTCGACGTGCTCCTGCGGCTTGTTGCCGGCAGTTTCGACCACCTTGATGCCGCTCTCGATGATGGCGGCGCGATATTCGGCATAAGGCGGCGGCTTGATCGCGGGCAGGATGGTGAGGTTGACGCCAAACGGCTTGTCGGTGAGATCGCGACAGCGGGCGATCTCCTTCCTGAGGTCCTCCGGCGTCGGCTGGGTCAGCGCCGTGATGAAGCCGAGCGCTCCGGCATTGGCGACGGCGGCGACCAGCTCGGCGCGCCCGACCCATTGCATGCCGCCCTGGACGATCGGGTGCTCGACACCGACGAGCTTGGTGAACCGTGTCTGCAGCATGGTCTGTTTCCTCCGCCTGTGTGGCGCTCTGTTATCGTTTGATGGCGGCAGGATGCCGCCCGGGTCGGGAAAAGTCTATTGGAAGGGCGTGCGGTGGAGGCGGGGCGATCATGCGGGGAGTGGGGGGATTCCGCAGGGCGGATAATTGAGGGGATAGCACCGGGTGGCGCGAGGGTTTTTGTGCGCCGCTGCTTCAACACCGACGGAGGATGAGGGGCTTTCGGAGACCATCAACTTGCATTTCCGTCGCAAGGCATGCCTCCGCCCTCTCGCTGCGCATTCGCCCGAGCTTTGCCTGATCGCATCGCCCTCGTCGTGACAAGGGCGCAGGGAAGGCCGGGCGCCGGCTGGCACCCGCAGATCCGTGCACGATAGAAATGCACACGGGGTGGACCACAGGTTCGCCGGATCGCCCGGCCTTCCCTGCGCGATGGTTTTAACGTGTCCTTCGTGCTCTCCCCGGGGAGCGATGCACTATTGCCCCCGTCGCCATGCAGATGACCGATGCGCGCGCCCGGTTGGACCGCCACATCACCGCAGGACTTGACGCACAGACCCCGGGCGTCAGGACCACACGACTTGTTCGTCCGCGCACGTCCTCGCAGGGACTTCGGGAGCTGGCGTGTGCTCGCACCCGAAACCATGCGAAGACGCTGTCGGCGCCGTGTCGTAGACGCGAAAGCCTGTGCTCACGGTTTCCCGCCCTGCAAGGCTCGCCGCGCCCGACGCCGTCGCGTCCATCGCTGCCCAACCCGCGGTTCGTGACGATCGCGATGCGCCCCTTGTCCCGGGTCAGGGTATCGCTCACGTACGACAAATCCGAATTTTGGTAAAGTAGAATATTTTGGCGAGCCGAGATTGACACGCGACGCGGGAATTTGCGCGGGTGTTTTGCCCGACGGGCAAGACGGCTTCAGCTACTCCGTCGACAGCCGCACCATCTGGCGGCCGCCGTTCATTTCCTTGAGGCTGTTGACGAAGTTTTCCGGGCGCTGCCAGCGGTTGGGGACCTTCAATCCCATGTACTCGGCGATGTCGCCGATGAAGCCGGTGCAATTGGTGGTCTCGGCATTCCAGACCGGCGAGCTCGCCTGCAATTTCTTGATATAGGCAAACACGCGCTTGGCGTCCGCTTCGTTCAAATAGACGCGGTAGTTCGCGGTCAGGTAATCGGGGTCTAGATCGCCGTAGCTCGCGCCGGTCTCCGCCGGCACCCAGGTGAGGTGACCGAGCACATAGGCCCAGGTGTCGCCGGCCGGCGTGAGCCCTGCGACCTCGACGGCGCGCTCGCTGGTCTTGCCGTACCAGACGAAGGCGTGGCCCCAGCTCGCGGCCGTGCGGGCGCGGAAATCGACGTAGTACGGACCTTTCTCCGCGCGCGCGACTGCGCGTCGATTCGCTTGCGGCGCCGGCCGTGATGCGGTCTCGGTCGTGGCAAGCGCGTTTGCGTCAGCAACGCGCTTGTTCGCTTCGTGGGCCGAGGCCGAGGGTGTCGTGCACGCGAGCATGGCCGCGAGCGCGAATCCCGCAAGGATGCAGGGTCCCGATCGATCAGGTTTGTTCGTCACGCTATGCCCCTCGAATGTCGGCCACTCACGCAGAGTCTACGCTTGCTTCTGCGTATTTCGCTGCACGTCAGTAGCGCGCCGCGACGGGGCCGGGCGCCTTCCCGATCGGGGCCTTTCCAACCGGGCTCTTGCCAATCGGCATCTTGCCGATCGGCGCCTGCTCCGAATAGACCGGAACGGGCTGGCGGCGCGGCAGATCCGCAGCATTCGCAACCGTCGCCAGAGCAAGCGTAGCACCCACGACAAATACAATCTTCTTCACAGTCATACCCCTAGAAGGTTTGGTCCAAACACGGCACCGCCGTGCCCCCAGACACGCCTCACAGAAGGGCGGCCGAATGCGTCCACAGTGCGGCATCCGCGCGACATGTTGGCGGCATCTACCGGGCGCGCGGAGACGTGATGTGTCTGAATGTTCGCCTTCGCGCCGCTCGTTGGTCAGTGATCGGCGCTGAGGCGGAAATGCATCTCGATCTTCGCGGGTGACGCATCGCCCGCCACGCGCCAGGGTGAAAAGCCAGGGGTGGGATCAGGATCGGAGGGGAGATCGATCGGCCAGCTCTGCGTCGGCGAACCCGGAAGCGTCAGGCTGACGGCGCGGTGACGCGTTTTGTACGTCAACGACGTGGAGGCAATGATCGCTTTGCGCTCGCCTTCATGCGCGCGCCAGTTCGGAGGCAAATTGGCATTGGCACAACCTGTCGCTTCCTCGACCTCGATGTGCACATCCTCCGCCTTGTCCTGCAGCGTCATGCCGGCGGGAAGGCGAAACTCGATGTGGAGCGTCATGTAGCCGTGACTGAGATAGGGCGAGCGGATGAGTTCGTACCAGCCCCAATAGCCAAGGATTGCCGCGATGAGCAGAATGGTCAGAGCAAAGGGCGCAGAGAGCTGCGTGGTGCGGTGAGGCGCAGTGTCGGAGGTTTCCGTGGGCGGCTGTGGCGTTGCGTTCCGGACCAGGCCGAAGCGCACGAACAGCCAGATGCCGGCGATCAGGCCAACCACACCGCCGATCGGACCGATGTCGAAGAAGGCGCCCATGGCGATGCCGCCATCGCGGTCTGGCCCGGCCAGCGCGATCACCAGTGCGGCAAGGGCGGACCAGCCGGCGAGCGCGCCGAGCAGGGCGGAGAGGAGGCCGAGGATCAAGCGCATGTCCGGATTGGTCGCGCGGATGGGGATCGCGGTTCGAACCATCCCGAAGGATCGGGTGCCTTCACCCGATCCGGTTCAGGCTGTTCCTGATGGTCGAGAAGATGCCGCCGATGTCTTTTCGCAGGCCGTCGAGCGCGTTGAAATTGTCGAAGATGCGGGCGAGGCGGTCCTCGACCTCGCGCTTGCTCTTGGTCAGCGCGTCGACGCGCGAGGCGAGGCTGACGTCGCCGCTCGCCTCGATCTCGCCGACGGTTTTGGCGAGGAGGTCGCGCGTGGTGCCGACGTCCGCGATCATGGCCTCGATTCCGAACACGGGCGCCTTCAGTGGGACGAGGTCAGCCTGCGACTTCGACAGCTCCGCCTTGAAGGCGTTCAGCGTCGCCAGCGTTTCCTGTAACGCGCCGAGGCGCTGGCGCGACTGGAGAACAAAATCGTTCAGCGCATTCTGGCGGTCGGCAAGCGTCTTGCCCTCGGCGTCGATCTCGACACCGGCGAGCGAGCGTTCGAGCTGGGCCCGACGCTGGCCGAGTTCTTCGAAGTCGAGCCCGATCCCTTTCAGGATGTGGAAGCTGTCGTCGATGCGGGCCAGGCGCTGCTCGATCTCGACCTTGTTCTTCGACAGCGTCTCGACGCGGGTGCCAAGCGGCGCTTCACCGACGGTTTCGAGCTCGTCGACGCTCTTGACGAGGCGCTCATGGCTGAGGCCCAGCTCGCTGATCAAGGCATTGAGGCCGGCGTCCGAGGCGCGCAGCGGCACCAGCTCGACGTGGGACTTCGCCAGATCTTCCTTGTACTGGTTCAGGGTCGCAAAGGTGCCTTGGACCGTGCCGACTCGGGACAGCAACGTCGATACGTCGCGCGCGATGTCCTTGAGCCGGTCGGCGAGATTGTTCTTGCGGTCGTCGGTCTCGAGGTCGTGCAGCGAGCGTTCGAGCTGATTCTGGCGGTCGCGGATCTCGGTGAAAACCGGCTCGACCGCGCGGCGCTGCTCGGCGACCTTGCCCACCATGTCGCGCAGTTCCTGCTGGCGGCGGCGGATTTCGGCGAGCTGGTCGTGCATGTCGGTGGATTCGTTGCGGCCCCGCTGCAGCAGGGCGCGCTGCTCGGTCTCGCCCAGCTTGTCATGGAGGGCGGAGACGGCCTCCCGGGGATCGCTCTCGATCAGGTGCTGGACGGTAGCGTCGAGGTGGTTCTGCAGGGCATGGGCGACGACGACGTCCTCGCGGGTCTTCTTGAGGCGGTCGCGCAATGTGTCGAGGCGCCGGTCCTGGCGCGAGAGCCGCCAGGCGGAGGCGCCGATCAGTGCCAGCGCCAGAGCCAGGATCGCGCCGGTCGCAAACCGCTGCGGGACAGGCAGGCCTCCGAACCAGGCAGGCAGGTGGCCGACATCGTAACCGAGCGCCTGCTGGGCGAAGATCGCGATGGCGGTGAGCAGAACAAACCAGGCAACCAGGAAAAACAGCCACATCGTGACTTCCTCACGCCGGCACACATTATCGCCATAATTGCTATTGGAGAGCGGAACCGAGATCAAGGGCGGCGGGGGCTTGCCGGATAGGTCCGGTCACACGATCCACGGCTGAATGCGTCAGCCGATCGGTGGAGGAGAAGTTGGTTGCCGGGATTTCCCGAGCTTGGATGGAGTGTTCCGTAGCCTGGATGGAGCGAAGCGCAAGCCGGGCTCTGCAAGCCTTGAGTGCCAGCCCCGGATTTCGCTTCGCTCCATCCGGGCTACCGCACCGCGTTGGTGGCTACAGCCGAAACTCGTTGGTCAGCTCGCCGATGCCGTCGATCGCGACGGTCACGATGTTCACCGGCTCTTTCATCACGCCGACGCCGACCGAGGTGCCGACGGCAATGAGGTCGCCGGGGAGCAGGGTCATGTCGTGGGAGATCCTGCTGACCAGTTCCTGCGCGGTAAAGATCATGTCCGATATCGGATAGTTCTGCCGCTCCGCGCCGTTGAGGATGGTGCGGACCACCAGCTTTGCCGGATCGAGACCGGTGGCGATGACGGGGCCGAACGGGCCGTAATCGTCGATGCCCTTGGCCCGCGCCCATTGCGGGAAAGTGGGATCGCTGGTCAGGATGTCGTTGGCAGTGATGTCGTTGACGCAGGTGTACCCGAAGATGAAGCTGTCCGCGTCCGCCGGCGACACCCGGGCGCAGATCTTACCGATGACGATGCCGAGCTCGCCTTCATACGTGGTCTTGCCGTCGTAATAAGAGGGACGGCGGATCACGGCGCCTGGTGTCGTGATGCTGGTGGTGGCCTTCAGGAGGTAGAGCGGCTCCGGCGGCTCGGGCTGGTTGAGCTTGGCCGCGAGCGCGTGAAAATTGTTCCAGAGCGCGACGATCTTGCTGGGCGCGCAGGGCGCGAGCAGTTCGACCTCCGACAGCGCCAGCGTCCTGCCGGTGGCCACATGGCGGCCAAACATCTCGCCCTCGTGCACGCTGATGCCTGACGAATTCAGCGTGCCGAACCCGGTGGCACCGCTATTGCGGAAGCGGAGCCATTGTTTGACCTCGCCAGCCATCACGCCACCGCCAGTGCGCGCGGATCCGATCGTGTCGAGATGCCGTCGTAGAGACCGGCGATGCGGGCGCGCTGGGTCACCATCGCCAGCACTGAATCGAGCGCGGGGGTGGCGATGCCGGTGAGGCGGCCCATCTCCTGCACGACGGTGACGAGCGGGTCGATCTCCATCGGGCGGCCGCGCTCGAGATCCTGCAGCATCGAGGTCTTGTGCGCGCCGACCTTGCGGGCGCCTTCGATGCGGCGCTCGACGTCGACGCGGAATTTGACGCCGAACGTCTCGGCGATGACTTGCGTCTCCATCATGATCGCGCGCGACAGCGCGCGGGTCGCCGGATCGGTGCAGATCACGTCAAGTGTTGCATGGGTGAGTGCGCTGATCGGGTTGAAGCAGACATTGCCCCACAGCTTGAGCCAGATCTCGTCGCGGATGCGGTCGAGCACCGGCGCTTTCAGCCCGGCTGCGACGAAGAGATCGGCGAGGCGTTGCACGTCCGGGGTGGTCTCGCCGGAGGGCTCGCCGAGCGGAAAGTTGTTGCCGTAGACGTGACGGATCACGCCGGGCGCCTCGATCTCGGTGGCGGGATAGACGATGCAGCCGATGGCGCGCTCGGCGCCGATTTCGCGCCACTGCCGTCCGCCGGGGTCGATGCTCTCCAGCGTCGAATTCTCGTATTGGCCGCCGTGCTTGTAGAAGTACCAATAGGGGATGCCGTTGACGGCGGTGACGATGCGGGTGTGGGGGCCGAGCAGCGGCTGCATTGTCTCGATCACGCCGGTGATCGAGTGCGCCTTCAGCGTGATGATGATGTAGTCCTGCACGCCGAGCTCGGCCGGATCGTCGGTGCAGCGTGGATGCACGGTGTGCTTCTCCTCGCCCGCGAGCAGCGTCAGGCCGCGCTCGCGCATCGCGGCAAGGTGCGCGCCGCGTGCGACCAGGCTGACATCGGCGCCCGCACGCGCGAGCTGAACCCCGAGATATCCGCCGATTGCGCCGGCGCCGTAGATGCAGATCTTCATGGAATCCTCGCGGAGCAGCAGAAGCCGGATTTCGGACGAAAGATCCGGTCCGGCTCGGAAGGGTCCGAGCCGGGGCCGGTAGTCGCAGGGGAAGTGAGGCGCTTTAAGCTGCTTGCGGCGTGCCGTTGAGTGCTTCGTCGATGACGGCCGTGATGTCGCGCATGCTGATGACCGAGACGAGGCTGTAATCGTCGATGACAGGCAGGTGCCGGATGTGATTCCGGTTCATCAGATGGCGGACGTGCTCGATCGTGTCGCTCGAGGTGCAGGACACGAGTTGCTGCACCGAGACGAGCTGCGAGACCTTGACGTTGACGGCATTGGCGCCGTGCTCAGCGACCGCGCGCACGACGTCGCGTTCGGTGAACATGCCGACCGCGGTGTTACCCTCGGAGCGGACCACGTCCTTCACCACCAGTGCGCTGATGTTGTTGGCGCGCATCAGCTTGGCGGCGATACCCACCGTTTCGTTCATTCGCACCGTGACAACGCGCGGTGTCTTCTTGCGCAGAATGTCTCCGACCAGCATTGCAACCTCCCTGGGTGAATGATGTGGCAAGTGTGGTATACATAATGCCAATCGTCAAGCGTCGGTTTGGCTGATCCGAAAATTCTTGCGGCAGCAATGCTGACATTTATCGTGAGCCAAAAAGAAAGGGGCGCATCGCTGCGCCCCTTCTCATCCGTGCAAGGTGCGTGTTCGTTATGCCGTCTCGGTCTTGGCGCTCCCCGTCGCGGCGTTGGCGCTCTCGGCTTCCTTGCCGAGGATGAAGGAGCGGCGCATCGGCTTGATCACGAACAGCGCCGTCAGGGCTGCCGTCGCGTTCAGCGCGACTGCGACCACGAACACGGCCTTCCAGCCATAGGTGGCCGAGATCACGCTTGCGAGCGGAACGAGCAGGGACGCCGTCCCCTTCGCCGTGTAGAGCATGCCGTTGTTGGTGGTTGCAAACTTCGAGCCGAAGGTGTCCCCGCAGGTCGCGGGGAACAACGAGTAGATCTCCCCAAACACGCCGAAATAGACTGCGGTGGCGAGCACGAAGACGACGGGCACGTGGCCATAGGCCGACAGCGTCAGCAGCATCAGCGCGGCGGTGCCGAAGGCGATGAACATGGTGTGCTCGCGGCCGATCGTGTCGGAGACGAAGCCGAAGAAGGGCCGTCCGAAACCGTCGAAGATGCGGTCGAGCGAGATCGCGAACGTCAATGCCGCCATCTGGAAGCCGGCGAGCGTGACCGGCGTGTCGGCGATCTTGAAGTCGTGCGCGATCGGGGCGATCTGCGCCGCGGTCATCAAGCCGCCGGAGGCAACCATGACGAACACAAGATACATCACCCAGAAAACAGGGGTGCGCAGCACCTCGGGCGGGGTAAAGTCGATCTTGGTCTGCGGCAGATTGAGCTGCTTCTTCTTCGGCGGGATCGAAATCCGCGGCGGCTGGATGAAGAAGGCGAGCACGAAGACGATCAGGCCCTGGCCGATGCCGAAGGTGAGAAACGCGTGCTGATAGCCGCTCGTTGCGATCATGGTCGCGATCGGCACGACGGTGAGTGCAGCGCCTGCGCCGAAGCCGGCGGCGGTCGCACCGGCGGCAAGGCCCCGGCGATCGGGAAACCATTTCAACGCATTGCCGACGCAGGTGCCGTACACCGCGCCCGCGCCCATGCCGCCGATGATCGCGGCCGCGTAGAGCAAGGTGAGGCTATCGGCATAGGAGTTGAGAATCCAGGACAGCGCGATCATGACGCCGCCGAACATGATGACGATGCGCGGGCCGTATTTGTCGACGAACCAGGCCTCGATCGGCACCAGCCAGGTTTCCGTGACGACGAAGATGGTGAAAGCGAGCTGGATCGCGGCGCGTCCCCAATGGTGTGCATGATCGATCGGATCGACGAACAGCGTCCAGCCATATTGCAGGTTGGCGATCATCGCCATGCAGACGATGCCCATGACCAGCTGGAGCCAACGGAAACCTGTGCGGAGAGGCGCGGCCGTGACAGCGCCATCGGTGCTGGAAATCATCAAGAACCTCCCAAGCGCCTGTCTGGTTCGACACCGATCGCAAGATGACCTGATGTCGCAATATTGTGGCTTATCGTCGCAAGCGCGATGAGGACCTTGGTATACCATATTCCAGATTGCAAGCCCTATCTTGGTGCCCCACTGACAAAAAATATGCGGGGTTCCGTTTGGGAACGGCGGACTCATGAAGACGTTGCGCAAACGAAAACGCCCGGCCATGAGGCCGGGCGTTTTGCACGAGAAGGCGCGTTCGGAACGCGTCAGACAGTCGATTGCGCGACCACCACCTTGCGCCAGGGTTTGAGCACCGCGATCGCCAGCGCCGAGGCCAGGATGTTGGCGCCGGCTGCGATGATGAACACGTTGTCCCAACTGCCCGACGATTGCTGCATGTAGTTGCCGATCGGGACCAGCAGCGCGGCCGTACCCTTCGCGGTGTAGAGCAGGCCCGCATTGGTGGTCGCGAACTTGGCGCCGAACGTGTCGGTGCAGGTCGACGGGAACAGCGAGTAGATCTCACCCCAGGCGAAGAACACGAAGCCCGAGAGCAGCACGAACCAGAGCGGATCCTGGCCCCAGAGGTAGAGCATCCAGATGCCGATACCTTCCATGCCGAAGGCGATGAACATCGTGTTCTCGCGGCCGATCATGTCGGAGATCCAGCCGAAGAACGGACGCGTCAGGCCGTTGAGCACGCGGTCGATCGTGGCCGCGAAGGTCACCGCGGTCATCGTCACCGCCATCAGCGTGACGGGGACGTTATCGATCTTCCAGTCGGCCGCGATCGGCTTCAAATTGGCCGTCACCATCAGGCCGCCGGCGCCGACGATCACGAACATGAAGTACATCAGCCAGAAGATCGGCTGACGCAGTACCTCGGTCGGCTGATAGTTGCGGCGGGTCTGTTGCAGATTGGCGTTCGCCACCACGCTGGGCACCTGGCCTGCCTTGGGCGCCAGCAGGAAGAAGGCGAGAATGCAGATGATGATGCCTTGTCCGAGGCCGAAATAGAGGAAGGTGGTCTGGAAACCGCTGTCCTTGATCATGGCCTGGATCGGCGCGACGGTCAGCGCAGAGCCTGCACCGAAGCCCGCGGCCGTGATGCCTGCGGCAAGACCGCGCTTGTCCGGAAACCACTTCAGCGCGTTGCCGACGCAGGTGCCGTAGACGCCGCCGGCGCCGATGCCCGCGATGATCATGCCGAGATAGTAGCCGTTGAGCGTGGTCGCCTGCGCGTTGATCGCCCAGCCGGCGGCGCAGAGCACGCCGCCGACCAGGACGACGAGGCGCGGACCGTATTTGTCGACGAACCATCCTTCGATCGGGACGAGCCAGGTCTCGAACAGCACGAACAGCGTAAAGGCCCATTGGATCGACGCACGATCCCAGCCGAACTTCTTCTGGATGTCGGGGACGAAGAACGTCCAGCCGTATTGATAGTTGGCGATCATCACCATCGCCGCGACACCGACCGCCAATTGCGTCCAGCGATACGTGTCGCTAACGCGCGCGGCTGTCGGGGCGGTTGCTTGCACCATGTCCGTCATAAAGCCTCCCGTGGCGCCTCTCATTTTTCTGCGAGCGCTGGAACGGCATTCTTGTATGCATTATGCCAAGCTTCAAGCGCTGGTCCGGTCACCGTGCGCAAATGCCGCAGGACCTTGCCCGGTTGCGGCTGTGACTCAGGACAGCACAAGTAGAAATGGCCCCGTCATCCGGGGCCATTCATCAAAAGTAGTATGCGGACTGATCTAAAACCGTCTCCCGCTGCGCGCGCAGGCGCGGGCGGGCTGCCCGGCTTACAGGCCGAAGCGCGGCAGGTCGCCGTTGTGATTCGAGATCTCGGCGCTCGCCATCAGGAGGCGGTCGATCGTGGCCATCAGGCGGGCGAACAGCGAGGAGGAGGGGGCGAGAGCGACGGAAGCGGTCTTGGACATCGGGAATCCCTTTCTGAGACGGTCAGTAGTGCTGTCTCATTTCGAAGGGGAATTTATGTATACCAGATGCCAATGTCTATGCATGCCATTGCATAGCAGCATTTAGCTCTTCGCATTGCAGTATAATAGTCCGTTAAATGGGCCGATTTGAGTGGGATATGCCCAAAACCGGCCGAAACTGAACCATTTGACCGTCGATGTCCAAAAACGGAGCCTTGGCAGCGGCACGCGAAGCCGTTAGTGGTCTGCCCCCTTCCAATCATCTGTCAGAGTGGTTCATGTCGAGCGCCTCGCCCGCCGTCTCGATCGGCATCGATTTTGGGACCAGCAACACGGTCGTGGCCCTTGCAGCGGACGACCGCCGGGTCGAGGCCATCCGCTTCGACCATGGCGGACAGCGCCACAGCGTCTTCGTGTCGGCGCTGTGTTTCTGGGAGGACCGGCCGGGCGCCGGCGCCCAGGCCGAAGGCGGCCCGTGGGCGATCGAGCAGTTCCTCGAAGGCCGCCATGTCTACCGCTTCCTCCAGTCGTTCAAGACCTTCGCCGCGAGCTCCAGCTTCAACACCACCCAGGTGTTCCGGCAGCGCTACAAGTTCGAGGATATTTTGGCGGCGTTCCTGCGGACGCTGGCGCGTCATGGCGGCGATAAATTCGGCTTCGAGACGTCCACCATCACGGTCGGTCGCCCCGTCCGCTTCGCCGGCGGCAATCCCGACGAGGCGCTGGCGATGCAACGTTACCGGGCCGCGTTCGAGCGCCTTGGCGCCGGCCACGCCCGCTACGTCTACGAGCCTGTCGGAGCCGCGTTCTCCTTCGCCCGCCGGCTGGAGCGCGATGCGACCGTGCTGGTCGCGGATTTCGGCGGCGGCACCAGCGATTTCTCGGTGATGCGGTTCTCGCGTGCCGGCGGGGCCTTGCGCGCCGAGCCGCTCGGCCATGCCGGCATCGGGATTGCGGGCGACACCTTCGATTACCGCATCGTCGATCACGTCGTCTCGCCGCGGCTGGGCAAGGGCTCGAGCTTCCGCTCGTTCGACAAGGTGCTACCGATCCCCACCGGCCGCTACACCAATCTCGCGCGCTGGCATCAGCTCGCGATGATGAAGAGCAACGGCGACCTGCGCGAACTCCGGGAGCTTGCGCGCACCGCGGTGAAGCCGGCTCTGCTCGAGGATTTCATCACCATCGTCGATCTCGACCTCGGCTTTGCGCTGTACCGCGCGGTGTCCGACGCCAAGGTCGCACTGTCGGCGCAGGACCAGGTAGAGTTCCGCTTCAAAGGCGGTGGCGTCGACATCGGCTCGACCATCACGCGGAAGAATTTCGAAGCCTGGATTGCCGACGATATCGCGAGGCTCGGGGCTACCGTCGACAAGGTGCTTGGCGAAGCCGGCATTACCGCGCGCGAGATCGAGAAGGTGTTTTTGACCGGCGGCACGTCCTTCGTGCCAGCCGTTCGAAGACTGTTCGCCGAGCGGTTCGGCAACGAACGGCTGATGTCAGGCGACCAGTTCGAGTCGATCGCCTACGGCCTTGCTTTGATCGGACATAGCCCGGATCCCGACCGCTGGACCGCAAGTGGCGGCCTCCAGTCGAGGGCGGGCGCGTAGCCTGCGGTACGCGCGGCCGCCCCTAAGTCCCGTCCGGTCGCTATTGCTTGATCTCAGGCTCGACGAGCTTCGCCAGATTGCGCAGCGATTCCTGCCAGCCGAGATAACATGCCTCCAGCGGGATGACGTCGGGTATGCCGGCCTGCGTGATATCCAGCTCAGTGCCGACGGATACTTTCTTCAGGATCACGGTGACCTGGATCTCGCCCGGCAGATTGGGATCGTCGAACCTGTCGGTGTAGCGGAGACGTTCGCCGGGGACGAGCTCGAGATATTCGCCGCCGAAGGCGTGGCTGTTGCCCGTCGTGAAGTTGCGGAACGACATCTTGAACGTGCCCCCGACCTTGGGCTCGAAATGATGGACGGTGCAGGTGAAGCCGTTCGGCGGAAGCCATTTCGCCAGCGCATCCGCCTCCAGGAAGGCGCGATAGACTTTCTGCGGGCTGGTCGTGAGAACGCGGTGCAGGTGGACAGTGCTGGGCATGATCAGTCTTCCTCGTGAAGCGCCGGGCTCGACGTCAGCGTCTATTGCCCGTTCATGTCCAGATGACGGACGAGGTGCCGCCGATCCGACGGGGCATCTCGAATTTTTTGATGGATCCACGCATGTGGCGCTCGGCAGCCCTCCCAAAGCAGCTCGCCGGCGGCGAACGATGAGCGCCGAATAGCACACGTCCTGTGCCTACCGCCGGGCTCCCGAGCCGTTAAATTCGGCCAAGCCTTGCAAATAGCGAGGATGTGGTATACGTTGAGGCTGTTCGTTCAGCCGCTGTGCCTTGTTGAATGCGCCCGCGGGCTCCTTTTCCATAGACATCGACGAATAGAATTTGTTCTGCGTGACGAGCACGCGGAACCTGCGCGTATGCGCTTTGGAGAAGAAAATGACGACAGGTACTGTGAAGTGGTTTAACGGCCAGAAGGGCTTTGGATTCATTCAGCCGAACGACGGCGGCAACGATGTGTTCGTTCACATCAGCGCGGTCGAGCGGGCTGGTCTTGCAGGTCTCGCTGAAGGCCAAAAGGTCAACTTCGAGCTCAAGACCGACAAGATGCGGGGCAAGGTCAGCGCCGAGAATCTCTCGCTGGCCTAAAGCCTTGGTGCCGTTTCACGGATGTGCTGAAACGGCCATGCCACCCGCTCGATCCCAGGATTGAGCGGGTTTTTGTCCGTTGCAGAGCAGGGTGAATAATGAGCGCCAAGAGACCGGCCGAACCGTCACCCGAAAGCATCGCGCGTACTAACCGTCAGCGGTTGGCCGCAGAGGAAGGCGCTCGGGCGATGGTGGATGTTGGAAAGCAAGCCGTCGATGTTCGCAAAAACATGGCGCGGCTTCGAGAGCTGCGCGAAGCCAAGGAAGCGGCAGACGCCGCCCTTCAGGCATCATTGCCCGCCGCCACCCCGACGAAGCGCAAGAAGAAGGTGACGCCATAGCTGGCTTCCATTGCGCCGACGACACCTCGGAGAGGGTCGATCACATGCCAAAGAGTGCGGGTCGTGCCTAGAATCAAGTCGGATGGCGGAGGCACCATCACCTTCTTTCTCGCGCTTGGCGCGGGACGACAGATGTGCCGTCTTGCGACGACCTTCCTGACGCAGAAGCAGGCTTTCAGTTATCTTCGCAAGAACCGGACCGAGTTCGAGCGCATGGCGCGGGCGCGGCTCGCTTCTGGTGCAGTCGAAGACGGAATCGTCGTGCTATCGATGCTGTAGGGCAGGCGCAGATTTCAGTGCCGCGCCTTCAGCGCAATCCGCGATCGGAGTCTGGGACCGACGCTCTTATTCGGAGCCGCTTCCCGGCTTCGCCTCCCGAGCCAATCGCTCCGCTTTCAGCCGTTCGCGATTCTCGTTGAAGGAGTTCTGGTCCTTCGCATAGTCATTGATCGGCTTCTGCGTTGTCGCAGGCTTGAACGCCTTGTTGGCTTCACGCTTGGCGCGATCAGAGGATTGATCTTTCGACATTTAAGCCCTCAATTTGATCAACGAGCGTGGTCCTGGCGAGTGCCGGACGCGACGCCACCTGTGCCCGAACTGAAAGGCCGACTTGCCATCCTCGGAAGCGGAGGCGACCAGTTCTTCAGCGTGGGGCAGGGTCTTTGCGAGGCGTGCTGCACTCGCCGTGGAGATTGCATGCTGGCTTTTCCGGGCATGCTCGCATTCCCGGGAGCACGCCGGTCGAGGAGTAACGGCCGGCCACCGCATCTGTTCCTCGCGAAACAATCTTTAATCCAGCCTTGGCGGCGCGGCAAGCGCGCCGATCGTGCGATGCAGCCTTTGCGCGCCAACAAAAAGGCCGCCGAAGCCGGCGGCCTTTCGCGTCGTGAGATAAGCCCGCTTACTCCGCGGCCTGCTTTTGCGGCGGATCGAGCGCGCCGGACTTGTGGATATCGGCGACCTGATGGTCCGAGAAGCCAAGCACGGTGCGCAGGATCTCGTCGGTGTGCTCGCCGAGCAGCGGGGAGCGCTCCACCTCGCTCGCGGAGTCCGACAGCTTGATCGGGTTGCCGACCGAGATGTACTTGCCGCGGGTGGGGTGGTCGACCTCGACCACGGTGCCGGTCGCGCGCAGCGACTGGTCTTCGGCGATCTCCTTCATCGACAGGATCGGGCCGCAGGGGATGTCGTCCTTGTTGAGGATTTCCATCGCCTCGAACTTCGTCTTCGTCATCGTCCACTGTTCGATGCGGCCGAAGATTTCGTTGAGGCGCGGCAGGCGGACGGCCGGCTTGGCGTAGTTCGGATCGGTCTTCCAGGAGGGCTCACCGATCACGTCGCAGATCTTCTCCCAGACCGGGGCTTGGGTGATGAAGTAGATGTAGGCGTTGGGATCGGTCTCCCACCCCTTGCACTTCAGGATGCGGCCGGGCTGGCCGCCGCCGGAATCGTTGCCCGCACGCGGCACGGCATCACCGAACGGAATGCCTTCGCCGAACTGGCTGTATTCCTTGAGTGGACCATGGGCGAGGCGCTGCTGGTCGCGCAGCTTGACGCGCGCGAGGTTGAGCACGCCGTCCTGCATCGCGGCCGTCACCTTCTGGCCCTTGCCGGAATGGGTGCGCTGATAGAGTGCGGTGACGATGCCGAGCGCCAGATGCAGACCGGTGCCGCTGTCGCCGATCTGCGCGCCGGTGACCAGCGGCAGGCCGTCGCGGAAGCCGGTGGTGGAGGCGGCGCCGCCGGTGCACTGTGCGACATTCTCATAGACCTTGCAGTCTTCGTACGGTCCGGGACCGAAGCCCTTGATCGAGGCGACGATCATCTTCGGGTTGATCGCCTGGATCTTCTCCCAGGGGAAGCCCATGCGGTCGAGCACGCCGGGACCGAAGTTCTCGACCAGCACGTCGCACTTCTTGATCAGCTCGGTGAGGACGTCCTTGCCCTTGGGGTTCTTGGTGTCGAGCGTGATCGAGCGCTTGTTGTGGTTGAGCATGGTGAAATACAGGCTGTCCACGTTCGGGATGTCCTGCAGCTGGCCGCGGGTGATGTCACCGACACCTGGACGTTCCACCTTGATCACGTCGGCGCCGAACCATGCGAGCAACTGCGTGCAGGTCGGCCCGGACTGGACGTGGGTGAAGTCGAGAATGCGAACGCCCTCGAGCGCTTTTGTCATCGTGTTGCTCCGTACTCTGATCTACCCCTGCACCCGCAGGGACCTTATGGGTTGAAGGGGAGTGCTTACTTCTTCTTCTGCAGAACGCTCTGCGGATTGAGGTTGCCGATGCGACCGCTTTCGGAACCGGCGGCTGGATCGATCACGGCGTTGATGAGCGTCGGCTTGCCCGAGGCCATGGCTTCGTTGACGGCGCGCTTGAGCTCGTCCGGCGAGGTCGCGTTCACGCCGATGCCGCCGAAGGCTTCCATCATCTTGTCGTAGCGGGCGCCCTTGACGAACACGGTCGTCGCCGGATCGGCGTTGACGCTGTTGACGTCGGTACCGCGATAGATGCCGTCATTGTTGAAGATGACGACGCAGATCGGCAAATTGTAGCGGCAGATGGTCTCGACCTCCATGCCGGAGAAGCCGAAGGCCGAGTCGCCTTCGACCGCGAGCACGGGATGGCCGGTCTCGAGAGCCGCCGCGATCGCCTGACCCATGCCAATACCCATCACGCCCCAGGTGCCGACGTCGAGACGCTTGCGCGGCTTGTACATGTCGATGACGCCGCGGGCGAGGTCGAGCGTGTTGGCGCCCTCGTTGACGAGGATCGCCTCGGGATGATCCTTGATGACGTTCTTCAGCACGCCGAGCGCGCCGTGATAGTCCATCGGCGATTTGTTGTTCATGAGCTTCGGCGCCATCTTGGCGACGTTCTCTTCGCGCTTGGTCGAAATCGCCTTGGTCCATTCGGCCGGCGGGGCGGTCCAGCCCGAAGCCATCGCCTGATTGAAGGCGGAGACGACCGAGCCGATGTCGCCGACGACGGGCGCGACGATCTCGACGTTGGAGTCCATTTCCCTGGGCTCGATGTCGACCTGGATGAACTTCTTGGGCGCTTCGCCCCAGTTCTTGCCTTTGCCGTGCGAGAGCAGCCAGTTCAGCCGGGCGCCGATCAGCAGCACGACGTCGGATTCTTTCAGCACCGTCGAGCGGGCGGCGCCTGCGCACTGCGGATGCGTATCGGAGAGGAGGCCCTTGGCCATGCTCATCGGCAGGAAGGGGATGCCGCTCTTCTCGACGAAGGTTTTGATCTCCTCATCGGCCTGCGCGTAGGCCGCGCCCTTGCCGAGGATGATGAGCGGACGTTTTGCGCTCTTCAAAACATCAAGCGCGCGCTTGATCGAAGCGGGCGAGGGGATCTGCGCGGGAGCCGCATCGATCACCTTGACCAGCGACTTCCGGCCGGCATCGGCGTTCATTACCTGCCCGAACAGTTTTGCCGGAAGGTCGAGATAGACGCCGCCGGGACGGCCGGAGACGGCGGCACGGATGGCACGGGCAAGCCCGATGCCGATGTCTTGGGCGTGCAGCACGCGATAGGCTGCCTTGCACAGCGGCTTGGCGATCGCGAGCTGGTCCATCTCTTCGTAGTCGCCCTGCTGGAGGTCGACGATCTCGCGCTCGGAGGAGCCCGAGATCAGGATCATCGGGTAGCAGTTGGTGGTGGCGTGCGCGAGTGCGGTGAGACCGTTGAGGAAGCCGGGCGCGGAGACGGTGAGGCAGATGCCGGGCTTCTTGGTGAGGTAGCCGGCGATGCCCGCCGCATAACCGGCGTTCTGCTCGTGGCGGAACGAAATCATGCGAATACCGGCCGCCTGGGCCATGCGACCCAAATCCGTGATCGGGATGCCCGGCACATTGTAGATGGTGTTGATGCCGTTCAGCTTGAGCGCGTCGATGACGAGATGAAAACCATCCGTCAATTCCTGCTCGGTGCCCGGTGCTTCGGACTTGGTCGCGGTATTCAGCATGGGCCTTGTCTCCCTGATCTCAAGATGCCGTTTCAGGCTTTTGGGGGCGATGCCTCGCCCTTCTGGTGAACGTTGCTGGCTAGAAGAGTTCCTGACCATGCGCTTCGACGTAAGCGGCAAGGCCAAGGGTGTGATCGCGGGCGCGCTTCTCGGCGAGTTCGGTATCGCGCGCCTCCAGGGCTTCGATCATGCCGAGATGCTCGGGTAACGACGTCGCGGTGCGGTCCTTGCGTCCGATGGTCAGTTGCCGATAGCCACGCACGTGCAGCAGCAGGTCGTTGGTGAGATCGACCAGCACCGGCGATTCCGACAGCGAGATCAGCGCCTGGTGGAAGGCGATGTTGGCGCGCGAATATTCCTCGACATGATCCTCGGGGAGGCGGTCTTTGCCAAAATCCTTGAAGTAGTCGCGCAGCGCCGTGATGTCTTTCTTGCGCGCCGTGGCGGTGATGAGACGGGCCGCCATGCTCTCCAGCGCCGCCCAGGCGCGGATCATGTCGACGATCTCGCTCTTGGTCCTTCGCACCACCATGATGCCGCGGCGCGGAACCGTCTTCACGAAACCGTCCTGCTCGAGCATCGCGATGGCTTCGCGGATCGGCGTGCGGCTCACGCCCAGGCGCTCGGACAACGCGCGCTCGTCGAGCATCACCGGCTCGGGCGTCGAGTAGATGTCCATCTTGAGGATGGCTTCCTTCAAGGCGTCATACGCCTTGTTCTTGAAGCTCGACTCCGGGGCAATACGAACGATTGCGATATCTGCCTCGGCCATGTTCGGCAACGCCTTGGTTGGTTTCCGCAGTGACACGACGAATCTCCTCCAGTGGGAGTCGTCTTTTACAGGATTATTAACGGGAAAGTTTTTGGCATACCAAATACCAGAATGTCAAGCTGCCTATTTTTTGCAGCGTTCTAAGGTGCGCTGCAGCTTGACAAGTTGGCTTCTGGCATACCAAATGCCATCGCCAGCCATTTTTAATCCAAGCCGGCGGAGTAATCTCGGCTTTATGCCACTCCGTTCCGCGACATGGAACAGAGCGCGGCGAATGGAAAAGCATCACGGGGCAGCCGCAACACGCGCGCGCTTTGAGAACGCAAGAACCAAGGTCAAGGGAGAAGCCACATGTCCAATTCCAAAGATGCCGTCCGCAAGGTGCTTGACCAGGTCAAGGCGGACAAGCGCACCAGCCTGACCGCGCCGGAAGGTAAGCTGGTCTGCGACGCCTATGGCATTGCGGTGCCGAAGGAGGGGGTGGCGAAGTCGGCCGGCGAGGCCGGCAAGATGGCCGCCTCGATGGGTTTCCCGGTGGTGATGAAGATCGTCTCGCCGGACATTCTCCACAAGACCGAAGCCGGCGGCGTCATCGTTGGCCTCAAGTCGGCCGAGGACGCCGAGAAGGCCTACGAGACCATTCTCGGCAACGCCAGGAAGTACAAGTCTGATGCCAAGATCGAGGGTGTCCAGGTGCAGCAGATGCTGGCCGGCGGCACCGAAGTGATCGTCGGGTCGATCACCGACGCCTCGTTCGGCAAGCTGGTTGCCTTCGGTCTCGGCGGCGTGCTGGTCGAAGTCCTGAAGGACATCACCTTCCGCCTCGCGCCCGCGACCAAGCAAGATGCGCTGTCGATGCTCGACGGCATCCAGGCGCACGAAATTTTGAAGGGCGTTCGCGGCGGTGAGCCGGTGAACCGCACCGCGCTCGCCGATGTCATCGTCAAGGTCTCGCAGCTCGTCACCGATTTCCCCGAGATCGTCGAGCTCGATCTCAACCCGGTGTTCGCGACGGCCAAGGACGCGATCGCGGCCGACGTCCGCATCGTCGTCGACTTCGCTTACGTGCCCAAGCCGAAGCCGCGCCCGACCGAAGAGATCGTCGCGGCGATGAGCCGCATCATGCAGCCGAAGGCGGTTGCCGTGGTCGGCGCTTCGGCCGAAGACGGCAAAATCGGCAATTCCGTGATGAAGAACCTCATCAACGGCGGCTACAAGGGCGACATCTACCCGATCCATCCCAAGGCCGCCGAGATCCTCGGCTACAAAGCCTACAAGAGCGTCAAGGACGTGCCCGGTGTGATCGACACCGCGGTGTTCGCAATTCCCGCGAAGTTCGTGGCCGCGGCGCTCACCGAATGCGGCGAGAAGAAAATTCCCGGCGCGGTTCTGATCCCGTCGGGCTTCGCGGAAGCCGGGGCGCCGGAACTCCAGGCCGAGATCGTCGAAGTCGGCAAGAAGTACGACATCCGCCTGATGGGACCGAACATCTACGGCTTCTATTATACGCCTGCCAATCTCTGCGCGACCTTCTGCACCGCCTATGACGTCAAGGGCCATGCGGCACTGTCTTCGCAATCGGGCGGCATCGGCATGGCCATCATCGGCTTCTCCCGTTCGGCCAAGATGGGCGTGTCGGCGATCGTCGGCCTCGGCAACAAGTCCGACATCGACGAGGACGATCTGCTCGCCTTCTTCGAGCAGGACCCGAACACCAACCTGATCGCGCAGCACTGCGAAGACCTCAAGGACGGCCGCGCCTTTGCGGAAGCGGCAAAGCGCGTCTCCAAGAAAAAACCGGTCATCGTGCTCAAGGCCGGCCGCACCTCCGCCGGTGCGAAGGCGGCCTCGTCGCACACCGGCGCGCTCGCCGGCAACGACAAGATCTACGAGGATGTCCTGGCGCAGTCCGGCGTGATCCGCGCCCGTAGCTTGCGGCAACTGCTCGAGTTCGCGCGCGGCGTGCCGGTGCTGCCGACGCCGAAGGGCGAGAACGTGCTGATCATCACCGGCGCCGGCGGGTCGGGCGTGCTGCTGTCGGACTCCTGCGTCGACAACGGCCTGTCGCTGATGGCGATGCCGGCGGATCTGGATGCGGCCTTCCGCAAGTTCATCCCGCCGTTTGGCGCGGCCGGAAATCCCGTGGACATCACCGGTGGCGAGCCGCCGATCACCTACGTCAATACGGTGAAGCTCGGCCTGACGGACGAGCGCATCCATTCGCTCATTCTCGGCTACTGGCACACCATCGTCACGCCGCCGATGGTGTTCGCCCGCAACATGGTCGAGGTGAAGAAGGAGATGGAGGCCAAGGGCTTCGTGAAGCCGATCGTCGCCTCGCTCGCCGGCGACGTCGAGGTCGAGGAGGCCGCCGAATATCTCTACCAGAACGGCATCCCGGCCTATGCATACTCGACCGAGCTGCCGGTGGAAGTGCTCGGCGCCAAGTACAAATGGGCGCGCGGGGCAGGGCTGCTCTGAGTCGACGATGCCGCTTCGCCTCTCCTCGCGTGCGGGAAGAGGCGAGAACAGTCAGGTCGCGATGAGCAGGAACGTGATCCGGCGCAAATCGATCGAGCCCCGATCGCCATCGGAGGCCGACCACGACGCGCGCGACGGCGGGGTGCAATCCGTCGACCGCGCGCTGTCGATCCTCGAGACATTGTCCGAGGACGACGAGGGCTATCGCCTCAGCGACCTCGCTGTTCGCACCGGGCTCTCCGCCTCGACCGTGCACCGCTTGCTCGCCACGCTGGAAAGCCGCCGCTTCGTCCAGTTCGACCGCGCCGAATCCAAATGGCATGTCGGCGTGCGCAGCTTCACGGTCGGCGCGAGCTTTGCGCGGCGGCGCAATTTCAGCGCCCAGGCCATCCCCTATTTGCGCAAGCTGCGCGATCTTACCCGCGAGACCGCTAATCTTGCCATGGTCGACGACGAGTTCATCATCGTGCTGACCCGCATGGAGAGCCGCGAGATCATGCGTTCGCTGACCCAAGTCGGCGGCCGCGTCCCCATGGTGACCTCCGGCGTCGGGAAGGCGGTACTCGCGACCTATTCCGACGAGGACGTCGGTGCCGTCATCCGCCATCACGGCATGCCACGCTTGACCGAGAAATCCATCGTGCGGCCGAGCGATCTGTTCAAGGAGCTCGAAAAGATCCGAAAGCAAGGCTACGCGCTGGATGATGAAGAAGCCTGCATGGGCCTGCGCTGCGTTGCCGCGGTGGTCTACAACGACTGCGCCGAGCCGCTCGCGGCGATTTCGGTCTCCGGCATGACGAGCCGGCTGACCGATCAGCGGTTACCGGAAATCGGGCAGATCGTCCGCGATGTTGCTGCCGAACTGACGGCCGCGCTCGGCGGGGCAGTTCCGACACCCCGCTAATCGGAAACCCGGGGTATGTCACTGGACAGTGTCGGCTGTTTTGGCTGATATGCGACCAAACGACACGATGCGGCAAACGTCCGCATGAGCCCGGAGACGTCCCATGTTTCAACTTCCCGCGCGCCTCGTCGGCGCAGCCGTCGCGCTGACCCTTGCGGCAGCGACGCCGGCCTTTGCCCAGCAGCTCGAGCTCAAGCTGATGGCACCGGCGGCGCCGGGCGGTGGCTGGGACCAGACCGCGCGCTCGATGCAGCAGGCGCTGGTCGCTGCCGGCGTCGCACGCAGCGTGCAGGTCACCAACGTTCCCGGCGCAGGCGGCAGCGTCGGCATCGCGCAGTTCGTCAACGGCGCCAAGGGTGACGGCAACCAGCTGATGGTCAACGGCTTCGTCATGGTGGGCGCGCTCGCCATGAACAAATCACCCGTCACGCTCGAACAGGTGACGCCGATCGCGCGCCTCACCGAGGAAATCCAGGTGATCGTGGTGCCGGCGAATTCACCGATCAAGACCGCGCAGGATCTGGCCGCAGCGGTGAAGGCCGACATCGCCAAGGTGACCTTCGCGGGCGGCTCGGCCGGTGGCGTCGATCATGTGATGGCGGCATTGTTCGCCGGCGCCGTTGGCGCCGACGCGAAGAAGATCAACTACATCCCGTTCTCGGGCGGCGGCGAGTCGCTCGCCGCCATTCTCGGCGCGAAGGTCACTGCCGGCATTTCCGGCCTCAGTGAATATGACGGGCAGATCAAGTCCGGCAAGCTGCGCGCGATCGGCGTGACCTCGGAGAAGCGCATTCCAGGCAGCGACATCCCGACCTTCAAGGAGCAGGGCATCGACCTCGTGATCGCCAACTGGCGTTCGGTGGTCGCGCCTCCCGGAATCACGCCGGAGCAGCGCAAGACGCTGAGCGACGCGGTCGAGAAGATGGTGAAGTCGGACGCCTGGAAGGACATCCTCAAGCAGAAGGGCTGGGAGGATGCGTATCTCGGCGGCGACGCCTTCGCCGACTTCCTGAAGAAGGAAACCGTGCGCGTCACCGACGTGCTGAGATCAGTCGGCCTGGTCAAGTCATGACCTCGGGCGATCCGGTCCAGCCGCCGCGGCGCGTTGATCGCGCCGGCGTCGTCATTGCTGCGTTGCTCGCAGGTCTTGCCGCGGTGCTGGTCTGGGACGCGCGCGGCCTGCAATCGACCACGATGTACGGGATGGGGCCGGAAGCCATGCCGGTCGTGATCGCCTCCGGCCTCGCGCTGCTCGCGATCGGCAATCTCATCGACGCGCTGCGCGGTCATTTGCCGGCGCGCGAGAGCGCCGATCCTGTGCCTGTGGTCTTGATCCTCGCTGGTCTTGCGCTGCTGATCGGCATCATTGGCTTCGGCGGCGGGTTCATCCTGGCGACGTCGGCGCTGTTCGTCACGACCTCGGCAGCATTTGGGCGCCGCGCCGTCCTGGTCGATTCCGCCATCGCCCTGGTGATGTCGATCCTCATTTACCTCGCGTTCGACCGGCTGTTGACGTTGAGCCTTCCCGCCGGCCCCCTGGAGCGACTGCTGTGATGGACACTTTTGCCGCGCTGGCGCATGGCATGGCGGTCGCCGTCCAGCCGATGAATCTCCTCTACGCCCTGATCGGCGTGTTCCTCGGCACCGCCGTGGGCGTGCTGCCCGGCATCGGCCCGGCGTTGACGGTCGCGCTGCTGCTGCCGGTGACGTACAAGCTCGATCCCGGCGGTTCGCTGATCATGTTCGCCGGCATCTACTATGGCGGCATGTATGGCGGATCGACCACGGCCATCTTGATCAACACGCCCGGCGAGAGCGCCTCGATGGCGACGGCGCTCGAAGGCAACAAGATGGCCAAGGCCGGCCGCGGCGGGCCGGCGCTCGCGACCTCCGCGATCGGGTCCTTCGTCGCGGGCACCATCGCCACCATCGGGCTTGCCTTTCTCGCGCCGTGGCTAGTCGATTTCGCCGTGCGCTTTGGCCCGGAGGATTATTTCGCGCTGATGTGCGTCGCCTTCGTCACGGTGTCGGCGACCTTCGGCGATTCCCCGATCCGCGGCCTGACCAGCCTGTTCATTGGTCTGACGTTGGGCCTCGTCGGCATCGACAAGCTGACCGGTCAGGCGCGGCTTGCGTTCGGCGTGCCCGAACTGCTCGACGGCGTCGAGGTGACGACGCTCGCGGTCGGCCTGTTCGCGGTGGGCGAGGCGCTCTACGTCGCGTCCCGCCGTCACCACACCGAGGAGAAGCTCGAGCCGGTGCGCGGCTCGCTGTGGATGACCAAGGAAGACTGGAAGCGATCGTGGAAGCCGTGGCTGCGCGGCACCATGTTCGGCTTCCCGATCGGTGCGCTGCCCGCCGGCGGCGCGGAGATCCCGACCTTTTTGTCCTATTCCTGCGAGAAGCGGCTGACCAAACATCCCGAAGAATTCGGCAAGGGCGCGATCGAAGGCGTCGCAGGACCGGAGGCCGCCAACAACGCTTCGGCTGCGGGCACGCTGGTGCCGCTCCTGACGCTGGGATTGCCGACCTCGGCGACGGCCGCGATGATGCTGGCGGGCTTCCAGCAATACGGCCTCAACCCGGGGCCGCTGCTGTTCGCCGAGCGGCCCGACCTCGTGTGGGGCCTGATCGCGAGCCTGTTCATCGCCAATTGCATGCTGCTGGTGCTCAATCTGCCGCTGGTTGGCCTGTGGGTGCGGCTGCTGGCGATCCCGCAGCCGTGGCTCTATGCCGGCATCCTCGTGTTCGCGACCATGGGCACCATCGCGGCAAAGCCGTCCGTGGTCGAACTGTCGATGCTGGCCGGCTTCGGCGTGCTCGGCTTTCTGATGCGGCGGTTCGATTTTCCGATCGCGCCCGTCGTGGTCGGCCTGATTCTCGGCCCGATCGCCGAGAGCCAGCTGCGTCGCGCGCTCGCGATCAGCCTCGGCGATCCCATGACGCTGCTCCAGAGCCCGATCTCGGCGACGCTGCTTGCGCTGGCGTTGATCGCGCTGCTGGCACCCTTCGTGCTGAAAGGGATGGGACGCTTCAAAGCGAACGAGGACTAGCCATCCCGACGCGAGCGTCTTCTAATGCTACGTTCATCTCGTGGGAAAAGTCATGCCGTCAGAGCTCCGTTCGCCCCGTCTCGCTGTCCTGATTGATGCCGACAATGCTTCGGCAAAGATCGCCGATGGACTGTTCGAGGAGATTGCCAAGATCGGCGAGGCCAGCGTTCGCCGCATCTACGGCGACTTCTCCAATGCCAGGTCGAGGGGCTGGGCCGACATCCTGTCGAAGCACGCCATCATCCCGCAGCAGCAGTTTGCCTATACGACCGGCAAGAATGCCTCGGACATCACCCTGGTCATCGACGCGATGGACCTGCTTCACAGCGGCCGTTTCGACGGCTTTTGCCTGGTGTCCTCGGACAGCGATTTTACCCGTCTCGCCGCCCGAATCCGGGAGCAGGGCATCGATGTCTTTGGGTTCGGCGAACAGAAGACGCCGGAGAGCTTCCGGCAGACCTGTCGAAGGTTCGTCTACACGGAGAACCTGCTTCCCGCGCCGGCGAACACCCAGGACGCCGCCTCGAGATCGACGTCGCTTCAACCGCCCGATGCCGCAACCCCCATCATCAAGAAGGTCATCACCCAGATGGAGAGCGAGGACGGCTGGGTGACGCTCGGGGAAGTCGGTCGCCAACTTGCCAATCTCGCGTCCGATTTCGATCCGAGAACGTTCGGCTTCCGCAAACTGAGCGACCTCGTGCGAAAGACCAATTCCTTTGAGATCGACGAGCAGAACGGGAGGTCGATGCGGATTCGGGTCAAGCCCGCTGCCGCAGCGGCCCCGCGAAGGCGGAACTCGCGCAGACCCGCGAGGCCGGCGGCGGCAGGCGGTTCGACGCCTAAGGCGTAAGCAGGGCGTGCCGTTATATTTGCGCTTGCCCGGTCGGGCGCGGAGCGTAACCATCGCAGGGCCATAACGCCACGCGAGGGTCCTGATGACCAGACTTACCCGCTTCGCCGTCGCACCGTTGCATTCGATGACCCGGCGTCTCGCCGATGTGGCCTCGGCGCGTGTCGCGCCGGATCTCGTCGTCACCGGCGCGCGCGTGCTCTCGACCTATTCGGAGCGTGTCCATCAGGGACGTGAGGTCTGGATCACCGGCGGCCGCATCGCGGCGGTGAAGCCGGCTGGAACGGCCAAGAAGGCCTGGAGCGGCGTCACGACCTACGATGCCGCTGGCGGCATTATCGCGCCGGGCCTAGTTGATCCGCACATCCACATCGAATCCTCGATGGTGACGGCCTGCGCCTATGCCGAAGCCGCATTGCTCAACGGCACCACTACGATCTTCTGCGACAGCCACGAGATCGGCAACGTCATGGACGTCGCCGGCGTCGAGGCGATGTTGGAGGACGCGCGCGAGGCGCCGTTGTCGATCTTTTTGACCGTGCCAAGCACGGTGCCGGCCACCTCAGCCGCACTCGAGACCGCGGGTGGCGACCTCACGCCCGACAAGATCGCCGGCCTGTTCGACCGTTGGCCGGAAGCGGTCGCGCTCGGCGAGAAGATGGACTTTGTGCCTGTCACCATGGGGGACGAGCGAAGCCACGCCATCCTCGCCGCCGCCCTGAAGCGCGGGCGGCCGGTATCCGGTCATGTTTATGGCCGCGAGTTCGTTGCGGCCTATGCGGCGAGCGGCGTCACCGATACGCACGAGGCGATCGACCGCGACATCGCCGACGATTTGCTCGATGCCGGCGTCTGGGTGTTCCTGCGCGGAGGACCGCCGACCACACCCTGGCACTCGCTGCCGCAGGCGATCCGGACCATCACCGAGCTCGGGGCCTCGCATAAGCGCACCGCAGTATGCACCGACGATCGCGACGCCGACGATCTCCTGCTGTTTGGGCTCGATTGGGTGGTGCGCGAAGCCGTGAAGGCAGGGATGTCGCCGGAGCAGGCCTGGTCGATGGGATCGCTGCATGGCGCCACGCGCTTCAACATGGACAGCGATATCGGCGGGCTCGGCGGCGGCCGCCGCGCCGATCTGGTGCTGATGGACGACAATCTGAAGCCGCAATGCACCTGGTACGGCGGCGAGCTGGTGGTCGAGAACCGCAAGATCACGCCGCGGCTCGATCAGGCATTGTCGCAGCGATATCAATACCCGCAGGCGGCCTACGCGACTGTGAAGCTGCCGGAGAAGCTGAAGCTGACGCCGGAACTGCCGGTGAAGGCCTGCACCGTCAACGCCATCAAGACCGCGTTGCCCGGCATCACGCTGATCCATGAGAAGATCGCGATCGAGCCCGCAAAGGACTGGCCGACGCTGTTTGCGCGCTACGGCCTGTGCTTTGTCACGGTGGTCGAGCGCCACGGCAAATCGGCCGGCAATGTCGCCTATGGCCTCTTGAAGGACTTTGGCCTCAAGCGCGGCGCGGTCGCCTCCAGCGTCGGCCACGACAGCCACAACATCATCGTTGCCGGCACCAACGAGGCCGACATGCAGGTCGCGGTCGCCGCCATCAAGGAGCAACAGGGCGCCGTCTGCCTCGTCGCTGACGGAAAGGTGAGGGCCCTGGTGCCGTTGCCGATCGCTGGGCTCTTGTCCGACAAACGCGTCACGGAGGTGGCGGAAGAGGTCAAAGTGCTGAAGAAGGAATGGGCGGAAGCCGGCTGCACCATCCCCTACATGGGCTTCAATCTGATTCCGCTGTCGGTTATTCCGAAAATTCGTATCACCGACAAGGGCCTTGTGCTGGTGCCGCAGATGCAGCTAGCGCCGCTGTTCGAGTGAGCGCTTTCACGCGAGTCTCGATCTAACCGATTGAGACCGCCGCGATTTTTCCACGGCTGCCGCATCGTGGAAAATAAAATCGATCTCGTTGAGTGCAGCCCTCGCGGGCCTGATGATCTCGCTCGAGCCAATGCAACTCAAGCGAGGTCCGATATGGCGAAGATGCGAGCCATCGATGCTGCCGTGCGAATTCTGGAGAAGGAAGGTATCTCGACTGCTTTTGGCGTTCCCGGGGCGGCGATCAATCCGCTTTACTCGGCGCTGAAGAAGCGCGGCTCAATCCGCCATATCTTGGCGCGGCATGTCGAAGGCGCCTCGCACATGGCCGAGGGCTATACGCGGGCCAAGGCCGGCAATATCGGCGTCTGCATCGGAACCTCGGGGCCGGCCGGGACCGACATGATCACCGGGCTCTATTCGGCGATCGCCGATTCCATCCCGATCCTCTGCATCACCGGGCAGGCGCCGCGCGCGCGGCTCTACAAGGAGGATTTCCAGGCCGTCGATATCGAATCGATCGCAAAGCCCGTGACCAAATGGGCGGTGACGGTGCGCGAGCCGGCGCTGGTGCCCCGCGTGTTCAGCCAGGCGTTTCACGTGATGCGCTCGGGAAGGCCCGGCCCGGTCCTGATCGACATGCCGCTCGACGTGCAGCTCGCCGAAATCGAGTTCGACGACGAGACCTACGAGCCGCTGCCGGTCTACAAGCCCAGCGCGACCCGCAAGCAGGTCGAGAAGGCGCTGGAGATGCTCAATGCGGCCGAGCGTCCGCTGATCGTCGCGGGCGGCGGTGTCATCAACGCCGACGCCTCGGATTTGCTGGTGGAATTCGCCGAGATCGCCAACGTGCCGGTTGTGCCGACGCTGATGGGCTGGGGCGCCATCCCCGACGACCACGTGCTGATGGCCGGCATGGTCGGTCTTCAGACCAGCCATCGTTACGGCAATGCCACCATGCTCGAATCCGATTTCGTGCTCGGCATCGGCAACCGCTGGGCAAACCGCCACACCGGCTCGGTCGAGACCTACACCAAGGGTCGCACCTTCGTGCATGTGGATATCGAGCCGACCCAGATCGGGCGCGTGTTCAATCCCGACCTCGGCATCGTCTCGGACGCGAAGGCGGCGCTCGAACTGTTCGTCGCCGTCGCCAGGGAGTGGCGCCGCTCAGGCAGGTTGCGCGAGCGCCAGGCGTGGCCCGCTTCCTGCCGGGACCGCAAGAAGACGATGTTGCGCAAGAGCCATTTCGACAACGTCCCGATCAAGCCCCAGCGCGTCTACGAGGAGATGACCAAGGCGTTTGGCCGCGACACCTGCTACGTCACCGTGATCGGCCTTTCGCAAATCGCCGGTGCGCAGTTCCTGGGTGTCTACAAGCCGCGCAACTGGATCAATGCCGGGCAGGCGGGGCCGCTCGGCTGGACCCTACCTGCGGCGCTCGGCGTGCGCGCGGCGTGCCCGGATCGCGATATCGTCGCGCTCTCGGGCGACTACGACTTCCAGTTCCTGATCGAGGAGCTCGCGGTCGGGGCGCAGTTCAACCTGCCCTACATCCATGTCGTCGTGAACAATTCCTATCTCGGCCTGATCCGCCAGGCCCAGCGCGGCTTCGACATGGACTATCACGTCCAGCTCTCCTTTGAGAACATCAACGCGCCCGAGCTCGGCGGCTACGGCGTCGATCACGTCGCCGTCGCCGAAGGGCTCGGCTGCAAGGCGATTCGCGTCACCGATCCCAAGGACGCGCAGGCCGCGTTCGCCACCGCACGCGAATGGATGGCGAAGTACCGCGTGCCTGTGATGGTCGAGTTCATTCTCGAGCGCGTCACCAACATCGCGATGGGCACGGAAATCGACAACGTCGTCGAGTTCGAGGAGGTGCTGGACCTGCCGCTCGACGAGGTCGCGACCGCGCGGCCGGGCGTGCTGCAGCCGGCGGAATAGGGGACCAGCATCATGCCGAAATTCGCCGCCAACCTCACCATGCTCTTCAACGAGATGCCGTTCATGGACCGTTTCGCCGCGGCAAAAGCGGCGGGCTTTTCCGGGATTGAGTACCTCTTCCCCTATGATTTCGAGAAGGCGCAGTTGCGCGAGCAGCTCGACAGCCATGGGCTGACGCAGGTGCTGCACAATCTGCCGGCCGGCAATTGGGCCGCGAGCGAGCGCGGCATCGCGATCCTGCCGGATCGTGTCAGCGAGTTCAGGGACGGCGTGTTTCGCGCCATCGACTATGCCAAGGCGCTCGATTGCGAGCAGCTCAATTGCCTCGTCGGCATCGCGCCTGTCGATGCCGATCCGCGTGAGCTCAACGAAACGCTGGTCGGGAATCTGCGCTTTGCGGCGTCGACCTTGGCGCGGGAGAACATCAAGCTTCTGGTCGAGCCGATCAACACGCTCGACATTCCCGGCTTCTTCCTGAACGGCACCGAGCAGGCCGTGCAGCTGATCTCCGAGGTGCGCTCGAACAATCTGTTCATCCAGTACGATATCTACCACATGCAGATCATGGAGGGCGATCTCGCCCGTACCATGCAGGAATATCTCCCGCAGATCGCGCACATCCAGCTCGCCGATAATCCCGGCCGCCACGAGCCCGGCACGGGCGAGATCAACTATCCCTTCCTGTTCCGCCATCTCGACGCGATCGGGTATCGCGGCTGGATCGGTTGCGAATACAAGCCGCGCACCACGACGCTGGACGGCTTGTCCTGGCACGCGGCGCAGACTTTCGAGACCTGAGGAAACTTTGACATGATCGACATCGGCTTTATCGGACTTGGCACCATGGGACGGCCGATGGCCGGTCATCTTCTGGCCGCAGGCCATCGCGTTCTCCTGCACGATGTCGGGCCGGTCGCACCCGAGCTGATCGCCGCCGGCGGCGTCATCTGCAAGTCAAGCAAGGAGGTTGCGGAGGAGGCGGATGCGGTCATCATGGTGCCGGATACCCCGCAGGTGGAGGCCGTGCTGTTTGGCAAGGACGGCGTCGCGGGCGGCATTTCCAAGGGCAAGATCGTGGTCGACATGAGCTCGATCTCGCCGCTGGCGACCAAGGAGTTTGCGAAGAAGATCGAGGCGCTCGGCGCGGATTATCTCGACGCACCGGTGTCAGGCGGGGAGGTTGGTGCCAAGGCGGCAAGCCTCACCATCATGGTCGGTGGCCCCGAGCGCGCCTTCAACACCATGAAGCCGATCTTCGACAGGATGGGAAAGAACGTTACCCGGGTCGGCGCCAATGGCGACGGCCAGACCACGAAGGTCGCCAACCAGATCATCGTCGCGTTGACGATCGAGGCGGTCAGCGAAGCGCTGCTGTTCGCGTCGAAAGCCGGTGCGGATCCGGCGCTGGTGTGGCAGGCCCTGATGGGCGGCTTTGCGTCTTCGCGGATTCTCGAAGTGCATGGCGAGCGCATGGTGAAGCGCAATTTCGATCCCGGCTTCCGCATCGAGCTGCACCAGAAGGATCTTAACCTCGCGCTTGAAGGCGCCCGCGCGCTCGGCCTGTCGCTGCCGAGCACCGCAGTGGCGCAGCAACTGTTCTCGTCCTGCGCCGCGCATGGCGGCAAGGGCTGGGACCATTCGGCGATGGTGCGCGCGCTGGAACTGATGGCGAGGCACGAGATCGCCGCGGCCTGAACTGTTACCGGGTAACAGTCTCCGTTGTGGTTCTGGCTAGATCGGGCGAGGGAACCGGAACAATGATCCGGCCCCGCGGTTGAAGGCGCACAACAATCACTGGAGACATAAGCACATGAAAACCCGTCTTGCGATTTCGTTGGCTGCCGCGTCGCTGCTGGCGTCGAGTGCGGCCTTTGCTCAGTCGACGACCGAAGAGGGCGCCAGGAACGGCGCACGCGCGGGCGGCGACATTGGCGGTCCGGTCGGTGCGATGGTCGGTGGTACCGTCGGTGCAGCCGTGGGCGCCGGCCTTGAAATTCCGAACGCGATCCTGGGCGGAATTCCGCGTGATGATTCCGTCGTGGTTCACGAGCGCGTCGTGGTCGGCGAGCCCCTGCCGCCGACCGTGGTGCTGCGGCCCGTGCCGAACTACACCGAGTATCGCTATGCGGTCGTGAACGATCGCCGCGTGATCGTGGAGCCGCGCACGCGCCGCGTCGTCAAGATCATCGACTGATCAATCGGAGCGTGAGCTTTGAAAGGCGGGCCCTGCGGAGCATCACTCCGCGGGGCCTTGGCTCGTCACGGCCGAATTTGCGCGAAACCGCGTCAAGGCCCAATCGGCGACGGCCGCGAGGGCGAAGCCGATGCAGGTGGTGCCGGCATCGACCAGAAAGTCCTCCAGCCGCGCATGTCGTCCCGGTGCCCAGAATTGCATCAGTTCGAGCAGGCCGACCAGCACCACAGCGATGGCTGTAGCCGACAGGCGGCGGCGCGGATAGGCGAGGCCGAAGGCTAGTCCCACTAGGACGAAGGCGAGGGCGTGTTCACCGTCCTGGCCAAGGTCGGAATGGGGCCGCAGGCCGGGCGGGCCGAGGGTTGCAAAGGCGACGGCGGCGGCAAGCAGCCAGGCAGAGGAGCGAACCAAAATGGACATCCGCACCGCTTAGCATGGATTGCAGCAGCCTGCCGAGGGGCCGGGATCAGATCGCCGTGTAGTTAATGACGAAACGTTAAAGCGGCTCACGCACGCCCAGGCCGTGCATGAAGCGTTCCCGGATTTGTACGGGGTCGCGTCGGGTGGCGCCGACGCCAGGCTTGTCATCGATACGAACGGCGATCAGGCTCGGCTCGCCGGCCGACATGGCTTCTTCGACCAGACGCTCGAAATCCTCCTCGTCCGCGGCCCAGGCGCTGTTGGCAAGCCCGGAGCCGGTCGCGATGGCGACGATGTCAGCCACGTTCGCGGCCGGTGTCGGCTGCGCGCCGGTGATCTGATAGATGCCGTTGTCCATTACGATCATGGTGAGGTTCTTCGGCTTCAACGCCGCAATCGTCGAGAGCGCGCCGAGCTGCATCAGCAGCGAGCCGTCGCCTTCGAGCGCGAAGACGCGCCGGTCCGGCTGCGCCAGCGCCACGCCCAGCGCGATCGGGAAGGCGAGCCCCATGCTGCCGAGCATGTAGAAATTCTGCGGACGGTGGCCGGCGGCCCAGAGGTCGAAATTGGTGTTGCCGATGCCGCCGATCACGGCTTCCTCGTGCTCGAGTTTCGCGATCAGGCGCGAGGTGACGTCGAAGCGGTTCATCACTTTGGTGTTGCGCGCGTCTGTATTCATTTGCGCCGGCCTCACTTGTCGAACACCTTGCCGCCCGTGAGCAGCGGGTTGAGGATCAGCGCGACCGGCGCCTGCGTCGTCACGGCCTGCTTGATCGAACGGTCGGCAATGAATTCGAGCTCGTCGAGCCGGGTGATGGTGTGATGCTCCAGCGCCAGAGAATCCAGCACCGGACGCATGGTGCGGCAGACCAGTGACTGGCCGTAGTTGAATTCGCCGAGCGTGCCGCGTTCGGACACGAACATGATCAGCGGAATCTGGTAGGGCACCGCGAGCGAGGCCAGCACGTTGGCGAGCGTCGCAAAGCCCGAGGTCTGCATCAGCACCGCACCGCGCCGTCCGCCCATCCAGGCGCCCGAGACGATGCCGACGGCCTCCTCCTCGCGGGCGGTGGCAAAGGTGGTGAAGTACGGATCGGCGTGCAGGTTCTTGATCAGCGGCGTCAGCACGCGGTCGGGCACGTAAGGGACGAGGCTGATCTCGTTCCGCTTCAGGGTTTGCAGGACGATGCCGTGCCAGCTCTTGTCGCTGGAGGTCTGCGCCGCCTTGGACGAGGTCTGTTGCTCCGCAATCGCCATTGCGTTCTCCCTTCGGCCGCGCATGCTTCTTGGTCTTTGCCATTGTCTCAGGCGGCGTCTTAGGCGTCGTCTTGGCCGTCGCGGCGGTCTGCCGAACTTGACGCAGGCAGCGGGATTGTCAACATGTCCGGGCTGCACCGTGATCTGCGCCAGACGGCCTGCCGCGGCCGGCGCCACCGTGTCATAAGCGGCAATAACAAGAGAACGGAGGAACGCATGGAAGGAGAGCGCGCCGCGCTGGCCCTGCGGATCTCCTGGAGAAAGCCGGAAGGGTCCCGATGTCCGTCAACAGCAAGCGCGTCTTCTACGTCAAATATCTGGCCAACCCGATCTACATCGACATCCTGAAGGCGCGGCCCGACGTCCGGCTCGATCGCATCGAGAACGAGAGCCCCGAGGACTTTTTCGCGCCGATCATCGAAGCGGCTCATGTCTACCAGATCGGCGCCGCCCGCGACGAACTGGCCCCGCACTTCCATGTCGATGCTGCCTTCCTGAAGCGCGCGCCGAACCTGCTGCTCGTCTCCAGCAACGGCGCGGGATTCGATCCTGTCGACGTCGAGGCCTGCACCGATGCCGGCGTGCTGGTCGTCAACCAGTCCGGCGGCAATGCCCATTCTGTCGCCGAGCACGCGCTGGCGATGATGCTGACGTTGTCCAAGCGCATCATCCAGTCCGACCGCAAGCTTCGCAGGGAGGCCAACGTCAACCGCAACGAGCTCGTCGGCAACGAGGTCGAGCACAAAACGGTCGGCATCATCGGCCTCGGCAATGTCGGCCGGCGCATCGCCGCGCTGTGCAAGGGCCTGTTCGGCATGAAGGTGCTGGCCTACGATCCGTACCTGACGGCCGAGGTGATGGCCGAGCGGGGTGGCGAGAAGGTCGAGCTCGACGAGCTTTTGCGCTGCGCGGACTTCGTCTCGATCTCCTGTCCGCTCGACAAGGGCAGCCGCAATATGATCAGCGTGCGCGAGTTTGGGTTGATGCAGCCGCATGCGTACTTTATCACCACGGCGCGTGGCTTCATCCACGACGAAGATGCGCTGCTCCAGGCGTTGCGTGACAAGCGCATTGCGGGCGCCGGTCTCGACGTCTGGTCCAAGGAGCCGCCGCCACCGGAGCATCCGCTGCTCCAGCTCGACAACGTGCTGGCGAGCCCGCATACCGCGGGCGTCACGGTCGAGGCACGGCAGAATATGGGTCGGATCGCCGCCGAGCAGGTGCTGCAGACGCTCGACGGCAAGCGCCCGCCGCGCATCATCAATCCCGAGGTCTGGCCACGCTATGCGGAGCGATTCAAGCAGGCGTTTGGTGTGACGCCGGGGTAGTCGGAGATCGCTTTGTCCTTCCGGTTTGCGATGCTGCTGCTGCCCGATCTGCCGGCGCTACGACGCGCCATGGAATGACCGGCGGGCGGGAACCGCGCCCGACTTTGATCCGCGTCAAAATCTCCCTCCCGGATTCCGGCTAAATGGGATTAGAGTGAGCGCCGCCGGGGCAGGCAGGAGGTCCCATGTCAACTTATGTGGTCAGGTTCATGAAGGACGTGCTCGGCCAATACGGCCGGCAGATCGAGGTGTGCCAAGGCACGCTCGAGGTCGACGCTTCCGACGAGGACGAAGCCAGAGAGCGGGCGAAGGCAAGATTTTGTGAGGACCAGGCGTTGCACCATTGGTCGTTGCATGCCGACCGCATCCAGGTCAGACCCGCTGACTTTCCGTCGTGAGGTCTGGCGTCGGGCGCGTCCTCAGGTGACGCCGCCGAGCGGGACCGCTGCACCGTCTCAGTCGAGCAGCTTGTCCAGTGTGATCGGGAAGCGGCGGATGCGTTTGCCGGTGGCGTGATAGACGGCGTTTGCGATCGCCGCCGGGACGCCCACAATGCCGATTTCGCCAATGCCCTTGATGCCGAGCGCGTTGATGTGCGCGTCCGGCTCGTCGACGAAGATCACGTCGATGTCGCGAACATCTGCGTTCACCGGAATGTGGTACTCGGCGATATTCGCATTCATGATCCGGCCGAAGCGGTGATCCATCACCGTCTCCTCGTGCAGGGCCATCCCGATTCCCCAGACCACGCCGCCCATGATCTGGCTGCGGCCAGTCTTGGTGTTCAGAATCCGCCCGGCCGCGACGGCGCTGACGACCCGCGTCACGCGAACGACATTTAGCTCTTCGTCGACCTTGACCTCGGCGAAGACGGCCGAATGGGTGTTGCGCGCGTGCTTCTTGTCCTCATCGAACTGGTTGAGCTTTTCCTTCTCGATGCGTTCGACCCCGCCATGGCGCATTGCGTCGGCGATCGAGACCGCGCGGCTGTTGTCGCTGGCCCTGGCAATGCTGCCGTCGGTCAGCACTGTATCGGCCAACTCGGCGCCGGCGAGCGGCGAGCCTGGCATCTTCCCGGCCAGGCGTAACAGTTCCTTGCGCACCTCCTCGGCGGCTGCGAGCACCGCATGTGCGCTCGAGGCAGCCATCCAGGAGCCGCCCTCGACAGGCGCCTGCGGCAGACTGGAATCTGCGAGCCTGACGCTGATGTTCTCGATCGGCAGGCCGAGCGCATCGGCTGCGACCTGCGCCACGATCGTGTAGGTGCCGGTGCCGATGTCGGATGCCGCGCAAGACACCTCGGCATGTCCGTTCGACGTCAGCACGATACGGACGGCGACTGGCATCTGCAGTGCTTCCCACACACCAGTGGCCATGCCCCAGCCGACCAGCTCCTTGCCGTCGCGCATCGAGCGCGGCGCAGGATTGCGTCTGCTCCAGCCGAAGGCGTCCGCGCCGCGCGCGTAGCATGCCCGCAACTGCTTGCTGGTGTAGGGCAGGTTTTCGCTCTGGTCGCGGTCCGAGTAGCACTTCAGCCGCAGGTCGACCGGGTCGAGCTTGAGTGCGACGGCAAGCTCGTCCATCGCGCATTCGAGCGCGCAGACGCCCGACGCCGCGCCCGGTGCGCGCATGTCGCAGGGGGTGGAGACGTCAAGGTGGACCAGCTTGTGGGACAAGCGGCTGTTCGGGCTGCGGTAGAGCTGTTCGGCCCAGCCGGTATCGTTGCGGGCAAAATCCTCGTAGCGCGAGGTGACGGCAATGGCCTCGTGCGTGACCGCATCGAGCGTACCATCTGACTTTGCGCCGAGCCCGACGCGCTCGATGGTCATTGGCCGGTAGCCGAGCCCGTACATCTGCTGCCGTGTCAGCACGACGCGAACGGACCGTTTCAGCGCGAGCGCGCCGAGCGTTGCCAACACCACCTGATATTGCGGCCGCAAGCCGGAACCGAAGGCGCCGCCGACGTATGGCGAGATCACCCGAATGTCCTCCGGCTTCCTGTCGAACACGCCGCAGAGAAATTTGTGGACGTTCTGGACGCCCTGCGTCTTGTCATAGATCGTGAGCTTGCCATTGCTGTCCCAGACCGCCGTGGTCGCATAGAGCTCCATCGGGTTGTGATGCTCGGTCGGTATCACGTAGTCCGCCACATGGCGCACATCAGCTCCCGCAAGGGCGGCTGCGGCGTCGCCCCGCGGCTTATGCGGCTTGTCCTTCTCGGCAGCGTTGCCGCGCTCGCCTTCGAGGTCGGTCGCAAAACCATGCTGCTCATAGTCGACCCGCACAAGCGTCGCGGCGAATTTCGCGGTTTCCCAGTCCTCCGCGACGACCAGTGCGATCGGCTGGCCATTGAACTTGATTTTGTCATCATAAAGCGGACGGAAAGGCGAGCCTTCCTCGGGCGCCACCTCGTCCTTCCACGCCTCGTCCTTATCGGCCAGCGGCGGACGGTTCGCATGCGTGAGCACGTCGAGCACACCCTTGATCTGCAGCGCCGCATTGGTGTCGAGGCGGGCAATGCGCCCGCATGGAATGGTAGCCTCGACGACGAACCCATGGAGGAGCTTGTCGGCCGGAAATTCGCCGGCGTATTTGGCGGCGCCGGTGACCTTGGCGCGGCCGTCGACACGCGACGTTGGCGTTCCGACATAAGCGTTCATGGGGTCCTCACGCGATCTTCTTGTGGGCCTGGGATTGCGGCGTGGCGTTCGCCGCCTGTGTGAGCGTCCGCACGATGGCGCGGCGTGCGAGCTCGACCTTGAAGCCGTTATGTGAGCGGGCCGTTGCTTCCTGGAGCAAGAGATCCGCGGCGTGCGAGAAGTGATCGGGCGTTGCGGCCTGGCCGCGCAACGCCGCTTCGGCTTCGAGGCTGCGCCAGGGCTTGTGCGCCACGCCGCCGAGCGCCAGGCGTGCCCCGCTGATCGCGTTGCCCTCCAATTCGAGCGCGGCGGCGACCGAGACCAGAGCGAAAGCATAAGACATCCGGTCGCGAATTTTTAGGTAGCTGTAGTTTTGTGCAAAGCCGCGCGGCGGCAGCTCGATCGCCGTGATGATCTCACCGGTGCCGAGATTGGTATCGACATGAGGCTTGTCGCCGGGCAGCCGATGGAAATCGGTCAGCGCGATGGTGCGTTCGCCGGAAGGACCCGCGACGTGCACGAGCCCGTCCAACGCGGCAAGCGCCACGCTCATATCGGATGGATTGGTCGCGATGCAGGCGGCGCTCGTGCCCAGGATCGCATGGTTGCGGTTCAGCCCGTCCATCGCCGAGCAGCCGCTGCCGGGATGTCGCTTGTTGCAGGGCGTGGCCGTGTCATAGAAGTAGGCGCAACGCGTTCGCTGCATCAGATTGCCACCAACGGAGGCCATGTTGCGCAATTGCGCCGACGCGCCGGCTAGGATCGCGCTGGCGAGCAGGGGATAGCGCTGCTCGATCAATGGATGGTAGGCGAGGTCCGAGTTCGGCACCAGGGCGCCGATGCGCAAGGACCCGTCGGTCGTCTCCTGGACCTCCCGGAGCGGCAGGCGGGAGATGTCGATCAGCCGGGAGGGGCGCTCGACATTCTCTTTCATCAGGTCGATCAGATTGGTGCCGCCGGCAATCAGCTTGGCGCCGGGATCGGCGGCGAGCAGGCGGATCGCGTCGGCGACATCAGTGGCTCGGGCGTACTGGAAATTGTTCATGGCTGGCCCATTGCCTGCTGGATGGCGGCGACGATGTTCGGATAGGCGCCACAGCGGCAGAGGTTTCCGCTCATCAGCTCCCGGATCTCGTCGGAATCACGGGCACGGCCTTCGGCGAGCAGTCCGGCCGCCGAACATATCTGTCCCGGCGTGCAATAGCCGCACTGGAAGGCGTCATGGTCGATAAACGCCTGTTGCACGGGATGCAGTGCGCCGTCCTTGGCAAGACCTTCGACAGTCGTGATCTCCGCGCCGTCCTTCATGACGGCGAGCGTGAGGCACGAATTGACGCGCCGGCCAGCCACCAGCACAGTGCAGGCGCCGCACTGACCATGGTCGCAGCCCTTCTTGGTGCCGCTCAGCGCAAGATGGTCCCGCAAGGCGTCGAGCAGCGTGGTCCATGGCACGAGATCGAGCGTGTGACTGACGCCGTTGACGACAAGATGGATCGGGATTCGTTCGGAAATCTGATGCGTGACATCGCCCATGTCCTGCTCCCTGCGACGGCGACCGTGCCGGACGTCAGCCGTGTTGACGCGGGGGCACGCCTCCGCCGGCCAATAGCGCCCAACGGACCACCGACCGGTTGGTTCCTTGCAGGCAGTTCGCCTTTCCGAGAGGTTGCGGTCAGCGCCTTGCTTCGCCGAACACCACATTCGGCACGGCGCGGTTGACGACCTCGCGCAGCGCGAAGCTCGATTGGACCCGCGCGACGCGCGGCAGGCGCGACAGCTCCATGCGGTGGATGCGCTCGAAATCCTGGATGTCGCGGGCGAGCACGATCAAAATGTAGTCGTCGGTCCCCGACATCAGGAAGCAGCGCACGACGGACGGGCATTTCACCACCTCCGCCTCGAACGCCTTCAACGCCTCATCGCTCTGGCTTTCCAGCGCGATGCGGACCAGTACCGTGGTGGTGAGGCCGAATTGCGCGAGGTCGAGCGTGGCCTGATAGCCTTGGATGTAGCCGTCGTCCTCAAGTGCCTTCTGCCGCCGCGCGAGCGCGGTGCTGGATAGCCCAACCTTGTTGGCGAGCTCGGTGTGGCTGGCCCGCGCATTGGTCGTGAGTTCCGCGAGGATGGCGAGATCTTTCCGGTCGAGGGCCAAAGTTTCGTTTCCAGCGTGAAAGGGCGTTTGCGCGCCGGAAACCGGCGCAGGGACGCCAAAGCTAGCGGATATTTGCACGAAACCAAACCGGGCAGGTCGCTACGATCATGAGGTGAATCAAAAGGAGGCCCGGGATGCGCGTCGGTGTGCCCAAGGAAATCAAAGTGCAGGAATATCGCGTCGGGCTCACCCCGGGTGCAGTCCGCGAATATGTCGCGGCGGGGCACGAGGTGACGGTCGAGACCGGTGCGGGTGGCGGCATCGGCGCCTCCGACGAAGTCTACCGGCGGGCAGGGGCGATCATTGCCGACAGCGCACGCGACATCTTCGCGAACTCCGACATGATCGTGAAGGTGAAGGAGCCCCAGAAAAGCGAGTGGGCCCAGCTCCGCGACAGCCAGATCCTGTTCACTTATCTCCATCTCGCGCCGGATCCCGAACAGGCCAGGGGTTTGCTCGCCTCCGGCTGTACTGCGATCGCCTATGAAACCGTCACCGACGCGGCCGGTCACCTACCCCTGCTTGCGCCGATGAGCGAAGTCGCCGGCCGCCTCGCCATCGAGGCCGCCGGCGCCGCGCTCAAGCGCTCGGCTGGGGGCCGCGGACTGCTGCTGGGCGGCGTTCCCGGCGTGCAGCCGGCGCGGGTCGTCGTGCTCGGCGGCGGCGTAGTGGGAACGCAAGCCGCGCGCATGGCCGCGGGCCTTGGCGCGGAGATCACCGTGATCGACCGCTCTATTCCTCAGTTGCGGCAGCTTGATGATCTCTTTGCCGGGCGCGTACGCACCCGCTTCTCCACCATCGAATCAGTTGAGGAGGAGGTGTTCGCTGCCGACGTCGTGATCGGCGCGGTGCTGGTGCCGGGCGCGAGCGCGCCCAAGCTCGTCACGCGTGCGATGTTGACATCGATGCGACCGGGCGCCGTGCTGGTCGACGTCGCGATCGATCAGGGCGGCTGCTTCGAGACCTCGCACCCGACCACGCATGCCGATCCGACCTATCTGGTCGACGGCATCGTGCATTATTGCGTGGCCAATATGCCCGGCGCGGTGCCGGTGACGTCGAGCCAGGCGCTGAACAACGCGACGCTGCCGTTCGGCTTGATGCTTGCGAACAAGGGTTTTGCTGCAGTGCTGGAAAATCCACATCTGCGCAACGGGCTGAATGTGCATCGCGGCCGCATCACCAACAAGGCGGTGGCCGAAAGCCTCGGGCTGGAGTTTGCTCCGGTGGGGAGCGGGCTGGCGGCTTAGCGTTGCCGCTCATACCGGCTTGCGATGGCGGCTGCCGAGCGCGGCTTCGATCGTCTCAGGCTTCTCGATGCGTTCGATCAGCATGTCGATGCGGTCGCCGCCCCAGAACAGATCGCCGTTGAATACCATGGTCGGCACGCCGAACACGCCGAGCGCTTCGGCCTCGTCAATGATGCGGTCATGCTCGGCGCGGGCGGGGCCATGGATGTAGGCTTTGAACTCACTGGCTGAGCCACCGCAGGACGTGATGACGTCCGTGATTGCGGCGAGATCGTCGATCTCGAGCTCATGGCTCCAGAACCGACGAAACACCGTGTCGTGATACGGACGGAAGAAGCCGTGCTGTTGGGCGAACAGCATGCCGACGCTGGAATAGAACGCGTCGTAGATCCGCCGGGGCCCTTTCATGACGAGCCCCCGCGCATTGGCATAGCGCCGAGCGTCCATATAGGCGTAGCGCACCTTGCGCCAGAAATGCGGCGTGCGCTCTTCCACGGTCCCCATGAATTCGGCAACGCGCAGCGTATAGGGCAGCCATTCGAGCTCGACGCCGTGCGTCTCCTCGAGTTCGAACAGGCGCTTGTTGGCCACGAATGCGTAGGGGCTCTTGTAGTCGGTGTAGATACGCACGCGGGGGTTTGGCATTGGCAGATTCCTTTCATACGCGCGGCGCTACCCGCTCGCCGTGGCGCCGGTGCTCAAATAGGCCGGAAGAAGAAAACTATTGCCCCGGGTCCGTCCGGCGGAAGGAGTTTCCTCTTCGGGAGGCAAAAAAGCCAATCGCTTCCATTGCTGTTTGGGGCCGAAACGACGACATTTCCTCGAGAAATTGATGGATTGACTGCCATGGAACGCACCAGGTTTGAACCTTTCGGCGAGCAATTGGTGTCCGCAACGGACACCCAGCCGCGCTCGCGCGGGTCAAAGCTGCTGCTGCGGGTCGGCACCGGCCTGTTCTGGTCGCTGGTCGCCGGCATCGTGCTGGCGCGTGCAGCCTTCTTCGAACCCGGCGTCTATGACGGTTTCAGCCGCGTCGCCTCGCTGGCCAAGAGCCTGATCTTCTAAGGCGCGCCTGACCTTCCGAGCCGGATTATCCCGGGCTGAGGATAGAACTTCCCTGAGCCCTGATATGTCGAAAACTTATTTCCCAATCGGATGGCGCTGCGTATAAATCCTTCTCCTCGGGGAGAGATTTGTGTCGCAGAATCAAGCATCCAGCCCGGCCGACGCCAAGCCGACCACGGCCACTGGCCGCATTGTCGCGCTGATTCCCGGGATCCTCCTCTGCATCGCCGTGGCCGGTGTTTCGGCCCTGCTCGAACGGGCGGAATTGGGCGTCTTCGAACATCCCTATGTCGAGGCGCTGGTGATGGCGATCTTGCTCGGCATGGCCGTTCGCAGCTTCTGGAAGCCCGCGCCGCGCTGGCAGTCCGGCATCGCCTTCAGCGCCAAGCAGCTGCTCGAAGTCGCCGTCATGCTGCTGGGGGCCTCGATCAGCTTTGCTGCTATCGCGGCATCCGGCGTCGCGCTGTTGGCCTCGATCGCGGCCGTCGTTGTGGTCGCGCTCTGCGTTTCCTTCGGCATCAGCCGGCTGCTTGGTCTCTCGACGCGGCTCTCGATCCTGATCGCCTGCGGCAACTCGATCTGCGGCAACTCGGCGATTGCGGCGGTGGCGCCGATCATCGGCGCCAACAATGACGAGATCGCATCCTCGATCTCCTTCACCGCCATCCTCGGCGTGATGATGGTGCTCGGCCTGCCGCTGCTGATCCCGCTGCTGCAGCTATCGGCCACGCAATACGGCATCCTCGCAGGCCTCACCGTCTATGCCGTGCCGCAGGTGCTTGCGGCGACTGTGCCGGCGGGGCTCGTCTCGACGCAGATCGGCACGCTCGTCAAGCTGATGCGGGTGCTGATGCTCGGGCCGGTCGTCGTCGGCCTCTCGCTGACGGCCTCGCGCTGGCACAGCGACGCCAAGAAGACCAATGTCGGCTTTTTCCGCCTGGTCCCGTGGTTCATCCTCGGCTTCCTTGCGCTGGCGACCCTGCGATCCCTGGAGATCGTGCCAGGCACGGTGGTTGGTCCGGTGACGAAGATCACCAGCTTTCTCACGGTGGTGTCGATGGCGGCGCTGGGTCTGGGTGTCGACGTTCGTGTGCTGGCCAATGTCGGGGGCAGGGTGACGGCGGCCGTGACGCTGTCGCTGATGCTGCTGCTCGGCATCAGCATCGCACTGGTGCACTGGTTCAAGTGAAGGCGGCTGTAGCCGCGAACTCTTCTTCCTTCGCGCAAGGGGAGAAGGGAACTAAGAGGGTAAGCGTCGAGAAATCGCTAAATCACATCCGCGAGCGAATGCCCGTGCAGCTCGATGTTCAACCCCTGCATGCCCATGTCGTTGAGCTCGCCGCCCATCGCTTTGATGCTCTCCTCGCGGATCAGCGACATCAGTCCGCGGCGCAGCGCCAAAAACTCCGATGACATCATCATCGCCTGCTGCCGCGGCCGCTCGAGCGGGATCGGAATCTCCGCCTTGATCGAGCCGGGGCGTGCGGTCATGCAGTAGACACGATCGGACAGGAAAATCGCCTCGTCGATGTCGTGGGTGACGAACAGCACCGAGATCTTCAACCGCTGCCACATGTTGGTGAGGATCTGCTGCATGATGACCCGGGTCTGCGCATCGAGCGCGCCAAAGGGTTCGTCCAGCAGCAACACTTTGGGTCCGGTCGCGAGCGCGCGGACGATGCCGACGCGCTGCTTCATGCCACCCGAAAGTTTCTCGGGGTAATGCTTTTCGAAGGCTTCGAGGCCTGCGAGTCCCAGCAGCGTGCGGGCGGCGCGCTCGCGCTGCGAGCGCGGCATGCCGCGCATCTTCAGGCCGAACTCGACGTTCTCCCGCACGGTCTTCCAGGGAAACAGCGAATATTGCTGAAACACCATGCCGCGCTCCGCGCTGGGGCCGTTCACCTTTTCGCCGTCGACGGTGACGATGCCCGTGGTCGGCTTGAGGAAGCCGGCGACCGCGTTGAGCAGCGTCGACTTTCCGCAGCCGGAGGGTCCGACGATCGAGACGAACTCGCCAGGCTTCACATGAATCTGCGTATCGGTGACGGCTTCGACCGGCCCCTCGATGCTGTCGTAGCTGAGGGAGAAGTTCTTGACCTCGATATGGCCCTGCGGTGCCTTGACAACGATCTCACTCATCTTGATCTCCACGGCATCACCAATTGTCCGGCGCCTCGAATCAACATGCTCGATCCGAGCCCGAGCACGCCGATCGCGATCATGCCAAGCGCGATGTCGGCATACTGAACCAGCGAATAGGCCTCCCAGGTGAAATAGCCGATGCCGTACTGCCCCGAGATCATCTCGGCGGCGATCAGCGACACCCAGGCCACGCCCATGCCGACGGTCAGGCCGGTGAAGATGTGCGGGAGCGAGGCCGGGAAATACACATCGCGGAAGATCGAGCGTTCCCGCGCGCCGAGACATTGCGCGGCGCGCACCAGCACGGGATCGACCAGCGACATGCCGTGCAGCGTGTTGACCAGGATCGGGAAGAACGAGCCGAGGAACGTGATGTAGACGATGCTCTGCTCGTTGGTCGGCCACAGCATGATCGCCATCGGCACCCAGGCGATCGCCGGGATCGGCCGCAGCACCTCCGCGACGGGGAAGATGATCTCGTGGACAAGCTTGAAGCGGCCCATGATCAGGCCGAGTGGCACCGCGACGATCGCCGCAAGCGAGAAGCCGAAGAAGATGCGCCGGCAGCTCAAGAGGACGTGCAGCAGGAATTTCGGATCGTGGATCGCCTTGGTGAAGCTCGCATAGACCGCGAGCGGCGAAGGCACGTTGGTGAAGCGCACGAAGAACACGACGCGATAGGTCGTCAGCAGATGCCAGACCAGAAGAAAGGCGAGCAGCGAGATGATGCCGATCGCGGTCGCGCGCAGCCCGCCCCGGTTGAGCCGGTACCAGCGCAGTGCGAGCGTGCCGAAGGAGGGTGGAGACGCGGGTGGCGTGGAGGCGGGCATGGCGCTTGCCTCCGCGATTGCACTTGCCGGCATGCTGTCCTCGGAATGTCTGAGGAGGGCGGGACTGCTCACGTCTTGCCCCCGCCGACCGCCGCCTTCACCGCGTCGTCGAAGCCGAGCACCTTGCCGCTGATCTTGGCGGCATAGGCTTCGGCATCCTTCTTCAGCAGGAACGGCGCAACCTCACCATTGCCGACCGCGAAGAAAGCCTGGTCTGCGAACAGCTTGATGCCGCGGGTGGTATCGAAGACGTAGGCGACGTTGATCTTCTTGCCCTTGGCCTTGTAGTCTGCATAGGCGCCGAGCGTGCAGCTGGCTGACGAGAAGGGCAGGATGCCTGAATCTTCGACCCAGACCTCGCCGGCCTTGCGCGGATCGGAGATCGGTTTCTTGCAGAAGGAATCGTCGCCGGAGATCTCGTAATTCTTGGTGCTCGCAAGCTGCGCGTCATAGTCGAGCTTCATCTCGGCATACGCTTTTCGGATGTAGCTGTCATCGACCCATTTCTTCGGGTCGAACTCCTTCATCCGGCCGAGGTTCTGCAGTACTTTGACGTCGGCCGTGGCGGCATCGATCAGTGCCGGCTTGATCGAGGGATCGGTGGTCATGTTGCCGCTGGGGCCGAGGAAGATGTAGACGACCTCCTTGCTGATGCCGGTCCATTCCTGGATCTTCCCGGCGGCGAGCTTGGGATCGTCGCGCAGCCATTGATTGGCGGCGATCACCGCCTTGAAGTAGGCGACGACGACCTCAGGGTATTTCTCGGCGAAATCGGTGCGCACGACGATGCCGTGGAAGGTCGGCAGATTGGTCTCGACGCCGTCAAAGATCTTTCGCGCAAAACCGCGGAACGGCAGCAGCTCGGCGAACGGAACGAAGTCGGCATGTGCGTCGATCTTCTTTTCCTGGAGATTGGTCGAGCCGACCTCCGGACTCTGGCTGACTAACTGGAAGAAATCCGACGTGTAGCCGCGGTCCTGCATCGCCTTGAGCACCATGCCGTGCGCGGCTGAGCCGAACGGCACGCTCACGAGCTTGCCCTTGAGATCGGCAAGATCGTAATAGGGCGAATCCTTGTGAACGACGATGCCGTTGCCGGAGCCCGACAGGCTGTAGGCGGCGATCCCGATCAGCCGGCTCTTGCTCTCCGGATTGCTGTCGAAAGTGAAGCCGTTCACGATCAGCGGATAGTCGCCCATCATGCCGATCTGCAGCTTGTTCGCCATCATCGCGTTGGTGACGGGCGGGCCGGAGGTGAAGTTCTGCCACTCCAGCTCGAACTTGATGTTGGCGTATTTGCCGTCCTTCGGCAGATATTTTTCGAGGAGATGGAGCTGGCGGATGACGACCCCGGCGGTCACCGTGTTGGTCGTGGTATCCTGCGTTCCGATGCCGAGCGTGACGGCTTCCGCCGCGGCCGGCTGCGCGAGGAGAAGCGCCAGCGACGTCACCGACATCGCGATCGAGAGCGTGGGAAGATGGCGGACCATTCTCATCCTCATTCGGTTGGATGTGCTGTGGTTGCCATGATTGGGTGAGGGCGTGGGCAGGGCAAATCCGGAATGAGCGCCACAGTCGATTAGTTGCCGGGAAAAGTTGATTGCATACTCCTTGGGCAGTCCTGCACTATAAAGCTGCTTGCATGGGCACCGGCCCTAGTCAGACCCTTGCCCTCGCATCTCTTCCAGCACGTCGGGCCGGCAGACCACGATCTGGGAGCGCTTGGTCAGCACGACTCCCTTCTCCTGCATGCGCTTCAGGCTGATCGTGACCCATTGCCTGGTGGCACCGACCATGTGCGCGATATCCGCATGGGTGAAAGCTGCGGCGATCACCCGGCCGTCGGCGTCCTCGACGCCGTAGAGATCGACGAGATGCAGCAACAGATGCGCGAGGCGCTGTGTGATCGAGCGTGTTCCCAGCATCTGGGCCAGCGCCGAATAGCACTTGCCCTTGAACGTCAGGCCTTCGATCAGGCCGATCGCGAGGTTCGGGATCTCTAGGGCAAGGGAGCGCAGCTCCTTTCCGGGCAGATGCACCACGCTACAATTGCTGGATGCAACGCCGGACCATTGATGCACGGTGCCTTCGAACACTTCGGGGCCGCCGACGAAATTGCCGACATGCCAATAGGCCAGCGTGATCTCGCGGCCGAGCGGGGAGGTGTAGAACACCCGGATACGGCCGCTTTCGATCAGCCAGATACCGTCATGCTTGCCACCCTGGCTGAACAGCGTCTGGCCACGGTTGAGCACTTTTCGGCGGCCCTGCTTCAGCACCAACTCCCGCTCGCGCTGGCTGAGCTTATCCATCAACGCCGGCGGTCCGCCGATCCATTGCTGGTTCTCGGTGAGCAGCAGCGAGGAACCGCCGGCAGGCCGGACCGTTGCGGGAACCGTCCCGCGAACCACATTGGCCGCTGCCTGCAACATCATCTGCCTCCGGAACGTTCAAATCGATCTAAAGAGGAGCAATGTCCGTGCCAGATTCACTCCGCCGTCATCGCCCGGCTTGACCGGCGATCTAGTATTCCAGAGACGTCAATGGGTTATCGAGAAGCTGCGGCGTACTGGATTCCCCGCCTGCCGCCTACGCTAAAAGCTTCGGCGCCCCTGGGCCTGAACCCCGGCGAAGCCTTGGCGTAGCCGGGTCGCGGGGAATGACAGCGGAGTTTGGAGGACGACCTGTGGCGTCTACCGCCCGGCCAGGCTCAACAAATACGGCTTCGGGTAAATCCCCCGATTGTGCCCATCCGAAAACGAGATGTTCAGTCCGTAACCGAGATCGCCGATCTCGGTGATCGCGATGCCAGGAAACCGCTCGGGGAAGCGGCCGTCGAAGCGGGCGCGGGTACAGTGGGCGCATTTGCAGGAGAGGCGGAGCGTTTCCGCGGGCAAGTCCAGCGTGTCGTCCTGAGCGGTGCGGACGCGGAGCGTCGCGAGGTCGGCGCTTGCTTCGTAATCTGCCACGGTCGGTGCCACCAAGGTCATGACGTGTCTCCGACCCTTCTCTACGTTGCCGCAGCGCTGCTGCGATAGCAACTAATTGCCAGGCGCAGGTGCGAGGAGCTGATCTTCGTTGCCTGCTGTTCGATCATCGCCCGCGAAATGTGAAACTAATCCACCGGGAATTTCAGTTCGGCATTGCCGGATTCCTGTCTCTCCGAAACCTTGTGCGCAATCGAGATCAGGAGAGACAATGAGCGCATTTCAGAAGGAAACGGTCCTCTCGGTCAGGCACTGGACCGATAGCCTGTTTAGCTTCACCGCGACGCGCGATCCGGGCTTCCGCTTCCAGAACGGCCAGTTCGCGATGATCGGGCTGGAAGTCGAGGGCAAGCCGTTGCTGCGGGCCTACAGCATGGCGAGCGCCAATCACGAGGAGGCGCTCGAATTCTTCTCGATCAAGGTGCAGGACGGTCCGCTGACCTCGCGCCTTCAGAAGATCAGGGAGGGCGACGTCATCCTGGTCGGCCGCAAGGCCACGGGCACGCTGATCACCGGCAACCTCATTCCCGGCAAACGCCTGTTGCTGCTCTCGACCGGAACGGGGCTCGCGCCGTTCGCCAGCCTGATCAAAGACCCCGACGTCTACGAGAATTATGAAACCATCGTGCTCGCCCATGGCTGCCGCCAGGTCTCCGAACTCTCCTACGGCGAGCACCTCGTGGAAGGCCTGCGCGATCACGAGTTCTTCGGGCCGCTGATTCGAGACAAGCTCGTTTACTATCCCACCGTTACCCGCGAGCCGTTCAGGAACCGCGGCCGCATCAGCGACCTGATCGCGTCGAACCAGCTGTTCGACGATATCGGTCTATCAGGCCTCGATATCGAGACTGACCGCATCATGCTGTGCGGCAGTCCGGCGATGCTGGAGGAACTTCCAGCGATGCTGTCCGCACGCGGTTTTGTCGAGGGCAATCACAGCAGGCCCGGCCATTTCGTGATCGAAAAGGCCTTTGTCGAGCGCTGAGGCGCAAATCGCAGCCCGGCGACAACTAATTGCTATCGCCGGGACGCCTGCTGAACAAATCTGATGCAAAGGCGCCGGATCTGCCGGCGGACCAGGAGCAAGCGATGTCACTAGATCAGATCGTCGACGGACTTTCGGAGGTTTCCTGCGACGTGCTCGTCATCGGCGGCGGCACGGCCGGCCCGATGGCGGCGTTGAAGGCGAAGCTGAAGAATCCGAAGGCCAACGTCGTCCTGCTCGAAAAGGCCAACGTCAAGCGCTCCGGAGCGATCTCGATGGGCATGGACGGCTTGAACAATGCCGTCATTCCCGGCTATGCGACGCCCGAGCAGTACACCAAGGAAATCACCATCGCCAATGACGGCATCGTCGATCAGAAGGCGGTCTACAAATACGCGCAAAATTGCTACTCGATCATCGAGGAACTCGACAGCTTCGGCATCCGCTTCCTGAAGAACGAGAACGGCGACTACGCCGTCAAGAAAGTGCACCACATCGGCACCTACGTGCTGCCGATGCCGAACGGCGAAACGGTGAAGAAGGCGCTGTATCGCCAGCTCCGCCGCGCCCGCATCCTGATCTCCAACCGCTACATGGCGACGCGGCTGCTCAAATCCGCCGACGGCCGCATTGCCGGCGCGATCAGCGTCAATACCCGCACCGCCGAGATGCTGGTGATCAAGGCCAAGGCCGTTATCCTGTGCATGGGCGCCGCCGGCCGTCTCGGCCTGCCGACCTCCGGCTACATGTTCGGCACCTACGAGAATGCGGCCAATTCCGGTGACGGCTATTCCATGGCCTATCACGCCGGTGCGGCACTGGCGAACCTCGAATGTTACCAGATCAATCCGCTGATCAAGGACTATAACGGGCCGGCCTGCGCCTACGTCGCTGGTCCCTTCGGCGCCTTCACCGCCAACAACGAGGGATCGCGCTTCATCGAATGCGATTACTGGTCCGGCCAGATGATGCTGGAGTTCTACAACGAGCTGCTGTCCGGCAAGGGCCCGGTGTTTCTCCAGCTCAAGCATCTTCACCCCGACACCATCTCGGAGATCGAATCGACCCTGCACAAGGTCGAGCGTCCCACTCGCGGCCTGTTCCAGCAGGGGCGCGGCGTCGACTATCGCAGCGAGTCGATCGAGATGCATATCTCCGAGATCGGCTTCTGCTCCGGCCACAGTGCGTCAGGCGTGTTCGTCGACGACAACGCGCGCACCACCGTGCCGGGCCTCTATGCCGCCGGCGACATGGCCAGCGTGCCGCACAATTACATGCTCGGCGCCTTCACCAACGGTTCGGTCGCCGGCATCGACGCGATGGAGTTCGCGGACAATCACGACTTCGCGGAATTCGACGCGGCCGATGTCGCCAGCGAACGTGACCGCGTGATGGCGCCGACCAAACGCGAGGACGGCATTCCGCCGAACCAGATCGAGTACAAGACCCGGCGTCTCGTCAATGACTATCTCCAGCCGCCGAAAGTCACGCGCAAATACGAGCTCGGCATGCGCCGGCTCGCTGAAGCGAGGGAAGACATGCAGGAGCGCATGATCGCGCGCAATGCGCACGAACTGCTCCGCGCGCTCGAAGTCCAGTCGATCATGGATTGCGCGGACATGGCCGTGCATGCCTCGCTCTACCGCGAGGAAAGCCGCTGGGGCCTCTATCACTGGCGGACGGATTTCCCGGAGAAGGACAACGAGAACTGGTTCTGCCACACGCTGCTCAGCAAGCAGGACGGCAAGATGACCAGCGAGAAGCGTGCCGTGGAGCCCTATATCGTGCCGATCGCCGACGACGAGAAGGATCTCTACGACAAGCAGCGCATCCGCGCCACCGCCTGACCCGCCGCACAAATAACAGGAGACATACGATGCCTCTCGCTTCTTATCAGACATCGGTTCCGGTGGTCGTCGACGACGCCAAATGCATCGCGGACAAGGGCTGCACCGTGTGCGTCGACGTCTGCCCGCTCGACGTGCTGCGTATCAGCGATATGACCAACAAGGCCTACATGGCCTATGACGAATGCTGGTACTGCATGCCCTGCGAGGCGGATTGCCCGACCGGCGCCGTCACCGTCAACATTCCATATCTCCTGAGGTAATCATGTCGAGCCCGTTCGAATCCTACGACGATCTCGAAGATGCCGACGAGCGGCTCCAGGCCGCCGATCCAGGGGAGCGCCGCGTCGCCATCATCGCGCTCGGCCATTCCGGCGATCCCGCAGCGGTCGGCCATCTCGCCAAAATGGTCGCCGATCCCGATGCCGGCGTCCGCCAGCAGGTTGCGATGGCGCTCGGCGAGTTCGATGGGCCGGAGGCCGCCAGCGCGCTGGTCAAGCTGCTTGTCGACCCCGAAAGAATCGTCGCGGCCGCCGCGGCCGACAGCATGGCGGAGTTCAAAGATCCCGCCTGCGCCGAAATCATCCTGCCGCTGGTCAAGCATGCCCACGCCTTCGTCCGCATGGGCGCGTTGCGTGCGCTGAAGGAGCTGCGCTGCAAGGACACCTTGAAACCCGCGCTCGAAGCGCTCCAGGATTCCGATGCCGCCGTGCGGGTGCAGGCGATCGGCGTGATCGGGTTCCTCAAGCTGGAGGAATCGATTCCGGCGCTGACCGCGCTGATCAACGATCCGGACGCGCATGTGCGCCGTGCTGCGGTGAGCGCGCTCGCCTTCTCGCAGATGAAGCCCGCGGCCGAGATGATCACGCGCGCCTTGAAGGATTCGGACTGGATGGTGCGGGAGATGGCCGCGGAAACGCTGGGCCTCAATGTCAACGGATCGATTGCCGCCGACCAGCTCATCGCTTCGCTCAGTGACGAGTTCTGGCAGGTGCGTCTGAAGGCAATCCGCAGCCTTGGCCGGATGAAGATCGAGCGCGCGGTTCGCCCGATTGGCAATTGCGTCAACCACGACCAGGCCAATTTGCGGAAAGAGGCGGCTGCTGCGCTCGGCGAAATCGCCCACCACGACGGCGAAGCCTTCCTTGCCGTCATCGCCGACGATCCCGATCCCGAGGTGCGCAAGAACGCGCGCTGGGCGCTTCAGCAGATTGCGGCGCGAAAAGCGCGGGCGGGGGCATAGAAGCGCGGCGGGCTGCCGCGCTGGACTTCCCGTCCCAGACGTTTATTGGTCTTCGCCAATGTGATAGGCCTCCGCGAGCGAGGCCGATCCGAAAAGAGCGAGGATGCGCCCATGACGACATTGACGGTTAAGGACCTTCTCCCCGAGGACGGCACTCGGGGAACGCTTGTCGGCCGCGTCTGGCTGCCGCAGGCGAATGGCCCGGCCGTGGTCGCCGTGCGTGGCGATGGTGTATTCGACGTCACCGCAAAATTCCCGACCGTCAGCGCACTCTGCGAGGAAGACAATCCGGCGAAGGCGCTTGCCGCGATCAAGGGCGAGCGCATCGGCGATCTCGAGGCTATCGTCGCCAACACGCCGCCCGATCAGCGCGATGCTAAAAAGCCGTGGCTGCTCGCGCCGGTCGATCTCCAGACGCTGAAGGCGGCGGGCGTGACCTTCGCCATCTCGATGCTGGAGCGCGTGATTGAGGAGCGGGCGAAAGGCAATCCGGCCTCGGCCGAAGCGATCCGGCAAGAGGTGACGCGGCTGATCGGCGACGATCTGTCGAAGCTCAAGCCCGGTTCGGACCAGGCGATGCATCTGAAGCAGGTGCTGATCGACCAGAACGCCTGGAGCCAGTATCTCGAGGTCGGCATCGGCCCCGATGCCGAGGTCTTCACCAAGGCGCCGACCTTGTCGTCGGTCGGCACCGGCATGGATGCGGGGCTGCATCCGAAGTCGACCTGGAACAACCCCGAGCCGGAGCTGGTGCTGTTCGTCTCGAGCCGCGGCAAGATCGTGGGCGGCGCGCTCGGCAACGACGTCAATCTGCGCGACTTCGAGGGCCGTTCGGCGCTGCTGTTGTCGAAGGCCAAAGACAACAACGCCTCGTGCTCCATCGGCCCGCTGCTGCGCCTGTTCGACGACAGCTTTACCCTCGACGACGCCCGCAAGCTCGACATCAGCCTGAACGTGAAGGGGCAGGACGGTTTCGTCCTCGACGGCCATTCCTCGATCAGCATGATCAGCCGCGATCCGACCGATCTGGTCGAGCAGACCATCGGCAAGGTGCACCAATATCCAGATGGCTTCGTGCTGTTCCTCGGGACCATGTTCGCGCCGGTCAAGGATCGCGACGCGCCGGGACAGGGGTTCACCCACAAGCGCGACGACATCGTCACGATCTCGGCACCCCAGCTCGGCAAACTCGTCAACCGCATGCGGACCAGCGACGAGTGCGAGCCCTGGACGTTCGGCATCGGTGCGCTGATGAAGAATCTGGCGCAGCGGAAGCTGATCTAGCTCACTGCCCGCCGGGTGTGGGGGACTCTCCACGAGTCGCCTTGCTCGATAGACGAAGAAGCTCTCCCCACCGTCATTGCGAGGCAAGCGAAGCAATCCAGAATCCCTACGCGGAAAGACTCTGGATTGCTTCGCTGCGCTCGCAATGACGGGGAGAGAGGTTGCGGGTACGTCTTTCACCGTCCTTGCAGAGGTGCCCTCATCCCAACCGCTGTACCATTTTTTCACCTCCGCGTTGCATCGCTGGAACAAAATCGCGCTGGGCGTGTCATACCCGAGCCTTCCTGCCAGCCATCGCACCGATCCAAATAGTCAGATAATATGACTAGTCGGAACCAAACTTCCGTGAAATAGTCCCTCCCGCCGGCCTCAAAGGTCGGCCTGTGGGTGCGATGCTACCAATCGGCGCCCCGGATAACATTTGGGAGATACGCCTGATGATCCTCAAAGCCCTCTTTGCGGCCAGCGCCACTGCCGCGTTGCTGCTCGCGCTGCCGGCGAACGCCGCCGAGCTCACCATCGGCTTCTCGCAGATCGGATCGGAATCCGGCTGGCGCGCGGCCGAGACCTCGGTTTCCAAGCAGGAGGCCACCAAGCGCAAGGTCAATCTCAAGATCGCCGACGCGCAGCAGAAGCAGGAGAACCAGATCAAGGCGATCCGCTCCTTCATCGCGCAGAACGCCGATGCGATCTTCCTCGCGCCCGTCGTCTCGACCGGCTGGGACTCGGTGCTGAAGGAAGCCAAGGAGGCCAAGATCCCGGTCGTGCTGCTCGACCGCGACATCGATCCCTCCGGGAAGGAGCTCTATCTCACCGCCGTGACCTCCGACAGCGTTCACGAAGGCGAGGTCGCCGGCGACTGGCTGGCGAAGACCGTCGGCGCCAAGGCCTGCAACATCGTCGAATTGCAGGGCACGGTCGGCGCCAGCGTCGCTGCCAACCGCAAGAAGGGTTTTGACACCGCCATCGCCAAGCATGCGAACCTGAAGGTGGTACGCAGCCAGACCGGCGACTTCACCCGCGCCAAGGGCAAGGAAGTGATGGAAAGCTTCATCAAGGCCGAAGGCGGCGGCAAGTCGATCTGCGCAGTTTATGCGCACAACGACGACATGATGGTCGGCGCGATCCAGGCGATGAAGGAAGCCGGCCTCAAGCCGGGCAAGGAGATCCTCACCGTCTCGATCGATGCGGTCCCCGACATCTTCAAGGCGATGGTCGCCGGCGAAGCCAATGCCACGGTCGAGCTGACGCCGAACATGGCTGGCCCCGCGCTCGATGCCATCGCCGCCTTCAAGGACAAGGGCACCGTTCCGCCGAAATGGATCCAGACCGAGTCGAAGCTCTACACGCCCGCCGATGATCCGCAGAAGATCTACGACAGCAAGAAGGGCCTCGGTTACTGAGGCGAGAGTGTCGCCGGACGGCCGTGTTTCGGCAGTCCGGCGATCCCGCTCGAAACCGCCGCGCGAACGAACAGGCTCCGTGTCCGCATCGTCAGCGGGCGCCGTTGGGAGTGAATTTGTCATGGAGAACAGCCCGGATTCCGCTGCTTCCCTGCTGGAGGTGCGTGGGATCAGCAAGAGCTTTGGCGCCGTGCGTGCGTTGCAGGAGGTCGACTTCACGCTTCGCGCCGGCGAGATCCATGCGCTGCTCGGTGAGAACGGCGCCGGCAAGTCCACGCTGATCAAGGTGATCACCGGTGTGTTCCCGCGCGATGCTGGCATCGTCAGGATCTGCGGCGAAGAGGTCGCGCCACACTCGGCCAAGGCGGCGGTTCAGGCCGGCATTGCCACCGTCTACCAAGAGGTCAATTTGCTGCCGAATCTCTCGGTGGCGCAGAACCTATTCCTCGACCGGCAGCCGATGCGCTTCGGCATCGTGCGTGAAGGCGAGATGCGACGCCGCGCGAAGTCGCTGCTCGCGGATTTCGGTCTCGACATCGACGTATCAGCGCCGCTTGGCAATTATTCGGTGGCGATCCAGCATGTCACCGCGATCGCGCGCGCCGTCGACCTTTCGGCGCGCGTGCTGATCCTGGACGAGCCGACCGCGAGTCTCGATCGCCATGAGGTCGAGATCCTCTTTCGCATCATGCGTCAGCTTGCCAAGCGCGGCATTGGCATCGTCTTCGTCAGCCATTTCCTCGACCAGGTGTATGAGATCTCCGATCGAATCACCGTTTTGCGAAATGGTCGCCTGGTCGGCGAGCGCGAGACCGCGTCGCTGTCGCGGCTCGAGCTGATCCGGATGATGCTCGGCCGCGAGCTGGCCGAGACCACCAGCGCGCGGGCATCGGCAGGCGCACAGACGACGCGTGAAGTCTGTGCGAGCTTCGAGGGTTACGGCAAGGCCGGCTATGTCGCGCCGTTCAATCTCGAGCTGCGGCATGGCGAAGTGGTCGGTCTCGCCGGCTTGCTCGGCTCGGGCCGGACCGAGACGGCCCGGCTGGTGTTCGGCGCCGAGCGCGCCGATCGCGGACAGGCGAGGGTGGAAGGCGCGCCTGTCCGGCTTCAATCGCCGCGCGACGGCGTGCGCCACGGCTTTGGCTATTGCCCTGAGGAGCGCAAGACCGACGGCATCGTCGCCGAGCTCACCGTGCGCGAGAACATCGTGCTCGCGCTTCAGGCCAAGCGCGGTTTGCATCGGCCGCTGTCGCGGCGCGAGCAGGACGAGATCGCGAGCCGTTACGTCAAGATGCTCGACATTCGTCCGCCCGATCCGGAGCGTCCGGTCGGCCTGTTGTCCGGCGGCAATCAGCAGAAGGTGCTGCTGGCACGGTGGCTTGCGACCTCGCCGCGGCTCCTCGTGCTGGACGAGCCGACCCGCGGCATCGACGTCGGCGCGCACGCTGAGATCATCCGTCTGATCCGCGAGCTCTGCGACGACGGGCTCGCGCTGCTCGTGATCTCCTCCGAGCTCGACGAGATCGTGACCTATTCCGATCGCGTAGTGGTGCTGCGCGACCGCGCGCATGTCGAGGAGCTCGCGGGCGAGGCCATCGACGTCGGCAGCATTCTCGCCGCCATCGCCGCCGATGGCGCCAGTGTCGCGCATGAGGGCCGGGCATGACCGCGCTGTTGCCGCGCCGCGGCCTTGCCCAGATCCTCGCGTTGATCGTCATCCTGGCGGTCGATCGCGTGGTGTCGCCGCAATTCTTCGATTTGCGCCTTCAGGACGGCCGGCTGTTCGGCAGCATGATCGACGTGCTCAACCGCGGCACGCCGGTGGCGCTGCTCTCGCTCGGCATGGTGTTGGTGATCGCGACGCGCGGAATCGATCTGTCAGTCGGCGCTGTGATGGCGATCTCGGGCGCGATCGCGGCGAGCCTCGCCGACAGCCACAGTCTGGCCGTGGTGCTGGCGGCTGCGCTCGGCGCGGGCCTGATCTGCGGATTGTGGAACGGATTTCTCGTCGCGGTGCTCGGCATGCAGCCGATCGTGGCGACCTTGATCCTGATGGTGGCGGGACGCGGCATCGCTCAGCTCATCACCGAGGGACGCATCGTGACCTTCTCCTCGCCCGATCTGGTCTGGCTCGGCAACGGCTCCATCTTCGGCGTACCGGTGCCGGTCGCGATTGCGCTGGGCATGCTGATCCTCACCGGTGCGGTGGTGCGCGGCTCGGCACTCGGATTGCTGATCGAGGCAACCGGCGGCAATGCGCGAGCGAGCGAGCTTGCCGGCGTCGGCACGCGCGCGATGATCTTGGCGGTCTATGTCTGGTGCGGCGTTTGCGCTGCGCTTGCCGGCGTCATCGCAGCGGCCGACATCATGGGCGCGGATGCCAACAATGCCGGCCTCTGGCTCGAGCTCGACGCCATCCTCGCGGTGGTGATCGGCGGCACCTCGCTGTTCGGCGGCCGCTTCAGCCTCGTGCTGGCCGTACTCGGCGCGCTGATCATCCAGACCATGAACACCGGCATTCTGCTGTCGGGCTATCCGCCGGAGTTCAATTTGCTGGTCAAGGCGGTGGTGGTGCTCGCCGTGCTGCTGCTGCAATCGCCGAAGCTGTCCGGCTTTGCCGGCGTTGTGACGCGGCTGCGGGGGACCAAGGCATGAAAGGCCTGCCGCCCGTCCTCATCACGGCGATCGTGCTTGTCGCGGGATTCGTGCTCTGCGCGATGCAGTTTCCCAACATCGCCTCCACCCGCGTAGTCGGCAACCTCCTGACTGACAACGCCTTCCTCGGCATCGTCGCGACCGGCATGACCTTCGTCATCATTTCCGGCGGCATCGATCTCTCGGTCGGCTCGGTGATCGGCTTCACCACGGTGTTCGTCGCGCTGGCGATCGAGCGCTGGGGAATGCCGCCCTTGGTCGCCTTCGTCGCCATTCTCGCGCTCTCGGCAGCCTTCGGCACGGCGATGGGCGCGGTGATCCATGTCTTCGATCTGCCGCCTTTCATCGTGACGCTCGCCGGCATGTTTTTGGCCCGGGGTGCCAGCTTCCTACTCTCGACGGAATCGGTGCCGATCACGGCACCGGTCTATTCGACCGTGTCGGACTTCGCTCTGCGACTACCCGGCGGTGGACGGCTGACGGCGGTCGCGATCATCATGCTTGCGATCGTGATCGGCGGCGCATTGCTGCTGCAGCTCACCCGGTTCGGCGCCAATGTCTATGCGCTGGGCGGCAGCCGGGCGACCGCGAGCCTGATGGGCGTTGCAGTTGGCAGGATGACGGTAAAGATCTACATGCTGTCGAGCTTGCTCGCTGGCATCGCCGGCATCGTCTTCTCCTTCTACACCAGCGCCGGCTACTCGCTGTCCGCCGTCGGCGTCGAGCTTGACAGCATCGCGGCCGTCGTGATCGGCGGCACGCTGCTTACGGGCGGGCAGGGCTCGGTGATCGGAACCTTCCTCGGCGTGCTGATCCAGGGCATGATTCAGACCTACATCAATTTCGACGGGACGCTGTCGAGCTGGTGGACCAAGATCGCGACCGGTGTGCTACTGTTCGCCTTCATCGCCTTGCAACAGGGATTGGTTGCGCTCGCGCGCCGGCCCGTGGCAAAGCGCGCGGGAGCAGTCTCATGACCACCTCGCGCATCCTCGTCATTCCGACGCGCCGGGCGCACTCAAATCACGCGGAAGTGGCCCGCTCGATCGGCGTTGACATCATCGCCGGCCGATATGCAGAAGGGACGCGGCTGCCGGGCGATGCCGAGATGATCGCGATGTTTGGCGTGTCGCGACCGGTGTTGCGCGAGAGCGTGAAGACGCTGGTGGCCAAGGGCCTGCTTACTACCAAGGCGCGGGTCGGCACCGTCGTGCGCGAGCGCGTCGCCTGGAACATGTTCGACGCCGACGTGCTGGCCTGGCACCTGGATGCCGGGATCGACAAGCGCTTCCTCAACGACCTCGCCGAGATCCGCCTCGCGGTCGAGCCGCGCGCGGCCGCGCTGGCGGCGGCGCAGCGGTCGGAGCAGGATCTCTCCGAGCTCCGTCGCTGCATGGAGCGGATGCGGCTTGAGGCCTCCGACTCCGTTGGCTTCGCCGATGCCGACCTTGCGCTCCATGTCGGTGTGGCGCGCGCCTCCGGAAATCTGTTCATGCGCTCGATCGGGCACGTCATCGAGGCTGCGTTGCGCGCCTCATTCCTGCTCAGCGCACCGGTCGAACCGGAGGACCGCGACACCGTTCTGCTCTGGCATCAGAAGATCGTCGATGCCATCGCCGCCGGTGAAGCCGCGACCGCGTCGGAGGCGATGGTCCACGTCATTCACAACGGGATGCGCCGCCACGAGGGGACAGTGATCGAGACTGTATCGGCCGAAGCGCTGCCGTCCGCGGAAGCTGGAGAAAAATCGTGACTGAACTTCGCATCGCCATCGTCGGCTTCGGCAAGATCGCGCGGGACCAGCATGTCGGCGCCATCGCAGCGGTTCCCGGCGCGACGCTGGCAGCCGTCGCGAGCCGCAACGCCTCGCTGCCGGATCTGCCGCATTTCGCGACCATCGAAGAGCTGCTGGAAAAAGGTCCGCCGATCGACGCGGTCTCGCTCTGCACGCCGCCTCAAGTGCGCCGCGCCCAGGCCGTCGCAGCGCTTAGGGCCGGCAAGCATGTCATGCTGGAGAAGCCGCCGGGCGCCGGCGTTGCCGAGCTCGATCCGCTGATCGCGATGGCGAGAGAGGCCAAGCGGACGTTGTTCGCGACCTGGCATTCGCGCCATGCGCCGGCGGTCGAGCCGGCGCGCGAGTGGCTCGCCGCCCGCCGCGTCCGTTCCGTGCACATCAACTGGAAAGAGGACGTCCGCGTCTGGCATCCCGGGCAGGCCTGGATCTGGGAGCCGGGCGGGCTCGGGGTGTTCGATCCCGGCATCAATGCGCTGTCGATCCTGACCCGGATCCTGCCGAAGCCCGTGTTCGTCACCGCGGCCGAGCTCGCCTTCCCCGCCAATTGCCAGGCGCCGATCGCCGCGAACCTGACGCTGACCGACATCGACGGCCTGCCTGTGACCGCCGAGTTCGATTTTCGCCAGACCGGACCGCAGAGCTGGGATATCCTGGTCGAAACCGACCAGGGCCGGATGACGCTATCCCGCGGCGGCCGGATCATGGCGATCGACGGCAAGACCGTTGCCGAGGCGCCCGATGAGGAATATCGGGAGCTGTACCGGCGCTTCGTCACGCTCGCCGCGACAGGCGCGAGTGATGTCGATTTGGCGCCGCTTCGTCTCGTTGCGGACGCCTTCCTGCTCGGCAGGCGCACGATCGTCGAACCGTTTGTGGATTGATCATGGCTGGATCGAAAACAGAAAGGGACGTCTTCGGAACGCTGCCGGACGGCCGCAAGGTGGACCGCATCGTGCTGCGCGGCGAGGGCGGGTTCGAAGCGCGCATCATCACCCACGGTGCAGTCTTGCAGGCCTTGATTGCGCCGGATGCGAAGGGTGGCCATGACGATGTCGTGCTCGGCCATGACGCGTTCGCCGGCTATCTCGCTGAACGGAAGTTCTTCGGTGCCACCGTCGGCCGCTACGCCAACCGTATCGCCAACGGACAATTTTCGCTCGACGGCGAAGCGGTGCAGCTTCCCGTCAACAACGGTCCGAATGCGCTGCATGGCGGCCTTGACGGCTTCGATCGCAAGCTCTGGGACATTGCGGAGATCGACGACGGCGCCGAGCCCGCGGTCAAGCTGACCTATGTCAGTCCGCACGGCGAAGAGAACTATCCCGGTCGTCTCGACGTTCGCCTGACCTATCGCGTCACCGGCCCGACCGAGTTGTCCCTTCGTATGGAGGCGCGGACCGACCGACCGACCATCGTCAACCTGACCAACCACAGCTTCTTCAATCTGGAAGGCGCGACATCAGGCTCGCCCATTCTCGATCACAAGCTGACGGTCGCGGCCGGGCATTTCCTCGCGATCGATCCAACCGCCATTCCGTTGCCCGAGCCGCCGCGCAGCGTTGCCGGCACGCCGTTCGACTTCCGCGAGCCGCGGCCCGTCGGCGAGCGCATCCGCGAGAGCGACCAGCAATTGCGCAGCGGCAAGGGCTACGATCACACCTACTGTCTCGCGCGTGACGGCAAGCTTGCGCTCGCGGCGCGGCTGGAGGCGCCGCGCTCGGGGCGCATCATGGAGCTGTTCACGGATCAGCCCGGTCTGCAGGTCTATTCAGGTAATTATCTCGATGGCACGATTTCGGGCAAGGGCGGCAAGCTGTACCGGCAGTCGGACGCCATGTGCCTGGAGCCGCATATCGGGCCGGACGCACCGAACCGGCCGGATTTCCCGAGCCCGCGCCTAGCGCCCGGCGAGGTCTATCGCCATCACACCGTCTATCGCTTTGCGGTGAGGAGGTCATGATGGAGCAGGTGCCAACCTCGGTTCTTTCAGACGATCCTTGCCATCTCGGCGAGGGACCGACCTATGACGTGACCACCGACACCGCCTGGTGGTTCGATATCCGCGAGGGACGACTGTTCGAGGCGCAACTCGGCAGCGGCAGCATTCGCGTTCATGCGCTGGGCCGGATGGCGAGCGCACTTGGACGGATCGACGCCGAGCGGCAGTTGATCGTCGCGGAAGACGGCCTCTATATCCGCAAAACTGCCGACGGGGTGATGACCTTGTTCTGTCCGCTCGAAGCCGACAATCCCGCGACCCGCTCCAACGATGCCCGCGTGCATCCCTCCGGCACGTTCTGGATCGGCACCATGGGCCGCAAGGCGGAAGCAGGGGCAGGCGCGATCTACGCGTTCCATCACGGCGAGATATCGATGCTGTTTCCGCGCATCAGCATTCCCAACTCGATCTGCTTCTCGCCCGATGGCGCCACCGGCTACTTCGCCGACACCGCGCGCGCGGTGCTCTACGCGGTGCCGCTCAATCCCGCGACCGGCCTGCCGCGCGGCGAGCCGGAGGTGCTGCTGCGCCACACCGGCATCGGCGGCCTCGATGGATCGGTGTGCGACACGGACGGAAATATCTGGAACGCCTGCTGGGGCGCGAGCCGCGTCGACGTCTACTCTCCGCAAGGCGAGCGGCTGCGCTCGCTCAGCGTGCCGGCAAAGCAGGCGAGCTGCCCCGCTTTTGTCGGCCCTGATCTGTCGCGTCTCCTCGTCACCTCGGCCTGGCAGGACATGGATGCGGCGGCGCGTGCTGCCGATCCGCAAGCCGGCTACACCTTCCTGTTGGAGGCCTCCGCGCGCGGTCGCGCGGAGCCTGACGTCAAGCTCGCATAGGAGGCTCGAAGCCGCACACGACCAAAGTTCTCGACGACACGAAAAAACAGTCTGACATCCAAGGGAGTGAAACATGTTGAAACTGAAGACGACCTTCCTCGCGCTCGCGGTGGCCGGCGCTGCAACGATCGCCGCGGGCGTCACCGCCTCGGCCCAGGACAAAGCAACAGTCGGCATCGCCATGCCGACCAAATCGTCGGCGCGCTGGATCGACGATGGCAACAACATGGTCAAGGTGCTGAAGGAGCGCGGCTACAACACCGACCTGCAATATGCCGAGGACGACATTCCGAACCAGCTCTCGCAGGTCGAGAACATGGTGACCAAGGGCGCGAAAGCGCTGGTGATCGCCGCGATCGACGGCACCACGCTGTCCGACGTGCTCAAGCAGGCGAAAGCAAAAGGCATCACCGTGATCGCCTATGACCGCCTGATCCGCGGCACGCCGAACGTCGACTATTACGCGACCTTCGACAATTTCCAGGTGGGCGTGCTCCAGGCCGAGTCGATCGTGCAGGGCCTCGGCCTCAAGGATGGCAAGGGTCCGTTCAACATCGAGCTGTTCGGCGGCTCGCCCGACGACAACAACGCCTACTTCTTCTACAACGGCGCGATGAGCGTTCTGAAGCCGTACATCGACAGCGGCAAGCTCGTTGTCGTCTCCGGTCAGATGGGCATGGACAAGGTCGCGACCTTGCGCTGGGACGGCGCCACCGCGCAGGCCCGCATGGACAATCTGCTCAGCGCCTACTACGGCAACAAGAAGGTCAACGCGGTGCTGTCGCCGTATGACGGCCTGTCGATCGGCATCATCTCCTCGCTGAAGGGCGTCGGTTATGGCAGCGCCGGCCAGCCGATGCCTGTCATCTCGGGCCAGGATGCCGAAGTGCCCTCGATCAAGGCGATGCTGCGCGGCGATCAGTATTCGACGATCTTCAAGGACACCCGCGATCTCGCCAAGGTGACCGCCGACATGGTCGACGCTGCGCTTGCCGGCAAGCAGGTCACCGTCAACGACACCAAGACCTACGAGAACGGCGCCAAGACCGTGCCGTCCTATCTGCTCAAGCCGGTCGTGGTCTACAAGGACAATTGGGAGAAGGTCCTGGTCGAGAGCGGCTACTACAAGAAGTCGCAGTTCCAGTAGGAATTGTTTTGCTCAGTCATTCCGGGGCGATGCGAAGCATCGACCCCGGAATTTCGAGGTTCCGGGTTCGCTCTTTGTGGCGCCCCGGAACGACGGTGAATTTGCAGGGACGTGAAATCATGACCGCAATGCTGGAGATGCGCAACGTCAGCAAGAGCTTTTCCGGCGTGCAGGCGCTGCGCGATGTCAACTTCTCGGTTGAAGCCGGGCAGATCCACGCCCTCGTCGGCGAGAACGGTGCCGGCAAGTCCACGCTGATGAAGGTGCTCAGCGGCGTCTACCCGGCCGGCAGCTACGAGGGCACCATCATCTTCGATGGCGAGGAGCGCCGCTTCCGCGACATCAACGATTCCGAGGCGCTCGGTATCATCATCATCCATCAGGAGCTGGCGCTGATCCCGCTGATGTCGATTGCCGAAAACATCTTCCTGTCGCATCCGCCGTCCAAGCTCGGCGTGATCGATCGCGACGAGGTCTATCGGCGTACCCGGGAACTCCTGGCTCAGGTCGGCCTCAAGGAATCGCCGGACACGCTGATCACCGATCTCGGTGTCGGCAAGCAGCAGCTTGTCGAGATCGCCAAGGCGCTGTCCAAGCGGGTGCGGATGCTGATCCTGGACGAGCCGACCGCCAGCCTCAACGAGGCCGACAGTGCCGCGCTGCTCGAACGTCTCATGGCCTTCCGCGAGCAGGGCATCGGCTCGATCCTGATCTCTCACAAGCTGAACGAGGTCGCCCGCGTCGCCGACCACATCACCGTGCTGCGCGACGGCCGCACCGTCGACGGCATCGACTGCCGCGCAGAGCCGATCCAGGAGGACCGCATCATCCGCAGCATGGTCAACCGCGATCTCGCCCATCGCTTTCCGGAGCGCAGCGCAAAGATCGGCGAGCCCGTCCTCACCGTCGAGAACTGGTCGGTCTACCATCCCATCCATCCCGAGCGGCAGGTGATCAAGAACGTCGATTTCAGCGTGAAACGCGGCGAGGTCGTCGGCATTGCCGGATTGATGGGCGCTGGCCGCACCGAATTCGCCATGAGCCTGTTCGGCCGTTCCTGGGGTACCACGATCAGCGGTCGCATCCGGCTGGAGGGCCATGAGATCGTGCTGCCGAACGTCGCGGCCGCGATCGACGCCGGCCTTGCCTATGTCACCGAGGACCGCAAGCAGCTCGGGCTGATCCTCGCCGACGACGTCCGCAAGAACATCACGCTCGCAAGCCTCGACCAGGTCGCTCCTCGCCGCGTGATCGACGACATCGCCGAGCTGAAGGTCGCCAGCGACTACCGCAACCGGATGCGCATCCGCTGCTCCGACGTCTATCAGGAGACCAGCCAGCTCTCCGGCGGCAACCAGCAAAAGGTCGTGCTGTCGAAATGGCTGATGACGGATCCCAAGGTCTTGATCCTGGACGAGCCGACCCGGGGCATCGACGTCGGTGCCAAGTACGAGATCTACTGTATCATCAACGAGCTTGCGGAGGCCGGCCGCGGTGTGGTGGTGATCTCCTCGGAGATGCCCGAGTTGCTCGGTGTCTGCGACCGCATCTGCGTCATGAACGACGGTGCCTTCGTCGGCGAGTTCCCCGGCACCGAAGCGACACAGGAAAAGATCATGCGCGCCATCATGCGCAACGACAGAAATTATGGAAGCCGCGCCCTGGCGGGTGCCGAGATGGGAGGATCGCAGCCATGACCGACAAGACGGTTTCGCTGCCCGAGGAGCGCCGGAACGGCAGCTTCATCAAGAACAATCTGCGCAACTACGGCATGCTGATGTCGCTGATCGCGATCATGCTGTTCTTCCAGGTCATGACCGGCGGCACGCTGCTGCAGCCGCTCAACCTGACCAATCTGGTGCTCCAGAACAGCTACATCGTCATCATGGCGCTGGGCATGCTGCTCGTCATCGTCACCGGCCATATCGACCTCTCGGTCGGCTCGGTCGCGGGTTTCGTCGGCGCGGTGGCCGCCGTGCTGATGGTGACATACAAGGTCGACTACACGCTCGCCTTCATCGCATGCCTGCTGCTCGGCGCGGCAATCGGCGCCGCGCAGGGCTATTGGGTGGCCTATTTCAAGATCCCGTCCTTCATCGTGACGCTAGCGGGCATGTTGGTGTTCAAGGGGCTTGCGCTCGCGGTGTTGCAGGGCCAGTCGCTCGGACCGTTCCCGGCGACCTTCCAGAAACTGTCCTCCGGCTTCATTCCGGAGCTCTTGCCGGAGGCCGGCACCCTGCATCCGACATCCATGCTGATCGGTGCGGTGCTCGCGCTCGGCCTCGTCTACGCCAGCGCCAGGGGAAGGTCGCGCGAGCAGTTGCACGGCATCGAAGTCGAGCCTTACGCGTTCTTCCTCGGCAAGAGCATTCTTCTGGCCTGCGCCGTGCTCTATTTCACCTATCTGATTGCCTCGCATCGCGGCCTGCCCAACGTGCTGGTGATCATGGGTGCGTTGATCGCGCTCTACGGCTTCGTCACCCGCCGCACCGTGATCGGCCGGCAAATCTATGCGGTCGGCGGCAACGCCAAGGCTGCAAGCCTGTCGGGCATCAAGACGGAACGGTTGACCTTCCTCACCTTCGTCAACATGGGCGTGCTCGCCGCGCTCGCCGGCCTCGTCTTCGCCGCGCGCCTCAACACCGCAACGCCGAAGGCGGGTCTCGGCTTCGAGCTCGACGTCATCGCCGCCTGCTTCATTGGCGGCGCCTCAGCCTATGGCGGGGTCGGCCGCGTCGGCGGTGCCGTGGTCGGCGCCATGATCATGGGTGTGATGAACAACGGCATGTCCATCCTCGGCATCGGCATCGACTATCAGCAGGTCATCAAGGGCCTGGTCCTGCTCGGGGCAGTGTGCATCGACGTTTATAATCAGCGGAGATGAGGCTGCGTAGCCGGATGGAGCGAATCGCAATACGGGACCACTGATCCGCATTCCGCTCTGCTCCATGCAGGCTGGGGCAGCCGTTACTGCGTCGTGAACAGCACCGCCGCGATCGCGACGGAGATGCTCACCGCCGACACGGTGGCCACGGTCGATAGCACGCCGATTCGCCGGAGCGCGATGGCGAAGACGATGATGATGGGCGTCGCGGCCATCAGCCCGATTTGTGCATCGCTCATGTCATCGCTCGCAGCTCCATGGAACCTTCGGCGTTTCGTACCGCGACCCGGCAGGCTGGACGTTGTGACGGCGCAAACAAATTGATCGGCATTCCCCAAGCTTGTCCGGCAACAAACTCGGATCGGTACGGCTGAGCTAGGTCTGGCCGGTGTCCTGATCCGGAAGAGCAGATGTCGTCAGCCGATTGCGAACCACAGGGAACGGGTTGGGGAATTCTGGACGATCTTCCCGGCGATCCCATGATCTGGGTGCTGATCTTCAGCGAACTCGCCGCCTTCGGTCTGTTTCTCGGTACCTTCACGGTCGCCCGCGCGATCCATCCCGCCGTGTTCGCGGCGGGGCAGGCGGCGCTTGATCCGGGTCTCGCCGGATTGAACACTATTGTGCTGGTGACGAGCGGTTGGGCCGCGGCCCGGGCTACGAAGGCCGCGCGGGCCAGCGAGAGGCGGGCGACACGATACTGGCTGCTCACAGCCATGGGGCTTGGTGGCCTGTTCGTGGCGGTCAAGCTCGCCGAATATGCCGAAGAAATCGGACGCGGCATCGGAATTGAAACCAGCCCCTTCTTCACACTCTACTTCCTCCTGACCGGCTTCCATCTCCTGCACGTCTGCCTCGGCATCATCATCCTCGCATTGGTCTGCCGCCGCGCTGAAGCGTTCGGCGTCGAGACGGGAACGGCCTTCTGGCACATGGTCGATCTGGTCTGGATCGTGATGTTCCCGATTCTTTATCTGGTGCGGTGACGATGCCGGATCGCCTGGACATCACCTGGATCGCGCTGATCGGCCTCGCGCTCGCGACCATCCTGGTGCCGCCGCTGGTGCCGCGGCCACTGCTCGGCAACGCCCTGCTGCTGGCCTTGGCCGCCGTCAAGGGCCGCCGGATAGTACTCGACTTCCTCGATCTTCGCGCGGCGCCCGCGCTCTGGCGCGGCCTCGTCAGCGCCTGGATCCTCATCGTGGTGCTGTTTGCCTGGCTCACATCCGCCGTCGTCGCCCTGATCTGACTCACTCCTTGCGCCCTGACAAAGAACGGGCTGGGCCAATCGGCAATAAATCGCATCACCGATTTACGCGACAGGACTCAATTGAAAGGATTGGCAATGGCTGAACGCCTGACCAAGTCGGCCGCTCGAAACGTCTTCTACGGCGGCTCGGCTTTTTTCTTCGCCATCTTCATCGGGCTGACGGCGCACAGCCACTACTACATGGCCACGACATCCACGGACCCGGCGACGCTGACGTCGTCGGTCGCCCGCGGCAAGCATGTCTGGGAGAAGAACTCCTGCATCAACTGCCACACCTTGCTCGGCGAAGGCGCCTATTTCGCGCCCGAAGTCGGCAACGTCTGGGATCGATGGGGCGGCAAGGAAGACCCGGCCGGGGCGCGAGAGACGCTGAAGGCCTGGATGCAGTCGCAGCCCTCGGGCGCGGAGGGCCGGCGGCAGATGCCGCAATTCAACCTCACCGACCAGGAGCTCAACGATCTCGCCGATTTCCTGCAATGGGTGAGCACGATCAAGCGCCAGGATTGGCCGCCGAACAAGGCCGGCTGAGCCCGCCGCTTTCCTCTTTCAAGACAGAGAGAATCCGAGATGAAATATCAGACCCAGAAAGTCGCGATGCTGTATTTCTACGGCGCGCTGACCCTGTTCCTGGCCCAGGTCCTGTTCGGCCTCCTCGCCGGGACCATCTACGTCCTGCCCAACACGCTGTCGGTGCTGCTGCCGTTCAACATCGTCAGGATGATCCACACCAACGCACTGATCGTGTGGTCGCTGATCGGCTTCATGGGCGCGACCTACTTCCTGCTGCCTGAGGAAACCGAGACCGAGCTGTACAGCCCGCTGCTCGCAAAGATCCAGTTCTGGATGTTCTTTGGCGCGGCGGGCGTGGCGGTGGTGGGCTATCTCTTCCACTACCACGAGGGCCGCGAGTTCCTTGAGCAGCCCTTCATCATCAAGGTCGGCATCGTCGTCGTCTGCCTGATGTTCCTGTTCAACGTGACCATGACCGCGCTCAAGGGGCGCAAGACCACGGTCACCAATATCCTGCTGTTCGGCCTGTGGGGCGTTGCGATCTTCTTCCTTTTCGCCTTCTACAATCCGGCGAACCTCGCGGTCGACAAGATGTACTGGTGGTACGTCGTCCATCTCTGGGTCGAGGGTGTCTGGGAGCTGATCATGGCCTCCGTGCTCGCCTATCTCATGATCAAGCTCAATGGCATCGATCGCGAGGTGGTCGAGAAGTGGCTCTACGTCATCATCGGCCTCGCGCTGTTCTCGGGGATTCTCGGCACCGGCCACCATTTCTACTGGATCGGCGCGCCCGGCTACTGGCAGTGGATTGGCTCGCTGTTCTCGACGCTCGAGGTCGCGCCGTTCTTCACGATGGTGATCTTCACGGTGCAGATGACCTGGAAGGCCGGCCGCAAGCACCCGAACCGCGCCGCGCTGCTGTGGTCGGTCGGCTGTTCGGTGATGGCGTTCTTGGGGGCCGGCGTCTGGGGTTTCCTGCACACGCTGTCCTCGGTGAACTACTACACCCACGGCACCCAGGTCACCGCCGCGCACGGCCATCTCGCCTTCTTCGGCGCTTATGTGATGCTCAATCTTGCCGTGATGGCTTACGCCATCCCGCAGATCAAGGGACGCGCGCCCTATAACCAGTGGCTCAGCATGACGAGCTTCTGGATCATGTGCACGGCCATGATGACCATGACATTCGCGCTGACCTTTGCCGGCGTGGTCCAGGTCCATCTCCAGCGCGTGCTCGGTCAGGGCTACATGGACGTGCAGGACCAGCTCGCCTTCTTCTACTGGGTGCGGCTCGGCTCCGGTGTGTTCGTCGCGATCTCCGCGCTGATGTTCGTCTGGGCCGTGCTGGTGCCCGGCCGCGAAAGGCAGGCGACCATTCCCGCCGCGCTGCAGCCGGCCGAGTAAGCGTGAAGGCGGCCGCGTTTCATCGCGGCCGCCGCTTCAGACATTTTCGGAGAGAGATCATGAAAGCAGCTCTTCACGCCTTGGCCGCGCCGGCACCCGCGCTACCAGCCTATGTCGCAAGCGGCAACGAATGCGTGCTGTTCGAGCATGCCTGGCGGCACCGGCTTCCGGTCCTGCTGAAAGGGCCGACCGGTTGCGGCAAGACACGTTTCGTCGCGCATATGGCGGCACGGCTGGGCTTGCCGCTGCACACCGTCGCCTGCCACGACGATCTCACCGCCGCCGATCTCACCGGCCGCTATCTGCTGAGGGGCGGCGACACCGTGTGGACCGACGGTCCGTTGACGCGCGCGGTCCGCGAGGGCGGCATCTGCTATCTCGACGAGGTGGTGGAAGCCCGCAAGGACGTCACCGTCGTGCTGCATCCGCTCACCGACGACCGCCGTATCCTGCCGCTGGAGCGAACCGGCGAGGAGCTTGTTGCTCCCGCGAGCTTCATGCTCGTCGTCTCCTACAATCCCGGTTACCAGACCCTGCTCAAGGCGTTGAAGCCCTCGACGCGGCAGCGCTTCGTCGCCATCGAGTTCGCCTTCCTGCCGGCCGAGCAGGAGATTGCGGTGGTGTCGGCCGAGAGCGGGCTGCCACCGGATCGCGTACGGCCGCTGGTCGCGCTCGCCGGACGTCTGCGGGCGCTGAAGGGGCATGATCTGGAGGAGGGCGTCTCGACCCGGCTCGTGGTGTATTGCGCGACCTTGATTGCGGCGGGAGCCTCGATCGCCGATGCCGTGCTCGCCGGCATGATCGAGCCGCTGACCGACGATTCCGACGTCAAGGCGGCGCTGCTGGATGTCACGCGCGCCGTGATTGGGTGAGGCCGATTCCATGCTCGACTTCCTCGAATTGGAGGAGACGGTCGGCCGTGCCTGGCACCGGATGGTCGGCGGCACCGCGAGCTATCCGGTTCACGATGATCACGCGGTCGCGCTCGCAGAGGTGAGAGGCCGGCTCGCGGTGATGTTCCGTGCGCTTGGGGGCGAGACGGGTGTTCAGATCGCAAGCGCAGGCGCACGCAGAGCGGGCCATCGGCTCGGCTGGCGGCAGTGCATCGGCCTTGGAGACGAACGTCTCGAACAGCCGGGCCGCGACGCCGCGACCGTCTTCCTCCCCGATCGCATCGCGATATTCGCCGACCGCGGCCTCAACGCATGCCTCTATCGCTGGCTTGCGGCGTGGTTCGCGGTCGCTCCGATCGAGACGATCACGGAGCTTGATCCGCTGCGGCGGGACCTTCTGGTCCTGCGCCGGGCGAGCGAGACGGCGGTCTTTGTGCTCACGCAGTTTCCCGGGCTCGCCGCCGATTACGCGCAGCTCGCCGCAGCAATGGCCGAGGCTCGGCCGCGACGTCCGTTGCCGCGTCTCGAGCAGGAGATCGAGCAGATCGCTCTCGCCTTGCTCGGGGCCGGAAAGGCGCCCGCGGGCCGGCTGTGGCCGGCGATGATGGGAACAGGTCCGCTGCCGGACAAAGCGCCGCCGGGCTATCGCTCGGTCCTGCCGTGTCCGCTCTGGGGCGATTGCTGGACGCGCGAGCTTTCGCCCGCGCATGCGGGCGACGACGCGTGCGCGCCGGGCGCGGGGGCCGCGACCCAGGACAATCGCAAGCGCTTTGCCGTACGCGAGCGCGAAAACAACGCCAATCGCCGCGATCCCTTCGTGCTCAACCGCTTCGAAAAGATCCTCGCGATGGCCGAGATGGTCAATGTCGACCGTCCGGCCGACGACAACGAGGACGAGGACGCGCAGAAGGCCGCCGACGATCTCGAGGAGATCACGCTCAGTCGTCGCAGCGGCAAGCCGGCGAGCCGGCTCAAATTCGATCTCGACCTGCCGCCGGAAGCCCTTGATGCCTCGCCGCTGAACGCAGATCTCACCTATCCCGAATGGGACTACCGCAGCAGCTCCTACCTGCCCGATCACTGCCACGTGCTCGCGGGCGCCGCGTCCGAGACCGGCGAGACCTGGTCGCCCGACGAGTCCATGCGCCGGCATATCCGTCAGGTGCGGCGGCGCTTCGAGATCTTGCGGCCGCGCCGCGAATTGATACGCGCCCAGGCCGATGGGCACGACCTCGACCTCGACGCGCTCGTGCGCGCGCGGTGCGATCTTCGCGCCGGCAGCGGCGGCGGTCTCGATCGTATCCATATCGCGATGCGCCCGCAGGGGCACGATCTCGCCGTCACGCTGCTTGTCGATGTCTCGCTCTCGACGGACGCCTGGGTCGAGGGCCATCGCGTGCTCAACGTCGAGAAGGAGGCACTGCTCGTGCTCGCGCACGGCCTGTCGGCCTGCGGCGACCACCACAGCATCCTGACCTTTACGTCCCGCCGACGGTCCTGGGTGCGGCTCGAAACGGTCAAAGCCTTCGGCGAGCCGATGGGCGGGGCAGTGGAGCGTCGTATCGGTGCGCTGAAGCCCGGCTACTACACGCGGATCGGCGCGGCGGTGCGCCACGCCTCGGCCGAGCTCGCCCGTCAGCCGCAGCGCAAGAAGCTGCTGCTCGTCCTCACCGACGGGAAGCCGAACGATGTCGATCACTACGAAGGCCGCTTCGCGGTCGAGGACACCCGCAAATCGGTGCAGGAGGCGCGCCGGCTCGGCATCGCCGCCTTCGGCGTCACGGTGGACGCAACCGCGCAATCCTATTTCCCGACGCTGTTCGGGCGTGGCGGATACGCCATCGTCGGTAATATCCGCCGACTGCCCGCGGCGCTGCCGGCGATCTACCGGCAGGTGGCGCACTGATCCGGGAAAGGGTGCGGCCTTCCGTCTCTGGTGAGCTATTGCCCATGCTATGGGTATATGATCGAATGGCGTGATGGACCAGGGCCGGCCGAAACCCGATCTGATCATCTTCGACTGCGACGGCGTGCTGGTCGATAGTGAGCTGTTGAGCTGTCGGTGTCTGTCCGACGTGCTGGCCGAATGCGGCATCGCGCTGAGCCCGGAGCAGGCGTTCGAACTCTTTCTCGGACGCAGCACCAAAGCGGTCGAGCAGCATTATCGGGATCTCGGGCAGGTCGTGCCGGACGGCTTTCTGCCGCGCTTGAAGTCGCATGTGTTGAGCACGTTCGCCGGATCACTCCAGCCGATCGCGGGTGTTGCCGCCGTGGTATCGGAATTGCGGACACCATTCTGCGTGGCCTCGTCCAGCGACATCGACCGTATCGCGCTCTCCCTTGACGTCACCGGCTTGCGGGCGCATTTCGGCGACCGGATTTACACCGCGCAGATGGTCAGGCACGGCAAGCCGGCGCCCGATCTCTTTCTCCACGCGGCCGAGCAGATGGGCGCGCAACCTGCGCGCACGCTGGTGATCGAGGACAGTGCGAGCGGCGTGCAGGCGGGTAAGGCGGCCGGCATGATGGTCTGGGGATTTGCCGGCGGCAGCCATTATCGCGGACGCGACGGGCACGCTATACTGTCGGGTGCGGGGGCCGACCGGGTCTTCGCGCGCATGATTGATTTCTGGAAGGACGCCTGACGCCTGCCATGGCCGCCGAGAACGAAAAGACCAGGCTCGATGACGCCGCGCGTGCCGGCTGGCTGTATTTCATTGCCGGTCACACCCAGGACGAGATCGCGAAGATGCTCCAGGTGTCGCGCGCGTCGGCGCAGCGGCTGGTGTCGCTGTGTCTCGCCGAACGGCTCATCACCTTCCGGCTGGAACATCCCATCGCCGCGTGCATGGAATTGGCGGGGCGTCTGAAGGAGCATTTCGAGCTTACCCATTGCGAGGTGGTGCCGGTAGATTCCGCCGCACCGCAGGCCACAGCGGGCATTGCCGAACGCTGCGCCAATCTGCTCGATTCCACCCTGCGTTCGGAGACCCCCGTCATCGTCGCGCTCGGCACGGGACGCGCCGTGCGCGCCGCGGTCGAGCGCGTCACGCCGATCGACCGGCCCAATCACCAGATCGTCTCGCTGGTCGGCAACATCTCCGCCGACGGTTCTGCGAGCTTCTACGACACCGTCGGTCGGCTCGCCGATCGCACCGGCGCACGGCACTATCCGATGCCGCTGCCGTTCCTGATGTCGTCCGAGGACGAGCGCAACAAGATGGTCCGGATCGAGCCGATCGTGAAGGTGAAGGCGGTCGCGGCCAAGGCGGATTTACGCCTCGTCGGCATCGGCCAGATGGACCAGAAGGCGCAGGTCCTTGTCGACGGCTTCGTCACCCGCGACGAATTGTTCGAGATGATGCGGCAAGGGGCAATCGGCGAGATCACCGGCTGGGCCTATGATTCCAAGGGCCGCCTGCTGAGGGCCGGCACCAACAGGCGCCTGACCAGCATCCCGCCGGAAGTGCCCGCGAAGACCACGACGATCGGCGCCGCGCTCGGTGCCGCCAAGGTGCCGGCGATCGCGGCGGCGTTGAATGGACGCTTGATCAACGGGCTGATCACGGACGAGGCGACCGCAACGGCGATTCTGGAGCGCTGAGGCAGGCTCGCTCTTCGCGCTGGCAAGGCAGGCGGTCTTTCCCCACACCACACTGTCATCATCCGCGCAGGCGGACGATCCAGTACGCCGCGGCTCCTCTTAGGGCGAACCAATAGACGACACGGCGTACTGGATGCCCCGCTTTCGCGGGGCAAGACACTGAGTGTGAGACGAGAGCTCAGCCCATCTCCCGCACCGCAGCACTCATAAGTTGCGCGAACAGCTTTGCGCCTGCTTGACAACGGCCCGCCCTCAGTCGAACATACGCCCAACGCGTGGGCATATGCTCAAAAGCGCGATCCTAGGGAGGTCACCGTGAAACACGTCCTCGGCGCCGTCTGCGGCGCGTCTTGCCTGTTGCTGGCCGTCCCTGCGATGGCCGAAATCACCCTGACGATCGCCACCGTGAACAACGGCGACATGATCCGCATGCAGGGGCTGACGGCTGAATTCACCAAGAAGAACCCCGATATATCGGTCAAATGGGTGACGCTTGAGGAGAACGTGCTGCGCCAGCGCGTCACCACCGACATCGCCACCAAGGGCGGCCAGTTCGACGTCCTCACCATCGGCACCTACGAGGTGCCGATCTGGGCCAAGAAGGGCTGGCTGGTGCCGCTCGCGAATCTCGGCGCCGACTACGACGTCGCCGACCTCCTGCCCAAGATCAAGGATGCGGTCTCCGTCGACGGCAAGCTCTACGCCGCGCCGTTCTACGGCGAGAGCTCGATGGTGATGTACCGCACCGACCTGTTCGACAAGGCCGGCCTCAAGATGCCGGAAAAGCCGACCTGGGATTTCGTCGTCGACGCCGCCAAGAAGCTCACCGACAAGAGCACCGGCGTCTACGGCATCTGCCTCCGCGGCAAGGCCGGCTGGGGCGAGAACATGGCGTTCCTCTCTGCCATGGCCAATTCCTATGGCGCACGCTGGTTCGACGAGAAGTGGCAGCCGCAGTTCAACACCCCGGAATGGAAGGCGACGCTCACGACCTATGTCGACCTGATGAAGCAGGCCGGCCCTCCCGGTGCGAGCTCGAACGGCTTCAACGAGAACCTGGCGCTGTTCAATGCAGGCAAGTGCGCCATGTGGATCGACGCCACAGTCGCAGCCTCCTTCGTCACCAACCCGAAGGACTCCAAGGTCGCCGACAAGGTCGGCTTTGCGATGGCGCCCAACACCGGGCTCGGCAAGAACGCCAACTGGCTGTGGGCCTGGAATCTCGCAATCCCCGCCGGTTCGAAGAAGGCGGAAGCCGCCGAGAAGTTCATCGCCTGGGCGACGAGCAAGGATTACACCAAGACCGTCGCCGCGAAAGAGGGCTGGGCCAACGTGCCTCCGGGCACCCGAACCTCGCTCTACCAAAACCCTGATTATCTGAAGGTCGCCCCGTTCGCCAAGCTGACGCTGGCCTCGATCGACGCCGCCGATCCGAACAAGCCGACAGTGAAGCCGGTGCCCTACGTCGGCGTGCAATATGCGGCGATCCCCGAATTCCAGGGCATCGGAACGCAGGTCGGGCAGCAATTCTCGGCCGCGCTTGCGGGATCGATGACGGTTGATGCCGCGCTCACCGCGGCGCAATCCTCAACCGAGCGCGAGATGAAGCGCGCGGGTTACATCAAGTGAGCTCGAGCTCTCCCTCCTGAGCTCAGACTTGCGGCCATCCACCGCTAAGGATGGATGGCCGCCTTCTTCCCGCAAGCGGAGAAGCCAACAATGGCAACCCGGCAGACGCAGCTTCTCGCACGGACGCTTCTGACGCCGGCCGTCGGGCTGCTGTTCATCTGGATGATTGTCCCGCTCGCGTTGACGATCTATTTCTCGACGCTGCATTACAGCCTGCTCGATCCCGGCTCGGAATCGTTCGTCGGGCTGGAAAATTTCCGCTACTTCCTCACCGATCCCGCGTTCCTCGCCTCGCTCCAGAATACGCTGGTGCTGGTCGGCTCGGTGCTGGCGCTGACTGTCCTGCTCGGAATTCCGCTGGCGCTGCTGCTCGATCAGCCCGTGATCGGCCTCAACATCGTGCGGCTGATGGTCATCGCGCCGTTCTTCGTCATGCCGACGGTGAGCGCCTTGGTCTGGAAGAACCTGTTGATGCATCCGGTGTCCGGGCTGTTTGCCTGGATCGCGTCGCTGTTCGGGTTGACGCCGATCGACTGGTTCACCGACGCGCCGCTGCTCGCGGTGATTCTGATCGTGTCTTGGCAATGGCTGCCGTTCGCGACGCTGATTTTGCTCACTGCGATGCAGTCGCTCGACGAGGAGCAGAAGGAGGCCGCCGAAATGGACGGCGCCAGCGCGGTCTCGACCTTCATCTACATTACGCTCCCGCACCTCGCGCGTCCCATCACGGTGGTGATCCTGATCGAGACGATCTTCCTGCTCACCGTCTTTGCCGAAATTTACGTCACCACGGGCGGCGGCCCGGGACTGTCGACCACCAACATCGCTTTCCTGATCTATTCGCAGGCACTGATCCAGTACGATGTCGGCACCGCCTCGGCGGGCGGCCTCGTCGCCGTCGTGATCGCCAACGTCGTAGCTTTCTTCCTGGTCCGCATCGTCGGCCGCAATCTGGAGGCTTGAGACATGGCGCGGATAGCGACGAGGCAGCGGGTGGTGGTCTCGACCATCGGGGCGTGGTTCTTCGGCTTCCTGATCTTCTTCCCGATCCTCTGGATGGTATTGGCGAGCTTCAAGACCGAACTTGAGGCCTTCGCGATTCCGCCGTCCTTCCTGTTCTTCCACTGGACCACCGAGAACTACGCAACGGTCCAGGAGCGCAGCGACTATTTCCTCCACGCAATGAACTCGATCATCATCGCCGGCGGCTCGACCTTGATCGCGCTGCTGATCGCGATCCCCGCCGCCTGGTCGATGGCGTTCTCGCCGACCAAACGCACCAAGGACATCCTGCTCTGGATGCTCTCGACCAAGATGATGCCGCCGGTCGGCGTGCTGGTGCCGATCTACCTGATCTACAAGTCCTTCGGCTTGCTCGATTCCCGCATCGGGCTCGTCTTCATCCTGTGCCTGGGAAACTTGCCGATCGTGATCTGGATGCTCTTCACCTATTTCAAGGAGATCCCGCGCGACATCCTGGAAGCCGCGCGCATGGACGGCGCCACCATCGGCCGTGAGCTGGTCTATGTCCTGACGCCGATGGCGATCCCGGGACTCGCATCGACCATGCTGCTGAACCTGATCCTGGCCTGGAACGAGGCGTTCTGGACGCTCAATCTGTCGACCTCGAACGCTGCGCCGCTCACCACGTTCATCGCGTCCTATTCGAGCCCGGAAGGGCTGTTCTGGGCAAAGCTGTCGGCGGCGTCGACGCTGGCGATCGCGCCCATTCTCGTCCTCGGTTGGTTCAGCCAGAAGCAGCTCGTGCGCGGGCTCACCTTTGGCGCGGTAAAGTAGGAAGGGCTGCCGGATCATGGGTCAGATCACACTTCAGGACGTGCAGAAATCCTTCGGCCCCGTGCACATCATCAAGGGCGCGGACCTCGAGATTGCCGACGGCTCCTTCGTGGTGTTCGTAGGTCCCTCAGGCTGCGGCAAGACCACGCTCTTGCGGCTGATCGCGGGGCTCGAGGACGTCTCGGGCGGCAAGATCCTGATCGACGGCAAGAACGTGGTCGACACGCCACCCGCCAAGCGTGGGCTGTCGATGGTGTTCCAGTCCTATGCGCTCTATCCGCATATGAGCGTGCGCGGCAACATCGGCTTCGGCCTGAAGATGGCGGGCCTTTCCAAGGACGAGACCAACCGCAAGGTCGAGGCCGCCGCCGCGACGCTGAACCTCACGCCCTATCTCGACCGTAAGCCGCGCGAGCTCTCCGGCGGCCAGCGCCAGCGAGTCGCGATCGGACGTGCCATCGTCCGCGAGCCCAAGGCCTTTCTGTTCGACGAGCCGCTCTCCAACCTCGACGCGGCGCTGCGCGTCCAGATGCGCATCGAGGTGACGCGGCTCCAGAAGCAGCTCGGCACTACCGCGATCTATGTCACCCACGACCAGGTCGAGGCCATGACCATGGCCGACAAGATCGTGGTGCTCAACGGTGGCAAGATCGAGCAATACGGCTCGCCGCTGGAGCTCTACGAGAGGCCGGCCAACCTCTTCGTCGCCGGCTTCATCGGCTCGCCGAAGATGAACTTCGTCACCGGCGAGCACGCCCTGCAGAAGGGCGCGGCGACGATCGGGGTGCGGCCGGAGCATCTCAAGATCGAACGCGACGGTGCCGGCGGCTGGCAGGGAACGATCGCGGTGGCCGAGCACCTCGGCAGCGACACCTTCCTTTATGTCGATGCCGGACAGCTCGGCATGCTGACGGCGCGCTACATCGGTGAATTGAGCCTGCACGCCGGCGACCATGTGTCGCTGGTGCCGGAGCCCGCGCGCATCCATCGCTTCGACGCGAGCGGCAACGCCATTCGGAACTGACAAGAAGCGGCAAGAAGCGGAAGAGCAACATGTACCTGGAAAAGTTCAAGCTGAACGGCAAGACCGCGTTCATCACCGGCGGCGGGCAGGGCATCGGGCTCGCCTGCGCCGAAGCGCTGGCTGAAGCCGGCGCCAGGGTCGTCATCGGCGATCGTGACAGCAAGGTCGCCGATAGTGCGAAAGCCAGCCTGAAGGCGAAGGGCTTCGACGCCGAGACGGCGATCATGGATGTCACCGACACCAAGCGCGTGGCGGAGGTGGCGAGCGACCTCGTCGCGCGCCACGGCAAGGTGGACATCCTCGTCAACAACGCCGGCATCGCCCGCAGCGAGACGCCCGCGGAGACCGTGACCGACGAGCACTGGCTCAACGTCATCGACGTCAATCTCAACGGCACCTTCTGGTGCTGCCGCGAGTTCGGCAAGCACATGCTCAATGCCAGGAGCGGCGCCATCGTCAATGTCGGATCGATGTCCGGTTTCATCGTCAACAAACCGCAGGAGCAGTGCTTCTACAATGCGTCCAAGGCCGGCGTGCACCATCTCACGAAATCGCTCGCCGCCGAATGGGGCGCGCGCGGCATCCGCGTCAACGCGGTGGCGCCGACTTATATCGAGACGCCGCTCAACGCCTTCGTGAAAAGCAATCCGAGAATGTACGACGCCTGGACCGGTGGAACCCCGATGGCACGGATGGGGCAGGTCGATGAGATCGCCTCCGTGGTGCTGTTCCTGGCCTCGGAGGCCGCGAGCTTGATGACCGGCAGCATCGTGCTGGTGGATGGCGGCTACACTTGCTGGTAGGCTTGCGTCAAAACTGACGAGAGCTTCCGGGGGCGACAATGCCGCGAGCGTATATCGGCGTCGATGTAGGGACCACGAGCACGCGGGCAGGGGTGTTCGACGAGGCGGGCACCTTACTGGCGATCGCACGGCATCCGATCAGGATATGGCACGAGGCCGGCGACATCGTCGAACAATCGTCCCAGGATATCTGGGACGCTTGCACTGCGTCGGTGCGGGCCGCGATGGCGGAAGCTGCCATCGCGCCCGACAGCGTCGGCGGTATCGGTTTCGACGCCACCTGTTCCCTCGTGGTGCTCGACCGGCAAGGCGAACCGCTCACCGTCAGCGCCTCCGGCGACAGGCAGCGCAACGTCATCGTCTGGATGGATCACCGCGCCACGGCCGAGGCGCGGCTGATCAACGAAACCGGTGATGCCGTGCTGCGCTATGTCGGCGGTTCGATCTCGCCCGAGATGGAGATGCCGAAACTGCTGTGGCTGAAGCGGCACATGCGCGCGAGCTTCGATGCTGCAGGGCACTTCTTCGATCTGGCGGATTACCTGACCTGGCGCGCAACCGGCTCGCTGCAGCGCTCGACCTGCACGGTCACCTGCAAATGGAACTATCTCGCCCACGACGGCGGCGGCTGGAGCGCGCCATTCTTCAAGCGCATCGGCCTGTCGGATTTCGTCAACGAGAAATATGCCCGGATCGGCACCGAGATCGTCGCCCCCGGTACGCGCCTGGGCGCAGGTCTCTCCCGCACTGCCGCGGCCGATCTCGGCCTGTCAGCGGGCACACCGGTCGGAGCGTCCCTGATCGACGCGCATGCCGGCGGCATCGGGGCGATCGGCGGGCGCGATGAATCGGACGGCGCGACAGATGTCTCCGACCGCCTCGCCTACATCATGGGAACGTCGGCCTGCATCATGGCGACGACCAGGGAGCCGTGTTTCGTGCCGGGCGTGTGGGGTCCTTATTACTCCGGCATGGTACCAAATTTCTGGCTCAACGAGGGCGGGCAGTCGGCTGCGGGCGCTGCGATCGACCATCTTCTCAAGTCGCACCCCGGCCAAGCCGAGGCGAGCGCGGCGGCGCGCAGCGAGAGCCTCGACCTCATCGAGTTCCTCGAGCGCCGCATCATCGCGCGCGCAGGCGGCGCCAGCCGTGCCGCGCTGCTGGCCAGCGACGTCCATGTACTTCCTGAATTCATCGGCAACCGCTCGCCCTACGCCGACCCTGACACGCGCGCGGTGATCGCAGGCCTCGATCTCGACACCGGTATCGCCTCGATGGAACGGCTGTTCGTCGCCGGTCTGTGCGGGCTCGCCTATGGGCTTGCCGAAGTGATCGAGGCCTTTGCCGCGCATGGCGTCCATGCCGGCATCATGATCATGGGCGGCGGCGCCAGCCGCAGTCCGCTGGTGCGGCAGGTCATGGCGGACACCACCGGCCTCACGGTCGCGCTGCCGCAGACCAAAGAACCCGTGCTGCTCGGCGCCGCCATGCTCGGCGCAGTCGCCGGCGGCGCCTACGCCTCGATCGGCGAGACCATGGCAAAGATGTCGGCGCTGGGACGCAAGAGCGAGCCGACCACGCCCGACATCGCCGCCTTTCACGCCCGCAAGCGCGAGGTCTACAAGCTGCTGCGCGAGGTCGATCGCGGCAGCCGCGTCGCGATGCGCGACATCGCGGGAGGTTGAGACGGATGCTGATTTCCTGCGGCGATGCGCTGATCGATTTCGTTCCGACGCGAATCACCGACGGGCGCGAAGCGGTGATGCCGGCGGTCGGAGGCTCCTGCCTCAACGTCGCAATCGGCATGGCGCGGCTTGGCGCGCCGACCGGCTTTGTCGGCGGGATCTCGACGGACATGTTCGGGCGCATGATCGCCGACCACGCCGCTGCATCCAATGTCGAGCTCGCGCTCGCCACAAGCAGCGAACACCAGACCACGCTCGCTTTCGTTCGTATCGTCGCGGGCGAGTCGCATTACGCGTTCTACGATGCCGAGACGGCGGCGCGGAACTGGGTCTACCAGCGCGGCTCCATTCCCTTCGACGCGGTCGAAGTTCTCCACGTCGGCTCGACCACACTCGTTAACGACCAGGGCGCGACCGAGACCAAGGCCCTGATCGCGGACGCGCGGGCGTCCTCGACAATCTCCTTTGATCCGAACTGCCGACCCAACCTCGTGAAGGACAAACCGGCCTATCTCGCGCGCATGACCGCGTTTGCGGCCAGCGCCGATCTCATCAAGATGTCGGACGTCGATTTTGCCTATTTGTTCGGCGACGAGCCGTATCACCAGCGTGCGAGCACGCTGCTCGCGGGGGGCGCGAGCCTGGTCGTCATCACCCGTGGCGACAGCGGCGCGATTGCGTGGCATGCGGGGGCAGGGCAGATCGAGGTCGCCGCGCCCAAAGTCGTGGTCGCCGACACCATCGGCGCGGGCGACAGTTTTCAGGCGGCGTTGTTGTTCGCCCTGCACAAGCAGGGACGTCTCCCTCGACAGCAATTGAAGGATATCGGCGCAGACGATCTTCGCCGCGCGCTGTCCTTTGCCGCCAATTGCGCCGGTCTCACCTGCACCCGTCCCGGTGCCGATCCGCCCTGGAGCCATGAGGTCACCTGGAGCTGGTAGCTAGGGCAGACCTCGCGCACTTCCGAGTTGTTTCGGTGGCCAGCGGCCATGCGCAAGCCGAAATGGACAGGATCGGTGCACGCTGGCAAGGTCCGCGCATCCTGACGCGAGCCGGTCCTTCCATGAACGATGATCTCTGTTTCCTGTCCGCCACCGAATTGCGCGCGAGCATCGACCGCAAGGAGGTCTCCCCCGTCGAACTCGTCAGTGCGGTGCTCGCCCGTGCCGAGGCGCTCCAGCCTGAACTGAACTGCTTCATCACGATCTGCGGCGACGAGGCGCTTGCCGCCGCGCGCGAGGCCGAGCGCAAGGTGATGGCCGGCGAGCCGCTCGGCCTGCTGCACGGCATCCCCGTCACCGTCAAGGACATCGTCAACACCAGGGGCGTCAAGACCACCTTCGGTGCCGTTCCCTACAAGGACAATGTTCCGAACGAGGATGCCGTCGCGGTTGCAAGGCTGCGCGCGCAAGGCGCGATCCTGATCGGCAAGACCACGACGCCCGAATTCGGCAGCAAGTGCCTGACCGACTCGCCCCTGTTCGGCCGCACCCGCAATGCGTGGAGCGCCGAGCGCTCGCCGGGCGGCTCCAGCGGCGGCGCGGCGGTGGCGGTGGCGAGCGGCATCGCGCCGCTTGCGATCGCGACCGATGGCGGCGGCTCGACGCGGATTCCCGCCGCCTGCAACGGCGTGGTCGGGCTGAAGCAGAGCAACGGCGTAATCCCGCACGGCCAGGCGCTGGACGCGTTCGGCAACCAGACCTATGTCACGCCGATGACGCGGACCGTCGCCGACACCGCGCTGATGATGCAGGCGATGGCCGGCGAGGATTCTTGCGACCCCTGGTCGATCGGTGTTCCCGTGCCCGACTTCATCGGCGCGGCCGCCCCGCGCGGCGATCTGCGTGGGCAGAAAATCCTGTACTGCCTGTCGCCGCCCGGACGCCCTGTCTCTGCCGATGTCGAGGCCGGCTTCAAGGCGAGCCTCGATCGGCTCGCGGGCCTGGGTGCCGAGCTCGAGGAATTTTCGGGCGAGGGGTTCGACATCGAGCCGATCTGGCGCGCCATCAATCACACGGTCTGGCGCACGCGCTTTGCCAAACTCGCGGCCGAGCATGGGGACGCGCTGAGCGAGGCCTTCCTCAAGCAGCTTGCGCTTGCCACCGACGTCAGCGGCGTCGCCTATCAGGAGGCGATGTTCGCGCGCACAGCGTTGTTCCGCCGGGTGCAATCCCTGTTTGCGCGCGGGCATTTGCTGGCGATGCCAACCATCACCCGCACCGCCCTGCCGATCGATCAAGACCTGTTCGGCACCATCGAGATCGACGGTAAGCAGTTTGACAGCGTCCGGCCGCACTGGTTCCCCTGGACCATGCCGTTCAACATGACCGGACACCCCGCGATCAGCCTGCCCTGCGGCTTCGGCCGCGACGGCCTGCCGATCGGATTGCAACTCGTCGGCCGCTTCCGCGCTGATGCGGACTTGCTGCACGTGAGCGCGCTGTTCGAGGCCTCGCAAGGCCTTCTGTCCCGCTGGCCCGGTTGAGCAGATGGGGATGCAGCAAAGCACTTGCCTCCGGTGCCCGGACATGTTGATCGTGCAACGGATGAGCCCTGAATCCGAGCGCGCATGAGCGTATTTGTCCTCCGACGTATGCTGACCTTGCTGGCGACGCTGGTCGGCGCATCCGTGATCATTTTTCTGGTGCTGGATGCTCTCCCGGGCAACGCTGCGCAGATGCTGATGGGCGCCGATGCCTCGCCAGATGCGGTCCGTGCGCTCACGGTGAAGCTCGGCCTCGACCAGCCGCTGGCGGTTCGCTATTTGCAATGGGTCAAGGGGCTGCTGGTCGGCGATCTCGGCAACTCCTATGTCTACGGCACACCGGTTGCCGCCTTGATCGCGGAGCGGCTGGTGCTGACCATTCCGCTCGCGATGATGTCGATGTTGATCACGGTGACGCTGGCGCTCTCGGCCGGCATCTACACCGCCGCCAACCACAACAAGCTCGGCGACGTCGGCGTGATGTCGCTGACGCAGGTCGGCATCGCGCTGCCCAATTTCTGGTTCGCGATCCTGCTGGTGCTGTTGTTTTCGGTGCGGCTGCAATGGCTGTCCGCGGGCGGCTTTCCCGGTTGGGAGGACGGCATCTGGCCCGGCATCAAATCGCTGCTGCTGCCGGCGGTGTCGCTCGCGGTGGTGCAGGCCGCGATCCTCGCACGCGTCACGCGCTCGGCGGTGCTGGAAGTGCTGCGTGAAGACTTCGTCCGCACGGCGCGCGCGAAGGGCCTCGGCAAGCGCGAGGTGCTGTGGAAACACGTGCTGCGCAACGCCATGATCCCCGTGATGACGGTGATGGGGCTGCAATTCGCCAATCTGCTCGCCGGCACCATCGTGATCGAGAACGTGTTCTATCTACCCGGCCTCGGCCGCCTGATCTTCCAGTCGATTGCCAACCGCGACCTCATCGTGGTGCGCAACTGCGTGATGCTGCTCGCGACCATGGTCGTCATCGTCAATTTCGTGGTCGACGTGCTCTATGCCTTCGTCGATCCCCGCATCAAGGTCCACGATCTGTGAGCGCGCCGCTGACCACCCTCGTCGAGGCGCCGGCCATGGCGCGCCCTCTGCCGGCCCGGACCTTCTGGCGCCGCGCGCTGCGTCATCGCAGCTTCGTGCTCGGCGGTGCGCTGAGCGTGCTGGTTCTCGCCTCGGCGCTGCTGTCGCTGGTGTGGACGCCCTGGTCGCCCTACGAGATCGACATCGCGTCAAAGCTCCGACCGCCCTCGGCCGCGCACTGGCTCGGCACCGACGTCTTCGGCCGCGACATCGTTTCGCTGCTGCTCGCCGGCGCCCGCTCCACCATCATGGTCGGCGTCATCGCGGTGAGCATCGGTCTCACCTTCGGCGTCTGTCTCGGCCTGATCGCCTCGGCCAGGCGTGGCTGGACCGAGGAGATCATCATGCGCTTCTCCGATTTCACCTTCGCCTTTCCGGCCGTGCTGTCCGCCATCATGCTCGCCGCAGTCGTGGGGCCCGGCATGGTGACCTCGATCGTCGCCATCGGCATCTTCCAGATCCCGACGCTGATCCGGCTGACGCGCGGCTCGGCCAACGCGATCTGGGCGCGCGAATTCGTGCTGGCCGCGCGCGCGGCCGGGAAGGGCAAGTCTCGCATCACCATCGAGCACGTGCTGCCCAACATCATGTCGATCCTGATCGTGCAGGCGACGATCCAGTTTGCGCTCGCGATTCTTGCCGAGGCCGCCTTGTCCTATCTCGGTCTCGGCACGCAGCCGCCGCAGCCGTCCTGGGGGCGGATGCTGAACGACGCGCAGACGCTGCTGTTCCAGTCGCCGATGCTCGCGGTCTATCCGGGCGCTGCGATCGCGATCGCGGTGCTCGGCCTCAATCTGCTCGGCGACGGACTGCGCGATCTGCTCGATCCACGACTGGCGCGGGAGCGATGACGATGGGCGAGCGCTCGACCATGCCGTTGATCGAGGTTGCCAGTCTCGGCGTACGCCTCAACACCAGCCGCGGGCCGGCACAGGCCGTGCGTGGCGTCAGCTTTGCCCTGAAGCGCGGCGAGACGCTCGGGCTCGTCGGCGAATCCGGCTGCGGCAAGTCGGTGACGGCGTTGTCGCTGATGGGGCTGCTGCCGGACAGCGCGGTCGTCACCGGCAGCATCAAGCTGGATGGAGGCGAACTCGCTGGATTGTCGGACGCGGACTATTGTCGCTTGCGCGGCAATCGCATCAGCATGATCTTCCAGGAGCCGATGACCGCGCTCAATCCGATGCACACGATCGGACACCAGGTCGCCGAGCCGCTGCGGCGTCACAGGAAATTTTCGGCATCGCAGGCGCGCAAGGAAGCGATCGCCTTGCTCGACCGCGTTGGATTGCCCGATCCGGCGAGGCGCGTCGACGCCTATCCGCACCAGTTTTCCGGTGGCCAGCGTCAGCGCGTCACCATTGCGATGGCGCTCGCTTGCGAGCCCGACCTTCTGATCGCGGACGAGCCGACCACGGCCCTCGACGTCACCATTCAGGGCCAGATCCTCGACCTCATCGCCGATCTCGTCGAAGAGCGCGGCATGTCGATGATCCTGATCTCGCACGATCTCGGCGTCATCGCCGAGAACGTGCAACGGATGATGGTGATGTACGGCGGCACGATCATCGAGAGCGGGCCGACCGACGAAGTGTTCCGCCGGATGGGCCATCCTTATACGCAGGGCCTGTTCCGCGCCCGACCGAAACTCGGCGCACGCAAGGGGACGCGGCTGACGACGATATCGGGCTCGGTGCCGGAGCTCGCCGATCTGCCTTCCGGTTGCACCTTCGCCGATCGCTGTCCGCTCGTGATCGAGCAGTGCCGGGCCGCGCTTCCACCGATGGTGGACGTCGGACCCGGCCACTTCGTGCGCTGCATCCGGACGGACGTCTCCATGGCCGAACGCGTCGGAGCGCTGACCGCATGAGCACGGCGCCTCTTCTCGACGTGAAGGATCTCGAGCAGCGCTACACGCTGCCGCGCGAAAGCGTGTTTCGCCCGCCGGGGCAGGTGCGCGCGCTCAACGGTGTGAGCGTGCGGGTCGACGCCGGCAAGAGCCTCGGCATCGTCGGCGAGTCCGGTTCAGGCAAGTCGACTTTCGCGCGGGTGGTGATGGCGCTGGAACGGCCGACATCGGGGCAGGTCGCGCTGCTCGGCCGCGACCTCAACCGCATCTCCGCTGACGAGCTGCGCCGCGCCCGCCGTGATTTCCAGATGGTGTTCCAGGATCCCTACGGATCGCTGGACCCACGCCAGACCGTCGCGCGCATTGTTGCCGAACCGCTCACTGTGCTGGAAGACGCCGACCGGAATACGTTCCGTGCCCGCGTCTCCGCGGTGCTGCGGCAGGTGGGGCTGCGCGATGCCGACATGGAGAAATATCCGCACGAATTCTCCGGCGGCCAGCGCCAGCGCATCGCTATTGCGCGCGCGCTGATCACCCAGCCGAAGCTGATCGTTGCCGACGAGCCGGTCTCCGCGCTCGACGTTTCCGTGCAGGCGCAAGTCTTGAATCTGATGCAGGACCTCCAGGAACAGTTCGGCCTCAGTTACGTCCTGATCAGTCACGACCTCGCCGTCGTCGACTATCTCTGCGACGAGGTCGCGGTGATGTATCTCGGCCGCATCGTCGAGCAGGGCAGGCCAGAGGATTTGTTCGAGCGCTGCGCCCATCCCTACACGCGAGCACTGCTGGACGCCGTGCCGCGGGTGCGCGCCGGTGGCGGCCGGCGCCGGCGCGGGGCCCAGGCGATCGCCTCGCAATCGGCGGCGGCGACCGGGTGCCCCTATGTCTCGCGATGCGCGCTCGCCGACCAGCATTGCCGCGAGGTTCTGCCTGAGCTACGCAAGGTGGGCGAGACGCATCTGGCCGCCTGCCATAAGGCGGAAGCCGTGATGGCGTTGCCGCAATTGCCCGTGGAAGGTTAGCGTCCGCGGCGGGATTGGCGTAGGCTTGAGACGAGACAAGGCCGGGGAGTTACGCATGTTCAGGAAACTATCGATCGTCGCATTCGCCGCCGCGCTTGCCGTGGCTCCGTTGCCGGTGCTGGCGCAGTCCAAGAAGGACAGCGTCGTCATGGCGATGGCGCTGGAGCCGCCCGGGCTCGATCCCACCAATGCCGCCGCCGCCGCGATCGCCGAGGTCACGCTCTACAACATCTATGAGACCCTGACCAAGATCAACGAGGACGGCACCACGTCGCCCCTGCTGGCGGAGAGCTGGACCGCATCGCCCGATCTGAAGACCTATACGTTCAAGCTGCGCAAGGGCGTCAAGTTCCACAATGGCGAGCCGTTCGACTCCGCCGCCGTGAAGTTCTCGTTCGAGCGCAACGCCGTCGCCACCAGCACCAATAAGGACAAGAGCCTGTTCCAGAGCTTCGAGTCCGTTGCCGCGCCCGACGCCGACACGATCGTGATCAGCCTGAAGAATTCGGAGCCGAACCTGCCGTTCCTGCTGGGGCAGGCGAGCGGCTCGATCGTCGAGCCGAAGAGCGCTGCCACCAATATCACGCAGCCGGTCGGGACCGGGCCCTATCAGCTCGGCGCCTGGGCCAAGGGCTCCTCGATGACCCTGACCAAATGGGCCGACTATCGCAACGCCGCCGCGATCAAGCTCTCGAAGGTGACGGTCCGCTTCATCTCCGATCCGTCGGCGCAGGCGGCGGCGCTGCTGTCGGGCGACGTCGACGCGTTTCCCCGGGTGTCGGCCCAGCGCACCATCGCGCAGTTCAAGGCCGATCCGCGCTTCAACGTTATGGTCGGCGGCTCCAGGGCGAAGACCATCGTCGGCATCAACCATCGCAAGAAGCCGCTCGACGACGTCCGCGTGCGTCGTGCGATCCTCGCCGCGATCGATCGCAAGGCGATGATCGACGGCGCGGTCGATGGTTTCGGCACGCCGATCGGCAGCTTCTACGTCCCGACCGCGCTCGGCTATGTCGACACCACAGGCATCAACCCGTTCGATCCCGAGAAAGCCAAGAAGCTGCTCGCCGAGGCCGGAATCACCACGCCGCTCGAGCTGTCGCTGAAGCTGCCGCCGCCATCCTATGCGCGGCAGGGCGGCGAGATCCTCGCAGCCCAACTCGCCAAGGTCGGCATCATCGCCAAGATCGAGAACGTCGAATGGGCGCAATGGCTGTCGCAGGTATTCGCCGGCAATGGTCCGCACAATTTCGACCTCACCATCGTCAGCCATGTCGAGCCGTTCGATCTCGTCAAGATCACCGAGCCGGACTACTATCTCGGCTACAACAACGACGCCTTCAACGCGCTCTACAAGCAGATCGTGTCGACGCCGGATGAAGCCGCCCGTGCCAAGCTTCTCGGCGATGCCCAGCGCATGCTGGCCACCGACGCCGTCTCCGGCTATTTGTACCAGCCGCAGCTGATCACCATCACCAACAAGAAGCTGAAGGGCGTCTGGAAGGACGTGCCCCAATACGAGAACGATTTCTCGACATGGGCGTGGGAGTAGGGTCGCGCAGGTCGATTGCCTGATTTCGGTGACGATCTCTCCCAACGGAAGAGATCGTCACGAGGCCGGTCCAATCAAAAAACCTGAAAACAACCCCATGCACAGTAGCCGAGGGTAGTAATTTCAATGACTTGCGCGCGACGCGATTGATGAGTTGCGCATCGCGCGGTGCCGTTGACGCGTCGGGCAAAACACTGGCATGATGGCATCATCGAAGAACTCGTTGGCCGCCGTCGCCACCACATGCCAAGTTTGCCGGACGAGGTGAAGATCTGACCGGCCGTCTCGATTGCGCGAGCAAACCTTGCAGGCGACATCGCCAAGACCTCGTGGCCAGGCAGACCAAAACCAACCTTAGTCTTCCAAGCAGCGTCTCTCGCTTCTTTCCCGCTGACTCACAACAGACCGTCTGTCTCACGTCAGTCTGAGCCGGAGCGCCGCAGTTGAAAGCGCCGCCCCGGATCTGCTGCGGCAATCCCGTAGTCACACGATGGTCATCAGTTAGCTTTCGTCAACCATCTCGAACAAGGATGCGGGGCGTTTTATTAGCCCTTTGCTTGCGGGAACAAACATGCGCCTGAGCGTAAAAATCTGCCTACTTGGAATCGTTTCCCTCCTCGTTCTCCTTCTATTGGCGCAGGCCTGGATGGCGCTTTCCCGCGCGGCAGCGCTAAATGCGAATGCGGAAGACCTTGCCACCAATTGGCTGCCTGCGACGAAAGCGCTGGGTGACGTCAAGTACTGGTCGACACGTGGTCGGGTCGCCGGCAGTCGCCTGATCATGACCACCGACTCCTTGCAACGCAAAACTACGGAAGGGCAGCTCTCGCAATATCTGGCTAGTGCCGAGAAGGCCGCGAAGGTCTATGAGACCACCATCGTATCGCCTCAGGAAAGGGCGCTTTGGGATAAGTTCCAGCAAAAGTCAGGTCTCTATAAGAATGAGCAGGATCGCATCCTGATGCTGGCCGCGAGTGATCCGGCCAAGGCGATAAGCGACTACAATGGCTCGGGGAGTGCAGCGTTCAGTGAGGCGCAGAACGCCATCGACGCCGTTGTCGAATTCAATGAGAAGGGTGCCGCTCAGGCCGTTTCGGACGCACGCGGCAGCTATTCGCTCGCGAAATTGGTGACGTTCACGGTCGCGGGCGTCGCACTCTTGATGGGTCTGATCGCTGCATACTTTGTGTTGATGCGGGTCACTTCGCCGCTCCAGCGTCTGAACCGAACGATGCGCACCATCGCCGACGGGAAGCTCGATACCGAAGTCGTCTATACGACGCGCAACGACGAAATCGGCGATATGGCCAAGGCACTCCTCGTCTTCAAGGAGAACGGCTTGCGCGTGCGCCAGATGGAGGACGAGCAAAAGGCCAACGAGCAGGCGGAAGCAAGGCGTCGCAAGCAGGAAATGGAGAAGCTTGCCGACGAGTTCGAGCATGCGGTCGGCGAGATCGTGGATGCCGTGGCGTCCGCTTCTACCGAGCTGGAGGCCTCCGCGAATACGTTGACCCATTCCGCCACGCGGGCTCAGGAAGTGACCACGACCGTGGCCGCCGCGTCCGAGCAGGCTTCGGCCAACGTCCAGTCGGTGGCGAGCGCAACGGAAGAATTGTCGACGTCGGTCAACGAAATCGGCCGGCAGGTTCAGGAATCGGCGCGAATGGCGGGCGAAGCCGTCGACCAGGCCCGCAACACAATGAGCCAGGTCAGCGAGCTGTCGCGGGCCTCGACCCGCATTGGCGACGTGGTTGAGCTCATCAACACGATCGCTGGACAAACCAACCTGCTGGCGCTGAATGCGACGATCGAAGCCGCGAGGGCAGGCGATGCGGGCCGCGGCTTTGCAGTGGTTGCCTCCGAGGTGAAGGCGTTGGCCGAGCAGACCGCACGGGCAACCGGCGACATCGGACAGCAGATCACCAGCATTCAAGCCGCAACGCAGGAATCTGTCACGGCGATAAAAAGTATCAGCGGTACGATTGAACGACTTTCTGAGATCTCGTCGACCATTGCGGCAGCAGTGGAGGAACAGGGCGCGGCGACGCAGGAGATCGCCCGCAATGTCCAGCAGGCGTCCCAGGGCACCCAGCAGGTTTCCTCCAACATCGTCGACGTTCAGAGGGGGGCGACCGAGACGGGCGGGGCGTCCAGCCAGGTGCTGTCCTCGGCGCAATCACTGTCCTCCGACAGCAACAGGCTGAAAGCTCAGGTGCAGCGGTTCCTCTCCACCGTACGCGCCGCCTGATCTGAAAAGCAACGGGCGCCTGGTGAACGCCAGGCGCCATCCCGTTCCCTCAAGCATCGATTATCAAAGATGTCGAACGTCACAACTTTGCACCTTAGCCAGCCTGTGTTGAAACAGCGTCTCATCGCAGCCGATCTCATTGCGCAAAGCGAGGAGGCCAGGGAAAAGGCGGCGAAATTTGCACAGTGCTTCGCCGAGCTGGAATCGACCATCGAAGCCTTGAACGGTGCGAAGCAGCACGGCTATCGCATACGCTTTCGAGGGCTTCAAAGCGAGCTAAAAGCTGCCGTTGAGGAGCTGATGGTGTTGGAGAAGCAGCTCTGCGACATTCGCCGACATTTTGCGCGGCAAGCCGTGGCCGAAACGGAGGGCCGCTTTCACCGGCTTTCTTTGAGCTTTCGGAGGTCGCTGGGCAAAATTCCATAAGCTCTTTTGAAAGATCGGCTGAAGTGGGTCAGGTCCGAAAATCCCCAGCCGAGAGCGATGTCGCTGACTGAGCGGTGTATTTGTCTTGGGTCTTCCAGCGCGTGGCGGCATCGAGCCAGTCGCTTGGTCTGGACGAGCCGCATAAGTGAGCTGCCCTGCGTTCCGAGCAATTTGTTGGCTTGGCGAACGCTAATTCCAACACGTTCGGCGATCCGCTCCGGCGTGAGGTCGGTATTCTGCAATCTCGCGTCGATGGCACGGTGAATGTCCCAGACGAGGCGCGATTTGCTTGCTGGAAGTTGCGTTGGTCTATCGACCGCGTTACCGAGGGAGAGCGCAATCAAGTCGATTGCCTGCGTCGAGATGGTTTCTTCACTTGACCTATCGAGCGTACCGCTCAGCTTACCCAGCTTGGCTGCAAAGAATAGGGTTAGGCGATCCTGCGGACCCAAAGGAGCGATGCGGCAGGCCGCAATGTCGAAGTTCGTACCGATCCTTGCTTCAAGTTCCGTTCGAGGAACTTTGATGATGAGTGTGGACGAGTGATCGAGAAACTGCATCGTGTGGGCGAGCCGCGGGTCCACACATGCGAGTGAGCCTGCCTCTAAATGCACCCTGCGATCGCTTTGTTCGAGCAGGATTCGACCAGCGAGCAAACAGAATAACAGTACTTCGCTGGGGTCCGAGCGGGCCGCATGCCGGTTTGTGGAAGCGACCTGAATCTCGGAGTTACGTGATCTAACCAGGCCTAGCGAGCCTACACGTCCGACCGACAGCTCTGCTTTGAAGCTGTCCCGGGACGAAGTCGAGGAGTCGTGGTCGGCGATCCGCTCGCGCGTTGCAGCTTGCCAATAGTCAAAACGGTCCCGCGGATGCACGTCTGCGGTGGAGAATGCGACCTCCATAAATCTCCTCCCAATTCCCCCTTGGCCGATTGATTGGACCCAATGAGCCGAGCGGATGAACCGCGCCTGTTTAGGGTCGATGCAAAGCCTTGCTCGATTCGGCGAGCATCAACACTGATCTTTTGGCATACAGCCTATGAATCGCGCGAGACGTAATTGTACGGGAAGTCCTTCCGTTCAAATGCCTGCCGGCCCTATTCTGGTGCTGGATGACGAACCCGCCGTCTGCCAAACAGTCTCGCTCGTGCTCACCAGGGCGGGGTTCGATGTGATCGGCTGCAGCGATCCGAAGTCGTTCATTGCCTTGTGCCTCGACTCCCATCCTTCGTGCGTCCTCGTCGACGTCGTTCTGAATAACCTCTCGGGGTTGGAAATACTGAGGGAACTTCGGAACCGAGCGTTTGATCGCCCCATCATCATGGTGTCCGGCCGCAGCGACGTCGTGACGGCTGTCCGGGCCATCAAGGAGGGCGCCTCTGATTTCGTCGAGAAGCCATTTCGGGGCAACGACCTCGTTGCGCGGGTTGTGGCAGCTCTGAAACCTGAGGAGTCCAGGAGGCCTGTATTTCACTTCCCTGGACGGCCGCCGCTCACGTTTCGCGAGCGGGAAGTGCTGTTCGAACTCATCGGCGGGAGGTCGACCAAGGAGATCGCGGACCGCATGGATCTGAGCCCACGCACCGTCGAGAGCCATCGGGTCAATATCATGCAGAAGGTCGGCGCGAAAAATCCCGCCGAGTTGGTGCGCCTTGCGATCACGGCGAAGCGTCCTGGCACCTGAAGACAAATTCGACCTCGGCATCGTCAGTCATGTCGAGCCGCAGTCTCTGACTACCCGTACCAGCCGCAGTTGATTACCTCACGACAAGAGGAGGCCTGGGAGCGATGCGAGGACCGAACAGGATCGCTGCTCAAGCCTGATGGCAGTCTTTCGGCCGTCCATTCTTGGTAGGGGATTGCCTTCGCGCCGCAAGCCGATTGCCACTAGTTCCTAGTTTATGCATGCGGGCGCGGCGCCGACAGAAAAGCTCACATGTGGCGCCTCTGCGTCGGCTTAGCTCCAGAACCGGACCGACAACTTCGGTACCATTGCGGTTGTTGCCTGTTTTTCCTGCAATCTATAGTTATGATTTGCCGAAATTAGACTCCCGTTCGCTGGCTCCCACAATTTTATTTTAACTATCTGCCTCTATTTTCATCACGCCAGAAGGGCGGTGCATTGCCTCGAAGGTTTTCCAGTGTCGCGAATGACACTCTCTCGAGGGACATTGCATGCCGATGTTCGGCTCCTCACGTTACATCGTCTTCGCCGCCGCAGTCGCAGCGGCCGGTATTGGCGTTATCGGCTTCAGCACGATCGGCTTCGGCGCAGCCGTCATTGGTGAAAGCCGCAAGGTCGAGATCACACAGAAGGCGCCGGGCGGGCTCGACGCGCTCAAGGCGCTGTATCGCAGACCCTCGACAATCCCGTTCCCGAAAGAAAATCCATACACGCCCGAGAAAGCGGCGCTCGGCAAGAAGCTGTATTTCGACACCCGTCTGTCGGTGACATCGGCGCAGTCCTGCGCGAGCTGCCACAGCCCCGGGTTCGGCTGGGGTGACGGGCTGGCGGTCGGCGTCGGCCACGGCATGGCGAAGCTCGGTCGTCATTCGCCGACCATCGTCAACGCGGCCTGGAGCGCCATCTTCATGTGGGACGGCCGTCTTCCGACGCTGGAAGAGCAGGCGCTCGGCCCGATCCAGTCCCCCGGCGAAATGAACATGAAGCTCGACGAGCTCATGCAGCGGCTTTCCGGCATTCCCGAATATAAGCCGATGTTCGAGGCTGCCTTCCCGGGCGAGGGAATCAAGGCGAAGACGCTGGGCCAGGCGATCGCGACCTATGAGCGTACCGTCGTCTCCGAACGGGCGCCGTTCGACGGCTGGATCGACGGCGACGAGAAGGCGATCTCGGAAGATGCCAAGCGGGGCTTCGCGGTGTTCAACGGCAAGGCGCAGTGCGCGGCCTGTCACGAAGGCTGGAACTTCACCAATGAAGGTTTTCAGGACATCGGGCTGCCGAGCAGCGACGTCGGCCGTGGCGAGTACCTTCCCGGTGTCATCAAGATGAAGCACGCCTTCAAAACCCCGGGCCTTCGCGAGATCAGCCGCCGCAGCCCCTTCATGCACGACGGCTCGCTCGCAACGCTCGAAGAGGTCATCGAGCACTACGATCACGCGGGTATCGATCGACCTAGCCGCTCGGATCTCATGCGCCCTCTCGAACTGACAGCGCAGGAGAAGGCCGATCTCGTTGCGTTCCTCAAGACATTGACCAGCGAACTCGCCCCGACGGCCGTGCCGGTCCTGCCGCGCTAAATTTAAAAGGATACCCCATGCGTGCACTTGCTCTGTTCACTTGCGTCATCGTCAGCGGGCTTTCGGTAGGCGCTTATGCGGCCACCGAAGTCATCCACCAGCAGGGGCGCGTCTTCTCAGCCGAGAACATCTCGGTCAAGAAGGGCGCTGCCGTCACGTTTTTGAACGATGACACGGTGCCCCACAACATCATGTCGGCCAGCAAAGGCAACGAATTCAACCTCGGATCGCAGGCGCCCGGTACCTCGACGGACGTCAGCTTCAAGGATGCCGGCGAGGTCCTGGTGATCTGCGCCATCCATCCGCGCATGAAGATGATGGTGAAGGTAACTGACTAACGACCACGTGGCGCCGGAGATTGATGATGTCGATACGCTACAAGATATTCGGTGCCTTCAGTGTCGTGATCCTGCTGGCCTGCGGGATCGCGTTCTACGGCATACGCGCCATCGGCAATTCCGGCGATCTGGTGATCCGTCTCTATGACGGGCCGCTGATGGGGATCAACCATGCGCGGGCCGCCCACGCGGCGCTGCATGAGGCCCGCCTCGTGCTCCAGCGAAACCTGCTCGCGGGCAGCTCGGGCGAACAGGTCAAGAAGTTCGAGGATCTGGTGCGCAGCAGCTTCGAAGATCTGAAAGTCGTGCGCGAACGCACCTCATCGCCGAATGTCACGAATGTCCGCGAGAAGGTCGAGGGCCAGCTCAAGGAGTGGTCCAGCGGCGCGCTGAAGATTCTCAAGTCGTCCGCCGGCGGTACAACGGAGATTCCGACCAGCTTCCTGCTCGCGCAACAGGGCGACCGGTTGATGACGTCGATCGACGATCTCGTCGAGCTTGTCGCGGCTTACGGCTATGAATATCGCACGGAGGCGGAAGCAGCGGTCAATTCGGCCCGCACCACGATGGTGTCAGTGGCGGTCGGGACGGCGCTGATCGGACTCGTCATCGCGCTCGCCTTCACTTACTCGATGAGCCGGCCGATTTCGGCCGCAGTCCGGATCGCTGAACGCGTGGCAGCCGGCAACTTCATGGACGATATATCCGTCCGTCGTCGCGACGAGCTTGGTCGGCTCCTGAAGTCTCTGGCCGTGATGCAATCCAGCCTGAAAGCCCGCGCCGATGAGGACTTGGCCTTGATCGCCGCCAAAGATCAGAGCAGCGCCGCGCAGATCGGCCGCCGGCAACGTGTGGAGGCCGAGATCGATGCGTTCCGCGCCGCCTTCAGCTCCGTGCTCAGCCACACCGACCGCATGACCGGGGAGTTGACGGACACGGCGCAGAACCTGGCCGAGACGGCGCGCGTCGCTGGCACACGTTCGAGCGAGGCGGCTTCGACTGCCAAGCAAACGTCCAGCAACGTCCAGACCGTTGCGAGCGCCGCGAGCGAACTCGGTCAATCCGTGCAGGCCATTAGCTCTCAGCTGGCCGACGCCTCCACAATCGTCCAGCGCGCCTCCGGTATGGCGGAGTCCGCCAACCAGACCATCGGCCGGCTTGCAAGCGCGGCACAGCAGATCGACGAAGTGGTCGGTTTCATCCGGACCATTGCCGGGCAGACCAACCTGCTTGCGCTCAACGCCACCATCGAGGCCGCGCGGGCCGGCGAGGCGGGTCGGGGCTTTGCCGTCGTCGCGTCGGAGGTCAAGGCGCTTGCCACCCAGACTGCGAAGGCAACCGAGGAGATTTCGTCGCAAATCAACGAGGTGCAGTTGGCGACACGGCAGGCAGTCGACAACGTTGGAGCGATCGCCTTGATCATTGGCGACATCGACAGTTTCACAGGCCGGATCGCCGCGGCTGTCAGTCAGCAGAATGCGGCGGCGGGAGAGATCTCCAGAAGTATCGGTCAGGCCGCGACTGGTACGGCCCAGGTTGCCCGAAGCATTGCCGGAACGGCCGAAGCCACCGATAATGCCAACCGTTCCGCCGACATGGTTCTGGCAACCGCCCACGATCTGTCCAGCCAGGCGGCACAGCTGCGCTCGTCGGTGAATCGCTTCCTCGCCAACGTGGCGGCTTGAGCAGTCCTTGCGTAGATTTCAGTTGGCGATCGCGGCCAGCTATTCAGCGCGGGTCTGCGCGGCAAGGCAATGAACGTTTGGAACCCCCAGACGTTAGCCCGGTGGATGGCAGCCGGATGCACCATCCGGCCTGACGATGCGGCCACGGAGTTCCATTCTTGCTCAAACTGTACAGGTGGCCGTCCGACGACTGGCAGAAGATCGGCGCGCAGATGCCGTCCGAGATCATCTGGGCTGATCTTTTGGACGCGACCGCGGAGGAAAAGCAGTTCGTCGAACGATTGCTCGGGATACGCGTTCCGTCCGAGGATTCGCTCAGCGAGATCGAAGCGTCGAGCCGCCTGATCCTCGACAACGGCACGCTCTATCTCAGCTCGCCTGCGGTCCGGCTTAACGAGGACAACGAGGCCGAGATCACGCCCGTGGGATTCGTCATCGGCCCGCGCGTGCTGGTGACGGTGCGTTTCGCGCAGCTGCCGATCTTCGACGACATCGGCAAGCGCATCGGTTCCGATGACAGCCTGGAGAACGGCATGTGCGTGTTCACCAGCCTGGTCGAGGCGATGGTCGATCGCGGCGCCGATGTCCTTGAGCATCTCGGCGCGAAGGTCGACAGGCTCTCGCGGGGCGTCTTCAAAGGCGGGCTCGTTCGCACCAAGCGGCCGGTCCGCTCCAGCCGCAGGATGCGCGAGGCGCTGGAAAACATCGGCGAGTTGGCGGATCGGCTCGCCAAGGCGCGCGATGTCCTGCTTGGCGTCGGCCGCGTCGCCTCGTTTGCCGGCGATGTCGGGGGTGAATGGATCACGCCCGCCTCGAAGAAGCGCCTCGAAGCCGTCTCCAAGGATGTCGTCTCGCTCGGCGATTACGAGACGCGATTGTCGGACAAGATCCAGCTTCTGCTCGATGCGGTGCTCGGCTTCATCAACATCCAGCAGAACGAGCTGTTCAAGATATTAACGATCGTCTCGGTCGTCGGCGTGCCGCCCACGATCATGGTCGGAATCTGGGGCATGAACTTCAAGCACATGCCGGAGCTGGACTGGACGTTCGGCTATCCGCTGGCGTGGCTTGCCATCATCGCCAGCGGCGTGCTGCCGCTGATCTGGTTCAAGCGGCGCGGCTGGTTCGAATGAAGCCGCGGCGTACCGTTCGAAAACGATGCGCCGCTTTTTCCGGATCAGGCGACTTCGACGGCGAGTTTGCCGACCCAGTCGCGGGCGAGCGTCACGTCCGCTTGCGACAATTGATGGCCCGCCGGCAACACCTTGTGTTCGACCCGCGCTCCGGCTCCCGACAACAACGAGGCTAGCTTCGCGGAATTGCTCGGCGGAACGATCGGATCAGCCTGCCCTGACAGAAGCAGGACGGGCTTGCCGCCGAGCTCAGCCTTCGGCGGATCCGACAGCGGCACCATGGCGCGGAGCAGGATCGCGCCTGCCAGCACGTCCGGCTCCAGCAGCAACAGCGCGGCTGCGATGTTGGCGCCGTTGGAGAAGCCGACCGCGACCGGCGCGGCGAGGCCATATCGCTGCCGCGCCTCCGCGACGAAGCCGCCGAGTTCGTGCGCGCGGCGGCGCACGTCGTCCTCGTCGAACACGCCATCGGCCAGGCGGCGGAAGAAACGGGGCATGCCATGCTCGAGCACGCGGCCGCGCGGCGAGAGCAGGGCCGAGCCGGGCGAGATCATCTTGCCAAGCCCGAGCAGATCGTTCTCGTCGCCACCGGTGCCGTGCAGCAGCAGGAGCGGAGGGGAGCCCGCGCCGGTCGCGGGCTCGAAGCGATGGACGAATGAATTCTCGATCACGACGCCCTCTCTTCCAAATTCGGTAGAACACCCTCGATCTGCTTGCGCTGCCCTTCGAGGAAGCTCGGCAGCTTGAGGTCGCGTCCCAGCGTCGCGACGGGCTCGTCGACCGCGAAGCCGGGGATGTCGGTCGCGATCTCGAACAGCACGCCGCCAGGCTCGCGGAAGTAGATCGAGCGGAAGTAGTTGCGGTCCCTCTGCTCGGTCGGGTGCAAGCCGTGATCGCTCACGAGCCTCTCGGCCATCTTGCCTTGCTCGGCGTCGTCGGCCGCGCGGAAGGCGATGTGATGCACGGAGCCGCCACCTTGGTGCCCGCGCAAAAAGCCCTTGGCTTCGTAGATGTCGACGACGCTGCCTTCGACATCGCCCGGTGCCTTGAAGCGGATCACGGAGCCTTCGCGCGCCGTTTCCTCGAAGCCGAACACGTCAGTGAGGACGGCCCCCGTCTTCGCCGCGCTGTCGAGCAGCAAGGTCACCCCGTGGAAGCCGCGGATCGCATGCTCGGCCGGCACGTCGCCATTGCTCCAGCCGGGCTCGCTCTCGGCACCGGGAATGCCGACCAGCGCGAGTGCCATGCCATCAGGGTCTGTGAACGGCAGCACGGATTCGCCAAAGCGCTTCTCCAGCGCCTCGTAGGTGATGCCCTTCTCGACGAAGCGCTGCGTCCAATAGCCGAGCGAGCGTTGCGGCACGCGGAAGGCGGTCTGGTGGGTCTCGCCGACGCCGCGCCGCCCGGCCGGCACACCGGCCCAGGGAAAGAAGGTCAGGATGGTGCCGGGGCGGCCGGTCTCGTCGCCATAGTAGAAGTGATAGGTGCCGGGATCGTCGAAATTGACCGTCTTCTTGACGAAGCGCAGGCCGAGATCCCGGGTGTAAAAGCCGAAATTCCTGATCGGGTCGCCGGCGATCGCGGTCACGTGGTGCAGTCCAGACATTGTCGTCCTCCAAAGCTCGGGGAGCGGTCTTGCTCTAACCGGAAATATCGTTCCGCTTTGGATTGGAGACAATCCATGCAAATATGACGTCTATGTCTACGATTTGGAAACAATCGCCGGCGCCAGCCCATGGATAAGGTCGCCAGCCTCCGGGCCTTCATAAAGGTGGTCGAAAGCGGCAGTTTTGCCGAGGCGGGCCGGCAGTTGCGGCTGTCACGCTCGGCGATCAGCAAATACATCGCCGACCTCGAAGAAAGCCTCGGCGTGCAACTCCTGAACCGGACCACGCGCCATGCGAGCCCGACCGAGAACGGCCAGCGCTATTTCGAGCGCGCGGTCGTGATCCTGTCGGAGATCGAGGCGGCCGACCAGGCCGTGGCGCAAGCCCAGTCGGCGCCGCGCGGCCTGTTGCGCGTCAACGCGCCGATGTCGTTCGGCACCCTGCGGCTCGGGCCGGTGCTCGCCGATTTCATGGCGCGATATCCGGAGCTGCAGCTCCAGCTCGTGCTCAGCGACGATCTGCTCGATCCCGTCCAGGACGGTTTTGACGTGACCTTGCGGATCGCGGAATTGGAATCATCGAGTTTGATCGCGCGAAAAATCATGCCGGTGGCACGCATGATCTGCGCTTCACCCGATTATCTCGCACGTCACGGCACACCGAAACATCCCCAGGATCTGCGCGGCCACGCCTCGCTGACCTACGGCTTCCTGCTGACGGGCAATCAGTGGAAGCTCACCGGCACCGACGGCGATCACTGGATCCAGCCGGCCTGGTCGCTCTGCGTCAACAATGCCGAAGTGCTGCGTGATGTCGCGATCAAGGGCAGGGGGCTCGCGCTGCTCCCGGAGTTCATCGCCGCCGACGCCTTGAGGAAAGGCGAACTGCGAACGGTGCTGAACGATTATTCCGCGCCGCCGCTCGCGCTCTATGCGGTCTATCCGCCGACCCAGCATCTGTCGGTGAAGGTGCGGCTGTTCATCGATTTCCTGGTGGAGCGTTTTGGCCGGGAGGGCGACGAAGCAGGCGGGAGCGGACATGCGGAGGCCAGGCTATAGATCCATGGATCTGCCGACAGGTGAGTTTGCGAGAGTCCGTCCGATACCAAACGTCGCGAGCATTGTGAGCTGGTTCACAACCGCCTGCCAGTGTTTCTGGCAATGTAACGCGTAGTGCGGCTGTGCGAATGGATTCAGCCGATTACAGATGCCTTATTGTTTTGGAGGCACGCTATGATCGATCAGTTTTTCACAACAATCCACCTCGACGCCGCGCACCTTGTGGCGGGAGTGTTGACGGCCTTTTACGCCGGTCATCGTTTTGCCACGCCCAGGACGCTCAGGTCAGAGACGACCCGCTTTCAATATTACAGCAGCTACGTGACGTATATCATATCGTGCATCGGGCTTCTGATGTTCTTGAGCTGGACCCTTGCCCACAAGCCGGAATTGCTTGGTCTCCTGTACTCGCCAAGCCCCATCCCTGACGGATTGAAGAGCCTTGATGCGCCACTTGTGGCCGCGCTTATCCTAACGACGTTGCTGCCATCGGTTCCTGTTCTGCGGGATATTGACGGTGCCATGCTGCGTTTTTTTCACCGTATGGGCGCGATCCCGCTTGGAGCTGTTCGCTGGGCGCAGCGGATCAACATGACGCAGCTTACGATTTCTGAAAGATTGGTCGCAGACACCAAGTTTTATATCGCCAACAGCACGCTTCTGCCTGACTCTCTGGCCGCGCAGCTGCAGGCCGATTTCACGTTGGATAGCGTGCGCTTTCGGTTTACGCGATGTCTGGCGCTCTACGTTGCCTTGAGCAATCTGCCCGGTTGGACTGCTTATTCCGCCGACTTTCCCGAAGAGCGAGCTACTTTCGAGAAGAAGATGAGCAGCTTCTTCGCTCAGTCCGTGGCGTTTTTCACTCTCACAAGTCAGATCGCTCAGCGTCAGCTTGAGCCAGCGGCGGAGCCGGTTGACCAGTTTCGTTCTTATGCACTTGAAGCCTACGAGGACATTCGGTTGATGCTTGCCAGAGTGCTCCTGTACAGTTGCAATAGCGACAGCGAAGTCGCTCACCAGTTTGCAAGGATTGGCTTTTCCATTCAACGGCCGTCTCTGATCCGCCTGCCGTTAAATCTGCTGAGCTTGGACTTCGCCGGGGTCGTTGCGCTGTTCGTCATAGTGACGATTTCCCTGGCCGGCGGCGATTTGGGCAGGGCATTAGGCATCGGGATGCTTGTGGCGGTCAATCAGTCAATCGCGGCGGTGTGTGCCCTCGCACCGAAGCAGTTGTGGAACTTTGCCGATTATCGTTGCGTCAGGGAAAGGCCTACTCTGTCTTATTTGATCTCCGGCGCATGTACCCTCACGATAACGCTGCCTGTTTCGTTTTGCTTCTATCTGCTCCGGGCGCATTTTCCAGTCGATGCCGTTCATCCGGTCCTGCCGTTCGTGGCCCAGGCCAAATGGCTGCTGCTCCCCACCGTGCTTTCAATAGCATTGGCTTTTGCGTGTGACGATACAATCGAAGCGGATCACGAACCGTGGTGGCTCAGGTGGGCGGAGAGCGCCGGGCTGGCCGTACTCATGGGCTTTTCGGGCTTTCTCGTGATGCACTGGTTGAGCGTGAACCAGCCGACAGTACAGCACCTGCTGTTGATACCGTGCCTGCTCAGCGCCTCAATCGGTGCGCTCTTTGGCGTCACGATTCCGTACTGGTATCGAAAAACCATGAGAGGGGGAGAGTTGGAGGCGACAAAGCCGGTGCAGTCGGGTGCGGAAAAGGTCGCGCCGGCAGTTTGATGTAAGGCGCCTGCCTTGATCTGGACTGGTAAGGCTCCGCCAGATTTTTCTTCGGGTCCAAAATGAAGAACTTGAGCGCATCTAGCTGATCGTACGCTGCTCCGCCGGCCGGAGCAGATCGTCCAGCGCGCTCATTGAGGCCTCTCGAAGCACGGCGATTTGGCGGGCGGCGCTCTGGGATTCGGGCGGGGTCATCGTGACTGCTGCCAGCTCGACCTCACGGCAGAATTCAAACAGGCGGACCAGGCCGAGCGCACTCGCGCCGCTGCCGAGTTGATGCGCGCAGCGTGCGAGTTGCGTGGGATCGTCAGTCGCCGCAGCCATGGCAATCTCCTCGATCAGTTTTTCGCTCGTCTCTTCCAGCAGGTCGTGGAGTTTTGCGATCTGCGCTGCGCCCAGCAGCTCCTTCTGGTCATCGAGGAAATGCCGGTCGATCAAAGCGCCTGCCGCGAGCTGCGCCGCGGCCGGCTGGTTCTGGGCATCGTCCTCGATCGCCTCGCGCAGCGCATTGATCAGGATCGGCTTGCTGACGATCCTGGCAATGCCTGCCCCCGCGAGCCGCTCGCGGGCGCGGCGCGACATGTCGGCGGTTACCGCGATGATGCGCGGCATGGTCGGCAGACCGAGCGTTCGGATCCGCGATGCCGCCTCGACGCCGTCAATGTCGGGCATGTGCAGATCCATCAGGATGATGTCGAATGCCTGATCGCGCGCGTGAGCGATGGCCGACGCGCCGTTCGTGGCGATGGTGGCGTGGTAGCCGAGCCTCTTCAACATCGCTTCGCCGACCTCGCAATTGACGGGGTCGTCGTCGACCAGCAGCACGCGAAGCTGCCGCGATGGCGGCTGAACCGCCCCTTGCGCGATGTCGTTCGCGGCGAGGCCAAGCGGTACCTCAAGCATGAACGAGCTGCCCGTACCCGGCGTGCTCGCCACCGTCAACTCGCCGCGCATCAGGCGGGTGAGGCGCCGCGCGATCGCGAGGCCCAGGCCGGTGCCGCCAAACCGCCGCGCGATGCTGTCGTCGGCCTGGACGAAATCCTCGAAGATCCGCTCGTGCATGTCGGGCGCGATGCCGATGCCGGTATCGCGAACGGTGATGCGCAGCAGCACATGATCGTCATGTGCCTCGGCGGCCGCGCTCAAGCCGATGCCGCCGCGCGGCGTGAACTTGATCGCATTGCCGATCAGATTGAGCAGAATGCGATTGAGCCGAACCGGGTCGCCGTGCGCGGAGGTATTGACCGTCGCATCGCAGGCGAGATCGAAGGAGAGACCCTTGTGAGAGGCCTGCGGACGCATCAGATCGGCCGCCGTTTCGACGAGCTGGTCGAGGCGGAAATCGCGGGTCTCCAGAGTCTCGGCGCTGGCCTCCAGGCGCGCATATTCGAGGATGCCGTCGACCAGCGCGATCAACGTTTCGCCCGACGCGGCCGCGGTCGTGAGGTGGCGCCGCTGCGCTTCGCCGAGGCTGCCGTCGTCGAGCAGTTGCAGCACCCCCATGACACCGTTCAGCGGCGTGCGCAGCTCGTGGCTGACGACCGCGAGAAAGCGCGATTTGGTCTCGTTGGCCGCGACCGCCGCGCTGCGCGCGCGCTCGGCGGCATCGTGCTCGGCAAGGGCCTGGTCGCGGGTCTTTTCCAGTTCGGAGGTGCGCTCGATCACCTTGCGCTCGAGCGTCGCATAGGATTCGCGCAAGTGAGCGGCCATCCGGTTGAACTGATCGCCGAGCGCCTCCAGCTCGTCACCGGTCTTGATCGCGAGCCGCAGGCCGAGGTCGCCGCTGCCGATCCGCCGCGCGCCCTGCGTCAGGATCTGGATCGGCACGGTCATGCGCCGGCTCAGAAAGAGAGAGACCAGCACCGCACATGCCAGCAGGATGACCAGGAGAAAAGTCGAGCGTCCGATCGACGCATAGATCGGCGCATAGGCCTCGGTGAGCGGCAGCTCGACGAATACCAGCCAGCCCAGCGAGGGGACCGTCGCATAGGTCGAGAGCACGCGTTGACCGGACAGATCCTCCTTGACCAGGCCGCCGGAGGGTGGCCCGACGCCATCGAGCGCGGCGCGGACGTCGGCGTGGCCGGAGAGATCGCTGCGACGCAGTGCCGGCCACAAATCGGGATGCGCGATCAACAACCCCATCCGATCGACCACATAGGCCTTGCCGGTGTTGCCCACCCTGATCCCGGCGACGAGGTCCCAGATGAAGCGAAGATTGACTTCGGCGACAATCACATCGGGCGTCAGGCCGGTTCCGCGCGTGGCGAGCGTCATGAATGGTTCGGTGTCGCCGAGGAAATAGACCGGCCCGTAATAGGCGCGGCTTTCATTGGCGCCGCGGAAGGCCTGCGAAGCCGAGAGGTCGGCCTTGCTGCCGATCCTGTCCGCGACACGGCGCGACACGCGCACTTGTTCGCGGCCTTGGGCGTCGAGCTCGGCGATTTCCGCGATCGCGGGCGAGAGACGCAGGAGGCCGAGCGCGGCATCGTCACGGGCATCGCGACGCTGCGCGAGCAGGATGCCAAGGGCGGCATCGTCCGCGTCAAGCTGACCGAAGGCCGGCTGCAGAAGACGACCATCGAGGGCAACAAACAGACCCGCACCGAATACATCCTTCAGCGCGTGAAGGAGCCCGAAGGCGAGGTCCTCGACGTTCCCAAACTCAATCGCCACGTGATCTGGTTCAACCGAACCAACGACGTGCAGATCAAGGCGCTGCTGCAGCCCGGCACGAGCTTCGGCCTGACCGATCTCCAGTTCGCCGTGATCGAGCCTCCGGTCGACACCTTGCAGCTCTTCACCGACAACCAGGGCGCGGAAAACACCGGGCGTTGGGAGGGTGGGGCCTTCTACAAGCGCCACGGCCTGTTCGGCGTCGACGACCGCCTGACCTTCTACGGCGTTCGTTCCGACGGCAATCTCAACGGCAATGTCGCCTACAGCATCCCGGTCAATCCCTGGGGCGGCCGCGCCGGCGTCAGCTATACCGAAGGCAAGATCAAGATCATCCAGGGACCGTTCGTCGCGCTCGACGTCACCGGACGCTCGAGCCAGGCCGCGGTCAATTTCAGCCAGCCGGTCTGGGTGACGCAGAACTGGCTGGTGCTGCTCAACGCCGCGGAGACCGAGGGCAAGACGGTCAGCCGCTTCGCCACCGTCGCCGTGACTCAGGATCATTACGACAAGGCCACGGCGGGCCTCTCGGTGACCAATTCCGGCAACACCTATTCGATCACGGTCTCGCCGGCGGTGAACTACATCACGTGGCAAGACCACGTGCTCGGCAATAATCGCACGTTCAACACCTATACCGGCTCGATGTTCGCGACCAGCGCCGCAGGGCCTGCAAATTTCAGCACCAATGTGCTGGCGAGCTGGCAGTACACACAGGAGAAGCTGCTGCCGGGCGACCAGATCTTCTCGATCGGCGGTCCGACCACCGTGCGCGGTTATCCCTCCAACTCGGCGTCCGGCGACAGCGGCTATTATTTCAACGCCGAGCTGCACTACAATTGGTCGCAATGGCTCAGGGGTTTCGACACCTACATCTTCACCGACTGGGGTGCGGTGTATTCGACGTTCCCCGGGATCACCGAGTTGGGCTCGGTCGGCATCGGCTTCTCCTGGACCTACGCCTCGTTCATGACGTTCGAGGCGAACTACGCGACGCCGCTGAAGATGGCGGTCTCGACCCAGAACCATTACGAGGCTTATGGCCGTGTCATCTTCCGGCCGTTGTTGATGTTCCAGAAGCAGGAAAGCACTGCGCCTGTCGCGGCAGTGGCCGGCAGGAGCAAGTCGTAGCTGAAGCTCTCTCCGTCGTCTTTGCGAGGAGCTCTTGCGACGAAGCAATCCAGACTGATTCGGCGGCAAGATTCTGGATTGCTTCGCTGCGCTCGCAATGACAGGCGATGGACTGCGATGCGGTCTGATTAACGCCGCAACGTAAATTCTTCCGCGCCGCGCCGCTGCTCCCACTTCGCCTGTTCCAGCTCGGGCCGGTCGCATTCGACCTCCGGATAGCCGATGCAGAGATAGGCGATGAACTTCCAGGTGTCCGGGACGTCGAGACTAGCGTGGATGCGATCTGGATGGAGGATCGATACCCAGCCAAGCCCGATGCCCTCGGCGCGCGCGGCGAGCCACATCGCGGTGATCGCCGCGACCACGGAATATTCCGTCGTCTCCGGCATTGTCGCGCGGCCGAGGCCGTGACCGATGTCGCTGGCCTTGTCCGCGAACACGGCGAGGTGGCCGGGGGCCTGTTCGAGACCCGACAGTTTCAGCGTCGCATAGCGCGCGGCGCGCTCACCGGCATAGGCATTCAACGCGTCGGCGTTGCACGCTTTGAAGTCGTCGATCACGGCGCGACGCCGTGCGGCGTCGTCAACGATGACGAAGCGCCAGGGCTGGCTGAGGCCGACCGAGGGTGAGAGACAGGCCGTCTCGATCAGGCGATCGATGGCGCCGTCCGGCAGCGGGTCGGTGCGAAAGCGGCGCACGTCGCGGCGCCACACGAACAGCTCGCGCAAGTGCTGGCGGAAGGTGTCGTCGAACTCGACCATTGCGTCAGCCTCCGATCTGGACAGCTGCGGCAACCAGCAGGATCAGGATCTCGCCGGCCTGCTCGAACGCGCCGAGGATGTCGCCGGTCTGCCCGCCGATCTGGCGGATGGCAAGTCGCGCCAGCATCAGGCCGGCGAGGGAGAGCAGGATCAGGCTCACCAGCGCCTTGCCCGGCCCAAGCGCGAGCACGAGCGCGAGGATCCCAACAGCGAATGCGATCGCAACGCTGCGGCCCGGCGGTGATCCCGCACTCGCCGACAGGCCGTCAGATCGCGCAGGCGCGACCTGCGACATGAAGGCCGGCAAGCCCGCGCGGGCCGCAGTATGCGCAGCGCACAGCGCAAGCGCGACCGCCCACGGATTGGCGATCGCCGCGAGCGCGCTCCAGCGCAGGCCGAACGACAGGATCAGCGCGCAGACGCCATAGGTGCCGATCCGGCTGTCGCGCATGATCTCGAGCTTGCGCTCGCGCGTGCGGCCGCCGCCAAGCCCGTCTGCAGTATCGGCAAGACCGTCCTCGTGCAGCGCGCCGGTGACGAGGGCCGTCGCGGCCAGCGCGAGCAGGGCGGCGAGGCTCGATGTCAGTCCGAACCGGCTGGAAATCGCATAAACCAAAGCGCCGGCAAGGCCGACCACCAGTCCCGCAACGGGAAGCGCCCAGGTCGCGCGCGCGATGGCGCCGTCGCCGGCTGGCTCCGACGATGCCACCGGCAGGATCGTGACAAAGGACGCCGCGATCCTGAGATCGGCGATGAGATCCCGCAGAAGCTCGGCGCGCGGCATCATTTCAGTTTCATCGGCAGGCCGGCGACGACGAACTCGACCTCGTCGGCGACATCAGCGATGGTCTGGTTCATGATCCCGGCGGCGTCGCGAAAGCTGCGCGCCAGCGCGTTGTCGGGCACGATACCGAGGCCGACTTCATTGGTGACAAGGACGACGGGGCTCTTCAGGCGGAGCAGGGCGGCGGCGAGCTCGCTCACCTCGCGCTCCCAGTCGCGCTCCGCATGCAAGAGGTTGGAGAGCCACAGCGTCAGGCAGTCGACCAGCCTTGCGCCGCCGCCATCAGTTGCGAGCAGCGACTCGACGAGATCGAGCGGCACTTCGCGTTCGATCCAGTCGGTTCCGCGGCGCGCGCGATGTATGGCAATACGCGTCTCCATTTCCGCATCGAGCGCCTCGGCCGTTGCGACATAGACCGGCTGCCCGGGAAAGGCGCGCGTGCGCGTTTCCGCACGTTTGCTCTTGCCGGACCGTGCTCCGCCGGTGATCAAAATGACGGCCATGAAGTCTCCTGTCGGCCAGCACTAATCACCAAACTTGGGCAAAGACAAAGCCGAAATCCGCCGGCCGGGGGCTTGCGCTCCGGCTGGGGTTTGCGCAACAGGGGCGGGACAGGAGGCGTGCGTGGGTTTTGCCGGTGCGATGGTCGTGGCGATGGCGGTGGATGCCCTGTTGGGCTGGCCGGCGTGGTTGTTCGCGCGGATCGGCCATCCCGTCACCTGGCTGGGCCAGCTGATCTCTGCCATCGACAGCGCCTGGAATCGGCCGTCCGATCCGCCGGCATTTCGCCGCGCCGCCGGCATCGCTGGCGCGCTCCTGGTGATCGCGCTCTCCGTCGCGCTCGGCTGGGCAGTTCAGTCCTTGCTTCCCTTGGGCTGGATCCAGATCGTGCTGGTCGGCGTCCTCGCCTGGCCGCTGGTCGCGCTGCGCTCCTTGCACGACCACGTTGCTGCCGTCGCAAATCCCATGCGGGCCGGTGACATTGCCGGCGCCCGAGACGCGGTCTCGCGCATCGTTGGCCGCGATCCCCTGACGCTCGACGAGGCCGGCATCGCGCGCGCGGCGATCGAGAGCCTCGCCGAGAATGCGTCCGACGGCATCGTCGCACCGGTGTTCTGGGGCGCGCTGTTCGGTCTGCCCGGCATTTTGGGCTACAAGGCGATCAACACGCTGGACTCCATGATCGGCCATCGCTCCGAACGGCACGAAGCCTTCGGCTGGGCCGCGGCGCGCATCGACGATGTCGCCAATTTCATTCCGGCGCGGCTGACCGGATTTCTGTTCGTGCTGCTGGCGCCACGGCGATCCGAGGCGCTGTCGTGCATGACGCGGGACGCGCGCCGTCATCGTTCGCCCAATGCCGGCTGGCCGGAAGCCGCCATGGCGGGTGCGCTCGGCGTGCGGCTCAGCGGTCCGCGGATCTATCACGGCAGCACCACCAACGAGCCCTGGTTGAATGAAGGTGCGCGCGATCCGCTTGCCGCCGACATCGATCGGGGATTGACGGTTTACCGTCGCGCCATGCTGCTGCTCGCCGGCCTCCTTGCGATCCTGGCCTTCGCGTGAAAGAACAGCGCATGCGCGAGCACGGTGGAAATCTCGATCAGGCCCAGCAGCGCTTCGGCGGTCGCGCGGAAGACTGGATCGATCTGTCGACCGGGATCAATCGCCTGCCTTATCCCGTGGGCGAGGTGAGTTCGCGCGCGTGGAGCGCGTTGCCGTCGCGCGCCGAGATCGAGGCTCTGCATCGGGCGGCGCGGCACGCTTACCGCACGAGCGCGGCGGTTGTCGCGCTTGGCGGCGCACAGGCCGCAATTCAATTGCTGCCGCAACTCGCACCACCCGGCCGCGCGCGCATCCTCGCGCCGACCTACAACGAATATGCCGGGGTCCTCTCGGCCGCGGGCTGGGAGGTCCAGGAGGTCGGGGAGCTCGACGCGCTGGTCGGCGCCGACCTCGTCATTGTCGTCAATCCCAACAATCCCGACGGCCGATGCCATCCGCCAAAGGATTTGCTGACGCTGCTGCCGCGCGTCGGCCGTCTCATCGTCGACGAGAGTTTTGCCGATGTGGCCCCGCAGCTATCGCTTGCATCCGAGGACCGGCCGGGGCTGCTGATCCTGCGCTCCTTCGGAAAGTTTTACGGCCTTGCCGGCCTGCGGCTCGGCTTCGCGCTCGGCAATTCGTCCGACATCGCCAGGATCGCCTCGATGTCGGGACCTTGGCCGGTCTCGGGAGCGGCGATCGCGGTCGGCTGCCGCGCTCTGCATGACGATGCCTGGGCCGAGGCCACGTCCGTGCGGCTCGTGCGTGACTGCGGTCGCCTCGATGGCATGGTGCAGGCGCAAGGCTGGACGGTCATTGGCGGGACGCAGCTGTTTCGTCTCTACGCGACGCCTGACGCGCTTGCCGCGCAGGAGAAGCTGGCGCGTCGCCATATCTGGTCGCGCGTGTTCGCGCGAGAGCCGGCATGGCTACGCCTCGGGCTTCCGGGCGGCGAACCCGAATGGACGCGCCTGGCCGAGGCTCTAGCGCGCTAGCGCGAGCAGGCCTTCGACGTCGAGATGGCCTTCGATGTGATCGGCAAGGGCATCGAGCGCGCTCTCGACCCTGGCGTGATAGGGCTCGTCGCCGGCGGGAATGTCGAGCTTCGCCAAAAACGCCTTGCGGAAATCGTCCGACGTGAACAGGCCGTGCAGATAGCTGCCTTGCACACGACCGTCGCGCGAGATCGCGCCTTCCGGTTCGCCGTTCAGCCTTGCGAATGGCTGCGCGCGATCCGGCCCATCAGTGCGGCCGATGTGGATTTCATAAGCCTCGATCGGCTGATCCGTCGCGGCATGCACGGCCGCGACACGCGTCAGCGTCTTCTGTGCACTCATCTCCGTCTCTACATCCAGAAGTCCGAGACCCGCTGTGTCGCCCGCAGGGCCCTCGATCCCATCGGGGTCGGCAACGCTTCGTCCGAGCATCTGATAGCCGCCGCAGAGGCCGAGCACGTGGCCGCCTCTGCGGTAATGCGCCAGAAGATCGATGTCCCAGCCTTGCGCGCGCAGAAAGGCGAGATCGCCGCGGGTGGATTTCGAGCCGGGGATGATGACGAGCCTGACGTCGCCGGGAATGGCCTCGCCCGGCCGCACCATCACGAGATCGACGCCAGGCTCGAGCTTGAGCGGATCGAGATCGTCGAAATTGGCAATCCGCGACAGCGCGAGACAGGCGATCTTGCATTGGCCCGGCTTGCGCGCATCGCTCAGGCCCAGCGCATCCTCTGCCGGCAGTTCGCCGGCGCGCGCGAACCAGGGCAGCACGCCGAAGCCGCGCCATGTGGTCTTTTCTTCGACCAGCTTGTAGCCATCGTCGAACAGCGTGGGATCGCCACGAAACTTGTTGATGACAAATCCCTGGATCATCGCGGCATCGTCCGGGTCGATCACCGTCTTGATGCCGACGAGTTGCGCGATGACACCGCCGCGGTCGATGTCGCCGACCAGCACGACCGGCACATCGGCCTTGCGCGCAAAACCCATATTGGCGATGTCGGCGTTGCGCAGGTTCACCTCGGCCGGGCTGCCGGCGCCTTCCACCAGCACGAGATCGGCGCGCGCCTTCAGCCGCTCGAAGCTCTCCAGCACCGCACCCATCAATGACGGCTTCATCGCCGCATATTCACGCGCACGCGCGGTCGCGATGCGCTTTCCCTGCACGATCACCTGCGCGCCGACATCCGTCTCGGGCTTCAGCAGCACCGGGTTCATGTCCGTGTGCGGTTCGACGCCGGCGGCGAGCGCCTGGAGCGCCTGGGCGCGGCCGATCTCGCCGCCGTCGACCGTGACGGCAGCATTGTTCGACATGTTCTGCGGCTTGAACGGGAGCACGCGCAGGCCGCGTCGCACAAAGGCGCGCGCGAGACCGGCGACGATGAGCGACTTGCCCACGTCCGAGCCGGCCCCCTGGATCATCAATGCGCGCGCCATCGCGAGTTCTTAGAACTCGACGCCGGCTTGCGCCTTGATGCCGGAACGGAAGGGATGCTTGACCAGCGTCATCTCGGTGACGAGATCGGCGATCTCGATCAGCTCGTCCTTGGCGTTGCGTCCGGTGAGCACGACATGCGTCATCGGCGGCTTCTGCGTCGTGAGGAATTCGACGACCTCCGCGATGTCGAGATAGTCGTAGCGCAGCGCGATGTTGATCTCGTCGAGCACGACCATGCGAAGATTCTGGTCAAGGATCAGCTCTTTGGCCTTCTCCCAGCCGGCGCGGGCGGCGGCGATGTCGCGGGTGCGGTCCTGCGTCTCCCAGGTAAAGCCTTCGCCCATGGCGTGGAATTGGCAGAGGTCGCCGAAATGGCCCGTGAGCATGCGGCGCTCGCCGGTATCCCAGGCGCCCTTGATGAACTGCACGACCGCGCAGGGGAAGCCATGGGCGACGCAGCGGACGATCATTCCGAAGGCCGAGGAGGACTTGCCCTTGCCTGCGCCGGTGTGGACGATGATGAGGCCCTTTTCGCCGCTCTTGGTCGCCATGATCTTGTCGCGGGCGACCTTCTTCTTCGCCATTTTCGAGGCGTGACGGGCGTCGGTTTGGTCGCCCGTCTGGGTATCCGGTTCTGACGTCATCGGACGGGGTCCTTCGGCTTGACAAGAGGCGGTGGGGGGCAAATGGTGGCCCTGCGTTGGTTCCTGTCCTACGACAGGCGAAGAGGGAATGCGATAGGGTCCGAATCGGCAAGATTTGGTTCCAAAATGCAGCCGCCCCCGCGACCGTGACCGGAGAGATGCCCGAAGCCACTGATCCCCTGGGGATCGGGAAGGCGGGGATCGAAGGGGAAACCCTGCTCCGGAAGCCGGGAGACCTGCCAGCGTGGACGATTTTGGACCGGCGGACGGGGTGTTCCGCGACGGGGAAACGGGCCTTCGCAAGAACGGTTCGTGGGCCTCTTCGCTTCCCGCTGTTTATTCTGGAAGAAGCGATGACCGTCACACTTCATGTCTGCATCACCTGCCGCGCCGGCCAGACGCTTGGCGAGGGCGAGACGACGCCCGGCAAGCGCCTGCATGGTGCGATCCTCGAGGCCGGCGTGCCCGATGGCGTCAGCGTGGTTCCGGTCGAATGCCTGTCTGCATGCAACCAGGGTTGCTCGGTCGCGCTCAGCGCACCCGGCCGCTGGTCCTATGTCTATGGTCGCCTCTCGGATGCGCATGCGAGCGACGTGGTCGCGGGCGCCGCGGCCTATGCGGCCGCACCCGATGGCCTCGTGCCCTGGCGCAGCCGCCCGGAGATCTTCCGCAAGCAATCGCTTGCCCGCATTCCCCCCATTCTCCCCTTGGCCGTCGTGCCGGAGGCCGCCGAATGAATTCGCTCGCAAAAGTCCCCGTCACGGTCGTCACGGGCTTTCTCGGCTCCGGCAAGACCACGCTGATCCAGCATCTGCTTGCCAACGCTAACGGCAAGAAGCTCGCGGTGCTCGTCAACGAGTTCGGCAGCGAGGGCGTCGATGGCGAGATTCTGAAATCCTGCGCCGATGCGAATTGCCCGGAAGAGAACATCATCGAGCTCGCCAATGGCTGCATCTGCTGCACCGTCGCGGACGATTTCATTCCGACCATGGAGAAGCTGCTGTCGAGGCCGGTCAGGCCCGACCACATCCTGATCGAGACTTCGGGCCTGGCACTGCCGAAGCCGCTGCTCAAGGCATTCGACTGGCCGGAGATCCGTTCGCGCATTACGGTCGATGGTGTGATCGCGCTTGCCGACGCCGAAGCTGTTGCTGCCGGCCGTTTCGCGCCCGACCCAATTGCGGTCGAGGCGCAGCGCGCGGCGGACGGCAATCTCGACCATGAGACGCCGCTGTCGGAAGTGTTCGAGGACCAGATCGCCTGCGCCGACATCGTGCTGCTGACCAAGGCCGATCTTGCGGGTGCGGCAGGGCTCGAAGCAGCCAAAGCGGCGATCACCGCCGAGATGTCGCGCCGCGTGCCGATGCTGGCGATTACCGACGGCGCGATCGACGCGCGCCTCATCCTCGGTCTCGGCGCTGCCGCCGAGAACGATCTCGCCGCGCGTCCCTCGCATCACGACGGCGAAGAGGATCACGAGCACGACGATTTTGCGTCCGTCGTGATCGATCTTCCTGAAGTCACCGACATCGACGCGCTGGTTGCATCCGTTCAGCGTCTGGCGCGCGAGCAGAATGTGCTGCGCGTCAAGGGTTACATCGCGGTAGAGGGCAAGCCGATGCGTCTCTTGCTGCAAGCGGTCGGCGAGCGCGTGCGGCACCAGTTCGACAAGCCCTGGGGCGCGGGTGCGAGACGGTCAAAGCTGGTCGTGATCGGCGAGCACGGAAACATTGATGAAGCCGCGATCAAGGCGGGACTCGGTATCTGATGCACGTCGTCTTCCGCGAGAGCCGCGGTCTCGAGGAGACCGCGATACCAAGGGACATCGGCCAGGACCCGGCCGATCTCGTGGTGCTCTCGTATTCGGATTCCGATCTTGCCGCATTCGCGGCCGGCTGGCGCCGTGGCCGCGACAGCCTGCCGTCGCTACGACTCGTCAATCTCGCAGAACTCCGTCATCCGCTCTCGGTCGACACCTATATCGAGCGCACGCTTGCGCAGGCGCGCGGCATCCTCGTGCGTCTGATCGGCGGGGAATCCTATTGGTCGTATGGGCTCGGGGCCCTGCAGCAACTGGCGAAGGAGCGCGGCATCGTGCTGGCGGTGCTGCCGGCCGACGGCCGCGACGACACGCGCCTGGATGCGTATTCGACCCTGCCGGTCTCGACGCTGCGGCGGCTCAAGGTGCTCTGCGACACCGGCGGCCCCGTCGCATCGCAAGCCGCGATCGCGCAGCTTGCGCTGGCTTCGGGCCTCTATGCCGGCCCCGTGATCGGCGAGATGACCATGCCCGAGATGGGCTTTTACGATCCGGCGCGCGGTGTCATTGCCGCGCCGGCGTCGGGTGAGGGCAGGCCGCGAGCGCTCGTGGCCTTCTATCGCTCCTATCTCACCGCTGCCGACACTGGCCCGGTCGATGCCCTGATCGCCGCATTGCGCGAGAAGGGGTTCGACGCGCATGGTGTGTTCGTCACCTCGCTGAAGGCTCCAGGCGTTGCGGATTGGCTAGGGGAATATCTCGCGCAAAATTCTCCGGCCGCGATCGTCAATGCGACGGCGTTCTCGGCGATGGGCGACGACGGCACGACGCCGCTCGATGCCGCATCCTGCCCGGTATTCCAGGTCGCGCTCTCCACGGCACGCCGCGAGGACTGGGCGAGTTCGCTCCGCGGCCTCTCGCCCGGCGACCTCGCCATGCATGTGGTGCTGCCCGAGGTCGACGGCCGCCTGTTTGCGGGCGTGGTGAGCTTCAAATCGGCAGCGATGCGCGATCCCGATTTGCAATTTTCGCATCTGGCACACAGGCCCGACGGGGAGCGCGTGAAGGCCGTTGCCGCGCGCGTTGCGGCCTGGCAGCGCCTTGCGGAGAAGCCCGTCGCTGAGAAGGGGATGGCGCTCGTGCTCTCGAACTATCCGGGCCGTCCGCATCAGATTGCGCATGCGGTGGGTCTCGATGCGCTGGCGTCGGTCGACGCATTGGTGTCCGACCTCTCGGAGGCCGGCTTCGATGTTGCGCCGGTCCATGCGCTCGGCGAGACGTTGCTCAAGCAGAGCTTGAGCTGGAGCGTTGCCGACTACCGTGCTGCGCTGTCGCGCCTTCCGCAAGGCTTGCAGGATGATCTCGCGCAAGCCTGGAGCGCGCCGGAGACCGATCCCGGTTGCCGCGACGGCGCGTTCCATTTCGCCGCGATTCAGTGCGGCCGGTCGATCATCGCGGTTCAGCCGGAGCGTGGCGATGCGACTACGCGCGATGGCGACTATCACGATCTCGCGCGCACGCCGCGCCACGCCTATGTCGCGTTCTATCTCTGGCTGCGCGAGCAGGGCTGTGATGCCGTTGTGCATATGGGCGCGCACGGCACGCTGGAGTGGCTGCCCGGAAAATCCGTGGCGCTGTCGCAGGCGTGCTGGCCGGAAGCCCTGATTGGCGATGTGCCCGTCATTTATCCCTTCATCGTCAACGATCCCGGCGAGGCCGCGCAGGCCAAGCGGCGCCTGGGTGCCGTCACGATCGGCCATCTGCCGCCGCAGCTCGCAGCATCGGCGGTGCCGGACGGATTGCGCAGGCTTGAACAGCTCCTCGACGAGTACTCGACGGCTGATGGCCTCGATCCCGCCCGCCGCCAGCGTCTGATCGCCGCGATCCGTGACGAGGCGCGCGCGGCAGGCCTCGAAGACGATCTCGGCCTCGATGCAGCCGCCGCACCGGCCGAAGCGATCCCGCGGATCGACCGCTTCGTCTGCGATCTCAAGGAAAGCCAGTTCGGTGACGGCCTCCACGTGTTCGGCCGTGGCGCATGCGGCGACGCGGAGCGCGACGCTTTGCGGGCCGCGCTTGCAGGACAGCGCGTCGCGCCGGGGCCGTCAGGTTCGCCCTATCGCGGGCGTCACGATGTGCTGCCCACGGGACGCAATCTTTTCGCCGTCGATCCGCGCGCGGTACCGACGCCGTCGGCGCACGCGCAAGGCGTCAAGCTCGCGGAAGAGCTGCTGCGCCGTCATCTGCAGGATCACGGCGACTGGCCAAAGGGCCTGGTCGTCGATCTCTGGGGTTCGGCGACGATGCGCACTGCGGGCGAAGAGTTTGCCATGGCGCTGCATCTGGCCGGCCTCGCACCGCGCTGGGATCACGCCTCCGGCCGCGTCACCGGCTACGACATCATCGCGCCTGCCGAGCTTGGCCGGCCCCGCATCGACGTCACGCTGCGGGTCTCGGGCCTGTTTCGCGACGTCTTCTCAGGTCTTGCGCAATTGTTCGAGGCGGCAGCCGAGGCGCTGTCGGCCCGCGAGGACGAGGGCGACGAAAATCCATATCGCCATCGCACATCGCGCGTGTTCGCGCCGCGTCCCGGACAATACGGCGTCGGCCTCTCGGCAATCCCGGACGCCTTCACGCCCGAGACGCGCGAAGCCGCCGGCGAAGCCTGGCTCTCGGCATCGTCATGGGCGTTTTCGGCCGATGGCGAGATCAGGCTCGATCGTGCCGGTATCGAGAAGCGGCTCGCATCGGCCGATGCTTTTGTTCACGTGCAGGATTTGCCGGAAACCGATCTTCTGCTCGCGGCCGACTATGCCGCACATGAGGCCGGCATTGCGGCCGCCGCGGCACATCTCGGTGCGGCAGGGCCATCGCTCTATCATCTCGATGCGACGCGCCCCGAGCAGCCGCATGCGCGTACGCTGACCGAGGAAATCTCCCGTGTCGTCCGCGCGCGCGCGGCCAATCCGGCCTGGATCGCCGGCATGATGCGCCACGGTTTTCGCGGGGCGGCCGAGATCACCGCAACGCTCGAGCATATGGCCGCCTTCGCGCATCTGGCCGGCGCCGTGCCGCCGCATCTGTTCGACCTCTACTACGATGCGACGCTCGGACATGACGAGGTCCGGGCCTTCATGGCCCGCGAAAATCCGGCGGCACTCGCGGCGATGGAGACGTGTTTCACGCGCCTGCATGAGGCCTCGCTCTGGCGAACGCGCCGCAATTCGATTGCGGCTGCGCTGCGGGAGGCGTCATGAGCGCTTCCGTGGTCAAGGGCTGGTGTCCCGGCGCCCTGCGCCCGATGCAATCGGGCGACGGGCTCGTGGTCCGCGTGCGTCCGTTCGGCGGACGGCTCGACGCGGCCCAGATCTCCGGACTGGCCCATCTTGCCGAACGCCATGGCAACGGCCTGATCGACGTGACCAGCCGGGCCAATCTCCAGATCAGGGGCGTCAACGAGACCAGCCACAGGCTGCTGCTCGAGGGCCTTGCCCAACTGGCGCTGCTCGATCCGGACGCTGACACCGAATCCCGTCGCAACATCCTTGTGACGCCGTTCTGGCGTGCCGGCGACGCGACCCAATCGCTCGCCGCCGAGCTCGAGGAGGCGCTCGCCGACAGCACGCTCGAACTCCCAACCAAGTTCGGCTTCGCCATCGACGATGGCACCTCACGCGTGCTTGCGGGCGATTCCGCGGACGTGCGGATCGAGCGCGATGGTTCCGGCGGACTGTTGGTGCGGGCTGATGGCGACAAACTCGGCCGCTCCGTCGCGCGCGGCGAGGCCGTGACCACCACACTCGCATTCGCCAACTGGTTCGTGACCTCAGGCGGCGCCAGAGGCGGGCGAGGGCGGATGGCGGCGCATCTTGCCACTGGCGCAATCCTGCCGGAGGCATTGCGCGGCGAGGCCGAGCCGGCGCCGATCATGGCCGCGGCGCGTCCCGGCCTCTATGCGCAAGGTGCGATGGTCGGCGTCGCCTTCGGGCAGATGGCGCATGCGACGCTCAACCAGTTCGCCGGTTGCGGACATGCGCTGCGCATGACGCCATGGCGGATGGTTTTGAGCGAGGGCAAGCGCGCGATGCCGAGCGCGACCGGTCTCATCACCGAGGCCTACGACCCTGCGCTGCGCGTCATCGCTTGCAGCGGTGCGCCACGCTGTCGCGAGGCGCATGCCGATACCCGCGGCCTTGCCGCGGCGCTGGCGCCGAACATCGGCGCGGCCGCACGGCTCCACGTCTCCGGCTGTGCCAAGGGCTGCGCCCATTCCGGTCCGGCCGCCATCACTCTGGTCGCGACCGGCGCAGGCTTCGATCTCGTGCGCGCCGGGTCGACACGCGATGAGCCCATCCTGCGCGGGCTGAACCGCGACGACATCGTCAGAGATCCCTCCATCTTGATGGGAGGGCACTGATGCCGCACATTTACGAGACCGACGGCGCAGCAATCTACCGGCAGTCCTTTGCGACCATCCGGGCTGAAGCTGATCTTGCGCACTTCACGCCGGACGAGGAGCAGGTGGTGGTGCGGATGATCCATGCCGCCGGCATGGTCGGCCTCGAAGCGCATATCCGCTTCACATCAGGCATGGCGGTCGCCGCCCGCGCGGCGTTGCAGAAGGGCGCACCGATCCTGTGCGACGCGCGCATGGTCTCCGAAGGAATTACGCGCGCGCGGCTTCCCGCCGCCAACGCCGTCATCTGCACGCTGGGCGACGAGACCGTTCCTGCGCTCGCGCAGTCCATGCGCAACACCCGTTCGGCTGCGGCCCTGGAGCTGTGGCGGCCGCATCTCGACGGCGCGATCGTGGCGATCGGCAACGCGCCGACTGCGTTGTTTCATCTCCTCAACATGCTGGAGGACCGGAGCTGCCCGCGGCCCGCGGCGATCATCGGCTGTCCCGTCGGCTTTGTCGGCGCGGCCGAATCCAAGGCTGCGCTGATGGCCGATCCGAAGGTGCCGGCGCTCACGGTCGAGGGCCGCCTCGGCGGTTCCGCGATCACGGTCGCCGCCGTGAACGCGCTGGCGAGCCGGAGCGAATAGCGATGGGACGCATCATTTGCTGCGGTCTCGGCCCCGGTGATCCCGATTTGATGAGCGTGCGCGCGGACCGGACGGTGCGTGGCGCCAGGCATGTCGCCTATTTCCGCAAGAAGGGCCGGCCCGGCCAGGCGCGCCGGATTGTCGAGGGCATGTTGGCGGCCGACGTCACCGAATATCCGATGGAATATCCGGTCACCACGGAAATCGCCTTCGACACGCCTGAATATGTCCAGCTGCTTGCCGGCTTCCACGACGAATGGGCGGAACGTCTGGCCCGGCTGGCGCGTGCGGTCGACGTCGTCGTGCTCTGCGAGGGCGATCCTTACTTCTACGGCTCCTTCATGCATCTGCACACGCGCCTGCAAGGCCGTGTCGAGATCGAGGTGATCGCCGGCATTCCCGGCATGGTCGGCTGCTGGAATGGCGTGGGACAGCCGATCGCGCTCGGTGATGACGTGACGACGGTGCTCATGGGCACGCTCGCCGAGGCCGAGCTCGAGCGCCGCATGCGCGATTCCGATGCGCTCGTGATCATGAAGACCGGGCGCAATCTGGCAAAGGTCCGCCGCGCGCTCGCTGCCGCCGGACGGCTGGACGACGCCTGGCTGGTCGAGCGCGGCACCATGCCCGGCGAGCGCGTGGTGCGGCTCGCGGAGATCGATGCCGCCGACTGCCCCTATTTCGCGATCGTGCTCGTGCACGGCAAGGGCCGGCATCCGGACGCCGTCGAATGACGGGCACGCTGACCATCGCGGGCCTCGGGCCGGGCAGCGATGCGCTGGTGACGCCCGAGGTCTCCGTTGCGCTTGCTGCCGCGACCGACATTCTGGGCTACGCGCCCTATGTCGCGCGCGTGCCAGCGCGGGCAGGGCTCACTTTGCATCCTTCCGACAATCGCGAAGAGCTGCAGCGCGCAAGCGAGGCGCTGCGGCTCGCGGCCGAAGGCGGGCAAGTCGTTATCGTGTCCTCCGGCGACCCCGGCGTCTTCGCAATGGCTTCTGCCGTGTTCGAGGCGCTCGAACAGGCGCCGCAATGGCTGGAGCTGCCGATCCGTGTGCTGCCTGGCGTCACTGCGATGCTGGCCGCTGCCGCGCGCGTTGGCGCGCCGCTCGGCCATGATTTCTGTGCGATCAATCTCTCGGACAATCTCAAGCCGTGGGCGGTGATCGAGAAGCGCCTGCGGGTCGCCGCGGAAGCCGACTTTGCCATTGCGATGTATAATCCGCGCTCGGCGAGCCGACCGGAGGGTTTTGGCCGCGCGCTTGCGGTGCTGAAGGAGGCCGGCTGCGGCGAGCGCCTCGTGATCTTCGCGCGCGCGATCAGCGCCGCCGATGAAAAGATCGAGACCGTCAGGCTGAAGGAAGCGACACCCGAAATGGCCGACATGCGCACGCTGGTGATCGTGGGCAACTCGCAGACACGCCGCGTCGGCCGCTGGGTCTATGCGCCGAGGCAGGTGCGATGACCGAGCCATTGCATGATCTCGGCCACGCCCTCGACCCGCAATCTTTCCGGCAGTTGCGGTCGTGCGATCATGATCACCGGCAGGCCGAGTACCCGCGCAGCGTCGATCTTGGCGCGCGCGCCGTCGCCGCCCGAATTGCGGGCGACGATCCGGGTGATGCTGCGTTTGCGCATCATCTCCAGCTCGGCCTCAAGCGTGAATGGCCCACGCGACACGATCAATTCTGCGGCGAAGGGCAGGGGTCCTTCGGGCGGATCGACGAAACGCAGCGTATAGACGTGCTGCGGCTTGGTTGCGAATGGCGCGATGTGCTGGCGGCCGATGGCGAGGAATACGTTTGCCCGCGCGTCTGGCAACGCGGCGACCGCGGCGTTGACATCTGCGACCTCGATCCAGTTGTCGGCGGATACCCTCGTCCAAGGCGCGCGCTCCAGCGCAATCAGCGGCGTTCCGGTTTCCGCGCATGCCGCGACCGCGTTGCGCCTCATCTCGGCCGCGAAGGGGTGCGTCGCATCGATCACATGCGTGATGCCTTCACGGCGAATGTAGTCGGCAAGTCCACTGACGCCACCAAAACCGCCGTTGCGGGTCGGCAGCGGCTGGTCGGCGGGCGCGCGAGTGCGGCCGCCATAGGAATAGACGGCATCGATACCTGCGCGCGCGATCTCCGCCGCAAGCAGGCTTGCGTCGGCTGTTCCGCCCAGAATAAGGGCGCGTGTCATGGCTGATCCGTGGCTGACCATCATCGGTATCGGCGAAGATGGCCTTGCCGGGCTGTCCGAGGCAAGCCGAAAGGCGCTGGCCACGGCGGAAACTGTCTTTGGCGGTGAGCGTCATCTCGCGCTTGTAGATGTTGGTAGCCGCGGCCGCGCGTGGCCGGTGCCGTTCGACGCGGATGTCGTGCTGGGCTGTCGCGGCCGCCCGACGGCGGTGCTCGCCTCCGGCGATCCGTTCTGGCACGGCGCGGGTGCAAGCCTCGCGGAGAAGCTGGACGCCGGGGAGTGGATCGCGCATTCGGCCCCGTCAACGTTTTCGCTCGCCGCCGCACGGCTGGGCTGGCGCCTCGAATCCGTTGTCTGTCTTGGGCTTCACGCCGCGCCATTCGAGCGTCTCGTGCCGCATCTGGCGCGAGGTGCGCGCATCATTTGCCTCGTACGTGACGGGAAGGCCGCAGGCGAGCTCGCGAAATGGCTGACGGAGCGCGGATGGGGCGCTTCGGCATTCTGGACGCTCGCCGCGCTCGGCGGGCCGCGCGAAAGCATCAACGAACATCGCGCCGATAGCTTCGCAGGCGACGTCGCCGGAAACCTGGTCGCGGTTGCCGTTGAGGCGAGAGGAGCGCAAGGCCTTCCCCGCAGCTCGGGCCTGTCGGACGATCTCTTCGTTCATGACGGCCAGATCACCAAGCGGCCGGTCCGCGCGCTCGCGCTCTTGGCGCTGGCGCCGCGTCCCGGTGAACGTCTCTGGGACATCGGCGCCGGCTCGGGTTCGATCTCGATCGAGTGGGCGCTCTGCGGCGGGACGACGATCGCCGTCGAGGCGCGCGAGGATCGCGCTGGGAATATCCGCAGCAATGCGGCCGCGTTCGGATTGGCACATCGGATCACAGTCATCACGGGAAAGGCGCCCGAAGCCCTCACAGCACTGGAAGCGCCGGCCGCCGTCTTCATCGGCGGCGGCTTCGACATTGCGATGTTCGATGCCATCTGGTCGCGACTCACGCCGGGCGCGCGGCTTGTCGCGCATGCGGTGACGCTGGAGACGGAGGCGCTGCTTGGCGAGCTGCACCAGCGCCACGGCGGCGAACTGATGCGGGTCGAGATTGCACATGCCGCCCCGCTCGGCCGCTATCGCTCCTGGGAGACAGCGCGGCCGGTGGTGCAATGGAGTTCGGTTCGATGAAAGTCGCCGGACTCGGATTCAAAAAAGATGTCACGCTGGCCTCGCTGCGAGAAGCGCTGCTGGCGGCGGGCGGCTCCGAAGGCCTCGCGGCCATCGCGACTGTGAGTGACAAAGCCGAGGCGGAGGTGTTGAAGCAGCTTGCGCGCGAATGCGGCGTGCCGATCAAGGCGATCGCCGCCGAAATGCTGGCCGGCATCGACACGCCAACGCAGTCAAAACTCGTCGCGGAAAAATTCAGGACGGGATCGGTCGCGGAGGCCGCAGCGCTCGCGGCGGCTGGTCCTCGCGCGCGATTGATTGCGACGCGGACGGTCTCGCAGGATCGCACCGCGACCGCCGCGATTGCGGAAGGAGACGGCGCATGACGGTGCATTTCATCGGCGCCGGGCCGGGCGCTCCCGACTTGCTGACATTGCGCGGACGCGATCTGATTGCTGTCTGTCCGGTCTGCCTCTATGCCGGCTCGCTGGTGCCGGAGGGCGTGCTGGCGCATTGCCCGCCCGGCGCGTGCATCGTCAATACCGCGCCGATGTCGCTCGATGAGATCATCGCGGAGATCGCTGCCGCGCATGCCGAGGGCAAGGACGTCGCGCGGCTGCATTCCGGCGATCTCTCGATCTGGTCGGCGATGGGCGAACAGCTGCGTCGCCTGCGCGCGCTCGATATTCCTTACACCGTGACGCCCGGCGTTCCCTCTTTCTCGGCTGCCGCAGCTGCGCTGGAGGCCGAACTGACGCTGCCCGGCCTTGCCCAGACCGTGGTTTTGACGCGCACGCCGGGCCGCGCCAGTGCGATGCCTGAGGGCGAGAAGCTCGCCGCCTTCGCCGCCACCGGTGCGGTACTCGCAATTCATTTGTCGATCCATCTGCTCGACAAGGTCGTCGCCGAGCTGACGCCGCATTACGGCGCGGATTGTCCGGTCGCGATCGTCTGGCGTGCGAGCTGGCCTGACCAGCGCATCGTCCGCGCGACGCTGGCAACACTCGATGCGGCTGTAGGCGTCGAGATGGAGCGCACTGCATTGATCCTGGTCGGCAAAACGCTGGGCTCGGCGGATTTCGACGAGAGCCGTCTCTATGCCGCCGATTACGACCGCCGCTATCGCCCCGTGGGCGCCGAGCCGCGCTTTCCGGAGGTGTCGTGATGGCGGCAGGTCTCGTCATCTCCGCGCCGGCCTCCGGTGTCGGCAAGACGACGCTGACGCTGGCGCTTGCCCGCGCCTGGCGCAACAGCGGATTGCGGGTGCAGTGCTTCAAGAGCGGCCCCGACTATATCGACCCCGCGTTTCATGCCGCCGCTACGGGACGCGCTTCCGTCAACCTCGACAGCTGGGCGATGGATCGCGCGACGATCTCGCATCTCGTCAGTCGCGGCACCGACGCCGATGTCGTGCTGGCCGAGGGTTCGATGGGCCTGTTCGACGGCGTCGCCGCGCGCGGTGTCTGCGGCACCGGCGCGACCGCCGACATTGCAGAGATGCTGGACTGGCCGGTGCTGCTCGTGATCGATCCCTCGGGACAGGCACAGACGGCGGCGGCGATCGCCGCAGGCCTTCGTGATTATCGTCCCGGCGTGCGCCTTGCCGGCGTCGTGCTCAATCGCGTTGCCAGCCCGCGCCATGAAGCCCTCGTGCGGCGTGCGCTGCTGGATGCCGGCATTGCCGTGTTCGGCGCGCTGCCGCGTCATGCCGAGATCAGCCTGCCGAAACGGCATCTCGGACTGGTGCAGGCCGAGGAGCAGGCGGAGATCGGCAAGCTGATCGACGAGGCCGCACGCTTCGTCGCCGAGCATGTCGATCTCGATGCGGTGCTGCAATCGGCTGCCAGCTGGTCGCCGCAACCTGCCGCGAGCGGCGTGAACGTGACGCCGCCCGGCCAGCGCATTGCGCTTGCCCGCGACGCCGCGTTCTCCTTCGTCTATCCGCATATGCTGGAAGCGTGGCGCGCGGCGGGTGCGGAGATATCGACATTCTCGCCACTGGCTGATGAAGCCCCTGATCCGGGCGCCGATGTCTGCTGGCTGCCTGGCGGTTATCCCGAGCTTCAAGCCGGCAAGATCGCGGCCAATGCGCGCTTCCACAGCGGATTACGCACCTTCGCCGAGACGCGGCCGGTGCACGGCGAATGCGGAGGCTATATGGTGCTGGGGACCGCTTTGACCGACGCCGACGGTGTTCGTCATGAGATGACGGGCCTGCTCGGTCTGGAGACGAGCTTTGCCAAACGCCGCATGCATCTCGGCTATCGCTTGGCTGAACTCGCCGCGCCGATGCCGGGTCATCAGGCGGGCGCACGCCTGCGTGGCCATGAATTCCACTATTCGACGATCCTCGCGCAGCCCGACACGCCGCTGGCGGTCGTGCACGACGCGACAGGCGCGGTCATCGCCGAGACCGGCTCGCGGCGGGGACAAGCCACCGGCACGTTCTTTCATCTGATCGCGGAGGACCGGTGAGCGGTTTTGTCTCCTTCGTTTCCGCCGGCCCCGGCGATCCCGAGCTCCTCACGCTCAAGGGGGCCGCACGGCTGCGCGAGGCTGATGTCGTGCTCTATGACGATCTTGCTTCGGGTGCGATCCTCGATCTGCCCCGGCCCGGCGCCAATCTCGTCGCGGTCGGAAAGCGGGCGGGGCGGCCCTCGACCAAGCAGCACCACGTCAACCGCCTGCTGGTCGACTATGCTGCTACCGGCGTGCGCGTGGTGCGATTGAAGTCGGGCGATGCCGGCATCTTTGGCCGGCTCGAGGAGGAGCTCGAGACGCTGCGCGAAGCGGGCATCGGCTATGAGATTATTCCCGGTGTCACCACGGCCTGCGTCGCTGCGGCCCAGGCCGGGATTCCGCTGACCCGGCGTCACACCTCGCGGCGGGTGCAGTTCATCACCGGCGCCGACGTGACGGGTGAGCTGCCGCCAGACCTCAACTGGGCGGCGCTGGCCGATCCCGAAGCGACGACCGTGGTCTATATGGGCCGCCGCACGTTTCCGGCGCTTGTCGCAAAATTGATCGAGCACGGGCTCTCCCCAACCACGCCGGCGCTGTTCGCCGAATCCCTCGGCCGTTCCGATGAGCGGCTGGTCCGCACCACAATTTCGGAGCTTGCCGAGCAGCTTGCGCGCGGCGGGGCGGCCTCCACGGCGGCCGTCATCTTGTTCGGCGCGCTGGCGGGTGATTATCCGTCATGACGGCCTTGGCCGCCCTTCGCCCCTTGACGCCCGGCTGGCGAAAGGGGCACACAGGAGAGGCATGGTGCTCGACGCGGCGCAAAGCGCTGGAGCATAATCGGGAATGGGGGTGGGCGGACCCAGTTGCGGCGCCCAAAACCCCAGCCGCCCCCGCGACTGTAAGCGGTGAGGGACTTCGATCAGCCACTGGGCCGCAAGGTTCGGGAAGGCCGGAGACTCCCAGTGAACCGCGAGCCAGGAGACCGGCCCTGCACGTTTTTAGGCCAAGGCCGTCGGGTGTGACGGCAAGAAGGATCTGAGCCATGCATATCGAACCCGGACTAGTGTCGGACGCCAAGCTGGTGTTGAGTTACGCAACCGGCATCGCGGTCGGCGGCGTTGCGTTGAAGCTCGCGGTTGAGACCGTGCGCGAGCAGGGCATCACGTCGTTCGCGGCGCGCACGCTCGCCACCACGGGCCTCGTGTTCATCTTCTTCGAGATCCTGCCGCACTTCCCCGTCGGCGTCTCCGAAGTGCACTTCATCCTCGGCTCGACCCTGTTCCTGCTGTTCGGAGCTGCGCCAGCGGCCTTCGGCCTCGCGTTCGGCCTGCTGTTCCAGGGCATCTTCTTCGAGCCGCCCGATTTGCCGCAATTTGGCATGAACGTAACCACGCTGCTGGTGCCGCTGTTCGCGATCCAGGCGATTGCCACGCGGATCATTTCGCGCAACACCGCCTATGTCGATTTGAAGTACCGCCAGGCACTGGCGCTTTCGACGACGTATCAGTTCGGCGTCATCGCCTGGGTGGCGTTCTGGGCGCTTTATGGCTCCGGTTTCGGCGCGACCAACCTCGCCAGCATCGCGACGTTTGCGGCGTCCTACGCGCTGGTCATTGTGATCGAGCCGCTTGCCGATCTCGGCGTGCTGGCGCTGGCAAAGTCGTTGCGCGGCGTCACGGCGCCCGGCCTCGTCACGCCGCGCCTGCATAACGCGGCCTGAGAGACAAGCGAACGGGCGGCCGTCATGGCCGCCCTTCGCAACCGCGATGTTCACGCTCTCCCTGATAGGCATCGGTTGCGGCAATCCCGATCAGCTGACGCGCGCCGCGATCGGTGCGATCAACGCGGCCGATCTCGTCCTGATCCCGCGCAAGGGGACCGCAAAATCCGATCTCGCCGATCTCAGGCGGACGATCTGCGCGGATGTGCTCACCAATCAAACGACGCGCATCGCCGAGTTCGATCTTCCTGTGCGCGACGCGGCTGAAGCGGATTACCGCAAGGGCGTGGATGATTGGCACGATGCCGTGGCCGCGACCTGGTCGCAGGCGATCGCCAGCCATCTTGAAGGCGAGGGCAAGGTCGCGCTGTTGATCTGGGGCGATCCCTCGCTTTATGATTCTTCGCTACGCATTGCGCGGCGGCTCAATCCCTCACCAAGGATCGAGGTCGTGCCCGGCATCACCTCGATCCAGGCGCTGTGCGCGGCGCATGCCATGCCGCTCAACGACATCGGCGAGCCATTCCTGGTGACGACGGGACGCCGCTTGCGCGATGGCGGTTGGCCGGCAGGTGTCGATACCGTGGTGGTGATGCTCGACGGCGGCACGGCGTTCCAGTCGCTTGATCCGGCGGGACTTCATGTCTGGTGGGGCGCCTATCTCGGCATGCCCGATCAGATCATCATGTCCGGCGCGCTGGCCGAGATCGGCCCGCGCATCGTCGCCGTGCGGCAAGAGGCGCGCGAGCGGCATGGCTGGATCATGGACAGTTACATCCTCAAGCGCAGGCCGTAAGGCAAGCGAGGCAGCATGCTCCCTGAATGGGTCACCCAACAATGTCCCGACATCTCCGCTGTCCATCGCGAGGCAGCGATTGCGCGTCAGGCGCAATTGACAAAACCGACCGGCGCGCTCGGCCGGCTCGAGCAGCTCGCCATCGAGCTTGCGGGCCTGCAAGCAACTGAGCAACCGCGCGCGGCGCGGGTGCCGATCATCGTCTTCGCCGGCGATCACGGCATCGTCGTGCAAGGCGTCTCGGCCTATCCGCAACAAGTGACCATCGCGATGCTGGCGAATTTTGCCTCCGGCGGCGCCGCGATCTCGGTGCTCGCCCGCGAGTTAGGCTCTAATCTGGAGGTCGTCGACGCCGGCACGCTGGCGCAGGAGGAGATGGCAGGAATCGTGACCGACAAGCCGCGCAGCGGCACGCGTGATTTCAGCGTCGAAGCCGCGCTCACACCTGTCGAGCTGGCGTTTGCCTTCGAAGCCGGCCAGCGTGCGGTTGCGCGCGCGGAGGCCAATCGGCCCGATCTTCTGATCTTCGGCGAGATGGGCATCGGCAACACCACGACATCGGCGGCGATCGCAGCGGGCCTGCTCGGCGTGAGCGCCGAGGAGATCGCCGGCAGCGGCACCGGCGTCGACGCGGCCGGCCGGGCGCACAAGGCGCGGGTGATCGACGCTGCGATTGCGCGCCATGGCGTTGCCGGCGCTTCGCCTGAAAATATACTGTGCGCCGTCGGCGGCCTCGAGATCGCGGCGATCTGCGGTGCCATCATTGCGGCTGCACAGCGCCGCATTCCCGTGTTGATCGACGGCTTCATCGTGTCGGTGGCGGCGCTGGCGGCTGCGCGCCTCAATCCGTCGTGCCAGTCGTTCCTGCTGGCCTCCCACCAGTCCGCGGAGCAGGGCCATCGGCTGGTGCTTCGCGCGCTGAACGTGCAACCGCTGATCAGCCTCGATCTCAGGCTCGGCGAAGGATCGGGCGCGGCCATCGCGCTGCCGCTGGTGCGATCTGCCTGCGCGCTCCACAACGGCATGGCGACCTTTGCGCAGGCCAATGTGCCTGATCGTCCGGCCTGATCAAATCATCCGCTGGTTGACGGAGACGACGCGCCAACCGGTCGCGAGCCGGTCGACCCGGGTCAGCGACAGCGGATCGATCACGAAGCGCAGGGCCGCTTGTGGCGTCAGATCCAGCGCGATGCACAGCGCCGCTCGGATCGTGCCGGAATGCACGACAAGCGTGGCCGATCCGGTGCCGATCCGGGAGAGACCCAGCCGGACGCGCGTGACCTGATCCTCAAAGCTTTCGCCGCCCGGCGGCCGTCCGCGCGCCGGATCGTTCCAGAACTGCGCATAGGCCTCGTCACCAGCCGCTGCGAGCTCGTCATGCCGACGGCCGGTCCAGTCGCCAAAATCCTGCTCGCTGAATTCGCCTACCTGCATCGGTTCTAGCCCCAGCGCGCGCGCCGTTTCGACCGTGCGCCGCGACGGGCTCGCAAAGCTCGTGGCGTCCCGCGGCAGGTGCTGCCGCAGCGCCTCCAGCTGCGCCCGATCGCCGAGATCGGCCGGCGCATCGGCCGCATGAATCGTCCCTTTGACGCCGTCGACGGGCGCATGCCGTATCAGCCAGAGGAAGGTCTCGCCTTCCATGCTTATCTCCAAGGAAGTTGGTCGCTGTGGCGATAACGCCAACAGGCACATTGACTCTGTCTGGGTCGTAATCCTAGATGCTCGCGACGGTTTCCCCGAGAGGGGATGAAAAGGGAATGCGGTGCGGGGACTTCGTCCCCAATGCCGTGGCTGCCCCCGCAACTGTAAGCGGCGAATCTTGCGTCACGAGCCACTGGGTATCTCGGTCCCGGGAAGGCGATGCAAGGTACTGACCCGCGAGCCAGGAGACCTGCCGTCAGCCGTGGTCACACGCGAAGATGTCGGTCGGGGAGTACAGACATTCGGCTTCATCGGAAGGCTGCAAAGCCAGAAGATGGGACCTTGGTTCGCTGTGACGTGCCACTGACGTCATACCGAGGTCTGAACCATGTTTTCCGTCCATGCCACCCGACTGCGCAGATTCCTGCTTGCGTCCGCAGCGCTCACATCCCTTGCCGTCCTTGATCTGCCCGCCGCGCTGGCGCAGCAGGCTCGCGAACCTCTGCCACCGGTCGAGATATCACCCGCCCAATCCCGCAAGCTGGCCAGGCCGGCCGGCCGGGACGCGCAGAGCCCACGCCGCGCAGCTGCGCGCCGGCCGGCGGCTGCATCCGCAGCGCCCAAGCCCGTCGTGCCGACCGCAGCGGCGCAAACGCCGCTCAACACCAATGCAATCGCCGTAAGCGCCTCGCGTCTCGGTCTGACCGTGAGAGAGATCCCCGCCACCGTCGAGGTGATCTCGGCCGAGACCATGCGCGAGCAGGGCTATCGCACCGTCTCCGAAGTGGCCCAGGGTGCCGTCGGCGTCACCTCCGGGGACAATCCGGCCGAGCCCGGGGCGTTCTCCATGCGCGGCTTCACCAACAGCCAGATCAACACGCTCTACAACGGCATCAAGATCGGCCCGCAGAACATGACTTCGCGGGTCATGGATACGGCCAATCTGGAGGCGGTGGAATTCCTCAAAGGCCCGGCCTCGCTGATCTCGGGTGAGGGGGCCGCCGGCGGCGCGATCAACTTCGTCACCAAGCAGCCGCACACCGGAGCGATCCGGAACGAGGCCGATTTTTCCTGGGATTCGCTTAACTCGTTCCGCGCGCATTACGGGTCGGGCGGCAGCACCAACGTAGACGGACTCGACTATCGCTTCGACGTCAGCCGGTCCTCGCTCAACGGTTTTGCCGACGACATCAACACCAAGACGCTCGACGTCTCCGGCCAGCTCAACTACCGCATCTCCGACAGTCTCAAGATCTGGGGCGCGATCGAGTATCGCGAAGACCGTTCGAAAGCCTATTGGGGTGCACCGCTGGTGCCGATCGCCTTCAGCGGTTCGCATGCGACGACGGGAATCGTTTCGGGCAATTACTTCAACAGGACTGATCTTGGGGCTGTCACCATCGACGACCGCACTTTCAACACCAACTACAACGTCCTCGACAATCGAAACGTGGCGCAGGAGGTGTGGCTGCGCGGTGGCTTCGAGCTGAGGCTTGCGCCTGACCTGACGCTGAAAAGCCAGGCCTATGGTTATGGTGCGGAGCGCACCTGGTTAAACAATGAGATCGAGGCGTTCGATTCCACGACGAACAGGGTGTATCGCGAGCGCTTCTATGTCGCGCACAGCCAGCGCCTTGTCGGCAACATCACCGACTTGATCTGGGATGCCAACATCGCCGGCTTCGACAACCGCCTGGTCACGACGCTATCGTCGAGTTACCTCGACTTCGTGAGGCCGGGTGCCGCAAATTTCCCCGATGATTCCGTCTCGCTGGTCAATCCCGATCGCGGCTATTACGGCTTGCTCACGACTAAGCAGCAGACCGCGCGGATCGACGACGAGGCGCTGTCGTTCGAGGACCGGTTGAAGTTGACACGGACCTTTGCGCTAGTCGGCGGCCTCCGCGTCGAGCATATCGGGCTCGACCGCAACTCGACCGACAAGACCGGGCTCGTGAACGCGGGTTTCCCGTTCTCGCAATCCTGGGTCCCGACGACGGGCCGTATCGGCTACACGTGGGAAGCCGTTCCGGGCCTGACCTTTTTCAGCCAATACGCGACCGGCGCCGACATCGCAGCCAACAACATCTTTCTGCTCAATCCGACCGATCCGCTCAACCTGACCACCGCGCGCACCTACGAGACCGGCGTCAAGCACCTGTTCTGGGACAATCGGGCGGAGTGGTCGTTCTCGGCCTATGACATCTTGCGCACGAACGTCTATGCGGCGGCAGGCGGCATGCAGCTCAACCTCGCCGGGCGGCAGGAGTCGAAGGGCGTCGAGCTTGCCGCCTCGGTGCGTCCGATCGAGCCGCTGCGCCTCTGGGGCAACATCGCCTATGTCGACGCCCGCTATGCCGATTACGATTTCGTCGGCGGCTCGTTCTCCGGCAATACGCCGCCGAACGTGCCGCGCGTCGTCGCCAATGCCGGCGCGTCGTACCGTTTCTTCGCGCCCTGGGCGGTTGAGATCGGCATCATCGGCCGCCATGTCGGCGACCGCTACAACACCGATGCCAATGTCTTGACGCTGAAGGCCTATACAGTGGCCGATGTCTACGCCTTCGTCGATATCCCGAAGACGGTGTTCAACGCGGTCGACCAGGCCCGCCTGACCTTCCGGGTGCGCAACATCGCCGACAAGCGTTACGCGATCTGGGGCGATCCGTTCTATCCAGACCAGATCCTGCTGGGTGCGCCGCGGACCTATGAGATCTCGGCCGCGTTCAAATGGTAGGACGCTGATCGATGATGCGCGCGATCGTCCTGCTGCATCGATGGCTCGGGATCGCGTTCTGCCTGCTGTTCGCGATGTGGTTCGCGACAGGGATCGTGATGCACTTCGTTCCGTTTCCGTCCCTGACGGAAGCGGAACGCTTTGCCGGCCTCGTGCCGCTGGGTCGCGGTGAGACGACGATCGCGGTCGCCGATGCTGTTGCCGCGAGCGGGATCGCGGATGCGACGCGCGTTCGCCTGATCCAGCGCAGCAACGGACCAGTCTATGTCGTTTCGGGGCCATCGCGCGCAGGCGCAGTCCTCGCCGCCCACGGGGTCGACGCGTCGGTCGCGTCTTCCGACGTCGCGCTGGCCATCGCGCGGGATCACGCCCGCAGCCGCGGGCTGGATGCCGCGCGGGCCGCGATCGTCGCACGCGCGTACTACGACCAATGGAGCGTGCCGAACGGCTTTGACCGCCACCGGCCCTTGTTTCGGGTTGCCCTCGGTGACGCCGGCGTGACGGAAGTCTATGTCTCCTCGCTCACCGGCGAGATCGTCCTGGATACGACGCGCCGCGAGCGCGGATGGAATCTCGCCGGAAGTGTCCTGCACTGGATCTATCCGACAGTTCTGCGAAGCAATTGGTCGCTGTGGGATCGGGTGGTCTGGACCTTGTCGCTGCTGGCCCTGATCGCAGCTTTGCTTGGCGCTGTGCTCGGGCTTGCGCGGATCAAACCTCGAGGCGGTCTGATCGGCTCGCCCTATCGTGGCTGGCATGCCCTGCATCATCTCATCGGCCTCGCGGCCATGGTGTTCGTACTGACCTGGATTTTCAGCGGCTGGCTCTCCATGGATCATGGGCGGCTGTTCTCGCGTGGGCAATTGACCTCGGCTGAATCCAGCGTGATGAACGCTTCACCGAACTGGGGGGCGGCTGCATCGCTCGATCGGCAGCCTATATCGCCGTCGACCCGCGAGATCGAATGGTTTGCCTTCAACGGCACTCTCTATCGGCGGGACCGGACGGGCCTTGCCGGCCAGACCTTGATCAAGGCAGGCGACGCGCCCCGCGATGAACCAACGGGATCTCTGGATGGGCAGGAGGTCCAGGGGCTGACCGCGCGCCTCGCGGCCGGCTGCGGCGCACCGTCCGTACTTGCCGACAACGACGACTATCCCGCGCAGTCCAATGTCCCGGGCGCCCCGGTCTACCGCTCGTCCTGCGGCGACCTCTGGTTCGACATCGACGGCGCCGACGGCAATTTGCTGCAAAGGCTGGATTCGTCGCGGCGGGCTTATCGCTGGTTCTACGGCGCGCTGCACACGCTGGATTTTCCGGTCCTGCTGACGCGTCCGCGCCTGCGTGATGCCCTGATTGTCGGGCTGTGCGCGTTGGGACTGATGTTCTCCGTCACTGGGATCGCGATTGGCTGGCGGCGCCTGCGGTCCTGACCAATGAGCGGTGGCGACCTGGTTCCAGGCCGACCAGGCGCCCCGGTCGCGCGACTTCTCGCGAAGGGGCGAACTTGAGCGGGTGACCGGCCGGGAGCCACTTGCGTCCGTTTGCGCCGTTGGAATATGAAGCGGGTGGTGCTTATAGTGCCGCGCCAACAAGCTCATCGTTTTGCAGCGCAGTGCAGGGAGGAAGGATCTGATGTCGACGGCCCTGCGCATCGCTCATGGCGCTTTCGGCAGGGTCGCTCTGCTCGACATGGACCGTTCGCTGGTCCGACACGCTCATCACCATTGCCATGTCCTGCTCAAGGTCGAGGGCGCCGACACCCAGTTCCTGGTCGGCGATCAGGTCACGCCGCTCACCGACACCGCCGCCGTGCTCGTCGACGGCTGGAAGCCGCATGCCTATGTGCACGACGCCGATCGTCCGCGTACCCTCATCATGGCGCTCTATATCGAGCCGAAATGGCTGAAGGAGTTCCGGCCGGGATGGGCCGCGAGCGGCGCACCGGGCTTCTTCGAGCGACCGTCGGGCGAAGTGTCGCCGCGTATCCGTCAGCTCACGCTGCATCTCGCGGCCGAAATGATGGCAAATCCCGACGCGGTGCGCACCCACGAGCAGACACTGTCTGACCTCATGATTGCCGTGATCGAGCGCTTCACGCCCTGGCGCAGCTTTCCGACGTCGATCCGCGGCATCAGCGCGGTGAGCTGCGACTGGCGGATCCGCCGCGCGATGGATGCGATGCGGATGCACGAGTCACATGGCAATGTCGACCAGTTCGCGAAGGGCGCGGGCCTGTCGCGCGCGCAGTTCTTCCGCCTGTTCGAGACCTCGCTCGGCGTTTCGCCGAAGCTCTATCTCAACGTCGTTCGCATGGAGCGTGCGCTCGACGCGGTGATGCGCGAGGAGACGCCGGTCGGTGAGCTCAGCGAGCGCTTCGGCTTTCCGGAGCCCGCGCATTTCACGCGTTTCTTCCGCGATCATGCCGGCGTCAGCCCGCGCGAGTTTCGCAACGTCTCGCGTCTTGCCGGTTGATATTGCGTCGCACGCTTTCGAATGAGACGATTTGGTAAGTCTTGAGAGCGGGCGGTATGGCCCCCGCATGCCCCGTCCTGACATCTGGCACCGTCGCGTCAAAGAACGCGTCGGGAGGTATGCCGGGACATGGTGCAGGCTGCGGTTAAATCCGCAAATTCAGTCGATCAGAGCGGCGACAGACCGTGGGTCGGGCGTTCGATCGAGCGCGTCGAGGACGCTGCGTTGCTCAGCGGCCGCGGCCGCTTCATCGACGATCTCGGCGTTCAGCCCGGCACGCTGCACGCGGCAATCCTGCGCTCGCCGCACGCGCATGCCGATATCCTTTCGATCGACATCGAAGCCGCCAGGCGACTGCCGGGCGTTGCTGCGGTTCTGATCGGCAGCGACGTCAAGGCGGTTACGACAAGTCTCGTCGTCGGCGTGAAGGCGCCGGTCGAGTGCTGGCCGATCGCGATCGACCGCGTGCGTTATGTCGGCGAGCCCGTGGCCGTGATCGTTGCCACCGACCGCGCCCGCGCCGAGGATGCGGCCGAACTCATCAATGTCGAATATCGCCCGCGTGCGGCGGTCGTTGATCCACTCGGGACGCTTGCGCCCGGTGCGCCTGTTCTGCACGACGGCTTTCCCGGCAATCTCGCCAGCGACCGCACCTTCCGTTACGGCGACCCCGGGAAAGCCTTTGCGGATGCGGCGCATCGCTTCTCCATCGACATCCGCTATCCTCGCAATTCCTGCACGCCGATCGAGACCTACGGCGTCGTTGCCTCGCACGAGGCCGGGGAGGACGCCTTCGAGGTCCTCGCCAATTTCCAGGGCCCGTTCAGCATCCACACGGTGATCGCGCGCGCGTTGAAAGTGCCCGGCAACCGGCTGCGGCTGCGCACGCCGCCGGATTCCGGCGGCAGCTTTGGCGTCAAGCAGGGCGTGTTTCCCTATATCGTGTTGATTGCGGCTGCAGCCCGCGTCACGGGACGGCCGGTGAAGTGGATCGAGGACCGGCTCGAGCATCTCACCGCATCGGTGTCGGCGACCAACCGCGCGACGACGCTGTCGGCGGCGGTCGCAGTCGACGGCAAGATCCTCGCACTGGACTGGGACCAGGTCGAGGATTGCGGCGCGCATCTGCGCGCGCCCGAGCCGGCGACGCTCTACCGCATGCACGGCAACATGACCGGCGCCTACGACATCCGCAACGTCAGGATCCGTAACCGCGTCGTCGTCACCAACAAGACGCCGACCGGCCTCAACCGTGGCTTTGGCGGACCGCAGGTCTATTTCGCACTGGAGCGGCTGGTGCAGCGCATCGCGGTCGGCCTCGGTCTCGATCCGCTCGATGTCATCAAGCGCAATCTGATCGATGCCGGCGCCTTTCCCTACCGCACCGCGACCGGAGCGCTGCTCGATTCCGGCAACTATCAGGAAGCGGTCGCGCGTGCGATCGAGGGCGGCAGGCTGGCCGCGCTCAGGTCGAAACGTGACGAAGTGCGCGCGCGCGGAGGGCTCTACGGCATCGGCTTCACCGCCGTCGTCGAACCCAGTGTCTCCAACATGGGCTACATCACGACCGTGCTGACGGCGGCTGAGCGTCGCAAGGCTGGGCCGAAGAACGGCGCGCAGGCGACGGCGACGGTCGGCCTCGATCCGGTCGGCAGTGTCACCGTCCATGTCGCCTCAGTGCCGCAAGGGCAGGGCCATCGCACCGTGCTGTCGCAGGTCGTCGCCGACGTCTTCGGCCTTGAGCCGAAGGATATTCGCGTCAACACCGAGATCGACACGGCCAAGGACGCCTGGTCGATCGCGTCAGGCAATTACGCCAGCCGCTTCGCTGCGGCGGTGGCCGGCACTGCAAAGCTCGCGGCGGAGCGCGTTGCCGGCCGTCTCGCGCGCATCGCCGCGAGCCAGCTGAACGTCGAGGCCGCCGACATCGTGTTTGCGAGGGGCTTCGTCGCCTCGAGACACAATCCCGAGAACCGGATCGCGTTCTCGCGCGTCGCCGCCCTCAGCCATTGGTCGCCGGGCTCGCTGCCCGACGATGCCGGCCAGACCATCCGCGAGACCATGTTCTGGACCCCGCCGGAGCTGACGCCGCCCGACGAGGACGACCGCATCAACTCCTCGCTCTGCCACGGTTTCATCTTTGACTTCTGCGGGGTCGAGATCGACCGCATCACGCTGGGGACGCGGATCGACCGCTACGTCACCATGCATGATTGCGGCACCATCCTGCATCCCGGCATGGTCAACGGCCAGATCTGCGGCGGCTTTGCGCAGGCGTTGGGTGCCGCGCTCTACGAGGAATATGCCTACGCCGAGGACGGCAGCTTTCTGACGGGAACGCTCGCCGACTACCTGCTGCCGACCACCACCGAGGTACCGGAGCCCGAGATCATCCATATGGAGACGCCGTCGCCATTTACGCCACTCGGCGCAAAAGGTGTTGCCGAAGGCAATTGCATGTCGACACCGGTGTGCCTCGCCAACGCGGTCGCGGATGCGCTCGGCATTGCCGATGTCACTTTGCCGCTGGTACCGGCGCGCCTTGCGGAACTGGTGCGCGGCGCGGAGCCGCCGCCTCCCGCGGGCGGCGCGATCGCCTCACCCGTGCGGGCAGGTGCCCGGCGCTTGCGGGGCGAGGGGCAGGCGTCGGTGGTCGGCGCGCCCGAGCAGGTCTGGGCGATGCTGCTCGATCCCGCGACGCTGCAATCGGTCATTCCGGGCTGCCAGCGCGTCGACAAGGTCACCGACACGCTTTTCCGAGCCGACGTCACGCTCGGCATCGGCCCCGTCACCGGACGCTATCGCGCCGACGTCGAGCTGTTCGATCTCGATCCGCCGCGCGCGGTCACGCTGCGCGGAGGTGCCACCGGCGCGCTCGGTTTTGGCAGCGCCGAGGGACGCGTCATGCTCGCCCCTGACGGTGACGGCGGAACAAGGCTGACCTACAGCTATGACGCCGCCATCGGCGGCAAGGTCGCGAGCATCGGCGGCCGCCTGCTTGACGGCGCGACTCGCGTGATCATCGGCCAGTTCTTCACTGCGTTGGCCCGCAAGGCCGGCGGCGGCTTCTCGTTGTTCGCGGTGCTGGCGAAATTCGCCGGCCTGTTCGGGGGGCGCCGATGAAGCCGCCCGCATTCGATTATCTCCGCGCCGAGGCGACCAGCCAGGTTCTCGACGTGCTCGCGCAGGAAGGCGGCGACGCGCGCGTGCTCGCCGGCGGCCAGTCGCTGATGGCGATGCTCAACATGCGGCTCGCCAAGCCGAAGCTGCTGATCGACATCATGCGCCTGAACGAGCTCCGCAGGATCGAGCGGAAGGGCGATGCCGTCGTCATCGGCGCCGGCGTGCGCCAGGCCGATCTGCTGGCTTGGCCGCATCTCGCCGGGACGCTGCCATTGGTGGGCTTGGCGCTGCCCTGGGTCGGGCACATGCAGACCCGCAGCCGCGGCACCATCTGCGGTTCGCTCGCGCATGCCGATCCCAGTGCCGAGATGCCGCTCGTGCTGGTCGCGCTCGGCGGCGAGGTCCATCTACGCAGTTCGAAGCGCCGCAGCAGCGTGCCAGCCAAGGAGTTCTTCGCCGGCATGATGCTGACCACCCGTGCCGACGACGAGCTGATCGAAAGCATCTCGCTGCCGGTCTTCGGGGGATCGCGCTTCGCCTTCCGTGAGGTCGCCCGCCGACATGGCGATTTCGCCATCGTCGCCTGCGCCGCGATGAAGACGCCGACGGGCGTGCGTCTCGCCGTCGGCGGCGTCGCCGACGTTCCGACGGCGCGCGACTGGCCGCGGCTCGACGGGACTGCGCTCGACGATGCCCTCAACGCCTTCGCCTACGAGCTCGGCGCCCGTGACGACGTCCACGCCACCGCGCGCTATCGCCGCGACCTCGTGCGGCTGATCGGCCGCGATTTGATCGGCGAGGTGCTGCAATGAGCCGTCTCAAAGCCGATAGCCGCCACCCCGTCCGTTTCGCTTTGAACGGCGAGCCGGTTGCGGGTGAAGCCGAGCCCCGCATGCTGCTCTCCGACTTCCTGCGCCATCAGCTAGGCGCGACCGGAACCCATGTCGGCTGCGAGCACGGCGTCTGCGGCGCCTGCACCGTCGTCGTGGACGGCATGCTGACCCGGTCCTGCCTCACGCTCGCGGCGCAAGTCGAGGGCAGCGAGATCAGGACGGTCGAAGGGCTCGCGCCGTCGGCCGACCGGCTCGGTGTGCTGCAACAGGCTTTCCGCCGCAACCACGCACTGCAGTGCGGATTCTGCACGCCCGGAATTTTGATGTCGCTCGACCACTATCTCAGCCGCAATCCGGCGCCGACCGAAGCGGACATCCGCGATCTCCTCAGCGGGCATCTGTGCCGCTGCACCGGTTACACCCCGATCATCCGGGCGGCGCTGGAAGCCGCTGCTCAGCTCGCTTCATCCAAAACAGAGACGTCAGATGCTTGATCTCGCCAGCAGCTTCATTGCCAGCGCCGCGCGCGATCCCCAAGCCATCGCGCTGGTCGACGGCGATCTTCGTCTGACGTATCGGCAGTGGTACGGCAAGATCTCGGCGCTCGTCGCGTCGCTCGACCGCCTTGGCCTGAAGCCCGGCGATCACGTCGTGACGCTGCTGCAAAACCGCTGGGAGGCCGCGACGCTGCACTGGGCCTGCCAGTTCGCGGCCCTGGTGATCACGCCGATCAACTGGCGGGCCAAGACCGACGAGCTTGATTTCTGTATCGCGAACGCCGAGGCCTGCGCGGTCTTCTATCAGGACGTTTCTGCCGGCGCGGTGCGGGACTCTGCGCTCGCCGGCCGGCTGCTGCGTGTGTCCGTCGATGCCGGGACGGGCGGGGCGACCAGCTTTTCCGATCTGATCAGGGACAACGTGCCCGACGCCGAGCCGCGAGCCGATGCCGACGCCTGGTCGATCATGCTCTACACGTCGGGCACGACCTCGCGCCCGAAGGGCGTGCCGCGCCGGCATCGCGCCGAGCGCGCCGCTGCGATCGCGCATGTCGCGCAAAACCTGTACGGCCGCGGCGAGCGCACCCTCGGGGTGATGCCGCTCTATCACACCATGGGCGTCCGCTCGCTGCTGGCGATGTCACTGATCGGCGGCCGCTTCATCTGCCTGCCGCGCTACGACAGCGGGCAGGCGCTGGCACTGATCGAGCAGGAAGAGATCACCAATCTTTATCTGGTGCCGACGCTCTACCACGAGCTCGTCCATCACGAGGCCTTTGCCGAGACCGACATATCCAGCGTCCGCAAGCTCGGCTTTGCCGGCGCGTCGATGACGGATGGTCTGCTGAAGAAGCTGAACGAAGCGTTCAGGCCGGAATTGTTCGTCAACCACTACGGCAGCTCCGAGATTTACACGTTTACGATCGACCAGAACGCCGTTGCAAAGCCCGGTTCGGCCGGCAAGGCCGGGCTGAACCAGCATGTCAAAGTCGTGCGCATCGGCGCGCGCTCGGTCGCGGATCTTGCTGCGGACGGCGAGGAGGGCGAGATCATCGCAACGCTTGCCGGCGACGAAGCTTTCGAAAGTTACTGGCGCCGCCCCGAAGCCGACGCCAAGTCGCTGCGCGAGGGCTGGTACTTTACCGGCGATACCGGCTTCGTCGATCCCGACGGCGATCTCTTCGTCACCGGCCGCGTCGACGACATGATCATCACCGGCGGCGAGAACGTCTCACCGGTCGAGATCGAGAGCTGCCTGTCGCTGCATCCCGCCGTCGACGAGGTCGCGGTGGTCGGCGTCGCCGACGAGAAATGGGGCAAGGTCGTGGCGGCCTTCGTCAAGCGCAATCGTGTGGTCTCCGACGTGGAGCTGGAGCAGTTCTGCCGCACATCGGGCCTGGCCAACTTCAAGCGCCCGCGCCGCTACGTCTTCGTCGATTCAATTCCGAAGTCGCCGGTCGGTAAGCTGCTGCGGCGATTGCTCGTCGCCGGAGAATACGAGGCCGAGCGCCTGCCGCCATCGGACGCCGCCTGATCCCACGTATCAACAGAAGGAAGCAACATGCCGACGCCCTACAATTTCACCGATCCCCGGCTCGCCAAGCTCGACGGATTCAAGGTCGAGATCGACGAGGCGCATGAGCGCGCCGACATCATCCTGGGGCGTCCGCCCTACAACGTCGTGGCGATGCCGCAGCGCGACCAGTTGCGGCTGACCTTCGAGACGCTGGACGAGGATCCGCGGGTCCGCATCATCGTGCTGCGCGGAGAGGGTGAGCATTTCTCCAGCGGCGGAAATATCGGCGGCTTCATGGAGGCGAGCCCCGAGCACGTCTCCAAGCTCGCCTGGAACATCGCCGCGCCCGCGCGTTGCGCCAAGCCCGTCATCGTCGCCAACCGCGGTTATTGCTTCGGGGTCGGCTTCGAGCTCTCGCTCGCGTGCGATTTCCGTATTGCTTCGGAGACCACCCAATATGCGCTGCCGGAGCAGAAGCTCGGCCAGATCCCGGGCTCCGGCGGCTCGGCACGCCTGCAGAAGATGGTCGGCATCACCCGCACCAAGGACATCGTGATGCGCTCCAAACGCATTTCGGCCAAGCAGGCGCTGGAGTGGGGCATTGCGACCGAATGCGTGCCGGATGCCGAGCTGGAGAAGGCGACCGACAAGCTCGTCGACGAGCTCCGCACCTTCTCGCCGCTGGCGCAGCGCACGGCCAAGAAGCTCCTCAACGACACCGAGGATTCGACGCTTGCCATCGCCATCGAGCTCGAAGGCCATTGCTACAGCCGTTTGCGCCAGTCGGAGGACTTCAAGGAGGGTGTCGAGGCCTTCAACGCCAAGCGCCCGCCGAAATTCTCTGGCCGTTGATACGCGACAGAACTGCTGCGGTTCGCAATGGCGCGAACCGCGGCGCTATTCAAACGGGGGAGGTAAAACAAAATGGCTGAGATGGATATGCCGGTCGCAGGTGCGAGAGCACCGGCCGATAATAAGCAAATGGTCAACGCGATCATCGCGTCTGTGCTCGGATGGGCGCTCGACCTGTTCGATTTGTTCATTCTGCTCTACGTAGCGCCTGTTATCGGCGCGCTGTTCTTTCCGTCAAGCAATGCGGCGTTGTCGCTTGCCGCGGTCTATGGCTCGTTCGCGGTGACGCTCTTGATGCGGCCGCTCGGCTCGGCGGTGTTCGGGCATTATGCCGACGTGTACGGCCGCAAGCAGGCCATGCTGATCGCCATCGTCGGCGTCGGTATCAGCACGGCGGCGTTCGGCCTGCTGCCGACCATCGCTCAAATCGGCATTTTCGCGCCGATCATCTTCCTGGTCCTGCGCCTGGTGCAGGGCGTCTTCGTCGGCGGCGTGGTGGCGTCCACCCACACCATCGGCACCGAGTCGGTGCCGGCGCATTGGCGTGGTGCGATGTCCGGTCTGGTCGGCGGCGGTGGCGCCGGTATCGGCGCATTGCTGGCGTCCTTCGTCTTCCTGATCACATCCTCGATCTTCCCCGGCGATGCCTTCGCGATCTGGGGCTGGCGCTTCATGTTCTTCTCGGGGCTGCTCAGCTCACTGCTCGGTTGGTTCATCTTCCGGAACCTCGAGGAGTCGCCGTACTTCAAGGAGCTCAAGCGCCAGCAGGGCAACAAGCAGGCGAAGGTCTCGAAGGCGCCGGTCAAGGACGTGTTTTCGGGCGAGTATCGCGGCGTGCTGCTGGTCAACCTGCTGATCACGTTTGGCGGCGGCGCAGGCTATTACCTGACCTCGGGCTATCTGCCGAGCTTTCTGAAAGTGATCAACGCCGTCCCGAACCAGACGTCGTCGCTGATCCTGATGGGCGCCAGCGTGTCGGCGTTCTTCTCGGCGGTGCTGGTCGGCGCGCTGAGCGACCGCATCGGCCGCAAGAAGACGTTTCTTTTGATCGGCGTCCTGGCGGCGGTGCTGTTGCCGCTCTGCTATCTCAACCTGGCTGCCACCAAGGATACGACGCAGATCACGCTCTATGCGTTCGCCATCGCCTTCATCGGCAATGCCGGCTACGCACCGGTGCTGATCTTCCTGAACGAGCGTTTCCCGACCGCACTGCGCGCGAGCGGCACGGGCCTGTCCTGGAACATCGGCTTTGCGCTGGGCGGGATGATGCCGACCTTCGTCTCGCTGGTGAGCGGCAGCCCGGCGGAAATTCCGATGTCGCTGGCATACTTCGCGGTCGGCGTGTTCGTAATCTACCTGATCGGCGCAGTTGTGATCCCCGAGACCAAAGGCAACTTCCGCTGAGTTTGGGCACGGCGCGGTCGCATCGCTGGGGCGACCGCGTTGCATAGCTCATAGGCAGTCGGCTCTCCCTTTCCGCCGGCAGGCCGCCTGCAAATTAGCCAGGGATGAAATTGCAGCGCAGCGCACTTGATGATTTGCGCGGAGAAATCCGTGGTGCGCCGCACGTTTCTCGCGTGGAACGATCCGCACTGGCCTGCACTCCCCGCGGGCAGCGCTGCCCTAAAATGCGCCTTGGCGCGCCGCGCCGGTCGCGGGCTGCTCCAGTGCGTTGCGACAACTCTGACCTATCCCGAGCCCATCGCTCTGTCGCACGCTCGCAAGCGGTGGCATGACAGGGGATGACGATGAGCGCTCTCGGCTTGGGATTGAATTTCGCGACGGACGGGAACCACCCGCCGTCCGGTTCGAATGTCTTCCGCAGCTGATTCACACATGAGCGCTGACGAAAATCACTGGGAAGTCGGCACCGATATCGGTGGCACTTTCACCGACATCATCGCAATCCGACACTCCCCCGCGGAGGCGCGGATCGCGAAAGTGCCGTCGCGCCCGCAGGCTCCGGTTCAGGCGATGCTGGAGGCGATCGAGGCGGTGGGCCTGCGCAAGAGCGAGGTCAAGCGCTTCGTCCACGGCACCACGCGCGTGACCAACGCCATCGTCGAAGGACGCTTGCCGAAAGTGGCGCTGGTGGCGACCGAGGGCTTTGCCGACGTGCTGGAGATCGCGCGCTATCGCCGCCGCGATCTCTACCGTCTCGACATCCCGCCGAGATCGTCGCCGCTGGTGCCGCCGGAACGATGTTTTGGGCTTGCCGAGCGCCTCGACCACGAGGGGCAGGTACTGAAGGCGCTGGATGAGGCGGAGATCGAGCGCCTGGTGGCGTGGCTGAAAACAACCGGCGTGCAGAGCGTCGCGGTCGCGCTGCTTCATGCCTACGCCAATCCGGTGCACGAGAAGATGCTCGGCGAGCGGCTCAAGGGCGTCGTTGCCCACGTCTCGCTGTCGCACGAGGTCAATCCCGAGGCGCGCGAATACGAGCGGACTTCGGCAACCGTGTTCAACGCGGCCGCCATGCCGATCGCGGTGGAATATCTCAGCGAGCTGGAGCAGCGGCTCCCGATCGGCCCCGGCCTGCAGGTGTTTCATTCGGCCGGCGCCATGGTCCCGATCTCGGCCGTGAAGCGGCGGCCGCTGGTGATGGCGATGTCGGGTCCGGCGGCCGGCGTCTCGGCATCGGTCAGCATCGCGCGTCAGCTCGGCACATCGCGCATGCTGACGTTCGACATGGGCGGCACCACGACCGACGTCTGCCTGATCGTCGATGGCCAGGCCGAGATGACCGACGGCCGCATGCTCGGTGACAAGCCGCTGCGTCAGCCGATGCTTGCGGTTCATTCCATCGGGGCGGGCGGCGGATCGATCGTGCGCAATGGTCCCGGTGGCCTGACCGTCGGACCGGAAAGCGCCGGCTCCGAGCCGGGACCGGCCTGCTACGGCCGCGGCGGTACCGAGCCGACTATCACCGACGCCAATGCCGTGCTCGGCTATCTCAATCCCGAAACCAGGCTCGGCGACCGGATCGGAATCAATATCAAGGCAGCCAGTGATGTCATCGCGCCGATCGCGCGCACTCTGGGGCTGAGCCTGACCGAAACCGCGCTCGGCATCATCAAGGTCGCGAATGCGACAATGGCGCGTGCGCTCCGCCGCGTCACGGTCGAGCGCGGTATCGACGGGCGCGACTGTACGCTGCTCGCCTTTGGCGGTGGTGGCCCGATGCATGCCGCGGGCCTTGCCGATCTCTACGGGATCGCCGAGGTCGTCGTTCCCAGTGCATCGAGCGCGTTCTCGGCGCTGGGCTGTCTCACTGCCGATTTCAGCTTCCTCCAGCAGCAAACCTTGCGTGCTGCGCTTGACGGCATCGACCTCGCCCGCGTGTCGGAGCGGATCGGGGTGCTGATTGACGATGCCTCGGCGCCGCTCATCGCCAACGGCGTTGCCACGACTGAAATTCGGGTCGAACTGGTGGCCTTGATGCGCTACGCGGCGCAGAACGACGCCATTCCGGTGCCGTTCGCGCGACCGCTCGACGTTGTTAGGCTGAAGAAGGACTTTCTGGCCCGGCACCACGAGCTGTTCGGCTATGCGACGGGCGAGAGCTGCGTCATCGAGTCCGTGCGGGTGCAGGCGCGCCGTCCATCGACGACCGTCGTGAGCCGGCCGGCCATCGCGGTCAGAACGGTCTCCAAAGGCGAGCGCATCTGCTCGTTCGATGGCTTTCACGACATCGCCACAAGCATCATCGACCGTGCCTCGCTGACCGAAATCGTCAGCGGCCCGGCCATCATTGAAGACGCATGGTCGACCGTGGTGGTCCCGCCCGGCTGGCAAGCGAGGCCTGATGTTCCAGGCAATCTGTTCCTGACGCGGGGGGCCGCATGAAGCTCGATCCGTTCGTCGTCGAGGTCATCAGGCACGGGCTCTCGGCCGCGGCCGAGGAGATGAGCCTGGTGATGACGCGCTCGGCGCGCTCGCCGCTGCTGCGCGAGGCCGGTGACCTGTCGTCGGCGATCACGGACGGCCGCGGCGACCTGGTCGGGCAGGGGCGCGACATCCCGATCCATCTCGGCGCGATGGCCTATACGGTCCTAGAATTGCTGAAGGTGGTGCCGCGTGACAGCCTGAACGACGGCGACGCACTGATCTACAATGTCGGCCCGCTCGGCGGCAATCATCTCAACGACGTCAAGGTCGTGCGGCCCGTCTTCGTCGATGGCGAGATCGTCGCGTTCGCGGTCAGCCTCGCGCATTGGCCCGATATTGGCGGCACCTGGCCCGGCAGCTATTTTGCGAAAGCCATCGACACCTTCCAGGAGGCGATGCGCATTCCGCCGGCTCTGATCGCCACGGCAAGCGGCGTCAATACGCCGATCGTGCAGCTGCTCAAGGCCAATGTTCGGGATCCCGAATCCTGCGAGGGCGATCTTCTCGCTCAGATCGCCGCAACGAAAGCCGGTGAGAAGCGCATCGTCGAGCTCTGCCGCGAGCACGGCAAGGCGGTCTTCACGGCGGCGCAGTCGCGCCTGCACGATCTCTCCGAAATCGAGATGCGCGAGGCGTTGCGCGATCTGCCTGATGGCGTCTACGAGGGCGAGGATTATCTGGACGACGGCGGCGTCGATGACGCGCCCGCGCGCATTCATGTCAAGATCACCATTGCAGGCGACGAAGCTACCTTCGACCTCTCGGGAAGCTGCGACCGCGTCTCGAATTTCTGCAACACGACGCCGTTCATGGCGCGTTCGGCTGTGGCCTATGCCGCGCGCATCATGAGCGGGCGCGACATGAACCAGAACGCGGGCGCGTTGCGGCCGCTGACCATCGTCACGCGCCCGGGCTCGATCCTGGAGCCGGGGTGGAATGCCTCGGTTGCGGCCGGCAATCACGAGACCTCGATGCGCATCGTCGATGCGATCTTCCGCGCCATGCAGCACACCATTCCCGAACGTCTGTCGGCCGGTGGGGCGACCACGGCGGGCGTTCTGTTCTTCGCCGAGCCGCGACAGAATGGTTCATGGAAGATGCTCTACGAGGTCCACGGTGGTGGCGAGGGCGCGCGGCACGATCGGGCCGGCATCTCGGCGACGCGGGTGCATCTGTCGAACACTTCGAATACGCCGGTCGAGGTAATCGAGGCGAATTACGCGATCCAAGTCGAGCAGCAGGCCATTCGGTGGCAGTCCGGCGGCACGGGCGCCCATCGCGGCGGGGACGGCGTCATTCGTAGCTATCGCATCCTGGCGCCGTCGATGCATCTGACCACCTGCATTGAGCGCATGGTGATGGCGCCGTTCGGCATGCAGGGCGGCGAACCCGGCAAGGCCTGCCGCATCTCGCTGATCCGGCAGGGCGCGAACGTCGCGATCGACGGCAAGTCGAACCTGGTGCTGCAGCAAGGCGATCTCGTCACGATCGAGACGTGCGGCGGCGGTGGCTACGGTGCCGAGGCTGCGCAATGAAGGGATTGCGATGAGCAGATTGTTGCGAACCGGGCTGAATGCCGGCGACAGCGCGCCCATGGCCGTGGTCGGCGGCGAGGGCGTTTATTTCCATCTGTCAGATGGTCGCAAGCTCATCGACGGCAGCAACACCGGCGGCGGCCTCGGACATCGTCATTCCGCGATGGTGGAGGCGATCCGCCGCGCCGCGGATACGCCCGTCGTGAACGAGGGGTGGACCTGGGTCGGCCGTGAGCAGGCCGCTGACGATTTGATGGCCACCGCGTTCAGAGGCGAAGAGGATTGGGTCGGCGCGGTGCGATTCTGCATCAGCGGCAGCGAGGCCAATGACATGGCGCTGTCGCTGTGCCAGGCGTTGACGCAGCGGTCCGCGCTGGCGACGCGCGAACGCGCCTATCACGGCATTACGGGCCTGTCGCGCAGCATGACGGTGCAGCCGCAATGGCATGGCGGCCTTGCGGTGCATTCAGGCGGCTCAAAGCTGCCGGCGCCGATGGCGCCGGTGCGGATATTGCCGGCGCCGCAGGGCGCGATCTATGGCGCGCCGGCCAACAATGCTTCCCCCAGCGAATATCTGGCCGATGCCACGCGCCTGCTTTGGGATACCGCAGCGACGATCATCGACTACACCCAAGGCGGCATCTACTACGACGGCGCCTATCAGGACGAGGTGGCGCGGTGCGCGCGGCAGGCTGGCTCCTACTGGATCGCCGACGAAGTGGTGACCGGCGCCGGCCGCGCCGGGCGCTGGTTCGCCTTCCAGGGCGCCGCAAGCCGTCCTGACATCGTGACACTCGGAAAATCGCTCGGTGGCGGCGCGGCGGCGGTTGCGGCGGTGGTGGTGTCGAAGGACGTCGTCGAGCGGCTCAAGGGCACGAGCTGGCAGAATTACGGCACGCTGCGCGGGCATCCCATCAGCATGGCTGCCGTCAGCGCCTATCTGAAGGTCGTCAACGATGACAAGATTTTGGAGCACGTGAGGGGCCTCGAAAAGCTTTTCACCCGCCGCCTTCTCGCCATCGCGCAGAAACATCCAAGCGTGCAGCGTGTGGCGGGGCAGGGGCTGCACTGGACCGTGGAGCTGCACGGGCCGGACTGGCGTTCCTGGCACGCCGACACCACCGAGGTGCCGATTGCCTCGCGGGTCGCGGAGCGGGCGCTGGAGGCGGGCGCCGTGATCGGAACCAGCGGCGAGCAGACTTCGCTGTTCCTCGCGCCGCCACTGGTGATCTCCGAGCATGAGGCCGGGCAGCTTCTGGATGCACTCGACCACGGTCTCGATGTTGCGGATGACGAGCAGACATGAGGTTAGATCGTGCAACGCACACTGTGCCGATCGGCAGGCACAGGCTGGAAAGTCCGGGCGATGCTGCGTTATGCTGCTCGCGCCGGCACGTGATTGAAACTTTATCTTCACACAAGACATCACCAGGAATTCGCTGATGCGTATCGTCAATGTTGCCGCCGCCCAGATGGGCCCGATCCAGAAAGCCGACAGCCGCGAGGCCGTGGTCAAGCGCATGATCGCGCTGATTGATGAGGCCAAAAGCAAGGGCGCCGACCTGATCGTCTATCCGGAACTGGCGCTCACGACCTTCTTCCCGCGCTGGTATGCGGAGGACCGGGCTGAGTTCGACAATTGGTTCGAGCGCGAGATGCCGAACGCGGCGACGAAACCGCTGTTCGAGCGCGCGGCGCAGCACCAGATGGCGATGAATTTCGGCTATGCGGAGCTGACGCCGGACGGGCATCATTTCAACACTGCTGTTCTCACCGACAAATCCGGCAAGATCGTCGGCAAATATCGAAAGATCCATCTGCCGGGCCATGTGGAATACGACACCAAGCGCTCGCACCAGCATCTGGAGAAGCGCTATTTCGAGCCGGGTGATCTCGGCTTCAATGTCTGGCGCGAGCTCGGCGGCATCATTGGCATGGCCATCTGCAACGACCGGCGCTGGCCCGAGACCTATCGCGTCATGGGCTTGCAAGGCGTCGAGATGGTGCTGATCGGCTACAACACACCGTCCGTGAATGCGGAGAGGAGCGATGAGGGCGTCGAGAAACGCCTTTTCCACAACCGCCTCTCGGCGCAGGCCGGCGCCTATCAGAACGCGACCTGGGTCGTCGCGGTGGCCAAGGCCGGCAACGAGGACGGACACCGGCTGTTCGGCGGCAGCCTGATCGTCGATCCCAATGGCGAAATCGTCGCCGAAGCGAAGACGGAGGAGGACGAACTGCTGGTCCACCCTTGCGACCTCGATGCCACCACCTTCGGCAAGACCACGATCTTCAATTTCGCGCAGCACCGCCGCATCGAGCATTACGGCCTGATCACCAGCCGTACCGGCGCGGTGCCGCCGCCGGAGACGTGACGTCGATGACTGGCCAAAGCACATCCGGCATATCCTTGCGCGAACTCGATCCGCGCGACCGCTACAAGCTGCTCTGCGGCGTGGTGGTGCCACGGCCGATTGCGCTGGTGACGACGCTCGATGCGAACGGGGCGGTCAACGCCGCGCCGTTCAGCTTCTTCAATGTGTTCTCGGAAAGTCCGGCGCTGATCGTGCTCGGGCTTCAGCACAAGCCGGATCACAGCCCGAAGGACACCACCCGCAACATCCATCGCGACGGCGAGTTCGTCGTTCACATGGTGGACGAGGCGCTTTCGGTGGCGATGAACGACTGCGCGGTCGATTTTCCGTCCGGTGACAGCGAGGTCGCTGCGGCAGGCCTCGCGACCCTTCCCTCAATCGACGTGAAGGTGCCGCGCCTCGCCGCGGCGCCCTTTGCGCTGGAATGCCGGCGCCATGTCGCGCTGAATTTTTCGCCCGATCGCGAGCTGCTGGTCGGCGAAGTGCTCCGGATTCATGCCCGCGAGGGCCTCGTCGATGAGGCCAACATGTATGTCGACCTCGACGCCTACCGGCCGATCGGCCGCATGTTCGGCAATCTCTACACGACGCAGCGGGATACGTTCGCGCTTGTCCGCGAGAGTCACGCGCAATGGCTCGCGCGGCAGGGCGCCAAAGAGCTGAAGGACGCCTAGTGGTTCGAGAACTGCACCGTACCCAGCGCCATGGTGACCGCCGCCTGTGTCGGGTCGATCACGGCAATGCCGAGCGCGTCTTCGAGGGGACGACGATGGCGCGCCATGCCGGCGCAGCCCATCACGATGGCGCGAGCTCCGTCCTCGTCGCGCAGCGCGCGGCCGACCTCGATCATCTTCGCCAGCGTGCCTTCGCCCGAGGCGGTTTCCGCGACGCTCATGTTGAGCGGCCGCTCGCCGGCGAGGCGTTCGGTCAGTCCCATCTGCCTGAGATAGCGCATGTGACGCGGGATCGAGCGCTGGGCGATCGCGATGACGCCAAAGGTTTCGGCGCGGGCCAGCGCGGTCAGCACGCCGCATTCGGCGATGCCGAACACGGGGCGGTCGGTGCCTTCGCGACAGACCTGAAGCCCGGGATCGCTGTAGCAGGCGATGACAAAGGCAGCCGAGCTGTTGTCGCCCTCGACCAGCCGGCGCAGCGGCATGGCGACGCCATCGACATCGGCCTGGCTTTCAATGCCGAACGGTCCCTCGGCCAGCGTCTGGCAGACCAGTTCCGGCCCGCCCTCGAAACCGAGCGGCTTCAGCGCGTCCTCCAGCCCCTGCGTGACCGCAGGATTGGAGTTCGGATTGATGACGAGAATGCGCGGTCGGGACATGCTGGTCTTCCTGCAAAATTTCGATCACTTGCCCTAAGCCTATCATGGAGTGCCTCATGACTGAACCCGATTACGACCTGATCATTCGCGGTGGGCGCGTCGCGACGACGACCGACGTCTTTGAAGCCGATGTCGCCATCTCCGGCGAGACCATCGCGGCGATCGGGCGTGGGCTTCCGGCGGCAAAGCGCGAGATCGACGCGCGCGGGAAGCTCGTTCTACCCGGCGGCGTCGACAGCCACGCCCATATTGAGCAATTGTCCGCTGCCGGCATCATGAACGCCGACACCTTCGAGAGCGCGACCGTCTCGGCTGCCTTCGGCGGTACGACCACGGTGATCCCGTTTGCCGCCCAGCATGTCGGCATGAAGCTGCCGCAGGTGGTGGAGGATTATCACGCCCTCGCCAAGAAGGGCGCCGTGATCGACTACGCCTTTCACATGATCATCGCCGACGCGACCAGGGAAACAGTCGAGGAGCACATTCCGGCGCTGGTGAAGCAGGGGCACGCGTCGATCAAGATCTTCATGACCTACGACCGGCTCAAGGTCGACGACGAGCCGCTGCTGGACATCCTACTTGCCGCGCGCCAGTCCGGCGCGATGTTGTGCGCCCACGCCGAAAACCACGGCATCATCGCCTGGATGGTGAAGCGTCTGCTCGCGCGCGGTTACACCATGCCGAAATACCACGCCGTCAGCCACGCGCGCGTGTCCGAGGCGGAAGCTTTCACCCGGCTGATCGGCATGGCGGCGCTGATCGACCAGCCGATCATGATCTTCCACGTCTCGACCACCGAGGGCGCCAAGGTCATCCGCGACTCGCGCGGGCAGGGGTTGAAGGTGTTTGCCGAGACCTGTCCGCAATATCTGTTCCTGACCGCCGCCGATCTCGACAGGCCGGGCGCCGAGGGCGCCAAGTGGATGTGCAGTCCGCCGCCACGGACGCATGCCGACCAGGAGGCGCTGTGGCAGGCGCTGTCGCTCGGCGATCTCCAGACCATCTCGTCGGATCACGCGCCTTATCGTTACGACGAAACCGGCAAGCTGCGCGCCGGCCCCAATCCCAATTTCAAGCAGGTCGCCAACGGCCTGCCGGGCTTGGAACTGCGGCTGCCGTTGCTGTTCGACGCGATGGTGTCGAAAGGACGGCTGGGCCTGGAAAAGTTCGTGGAGCTGACTTCGACGGCGCCGGCCAAGATCTACAATCTGCATCCGCGCAAGGGCTCGATCGCGGTCGGCGCCGATGCCGATATCGCGATCTGGGATCCCGATCGCGAGACCGTGATCGCCGACGAGATGATGCACGACCTCGCCGGCTACACGCCGTTTGCGGGACGGAAGCTGAAGGGTTGGCCGGTGTCGGTGCTGTCGCGTGGCCGTGTGATCATCGACGGCAACAAGTGTCTGGCGAACCCCGGTAGCGGGCAGTTCCTGGCACGCAGCGGGGGCGAGGCGGCCAAGCCGACGGGACGGCTCGTCGCCGACATGGATCCGGAGCGGAATTTCGGGGCAAAGCTGCTGTGATGGTGGATCGCGCGCGATGAAGATCGTCATCTTCGGCGGCACCGGCTTTGTCGGCCTCAATGTTGCGGAGGCGCTGCTCGCGCGCGGGCATGACGTGACGCTGTATGACCGTGCAGAGTTGCCGCCATCCGCGCGGCGGTCTCTTGCCGACTACGGCGCACGGCTCAGAGCCGTGCAGGGCGATATCACCGACGCAGATGCCATCGACGCCCTCATCGCCGAAGGCGTTGATGCGATCGTGCTTGGAGCTGCGATCACCGCCGGTGACGAATTGGAGAGAGCATCGACCGCGCGCGTTCTCGAGATCAACGTGATGGCCCAGATCCCGATCCTGCTCTCCGCGATCCGGCATGGCGTGCGCCGGGTCGTCAATCTCTCCTCGGCATCGGCCTACGGCGCCACGGGTGCGCGGGTCGAGATTCTCGACGAGGAAACGCCTTGCGATCCGGTCTCGTTTTACGCCATCAGCAAGTTCACCTCGGAGCGATCGGTTGCGCGTCATGCCGAGCTCTTCGGCGGCGATTTCCTGAGCGTACGGCTGAGCGCCCTGTTCGGGCCGTGGGAGCGACCGAGCTCCGTACGCGACACGCCAAGCCTCCAGTTCCAGATTCTGGCGGCATTCGCTCGCGGCGAGCCGGCGGTCATGCCCGAAGTGGGCATGCGGGACTGGATCTACGCGCCGGATGCGGCCGAGGCCGTCGCACTGCTGATCGAAGCCGAGCGGCCGCGTCACCGGCTCTACAACATCTCCCGCGGAGGGCTTTGGCCTGCGCTGCAATGGGGCGAGGCCTATGCAGCGTTGCATCCCGGCCTGCAATGCCGGCTCGCGGCGCCCGGCGAGAAAACCGTCATCAAGCTGCATGGGGCCTATCGCGCGCCGCTGTCGGTGAATCGGATGGCGGATGAATTCGGCTGGCGGGCGAGGTGCGGCTGCGCCGAGTCGGCGGCTGCGATGAGCGCCTGGTTGACGCAGCACAAGGAGTGGATCTGAGATGCGGCTGCAAGGGCGCACGGCCATCATTACGGGCGCGGGTTCGGGTATCGGCCGCGCCAGCGCGAAGCTGTTTGCAGAGGAGGGCGCGCAGCTCGCTCTGGTCGATCGCGATGCCGTGGGACTTCAGGAAACGGTGAGCCTGGTGGGTGGAGCGACGGCGCATGTCGGTGACGTCGGCGATGCCAGCTTTGCCGAGACCGTCGTCGGAGAGGTTATGGCGCGACACGGTCGGCTCGACATCCTGATGACTGCCGCTGGCTTCTCCTGCGGCGGCACGGTGCTGACAACGAGCCCGGACGACTGGGATGCGGTGTTCCGCACCAATGTCGGCGGCACCTGGCTGTGGGCGCGGGCGGCCGTGCCGCAGATGCAGCGGCAGAAGAGCGGTTCGATCATCACGCTGGCCTCGCAGCTCGCGATTGCCGGCGGCAAGGGCAACAGCGCCTATATCGCCGCCAAGGGCGCGATCGTCAGCCTGACCCGGACCATGGCCGTGGACTTCGCGACCGACGGCATTCGCGTCAACGCGATTGCGCCGGGTGCGATCGACACGCCGATGCTTCGCCGCAGCTTTGCCCGACATGCCAATGCGGACGAGGTGCGCGAAGCCTCCCGCAACCGTCATGCCATGAAACGATTCGGTCAAGCCGAGGAGATCGCGCAGACCGCGCTGCACCTTGCCAGCGATGCGTCCTCATTTACGACCGGCACCGTGATGGTGGTCGACGGAGGCTGGCTCGCGGCATGAGTGATGCGCTGACAGAGCTGGAAGTGAACGTTCGTGCCGATCTCGCGCGGATCGCGCATCCCGGTGCCGCCTGGCTCGAACCGAAGGCGGGGCCGGACGGCAAGCCGGCGCTGGATGTGCTCGTTGTCGGCGCCGGCCAATCCGGCATCGCCATCGGCTTCGGCCTGATGCGCTCCCGCGTCGGCAACATCCTGCTGCTGGACAAGGCCGAGGAGGGGAAGGAGGGCCCATGGCTCACCTATGCCCGCATGCCGACGCTGCGCAGCCCGAAGGACTATACGGGACCTGACCTCGACATCCCGAGCCTGACCTACCAGTCCTGGCATGAGGCCCGTTTCGGCAAGGAGAGCTGGCAGACACTCGACTTGATTCCGCGCGGACACTGGGCCGAGTATCTGCTTTGGTTGCGGCGCACGATCGGCCTGCCCGTGCGCAACGGGAGCGAGCTTCTGGAAATCCGGCCAGCGGCGGGTGATTTGCTCGCCGCACGCGTGAAACGTGGCGGCGGTATCGAGACGCTCCATGCGCGCAAGATCGTGCTGGCGACCGGGCAGGAGGGAATGGGGAACTGGATGATCCCCGAGCCGCTGCGCGAACTGCCGGCCGACTCGGTCGCAACCGCCGCCGACGATATCGATTTCGAAAACCTCCGCGGCAAGCGCGTCGCCGTGATCGGCGCCGGCGCATCTGCCTTCGACAATGCGGCAACCGCACTGGAGGCTGGCGCGGCGGAGGTGCATCTGCTGTGTCGTCGGGCACAGATCCAGCTGATCCAGCCCTATCGCTGGCTGACTTTTCGCGGCTTCCTCCGCCATCTCAGCGATCTCGACGATGCCTGGCGCTGGCGCTTCATGCGCACCATCCTCGACATGCGCGAAGGCTTTCCGCAGCCGACCTATGATCGCTGCGCGCGCCATGCCAATTTCACATTGCACGAGGCCGCGCCGCTTGAGGCCGCACGCGAGACCGGCCAGGGCATCGAATTGCAGACGCCGCGCGGCGTCATCGCAGCGGATTTCGTCATCTGCGGCACCGGCATCGACATGGATTTTTCCGGACGTGGCGAGCTGCGCACATTTGCCGGCAATATCGCAACCTGGGCCGACCGCTACGAGCCCCCGGAGAGCGAACGCAGCGCGCGGCTCGGCCGCTTTCCCTATCTCGCCGACGATTACGCCTTCACCGAACGTGTCGCGGGCGAAACGCCGTGGATCTCGAATATCCATCTCTTCGCCATCGCCTCCACCATGAGTTTTGGTCCGTCGGGATCATCGATCAACGCGATGACCACCGCAGTGCCGAAGCTGGTCAATGGGCTGACGCGCGGCCTGTTCCGCGCCGATGTCGAACGGCACTGGGCCTCGCTCCGCGCCTATGACGTGCCGCAGGCTATGGTCACGCGCCCAGCGCGAAAAATGGAAGAATCGCGATGATCGTCCATGCGCCGCCGCGACAAAGCGTCCACAAGAGCGCATCATGAGACTGGCGCGCAACTTGCTTCTTTCTTAACCTGTCCTGTCGGCGTTCTTGTCGAAAATTTTTGGGGAAAACGAATGCGTTTTGTGTCTTTCAGGTCGGCATCCTCCGTGCTCGCCACCACCGCGTTGTTGCTCGTCGCCACCGCGCCCTCGCAAGCGCAGACCAGGGCCGAGACGTTGCGCTATGTCACCGGCGCATCCGTCAACACGCTCGATCCCAACATCCCGGGCTCGACGCGCGAATCCTTCGCGCTGAGCATGAGCACCTACGACCGCCTTGTCGCGTTCGGCCGCAAGCAGCTCAACGGCAAATGGGTGTTCGATCTCGACAAGATTACCGGCGAGCTCGCCGAATCCTACGACGTCAGTCCGGACGGACTGAAGCTGACGTTCCGTCTGCGCAAGGATGCCAAGTTCCAGGACGGCTCGCCCGTGACCGCCGAGGACGTCAAGTGGTCGCTCGATCGCTGCGTCACCGCGCCGATCCTCGGCAAGGCACAATTGCTGACGGGATCGTTGACGTCGGCCGACCAGTTCAAGGTGATCGATCCCCTCACGATCGAAGTGACGCTGCCGAAACCGGACAAGCTCGCGCTGCCGAATCTCGCGACGGTCTACCCGCTGATCATCAACTCGAAGGTCGCCAAGGAGCATGCGACCCCGGAAGATCCCTGGGCCACGGCGTGGCTGAAGGAGCACACCGCCGGCAGCGGCGCTTACGTGATCGAGAGCTTCAAGCCCGGCGAGCAGGTGATCATCAAGCGCAACGAGGACTGGAACCGCGGCTCGCCCGACAAGCCGGCGTTTTTCAAGCGCGTGATCGTGCAGTCCGTGCCGGAGCCCGCGACCCGCGCCAACCTTGTCGAGCGCGGCGACGCCGATCTCGTCGTCGATCTCCAGGCCAGCGACGTGCAGTCGCTCGAGGCCAAGGGAAAGCTCAAGGTGATCTCGACGCCGCAATACAATTCGATCACCTTCGTCTCGATGAACAATCAGATCCCGCCCTTCGACAACGTCAACGTGCGCCGCGCCGTCGCGTTCGCGCTGCCCTATGAGGACATGTTCAAGGCTGCCCTGTTCGGCCGCGGAGCTCCGCTGTTCGGTGCGACTTGGCCGGATGGCAAGCCGCTGACCGGCATCTATCCGTTCCAGGCGCCGGTGAAGACCGATCTCGACAAGGCGCGGGAGTATCTGAAGGCCGCCGGCCTACCGGAGGGTTTCTCGACCACCTTCAGCTTCAATGTCGGCCAGGCCTCGACCGCGGAGCCGATGGCGGCTCTCGTGAAGGAATCGCTTGCCAAGATCGGGATCAAGGTCGACATCCAGAAGCTGCCGGATGCGCAGATGTCGACGCAGATCAACGAGAAGAAGCTGCCTTTGTTTACGGAAGGCATCGTCGCCTGGCTGCCCTCGACCGATTACTTCTACCGCAACTTCTACACCGGCAATCAGCGCTGGAATTACAGCTCGATCAACAATCCGGAGCTGGCGACCATCGCGCAGGAAGCGCGCTTCGAGCCCGACAAGGCCAAGTACGAGGAAGCCGGCCGCAAGCTCAATGCGATCCATTTCAGCGAGATGCCTCAGATTCCGCTGTGGCAGCCGAACCAGGACGCCGTGATGGCCTCGTCGATCGAGGGCTACACCTACGAATTCCACCGTCAGGTCGACTATCGCGACGTCAGCCGCAAGTGATCTCGACATGCAAGGGCTCTGAAAGGTGATGACCGGTTTTGGTGCGACGGTGGTGCGGGCGGGAAGGCGGCTTCTGTCGTCGCTGCCGGCGTTGTTCGGCGTGCTGGTCTTCACCTTTCTGCTGATGCGGGTCCTCCCCGGAGATCCCGCGGTGTTCTTCGCCTCGGGGCCCAACGCCGGCAAGGAGGAGATCGAGCAGATCCGCAAGCAGATGGGGCTCGACAAGTCGGTGCCGGAGCAGCTCGTGTTCTATCTCTCCGACATCGGCCGCGGCAATCTCGGCCGCTCCATGATGACGGGGCAGCCGGTCCTGAAGGACCTTCGCGAACGGCTGCCGGCCTCGCTCGAACTGACGTTCACAGCGTTGCTGATCGCATTGATTGCGGCGGTGCCGCTCGGCGTGGTCGCAGCCTTGAAACCGGGATCGCTGGTCGATCACGGCGTGCGGCTGTTCTGCGCGCTCGGCGTCTGCGTGCCGACCTTCGTCTCGGGCCTGCTGCTGATCTATGTGTTCTACTATCTGCTCGGCCTTGCGCCTGATCCGACCGGGCGGATCGACGTCTTCACCTCGCTGCCGCCGCAGCGCACCGGGTTCCTGTCGATCGACTTCCTGCTCGCGGGAGACATCGAGGGCTGGTGGGCGACCTGCAAGCAGCTGATCCTGCCCGCGCTGAGCATGGCCCTGTTCGTCATCGCGCCGCTGGCGCGGATCACCCGTGCCTCGATGCTGGTCTCGCTCGGCAGCGATTTCGTGCGCACCGCGCGCTCGGTCGGATTGTCCTGGCAGAAGGTCGTCGTCACCTATGCGCTGCGCAATGCGATCCTTCCCGTCATCACCATTGCCGGCATCGTGTTCTCGACCATGCTTGGCGCGAACGTCCTCGTGGAGAAGGTATTCTCCTGGCCGGGCGTCGCCTCCTATGCGCTCGATGCGCTGCTGTCGTCCGACTATGCGCCGGTGCAGGGTTTTGTGCTGCTGATGGCTGGCATCTTTGTGCTGGTCAATCTGGTCGTCGATATCTGCTACGGCATCGCCGATCCCAGGGTGTCGATCGGATGACCAGCGCAACCCTCCGCCATTCGGTCTGGATTTTGCGCGGCAACCCGCTGACCGGCGTCGCCGCGGCCGGTGTCCTGCTGTTCGTCCTTGTCGCGATCTTCGGACCGTGGCTGGTGCCCTATGATCCCATTGTCTCCAATGTCTCGGAGGCCCTGCAGCCGCCGAGCGCGGCGCATCTCGCCGGCACCGACCAGCTCGGGCGCGACGTGTTCAGCCGCCTCGTCGTTGCGGCACGGCTCGACCTTGCCATCGCGGTCTCGGCGGTCGGCATCTCGTTCGTGATCGGCGCTGTCGTCGGCTCCTTCTGCGGCTATGCCGGCGGCAGGCTCGACCGTTCGGTCGGCCGCTTCGTCGACGTTATGATGGCCTTTCCGCTGTTTGTGCTGGCGATGGCGATGGTTGCGGCTCTCGGCAACCGGATCGAGAACATCGTGATTGCAACCGCGATCATCAATCTTCCGTTCTACATCCGCTTCGCGCGCGCCGAGGTCAACGTCCGCCGCAATGTCGGCTGGGTGGAGGCGGCGCGTTCCTGCGGCGAGAGCCATTTCTCGGTGGTGCTGCGCTTCCTGCTGCCGAACATCCTGCCGGCGATGGCGGTGCAGATCTCGCTCAACCTCGGCTGGGCGATCCTGAACGCCGCCGGCCTGTCCTTCATCGGCCTTGGCGTCAAGCCGCCGACGCCGGAATGGGGCATCATGGTCGCGGAGGGCGCCCGCTTCATTTCGACGGGGCGGTGGTGGCTGGTGGCCTTTCCGGGCCTCGCGTTGATGATGGCCGTACTGTGCTTCAATCTCCTCGGCGACGGGATGCGGGACATTCTCGATCCGCGCATGCGCACATGAGCGAGGAATTGCTCAGGATCGACGATCTCCACGTCGCATTCTCGACGCGACGAGGGATGGTGGAGGCCGTGCGCGGCGTGACGCTCACGGTCGAAGCCGGCGAGATGCTTGGCCTCGTCGGCGAAAGCGGATCGGGCAAGTCGGTGACCGGTTTTGCCACGACGCGGCTGCTCGATGCGGCCGGCCGCGTCACCGCAGGCAAGATCCTGTTTCGCGGCCAAGACGTCACAAAACTCAGGGGTGACGATCTCCGGCAGCTCCAGGGCGCCGCGATGTCGATGATCTTCCAGAACCCACGGGCGGCGCTCAATCCGATCCGCGCGATCGGCCTGCAGATCGCGGACGCGATCCTCACTCACAAGCGGATATCGAAGGACGCCGCCCGCGCGGAAGCGCTGGAGCTGTTGCGCGCCGTCCAGATCCGCGACCCCGAGACGCGGATGAACGCCTATCCGCACGAGCTCTCCGGCGGCATGTGCCAGCGCGTCATGATCGCGATCGCGATCTCCTGCAATCCCGCGCTCTTGATCGCCGACGAGCCGACGACCGGACTCGACGTCACCACGCAGAAGGTGGTTATGGACCTCCTGGCGGAGATTGCCGCCGCACGCGGCATGGCGACGATCCTGATCACGCACGATCTCGGACTTGCGGCGCGATATTGCCGCCGTATCGCGGTGATGGAACGCGGCCGCATCGTCGAAGAGGCAAGCCCCAGGACGCTGTTCGGCGCGCCGCAGCACGCCTATACCAGGCGTCTGGTGGCTGCGTCGCCGACCGCGACCTCCGGGATCGCGGACCTCGTGACGGAAGAGGAGCGGGAAGGCTATGCGGCTGTCGTCAGCAGGCCTAGGCAGGAGCCCGTTCACGGGACTCCGCCGCTGCTGGAAGTGCGCAAGCTCGCAAAACGCTTCGACGAGGGCGCTGCGGCGGTGGCGGACTTCTCCATGACGATGGCCGGCGGCGAGAGCGTCGGCCTCGTCGGCGAATCCGGCTCCGGCAAGAGCACGACGTCGCGCATGATTTGCCGCCTGATCGATCCGAGCGAGGGCGAGATCGTGTTCGATGGGCAGTCGATCGGCCACGTGGCGTCGCGCGACTTTCATCGCTCGCGCTTCCGCAAAGACATCCAGATGGTGTTCCAGGACCCGAACGAGAGCCTCAACCCGCGCTTCACCGCCTTCGATTGCATCGCCCATCCCCTGATGCGGCTCGACGGCATGCGTGGGGGCGATGCGCTGCGCAAGCGGGTGGAAGACTGCGCCGTTCGTGTGGGGCTGCCGCTGGATCTGTTGCCGCGCTTTCCGCATCAGCTCTCCGGCGGCCAGAAGGCGCGCGTCGGCATCGCCCGCGCCATCGCCTGCCGGCCGCGGCTCCTGGTGCTGGACGAGCCGACCGCTGCGCTCGACGTCTCCGTGCAGGCGGTGGTGCTGCAACTGCTCGACCGCCTGCGGCGCGAGAACGACATCGCGCTGCTGTTCGTCAGCCATGATCTCAACGTGGTGCGCATGCTCTGCGACCGCACCATCGTGCTGCGCAATGGCGGCATCGTGGAGCAGGGCGAGAGCCGGGCGCTGTTCGACAATCCCAAGACCGACTACACGCGCAAGCTGGTCGAGGCGATCCCGCATATCGAGACCGGGCCAGTGCTGGCGGCCGCGCTTTGAGGTCTCGACCGGTCCCAATGGTGCGGATATCCCGCTGGCGAAGGTCCGGTTAGTGGCATACCATTTGCACGCCAATGAGCTCTGGTTTCACCTGTTCTTGGCCAACGATGGCCGGCATCACGGCACTATTGGGAGGATTTCATGGATCGCAGGACCGTATTGAAGGGACTGGCCGGCGCGGGCGGTCTGGCACTGAGCGGCCTCTCGGCCCCGGCGATCGCACAAGGCGCCTCCGCGCGCACCCTGCGCTTCGTGCCGCAGGCAAACCTCGCCAATTTCGACCCGATCTGGGGCACGCAATATGTCGTGCGCAATGCCGCCGCGCTGGTCTGGGATACGCTCTACGGCGTCGATTCCGCGCTGCAGCCGCAGCGGCAGATGGTCGAGTCCGAGGAAGTGACCGACGATGGCACCACCTGGACGTTCAAATTGCGGCCGGGGCTCAAATTCCACGACGGCGAGCCGGTACTGAGCAAGGACGTCGTTGCGAGCCTGACGCGCTGGGCGGCACGCGACCCGATGGGGCTGATGCTCAAGGCACTGCAGCAGGAACTCACCGCTGTCGACGACCGCACCTTCAAATGGGTGCTGAAGCAGCCGTTCCCGAAGATGCTCTATGCGCTTGGCAAGAACAACTCGCCTTGCGCCTTCATCATGCCGGAGCGCATCGCGCAGACCGACCCGTTCAAGCAGATCGGCGATTATGTCGGCTCGGGGCCGATGAAGTTCGCCAAGGGCGAATGGGTCCCCGGCGCGAAAGCCGTGTTCGAAAAATTCGCCGACTATGTGCCGCGGCAGGAGAAGGCGTCGTGGCTCGCCGGCGGCAAGCAGATGCTGCTCGACCGCGTCGAATGGATCGTGATGCCCGATCCGGCGACCGCCGCGGCCGCGTTGCAGAACGGCGAGATCGACTGGTGGGAGAACCCGATCGCGGACCTCGTCCCGGTCCTGAAGAAGAACAAGAACATCAGCGTCGACATCGGCGATCCCCTCGGCAATGTCGGCTCGTTTCGCATGAACTTCCTCTATCCGCCCTTCAACGACGTGCGGGCCCGGCGCGCAGTGCTGATGGCGATGAGCCAGGAAGACTATATGCGTGCGCTCGTCGGCGACGACAATTCGCTGTGGAAGTCGTTGCCCGGCTTCTTCACACCCGACACGCCGCTCTACACCGAGGCGGGCGGCGAGGTCCTGAAGGGCAAGCGCGATCTCGACGCTGCCAAGAAGCTGCTCGCCGAGAGCGGCTACTCCGGCCAGCCGGTGACGTGCCTGGTGGCGCAGGACCAGCCGATCACCAAGGCGTTTGGCGATGTGACCGCCGATCTCTTGAAGAAGCTCGGTATGAATGTCGACTTCGTCGCGACCGATTGGGGCACGGTCGGCTCCCGCCGCGCACAGAAGACACCGCCCGGACAGGGCGGCTGGAACATGTTCCACACCTGGCACGCGGGTTCGGACTGCATCAATCCGGCGCCCTACACCGCCATCCGTGCCAATGGCGACAAGGCCTGGTTCGGCTGGCCCAACAGCCCCGGCACCGAGAAGGAGGTCACGTCCTGGTTCGAGGCCAAGAACCTCGACGAGGAGAAGGCCGCGGTCGCTCGCCTCAACAAGGTCGCGCTCGAGGACGTCGTCTACGCGCCGACTGGGTTCTTCCTCAGCTACACGGCTTGGCGCAAGAACGTCTCCGGCATCACGAAAGGGCCGCTGCCGTTCTTCTGGGGCGTGGCGAAATCCGCATGACCTTGCGCTGAAGCCAGATGCTCTCCTACATCCTCCGGCGTATCGCCTCGACCTTGCCAGTGATGGCGATCGTCGCGCTGTTCGTGTTCAGCCTGCTCTACATCGCGCCGGGGGATCCCGCCGTGGTGATCGCAGGCGATCAGGCAAGTCCGGAGGATGTGGAGCGCATCCGTCAGAGCCTCGGCCTCGATCGACCCTTTCTGATCCAGTTCGGCAGCTGGGTCTGGCGCATTCTGCACGGCGATCTCGGCACCTCGATCTTCACCAATTTGCCGGTCTCGACGATGATCGGGCAGCGTCTCGGGCCGACGCTGTCGCTGATGATGGTCACGCTCCTGCTCACGATCGTGGTCGCGGTGCCGCTCGGCGTGCTGGCGGCGTGGAAGGCGGGAAGCCTGATCGACCGGGCCATCATGGCCTTTGCCGTGTTCGGCTTCTCCCTGCCGGTCTTCGTCGTCGGCTATGTCCTCGCCTATATCTTCGCACTGGAGCTCGAATGGCTTCCCGTGCAGGGCTACACGCCGCTCGCCCAGGGCGTCTGGCCCTGGCTGCAAAACCTGATCCTGCCCGCGATCGCACTCGGCTGTGTCTACATCGCACTGATCGCGCGTATCACGCGCGCCACCATGCTCGAAGTGTTGCAGCAGGACTATATCCGTACCGCGCGCGCCAAGGGCCTCGGGCAGGGCGGCATCCTGTTCGTCCACGCGCTGAAGAACGCGGCCGTGCCGATCGTCACGGTGATCGGGATCGGCATCGCGCTCCTGATCGGCGGCGCGGTCGTCACGGAGAGCGTGTTCGCCATTCCCGGCCTCGGCCGGCTCACGATCGACGCGATCCTGCGTCGCGATTATCCCGTCATCCAGGGCATCGTGTTGCTGTTCAGCTTCGTCTACGTCCTCGTCAATCTGATGATCGACGTCATTTATACGCTCGTTGACCCGAGGATCCGCTATTGACCGACACGACCGTCAATCCGCAAGCGCTGCCGGCGGGCTTCGTCCTCGCGCCGCAACTGCCCGAGATCCTCCGGCCGGTCACGATCCGGCGCGGCTTCATCGGGCTGCTGCGCGGCCATCCCACCGTTGCCATCGGCGGCACGTTGTTGCTGATCCTCGTCCTGATCGCGATCTTTGCGCCTTATCTTGGAACGGTGGATCCGACCGCACTTGCGCCGGCCAAGCGCACTCGCGCGCCGTCGGCACTTTACTGGTTTGGCAGCGACGTGCTCGGCCGCGACATCTATTCGCGCGTGCTCTTCGGCGCGCGCGTCTCGCTCACGGTCGGACTCTCGGTTGCGATATTTGCCTCCGCAGTCGGTCTCGCCATCGGCATCGTCTCCGGCTTCATCCGCTGGGCCGACGGCATCTTGATGCGCTTCATGGACGGCCTGATGTCGATCCCGCCGATCCTGCTGGCGATCGCGCTGATGGCGCTGACGCGCGGCAGCGTCGGCAACGTCATTCTGGCGATTACCGTTGCCGAGATACCGCGGGTTTCCCGTCTTGTCCGTAGTGTCGTGCTGTCGCTGCGCGAGCAGCCCTACGTGGATGCGGCGGTCGCCTGTGGCACGCGCACACCGATGATCATCCTGCGCCACATCCTGCCCAACACGCTGGCGCCGATGCTGATCCAGGCGACTTACATTTGCGCCAGCGCGATGATCACGGAGGCGATCCTGTCCTTCATCGGCGCGGGAACGCCGCCGACCATTCCGTCCTGGGGCAACATCATGGCGGAGGGGCGGGCGCTGTGGCAGGTCAAGCCCTACATCGTGTTCTTTCCGGCGGCCTTTCTGTCCGTCACCGTGCTCGCCGTCAACCTGCTCGGCGATGGCCTTCGCGATGCGCTCGATCCCCGCATGGCCAAGAGCCTCTGATGGCGAGGGGCTGATCGCGATGGCACTGCTCGAAGTCGAGAATTTGCAAACCCACTTCCGCACGCCCAGCGGCATCAACCGCGCGGTGGAAGGCGTGTCGTTCCATGTCAACGAGGGCGAGACGCTCGCCATCGTCGGCGAGTCCGGCTGCGGCAAGTCGGTGACCTCGATGTCGCTGATGCGGCTGATCCCGGAACCGCCGGGCAGGATCGCCGGCAGCATCCGTTTCGCGGGCAAGGACCTGCTGCAAATGTCGGATCGCGAGATGCGCGCGATCCGCGGCAACGACATCTCAATGATTTTTCAGGAGCCGATGACCAGCCTCAACCCGGTCCTGACCGTCGGGCGTCAAATCCGCGAAACGCTGATGATCCACCAGGGCCTGGACAAGCAGGCCGCGGAGGCACACGCGATCGAGATGTTGATTCTGGTCGGCATTCCCGAGCCGAAGCGCCGCGTGCGCGAATATCCGCATCAGCTTTCCGGCGGCATGCGCCAGCGCGTCATGATCGCCATTGCACTGGCCTGCAATCCAAAACTTCTCATCGCCGACGAGCCGACCACCGCGCTCGACGTGACGATCCAGGCGCAGATCCTGAAGCTGATGCTGGATCTCAAGCACCGGGTTGGCGCGGCGATCATCCTGATCACCCACGATCTCGGCGTGGTCGCCGAGATCGCCGAGCGCGTCATGGTCATGTATGCCGGCCGTAAGGTCGAGGAGGCGCCGGTGGCGGACCTGTTCCGTTCGCCGCGTCATCCGTACACGCAGGGCCTGCTCGGTGCAGTGCCGCGGCTCGGCTCGTCGCTGACCGGCACCGCGAGGCGGCTGGCAGAGATCCCCGGGCAGGTGCCTGATCTGCGCAAGCCCATCGTCGGCTGCGTCTTCGCCGGACGTTGCGCGCTCGCGACCGATCTGTGCCGGCAGTACGCGCCGGGGCTCGAAGAGAAGGGGCCACGTCACGTCGCGGCCTGCCACTATGCGGCCAAGGGAGCGGTCGCGGCATGAGTCCCCCGCTGCTCCAGGTCAACGACCTCAAGAAGCACTTCCCGGTCAAAAAGGGCCTGTTCAGCCGCAAGTCCGAATGGGTCTATGCGGTGGACGGCGTGTCGTTCGAGATCGCGCGCGGCGAGACGCTCTCGCTGGTCGGCGAGTCCGGCTGCGGCAAATCGACGGTCGGCCGTGCGATCCTGCGTCTGTTCGACATCACGGCGGGGCAGGTCATCCTCGACGGTCAGCGTATCGACGACGCCCATCCGAGCACGATGCGCCAGATGCGCCGCCGCGTGCAGGTGGTGTTCCAGGACCCGTTCTCGAGCCTCAATCCGCGCATGCGCGTGCGCGATATCCTGGCCGAGCCGATCCGCAATTTCGGCCTCGCCAAATCCGCGATCGATCTCGAGACCCGCGTGACGGCGCTGATGGATACCGTGCGCCTGCCGCGCGAGGCGCTGAACCGCAGGCCGCACGAATTCTCCGGCGGCCAGCGCCAGCGCATCGGCATCGCGCGGGCGCTCGCCGCCGAGCCCGACCTGATCGTCTGCGACGAGGCCGTCTCGGCGCTCGACGTCTCGGTCAAGGCACAGATCGTCAATCTGCTGCAGGATCTCCAGCGCGAGTTCGGCCTGGCGCTGCTGTTCATCAGCCATGACCTCGCGATCGTCGAGCACATGACCCATCGCGTCGCGGTGATGTATCTCGGCAAGATCGTCGAGGTGGCGCCGCGCTACGAGATCTTCGCCGCGCCAAAGCATCCGTACACCAAGGCGCTGCTCTCGGCCGTGCCGCTGCCCGAGCCGGGGGCCCAGCGCAATCCGATCATCCTCAAGGGAGACGTGCCGAGCCCGATCAATCCGCCGAGCGGGTGCCGCTTCCACACCCGTTGCCCATACGTGTTCGACCGCTGCCGGAGCGAAGAGCCGACATTGCGCGCGGCTGGACCCGAGCAGTGGGTGGCCTGTCATCTCGAAGATAGTGCAGCGGTGGCGAGCGGCTAGCCGTTAGGCCGGCGGCAAACCTTTCGATCGAGGCTTGGGGGCGACAATCGGGTGAGGATGGCACTCTGCTCCTGTTTTGCCCGACGAGTCAAAGACGTTTGCGACGAAGTTTCATGTGTAAAAACAACCTCATTCTACTGTGCATGGGGTTGTTTTCGCGTTTTTGTTTAGCCGCCTTCAACCTTGGCGGCGCAGGAAGCCCGTGATCGTGACCTTTTCCCAGATATCGGCCGCCGCAAACGGATCGGCTCGGTTGAAAGCCTCGACGTCGCCACGGCCCGCTGCCTCGATCAGGAACAGGCTGCCGATCATGGTCGCGCCGTCGTCGGAGACCAGCGGCCCCGACATCACAATCTTGACTCCGAAGCGCGAGGTGTCGCTCAGGAAAGCCTTGTGGGCGTCGTAATTGGCGAGCCGGGTCGGCAGCGCGCCGGCGCGGTCGAGGGCGTGAATGGCGAACAGCATGATAGTCTCCGTTTATGTCTCGTTTTCTTGGGACGGCCGCGGCTGCGGCCGTCCGGGCTTGTCGTGATGACTGCGCTTGGTTACTTGCCGCCGAGCTTGCTGGCTTCCTCGAAAGTCGGGCAGCTCCGTTGCTCCAGCGGCACGTCGAACGGCTGGTAATTGTCCTTGGTGATGACGGTTGGCTTCAGCACGATCTCGGCGATGACAGGCTGGTTGCGCAAGGAGCGGATCGCCATCATGGTGCCGAGGCAGCCTTGAAAAAATCCGTTGTAGTCGCCGCTCGCGAGCAGCTTGCCGGACTTGATCGCGTCGATCGCTTCCTTGGTGCCGTTGATGCCGATCACCTGCGCCTTGCGGTTGGCGCCGTCGAGCGCTTCGATCGCGCCGACCGCCATGGCATCGTTGGCGGCGAGCACGCCGTCGATCTGCGCGTTCGACTGCATCAGATTCTCCATCACCTGCAGCGCCTGGAGCCGCTGGTAATTGCCGGGCTGCGAGGCCAGCAGTTTTGCACCGGCATTTTCCTTCAGCGCGTCGTTGAAGCCGCGGACGCGGTCGACATTGGTCAGCGAGCCTTTGACGCCCTCGATGATGACGATGTTGCCCTTGCCGCCCAACGTCTTGAGCAGGAATCGCGCGGTCTCGAGCCCGAGGCTGTAATCGTCGGCGCCGACGAAGGACAGGAATTTGCCGCCGGCGGAACGATCGGTGATGTTGACGACGGGGATCTTGGCTTCGTTGATCTTCTCGACACCCGGTACCATCGCCTTGTAGTCGACCGGCGTGAAGACGATGGCGCTCGGCTTCTTCACCACGACGTCCTCGATCTGGCTGAGCTGCTCGGGAATGCTGTCGGGCTTGGTCGGGATGTATTGCAGCGTCTTGGCGTTCAGCGTCTTCGCCATGTTGTCCGCGCCGACCCGCACCGTCTGGAAGAACGGGTTGGTCTGGTTCTTGGTGAAGACGGCGATGGTCTCGCCGTCGGCTCGCGCTGGCGTGGTGAGCGCGGCCGCCATCAGCAGCGGCAGCGCCAAATAACCCAGTGTCTGTTTCATGTTGCCTCCATCCCTCGTTTTGCTTGTTGGTCGTTCAAGAACTCATTGCGCGCGGCGGCGGGTCTTCATGTCGAGCCAGACCGCGAGAATGACGATGATGCCGGTGACCAGCGGCTGCCAGTTGGCGCTGACCGACAAGAGGTTCATGCCGTTCAGCACCAGCGTCAGGATCAATGCGCCGATGAAGGTGCCGAACACAGTCCCGACGCCGCCGAACAGCGAGGTGCCGCCGATCAGCACGGCGGCGATCGCGGGCAGCGTCAGGCTTTCGCCGATGTCGGCCTCGGCCGAATTGAGCCGCGACAGGAAGATGATCGAGGCGAGCCCGGCCATGGTGCCCGAGACCGCGTAGACCAGCAGCAGGCGGCGCGCGACCGGAATGCCGGAGAGCCGTGCCGCGACCGGATTGGCACCGATCGCATAGATCTCCTGGCCCCAGACCGTTCGCTGCGCAAACAACGTTCCAATCCCGAGGAACACCAGCAGCAGATAAACCGGGATCGGCAAGCCGAACAGATAGCCGCTGCCGATCTGGCGAAAGCCGGCCGGGAAGCCGTGAAGGGTTTCGCCCGCCATGTACCAATAGGTGAGGCCGTTCAGCACCCAGAGCATGCCGTAGGTGGCGATGAAGGAGGGGATGCGCAGCGCAGTGACCATCACGCCGTTGAGCAGGCCAACGAGGCCGCCGCAGGCAAGCCCGGTGAGGATGCCGAGCGCCGGCGAGCCGGTCTTGTGGATCACGGTCCCGGCGATGCAGGCGGACAGCGCGACATTGGCGCCGACGGAGAGATCGAGGCCCGCGGTCAGCACCACCAGGGTCAGGCCGGAGGCGATGAAGAAGGTCAGGCTCGCCTGCCTGAGCACATTGAGGATGTTGCCGAGGCTCAGGAAGGAATCGCTGAGCACGGCGAGCACCGCACAGATCAGCAGCGCCGCGAGCAGGCGATAGAATACCTGGATCGCGTCCTGCGACAGGAACGAGCGGGGCGGCGCAATGGCGTCTTTGCTGATGTCGGTCATGCGCGGCTCCGCAGGCCGTCAAGGAAGAGGGCAACGATGACGAGGACGCCGACGCTCGCGACCTGCACCGAGGAGGGCAGCGAGATCAGGTTCAGCCCGTTGCGCAGCACGCCGACCGAGAGCACGCCGAGCAGCGTGCCGAGCAGCCAGCCATTGCCGCGCTCGAACGACGTGCCGCCGACGGCGACGGCCGCGATCGCATCGAATTCGAGACCGAGGCCCGCGGTTGGATGCCCGGAATTCATGCGCGCTGTCATCAGCAGGCCGGCGATGCCGGCCATGGCGCCGCCAATTGCATAGACCGCGATCAGCAGCTTGTTCGGTGAGAGGCCGGCGTAGCGCAGCGCCTCCGGGTTGCCGCCGAGCGCAAAGATATAGGTGCCGAAGCGGGTGTGATAGAGCAGGCTGTGAAAGGCGGCATAGGTCACCAGCGCCATCACGATCGGCACGGGCACGCCGAGCAGCGTCGCCGAATAGATGTCGCGCACACTGTGGGGGATGCCGACCACGCTCTGGCCGTCGCTGACGATCAGCGACAGGCCTTGCGCCATGCCGAGCGTACCGAGCGTCGCCACGAAGGGCGGGATGCCCACGATGGCGACCAGCCAGCCATTGGCGAAGCCGAAGGCTGTGCCGACGAGGAGTCCGGCACCTAAGCCCAGCAACATCGAGTGGGTTGCGAGCGAGACGATTGCGACGCAGAGCGAGGTCAGCGTCAGCACCGCGCCCATCGACAGGTCCAGCCCCTCGGTCATGATGATCAGTGTCATCGGCAGCGCGAGCATGGTTAGGATCGTCGACTGCACCAGCACATTGGAGAGGTTGGCAACCGACAGAAAGCCGGGCGCGATCGTGCTGAACAGCGCGATCAGCAGCACCAGCACGATGGCAACGCCGGGAACGCGCTGCAGCGGATTCGGTTGAGAGGCGACCGCGGCCTCACGCATGATGCATCCCCAGTCGCACGATGTTCTCCTCTGTCAGCTCATTGCGCGCGAGGTGCCCGGCGATGCGCCCCTCGCGCATCACATAGGCGCGGTCGCAGACGTGGCAGATCTCGACCTGTTCGGACGAGATCATCAGCGCCGCCGCGCCTTCGGCGACAAGGCGGTCGATCAGGGCGAAGATTTCGGCCTTGGCACCGATGTCGATGCCCCGGGTCGGCTCGTCGAAGATGAAGAGCTTCGAGCCGGCGGCGAGCCACTTGCCGATCACGACCTTCTGCTGATTGCCGCCCGAGAGCAGGCCGACGATCTGGCGCGCGCTGGGCGTCGCAATGCGCAGTTGTCTGATCAGGCCGTCGGCGGTGCGATGCGCGCTGCGCTGGTCGAACAGACCGCTTGGAAACAGCTTTCGCAGCGCCGACACCACCAGATTGTCGCTCACCGATCGCAGCAGCGCCAGGCCCTCGCTCTTGCGGCTCTCCGGGATCAGCGCAATGCCGCGGCGGGCAGCAAGATCAGGCTCGCCGGAGATAGTCTTGCCGTCGAAGACGATCTCGCCTGATGTCACGGGATCGGCGCCAAAGATCGCGCGTGCGACCTCGCTGCGACCGGAGCCGACCAGGCCACACAGGCCGACGATCTCGCCGCGGCGCACCTCGATGTTGATGTCCGAGATTCCTGTGGAGGCGCTCAGGCCCTTGACCTCGAGCAGAACGTCGCCGGGTTTGTCGGCAAAATTGCGCGGGTAGGTCATGTCGACGTTACGACCGACCATCATGCGGACGAGTTGGTCCGGCGTGACGTCGGCCGGGCGAGCACCGTCGATGCGACGACCGTCGCGCAGCACGGTGATGCGGTCTCCGAGCGCGAATACCTCCGCCATGCGGTGCGAGATGTAGACGATGGAGACGCCGTCGGCCTTGAGCCGCGCGATCAGCGCGAACAGCAGCTCGGTCTCGCGATCGGACAGCGCCGCGGTTGGCTCGTCCATCACGAGGATGCGCGCGTTCTGGCTGATCGCCTTGGCGATCTCGACCATCTGCTGCTGCGCCACCCCCAATTTGTCGACGATGGTGGAGGGATCGATCTCGAAGCCGATCGTGCCGAGCACGCGCGCGGCGTCGGCCAGAATCCTGCGCCGGTCGATGGTGCCGGGGATACGGCCCTTCGGCTCGCGGCCGAGGAAGATGTTCTGGGCGATATCGAGATGGGGGACGAGGGAGAATTCTTGGAAGATCACGGCGATGCCGAGCTTCTGCGCGTCCGCGGCCGAATTGATCGCGACCGGCTCGCCCTTGTAGTAGAACTCGCCGGCATCGGCGCGGTAGGCGCCGCACAGCACCTTCATCAGGCTCGACTTGCCGGCGCCGTTCTCGCCCAGCAGCATGTGGACTTCGCCGGGGAAGACGGCAAAGGACACGTTATCCAGCGCCTTGACGCCGGGAAACTCCTTGCTGATACCGCGCAGCTCCAGCAGCGGCGTGGGGGCGGCGGGCTCGACGGCCAATGCGGCGGTGCTCATGCGCGCGCTCCGCCTGCAAAGATCTTTCCGGGATTCATCAGTCCGTCAGGGTCGAGCGCGGTCTTGATTGACTTCATCACATCGACGGCCTCGCCGAGCTCATCGGTGAGATAGTCGATCTTGCCGAGCCCGATGCCGTGCTCGCCGGTGCAGGTGCCGTCCATGGCAATCGCGCGAGCGACCATGCGGGCCTGGAGCGCCTTGGCGCCCTCGACTTCTTCCGGCCTTGCCGGGTCGATCAGGATCAGCATGTGGAAATTGCCGTCGCCGACATGGCCGACGATAGGCGCCGTGAAACCGTGCTCGTCCGCATCGCGCCGGGTATCCGTGAGGCATTCCGCCAATCGCGAGATCGGCACGCAGACGTCGGTGATCACGGCACGCGCGCCGGGGCGCAGGCCCAGGCCGGCATAGAGCGTGTTGTCGCGGGCGTGCCACAGCCGGCTGCGATCCTCCTGCGCCTTGGCCCAGGCAAAGCCATGACCACGATGGTCGGCGGCAATGGCCTGTGCAGCTTCGGCCTGCTCGGCGACGGAAGTCTCGGAACCATGGAATTCGAAGAACAGGGTCGGGGCTTCGCGATAGCCGAGCTTCGCATAGGCGTTGATACCGCGCATCATGACGTTGTCGAGCAACTCGATGCGCGCCACCGGGATCGCGGACTGGATCACGGAAATCGCGGTGTCGACGGCGTCGTGCAGGGTGTCGAAGCTGCAAACCGCGGCCGAGATCGCCTGCGGCACGGGATGGACCTTCAGCGTGATCTCGGTGAGGAGTCCGAGGGTGCCCTCGGCGCCGACGAACATGCGGGTCAGGTCGTAACCGGCGGCGGACTTGCGCGCGCGCCTGGCGGTCCGGATCACGCGGCCGTCGGCCAGCACCACCTCCAGCGCCAAGACATTGTCCTTCATGGTGCCGTAGCGCACCGCCATGGTGCCGGAGGCACGCGTGGACGTCATGCCGCCGATCGAGGCGTCGGCGCCGGGATCGATCGGAAAGAAAAGTCCAGTGCCGCGCAGCTCCGCATTGAGCTGCTTTCGGGTGATGCCCGGCTGCACGACGACGTCCATGTCGCTGTCGTGCACCGCCAGCACCTTGTTCATGCGTGCGAAGTCGAAGCAGACGCCGCCCGCGACCGCAGCCGCATTGCCTTCGAGCGAGGTCCCAGCGCCGAAGGGCACGATGGGCATATTCGCGCCAGCGCACAGCTTGACGATCTCCGCGACCTCCTGCGTGGTTTCGGGAAAGACGACGATGTCGGGCGGCAGGTTGCGATAATGCGACTCGCTCTGCCCATGCTGATCGAGCACGCCACGCGCGACGCTCGCGCGCGGGCCGATCATGCCCATGAGGCGATCGGCCAATATGCTCGTGCTGACCCGCGGTCCCATCCTTGCTCCCTGTCTGCCTTGTTGTCGGACTCTTGTCTGGTCCGCGATGTTCAGCTTAAGCGGCTCTTGCGTTGCTAGCGACCTGCTTCAGGCCGAAATCATAGTTGAGGTGAAAATACTCGCTGTCCACCATGCGACCATCGGGCGCACGGCCGGGCGGGCACCGCACAAATTCGCGGATCAGGCTGTCTTTGACGCCGAACACCACGTCGGAGTCGAGATACTGGTCGCCGGCGACGAACACGTGGGTCACGAGTTGCTCGAAGCCGGGCGCCGAGATCATGAAATGCACGTGTGCCGGGCGCCAGGGATGGCGGCCCTGGACCTCCAGCATGTCGCCGACGGTACCGTCATGCGGGATCGGATAGGCGGCCGGCTTGATCGACCAGAAATTGAAGCGGCCATTCTGGTCGGTGTGGAAGCGCGCCCGCATCGCAAGATCGCCGATCTTGTCGAGCTGCTGGACGTCGTAATAGCCATCATCGTCGGAATGCCAGACGTCCACGACAGCGCCGGCAAGCGGCCGTCCGTCGACGGTCGACACCGAGCCGGTGACGAGCATCGGATCGCCTTCCATCGGGCCGGAGATGTCAGCGCCGTTGTCTTTCTCGGGCGACGCCTGCACGAAGAACGGACCGAGCACCGTGGTCTCGGTCGCGCCTTCCGGCACCGGATGGTTGATGGCGTCGACCAGCATGGAGACGCCAAGCGCGTCCGACAGCAGGATGAATTCCTGGCGCTTGTCGTCGCACATGTGGCCGGTGCGGATCAGGAAGTCGATGCCGTATTCCCATTCCTTCTGGGTGGGTCGCACCTCGCGGACGAAGGCATGGAGGTGGCGCACCAGCGCTTCGCTGACTTGCTTGATGCGCGGATCGGTTGCGCCCGCGATCCGCTCCAGCACTGCGTCCGTGATCGTGTTCTCGTTGAAATTGCGCATGGATGTCTCCGCGATCAGAGTTTGGGCTCGCCAAGCCCGGACAGACGTTCCAGATGCTTGACGGTCGCGATGAAGTCGGCCTCGCCGTCGCCCTGTGCGACCAGCGAGCCATAGGTTTCGCGCACTTGCGCCGCGAGCTGCAGAGGCACGCCGACGGCGTGGCCGGCGCCGAGGATCAGGTCGAGATCCTTGGCCATCTGCCTGCAGGAGAAGGTCGAGTCGAAATCGCGGCTGCGCAGCGGCGCGGTCTTGTACTTCACCATCGGTGAGGCGACTGCGCTGTCGTCGAGAACTTTCAGAATGTCCTGCCAGCCGATGCCGCCCTTGCGCGCCAGCGCCAGGCTCTCCGCCATCATGGCGGCCGACACAGCGATCATCAGATTGACCGCAAGCTTGGCATATCGCGCTTCCTCGCCGGGCCCGAGATAGGTCTGGGCGCGGGTGAAGGCGGCGAGCAGCGGCTTTGCCTTTTCGTAGGCGTCCTTCGGGCCCGAGACGAAGCAGCTCAGCGCGCCGGTGTGGACGATGCTGGCGTTGCCGGAGACCGGCGCCCGCAGGTAGAGGACACCGCGCGCCTGGGCGGCGGCGTCGACCTCTGCGGAGGCGTCGACGCTCACGGTGCTGGTCTCGATCAGGACAGATCCAGCAGCCATCGCGGCGATGAGGCCGGTAGGGCCGAGCAATGCGCCGCGCAAGGCCACGTCATCGGGCAGGGACGTGACGATCGCGGCCTTGCCGTCCACGGCTTCGGCCGGCGAAGCGGCAGTCGAAATGCCTTGCGCGCGCGCCTCGTCGAGCCGTGCGGCACTACGGTCGAACGCGGTCACGGCGTAACCAGCCTTGGCGACGAGCACCGACATCGGCAGGCCCATCTTGCCGATCCCGATGAAAGCGATGTTCTTTGGCGTATCAGTCATTGTTGTTGTCCTTGACGCCATCAGGCGGAATGTCCCTGTCGTTCGATGTCGTGCACCAGCCGCCGGCCTGATTGCAGGAGCAGTTCCTTCTTCGCCTCCAGGCCGTCGGCCAGCAGCCGTCCATTCCGCTTCTTCCACACGCCGCCGATCATCACGGCCTCAATATTCGCAAGGCTGGTCTGCATCACCACGGTGGAGACGGGATCGTGCACAGGTACGAGGTTGAGATCGCTGGCATTGATGATGACGAGGTCGGCGAGCTTGCCCGGCGTCAGCGAGCCGATCTGGCCTTCGCGACCGAGCATGCGGGCGCCTTCCGTCGTGATCCAGCGCAGCGCCTCGCGGACGGGGATCGTGGTCGTCGCCGGAATGGTGCCGCTGGCCTTGCGCGATTCCGCGTTGTCCAGTGCTCGCTGCATCGAGAGCGCAACGCGCGCGGCGGAGAAGAGGTCGCCGGCCAGCACGGATTCCAGATCGATGCCGATGGTCGGCCGCACGCCGCGCTTGAGCAGCCGTCCGGTGATTGGAAAGCCGTGGCCCTGGATCATCTCGTTCTCCGGCGTCACCGAGAAGGAGACGCCGAGATCGACCATCCGGTCCAGCAGTGCGTCAGGCAGGTCGTTGCCATGGACGATGTTGGTGCCGGCGCCGACGAGACCCGCCTCGATCAGCTTCTCCCAGCCACCGGGCGTCTTGGCGGGACCGCCGCCCTGATGCATGGATGCGATCAGCTTGAGCTCGCGTGCCATGCCGAAATCGTGCATGGCGACGTCCAGCGTCGAATAATGCGGGCCGAGGATCGCGAGCCCAAGCGTGACCAGGCCGTCGCGGTCGGCGAGGGGCCCCGCCAGCAGTCGCTCGACCTCACGGCGTGGATGCGGGATCTCCGAGAAATGCGGCTCGCCCGATTTGGGCTCGGGCTTTGGCGAGCCGTGGAAGAAGGCCGCGCGAATACCGCTCTCGATCAGGCCGCGCACGGCGGCGTTGGTATGATCGGGCGTCGGATTGTTGTGGCACCAGTCGACCAGCGTCGTGGTGCCTTGGTTGATCTGGTTCAGCGCACCCACCAAGGTCGCGATATAAATGTCCTCGGGCCTGAAGACCGTAGCGAGCCCGGCATGCATGTGGCGGAAATATTCCAGCAGCGTCCAGTTGGCGGCATAGCCGCGCAGGCCCGTCTGCCAAGTGTGCATATGGGCGTTGATCAGGCCGGGGATGACGATGCGGCCGGTACCGTCCACGATCTCGGTCTCGGCCGCACTGCCGCCGACGTCGATCGATGGACGCACGTCAACGATGCGGCTGCCCTCGATCAGCACGTCGCCGATGTCGAAGTCGCCGATCGTGTCATCCATGCTGATGATCGTGGCGGATTTGATCAGCGTGCGCCGCATCGCTTCAAGCCACCGCTTTGCCGGTGACAGGCGGCTCACCGGCCCAGGCGCGCGCGATCAGGTCGCGGATGGCGTCGCGTTCGAGCGGGCGCGGGTTCCAATAGGCGTTGGTGACCGCGAGATCCGCGGCCTTGTCGATGCCGCTTTCGGGCATGCCGATGTCGCGCAATGCGACCTTCGCACCCAGCCGCTTCGCTAGCTCGAAAAGCCCCTGCGATGCATCGGCGGCGCCGATGGCGCGGGAGATCCGCGCCATCGCGTCGGGCACGGCCGGCGCGTTGTAGGCCAGCGCGTGCGGCAGCACGATGGTGTGGGTCTCGGCATGCGGCAGGTCAAAGGTGCCGCCGAGCGTGTGGCAGAGCTTGTGATGCAGCGCCATGCCGACGGTGCCGAGGCAGACGCCGCACAGCCAGGCGCCATAGAGCGCTGCGGTGCGAGCCTCGCGATCGTCGCCCTTCGCGGCGATGGCGGGCAGCGCACGTGCCAACGCGCGAATGCCGTCTTCCGCCATCAGCGACGTGACGGGATTGGTGTCGCGCGCGTAGAGCGCCTCGACCGCATGCGCGATCGCGTTGATGCCTGATGTCGCGGCCAGGCTCGCCGGCAAAGTCAACGTGAGGTCGACATCGTAGATCACCGTCTCCGGCAGGATGGCGGCATCGCGCACAGTGGTCTTAAGTCCGTTCTCGGTCTGGCCGACGATCGGCGTCATCTCGGAGCCGGCATAGGTGGTGGGAATGCAGAGCTGGTTGATTCCTGTGCGCAAGGCGAGCGCCTTGCCGAGGCCGGTCGTGGATCCGCCACCGAGGGAAATGACGCAGTCGGCCTCGCACGCCTTCATCGCCGCGAGCGCCCGCTCCGTGACCTCGACCGGCGTGTGCATGGTCGCGCCCGGAAAAATGCCGGCGTAGAGCGAACCGAGCGCCGCGCCCAAGCTCTTGCCTTGCGCCTCCTGCTGGGGCGTCGTCAGCACCAGCGCGCGCTTGCCGCCGAGCCGCTCGACCTCGGCCTTGGCGCTAGCCAATGTTCCGCTGCCGAACACGACGCGGCAGGGCAGGTTTTCAAAGGTGAACGTACCGATCATGCGCCGGTCTCTTTGATGGGATAATCGACCTGGAAGCGCCCGATCCGCAAGTCGCCCAGCGCCTCGCGCACGCGCAAATGTTCCGGGTGGGTGGCGTAGGCCTGGAGCGCAGCGTGGTCGGTGAATTCGGAGAACAGAACGACGTCGCAGGCGTAGTCGACATCACTGACGTCGAGACCGACTTCGATATGGGTGAGGCCGTCGATCCGGCCGCGCAAGCCCTCGAACAGGGTCTTGACCTTGACCCGGGCGGCGGCCCGCTCCGCGGGCGTCTCCCCGCGCAGCCGCCACATCACGATGTGCCTGATCCGGCCCGACATTTCCCTGTTTCCTCGCCTGCTATCCTGCTTGTGTTTTCTCCATTTTGACTTGCGGGATGTGGAAATAAAGCTCAATAATCGCAAGTCTCTTTTCCTGTTTGCGAAAAAATGGACCGCCTGCTCCAATTGGAAGTGTTCGCCAAGACGGCCGAGCTCGGCAGCATGTCCAAAGCTGCCGAAGCCCTGCGCATGTCGAATGCTGCCGCGAGCCGCCATCTCAGCGCGCTCGAGGAGCGCCTTGCGGTCCGGCTGATCGAGCGCAACACCCGTCGGCTGTGGTTGACGGAGGCGGGGCAGGTACTGCTGGAGCGCTCGAGCCGGGTTTTGAGCGAGCTGGCGGAAGCCGAGGACATCGTCAGCGATCGCGCGCTGTCGCCGCAAGGCACGCTGCGGGTCACGAGCTCGCTGTCCTTTGCGGTGATCTATCTGGCGCCGATGCTGCCGGCCTTCCGCGCGCGCTATCCGAAGCTCAACATGCAGATCACCACCGCCAACCGCTACTCCGATTTCATCGAGGCCGGCATCGACGTGGCGATCAGGACACGCGAGCAGGAGCCGGATTCGAACATTATCGTCCGCCGCATCGGCCAGATGCGGCGGGTGCTCGCTGCTGCGCCGTCCTATCTCGCAAGCTGCGGCGAGCCGGAGCAGCCGGTCGATCTCGCGCGCCATAACATGCTGGTCTATAATCTCGCCAACGATCCCTATTCGCTGCGCCTGCGCAAAGGCAACGGCGCGCAGACTGTCCGCATCACGCCGACGCTCGACAGCAATGACGGCCAGGTCATCCGCGGCGCAGCACTGGCGGGGCTCGGCATCCTCATCCAGCCGCTCTATATCGTGCAAAGCGACATCGCGGCGGGCCGTCTCGTCCCGGTTTTGATGGACTGGGAGCTGCCGCTGCTGACGATGAACATCGCCTACCAGAACCGTGCCGGATTGCCCGCCAAGATCAGGGTCTTTTCCGACTTCCTGGTCACCCATATCCGCGAGCATTCGCAGCCGGGGATCTGGATCGACGCGGCGAAGTGAGCGACATTTTCGAATTCAGCCACCGCGCTAGCTGGCGGCGAAGGGATTGGTCCGCGGCGACAAGACGCCCGATGGCAATTTGCTCGTGAGGGCGCGGGTCTTGGGTTGGACACGCGATCCGTCGATCACCTCGAGCCGGCCGCAGCGGTTCAAGGTGTGCAACTTCCTGCCGGGCCATGCTGGCCCTGGCCGAAGAGAGTGGCGGATGATCTGCTTGAACGTCGTCGGCGAGAGTTCGACGATTTCCGCCAGGGCAAGCGCTGCCCCGTATCCGCCGGCACAGTCCTGGACCGGGCGCCACAATTTGTCATTGATGGTGACGAAATTCCCCGCAGGCCGCGTGGTCGCGCGATCGATCAGCACGGGGTTGCTGGCATGCGGCAACCACGGGCCCATGAGGTGCTCGGCGTAATAGATCGCCAGCGAATCCGAATAGCCGCCGGTGCCGTCGCGCCAAGCCCCGAACAGATAGTTCAGACCGTTGTGCCGCGTGATCGTGGCATCGGCCAGCTCGACGCCCGAAAGCAGCGTCGCATGCCGCTCCCATTTGTCCGGAAACCGAACGCATTTGTAGATGGCGACATCCCCATTGGTCGAGCTCTCCGGGATCATCCACAACGCGCCATCGTCCTCGATCAAGAACGGATAGGAGAGGTGCCAAGGCTCGTTCAGCACGGGCACAACCTCTCCGACGGGACCGGCATCGTCGAACTCGATTGCCGAAACGATTCCTTTTCCAACCCGGTGATCGAGGTCTTCAAAGAAGACGAATGTTCGCCCCTGCCAGGTGATGGGGAAAGGATCGGCGTAGAAGTGGTTTCCGGGATCGGCAAGGACGTTCCAGCGGGACCCCGACAGATTTCCGGTCTGCCAGACGCCGGCGCCATCATTGAAGCGCCATCCGACATGCCAGTGCGGGGCATAGCAGCAGAGGCGATAGATCTCCTTGGTAATCGATGTCGCTAGGCCGCGCGCAACGTACGCCGCCGGCGGGCGGCCGTTACCAATTCGGGCGGGTCGTGCCATTAGCGGCACGATGCGCGGCCGTCCCGACAGGATGGCCGCCACCATGGTCAGGGTTCGCGCCATGACGGTTTCCAATCCGCCGCTCAGACCGGCCGCGATTTCGGCGGAGGGGTGGCCGCGATCGAGGACGGCACCGTCGACCTCGTCGACGATTTCGATCACCGGCAGATCGCCGGCGAGAATGGCGGCAAGAGCTGCGTTTTCGCCTGCGACTCCATTGAACAGCGGGCGGAGATACTGCCGGGCGGAGCAGTTCGGATCCCGCGCGCCACCGGTGAAATCGACGATGACGTCTGCCGTGCCGGCGCGAGCCTGCATTCGTTCGGGACTGATCTTCAGCCTGTCGGTGCCGCTGTGCTTGCCCTTGTGCAACACCAAACGTTCGAGCTCGAACAGCATGTCGAGACCGGTCGGCCGCGGCTCCGCCGTTGCCGTCCATGCGATCTGGACCGGTACATCCCGGCCGTCAACCGACAGCGTGTCGCGGCCCATCCACTGCCGCGCATGCTCAATTTCACAGCGAAACTCGATGGTCATGTCGAGCCGATCCGTTTCAATGCGTCCCGATCAGATGACCTGGCCGAGAATTCGAACGTATTCCTCCACCATGGCGTCCACTGAATAGCGCAGCTTCAGGCCTTTGGCGTTTTGCCGCAGTTCGTCGCTCAGTTTTTGGTCCGTCAGGAGCCTGGAGACCGCGGCCGACAGCTTGGTATGATCGGCGGCATCGACGAACAGCGCTGTCGGCTTTCCCTCGACGGACAACACCTCGCGCAAGACCGGGAGATCGGTGACGACCGAGGGAACGCCGGCGTTTGCGGCCTCCACAGCGGCCAGGCCGAAGGTCTCCGCCTGCGTCGGAAATACGAACACGTCGAGAGCGGCGAGAAACTCCGCCATCTGGCGCGGGGTGATTTCGCCGAGCAGATGCAGTCTGTCCGATACTCTCAGCTCGTCCGCCAACTGCCGCAGCCGAGCCTCGTCGGCTCCCTGGCCGGCCAGTGCGAGGTGCCAGGAGGGTTGATCCGGCAGCAGCCGTATCGCCGCGTCGAGCCGCTTGTGCGGGTGCAATCTTGCTGCGCAGCCGAGCAGGGTGCTTTCCGGCGGCAGATTAAATTTCTGTCGCGCAGCTTGCTTCGTCAGGGTGAGCGCCTTGTCGTCGAAGCCGTGCGGCACGTGCACCATGCGCGCGCGATAAGCTTTGGGGTAGCGCGAATACTCGCGCTGCATGTCCTGCGAGTTGAGCGTGATGCGGTCGAAGAAGCCGAGGCTGCCCATGACGATGTCGGCGGTGCGGACCGGCCAGCTCATCGACAGCGCGGATGAAACCTGATTGGCGATGACAGGCACGTGGCAGATCAGGCGCGCCACACCGGCGCCGATGACATTGCCGAAGTGCTGAAAGGTCAGAACGGCGTCGGGCCTGGTGGCCCTGAGATGGCCGCCGAGCGTCCACAGCATTTGCAGCAGCGCCAGCGGATTTCCCGGCCGGCTCGTCGCGCAATAGATGGTGTCGGGCGGCTCATCGAACGAATCCGACTTGCGGAAGAAGAACAGATTGGTGACGCGATAGCCGCGGGCGGTCAACCCGGCGCCAAGCAGGCGCGAGATCTCCTGCGCACCCGCGTTCTCCGCCTGGGTCTGTACGAGAAGCACGTGCAGCTTTCGTCCGCCACCGTTGGGTGGCGCGAGTGCTGTCGCAGTGGTCTCGCCCAACGCCTTGTTTGGCTGGTAATGGAGCACGGATCCCGACCCGCTAGAGAAACGAATTTTTCGCATTCTTAACTCCGTGCTTACCATGGAGGCCTCGCGCGGACACCGACTAGCAATAAACGGAGTTAATGCGCGGCCTGACGCAAGGGCATCGTTCGCGAGGGAATTCCGCTGGTTCCTAACCAAGTGAAGAGGACGGGGGTAATCGTCGATTAACCATCGATATTCAGGTTGGAGCGGGGCCACTAAAGCATACGAAAACGATGCACATTCCGCTGGTGCGCTCAAGCCGCGGATGCGCTCTCCTTCATGCGGCACAAGTGACGTATCCTGACGCTCTATTCGCCGGAGTCCGCGCCACGGACCGCGTAGGCGCTAGGCTTCGACGGCGAGAAGCGCAGAAGCCCCAGAATCGAAGGATCGACCCCGGTTCGCCGGCGACAGAGGATGTTGAGGGCGATGGTCGCGAGCGCCAGCGACACAGTGGCCGAGATCGCTGCGCCAAGAACGCCGAGCCAGGGAATGAGGACGAGAAATCCGACCAGCCGCAGCGCTACGTTTCCGGCAATCACGGGGACATACTCGCGCTCATAGCCGGTCAGCTGCAAGATCGCCGCAGAAGGACCGCCCGCCGCCTGGAACGCCGTTCCGATCGCGAGCACGATCAGGACCCAGTGCTGCGCAGCGAAATGCGGCCCGAACAGGTTGAGCAGATGGGGACCTCCAACCCAGATCAGGAGAAGTCCGCTGACCACGCACACCGCGGTCACTTCCGCCATCAGCCGCAACGTTCGCTCGAAGTCCTGATGGTTCTTGCTGAAGTACAGCGAGGGGAGCCGACGTGCGCCAAAACTGTACAGTGCCGCCGACAGCATGGCGAAGATGTTGGCCAGGCGCGAAGCGGCGAAGTAAATTCCGGCGGTTGTCGGGTCCAGCATCCAGTAGACCAGAATGACGTCGAAATACTGGTTCGCGGCTTCGAGGATGGATGCGACCCAGAAATGAAGCGCGCTCGATCTCCAGCGCGACGTCTCGGACCTCACCGCCGTGCCGCGGAAATCCGGCAGAGTTCGCGCAATCGCGATGATCTGTGCAATCAGTCCGACCGACATGGCAATCGTCATCACGGCGATCAATTCCGCGGGATCGAGCTGGCGATGGCCGAACATGATTGCGAGCAGGAACAGCACGACGCTGACGCGCCAGAAGAACTCCCTGTTTCCTTCTCCCATGAGAATGCTGACCAGCGAGCGTGCGATCTGGCTGCCAAGCATCAGCCCCGCATTCACGGCCGTGTAGGCCGACACCGCGATGACCAGCAGCCACGAGGCGCCTTTGATGTTCGCGCCGATAGCCATTGCGCCGATCGCGATCAGCATCGCGACGGAGGAAATCTTCAGGCTCGATAGCAGCACGCCTTTGGTGAGATCGGGCTGATTTCCCACCCGATACTCGTTCAGAAATCGCACCAGCAGCGATTCCTGGCCGACCAGACCGACGACCGCTGCCATCTGGGCCACCGAAAGCCAGGTCGCAAAGATGCCGAACCCATCGGGCGACATCGTTCGTGCCGCAAGCGAGAACAACGCGAACGCAAGCGCGCCGCTACCAACCTTGAGAAGGATGGTTCCGGCAACACCGCGCGTCACGTCGCGCCGCATGAACTGGACGATGGATTCGATCATGGAAATTTAAGAGGCAACTTCCCCTGAAGAGACATTTTTCCGATTACCTGCAAAAGCCTAGCATGCCGAAAAACCGCGAGTGTTAATGAGCGGCCTCCATGATCCCGCGACCGCGGCGACGTCGCGGCCATGCCTGTTGCTTCACTATGGAACATCGTTGAGCCCATTGTCCCAGATAGAGCAAACTGCAGCCTGATCGCGTGGCGGCATAGCGCCGCATCGACGGCCGATGAGGCGAGATGAGCCGCTGGAATGCGGACCGGCTCGCCGGGAATGGCCATCCCGAGCAAGGCGCGTGCCGGATCTCATGGGGCCGCGCAGGTCTCCGCTGCATTAACCGAGATATCGAGAAATGATCGCGTTTGGTCCTGCGATGCTAGATCAGGCGAGAGATTTGCACGGGTAATCATCGTTGACCGTGGGAGCACCGGACCATGACGGCGGATAGCAATGTGCCCGAGCCGATTGCCGCAGCCGGCCCTTCGGCGATCGTCGCCGACATCGCGATCGTTGGCGGCGGCCTCGCGGGCTCGCTGGCGGCGGCCGTGCTCGCGCGGGCAGGGCATCGTGTCGCTCTCGTCGACAAGCGCGCGGTCCATCCGGACGAGTTCCGGGTTGAGAAAATCGGCGGCTACCAGCTGGAGATGTTGCGCAAGCTTGGCTTCCTCGACGCGCTCGACAGCGTCGCCTGCCGATATGATCAGGTGCTTAATATCAGGGACGGCAAGGTAGTCGATGTCAGCGTCGGACGGGCTTACGGACTAGCCTATGCCGATCTCGTCGCCATGGCGCGCAGTCAACTGCCTGATCCGTCCAGCCTGATCGTCGACGAGGTCACGGCCGTCAATTGCAGCGACGATATCCAGCATATCGAGTTCGCGTCCGGGAGGCGCATGACAGCGCGCCTCGTCGTGCTGGCCACGGGCATGGCGGGCGTACTCGGCTACAAGCTCGGTATCAAGCGGCGGGTGCTGGCCGAGCGCCATTCGGTCACGTTTGGATTCACGATCGCGCGCCGGGACGATGTGCCGTTCGATTTCGAGGCGCTGACCTGTTACGGCGAGCGCACAGCGGACGGCATCGATTATCTCAGCCTGTTTCCAGTACGTGGCGGCATGCGGGCAAACCTCTTCATGTTCCGCGACCCGGCCGATCCTGTTATGCGCGAGCTGCGCCGCGAACCGGAAGCGACGGTGTTGCGCCTGCTGCCAGGATTGCGGCCTTACCTTAGCGATTTCCACGTGACCGACCGGGTGCAGAATTGGGTGATGGACCTATCCGTCGTGGAAGGACATCTTCAGCCCGGCGTCGTGCTCATAGGCGATGCCTTCCAAACCAATTGCCCTGCCGCCGGCACGGGCGTTGCCCGCCTGTTGGTCGACGTCGACCGCCTCTGCACTGAATATGCGCCGCGTTGGCTGGTGACCGAGGGCATGAGCCGGGAGAAGATTGCAGAATTCTATTCCGATCCTGACAAGGTCATGGCGGATCAGCAGTCGCTGAAGATGGCGCGCTTCCGGCAGGCCCTGACGTCCCGCAACGACATCGGCTGGGACGTGCGGCGGCGGCTGCACTTCCTGCGACGCAATATCACCCACCGGGTCGATCAAATGCGGCCAGGCTGGCTCGCGCATGTTCGAAGCGTGCTACGCGCCTGAAAGCCGCCCGCACCCATCGGGTCCTCGCGCCGGTCAGCGCGTGGGCGTTGAGGTGCGGGTCGGCAGGAGCCTGAACTCCGACATGCGCTTGGCGGCCAGTTTGAGCCAGGGAGCCTGTTTCAGTGCGAACAAGGAAATGGCGCCCGCGGTGCTGCCGGCCTGCGTGACCGCCCACATCGGCGAGGGCTGCGCGCCGAACAATTTCTTGTAGGGCTCGTCACCGATGGTGAAATCGAGCATCTGATCCCCGCGCTCGATACAGTCCTTCGCGACCTGCTCGAACATCAGCGCGCCGAGGGACTGGCTCTTGTATCCCGCAATGTCGAAGGCGCCCATGATGACGAGGAAGCTGCTTTGATGGCAGAGCCCGAGCACGGCGGCGATCACCTCGCCATCCATCTTCATGGTATAGAGCCGGACAAAGGAGCCGAGGCCGCGCTGCGCCATCTCGGAATAGAAGCCGTAATATTCGGGGCGCTGGAGCAGATCTCCGTCGCCTTGCGCCTGAAAGCGCGGACCGCGGAATTTGCGCATCACGTCCAGCGCCTCAATCACGGAGGCGCTGTCGCCGCAGCATGAAAAACTCAGATTGCCCTTCTTCTGGAGCTGCCGGGATTTCTTTGCGAGCTCCTTCTGGTAGGAACGGTCGATCGCGCTGGCGCGCCATTGCTCGAACGGGGCGACAAGGACGGTCGCGTAGGCATTGGAGTCCATCGCGACGCGGCGGGGCGTAGCCAGGAGGTTCTCGATCGGAAGCCGTCCGTCCGGCAGCTTGGTCATTCGGAGCAGATCGAACGGACGGACGAGGTACCTGATTTCTGCGCAAGCACTCTCGTCCTTGAGCAGCTCGGAAAATACCTGCGGGCTGCACACCGGCGCCAGATAGTCGGAGACGCGGAGGTCCGCGAATTCGACGGTCCGTATCGGGCCGCGCCGGATCCGTAGCAAGGGCAGCACCATCGCAAGGGCGCCCGTCGCGCGGTGGCGGACCACGACAACCAGAGGCGTTGCGCCTGCATGAGACGCGAGCCTGGTATAGAGGGTGTCGAGCCAGAGCGGATGCTGGAACGCGGTGGCAGCCGAGTTGTCGAACAGCTCCGCGTAATCAGGCGACAGGAAGTCGAATCCCTGCTCGATGGCGATGTTGAACGTGCTGCTAGGTCTGTTCATGATACCAGGGAAACCGGATAGCTCGGGACGGTCGATCGAGCCGGATCTGCGCTTTATAGCAGGGTCGTTACGGGCGAGACACCGGCGGCGTGTGATTTGCATTAATGCTTCGCGCAAGGCTCACATCGTTACCAAACCGCTAATTCTCACTACGGCGCCGCCTGGCGGCGTGAGATCGACCCGCGCTAGCGAATTATTAACCGCGCTTAAGGAAGGTCATCTCATGGCCAGCCTGCAGACCGAGGTGGAGTCCGGAGCACCCGGGAGCGCGATCTGGACGACGCGCAGCGTTGGCGTTGAGAAGATAGTCAGGTTCGCGATCAGCTGTTCGATCACCATCAACGTGGTCGCATCGATGGGCATCTTCAACGTCGCGCTACTGCCGGCGGAGCTGAGCTTTCTGCAACAGGCCATAGCCCTTCGATGTGGGCTGTCCTGATCTACGCAAGTGCATTCGTGCAGCCGCGCCTGCGGTTACAGGTCAACCCCGATATGGCGGCGCTGGTCGCATTCTACGCCTTCGCAATTGTCTCGGTGTTCTGGTCCAGCCTGAGCGTCGCGGCGATCATGAAGAGCGCGGCACTTGCGATGACGACGTTCGGTGCATTTTGCCTCGTCACGCGCGTCGACCTGGACGAGATCGTTAAAGCCACGGCCTTTGGGCTCTTCATATTGGTCGCCGCGTCGGCTGTCTGTGCGTTGGCCGTGCCCGAGATCGGGATCGACCACAGCTGGATGCACAACGGTCAATAGCAGGGCGTCTACGAATCCAAGCAGACGCTCGGCTTCGTCGGCGCGTATCTGATGTTCTTGGCTTGCTATCGAAAGATGACGGGGCAGGGGTGGCTGGCTTTCCTCGCCGTGTTCCTGCTGGCATCGACCTGTGTCCTCGCGTCGGAATCGCGCGGCGCCGGCGCTGTCGCCCTGGCCGCCTGCGCCATGCTCGTGACCTCGATGTGGTCGGTCGGCTGCATGAGGCTCTATGCGCTCCTGCCGTTCGTCATGTGCATTCTGGCCGGATTTCTGATCCTGTATTTTGACGCGACGGGATATGACGCCATCCATATCGGCGATGCGAGTATCGATTTCACCGAACGGACCTTCATCTGGCACTACGCGATAAGTCATTTCAACGATGCGCCGCTGCTCGGCTTCGGCATCAACGGCTTCTGGACGGTCCCGTCGATCTACGACTATTTCGAACAGAACCACGGCTGGGTGCTCGACAATTATCACAGCGGCTACATCGCGATCCTGATGGAAACCGGATTTCTGGGATATACGCTCTTTACCGCGAGCGTCCTCCTGTTTTCGCACAAGATCCTCCATCTGATTTCCGCTCGCACGATCGACCGCTCGCATTGTGCCCTCATCATCGGATTCGTCGTCCTCAGCTTTCAGACCAACTTTACGGAGACGACGTTCCTTCGTTCGACGATGTTCACATCCGTGCTCCTGGTGGGCTTTTTCTTTGCGACGTGCAGGCCGGTGCGACCGACGGAATTCCAGGTTTTAGGAATGGAAGCAGTATGACCGCCATGCGCGCGCGTTGGCCGAGAAGCTTCAATCTTGCGGCCGCGGCGTTCTTCCTTGCATCGCTGTTCTCCCACGTCCACGGAGCCGCGCAGACCGCCGCCCGTGACATGCCAAAACTGGGGCGCGGTATCAACATTCTCGGCTACGATGGAATTTGGGAAGGCGGCCAAAACGCGCCATTTCGCCTGGACAATTTGATCGCTATCAAGAAGGCCGGGTTCGCGCATGCCAGGATCAATTTCTTCGGCTTCAAGTTCATGGGGCCGGGGAATGTCCTGGACGAGATCGTCCTGAGGCGGCTTGACGCCGTCATCGAGGAGATTCTCGCGAGGAAGCTCGTTCCCATCGTCGACGAGCACGACACCCATCTTTGCCAGCGCGATGTTTCCGAATGCGCCGAGAAGCTCAAGGCGTTCTGGCGGCAGATCGCCGAGCGCTATGCCGGCAAATATCCGGCACTCGTCTTCGAGGTGTTGAACGAGCCTGGTGGAGAGATGACGTCCGCCGGCTGGAATTCGCTCCTCAATGAATGTCTCGGCATCATCCGCCGCACCAATCTCGAACGGCCGGTCATCGCCGCCGTTCTCAACACCGATGAGATCCCCGTCGACGAGCTGGTTCTGCCGGCCGAGGACAGGCATCTCATCGTCACGTTTCATTATTACGCGCCGATACGGTTCACCCATCAGGGCGCGCCGTGGTCTCCGACGTTTTCGCGGATCGGGCCCCTGGATTGGGGCAGCCCGGAGGATGAAGCGAAAGCTGCCGCCGATTTCAGAAAGATGAGCCTCTGGGCGGACAAAGAGCATCGCCCGGTTTATGTCGGCGAGTTCGGAGTGTACGAGCGTGCGCCATTCGACAGCCGGCAGAGATATTTGTCATTCGTGGCGAGAAGCGCCGACCGGCTCGGCTGGTCATGGGCCTACTGGCAGTTCGATCACGACTTCGCGGCGTTTGACAGTGAGCGTCAGTCCTGGAAGCCGGGTATCCTGCGTGCGCTGATGCCGCCGACGCGTTGAAGTCGCGCCTCCGGTCCGTTTACTTGGCGGAAAGGGTGTCGGGTCAGGACCCGTCGGGCAAAACACCCGCCATCCCGTCAACCCCTTCCCAAAAAAAAACATTCCACTTTACCGAAATTCGGAATTGACGTATGTGTCACCTGTCCCGGCTCATTCCTTGAGGGGCGATCTTGTGGTCGTCACGTTCGCGAGCCGGGCTTGCGGTGGACGCGGCAGCGTTCGGGTACGAGAGGCTAAGGGTAGGGCGGATTGCTCTCCGTGAGCCCAAGGCTTCGTGCCGACGAGCGGCGCTGCTAGGCTTCGTCTCGTCATCAGGTCGGCGGCAACGTGCACAACGCCGTCGAAACCGGTGGCGAAATGGCGGGCCGTGCGTAGGGCAAAACCGTGTGGTCCTGACCGTCGTTGCTACGGCCAAGCTCTTGCGGATGCGGCATTCGCGTCAACCGGCGCGGTGTCGGCGACTTCTGTGAGGCGAGGGAGGCCAAAGAGAACTCGGCTCCCGGGAGAGCACGGCATAAGCCGTCCAACCATCGCGCAGGGAAGGCCGAGTGATTGGCTACACCTGTATGCTGCTGTGCGGTTTCCTTGCGCACCATCTTCGCGCAGCGGACCGCGGGTGCCAGCCGGCACCCGGCCTTCCCTGCGCCCTCTTGGACAAGAGGGTGGAGCGACCAGGCAAAGCTCGGGCGAATCGCGGCGCGAGAACGCGGCTGTGCGTCCGGCCACCGCAATATTCCGGTTCGGGCACCGATGACTTGTCCCTAACGCTAGGGACAGACACGTTGCTGCGATCCGCTTAGCATGGCCCGGCCGGTTGCTCGGGATCGCCGGAGGAAACGCGGATGTCGGACGACATGCCTCTTGAGCGGCGACCATGTCCTGGGGAGCACTGCAAGCTCGAGTCGGGGCGCCTGATGCAGCCGGCGGAGTCATCGAAGCGGACAGGGAGGAACAGGACATGAAGATCGGTTTCGCGCGAGCCTCGCTTCTTGTGGCATGCGTCCTTTATGGACATGCTGCTCACGCGGACATCAAAATTGGAATCGTGATTTCGGCAAGCGGCCCGGGATCCGCACTGGGCCAACCGCAGCTCAAGACGGTTGCCGCTCTTCCGAAAGAGATCGGTGGAGAGAAGGTGACCTATATCGTCCTGGACGACGAGTCGGATTCGACTAAAGGGGTCCAGAACGCGCGCCGGCTGGTGATCCAGGACAAGGTCGACGTGCTGGTCGGTTCCTCTCTGACCCCGGTGACCATGCCGATGCTGGATGTCGCGCTCGAATCAAAGACGCCGCTGCTGTCGCTCGCCGCCGCTACCGCCATCGTCCAACCGATGGATGAGAAGCGCGCCTGGGCTTTCAAGGTCGTTCCCAATGATGACCTCATGGCGGCCGCCATCCTCAAGCATATCGCGACATCAGGCGTGAAGACGCTCGGCTATATCGGCGTTTCTGATGGATACGGCGAGGGCTACTACAAGGAGGTGAGCCGCCTCGCGCCCGCGTTGGGCCTGACCGTGACCACACACGAGGTCTATGCACGCGCCGACACCAGCGTCACGGGTCAGGCGCTCAAGGTGATGTCGACCAATCCCGACGCCGTCTTCATTGCTTCCGCAGGAACTCCGGCGGTCTTGCCGCAGCAGGCGCTCCGCGAGCGCGGATACGCTGGGAAGATATTTCAGACACACGGCGTGGCCAGTGAGGAGTTCATCAAGCTCGGTGGCGCGAACGTCGAAGGTGCCGTATTTGCGGGCGAGGCTTTTACCATTGCCGCCGATCTTCCCACAGGAGATCCGTTCCGTCGCTCGACGGAGGAGTTCGTGACCGCGTATGAAGCGGCGAACGGGCAAAAGCCCAACATGTTCGCTGCTCACCTCTGGGATGTCGTCGCGCTGATCGGAAAAGCTGCACCGGATGCGTTGAAGACAGCAAAGCCTGGCACAACCGAATTTCGCGCGGCTCTGCGGGACGCACTCGAGCGAGGGCAGAACATCTATCTCAACAATGGGCTGTCGAACATGAGCAAGGCCGATCACAACGGCTATGATGAGCGCTCGGCCTTCCTGATCAAGGTCGAAGGCGGGAAGTTCCGCCTGGCAAAGTAGCGGCGCGCCAATCAGTCTTGTACGAGGGGCGCGGAAAACCGCGACTACGCTGATCCTGGTTGATGGTCCGTTTGGGATCCAGAGATGGTTGATCGGGGATAGGGGCGTACCATTCCCGGGCGTTAAGCAGAAAAATCGATTTTCGATTTTCTATTGACCCCTCCGCGTTGCCTTGCCATCATTCAACTCATGGGTCCGCTTCAGTTTCATATGACCGGAAGCCCCGGGGATGGTCCGCGCAGCCTGACATCTGCGTTGCACGAGCGCTTGCGCGCCGACATCCTGGCGACGCGGCTGCTTCCGGGGCAGAAGCTGCATATCGCCGGCCTCGCCAAGCAGTTTTCCGTGAGCCTTGCCGCCGTACGTGAGGCACTTTCCCGACTGGTCGCCGACGGGCTCGTGCTGGCGTCCGACCAGCGTGGCTTCCGGGTGAGCCCGGTGTCACTCGCCGATCTCGCCGACGTGACGCAGACCCGGATCGACATCGAGGGCCTTGCGCTCCGTCGCTCGATCGGGCGCGGCGACGATGCCTGGCTTGCCTCCGTGAAATCCGCCTGGGCGGACCTGAAGGCGGTTCCCTATCGCTACCCCGACGATCCGACAGTGCATTATGAGGAGTGGGTGGTCCGCCATCGCATCTTCCATCGTGCACTGGTCAATGCCTGCGGCTCGCCGTGGCTGCTCGGCTTCCGCGACGTGCTGCACGAACAAAGCGAGCGATATCGCCGCCTCTCGATCCGCAGGGAGGTCGGCAAGCCGCGCGACGTCGAGGCTGAACACAAGGCGATTGTCGCTGCCGTCGTCAAACGCGACGCGGATGCGGCGGTTCGCGCATTGGCAAAGCACTTCGGCATCACCAAAGAGTTTGTCGAGCTCGCCGCGCCTCGCATTGCGGAGGTGAACGGCGCGAACTGACGATCCGGAAAAATCCGGCAAAGAAAAACAGAGACCGGGAGGAAACAGATCATGAAATTAACTCGCCGCAAGGCGCTATTGGCGTCGCTCTTCGCAGCCGGCGTGCTCGCCGGCCCTGCCACCGCGGCCGAAACCATCCGCGTCGGCCTGCCGACCAAGACCTACTGGCCGACGACGATCGCCGAGACGGCCGTGCGGCAGAAATTGTTCGAGAAGGAAGGCATCCAGGCCGAGCTCACGATCTACCGCAGCGGTGCAGAGACGTTCGAAGGCATGGCTGCGGGCGCGGCCGATATCATCCTCGATCCGCCCTCGCTGGTCTCCGCGGGACGCAAGAAGGGTGTGATGTCACGGATCGTGGCCAATGCCGCGATGGGAAATTTCGGCTGGCAGTTGATGGTCCCGGCCAAGTCGACGCTCGACGTCAAGGGCCTCAACGGCAAGAAGGTCGCAATCACCGCCGCCGGCTCCGGTTCCGACCTGCTCGCACTGTGGACACTCCAGGACAAGAAAATCGATTTCACGCGCGTCCCGGTTGGGGGCGGCGGTCTGGTGCCGAACCTCTTGGCAGGCAACGTCGAGGCCGCCGTGGTCTATTCGCCGCTGAGCTTCCAGATCTCGAAGTCGGGCGAGGCCAAGTCGATCCTCGATTACGCCACGGCGGTGCCGCCGAACCTCACGGCAGGCTGGATCGTGCTCGACAAATTGGCGGAGGCAAAGCCTCAGCTGGTTCAGAAGGCGGTGAACGCCCTCTATGGCGCGGTTGCGTTCATGCGCGCCAATCGCGACGTGACCGTCAAGCTGATCGCCGAGCTCTACGAAATGCCGGCCGAGATCGCCGCCCTGGAATACGACAACACGATCATGAAGCTCGAGACCAGCGGCGACATGGGCGCGCCTGACGTGAACGCGGCCGTGCAGCTGTCGCTGGACCTCGCCAAGCTCGGCGGGCTCAAGGACATCGTGCCGGTCGAGGACGTGATCTCGACCAGGTTCAAGCCGGTTCCAACCAAGCCGTAACGATGCAGAACTCTCTCGCCATCAAGCTCGCACGGATCGCGATCGTCATCGCGGTCCTGGCGCTATGGGAGTTGCTGTCGCGCTCCGGCATCGTCAATCCGCGCCTGCTGCCCTCGGCGTCAGACACGTTTGCGACGCTAGGCGACCTCCTGCAGCGCGCGGCCGTGCGGAAAGACCTGATGGTGACGGCGACCGAAGTGCTGGCTGCGTTCGCGCTGGCCGTCCCCTTCGGTGCCGTGATCGGCTTCCTGGTTGCGGAGAACCGTTACTTCGCCGACGTGGCCAAGCCGCTGCTGTTCTTCGCCTTCAGCATCCCGAAGTCGATCTTCCTGCCGATGTTCATCCTCGTCTTCGGCGTCGGCTTCGCTCAGAAGGTCGGGTTTGGGTTCTTCTCCACGATCTTCATCGTGATCATGTCGACGACCACGGCGGTGGAGTCGGTCAAGGTCGAGCATCTCACGGTGGCGCGCTCCTATGGCGCAACTCCGATGCAGACGGCGTTCCGGGTCTATCTGCCGAGCATGCTGCCGGTGCTGCTGGAGGCCCTGCGGATCTCCATGATCTTCAACCTCACCGGCGTGATCCTTGCCGAGATGTACGCCTCGCGCGACGGCATCGGCCACCAGATCGCGACCTGGGGCGAGAACTTCCAGATGAAGCAGCTCCTCGCCGGCGTCGTAATGGTCGCCGCGATCGCCATGACCTTCAACGAGCTTGTCAGATGGGTGGAAACGCGATGCAGCCATTGGCGAACGTGACCCCGTTGAAGCCTCCCGCGCGCGCCGGCGCGATCGAGGTGAAGAATGTCGGCCAGGTCTTCAAGACCAGGTCCCAGGACGTCGTCGCCCTCGAAGACGTTTCGCTCGATATCAAGCCGGGTCGCTTCGTCGTGCTGGTCGGCCCGAGCGGTTGCGGCAAGTCGACGCTTTTGATGATGATGGCGGGCCTGCGCCAGCAGACCTCGGGCACGATCACGATCAATGGCACGCCGATTCCGCGGCCCGATCCGGACAGGGTCGGCGTGGTCTTCCAGGAGGCGAGCCTGTTTCCCTGGCTGACCGCCGAAGACAATGTCGAGTTTCCGCTGGCCCTGCGTGGCGTGCCCAAGGCGGAGCGCCGCGCCAAGGCGCAGGATGCGCTCACGCTGGTCGGCCTCGACGGATTCGGCAGGCGCCATCCGCACGAGCTCTCGGGCGGCATGAAGCAACGCGTCTCAATCGCGCGCGGGCTGGTGCAGGACCCGCCGGTGCTGCTGATGGACGAGCCGTTTGCTGCGCTCGACGAGCAGACCCGCATGACAATGGGTGACGAGCTGCTGCGCATCTGGGCGGCGACAGGCAAGACCGTCGTCTTCGTCACGCACAGCCTCACCGAAGCGGTCTATCTTGCCGACGAGGTGATCGTGATGTCGGCGCGGCCCGGCCGCATCGTCGATCATCTCCAGGTCCAGCTGCCGCGGCCCCGCACCTACGAGATGCTGAGCGGCGATGCCTTCGGCAGCTTGCGCGACCGCATCTGGCGGCATATCCGCAAATCGGCGTGAGGCGGAGATGAGCGCCAAGATGACCGCCAAGCTGACTGCGAAGATAAGTGCGAAGACACTGCGATATCTGATCGTGATCGGCCTGATTGCGCTGTGGGAGCTGCTGCCGCGCACCGGTCTCATTCCCGAGCTGTTCCTGCCGTCCCTGTCATCGACGCTGATGGCCGGATGGACCGAGGCGCCCGAATACGGTCATGCGCTCGCAGTGACGCTCTACGAAGTCATGGTCTCCATGGCCTTCGCCTGCGGCGGCGGCATCCTGCTCGGCGCTATCGTCGGCAGCCTGCCGGGTCCGCGCGTCCTGATCATGCCGATAGTGTCGAGCCTCTATGCAGTGCCGCTCGTGATCCTCTATCCCGTCTTCACGGTGTGGCTCGGCATCGGCTCGGAATCCAAGATCGCCTTCGCCTCGATTTACGGTTTCCTGCCAACAATGCTGGCCACCGCCGCCGGCATCCAGACCATCGACCCTCAGCTCCTGCTCGCGGCACGCAGCATGGGCGCCACGCTGAGCCAACGGCTGGTTCGCGTCATCATTCCCGCGGCGATTCCGACCGTGCTGTCGGGGCTCCGCGTGGGAGGCGCGCTGGTCATCGTTGGCGTCGTCGTCTCGGAGATGCTGATTTCCTCGGCCGGCATCGGTTATCTGATCTCGCGCTACCGCACGATCCTCGACAGTCCGCACGTGTTCGCCGGCGTCCTCCTCGTGCTGTTCATGGCGATCGCCTTCAATGCCGCGATCCGGGGGATCGAGCGCAAGGCGGCGATCTGGCAGACCGGCACGCGCGCTGGTCAGGCAAACGATGACATCGCATCGGGCGCGATGCAGCCGGCGACCTGAGGAAATTCCGCGTGTTCGATCTGACTCTGACATTCGACAATGGCCCCGATCCCAACGTGACGCCGCGCGTGCTCGACACTCTCGGAGAGCGCGGCATCAAGACCACGTTCTTCGTCATCGGCGAGAAGCTCGCCGATCCCGCGCGGCATGGCCTTGCGATGCGAGCGCACGGGGAGGGGCACTGGATCGGCAATCACACCTTCACCCACAGCGTCCCGCTCGGTGAGCGGCCGGATCGCGATACAGCGAAGAGCGAAATTGGCCGCACACAGGCCGCGATCGGTGATCTCGCCCATCCACAGCGCTGGTTCCGGCCGTTCGGTGGCGGCGGCAATCTCGATACGCGGCTGCTGAAGCCATCCGTCGTCGACTATCTCACCCGCCACAAGCATAGCTGTGTGCTCTGGAACGCGATCCCCCGCGACTGGGACGATCCCGACGGCTGGACCGAGCGCGCCGTTGTCCAGTGCAGCCGGCAACTCTGGACGCTGATGGTCCTGCACGATCTTCCGACCGGGGCGATGGACCATCTGGAGCGGTTCCTCGACCGCGCCGAGGCGGCCGGTGCCCGCTTCCGCCAGGATTTCCCGCCGCAATGCGTTCCGATCCGCAACGGCGCGATCGCACTTCCGATCAACGACTATGTTTCCTCCATCGAAGAGAGCGTCTGACTGATGAAAATCGCAAGTTTCACGATCGCCGGCACCGCGAGCTTTGGCATTGTCACCGACAACGGCGTCATCGATGCGGGCAAGCGTCTCAAGGCATATCCGACGCTGAAGACGCTGCTTGCCAAGGGATCGCTCGACGAACTGAAAAAGCTTGCGGCCGAGAAGCCCGACTACGCGCTGCAGGACGTCACGCTGCTGCCGACCGTCCCCGACCCCGACAAGATCTTCTGCATCGGCGTCAACTACGCCACCCATCTCGCCGAGAGCGGCCATCCCACCCCGCCACACCCGATGATCTTCACCCGTTTCGCCAACAGCCAGGTCGGACATGGCCAGCCGATGATCCGGCCGCTCGAATCCGAGCGATTCGACTATGAGGGCGAGATGGCGGTTGTCATCGGCAAGGCCGGCCGCCGCATCTCGCGCGAAGCCGCGTTGAGCCATGTCGCCGGTTATGCCTGCTACAATGACGGCAGCATCCGCGACTGGCAGCGCCACACCTCGCAATTCGCGCCCGGCAAGAATTTCGCCGGCACAGGCGGCTTTGGGCCCTGGATGGTCACGACCGACGAATTGACCGACGTCAGCAAACAGACCTTGATTACCCGGCTCAACGGCGTCGAGGTACAGAAGGCCCCGATCTCCGATCTCGTCTTCGACGTGCCGGCGCTGATTGCTTACTGCTCGACCTTCACCGAGCTCGCGCCAGGCGACGTCATCGTCACAGGCACGACCGGCGGTGTCGGCGCTTATCGCAATCCGCCGCTGTGGATGAAAGGCGGCGACGTCGTGGAAATCGAGATTTCCGGGATCGGGATTCTCCGCAATCCCGTCAAGGACGAAGAGCCGGCCACGGCGACGCACGCGGCTTGATTGGCTGCGCTCGACAACAAGAAGAAGGAGACCCTCATGCCGATGCCAACGCATATCCTCCCGACCACGGTGGTCGGAAGTTATCCGCAACCGGAATGGCTGGTGAATCGCGCCATGCTGTCGAAGGTGGTGCCGCGCACCCGCCTGCACGACATGTGGCGGCTGCCAGCGGAACATCGGGAGGAGGCCCAGGACGATGCGACGATCGTCGCGATCCGCGACATGGAGCGCGCCGGCATCGACATCGTGACCGATGGCGAAATCCGCCGCGAGAGCTATTCCAACCGCTTCGCCACGGCGCTCGACGGGATCGACGGAGACAATCCCGCGATGATCGTGGCGCGCACCGGTAACACCCAGACCCCGGTGCCGCGCGTCGTCGGCCCCGTGAAACGCAAGGGACCGGTCGAGCTGCACGACATGCAGTTCCTGCGCAGGAATACCGATCGTGCAGCGAAGATCACCCTGCCGGGTCCGTTCACCATGAGCCAGCAGGCCAAGAACGAGTTCTACAAGGACGACGAAGAGCTCGCGATGGCCCTTGCGGAGGCCGTCAATGCCGAGGCGCTCGATCTGCAAAGAGCAGGCGCAGACGTGATCCAGCTCGACGAGCCCTGGGTGCGGAACAATCCGGATTCTGCCAAGCGCTACGCCGTCAAGGCAATCAACCGCGCGCTGAAGGGCATCACAGTGCCGACCGTCGTGCATCTCTGTTTCGGCTATGCGGCGGTCGTGCCGGGCTCGAACAAGCCGGCCGGCTATTCGTTCCTCGCCGAGCTCGACGATACGACTGCCGACCAGATCTCGATCGAGGCGGCGCAGCCAAAACTCGACCTCGGCGTTCTGAAGGACCTCTCCTCAAAGAAAATCATGCTCGGTGTGCTCGACCTCGCAGACCCCCAGATCGAGAGCGTCGATACCGTCGCCGACCGCATTCGCAACGGCCTGAAATATGTGTCGCCCGATCGTCTCGTTCCCGCGCCCGATTGCGGCATGAAATACATGCCACGCGTCGTCGCGTTTGGAAAATTGAAGGCGATGTGCGATGCGGCGGCCAAGGTTCGGCAGGAGCTTGGTTGACGAGGTTCGAGCCGTTCGCCAGCGATTGCACGATCTGGGTTTGGTCCGCCTCAGACCCAGCCGCCATCGACGATGTAGTGCTGAGCTGTGCAGGCGGAGGCCTCGTCGGAAGCGAGGAAGATGGTGAACTTCGCGACCTCGTCCGGCACGAGCTTGCGCTTCAGGCATTGTCGTTGCATCAGCTCGACTTCGCCCTGTGGCGTCATCCATTTATCGAGCTGGCGCTCGGTCATGATCCATCCCGGCGCGATTGCGTTCACGCGGATGTTGTAGGCGCCGTAATCGCGCGCCAGAGAGCGCGTGAGACCGATCACGCCTGATTTGCTGGCGGTGTAGGCGGCCATGCCGCCCTGTCCGGCGATCCACGACACCGAGCCGAAATTGACGATGGCGCCGGCGTTCGCCGCCTTCATGTCCGGCAACACGGCCTGCGCAGCAAAGAACTGGTGCTTCAAGTTGACCGCGATACGGTTGTCCCAATATTCCGGTGTCATTTCCTCGGTGCTGTGCCGCTCGTCATGTGCGGCATTGTTGACGAGGATGTTGATCGCGCCGTGCATGTTGCGCGCCTCCGCAACGCCGGCACGTAACGCGGCGATATCGGTCAAGTCGACACGCATGAAACGCGCGCCAAGACCTTGATCCGACAGCTCGCGTGCCAGGGATTGGCCCTCGTCGACTTTGATGTCGAAGAACACGACATTGGATTTCTGCTGGGCGAAGCGCCGCACGATCGCAGCGCCAATTCCAGATGCGCCCCCGGTGACGAGAACGACCTTGCCGGCGAGGTCGGAATAAACGGCAGCCATGGATATCCCTCGATTTGCGTTGGGGCAGCGCGACGCGCCGCCCGACTCTCCCGCGCACCTTAGCGATCTCCTTCGTGAGGTGCATAGATCAGAATTTCAGTTGCGTACCTCAAAAATCGAAGGCAGGATTGCACCAAGAATAAGAGCCGTTGGGAGGAATGTGATGAGACTGCTCGGGAAACTGGGACTGGCCGTTGTCGCATGCCTGTTCGGTGCGAAACTCGCTGCGGCCGATACGACGGTGAAATGGCTGCACATCGAGGCCAATCCGGCCCAGGTCAAAATCTGGGAGGAGGTCGCGCGTGCCTATGAGGGGTCGCACCCGGGCGTCAAGGTCGAGATGCAGTTCCTCGAGAACGAGGCCTACAAGGCCAAGCTGCCGACCATCCTGCAATCCAAAGACCGGCCCAATATCATCTACAGTTGGGCCGGCGGTGTCCTGAAGACGCAGATCGAGGCCGGCGTGCTCGACGACATCACCGATTCTGTGAAGGGCTACAGCGACAATCTCACACCCGCGGCACTCGCCGCCTTCACCAGCAACGGCCGGGTTTATGGTCTGCCCACGGCGCTCTCGCAGGTCGGCTTCCTCTGCAACAAGGAGCTGATGGCCAAGGGGAAGGTCGATCCTGCCGGGATCAAGAGCTGGGACGATCTGCTTGCTGCCGTGAAGGCGTTGAAATCCGCCGGCGTGACCCCGATCGTGGTCGGCGGCGCCGACAAATGGCCGCTGCACTTCTACTGGACGCATCTTGCGGTGCGCATCGGCGGCAAGGCGGCGTTCGATGCGGCGCTGCGCGGCGAGAACGGCGGCTTTGCCGGGGAAACCTTCCAGAAATCCGGCGAGCTGTTCAAGCAGCTCGTGGATCTCCAGCCGTTCCAGAATGGCTTCCTGGGTTTCAAGAACCCGCAGGCGGTCGGCTATTTCGGGGACGGCAAGGCGGCGATGACGCTGGCGATCAGCACGGTCTATCATCTGCAGCGCGCTCTCGCCGCCGACAAGGTCGGATTGACCGAGGACAAGATGTGCTGGTTCGACTTCCCGGTCGTGACCGGCGGCAAGGGTGCGCCCACCGATACGCTCGGCGGCATCACCGGTTGGCTGATTACGAAAGGCTCGCCGAAGGAGGCTGTCGATTTCCTGAAATACTTCGTCTCCAAAGAGGTGCAGACGCGGCTTGCCGCCGGCAACTTCATCATCCCGGTGGTACAGGGCGCGGACGCAGGGCTGAACAACAGCTTCATGAAGCTGATTGCCGCCAATCTGGCGAAGTCGAACTACCACCAGAACTTTTATGACCAGAGCCTGGGTCCGTCGGTCGGCCGCGTCGTCAACGACGTCACGGCCGAGATCGCCGGCGGCAGCATGAGCCCGCAAGAGGCTGCCAAGGCGATCGAGACTGCGTGGAAGCAGGGCAACTGACGGTGGCGCGGCGGACCGCGAGCGTGTCGGCGATCGGCGCTGCTGGCGAGATGGTGCCCCAGGTCACGGTCCGTGGCCCGAGTTGGGACGGCAGGCTGACGGTGCTCATCCTGTTCCTGCCGCCGGCGCTGCTATTGTTCACGTTGTTCGTTGTGCTGCCGATCGGCGAAGCGGCCTGGTATTCGGGGTTCAACTGGAACGGGTTCGGCAGGCCGACCAACTGGATTGGCTTGGACAATTACCGCTTCGTGCTCGAGACCCGCGCCTTCTGGCTCGCGCTGCGTAACAACGGGCTGATCATCGCTGTTTCGCTCTCCATCCAGCTGCCGCTTGCGCTCACGCTGGCCTTGATGCTCGCCGAGCGCTTTCGCGGGGCAGTGGCGCTGCGCATGCTGTTCTTCATGCCCTATATCCTGGCGGAGATCGCGACCGGGCTGATCTTCAGCTTCGTCTATGATGGCGACTACGGCCTTGTGGCTTCGATCTGGCGCAGCTTCGGCGCCGAGCCTCCGCATCTGCTTGCCTCGACCGATACGGCCATGCTGGCGGTGCTGATCGTGATCGTCTGGAAGTACTTTGGCTTCCACATGATGCTGTTCATCGCAGCGCTCCAGGGCCTCGACAAGAGCCTGGTCGAGGCGGCGCGTATCGACGGCGCGACCCGATCGCAAGCCCTGCGACATGTGGTCATCCCGTTGCTCTATCCGACGATAAGGCTCTCCGTGTTCTTCGCTATCGTCGGTTCGCTGCAGCTGTTCGACCTCGTTATGCCCCTGACGCGCGGCGGGCCAGCGGACTCCTCGAACACGATGGTGAGCTTCCTCTACAACAACGGCATCTCGCGCATGCGGGTCGGCTACGGCAGCGCCATCGGGGTCATCCTGTTTGCGATCTGCGTGACCTTTGCTTTCACGTACAAGCGATGGTTCATGCGCGATGAGTAACGCCAGGACCTTCCATGCGCCGTTCGAGCTCTCAATGCTGTTCAAGCTGGTGTTCCTGGCCGTCGTTGCCATCATCGTAATGGTACCGCTGCTTGCGACCTTGTTCGGTGGCTTCAAATCGCTCGGCGAACTGCGCGTCAATCCGTTCGGCCTGCCACGTCACTGGGAGTGGCAGAACTATGCTGATATCCTGTTCTCTGCACGCTACTGGCAGCTCTTGCGCAACTCGCTGATCATCTCGACCCTCACGGTGGCACTGACCCTGATCGTCGCCTCAATGGCGGCGTTCACCTTCGCCCATATCAGGTTCTACGGCAGCTCGATGCTGCTGAGCTACCTGACGCTGGGCCTGCTGTTTCCGGCCGCGACGGCGGTGCTGCCGCTCTTCATCAAGGTGCGCGACCTCGGGTTGCTCGATACATATCTCGGGGTAGCCCTGCCGCAGGCGGCCTTCAGTCTTGCGATGAGCGTGCTGCTGCTGCGGCGTTTCTTCAAGGACATCCCCTACGAACTGCTGGAGGCCGCGCTGGTCGACGGCTGCAGCTATATCAAATTCTTCCGCTATGTAACGTTGCCGTTATCGCGGCCGATCCTGGCGACCGTCGGTACCATCACCTTCGTCAACAGCTGGAACGCCTATCTGCTGCCGCTGGTGATGCTCAACACCGACGCGCTCTATCCCTGGCCGCTCGGCATCATGGTTTATCAGGGCGAGTATTCGTCCGAGTGGCATCTGATCCTGGCCTTCATCACGCTAACCATCCTGCCGACGATCATTTTATTTCTTCTGGCGCAGAAACACATCGTCGCAGGCCTCACCGCCGGTGCGGTCAAGGGATGAACGGTACCTCACGGAGATCACAATGAGAAAAGTAGGCATCGGCATCATCGGCTGCGGCAATATCAGCACCGCTTATCTGAAGGCGGCCCAGCGCTTCGCAGTCATGGAAATCAAGGCGCTCGCCGATATGCGCAGCGATGCGGCAGAGCGGCAGGGCGCCGCCTTCGGGCTGCCGGCAATGCGGGTTGATCAGCTGCTCAAGCGAGACGACGTCGAGATCGTCATCAATCTCACTGTGCCACTCGCCCACACTGACGTCAGCCTCGCGGTGCTGAACGCCGGCAAGCACGTTCATTCCGAGAAGCCGCTCGGCATCAACGTCACGGAAGCCCGCAAGGTGATGGACCTCGCCGCGCAGAAGAGCCTTCGCGTCGGCTGCGCGCCCGATACGTTCCTTGGCGGTGGGCATCAGACCGCGCGCAAGCTGATCGACGATGGCGCGATAGGCACGCCCGTGGCCGGTAGCGCGTTCTTCGGCTGCCCCGGCCACGAGCGTTGGCATCCGGCGCCGGGTTTCTACTATTTGCGCGGCGGCGGGCCTATGCTTGACATGGGCCCGTACTACATCACCGACCTCGTGCAGCTGCTCGGCCCCGTGGCGAGCGTGATGGGCTCGACCGCGCGTCCGAAATCCGAGCGGCTGGTCACCAGCCAGCCGATGAACGGGACGTTGATCCCGGTCGAAGTTGCGACCCATGTCGCCGGCACGCTCGAATTCGAGAGCGGGGCGGTCGTCTCGATCGCGATGAGCTTTGATGTTCCCAAGCACCGGCACGCGCCAATCGAGATCTATGGCGACAAGGGCAGCATGCTCGTGCCGGACCCGAACCGCTTCGGCGGCGAAGTACAAGTCGCCAAGACCGGCGGCGACTGGGAGCCGGTGCCGCTGACCCACGGTCATGTCGATGGCGAGTTCCGTTCCATTGGCGTCGCGGACATGGCCTCCGCGATCCTGAACAACCGGCCGCACCGTGCCAGCGGCGCGCTCGCGTTCCACGTGCTGGAGGTGATGGAGGCGTTCCAGATCTCTGCCGACGAAGGGCGACGCGTCAAGATCGAGAGCTGCGTCGAGCGGCCGGCGATGCTGCCGGCCGGGCGTGAAACCGGACAGATCGACTAAGGACAGAAACATGCGCAAGGCAATGATTGTATGGGGCGGTTGGCCGGGGCACGATCCCGATCTCTGTGCTTCGATGATCCGTGGTTGGCTGAAGGCGGAAGGCTTCGAGGTGCGGATCGAAACCACCACCGCCGCGTTCGCCGATCCCGCGATTCACGACCTGTCGCTGATCATCCCGATCTATACCATGTCGACAATCGAGAAGGCGGAAGCGCTCAATCTCTGCGCTGCGGTCCGCAGCGGCGTCGGGCTCGCCGGCCATCATGGCGGCATGGGCGACGCATTCCGCGATTCCGTCGATTACCAGTTCCTGTGTGGCGGGCAGTGGGTTGCGCATCCCGGCAACATCATCGACTACAAGGTCGACTTGACGAAGCCGGATGATCCCATCATGAAGGGCCTGAAGAGTTTCGAGCATCGTTCCGAGCAATACTACATGCATGTCGACCCCGCCAACGAGGTGTTGGCGACGACGACCTTCACCGGCGAGCACGCGCCCTGGATCGAGGGCGTGGTGATGCCCGTGGTCTGGAAGAAGCGATACGGCGCGGGCAGGGTGTTCTATTCCTCGCTCGGCCACCGCGCTTACGAGCTCGACGTACCGGAGATCCGGACGTTGATGACCCGTGGCATGTTGTGGGCGGCGCGCGAATGACAGCCGTTGCGACCCAGTCGGTGGTTCGCGCTACGCTTGAAGACGTCGCGCGCACGGCGGGTGTTTCGCTCGCCACGGTCGATCGCGTCGTCAACCGGCGCGAGGGCGTGCGCGCCAAGACCGTGGCGCGGGTCGAGGCCGCGGTGGCAAAACTCGGCTATCGAGCCGACGTCGCGGCCGCTCGGCTTGCACGGGGGCAGACGTTCCGCTTTGCCTTCGTGCTGCCGACCGGTACCAACAGCTTCATGACCAACCTGACCGAGCAGGTCCAGCGCACCGCGGACTGGCTCGTCGGCCAGCGCGGCTTCATTGATATCCTCCATGTCGATGTGTTCGATCCGGACGTACTCGCCACCGCGCTGGAAAATCTCTCGCCCGCGTACCAGGGCGTCGCCGTCATCGCGCTCGATCATCCCAGGGTGCGCGCCGCGATCGACGAGCTCACCACGCGCGGCGTCGCTGTGGTGACCCTTGTGTCGGACGCGCCGAGCTCGCGCCGGCTGCATTATGTCGGCATCGACAACCCGGCGGCAGGCCGCACCGCTGCAACGCTGATGGGACGGTTCCTCACTGGTCGCGAGGGGACGGTGGCCGTGATCGCAGGATCGTTGTCGCTGCGCGATCACACTGAGCGGCAGTTCGGCTTCCACCAAATCCTGTCCAGCGAGTATCCGAACCTGCTCGCGCTGCCGGTGATCGAGGGTCGCGATGACACCAAGCGGACGCGGGAGCTCACTGCGGCACTGCTCGCGCGCCAGCCAGATCTGCGCGGCATATACTGCTGTGGCGCCGGAAACCGTGGCATCGCCGATGCGCTCGAGGCCTCGGGACGGGCGCGTGAGGTGGTCTGGATTGCCCACGAGCTGACTCAATACACGCGGCGTTTCCTGGTCCGTGGCACCCTCGATGCCATCATCAACCAGGATCCCGGCCACGAGGCCCGGTCCGCAGCGCGAGTCCTGCTCGCGCATTGTTCGGGTGAGCCCATCAGCCCCGACCAGGAGCGCATCCGCATCGACATTTTTCTGCGGGACAATTTGCCGTAACCTTTGAATGGCCTGCGGGGTGCATCAGAAGCTCGCGGCCATTACGGCCAAACGTTGGTGGGCTCTTTCGCGGGCCGCCTCAATGGGCTGTTGCGGTCCGGTGGTTGGCCCGATCGGAATGAAACGGACATTGTTGATACCGACAAAACGCAAAATTTCGCGCAGGTAAGGCGTTGCCATGTCGATGCGCCCGCGGTTCATTCCGGTGGCGAAATCGCTGCCACTGGCAATTATGACGATGGTCGGCCGGTCTTTCAGCAACGGGATGTATCCAAGGGATGGGTCGAACCGAAAGGTGAGCCCGGGCTGGACGATGACGTCGAAGAATTGCTTGAGCTTATAGGGAATGCTGAAGTTCCACATCGGCGTCGAAATCAGCACCCGCTCGGCGAGCGCTAAGCGTAGCGCCATCCGCTCGGCTTCCGCGAAGCTGTCCCGCTGCGCGTCGTTGAAGGCTTGCGCCTTCATCCGTGCATATTTGGCTTCGACAATGGGGCCTGAAAACTCCGGCAGGCGCTCGCGCCAGAGATCCATGACGTCCACGTCCCAATCGGGCCGAGCTCGGCGAAAGCCGTCGAGGAAAACGCGTGCGCCGGCGCTTGACCAGGAGTCGTCGCGGGGCGAGCAGGACAGGTGCAGGAGCTTCGCCACCGCTCATCCCAGCGCTTTGATGACCGCATCGGCCTTGGTCACGACGGCGACACTCTGCATGGCGAAGTTGATCGAGGCAGCGTGCCAGTCGGCATTCATGGTCGAGCAGCAATCCTCAGGAACGATCATGAAGTAGCCCTTGTCGGCACCGGTCCGCGCCGTGTGCTCGACCGACATGTTGGTCCAGGCGCCGGTGTTGATGATCATGTCACGGCCGGAGGCTTTCAGGATCGTTTCGAGCCTCGTGCCTTCCCAGGCGCTCATTCGCACCTTCTCGACCACGAAATCACCGGGCCTCGGCTCGAGACCTGACACCGGTGCTGCCCCCCAGCTTCCGCGCACCATCGCCTTACTGTCGACGAGACCCTCGAACAGCGGCGCATTCAGCGTCACGCCGGGCGCGCCGGGCTCGACGACGAACCAGACATGAATGATGGCGACGCCGCGCGCCCGGGCGGTTTCAGCCAGGCGGCGGACATTCTCGACGATGTGCTGCTGCTTCGCGTGACCTGGTGCGCCGGAATCGGCGAATGCGCCCCCGTCCATGATGACGTCGTTCTGGAGATCCTGGATGATCATGGCGCAGCGTCGCGGGTCGATCTGCATCTCGCCGTCGGCAAGGACGGGTGCAGCGGAAGCAGAGCCGGCGGCCGCTGTGCCGCCGCCTCGCTTGCCGCTCATATAGGGCTCGTGGCGCGGTCCGACCTTGGTGGGAATGGCATAGACCGAGTGCGTCGAAGTCAGGTACAGCGTACGGAAATCCGGACCGCCCCAGGTAAGGTTCGCCACGAGCTCGGGAAGGCGGAGCTTGCCCAGCAGCTCGCTCCGCGGCGAATACACCCAGACCCCGCCGGGTGCCGTAACCCAGACGTTACCGTGCTGGTCGCACTTCATGCCGTCGGGCAAGCCGGGCTCGAGCTCGGAGCGGATGCTGCTCGCGAACACACGCGCACTCGACAGCGAGCCGTCGCCGTTGACGTCGAATACGCGGATCAGTGCCTGCACGGTGTCGTTGACATAGAGCAGTTTCTCGTCGGGCGAGAAGCACAGCCCATTCGGCTGGTCGAACAGATTGCGGTCCACTACGAGCTTCGGGTCGGCGCCGGGCACGACGCGATAGACGCCCTGGAAGCCGAGCTGCCTCGGCCGCTCGACGCCATAGACCGGCATGCGGCCATACCAGGGATCCGAGAAATAGATCGCGCCGGAGGAGTGCACGCAGACGTCGTTGGGGCTGTTGAGCTCCTGTCCCCCAAAGTGCGAGGCCAGCACCTCGCGCCGCCCGTCCGGCCGCTCGCGGATCAACGACGATGTCGCGTGCTCGCAAACGATTAAATTGAGCTCGGCGTCATAGGTCATGCCGTTGCATTTGTTCGAGGGACGCTTGACCTCGGCGACGCCGCGCCGCGCATCCCAGCGCCGGCGCACGTCGCCCGGCATGTCCGAGAAGAGCAGATAATGATCGACCGGATGCCAGATCGGTCCCTCCGTGAAGTCAAAACCGGTGCCGATCTGCGCGACTGGCGCGTAGGGGTCGATCAGGGTCTCGAATTCGGAACGCAAGGTGACGTGCGTCATCGGTCGATCCTCTGGCGTCTAGGCCGGAAACCAGTTGCGCTGGGGCAGGGACTGCACGATCGGCCCAGGCACCTGGTCGTGTAGCCTGCCGACGACGTTGCCGCCCTCGATCTTGGCGGGACGGTCGTGGACCGGCAGCAGATAGCGCGAATTGCTGAGCAGCTTTTTGATGGCGGCCTTCTCGGCCCGCTTGGTGGTGCCGTGGTTGCCCGTGGTGCGTGGCTCCCAGTCATGGATCTCGTTGAAGGGCGTCACGATCTGGTCGTTGAAATCATAGATCACGTCGCCGCAGATGGTGGCGATGCCGTCGGCGGTTTCGACGATGATGTTCATCGAGCCCTCGGTATGCGCATTCGCTGCGTCGCAGTAGACGCCCGGCATTAGCTCGATGGGACCTGTGATCTCGAGGTCAAGAAAGCGCAGCGCACTCTTGGTGTGCAGACGGTCGATCAGATGCTTGATATCCGGCGCTGGATATTGCGGATGCATCAGGCCGGACACGGAATACTCGAGCTCCCGGCGGTTGAGGACGACGGTCGTGTTCATCGGGAACAGATCGTCCTTGCCGGCGTGGTCGATATGCAGATGGGTGTGGCAGACGAATCGCACATCGCCCATCCGCACGCCGTGCCGCGCAAGCTGGTTCTCGATCATGTGCTCGTGATACTGCAGGCCGCGCATCCCCAGCGTTTCCATGATCTGGTTGGAACGGTAACCCGTGTCGACCACGACCGGATATTTGCCGCCGAGGATCAGGAAGCCGAGGGTGAGGACACGGCGGGTCCGGCCGCAGTCGTGGCCGAGAACCAGAAAACTCGATTCCAGCTCGATGTCGCCATAGTCCAGGATCTTGATCTCCAGCGGCATTCCGTCCCTCCCTGTATCCGTTTTTGTTCGTTTCCTCAGCCCTCAAAGCCGATAGACGCGCATGGCAGTGGTTCTGAAAATGGCTTCGCGCTGATCATCGCGCAGCGGCGCCGCGGCGGCACGGAAGGCATCGATCAGCTCGCGGTAACTGGTCCACAATTTCTCGATTGGGAAATTCGAACCGAACAGGCAGCGTTCGGCGCCGAAGATCGCGATCGTGTCGATCAGGCCGGATGCGATATGCGCGGGGTCGTTGGCGTGGATGAACGTTCCGAGCCCCGACAGTTTCGACACGACGTTCGGGCATGCGGCGAGGCGGGCCATCCCGGCGCGCCACGCGGCGCGGCCTGAGGGTGAAAGGTCCTCCAGCATGCCAGCGTGCTGCAGGATAAAGGTCACCTTCGGGCAGGCTTCCGCAAGGTGTGCGGCGTCCGGCATCTGCGGCGTGAACACCTGAAGGTCAAAGCTCCAGCCATAGTCCGCCAGCCGGGCAATGTTGCGCTGGATCACGGGATCGGTGCAGAGATCCGGCCGCGCGGCAAAGCGATAAAGCGGGTTCTCGTGCCAATGAAGTTGCATGCGGACGCCGCGCACGAGGGCATAGCGCTTCAGGCCGTCGAGTTGTGGACGCACGTCGTCGACTGAAAAATCGGCGTAAGCCACGATGGCATGCGGCCAGCCGTGCTCCTCGGCCGTCTGCTGCACCCAGGCGGCCTCGTCCTCGTAGCGGTCATTGGCCCAGTTGGTCTGGACATAGACCGAGCGGGTGATGCCGCTGCCTTCGAGGTCGCGGAGATATTCCTCTATCGGGTAATCGCGCCGGATCGGCTCGTACGGACCGAAGATGCGCGGCTGCATCGGACCCACCAGCCAGGGCAAGTCGGCCTGGCGCCAGATATGATGGTGCCCATCGACGATGTCGGTCACGCAACTCTCCTTTGTCCCAGCGCCAGCACATGCGCGACGATCGACGCGCTCGATCCACCATCGATGAGGTCGTCGACGAAGCGTTCGATCGCGACCAGCGCTTCGGTCTGCGGGCGAAAGCCGGGACCAGACGCGAGCGGCGTCAGCCAGCTCACGCGCCACGCGCGGCGCGATAGTTTCGCGACCGCATCGCACAACGCATCGGGTTCGCCCCGCTCAAGGCCGTCGGAAACGATGATCACGGCGGCGCCCCGCGCGTATCCGCCGAAGCGGGGCACGGCGAGAAAGGCCTGCAGGGCGTCGCCGATTCGGGTGCCGCCGTCCCAGTCGCTGACTGCATAGGCCGCGGCGTTGAGCGCTTGCTCGCGCCGCTTGAGACGCAACGACCGGGTGATGCGGGTCAGCCGCGTGCCGAAGGTGAAGACCTCGACGTTGGGCGCCGCCTGGACCAGCGTATGCGCGAACTTCATATTCTCTTCGGTGCGGGTCTTCATCGAGCCGGAGACGTCAATCAGTAGCAACACCTTGCGTGGGCGTTGCCGCCGCCTCAAACGTCCCAGCCGGAGGATTTCGCCGTCGCTGCGAACGGAGTCGCGTAAGGTGCGGCGCAAATCCGCATAGGGCCCGCTGCGAGCCCGCATGCGGCGATGGCCGCGCCGCTTCGGCAGGCGCCTGGGTGCCTCACGGGACAGCCGACGCAGCGCATCGGTGGTCGAGAGCTGCGCAAAGCGGCGCTCGACCAGGGCTTCGCCGCGCGCAGCTGCGAGACCGGACTCATTGGCCTCGTCCGACAGCAGCGGCTCGTCGTTTCCACGGGTCTCCTCCTGCAGCCGAACTGTCTCGTCGTCCTCACCGTCATCGACGCGCTCGATGGCCTCGTTTCCGCGAAAGTGCAGATCGAACAGCCGGTCGAACGTTGCGCGACGTTCCGGGGGAGGGGCCAGTGTCGCGAGGGCTGCCTGCCGAATGTCTTCCAGGCTGCGGGGGCCGAGCAACTGGATCGCGGCGAGGAACGATGTCGTCTGTTCCGGTGCGACGGCAAACCTGTTCGTTCGCAACAGCCCGACGAACGAGATGAAGACACGCGCAGCGCGCGGCAGTTCGGATTCGGTACTCATGCAGAGGCCTCCGCCAGCAGAGCGTCGAGGCGCGGCGAAATGAAGTGCAGATCCTCCTCGTCTTTCAGGGCAACGCCGATCGAGCGCCTGAAGGCATCAGGCCACCGCGCGCCGCCCTTGTGCAGCAGCGTGGCGGCCTCAGCCCAGTCGACCGCCTCGGCGATCCCGGGCGCCTTGCTGAGCGGCTCGCGTCGCAGCTTCTCGACGGCCGCGACGACGGCGCGCGCGGTCCCCTCGGCGACGCTGGAGGCCCGCATCATCACGATGCGCGCTTCGCGCTCGGCCGAGGGATAGTCGATCCAGTGATAGACGCACCGCCTCCGCAACGCTTCATGAAGATCCCGCGTGCGGTTTGAGGTGAGGACGACAACCGGCCGTTCCGAGGCGCGCACGGTACCGCGCTCTGGGATCGAGATCTGGAAGTCGGACAGAAACTCGAGCAGGAAGGCTTCGAACTCCTGGTCGGCGCGGTCGATTTCGTCGATCAGCAGCACTGTTGAGTCAGGCGCGCGCAGCGTCGCCAGCATCGGTCGCTCGATCAAAAACGTTTCGCCGTAGATGTCGATGCTCTCATCGCCGGCCTGGCGGATGGCGAGCATCTGGCGCGGATAGTTCCATTCGTAGAGTGCGGCGGACGCGTCGATGCCTTCGTAGCATTGCAGGCGGATCAGGCGGCGGCCGAGGACGGCGGCAATGGCTTTGGCGGCCTCGGTCTTCCCGACGCCCGGCGCACCCTCGAGCAGCAATGGCTTGCCGAGTGCCAGCCCGAGATAGGCGGCGGTCGCCAGTCCCTCGTCGGCGAGGTAATAGGCGGCCCGAAGCGCCTTCTCCAGTGCCTCGGGGCTGTCGATGCCGACGATGTTGCTGCGGACGGCCATCGAGACCTCAGCGCCGCGCCTGAGGGCGCGCGCCGCCCTCGGCCCTGATCGCGCGCAGCACCTTCTCCGGCGTAATCGGCAGATCGTCGATGCGGACGCCGACGGCGTTGAAGATGGCATTCGCGACGGCCGGCAATACGGGATTTGCGCACATTTCCCCGGGGCCCTTGGCGCCGAAGGGGCCATCGGGAGCGGGGCGTTCCAACACGGCGATGTCGTGGGGGCAGATGTCGCCAGGACCGGGCATGACATATTCGACGAAGTCGCGAGGGCCGTGGACAGGGTCGGGATAATAGGGTTCGGGCGTCTCGTAGAGCGCGTGACTGACGCCCATCCAGGCGCCGCCAACGAGCTGTTGCTCGACCAGGCGCGGGTTGAGCGCGCGGCCGAGCTCGTAGGCAGAGTCCATGCGGATCATCGTGACCTCGCCGGTCTCGTCGTCGACCTCAACCTCGGCGACAAGACAGGCATGGGCGTAGCAGGTCGCCGGCGACATCTCGCCGGTCTCGGGATCGACATTGGACAGAGGAACGAGAAAGATGCCACGGCCGGCGATGGTCTTGCCTTGCTTGAACTGCGCGGCGATGGCGACGTCTTTGGTGGAGATCGAGCGGTGCGGCGCGCCCTTGACGTGGATGTTGCCACGCCCGTCGGTTTCGAGATCGGCGGCGTTGACCTCGAGTTCCTCGGCGGCGGCCTCCATCATCACGCCGCGCGCCTCGCGCGCCGCCGCCATCACGGCATTGCCGACGCGATGGGTGCCGCGCGAAGCGAACGAGCCCATGCAATGCGGGCCGGTGTCGGAATCGGCGGTGTCGACGTAGACGTCCTCGACGGGTACGCCGAGCGTCTCTGCGCAGATCTGCCGCGTGACCGACTTCATGCCTTGGCCGAGATCGATCGAGGATAGCGCCACGGTGAATTTACCGCTCGGATTGGAGTGAACCAGGGCCTGGCTGGGATCGCCGCCGAGGTTCATGCCGATGGGATAATTGACCGATGCGATGCCGCGTCCGCGATGTCGGGTCATCTCAACGCCTCCTGGTGCCGAACACGGATGAGAATCGGCCCGCCCCATGCGAGGGCGATGCCGGTCGCGGTGGCTGCGGCGGGAAGGGCGCGGGCGGTGGGGGCTCGCGCGGCGGTTCGCGCGACGCGGCCGTCGGCAGGCGATCATAGCTCGTGCGCTGCTGCGCTGGGGTGGTCGTCCTCACCGGGGTGTCGGCAGGCGTCCGCGGGATGGCGGCGCGACTGCCGCCACCGTCCTTGCGGGAGGAGGTGCGCTTGAACTCGTCGCGGATCGGCCATTTGGCTTTCTCCGCGGCGACCTGGACGCACTCGATCAGCGCCGTGTTCTTGGCCTCGCGCCGATGCGCCTTCATGTCACCGTCGCGATAGGCATTGAGAATGCGGAACTCCATCGGATCCATGCCGACGAGGTTCGCGAGCTTGTCCATCTGGCACTCGATCGCAAAATCCATTGCGGTGACGCCGAAGCCGCGCATCGCGGTTGCCGGCGTACGGTTGGTGAAGACGCAGTAGACGTCGCCATAGACGTTGGGGATGGTGTAGGGCCCTGGCAGATGGGCCGCGCATTTCACCGCTGCATAGCTCGAGAGCCGCGTATATGCGCCGCTGTCGAAATATGCGCGGATCTTTCGCGCGACGACGCGGCCATCGCGCATCACGCCGTCCTTGATGTAGATGCGCTCGGCGCCGCGTGGTGGGCCGTATTGCATCTCTTCTTCGCGTCCGAACACGTAGCGCACGGGACGTCCCGTCAGCATCGCACCGAGGATGCATAACGGTTCGGTCAGCGTGTCCACCTTGCCGCCAAAGCCGCCACCGACGGTGCCGCCGATGAAATGAAAGGTATTGGAGGGGACGTCGAGGATCTTGGCGCAGGTGTCGACCGAAAAGAACAGCGCCTGCGTCGACGTATAGACGACATAGCGCCCGTTGGTGTCGGGCGCCGCGATCGAACCGTTGGTTTCGGTCGGCGCGTGCTCGATGGGCGACATCTGGTAGCGCTGCTCGAGCACGTGATCGGCGGTCGCGAGTGCGGCATCGGCATCGCCGAAGCGGAGTTTCTGGTGATCATATGTGTCGTGATAAATGAAGGCATTCTTCGGATAGGTGTCGTTGACGACGGGCGCGCCGGCCTTCAGCGCATCTTCGACGTCGAACACGGTTGGCAGCGGTTCATAGTCGATCCGCACCTTTGCGATCGCCTCGAACGCCTCGCGCTCGCTGTCGGCGACGATGGCCAGGATCGGCTCCCCCTTGTAGCGGACCTTGTCGACGGCGAGCGAGGGCTCGTCGTCCTTGCCGAAATTGATCAGGCTCAAGAGCGTATTGAGGTTGCGGGGTACGTCGGAGCCGCGGATGATCCGGCGCACGCCGGCTGAGCGCTCGGCGTCAGCGGTGTCGATCCGCCGGATCCTTGCATGCGAATGGATCGCGCGGACGACTTTCAGGTGCAGCATCCCCTGGAGCTTGTGGTCGTTGAAATAGCTCGATGTGCCTGTGACATGGCCGAGCATGTCCTGGCGCTGCGTGCCCTTGCCGATCTCCTTGAGATTGTCGTCGCGCTCGTCGGCGAAAATATCTTTGCGCAGTTCCAGCATGATGTGGTCCTTCAGGCGCTCACCCGGCCGCCGGAGGCGGCGAGGATGGCGTTGATGATCGGCTCGTAGCCGGTGCAGCGGCAGATGTTGCCGGAGATCGCCTCGACGATCTCGGCGCGGCTCGGGGAGGGATTGTGATCGAGTAGTGCCTTGGCGGCCATCAGCATGCCCGGCGTGCAATAGCCGCACTGGGCAGCAAAATTCTCGGCAAAGGCGCGTTGCAGCGGGTGGAGGTTGGGTCCTTGCTTCAGGCTATCCAGCGTCTCGACGGAGCGGCCGGCGACGGTCTCGGCCAGCGTCAGACAGGAGAGATGGAGCTCGCCGTCGATCAGGACGCTGCAGGTGCCGCAGCCGCCCTGGCCGCAGCCGAATTTCGGCGTCATGTCGCCGATCAATTCGCGAAGCGCGACGAGCAGGTTGGTGCCGCCATTGACGAAAATGGCAACATCGCTGCCGTTGTGACGAAATTGCAGGGCAGTCTTGGCCATACGATCTATTCCTGACCCAAAAGAAGACGACGCAGATGGACGCCGACGATCTCGCGGCGATACCAGGCGCTGCCGAGCGCGTTGTCGGACGGCGATGTTCCCTCCGCAGCCGCAGAGGCTGCGGCCGCAACGGTCGCGGCATCGAGCGCGCGGCCTTCCAGAGCGCGTTCGGCCGCCCGCGCGCGTATTTGCGTCGGCGCCATCGATCCCAATGCAATGCGTGCCCCGGCGATCCGTCCGCCACTGATGGGCAGATGTGCGGCGAGCGTGATGACCGAGCCGCCTTTGGGCTTGATCCGTGCGATCTTGCGGTAGCGGAAAGCCTCTGGGTTTGTCGGTCGTGTGCACGACACCGACAGCACGAGCGTGCCCGCCTGCCTTTCGCGCGACTGCAAAAATTCCTCGATTGGAATGTCGCGCGATCCAAAACCGCCTTGCAGAGCCACGGTGGCATCGAGCGCAAGCAGGGCGACGGTGAAATCGCCATAGGGGCTGGGCGCGAACAGATTGCCGCCCACCGTACCCATGTTGCGCACCGCCGGGCCACCGATCGAGCGGGCGGGAGCGTGCAGGAAAGCAAGGTCGCGCTCGCCCAGAATCCGGGCGAAAGTGACGCCAGCACCCAAGGTGATCCGCGGGCCGGATGGGTCGATGCGCGTCAAGGCATGGTCATTGGCGCGCACGACCGTCGAGACCGAGATGTCGCCTTCGTTCAGTGCGCGCATCACCAGCGTGCCGCCGCCGAGGTAGCGCGCGTTGCGATCGGACGATAGCGCGGCGGCGGCCTCGCTCGAGCTCGTGAAGGTCTTCACCGTCACAGTCATGTTGACACAGCCTCCTTGAGGTGCCGGCGGATCGCGTCGAATCCCGCTTGGTAGATATCTTCCGCGACGATGTGGGTGATCCGGTCCTTGTCCTCCGGCCGAGTCGAGAAGCGGGATTCCCAGTGCCAGAAGGTACGGTCGCCGTCGGTCACGGGCAGCAGGCGGACGTGAGCTACGTAGTTGAACATCGGAACCGGCGTATCGAGCAGGCAATAGCTGAAGGTCTGCTCCAGATCCGACAGCGTCAGCAATTGCTCGCGCAGCTCGGAGCCGTCCTGCAGCTTGAAGCGCCTGACGCAGCCGATCTTGTCCGAGGTCTGCGCGCGCTCGATCGTGGAGGTCGCAACCGCCGGATGCCAGCGATCGTGCCCGTTGAAGTCGCGCAGTACGGGCCACACGGAGCCGGTCGGCGCGTCCAGGATCGTGCTCTTGACGATGTGCGGCACGGCGCTCAGCCTCCGAACTGGCGTTTGAGGGCGTCGAAGCCGCCCTGGAACACGCCGCCGCCGATATTCGCGACGAGCTCCGCCTCCCGCTCGGGTGCGCAGTCGAACTCAGCGGTCCATTCCATGAAGGTCTGGTCGCCATCCGTGACCGGCGTCAGCCGAAGCGTCGCGACGTATTCCTCGACCCCCATCGGGGATTCGAGGATCGAATAGGTGCAGAACATGTCGTAATCGGACAGGCCAAGCAGCTTTTCCCGGATACGATCGCCGTTGCGCAGGCGAAAATCCCTGACGCAGCCGACCTTGTCGGAGGGCTCGCCGCCCTCGATGCGGCTTTCCGCAATCGCGGGATGCCAGTTCGGCAGACCGTTGAAGTCGCGTACCCGCGCCCAGACGCGATCGTTGCGTGCGTTGACGACGGTTGAGACGTAGACCCGGGCCATGGTGCCACCTCAGCTCTTCTTCCGGGGGCTGCGCTCGGGGGGCGGCTCCCCGTCGGGCGAGGGCGCAGCAGCTGGCTTCTCGCCACCGCCACTGTCGCTGCCCTTGCGTGCGGAGTCCTTGATGCCCTGCATGTCGCGAGCTTCCCGGATCAGGCCTGGCATCTTGGCGAGGCTGCCACCTTCGACGCCGATGTCCGCCAGAAGCGAGTCGATCAGCGGCGCCTGGACGCGGTAGCGCAGCGCCGAGTCGATCACCTCGTCGGTGGCGCTACGGCCGCCATTGCCACCATGGCCGTTGCCGTTGAGGCCATCGACCTGAAGGATGCGGATGCCCTCGATCTTCTCCATCGGCTTGACGCTCTCGCGGACGATACCCTCGATGCGGTCGAGCAGCTTTCTACGGAACAGCGAGTAGCGTGCCTGGTCGGTCAGCACGTTCTCGGCCTCGTTGAGCATACGCTGCGCCTCGGCCTCGACTGCAGCGCGGATCCGTTCGGCTTCCGCGGCAATTCGCGTTTCCTCGGCCTGCTTCTCGGCGATCAGGATCTCCACGGTCTTACGGCGCTTCGCGATCTCGCTCTCGCGCGCGGTAATGACGCGCTCGGTGGCTTCAGTGGCATGCACCCGCGCTTCCTCGGCCGAGGCCTTGGCCGCAGATTCTTCGAGCGACTTCAGGTGAATGGCAATCGCCTTCTCCATCAGAACGGTCTCGACCTCCTTCTCGCGATTGATTTCAAGCTTGCGCAGCTCGCGCTCGCGGCCGATGCGGGCCTCGTCGAGGCCGCGATCGGAGGCAATGCGGGCGCGGTCGACCTCTTCGCGCGCGGCAATCTCGGCTTCCTGAAGCGACTGGACACGGGCGACTTCGAGTTGTTCGATCGAACGTCGCCGTTCGATTCGCGCCGCCTCCAGCGCTTGTTCGCGCGAGACGTCCGTGGTCTCGATCTCCTTGCGCGCGACAATCTCGGCCTGCCTGACCTGGCGGTCGGCGTCGATGCGCTCGGATTTCTTGGTCGAGAGCGCAATGACGCGGTCCTCGTCCGCGATCTCGATCGCCTTCTTGTGCTCGATGTTGAGGACTTCGCGCTTCCTGGAGGAGGTGATGCGCTCGGCTTCTAGCGCGAGATCGACGCCGATGCGCTGGCGCTCGATGGTGTCGCGACGCTTCAGCTCGGCGGCCTCGAGCACGGCTGTGCGCTCGATCTCGAGCGCACGTGTGTCACGCTCGGCCTGGATACGCTCGGCTGCAACGGACTTCTCCTGCGCGATCCGGGCGGCTTCGATGGCTTCGCGTGAGGCGATGTCGGCTTCCTCGACGGCGCGGTTGCGGGCGATCTCCAGGGAGCGCACGCGTTCTTGCTGAGTGATGCGGGCAGCTTCCGTGGCTTCGCGCGCGGTGACCTCTGCGACTTCCAGCGTCTGGTTGCGTTCGATCTCCAACTGCCGCGTATTCTGCTCGACTGCGATGCGCTCGACAGCGAGCCTGTGCTCGCGGGCGATGCGCGCCGCCTCGACCGCGCGCTGCGCCTCGATCTCGGCTTCCTGGATGTTACGCACCTGCTGGATCTCCAGCGCACGGGTGCGCTCATCGGATGCGATGCGCTCGACATTGACAATCATGGTCTGGGCGATGCGGGCCTTTTCCGTCGTCTCGCGGGCAGCGATCTCGGCTTCGTCCACGGCGCGGGTCCGATCGATCTCGCGGCGCCGGGTCTCCTCTTCGTTGGCGATGCGGGCGTCGGTCACGACGCGGTCCTGCTGGATACGCGCTTTCTCGATCGCCTCGCGGGCGGTGATCTCGGCTTCCTCGACGGTCTGCATCCGCTCGATTTCGCGCTGGCGCACCTCGCGCTCGGAAGCGATGCGGCTGGTATCGATCGAGCGCTGGTTGGCGATCCGGGCCTTCTCGATTTCTTCCCGTGCCAGCAGTTCCTTCTCCTCGATGGTGCGGGTGCGCTCGATCTCCCGCTGGCGGGTCTCACGCTCCGAGGCGATACGGGCTTCGGCGATCGCCTGGTCGTTGGCGATTCGCGCCTTCTCGATCGTTTCACGAGCGGAAATCTGCGCCTGCTCCGCTTCGGTCTCGCGCAGGGCCCGCTCGCGCGCGACCTCGGTGCGTTGCAGGGCGCGGCGCATCTCGATGTCACGCTCCTGTTCGAGGCGCGCCGTCTCGCTTTCGCGCTCGATCTCGAGCGCCTGCCGCTCGGCCTCCAGGTTGCGAGAGCGGATCTTGATCATCGAATCCTGCTCGATGTCGTTGCGCAGCTTGCGCTTGGCCTCGATATCCTCCATCAGGCGGGTCAGACCTTCGGCGTCGAAACGGTTCGAGGGGTTGAAGAATTCGAGATCGGTCTGGTCAAGATCGGTGATCGCGACTGACTCCAGCTCGAGTCCGTTCTGGGCAAGTGCCTCGGCCGCGTTCGCCTTGAGGCGGGCGACGTACTCTCCGCGTTGCTCATGCATCTGCTCGAGGGTCATCTCCGAGGCAACGGACCGAATGGCCGAGATGAATTTGCCGGCGAGGAGGGCGTGGAGCTGTTCGGGCTCCATGGTACGGCGGCCGAGCGTGGCAGCCGCGATGGACACGGCTTCGCGAGTCGCCTGGACTCGGACATAGAAATCGGCCTCGATGTCGACGCGCATGCGATCACGGGTGATCACGGCGTCCTGCCGCGAGCGCACGATGCCCATCGGCTGCACGTTCATGTTGACCGGCGTGTAGTCGTGGATGAACGGCAGCACGAAGGCGCCGCCGTTGATCACAACGCGCTCGCCGAGCAGGCCGGTACGAACGAATGAGGTCTCCTTGGACGAGCGGTGATAGAGCCAGTTCACGATGTAGACGCCGACCACGATCACCACGACGGCGACGATCAGCCAAAGGATCAATTCACCGACCAGAGTCCCTGACATGTTTCTCTCCCTCGACCTTTCGGCGTTATCGCGCGCCGATCGCCTTGAATTTGCGAACCTGATCCGTCAGCGCCCGTTCGACCGGCAGCCGCTCCATCGAGGAGGCGCCGTAGAAGCCGTGGCAATTTCGTGTGTTCCTCATGATGAAATCAGCATCGTCCGGATCGGAGATCGGTCCGCCATGAGCGAGCACCAGAATGTCTGGATTGACGCCGAGCGCGGCGGAGGCCCAGGTGTCGATGTGCGCCGGGCAATCCGTCAGCTTGAGTGCGGTCTGCGCGCCGATGGTGCCCCCGGTCGTCAGGCCCAGATGACAGACGATGATATCCGCGCCCGCGATCGCCATCGCGGCGGCTTCCTTCTCGCTAAAGACGTAGGGCGTCGTCAGCAGGTCCTTCTCGCGCGCCTTTGCGATCATGTCGATCTCGAGCGCATAGGACATGCCGGTCTCTTCGAGATTGGCGCGGAACACGCCGTCGATAAGGCCGACGGTCGGAAAGTTCTGCACACCGGCGAAGCCGAGCGCTTTCAATTGGTCCAGAAAAAGATCCATGTCGCGGAACGGATCGGTCCCATTGACGCCGGCGAGCACTGGCGTCCTGGTCACGACGGGCAGCACTTCGCCGGCCATCTCCAGCACGATGGCGTTGGCGTCGCCGTAAGCCATCAATCCCGCGAGCGAGCCTCGGCCGGCCATTCGGTAGCGGCCGGAATTGTAGATGACGATGAGGTCGACACCGCCGGCCTCCTCGCATTTGGCCGAAAGGCCGGTGCCGGCGCCGCCGCCGACGATGGGCTCGCCGCGCCTTGCCATGTCGCGGAAGCGCTTCAACAGTGCAGCGCGTTCAAACCGGGCCATCGGTCACCTCGCTAGTCTCCGGCGCGCCCCAGTGCGGCCGAACAGTGTTCGGAACGCGCTGACAATGGTGGAGGCGAACTCGGGGTCATTGATGTTCTTGGGAACGCGGATGAGCTGACGATTGGCGGTCTGCCGCACGTTGCGCTCAAGCGTGCGGAACAGCGCCGCATCGGTGTCCGGATCCCAGAACGGCTGTCCTCGCGCGTCGAGCGCGGAGACGCCGCCCTCGGGCAGGAAGAAGCGCACCGGGCCGTCCATCCGGTTGAGTCGATCGGAGATCCAGTGCCCCATGCGCTCGTTCTCCTCCGCCGTGGTCCGCATCAAGGTAACCTGCGGGTTGTGGACGTGGAATTTCCTGCCGCGGTAGCGCTCCGGGATGGTCTCGGGCGCGCCGAAATTCACCATGTCCAGCGCGCCCGCGGAGCCGACATAAGGCACCCGGCTGCGGATGATGGCGCCGAAGCGGTCGTCGGTCGCCGGGAACACGCCACCCATCAGGAGGTCCCCGACCTCCGTGGTCGTGAGGTCGATGACGCCTGCAAGCTGCCCGGAATCGACGAGTGCCTCCATTGAGCGCCCGCCGACGCCGGTGGCGTGGAAAACCAGACACTCGAAATCTTCGCGCAAGTCGGCCGCGATCTTCTGCACCGCCGGCGTAGTGACACCAAACATGGTGATGCCGACCGACGGCAATCCGCTGTCGCTCCGATCCTTTCCTGCATGCTGATCAAGGCGCGCCTTGACCATGCCAGCCAGCGCGTTGGCGCCGTTGGCCAGCACGGCGCGCGAGATGGAGTTGAGGCCCTGCACGTCGGCGACGGAATGCATCATGGTGATGTCCGCGGGGCCGACATAGGGCCCGACGTCACCGGAGGCGACGGACGAGATGATAAGTTTCGGCACTCCGACAGGAAGGGCCCGCATACCGGGCGCGACCAGTGACGCTGCGCCCGAGCCGCCGGCCGAAATCACGCCGGCAACATTGCTCTGGCGCCGCAGCCAGCTGGCGAAGGCCTCGGCCATCGCGGTGACGGCGGCGCCGCGGTCGGGTCCGAATACCGCCGATCCGCCGCGACCATGGTTCAAGGCGATCTCCTGGGCGGAGACGTCGCTGGCCGCGTGCCTGCCGCTGGTGGAGACATCGACCAGGCGGGTTCGCAGGCCGGTCCCGGCGATGATGTCGCGGATGAAGCGGAGCTCGGTGCCCTTGGTGTCGAGCGTACCGACGACGAGCACCACCGGAGAGCCCTGCGTTTGTGCCGCGACCGGTTCGCGCCGGCGTCGTGCCGTCTCATCGAGACGCATCACCTGTGTCGAGAACGTGCGGGCCGCGGCCTCGATACGGGCGATCGGCACCGGTTGCGACCAGCGTGTCGGCGGCGTCGGGTTGGACATGTAGATGCGGATCGCGCCGCCTGGCCGCGTCTGCTGCGGAGAAGGCTTCGGTTCCGTATCCGCCGGCGGAACGTCGAGGTCGAGCTCGAGTCCGGCGTGCATTCCGACACCGAGCAGGCGCTGCTGCAGTTCGCGATCGGCGGCAAGCCGCACCGAATCGATGATGCGGTTGACGCGGCCGTTGACCATGATCGCGACGTTACGCGACACGGCCGTCGCCACGCCGATATTCTGCTCGATCACGAGCACGGACATCTCGCCGTCCTCGCCAAGCCGTAGCAGCATCTCCTCGACCTGGGCCACGATGACCGGCGCGAGCCCCTCGGTGGGCTCGTCCATGATCAGGAGCCGGGGGTTGGTGAGCAACGCGCGGGAGATCGCAAGCATTTGTTGTTCGCCGCCGGAGAGCTGGCCGCCGCCGTGATCCTTGCGCTCGGCCAACCGCGGAAACGTCTTGTAGATGCGCTCGACCGTCCAGGCGCCGCGGCGCAAGCCGGCGGCAAGCTGCAGATGCTCGTCGACACTGAGCGAACGCCATAGCCGCCGTCCCTGCGGAACGTAGCCGACGCCGAGTCGGGCTATGTGGGCGGGCGGCTGCCGGGTGATGTCATCGCCGCGGATACGAATCGAGCCGCCGCTGACCGGCACCAGCCCCATGATGGCCTTGCATAGCGTGGTCTTGCCCATGCCGTTGCGGCCGACGACCGAGAACACGCCGGCCTCGAGCGTCAGGTCCACGCCCTGCAGCGCGTGCGAATGGCCGTAATAGACGTCCAGGCCGCGGACTTCGAGCGCGGCGGTGGTACGGCGGACCTCACTCATGGCCGCCTCCGAGGTAAAGCTCCTGCACTTCGGGATCGGACTCGATCTCCTGCGGACGGCCTTCCTTGAAGATCCGCCCGTTGTGCATCATCGTGACGCTCTCGACGACGCGCAGGGCCACGTCCATGTCGTGCTCGATGATGATGTAACCGATATGCGCGGGCAGGGAGATCAATATCTCGATCAGCTCGGCACGCTCGGTCGGCGACAGTCCCGCGGCGGGTTCATCGAACAGGACGAATCGCGGCGCGCCGGCAAGCGCAAGTGCAATCTCGAGCTGGCGCTGCTGGCCATGCGCGAGCTCGGCAACGCGCTGATCCTTCACGCCCGAGAGATGGACGGCCTGCACGAGATTTTCGGCCGCGTGCATCAACGCATCGTTCTGACCGGGGCGGAGAAACGAGAAGCGCCCGCGTGAGACGCCACGGCAGGCGAGGTAGACATTGTCCTGAACGGTGAGGCCGGGAAACAGCGCGGAGATCTGGTAAGTCCGGCGCAGGCCACGGCGGATGCGCTCATAGGGCGGGAAGTGCGTGACGTCCTCGCCGAAGAAGCGGATGGTGCCGGAAGAGGGTGGGAAGTCGCCGGTGATGCAGTTGAACAGCGTGGTCTTGCCGGCGCCGTTTGAACCAAGCACGGCGCGCCGTTCGCCGGGGCGGACGGTAATAGTGATGTCGGTGAGCGCCGCGAGCGCGCCGAACAGACGCGTCACGCCGCGCAGCTCCAGCGCCGCGCGGGCGCCCACGACAGAGAGGCGTTGCGCGACGCTATCCATGGCGGGATCCTTGGGTGGATCCTTGGCCAGAGTCTCGGCCAAGTTCTCGGCCATGTCGTCCACTTGAACTTGCCGCGCCGGAGCGTTGGCGGCGCCGCCAGCTCTGCCAGAGCCCGATGACGCCGTCCGAGGACCAGAACACGATCGCGAGGAAACCGAGGCCGATCAGGAGGCGAAAGCGGTTGCCGTCGAGCCCCAGCTTGACCAGGAAGTCGAGTGCGAAGGTGCGCAGCAGCACGAAGATCAGCGCGCCGATAAAGGGTCCGACGGGGCGCGTGATGCCGCCGACGATCGCGATGATGAGGATATCGATGCACGCTCCAACGCTCACGGATCCCGGCGAAATCTGCCGGTAGTTCCAGACCTGGAGTACCCCAGCCAGCGCCGCGACGAACGACGCGAAGGCGTAGGCCGCAACGCGATGCGCATTGACGTTGAAGCCGAGCGCTGCCATGCGGCGGGGATTGTCGCGTACGCCTTGCAGCGCGAGGCCGAACGGTGCGCGGGAGATGTAGTCCACGGCGAAGTAGCACAGCGCGGCTACCGCGAGGACGATATAATAGAAGGGAATGTCGGCACGCCAGTTGACGCCCCAGAAATGCGGCGTGGCAACGGTATTGATGCCGGTATGGCCGTTGAAAATCGCCCAGTTCTGGTTGGTGAAATAATAGAACGCCGCGCCGATCGCGAGCGTGATCATGATGGTGTAGATGCCCTCGGTGCGTACCGCCAGCGCGCCGCCGAGCGTGCCGAAGATGGTCGCGAGCGCGAGCGCCATCGGGACCGCAAGCCACCACGGCCATCCCAGGCTGATATTGGCGTTGCCGCTGACGCCAAACACCGCGACCATATAGGCGGAGAAACCCGCGATGGTGAGCTGCATCAGGCTGACCATGCCGCCATAGCCGGCAAGAAACATCAGACTCAGCGCCATGGTTCCGAGGATCAGCGTGGTCGCAAAGATCTCGATCAGGAAGAAGCCGTTGGCGATCAGGGGCATGATCAGGAGAATGGCCGCGACGGTCCAGGCCGCCGGATTGTCGATCTCCGGCCATCCGCGCAATCTGGAGCGTTGCACAGCAGCGGTGGGACGAACCGGGACGCGGGCGTCGTGAGCGAGGGACATGTCAGCGCCTCGCCAACAGGCCCTGCGGCCGAATTGCCAGCACCAGAACCATGATCAGGAAGGTCACGACGATGGCGTAGGTTGGGATGTAGACCGAGCCGAGCTGCTCGGCGAGGCCGATGATGAGCGCGCCCAGCGCAGCCCCCGGGATCGAGCCCATGCCGCCGACGATCACGACGACGAGGGAGGCGAGCAGGAAGCGGATATCCTCGCCGGGCGAGAGCGACTGGAACGTTCCGCCGACGACGCCGGCGACGCCGGCGAGGCCGGCGCCGAGCGCAAACACCACCACGAAAACGAGTTGGATCCGCACTCCGGTCGCCGCCAGGATGTCGCGATCGTCGACCCCGGCGCGGATGATCATGCCGATGCGCGTGCGGTTGAGCGCCAGCCACATCGCCACGCCGATCACGACGGAGGCGGCGAAGATCACGAGTCGGACCATGGGATAGCGGAGATAGACCGGCTCGCCTGAGGATTTGACCGCGGTGACCAGCGGCAGCTCCACGGGTCCGATCAGCCAGTTCGGAGTCTGGATCTGATAGAAATCGCCGCCACAAGCCCACAGCATTAAATCGGCGAATACGATCGAGAGTCCGATCGTCACCATGGTCTGGCGCAGGTCCTGGCCTTCCATGCGGCGGAAGACGAGGACCTGGAGCAGGACGCCGACCAGCGCCGTCAGGATGAAAGCGACGATGAAGCTGAGGACCCATGAGCCGGTCGCGGCGCTGATGGCGTAGCCGACATAGCCGCCGAACAAATAGAGCGAGCCGTGTGCGAGATTGACGTTGCGCATCAGGCCGAAGATCAGCGTAAAACCGCTGGCGACGAGGAAATAGAGACCGCCGAGCGTGATGCCGTTGAAGAGCGCGTTGAGGAAGACCCGCTTGCGGCCGAACGCATCTTCAACGCCCTGCGGCCAGACCGCGAAAATCAGCCAGAGTGCTAACGCGATCGCGATGATGACGATCAGTGCCCAGGTGGGATGGCGTTCGACAAAGCGGGTCATGATTGCCGCTCCGTCTTCACGTCACCCCATCTCCCGCCCCGCAAGCGGGGCGAAGGGGCACGCAGACCGTTGCCGGCCGCAAGCCCTGCCATGCACGTGCGCTCCCTATCGCGCGCGATCCTCGTTTCGGGACCGCGTTTGGCGCATCCTAATGCGGCTGTAAGGGAGGCGCTTGATCGTGAGTATCTTTTCGCGTGGCCTCAGGCGCGCAAAACCTTGGCCGCGCGGCGATAATCTGTCGGCGCCATGCCGACATTGGCGGCGAAGAAGCGGGTGAATCCGCTCTGCGATGAGAAGCCGAGATCGAAGCCGATATCAGCGATCGGCGCTTCGCTCGCCACCAGCGCCTCCAGTGCCTGCTCCATCATCAGCGTGTTAAGATAGAGGTGTGGCGTGACGCCGGTCTGGGTGCGGAAGAGCCGATAGAAATGCGGCCGCGACAGGCCGGATTCGCGCGCGATGGTGTCGAGCTCGATCTCGGCGCCAGGACTCTCCGACATCATCTTGATGCATTTGCGAACGCGAAAATCCGTGACGGAGCCGTTTGCGCGTGGATCGCGCGCGGTCGCCGCCTGTTGCCAGCTTTCGTCGTAACAGATGTCGATCAGGCTTCTCAGCTCGCCATCGAGGCTGTTGAGCGAGGGAGCGCCGCACACGAGGGCGGCTGCGTGCCTGATATGCTTGTCCAGCGCAACGGACCGCGTGAACTGGGTGCGGCCGAAGCGCAGGCGGTCGGCGCCGGGCGCATCGGGCGCAAACCACTCGGCATTGACGTAGAGCACGAAGAAAACGGCGCCGCCTTCGAGATCGGACGGCAAGAAATTATGCGGCTCCCACGGATTGACCGCGACGACGGACCCTTCGGTGAGCTCGTAGCGTCCGTCGCTGACATCGATGCATGCGGAACGCCCGCCGACATGGAAGATCAAATGACCTTCGCGATGTGCGTGGATGTTGAAAGGGCGGTTCAACTGATAGACCGTCGCCCGACCAAAGCGGCCGTGGAAGACGGCGAGCGCCCGGCTCATGCCTCTCCTCCCAAAAGCTCTTGTATTTTTTGGTAGCGTTCAACAACCGGGGAGAGAATGCAAGGGCGCACGTGTCGCGCTTCTGGCAAATCTCTCCCCGGCCGGTCATCGTTCGCGAACTAGACTAGGTCAGTATTTCTTACATTCCGGTACTGTGCGGCTCGGTAAACCGATTTTGGCGAACACCGCGGGATCGTAGCCGAGCGTTTGGTTGACGTTCGGGATCACGTTCACGACCTTTGAGAACAGCGCGCCCTTGCCGTCGTCGACAACCTCGGTGACGAAGTTGGTGCCGATCGCCTGGCGGTTGGAGTCCAGCTTGATCTTTCCGTTGGGTGCGTCGAGTTCGATCTTGGCAAGGGCCTCCTTGTACTTGGCTTGATTGTTGGAGAGATCTCCGTTGACCTGGCGCAGCGCCAGGATCAGCGCCATTGTCGAGCCATAATAGTTGGTGGCGAGCAGCGATGGGCTCGGGAAGCGCTTGTTGGGCGGGAACGCGTCCTGATAGTCCTTCACGAACTTCTGCCAACTCGGGTTCTCCCAGGTGTCGGCCTGGCCGCTCGCGGCCAGCGTGCCAATCAGGGCATTCTTGGCGTTTCCCTTGGACGACAGGATGGTCTGGTCGATCATGATCGAGCCGCCCATCAGATGCGCCTTGCCGCCGGCCTGCTGGTATTGGTTCAGGAAGTTGACGGCGTCGGCGCCGCCGAGGCCGAGATAGATTGCATCGACGTCGTCGGGCAGTGCGGCGATAACCGAGGCAAAGTCCTTGGTGCCGAGCGGCACCCATTGCCGGTTGGTGACCTGTCCGCCAGCACCGCAGAACTCGAGCACGAGGCCGAACACTTGCGTATAGATGAAGGAGTAGTCTTCGCCGACGGTCGCGATCTTGCGATACTTCTTTTGGTCATAAGCGTATTTGCCGAGGCCCACCTGCCATTGCGCGCCGTCCATGTTGTAGCGGAAAAAGTTCGGGGCCGGATCGACATAGGTCGTTTCCTGGGCCCCGGAGGCGGCATTGATGAAGGTCAGTTCAGGATGGGTCTTTGCAAAATTCTTGACCGCGATGCCTTCGTCGCCAGAGAGCGGCGACAGCAGGATCTGTACCTTGTCCTGCTCGATCAGCTTGCGCACGGCTCGCACGGCGGAGTCCGGCGTCGCGTCGGTCGAGGCGATGACAAATTCGAGTTCCTTGTCGCCGACCTTCTTGCCGAGCACGTTGAGGGCCGTCTGGAAGCCGCGGATACCGTCCTCGCCGAGCACGGTGTAGGTACCTTCGAGCGTCGCGGTGACGCCGACCTTGATCTTCTCCTGTGCGAAGGCGGTGCCCGAAAGTAACAGGCTGCTCAACGCGATCAGTCCTAGACTGCCTTTCAACATTGCTCTCCTCCCAGGGCGTTCTTTGTCGCTGTTTTTCACCGCGCCCTGACGCGTCCGCCGCGCGGTGCGGCGTTCGGACAAGGCCAACGGTTCTTGAAAGGGAGGCTATCCGAACTCGGATGCAGTGCACGTGTCGGAGCCGTGGGCGGTTTAACGGGCAGTCTCATTTTGAATGTTGCGTCGCGATTAACATCGCGGTGCAACAGGCGTCAGGCTTCCCGAATTGGCACCCGCCAGCCGCATGGCGGTTGCGACTGCGGCCGCTCGAATAGAGGAGAAATCAATCGTAGGCGTTGCGTGATTTCGCCGCGCGCGGCACTCGCTGGTTATACGTTGTGGCAGGCGATTGTCCGACCGTCCGCACCGACAGATCGAAGTTGTGGCACATCGACGAGACAGCGATCGCTGGCCATTGGACAGCGGGGCGCATACGCACAACCGCGCGGTCGCGCGAAGAGACTTGGCGGTTCACCCATTTCGATCGCACCCTGGATCCGTTTCGATGGATCGGGCTTCGGAATTGCTGCCACCAACGCGCGCGTATAGGGATGGAGCGGACAATCGAGGACCGTCCGCGTCCCGGCCTGCTCCACGATCCGGCCCATATACATGACAGCAACGCGGCTGCTGATCTGTCCGATCACGCCAAGGTCGTGCGAGATGAAGAGCATCGACAGTCCCAACTGGTCACGCAGATCCATCATCAGATTGAGCACCTGCGCCTGCACGGAAACGTCGAGGGCCGAGACCGGCTCGTCGGCAACGATGATGGACGGGGTGGGAAGAATGGCGCGTGCGATTCCGACCCGCTGCCGCTGCCCGCCACTCAGCTCGTAGGGATAGCGAGCGGCGAAAGAGGGGTTCAACCCGACGGCCGTCAAGGTGGCAGCTATGGCCGCGCTTCGCTCGGCGCGGCTCTTGAAGAAGCCGCTGATGTCGGCCGCCTCCCCCACCGAATCTCCAATTGCGCGCCGCGGGTTGAGCGATGCATTGGGATCCTGGAAAACCATTCGAACACTTAGACGCTTCTCACGGAGGCCGGAGCCGCCGGCTCCGATCAATTCGGTTCCCTTCAATTTGATGTTGCCGCTGTCGGGCTGGACCAGCCCGACGAGGGTGCGGCCCAGCGTGGTCTTGCCGCAGCCGGACTCGCCGACAATCCCGAGGACCTCGCCTTCGGCCAGCGACAGCGATACACCATCCACCGCCTGCACCCGGTATTTCCGACCGGCTCGCCTGGCACTGAACGAGACCATCATGTCCCGGACGTCGAGGATGGCATTGCCGCTCATGGCAGCTCCCCGCCGGCCAGTGGAAATGCGCAGAGCACCTCGTGCCCTTGGGAGGCCTCCAGGCGAGGCGGGGTCGCCACGCGGCACTCATCGCGTACCGCTGCGCAACGCAAGGCAAACACGCAGCCAGCAGCGACCGAACCTGGCAGCGGCGGCTGACCAGAAATTGTAGGCAGCCGGCGCGCGCCGGAATTTCGCGACGGCATGCAATCCATCAGTCCGCGGGTGTAATGATGACGGGGTGCGCCGAACAGCGCATCGACTGCCGCGGTTTCCACAATCCGGCCGGCGTACATGACAGCAACGCGATCGGCGAGCTGCGCAATGACTCCCATGTCGTGGGTGATGAACAATATCGCCATATCTAGCCGATTGCAGAGCTCGCGCAAGAGCCCGAGAATCTGAACCTGTATGGTGACGTCCAGCGCGGTGGTCGGTTCATCGGCGACCAGCACCTGTGGCCTGCAGGCCAGCGCAATCGCGATCATGACCCGCTGGCGTTGGCCTCCCGACAACTGATGTGGATACGCGGACAGCTGCATTTTGGGGTCGGGCATGCGGACCAGTTCGAGCAGCTCGCGAGCGCGGACGAGCGCCGCTGCGCCCGAGATTCCCTCATGTACGCGTATGGCTTCGGCGATCTGATCGCCGATCCGACGGACCGGGTTGAGTGAGGTCATCGGCTCCTGAAAGATCATTGCCATGCGGCCGTGGCCGGCTTCGACACGTTGCCAGGGCTGCAGCTGCGTTACGTCGCAGCCCTCCAACAGGACCCGCCCGGCCCGGACCCGAGGACCGGGCTGCGGCAGCAATCCCATGACCGCAAGCGAGGTCATGCTCTTTCCACAACCGGACTCGCCGACGAGACCGAGGATCTCGCCCTTGGCCAATCCGAAGGACACGCCCGCGACGATGTCGACCGGCGCGGTTTCCGGCCCCACTGACACCGTAAGGTCGCAAACTGTCAGCACGGCCTAACCCTTCTCACCGAAGACTTGACGGAACCGCGGATCGAGTCGATCGCGCAATGCATCGCCGACCAGGTTCAGAGAAAATGCCGTCGCCACGATCATCATGCCCGGGAAGAAGAGCAGCCACGGAGCGCGCGTGATGAAGGTCCGCGATTCCGCCAGCATATTGCCCCAGCTCGGAATGTCCGGCGGGGCGCCGAGGCCCAGGAAGTCGAGTGAAGCCGCGCCGAGCTGCGCGAACGCGAAGACGAAGCTGGCCTGCACGAGAAGTGGTGAGACCAGGTTCGGCAAGATGTGCCGACTGATGAGCCACGCCGCTCCGGCGCCCATGCTGCGAGACGCCTCGACGTAGGTTTCCGCGCGCAAGCGCAGTGTCAGTCCATAGACGATGCGGGTCGTCGTCGTCATGTAGCCGATCCCGATGGCCAGAATGACGGTGGCCACGCTCGGGCTCAAGATGACAATCAGGCCGAGTGCGAGAAGCAGAGTCGGGAAAGCCATCAGTACGTCGACCATGCGCATCAGCAGGTGCCCCAGCCGCGGAAACAGAGCGGAAAGTACGCCGGCCGGAACGCCGGTCGCGAGAGCGAAGACGACCACGCCGGAGCCGATCAGAAGCGCCATGCGTGCTGAATGAATGGTGCGCGACAGGGTATCCCGGCCGAATTGATCGGTGCCGAACCAGTGGGTCACGTTCGGCGGCGTCAGACGGATCAGGGGATCGATGGCATACGGATCGTAAGGCGACAGCCAGGGTGCGAAGACCGCGGCGAGCACAGTCGCCAGAAGAACCCCGAGCCCGGCCAGCGCGATCGGGCGGGTGATGAACGGCTTGAGCCACAATGTCACGCTGTCGCTGCTCATTGAAGTTCAACCCGCGGATCGAGCAGACGATAGCTCAGATCGACGATCAGATTGATCAGGAGATAAACCACCACGATGACCAGGATGACGCCCTGGATCACAGGGTAGTCTCGGCGAAGGATCGACTGAACGACGAGGCGACCGATACCGGGCAGGGCAAACACGGTTTCGGTCACCACCGCTTCGGACAGTAGTGCGGCGAAGGTGAAGCCGAAGGCCGAGACGACCGCCAGGAGTGCATTACGCCAGATGTGGCGACGCACGACCTGCCACGGCCGAATTCCCTTTGCACGGGCCGTGCGCACGTAGTCCTCCCGGGAGACGTCGAGCATGCTGGCGCGCGTCAGCCGCAGGATCAAAGCGGCATTCGGAGCCGCAAGCGCCAGGCTTGGGAGGACGAGATAGCGGAGATTGACGACACCACCTTCGAAGATCGACGGATAGCCGGAGCTCGGAAACCAACCAAGCCAGGCGGCAAAGATCAGGATCAGATAGAGCCCGACCCAGAACGTGGGTATCGAGGCCATCAGCATCGCCCCGCCGGACAATCCCTGATCGAGCCACGTGCCGTGCCGGACCGCCGCAATCATGCCGATCGGCACCCCGATGACCGCAACCCAGATCATCGTCATGGTGGCGAGCAAAGTGCTGGTCTCGGCGCCATCGGCAATTACCGACAGCACGGGCGCCTGGAAGAAGATCGACCGCCCGAGGTCGCCCTCGAGCACATGGCCGGCCCAAGTGAGATATTGCAGGATAATCGGTTGGTCGAGACCGAGCTGGTGTCGCAAGGCGTCGATCTGGTCGGGGGTCGCGGTGTCACCGAGCAGAACATAAATCGGGTCACCCGGCACGATATGGATGAACGCGAAGATGATGATGGACGCTGCCAGCAGCGTCACCGCCGTCGTTGCTGCGCGCTTGAATGCGTAAGACCACATGTGATTGAGCGCCTGGTCAGCTGCAACGATGCGCGCCGGCGCCGGCGCTCGACAGTCTTCGCGGCCTCATTGCCCGTCCTTATTTCGTGGACACATTCCAGAACACGGGGCCGTTTGGGTTGAGCCCCTTGAGCTTGGGAGAAGCAATGTCATAGGTGTAGGCATCGCCTACTTTCATCACCGGTACCTGCTCATAGATCAGCGACTGGATCTTGTCCCATGTCGACTTGCGCGCGGCTGGATCGGTCGTGTTGATCAACTCTGCCCGAAGCGAGCCGATCTCGGGGCTGTCCCACCAGCCGGGATAGCTCGCATTCAAGAACGTGAGCAGCAGCGGGTCGGGCGCGAAGGAATGGTGGGTGACGAAGATGTCCCATTGTTCCGGCTGGCCGCGCATCTTCAGAAGGGTAGCCCAATCGACGACCATCATCTGAACATTGATCCCGGCGTCGGCCAGCTGGCGGGTGAAGACGGAGGCTTCGTCATAGTGTGCCTGGTAGTTCGTCGAGACCAGCAGGCGGATCGGCGTCCCCGTGTAGTCCGCCTCCTTTGCGAGCTCCTTGGCCTTCTTCGGGTCGTGCGCACTGTAATTGGAGACGCCTTCGCTCGAGTACCAGGGTGTGCCGTTTGGAAAGATCGATCCTTCGCCATTCCACAGGTCTTTGGGACCGAAGGCGACGCGCAGTGCCTGCGACTTATCCAGCGCGGTCTGGATGGCGCGGCGGAGCTTGTAATTGTCCTTCAGGATTCCCTGCTTCGAGTTCATGAAGAACAGGCCGAAGATCGGCGCGTTGGTACGCTGCACCTGAACCGATGGATCTTTGCTCAGGGACTCGTACAGATCACCGGAGATCATTTCCGCATAGTCGTAGTCGCCCGCCTGCACGCCGCTCACGCGCGTTCCGACGTCAGGCACCGGAATGAACCGGATCTTGTCGAAGCTCGCAACGCGGGCGCCGGCGAAGCCGTCACTCTTTTCCTTCACCGGCTTGTAGCCGTCGAACCTCTCCACCTCGACATAGCGGTTCGGCCGCCACTCCACGAACTTGTAAGGCCCGGTGCCGATATAGTCCTTTTGCTCGATCGGCCGGTTCCCCGCTTTGGCGGCTATGTCTTCCGGATAGATCGCAAGACCGCCATTGACGTCCGCAATGAGAGCCTTCCAGGCGCCGTTCGGCGCGGACAATTTCAGGGTGACTTCATACCGTCCGGTGGCCTCGACCGACGTAGCCGCCGCCATCAGGAGCTTGCCTCGGGCACCGAAACTGCCCCATCGCGTCATCGAGGCGGCCACGTCCTTGGCGGTCATCTCCTTGCCGTTGTGGAAGAGGACACCTTCGCGGAGCTTGAGGACGATGGTCCGCCCGCCGTCGTCCGTGCGATCGCTCTCGGCCAGCATCGGACGCGGCGTATAGGTCGAATCCAGCGCATACAGGGTCTCGAAGATGTGGCGGCCGATGACCGATGCGACGTCTGCTGTCGTCAGCATGACATCGAGCGGCGGCGGTTCTCCGATGGTGGCTTCGCGCAGCAGGGTGGCGGCATTGGCCTCTGCAAGCAAGAATGACGCGGTGGCCAGCCCCACGACGCCACGCATCAAGACACTTGGACCGTATCTCATGATCGCCCTCCCGCCTTGCTGACCGCCTGCTTCCCGGTGCAGGGGATGTGCCTTTCAGCTGTTGGGCTGCTGGCACGCTATTGGTTGTTTGAAAGTTACATACACAATTTGCCAATTATCAAGCGGAAAATGCTATTCTTGATGGGGCATGCCGATATACGTTTGGTCGATGCTGAAGGTTTCTTACGGCAGCTTCCCGCCAAGGGCGCAGGTGGATCTGACCTGGGGAAGGGCAGGCAATGGCGCGTGCAAAGCGAAATCATCCGGCGAGAGCCGTTGGTGCAGCGATCTCGAAGCCGTCGGGCGACGACAATGTCGTGGCCGGCGACATCATCTCCCTTATCAGGCAGAGCGCTCCAAGCCTCAGCCCGTCGGAGCAGCGCGTTGCCACGGTGCTGCTGGCCGATATGGAGTTTGCCGTTCATGCCAGCAATTCCGAGCTGGCCCGCCGGGCGCGCGTCAGCGAGCCGACGGTAACCCGGTTCAGCCGCTCCGTCGGTTGCCGGGGCGTCCGCGACCTCAAGGTGAGGCTGGCTCAAGCAATGGCGGTTGGGCGGATTTACGTTGAGCCTCCCCCGCATGTCGGGACCGATCTGGCACGCCCCGCGCTCTGGCGGTCGGTGTTTCAGGAAATTCGTCGTGCAATTGCCGCTGCCGAGGAGGGACTTCGCAAGGACGACATCGAGAGGGCTGCCGAAGCGATCTCCCGCTGTTCGAAGCTTGCAGCGTTCGGGGTGGGGGGCGGTTCCACTCTTGCGGCGGCGGAAGTTCAGAACCGGTTCTTTCGTCTTGGGATCGCCGTCTCGCATGCCTCCGATCCGAGCTTGATGCGCATGATCGCCGCGACTTTCGGGCGGGATGACGTCGTCGTTGCCATCTCGACCACCGGTGCGGCGAACGAAGTGATCGAGGCAGCCACTATCGCCAAGCAATATGGCGCCTTGGTCGTCGCAATCACCAAGCCGCAAAGCAGGCTGGCCTCAATCGCCGATATTGCGCTTGGCGTGCACGTGCCCGAAGCGCCAGACGCACTTAAGCCGACGGCATCGCGCTATGCATTTCTCGCCACCATCGATCTGCTCGCAGCGTCAACCGCCTATTGCAAGCCGCTCGAAGCCCAGGCACGCATGCGGCGGATTAAATACGAGTTGCTGAAAGGGAGCGACGGGGACGCCAAAGGGCCGCTGGGAGACTGAAAAATCTACAGTGGCCCAACGAGGATTTGGTCGGTACATCGCCGCTCGTATGTGGCAACGCCAATCGCGCTCCGAAACCTGAACCGCACATCCTGCCGAAAAAAGTTATCTGGCAGGATGCGATGTTCGGAGCCGGCAACGAGGGCTATCAGCGGCAGACGTAGCTGCCATTGACCAGCACGCGGACACATGCCGTGCCGACAGCGGCTGCACCGACTGCCGCGCCGCCGACGACCGCGCGCCTGGTGGTGCGCCGTGCTACGCCGGCGACTGATACGGGCGTCAAGGGCCGCCCGACTCGTGCTTCAGCCCGGCCGAGCGAGAGCGAAAGGCCTTCCTCCGCCGACCAGTCGATCGAGCCGGACACACCGAGGGCGACCACGGCAACCGCGAGTGATAGCTTTGTGACCAAACCACGCTTCATGATAGTCTCCGCCTGTGATAGTGAATTTGGATCGCTCCACGGACTGGCGCTCGGACCATTGATCAAGATCAAGGAACCGTCGAAATCGTGAAGCTGTTAAGCGAAGGCGAAACACCAGAACGATTCAGTCGGGTTCGGGTACATGCGTCACCCTTTTCGCCGCTTTTTTACTTCTGTATGCAGAGCGGCCTCAGTGTCTTGTCGCTGCTGCGCGCTTTCGCGTATTCCATCAGCGCCGTCCGGGCTGCTTCGCAACTGCTCTGCGCTTGAAAATTCTTGTGTCGATATGACGGCGCCATTCGCGACGCCGAGCCAGCTGATGACGACCAGAACATAGGTCATGATATCCTCCCCCTCAGCCGTCGATCTCCTGAGCGCAGATCAGCGCGACGGGCGGCTTAATGGGCGCCGCCCATCGCGCCATCATGAGCTCTATTGGCACACCGTACATGATGCCATCGCCGCCCTTCACCAACGAGCCTGGGACGCAACGATGCCGTTGCGCGCCGCATAGTCGGTCCAGCCGCTGTAGCCGTAGCTCCACGGTCCGCCGAAATAATAGGCTCGCACCGCGTACCAGGGCAGACCGCATTCGTGTAGTAGTGACCGCGATAATAGGGAGTGACGTACAATCGCGTCGCCGCTTGCGCCTTGTCGACCTGCAGCGAAATTCCGCCTTGGTCGTTTCAGCCGATGGACAACGTCGTGCCGCATACGAGGACGGCGATGGCGGCGGCAATCTTCCTTGCGCTCGCTGAGTTCATGGACCTTCTCCAAAAATGAACTTCAACGTCATAAGACCAACGCAGCACCAGGGCCGTGGCTTGCTTTAGATCAAGGGATTCAACAAATCGCATCTGCTTCGTCTTCGATTTTACCGGGTCAGGTTCGGATCGCGCTAAGGGAATCTGGAAAACGATGCTTTGACGTCGAGTGCAGCCCGCCGGGTCGCATCGGAAAGCATGCTGTCACGTGGTGCACCGGCTCTCTCCACATTCGAGCCAAGTGTGCAATCGTGCGAACGCTTCTCCCTTGAAAGCGTCAGGCCGTCGGTGACAAGGTCCGAGACGGCATGACGCGTTTGGATCTGCTCTTCATCATTTCTGCCGGTTGGTTCGTAGGCTCGTGTTGCGCCGCGACCAATTTGTTGAAGGCGAAGAATAACCGGGCGGTGATGCCGCCTTTCAATCGGTGCTCTTCAGGAAGCATCTCCGCGGCCAGCCGTGACCAGCTTCTTGCCTCGGCCATCCAGACCGTTTGGTTCGCCGGATCCTGGTTTGCAAGCTGCCGGCAAAGTGCCGCGCGCGAACTCAGCTCGAATTGGCTCATCATCGGCCCTCCCTGCCAGAAGCTCGATGTACGCGGTGAGAATTCTGCGTTGCGTTCCACCTCTCTGCAATTGCCCTTCCGACCATTGTACCAAGGGGCATGTCACTGACACTGACCAAGCCGTGCGACACTACGCGAGGCGTGTTGCGATAGTTCAATTCGTTGATCTGGCTCAAGCGAAGTCACGTTCGGACGCAGTGAACATTAGCCTGCTGCAGCATGTGTGTGCCTACTCTAGGAGCGCCGCCCGTGCCTCAGCAAGTGCTTCACCAGGGGCGCGCCGCGGCGGACGCAGCGGCGGCTCGATTCAGGCAACCACGCTCATGCAGGTTGCATTGCTTCGCCAATTCTGCCGCCGTGGCCCGTTGCTTGCCAGACGAAAATCTGCGGCGGCGATGGCGCCGACAATGCCCATCTCACGCTATCTGTTCTATGTCGGCGGCGCGTTGCTCGCGATGCTGTTCGTTGCGGATGCCTTTGTCCCGGTCCGGCCCGCTATACACGATGGCGTGGCGCGATCCGCCACTATCCGCATCCACTCTGATTTGAAGGTGCCCGAGCGGATCGTTCTCGACACTAGCCGGCCCACGATCGTGGCGATCGACGTCCCCAAGGTCGAGTTCGCTGCCCCGCCGGGCGCCGACCCGCCACAGACGCGCGTGCGCGAGGCATTTGCTCGGCTTGGAGCACCCGATGCCGAACGGCCGCCAGCGCGTCCGCCGGTAAAGGCTGACGCGAAGCCGCAGCGTCAGAACAAAATTGAGAGGAGGCACATCGAAAGAAATATCCGGCTCCTCGCGCGACCGCCGCAGTACGGCTGGTTTGGCAACCAGGCCTGGTGAGCGTCTCCGTTCGTCGCTGCGGAGTGGGGCGCCCACCGTTGATACTGATCAACGAATGCACGTCGAGCCTTCGCCTAATCAAACGTCCTCAAGCTCGGGAGTAACTGACATGAGTGAAGCGCCAAGGTTCGAACGACTCCATCTTCGCGAGGCGCTTTCGTTGCTGGGGTGGGCCGCTGCTCTCGGGCTGGCGGCATCCGGCAAGTTCCTGTTTGGAACATAAGCGCTGGCGCAAACAGTCGGAATGGAACGACGGCGGGAGAGACGGGGAGCACGCCACGAGCGGCGACATGAGCGGCGCATTGGGAGGTACCGGGCGCCGCGAGGAAAGGCGTGAGGGACGCAACGTGCGTCGTGAGGAACGGCGCAACTAGGACGTCGACATGATCTCACGGGTGATTGTTCGCCGACAGATGTCCGCCTGATCACGATCCGGAAGCTGGCGGATGCCGCAGACCTGGTACGTCACGTTCGAGGTGCAAAAGCGAGGGACCTTGCCGAAGCGGCGAAGTCCCCGGGAAACGCGTACATTCGAAAGCGAAGCCGAGGCGCGGACCTTCGCGCGAGAGAAATTCAACGAGGGATTGATCGTGTTCGCAGGCACGCTCAATCCCTTTTTGCCGCGACGGTTGATTCCCTCGAGCGACATTCCGTCCTGGATCGAGCAAGGCCGAGGCGACGAGATTACCGGCCCCGATGCCAAGCGCGACCCGGAGAAATAGGCGGGCCATCACGGTGGTTGATGCGGATGACTGGAGGTGACTCGGAGCAGACGGCTGCCTTTCGGCCAATTCGGATACTGGCGCCAGTCGTTCGACTCCGCGGGCGAGGCAGACCGAAGCCTGGTTCGAAATGTCTTGAGTGTTGCCATTTTGGCACGTGGAGTTTGCGGCCTCGCCCGTAGAGTTTCAGCTGGAAGTTGGGGGATGATTGCAATGCAACAAGCCGCCGTTCGAGCAATCAAAAAGCGGCCGGCAAGGAGAGAGCATGATGAAAAGACTTCTGCTGACAACAATTGGCCTGGTGGCGTTGGCCATGGGACCCGCCATGGCTGCCGATATGGCCGTGAAGGCGCCGCCTCCGGCACCGATCGTTCCAATCTACAATTGGACGGGGTTCTATATCGGTGGCAATGGTGGCTGGGCGCAGAACCACAACTGCGTGGATTTCCTTGACGCGGCTGGCGTCGCCGTCGCTTCCGGCTGCCGCGATCGATCCGGTGGCGTCATCGGTGGTCAGCTCGGTTATCGCTGGCAAGCCAGCCAGTGGGTGTTTGGTCTGGAAGCTCAGGGCGATTGGGCGGATCTCAGTAACCAGCGCGTCAGCCTGTTCGATCCGACGCTCTCCACGCGCGCCAAAACGAGCGCCATCGGCCTCTTCACCGGCCAGATCGGCTACGCCTGGAATGCGTCACTGCTCTACGTGAAGGGCGGCGCGGCGGTGACAGACAACCGGCTGAGCGTCCTTGATACTGCGTCCGGCGTCGAACTCGCCGCGCAAAGTGCGACCCGTTGGGGTGGCGTCATTGGTGTTGGATTCGAGTACGGCTTCACCCCGAATTGGTCGGTGGGGCTCGAATACGATCATCTGTTCATGGGGCACCGGAATAATTCGTTCACGGTCGCCGATCCGCGCCTTGCCGCTTTTGTGAACGACCGGATCACCCAGGACGTCGATATGCTCACCGTGCGCTTCAACTACCGCTTCGGCGGGGCCAACCCGGTCGTCGCAAGGTACTGAGCTCTCCAGGGTCTGACGTCTTCAGGGGGCCGGCAGTCATGTCGGCCCTCATTTTTGTGGCCGTACCGCGCAAGCCAGTCAGCGCCTGTCGGCGCGATCGACCGGACCGCCGCGGTTGGTCGGAGTGCCGGGCCGCACCGCTTCCCGTGCGGCAGCGCGTGCGACGGGACGCACTCCCAACACGACGCCTGGCCTCGCGACGCAATGCGCCGGATAGTCCACGTTTTGGCAGTATATAATGACGTTGGCGCTTTCAGGACTCGCGAGAACCAGCTCGGTCGTCATGAATGCAGCTGCTAGTCCGATGCGCCTCCTCTGTTCGAAACCGCAAGTCGATATCAGCGCTCCTGCCTGCGTGCTGATCCAGATCAATGGAGGTATCGCGCTCGCGCTGCCATTGCGCCACGGCGACAACAAGAGCGCGTGTGCTCGAGAGAATCCGAGGCAAATCTACCAGCCGGAATAGTAGCTCCGCCTCGCGTAGTAGCCGCCATAACCGCCATAGCTTCCGTAGGCGCTGTAGGCACTGGGCGGACAATAATCATAGCCGTATCCTCCGCCGTAAGAGGAGTATCCGCCGCCGTAGTAGGGATATGCACCATAGTAGCCGGAGCTTGCGATCGCGCCACCGACGACCGCCCCCGCGACCACTGCGCCGGCGCCCCAGCCACGGTAGCCTCTAGATCCGTAACCTCTGTAGCCATATCCGACGCCGCGATACCCCAAGCCACGATAGCCCAATCCCGCTCCGCGGTAACCTCCGCCCCATCCGCCGCGATAACCCCAGCCTCCGTAGCGCACTTTCATCACGTCGTTATCAAGCGTGGCTCTCATCGCGCCAACATTGGTGGGCAAAGGCGCTGCTTCGCTTTCGGGTACGGAAATCATGGCGGTCGCGACAGTAAGAAATGCTGCCAATGCCCCTTTGATGAACCTCATAATGTCCTCCACCGCGTTGAAATCTCGACTGACCGGCGAGGGAGGGATTCCGTCGCGCCGGCGGCATGACCGTGCATATGAAATGTTGCGATCGTTACAGTGTTTGAGGCCAAGCGTGAGCTGAACCCGCCCGGACTTCAGCTGTAGGAGAGCCGCGACGCTTGATCTGGATCAAGCCAGCTGAGCGAGAGCAGGGGCTAGTTCGCCTCAGCATGCGCGGCATGAGAAGGCGAGTCCGTGAAAACACTCCGCCAGATATTCTCCGGAGACGAGATCATCCAGCTTCTCATCCGGCTGGGGTTGCTGGGGCTGTTGCTCATCTGGGCGCTCCTCCTGGTCCGCCCATTCGTGCCCATATTGGCGTGGAGTGTCGTGCTTGCCGCTGCCCTTAATCCGGTGTTTCGGCGCCTCAGTGACATTCTCGGTGGCCGACCGAAGCTTGCAGCAACGATCCTTACTCTCGTCAATCTTGCTGTTGTGATCGGACCCGCGACCTGGCTGGGCATGGGCGCGGTCGACGGGATCACCGATCTTGCCGCCCAAATGACGGCTGGCGAACTGCACGTGCCTTCGCCGCCGCAGCCTCTCAAGGATTGGCCCGTCATCGGCCCTCAGCTCTTCGATCTCTGGGACCAAGCGACGACCAATCTCCGATCGCTCTTGCGTGCTGTGGTGCCCTACCTGAAGCCATTCGCGGCGACCCTGCTCGGATTTGCAGGCAATGCCGGGGTAGGTACGGTCAAGTTTCTGCTGTCGGTGGCGGTGGCCGGGGTGCTGTTTCCGTATGGACCTCAGCTCGTGGGGGCGGGGCGCAGCTTTCTGTCGCGCGTCGTGCCCGACCAGAGCGAGCACTTTCTCGACCTGGCAGGTGCCACGATCCGTGCTGTGGCCCAAGGCGTGATCGGCGTCGCCATCATCCAGGCATTGCTGGCGGGCATCGGATTCAAGCTGGCCGGCATCGCCAGCGCGGGGCTGCTGGCATTTGCTGTGTTGTTGTTGTCGATCGTGCAAATAGGCGGCGCTATTGTCATCCTGCCGGTCATCATCTGGATCTGGACCGACAAGGAATTTCCGATCGCGCTCCTGCTGACGGTGTTTTTCGTGATCGTTTCGGTTCTCGACAACATCCTGAAACCACTTGTCATGGGCCGCGGCCTGACCACGCCAGCGCTCGTGATCCTGATCGGGGTGATCGGAGGAACCCTCTTCCATGGGATCATCGGCCTCTTCATCGGACCTATCATCCTATCTGTGGTCTGGGAGCTGACGGTGGCCTGGATTCGTACCGAACGTGCCGTGCCGGCGAAACTGGCGATCGAGCTTTGACCCATATCAATTCGACCGAGCCTTTCAGGTAAAGCGATACAACCACGAGGTCGGAACGTGGTGGTGGAAATGTCTGGCCCGCCTGGTCCGGCTGCTGTGGCCGCCGGTGCTGATGCAAGGCTTCGACATGCTCCGACGAGTGCGACGTGAGTGCCATGGATACCATCCTTGTCATCGATGCCGGCTCTTCCCGCCTCAGGTTCCGGATCTATTCGATCGAAGGAGAAGGAAGCCTGCGGCAACAGATCAAGGGACGGATCGACGGGATCGGGCGTTGCCCGCGACTGCAGGCGAGCAGCGCCGGCGGCGATCCGCTTGCCAATCGCGCCTATCCGATCGACGCAGTGCCGGATATTCTGGCCGCACTGAACATTGCAGGCGCCTGGTTGCGGGATGAGCTTCATATCAGCCCCATTGCTATCGGGCACCGCGTCGTTCACGGCGGTGCAGAGCATGACCGGCCGGTCCTGATTGATCATGGGATCCTGGCGCGCCTGGAAGGAATGACCGCGTTGGCGCCGCTTCATCTGCCGCATAATCTGGCGCCCATACGATCGATCCTGACTGACTTCCCAACGCTGCCGCAGGTCGCCTGCTTCGAGACCGCATTTCATCGAGCCCATGCTGCGGTGGCCGATCACTACGCGATCCCTCGTGGGCTTCATGCCGAGGGCGTACGGCGCTATGGATTTCATGGCCTCTCCTACGAATACATCGCGAAGACCTTGCTGAGGGTTGCGCCGGAAATCGCGATGGGACGCGTAATTGTCGCGCATCTCGGGAGCGGGGCATCAATGTGCGCCCTCCATGGAGGACGGAGCGTCGAGAGCACCATGGGCTTCACCGCGATCGACGGACTGCCGATGGAAGCGCGACTAGGGCAGATCGACGCGGGAGTTGTGCTCTATCTCATCTCGGAAAAGGGAATGGCGGCGTCCAGGGTGCAGGAGTTTCTCCACGGGGATTGCGGGCTGAACGGCCTCTCGGGCCTCAGCGGCGATATCCGTCAGCTCGAGGCAAGTGAAGATGTCAACGCGAAATTCGCGATCGACTATTTCGCTCACTGGGTCGGCCTTAACGCCGGTATGCTCTCAGCTGCGTTGCAGGGGCTCGATGCGTTCGTCTTTACCGCCGGGATCGGCGAAAGCTCCGCGTCGATCCGTTTGCGCGTGGCGGAGCGGCTCGCATGGCTCGGTGTCAAACTTGATGTGGCGCAGAACGCGCGGCAATCGCAGCTGATATCATCTTCAGCGAGCCGCATTCCGGTTTACGTCGTGCCGTCCGACGTGGATCTCATGATCGCGAGACACACGTTGGCGCTGCTGATGAACAGCAGCGCGACAGCATCAAAGGGGGCATCGTGATCGGTTCTCCTTGATCAGGGTCGCAGTCAAACGTAGAGAGCTTTGGTGATCGGCGCTTGCCGGGTCATCGGACGACTTCTTCGATGTCCGCACTAGGAGTGCGCAATGGCGGTCCAATTCCTGCTCGGTACCTTGATCAGCGTGATCAACATCATGATTCACGCGTTGGTGACCGTTGCGGCCATCGACATCGCCCGTACTGCCGGATTGAAGCACACGGGGCGGCCCCGGTCCCACCTGATGGCCGTGATGGTCACCACTGCTGTCATTTTGATGGTTGCGCACACTGTCGAGGTTCTCATTTGGGCGCTCGCCTATGGGACGGTCGGCGCGGCGCCTTCGGGGAGCGATCTGCTATATTTCACCTTCGTGAATTACACCACGCTCGGCTATGGGGACATCACGCCCGCCGCGGGGTGGCGGCTGACGGGACCCATGACAGCGATGAACGGCATCCTGATGTTTGGTTGGTCAACCGCAGTTCTTTTCGAGGTGCTGCGCAAGACGGTTGAGCATCTTGCGGCGATCGCGGCGCCCCAGTCTAGTTCTGGAGATCGAGGCTAGCGAGCTTCAGCCTGTCCAGCAGCACGATCTGGCGCTGAGTGTTTCCGATGAAGCCGAGGATACCGAGCTCATGCAACCGCGATAGTGCGCGGGAGACGGTTTCCAGCGTTAATCCGAGATAGTCGGCGATATCACGCCGCGACATCGGCAGCGCCATGATCCCGGCCGCCGTCAGCCGCTTGTCCATCTCGATCAGGAAGGCTGCGACCCGCTCCAGCGACGTCTTGCGGCCGAGCAGCAGCATGTGGTCTTCCGCATGCTGAAGGTTGGTCGTGGTCATGCTCAGCAGGTTGCGAGCCACCACGGCGTCGTCCTGCGCGACCAGCTCGAGACTTTGGCGCCTCACGAGGCGAACCGTGGTGTCGACGATCGCTTCCGTCGTGAACCTGTGCGCGCTGCCGTTTTCCAGCCCGAAGATGTCGCCCGCAAGATGAAATGCGCCGATTTGGCGTCGGCCGTCCGACAGGAGCTTGTAGCTTCGCACAGCACCCTTCTTCACCTGATAGACGTACTCCGCGGCCTCCTTTTCGCCGTAGACTTCCGAGCCCTTCTTATAGGTAAATTCGTTTAAACTGATGATTGGATTTGACTCGGTGTTTAGCCCGAGCTCCCGGAGCGAATGAAGCGGCGAAGAGGCGTCGGCAGCGGTGCGAACGAACATGGCCAACTCCCGAACTGATGGTGGCGCGATATTTCCATGGCCGGGAGTAAGGAGCCGCCGAAAATCCGCTTCCCGCGAGGGTTGTTTAGGTCATAAGTGGGGTTTTCAACCATTGTCTGTAGGTGCATTGTACCAAGGTACAGGTAGGGTTCGATGCGCTGGATTGAGAACCCGTCAGAGTGTCTGTCAGATGGTGCGGCAATATGCCGAAAACGGACGCTCCGTTCGCGGTTGTGGCATCCCAATCTGGCTGCTTTGCTCAGGCATTAACGGCACGTCTGGTTTCTGCATTTGAAGTACCCGTCGAGGGAGAAAAACTTGCCCGGCTTCGTTTATGTCGTGGACGACGACGCATCCTTCCGGATGGCGATCCAGCGTCGACTCAAACTGGCCGGGTATGAAGTTGTGACCTACGCGTCCGCGCAGCAGCTACTGGATGATCCGCCAGGGTCCAGCCATCCGGGATGTATCTTGCTTGATGTGCAGCTTCCGGGCCTGAGCGGGCCGGAGTTGCAAACCTCGCTCCTCCAATGCCAGTCGCCGCTGCCCATCGTCTTCCTGACCGGACATGCCGATACCGCGACGACGGTCCGTGCGATCAAGGCCGGCGCGGAGGACTTTCTGACCAAGCCGGTATCGTCAGAACAGTTGATCGATGCGATTGAGCGCGCGATGGCTCAACAGGAGGCGGTGCGCAGCCAACAGAGCAAGCTCGATTCGCTGCGTTCTCGCTTGACGTCTCTGTCGCGGCGTGAACGACAGGTGTTCGACCTGATCGTACGCGGTAAAATCAACAAGCAGATCGCCTATGAGCTTGGAACGACCGAACGTACGGTGAAAGCGCACCGCCACCAAGTGATGACTAAGATGCAGGTACTGTCGTTTGCCGAACTGGTGTCCGCTGCCGAGCGGCTCGGTCTTCTGGATTCGGAAAAGGCGTAGTGCAGGCCCATTTTCGTGCGCTTCGTCAGGTCTGCGGTGAGACCTGTACGATGGGCCAATATGAAATGTTATTGACATAGTTCGGCCTGGACCGCCTACATACCGGCGTCGTTAGCCGTCGGATTAGCGCAGGAACCATTGCCGCGTAGCGTCGTTGCGACGCAAGTGCCGGGTTTCCAATCAGAAAGACGGGTCCATTGTTTGCACGTAAGTCGATTTACGTCGTGGATGATGATTCATCGATGCGCCGAAGCTTGGAGCGGCTGCTTCGGAAGCACGGCTTTGATGCGGTTGCTTTTGATTCCGCCGACGCGCTGCTTCGTTATGGCTGCATCGACGAGGCGTGCTGCATCGTTCTGGATATCAATCTGAACGGAGAGTCGGGCATCTCACTCCGCCGCAGGCTCGCTAGCGAGGGTGCCACGACCCCCATCATCTACATTACCGGCAACGACTGCCTAGCGAATCAAGTGGCCGCGATTCAGTCCGGGTGCGCCGCCTATCTGGCCAAGCCCTTCGCGGCAAGCGCACTCATCGATTCCATTGAACGCGCCTGCGCCGGGCATAACTGATCTCGCCGTTGCTCACTCCTCGATATCCTGCTCCAGCGTCTGAGCGGGCGCGCCATTGTGAGCTGAGGCGAATTGTGCCAGCGGCAACGATGTCGTCAGAGACAGAAGATTGGAATCGGTGACCTCGAGCACCAGCGCCTTGCCGGCTTCCATGTCCTTGACGAACTTGGGATCGGCGGCGTCGGCGGCGATACAGGCATTGCTCAGGCACCAGGTGTAGGGCAACGACTGGGAATGTCCCTGATCGACGGTCAGCTTGGCAGGCCGTTGCAGATACATCCCGACCGGGACAAACACTTGTAGCCGGGCAGTGGGGTCGGCGTCACGCTCGATCAGGTCCACGCGCACCGCCATCTGGCCGGTTGCAAACTTGCCGGTGATCGAGGTCCGGCACAGCATCGGCGCACCGCCGGGCTTGACGCAAAGCTTCCGCCAGTCGCCATAGGTGATGTCTCTGGCTTCGCGCTGTCCGCGAGGCGCGAGTTCGGTGGGTTTTGCCTCGCGCGCATGCTGTTGCGCTGCACCATTCTGGGACGAAGCGGGTGCGGCAATAGCCGTTGCGAACAAAAGCAACAGATGGGCTCGCGTAGGCTTACGTCGCGGCTTGAGAGCAGGGTTGATCATATTGCGCCTCCAGGCGTCGGCGTCTGCGGCTACTTTTGCGCATTGAGGAATTTTTCGACCAGTGGTGACCACGTCGCGATCGTGTCGGGCGAGCCGATGAAGAAATGCCCTTCGTTGCCAAAGGGCGGCATCAGATGATATTCGGCCCTGCCGCCGGCAGCGGTAAAGGCGTCATGCATGCGCTTCGACAAGGCCGGACCGAAAAACGTGTCGTTCTCGATATAGAACCACAGCATTGGCACCCGCGAGGTTCGGCCGAAATCGGCAGTTGCTTCGACCAGCTTGTCCGGTGCGCAATTGTTGTTGGGTTTGCCGTCGACGCGCCCGCCGCGTCCTGCGGCGAATGTGATGATTGCCTTCACCTGCGGTGGGTTTGCGCTCGAGAGCGCAATGGAAGCCCAGCCGCCCGCGGACTGTCCGACGACGACCACGTCCATCGGCAGAACGCGTTTCTCGGCCACCATGTAGTCGATGATCCAGAGATCGACCTGCGCCACCGCACGCCCGGCGTCGTGGAAGTTCGGATTGGTGCAGTTTCCGACCTTGGAGAAGAACGGTCCATAGAGACCGTGCTCGGGAATATCGATCGCGGCTGCGCCGTAGCCGGTGCCGACTGGTGCCACCACGAGGTAGCCGCGCTTGGCAAACCACTTGGCAGCGTCGCGGAACTCCACCAGCGGGAAGAAGCTGCGATCGACGGCCTTGAGCGAAACGCCGTGGTTCATGATCGCCAGCGGGAAGGGGCCGTCGCCGACGGGCCGCACGACATAGGCGAACATCGGCAGCGGTAGCGGCAGGGCCCACATCTCTTCCTGGATCTGGACATTGTCGTCGGCTCGCACAGGGGCAAGAAAGCAGGCCGAAATGCTCAATGCCGCCGCCAGGTAGGTCACTGTTGACCGCAAATTCACGCGCGCCTCCTTCAACTGGCGAAAGTGCTGGCCACGATGATCGGTCCAAGCACGGTCAGCACAACATTGCCGACAGCGTAAGGCACGGCGACCCCGAGCACGGGCGTCTGGCTTTCTGCAACTTCGCAGGCGCCGGTAACGGCGGCGTCGACGGTCATGGCGCCGGCCAGCGCGCCGCAGATGATGACCGGGTTCATGCGGAGCACGCGATGGGCAAACAGGGTCGTCACGATCAGCGGCACCAGCGTGACCACCAGGCCCATGCCGACCAGCAGCATGCCTTGCGACTGGATCGCGACCCAGGCTGCGTGGCCGTTGCCGAGCCCGATCGCCGCGATGAAGCCGCCAAGGCCGAGATCGCTCAGCGTCTGCTGCGCTGCGGGCGGCATTGCGCCCATTGTCGGCCGCCGCGAGCGCAGCCAGCCGCAGAAGAGCCCCGCAATCAGGGCGCCGCCGCCACCTCCCAACGTCAGGGGCACCGACCCGATCTTTACGCTTGCGAGACCGGCGAGCAGACCCACGGCGATGCCTGCGGCAAGGAATGCAATGTCGGTGCGATCTTCGGAGCGCAGAATCTGTCCTACATACGAGGCGGCGCGCTCGATGTTGCGGGTGCTGCCGACCAGCGTCATGACGTCACCGACATAGACGCGGGTGTCCGCGCTCAAGGGGACTTCACGTCCCATTCGCGTCAAGGTTCGGAGGAACACGCCTCGTGCGGCATCGCCGACACGATCGGCCACGTCCTTGACGGAGCGGCCATGGAGCTTGCGATTGTCGACAAGGACGTCGATCACGTTGCCCGGAAGCGCCTTCAGGATCTCATCGGCGTCGATTTCTGTGCCAACAATCGGTTTCGCGGCGACAATGGCGGCGGTGCGTCCCGCAATGACGATGTCGTCGCTCACTTGAAGGACGGTGTCGCGATGCGGCTCGACATCGGCGCCCTGGCGCACGATCCGCTCGATCACGCTGCGGCTGCCGATCTCGTCTTCGACGGCGCCGACGGTCCGTCCCGCCGCTGCCGACACCCGGTACGCGCGCGCCTGGAATTTTCGATAATGCAGATTCTCATTTTGTTGCGGGTTGCCACCCGAAAGCTCCGCCTCGAGCTTTGCAGCTTCCGCTTTCAGATCGATCCCCATCAATTTCGGCGCGACAAACGGCACGTACAGGAGCGTGAGGATATAGCCGAGCACGTAGGTGACGGCGTAGCCGGCGGCGATATTGGCGTCCTGCTGCTGCAGCACCTCTTTGGCCAGTCCAAGCTGGGCTAGCGCGCCAGATGCGGTGCCGATGACCGACGACTGTGTCAGAGCTCCCGCTGCAAGACCGGAGGCGGTGCCGGGACCGAGCGCGAACACATGGGCAAATACGAGAACGATGATGAGGCCGGTACCACCAAGCACGAGCGCGAGCGCGACCTGAGCCAGGGTCCGGATGCTCAGCGAGGCAAAGAACTCGGGTCCGGACCGGTAGCCGATCGTGAACACGAACAGGCTGAAGAGAATGACCCTGAGCAGGGAAGGAAACGTGAAGGTGCCGAGCTGCCCGATCAGGACGGCAACGATGAGCGTGCACGCCGTGGTGCCGATCGAAAAGCCGCGGATCCGGACGCGGCCAAGAATGGTCCCGAGCGCGACTGACAGCAGCAGGAAGATTTCCGGAGCGGCGGAGATGATCCATCTGACCGTGCTCATGGTGCAGGCCCTCCAGCCATTTGCGCCAATCTGGTTGGTGATACCCGGCGATGCTTGATCCAGATCAACCCTCGCGATCGGCCAGACGCTCCCTATTCAAGCGCAGGATTTCAGAACCCGACGTTGGGACATGAGCACGATGGATGCCACCGCTGCTTCGTCGATACGCCGCGACGAAACGCTGCCAGTCGCGCTGTTGCTGGCCTTCACCGGTGGCTACCTCGACGCCTATACGTGGATCATCCACGGCGTCATGGCTAACGCCCAGACGGCCAATCTCGTCCTGCTGTGGGTTTATGGCTCGGTCGGCGACTGGACGAAGGCGCTCCACTTCGTCCCACCGATCCTTGCGTTCGCGGTCGGTATTGTCGCCGCGTCATGGCTGCGTCGGGCGGCGCGCGAGCGCGCCAGTGCCATCAGCACGCTGCTCGAGATTCTGCTGCTCGTCATCATCGCAGTCCTGCACAATCGCTTGCCGGATCTCGCGGGAACGCTTGGGATTTCGTTCGTCGCCGCCGTACAGAGCGCCGTTTTCACGAGGGTTGAGGGCGTGCTCTACAGCTCCGTCATGATCACGGGCAACATGCGGCAAGCGATTGAAGGCATGTTCGCTGTGGCCTCCCGGAATGGCTCGCTACGGCCGCCAGGTATTTTTGCTGTCTTGTGCATCACGTTCGGCCTTGGCGCCGCTCTTGGCGCCTTCGCGACCAAGCAGATCCCGGACCTGGCGCTCGGTGTCCCCGTGATCGCGCTCCTGGTTGTGCTGTTGCGTTGCGAAAGTCCGGACGACGAGGCCAGCCCATGACCTCATCGGACCGTAGATCGCGCCGGCCCTTCCTGTTTCCGCCCGCGGCTTGGCTGGCGGGGTATCACAGTGCCTGGCTGCGTTCGGACGCGATCGCCGGAATCACCCTCGCGGCTTATGCGATCCCCGTGTCACTTGCCTATGCCACGCTGGCGGGCCTGCCGCCCCAGATCGGAATCTACGGCTACATGCTCGGCGGCATCGGCTATGCGCTGCTCGGGTCGTCGCGCCAGCTTGCGGTCGGTCCGACCTCGGCGATCTCGCTGATGATTGCGGCGACGGTTGGGACATTGTCCGGCGGAGACGCGGCGAAATACGCCGAGATCGCAAGCCTGGCCGCATGCGCGGTGGCGCTGCTGTGCCTGATCGCATGGTTGTTCAAGCTCAGCGTTCTTGTCCGCCTGGTGAGCGACAGTATCCTGGTCGGCTTCAAGGCCGGCGCGGGACTTACCATCATGATGAGCCAGTTGCCGAGCCTGTTCGGCGTCGCCGGAGGCGGTCACAATTTTTTCGATCGCGCCATCAAGCTCGCCGGTCAGCTCGGCGGCATCAATTGGCTGGTTCTGGCGATCGGAGCCCTCGCGCTCTTGTTTCTGTTGGTGGGAGAACGGCGGCTGCCCGGAAGGCCGGTCGGGCTCACGATCATGGCGGGTTCGATTGTCGTGGCGACATTGCTTGGCCTTCCGTCCCTTGGCGTGCCGGTCACCGGGAAAATCCCAGAGGGATTGCCGGCTATCGGGTTGCCGAGTTTTGGCCTGTTGGAGCCCGACGAGCTCTTCCCGCTGGCTGCGGGATGCGTGCTGCTGGCCTATATCGAAGGCGTCTCCGCCGCCCGCAGCTTTGCTGCCAAACACGGCTATGCGCTCGATGTCCGGCAGGAGTTTTTGGGGCTGGGCGCGGCGAACCTCGTTACGGCCTTCGGCCACGGCTATCCCGTGGCCGGCGGGCTGTCGCAATCCGCGGTCAACGACAATGCCGGAGCGCGCACGCCGCTGGCCCTGGTGATCTGCTCGGTGACGCTTGCGCTATGCCTGCTGTTCTTCACGGGGTTGTTGACGAACCTGCCCAAGGCAGTGCTTGCGGCGATCGTCTTTGCCGCCGTCTACAGGCTGGTGGACATCCGCGCGCTGTTGCGAATGTGGCAAGTCAGCCGCATCGACTTTCATGCCGCGGCGATTGCGCTGCTGGCCGTGTTGCTCCTGGGGATATTGCAAGGCGTCCTGCTGGCGGCTATTGCGTCGATCGTTCTGCTGCTGGCGCGGGCCTCGCGTCCGAATGTCGCGTTCCTCGGCCGGCTCCCCGGTACTGGCCGTTACTCCGACAATGCGAGGCACGATGGCGTCGAGCCATTGGTCGGCATCATCGCGTTTCGACCCGAAGCCTCGCTGCTTTACATCAATGCTGAAACGATCCTGGAAACAGTGTTAGGCACCTTGCCGCTATCGGTCGGCGTCAGGCTGGTTGTCTGCGATCTGTCGGCGTCACCCTACATCGATCTGGCCGGCGCGCGCATGTTGCATGATCTCTATGACGAACTCGCCTCCCGAAATATCACCTTCCGCATCGTCGGCGCGCACGCGCAATTGCGCGATCTGCTGCGGGCTGAGGGGCTGGCGGAAAAGACCGACAGCGGGGCGTGGCTTCGTTCGGTCGACAGCGTGCTCGGGGAAAGCATGACCGGACAATCATCTGATCCCAATCCATAGGATCCGCCCGACTTATTGGCCGGTCGGCTCTGATGCGATCTCACCATCGTCCTCGATCCGTCATGCGGCAGCGCTTTGGACGATGTCGCACCGGAAATTACTCCAGGCCTCTTCAAGATGCTCGACCCTTGACTTGGATCAATAGACCGAGGTGAGCGGGCACCACGATCCTAGCCGTGACATCGCAAAGATCCGGAGAGAGACATGTCCAAGGACGCCAAGGCTGCAGAAAAGCGCATCGATCAGTTCATTTCCGGGCCCGGCGGCCGGGCGGACGACTGGCGCGATCTGGTCGAAGCAGCCAAAGCATGGGCGCGCGCCGGCGATCGCGCCAGGTACGATGCGGCACTGGCCGATCTCTCCGTCATTGAAGAGTTTCACGGGTATCCCGGGCTACAACTGATGGCCGCTTTGCGCGAAGCGGCCTCGGCCGGGGATGCGGCGGGTTCACTTGGTCTTGCGACGCGGATTACGCAGGCCCTGATGACAAGATCCTTCCGCCAACATGCCGGCGATTGGGATCCCAAGGACGACGGCAGTGGCGACGCACCCGAGCTTGTGTCCTCGACTTTCGGCTCACATGCAGCTCGGCGACCCTATTTCGAAACGCTGGTCGTCACCGGCATCTCCTCCGAGAAGTGGCCGGCTCTCGCTGCCGAATGGCGCAAGTTGCGCCGTCCGGTCGATTCTTTCGTCTATGAGCCGGTGATCGTCGGCAGCCTCGAAGACGCCTTCTGCGCGACAATGCTCAACCCCAATATCGCCGCCGTCGTCATCAACGAAGGTTTCGGCCTGCGCTCGCGTCACGACGCGCCGATACTCCGCACCATGTCCGCCGCCGCCGGCATCAATGACGAGGCGGACGCGTCCGCGCTCCGGCTCGCGCACGTCATCAAGCGGGTCCGTCCCGAGCTCGACATCTATCTGATGTCGAATCGCGACGTGGAGGCAATGGCGGGGAACCCCGAAGCCAATGTGGTCCGGCGGATATTCTACTCCATCGAAGAGCTCCTCGAACTCCATCTCTCTATCCTCGAAGGGATCCAGGACCGCTTCGATACGCCATTCTTCGACAATCTCAAGAAATACGCGCAACGCCCGATCGGCACGTTCCACGCGCTGCCGATCGCTCGCGGCAAGTCTGTCTTCAGGTCGGACTGGATCCGCGATATGGGCGAGTTCTACGGCTTGAACCTGTTCCTGGCCGAAAGCAGCGCGACCACCGGCGGCCTCGACAGCCTGCTGGAGCCGACCGGCACCATCAAGAAAGCACAGGACAAGGCGGCGCGAGCGCTCGGCGCCGATCGCGTGTTCTTCGTGACCAACGGCACCTCGACTTCAAACAAGATGGCAGTGCAGGCGCTGCTTGGGCCGGGCGACATCGCGATCGTCGATCGCAACTGTCACAAGTCGCACCACTACGGCATGGTGCTGGCCGGCGCCCAGCCGATCTATGTCGAAGCGTTCCCGATGACGGAGTATTCGATGTACGGCGCGGTGCCGCTGAAGACCATCAAGCAGGCGCTGTTGAACGCGAGGGCCGATGGCCGGCTGGACCGCGTCAAGATGCTCGACCTGACCAACTGCACCTTCGACGGCCACATCTACAACACCCGCCGGGTGATGGAGGAATGTCTCGCGATCAAGCCGGATTTGATCTTCCTGTGGGACGAAGCCTGGTTCGGCTTCGCGCGCTTCTCGCCGTTCCTGCGGCGACGGACCGCGATGGGCGCCGCCAACGAGATCGAGGCCTGGATGCACGACCCGAAATCGGTCGCGGCTTACGAGAAGCAGCAGGCCGAGCTCGGCAAGACTCCGTCGGACGAGGTACTGCTCAAGACCCGACTGGTTCCCGATCCGCGGCAGATCCGCTTGCGCGTCTACCAGACCAACTCGACCCATAAGTCGATGTCGGCGATCCGGCAGGGCTCGATGCTGTCGGTCAAGGACGTCGAATTCCACACCGTCGAGCAGCAATTCAAGGAGGCGGTGTTCACGCACGCGTCGACCAGCCCGAACCAGCAGCTCATCGCCAGCCTCGACGTCTCGCGTCGCCAGATGGAGCTCGAGGGCTACGGCCTGGTGGCCAACGCGATCGAAATCGCGTTCGCGATCCGCAGGGCGGTCAACGGCAATCCGCTGATCTCGAAATACTTCCGGATTCTCGGCGCGGACGCGATGGTGCCGGCGCAATATCGCCAGAGCGGCTTCACCGACTATCTCGCAACAGGCATGAATTGGGCGAGCATCCTGAAGAGCCTGGACGACGACGAGTTCTGCCTCGATCCGACCCGCATGACCTTGGTGTGCGGCACCGCCGGCTACGACGGCACGCAGTTCAAGGGCATCCTTGCCAATGATTACAATATCCAGATCAACAAGACGTCGCGCAATTCGGTGCTATTCCAGTCCAACATCAACAACACCCGTAGCGATGTTGCGCATCTGGTGAGGGTGCTGGCCGAGATCGCGGGCGAGGTCGACCGCGGGCTGGTTCAGGGCGGTGCCAATGCGAAGAAGACCTTCGAGGCGCGGGTCAAGAGTCTGATGACCGATGTGCCCGACCTGCCGAACTTCTCGCAGTTTCACGACAGTTTCCGTGGCGATGCCGGCACCAAGACCAACGAGGGCGACATCCGCAGCGGCTTCTACTCGGCCTATGACGCAGCGGGATGCGAATATATCCGGCTCGGCGATTCCGAGATCGACCGTCGCCTCAAGGCCGGGCCGGACCTCGTCTCCGCGAGTTTCGTGATCCCGTATCCGCCTGGCTTCCCGATCATGGTGCCGGGGCAGGTCATCACCCAGGAAACCATCGACTTCATGCGCAAGCTCGATGTGAAGGAAATCCACGGCTACGACGCCAAGGAAGGGCTGAAGCTCGTACGCGCCGAAGCCCTGGCAAAGATCGGTCGGCCCAAGCCCGGCGCCGCGCCGAAGCTGAAGGCCGCATCATAATAAAGGGGACGGACATGCAAGGGTTTTTCACGTTCTTGCAGCAGAACCCGTTTCTGTTGCTGTTCTTCGTCGTCGGGCTCGCCGTCTGGATCGGCCGGGCCAGCATCAAGGGGTACGGCCTCGGCATGGTTGCCGGCGCCATCGTAGTGGGCGCAGCCCTTTCGGTCTGGGCCTCGACCTACGGCGTGAAGCTTGAGCTCAACACCTTTGCCAAGAGCCTCTTCTACTATCTGTTCATGTATGGCGTCGGCCTGCGCGTGGGGCCGTCCTTCATCAACAGCCTGAAGGGCGATGGGCTGAAATTCTGTATCCTTGCCCTGGTGTCGAGCGTCCTTGGTCTGGCGCTTGTCGTCATCTGCTCAAAACTCTTCGCGCTGCCGATCGGGGCTGCCGGCGGCATGCTGGCGGGGTCGCAGACCATGTCGGCCGCGATCGGTTCGGCCGAGCAAGCCATCACCTCCGGTGTCGTGAAGCTTCCTGACGGCATGAAGGCCGAGGACGCGTCGGGCATGATCGCGCTGTCCTACGGCATCACCTACATCTGGGGCACGGTCGGCATCATCTTGATCTGCAAGTATCTGCCGCGCTGGTGGGGCGTCGACGCCAAGGCGGCTGCCAGGCAGTACGAGCAGGAGTTCGGCGTCAAGGATCTCGAAGGCGGCGGCCTGACGGGTTACCGGCAGTTCGGCCTGCGCGCCTACCGGCTCGAAAACCCGGCCCAGGTCGGCATGAGCATCGCCAAATTCCGTGTGATGAATCCCGAATACCGCATCGTCAACGTGGCGCGCGGCGGAGAGCCGCAGGGCGCCGATCCCGAATTCGTCCTGCAAAAGGGCGACGTCGTCGCGCTCGGCGGCTCGACCGAACATCTGACCGACAAGATGGGCCTGATCGGTCCCGAGGTTGCCGACGCCAAGGCGCTCGGCATTCCCATGGATCAGGCGGACATCCTCGTCACCAACAAGGAGATGGCCGGACGGACCTTTGAATCCTTCCGCGATACGGCCATCGCGGGCCAGCTGCAGGTCACCAAGGTGGAACGTGGCGGCGTACAGATCCCTGCGGGTCTCAAGACTGAGTTGCAGCGGATGGACATTGTCTCGGTGGTCGGCATCAAGTCGGCAGTCAGCGAGCTCGGTGAGATGTGGGGACGTATTGCGCGGACCAACACCTCGACCGACCTGTTGACGCTTGCCTCAGGCATGATCATCGGCTTTCTGATCGGGATGATCGAATTTCCAGCCTTCGGCGCCAAGATCGGCCTCGGCAATGCCGGTGGATTGTTGCTGTCCGGCGTGATCGTCTCGTCGCTGGTCTCGCGGCTCCGCTTCTTCGGCAATACGCCGAACGCGGCGCGCAACGTGCTGGAGGATCTCGGCCTCGTGGTCTTCGTCGCCATCGTCGGTATCAATGCCGGCGCCGGACTGTTGGCGCAACTCACGGGCGCGGTTGCCTTGAAGATCTTCGTCGCCGGCTTCATTGCCTGCACGATCCCGCCGTTCATCGTCTGGGCAATCGGCTATCACGTGTTCAAAATTAATCCGGCCGTGTTGATGGGCGGCGTTGCCGGTGCGCGGTCGCACTCCGGTCCGTGCCGTGAAGCCGCGGTGGAAATCCAGAGCTCCGTGCCCTGGATCGGATTCCCGGTCGGCTACGCGGTGTCCGGCATTCTGCTCACCGTGTTCGGCTACTTCGCGATGATCCTGGCTCAATAGCTCGGCGTCACAACCAGAGGAAATAAAACTCATGAGAAAAGTCGCTATCTATGCCGCCCTGGTCGCCTCGCTGGCAGGCGTCGCCGGCTTCAGCACGCCCTCGCGGGCAGAGACCGGTCAGGTGGCCGTTGTCTTCACCAAGGGCGGTTTCATCGTTGGTGTCGGTGGCGGCGAGGGCGTTCTGCTGCTCCGGGGCCACAAATATCCCTTCACCGTCTCGGGCATGAGCGTCGGCTTCACGATCGGGGCGTCGACCACCAAGTTTGTCGGCCGCGCCCTGAATCTGAGGGGGCCGCAATCCATTGAAGGTTCTTACGCTGCGGGCGGAGCAGGCGGCGCTGTTGCCGCGGGGGCAGGCGCCGTTCAGCTACAGAACGGCAATGGTGTGATCCTGCAACTCAGCGGTCCCAAGATTGGCGCTGAGGTGTCGGCTGCCGTCGGCGGGGTCACTATACGGTTGAAGTGAAGGTGAAACGATCAGGCCGCGCTCCAGTGCGGCCTGATTTTCCTCAATATCGTTCCTCGACGAATTTCATCCCGCGCAGGCTCGTCTGATCGTTGTAGCGCCCCTTGTGGGAGCGCTTCGGCAGCTTGACCTTCGCCCGGGCGACCTTCTTGTAAGGGATCGTCCGCAGGATGTGCGAGATGACGTTGAGCCGTGCACGCCGCTTGTCGTCGGAGCGGATCAGCCGCCATGGCGCATGTTTCGTGTCGGTCGCCTCGAGCATCATGTCCCGCGCCCGCGAGTAATCGTACCAGCGCCCGAAAGATTCGGTGTCCATCGGGCTCAGCTTCCACTGCCGCAGCGGATCCTCGATCCGGGCCTTGAAGCGGAGTTCCTGCTCCTCCATCCCGACCTCCAGCCAAAGCTTGATCAGGATGATGCCGGCATCAACGGCGAATTTCTCGACCAAAGGACACAGCTCCAGGAAGCGCTTGTGCTCGGTCGGCGAGCAGAAGCCCATGACATATTCGACGCCGGCGCGGTTGTACCAGCTGCGGTCGAAGATCACGATTTCGCCGCCGGCGGGGAATTGCTCGATATAGCGCTGCAGGAACAGCTGGGATTTTTGCCGATCGGAGGGGGCGGGCAGGGCGCAGACCCGGAACACGCGCGGGCTGACTTTTTCAGTCAGCGCCTTGATGGTGCCGCCCTTGCCGGCGGCGTCGCGGCCCTCGAAGATGACGATCACCTTCAGCTTCTCGGCTCTCACCCAGTCCTGGAGATGGCAAAGCTCGACCTGGAGTTTTTCGAGCTCCTTCTCGTAATCCTTGCGCTTCATCCGTTCTGCAGTCTCGGCTTTTGCCATGCTTCGCGTTCCATTGGTTCGATTTTGGCCGAAACGCGATCAATCGCCCCAGGAAATGATGACGCCGATGTCGCCGGGCACGCCGCCAGGAAAGTCGATGATCTGATAGCCGATGCGATAGCCGCGGGGCTTGAGGTATTCGGTCCAGAGTTCAAATATTTCCTTGGGGATTCCCGTCAGCGTTTTCTCCCAGCCCGCCTCCATCTGGTTGATGGCGCGGCCCTTGTCGGTGCACAGCGTATTCGGGAAGCGATAGACCTGCACTTCGGTCAGGCCGTTGCGAACCGCGCGCTGGATGATGGTGGAGGCGAGCTTGATTTTCTCCTCCTCGGATTTGCCGGACGGTTTGCTCAGCCGTTCGATCAAAGCGCGTTTCTCGGCTTCGGCCGCGGCGGCGAGGCGAACATATTGCTCGGCCTTCTCGGCTTCCTTGAGGGCCGCTTCCTTGCGGATTTGCGTCGCGTCGGGGATCAGGTGATCGAGGCCGGCCATGACTGAGGGCTCCTGGCTTGCTGTTGGGGCGGAGTCAGGGCTAGGCTATGTTTCGCGCTGTCCGGACCTTTGATTCATATCAAGCAATTTTCTCTCTTGCGCCGCCACGATAGCTAAGCGGCGCGCAAGCTGCCCTGATCCCTTCTGTGGAGGCGACCATTGAGCGAGCAACTTCATCCGATGGCCCCGCATCATCTGCCGTTCTATCTCGCGCCGGGAAGCGGGACGGACGTGTTGATGGTGGTGATGGGAATCTTCCTGGTCGGAACCGTGCTTTGGGTCGGTACGCTCTATTGGAAGCTGCACAGCCTCCCCGAAAGGATGGCGCACAAGTCGCAGAAGCTGCAATTCGAGATCGTGGCGGTGCTGGGTATCATCTCGCTGTTCACGCACATGCACATTTTCTGGGTGGCCGGCCTCCTGCTCGCGATGATCGACCTGCCGGATTTTGGCACGCCGTTGCGGAGTATCGCGGGCTCGGTTGAGAGGATCGCCGACGCTGCGCCAGGTGAGGGTCGGGAGCCCGAACTCCCCAGCTTGCCGCCGGTTGAGAAGCCGACCGTCAAGGGGAAGGAGCACAGCCATGTTTGAGCTCATGTTCTGCTCCCTCCTGACCATCCTGCCGGACTACCTCTACCGCCGTTATGCCCAGGGCAAACGGTTCGGCAAGGAAATCACCTTCTTTTCCATCTGGTACGAGTTGCGATGGGGCATCACCGGCTGCTTGATGCTCACGGTGTCGCTGATCACCATGATCTTCTACTTTCATCCGTCCACCACTTCGGCGACGCTCTATTTTCGGACGGTCCCGATCCTGCCAGAAGGCTCCGGCCGCGTCGCGGAAGTCAATGTCGGCTACAGCGAGGCAGTGAAGAAGGGTGACGTACTTTTCAGGCTCGACGGTGCGAAGCAGAAGGCAGCTTTGGAGACGGCCACGCGCAAGATCGCCGAGGTCGATGCCGCGATGACAAGCGCCGAAAACGATGTAGTCAAGGCCGAGGCGCAGATCCAGGAAGCCAAGGCCAGCCTTCAGCAGGCCAAGGACGAGCTGGACGTCAAGACGGAGTTGCAGCGCCGCAACCCCGGTATCGTCCCGCAGCGCGATATCGAGAAACTACAGGTCGTGGTCAATCAGCGACAGGCCGGTGTGGACGCGGCCACCGCGTCCAAGACGTCAGCGACGTTGCGGCTTTCAACGTTGTTGCCCGCTGAAAAGGCGAGCAGCCAGGCGGCCTTGGCGGAAGCCCAGGTCGACCTGGACAAGACCTTTGTTCGCGCCGGTGTTGACGGGCGCGTGGAGCAATTCCTGGTCCGCACCGGTGATGTCGTCAATCAGCTGATGCGGCCGGCCGGCGTGCTGGTTCCGGACGGCGCCGGCCGGCGCGCCTTGCAGGCCGGCTTTGGCCAGATCGAAGCTCAGGTCTTGCAAGTCGGCATGGTCGCGGAGGCGACCTGCATCTCGAAGCCGTGGGTCATCATTCCAATGGTGATCACCAGCGTGCAGGATTACATCGCAGCCGGACAGTTCCGAAGCGGAGAGCAATTGATCGAGGCACAGAATGTCGGGCGTCCGGGCACGATCCTGGCTTATGTCGAGCCGCTTTACAAAGGCGGCCTCGAAGGTGTCACGCCGGGCAGCAGCTGCATCGTCAACGCCTACACCAGCAACCACGAGGAGATCTCCGCGAAGGAGACCAGCACCGCCCGGGCGATCGGGCTGCACGTCATCGACGGCGTCGGATTGGTGCATGCGATGCTGCTTCGCATCCAGGCGCTGCTGCTGCCGATCAAGACGCTGGTGCTGAGCGGGCACTGAGCGGGACTCGCCGCGCTGCTGATCGAGCAGCGAAGTTGCTTCGGGCGGAGCGAGATAGGCTCGCCTGGTCTGCGAACGTCATCTGCTCTGCGAGAGCCGCATGGTCTCAGTGAAAATGCCGATCTGGCTTCGTTCCCTCATTGTCACCAGCGCCGTCGTGCTGGTTTTTGGGGCCGGCCTGGTCGGATACCGCTGGTATTCCAGCCCCACGACATTGACCATCGCGGTCGGGTCCTTGGACGGGGAGGCCACACGGCTGGTGTCGGCGTTGGCAAGCCGGCTTGCCGCCGTGAACGCCCCAGTCCGTCTCAAGCTGGTGGAAACGACCAACGCGGTTGATGCTGCCGAGCAGTTTGCGGCGGAAAAGGTCGAGCTCGCTGTCGTCCGCGGTGACGTCGGCGACCTTGCGCAGGCGCAGGCCATCGTGGTCCTCGCTCATGCCGTCGTGTTCTTGGTTGCGCCGCCGGGCTCCGCAATTACCGACATCGCCGGGTTGAAACGCGCCAGCGTCGGCGTGATCGGTGGGGAGATAAATCGCAACATCGTCAAAGTGCTGAACGACGAATATGGCCTGGAGCGTGCCAACGTGACCTTCCGCAATCTCCAACCGGCAGACGCGCGGCGGGCCCTCGACGCCAAGGAGGTGCGCGCGATTCTGATCGTCGTTCCTCTTGCCGAGAAATATCTGGCCCTGTTGCGCGGCCTCTTTCTGCAGACGCCGAAGACCGCGCCGGTCCTCCTGCCCATCGAGGCGGCCGGTGCCATTGCGGAAAAGCAGCGCGCCTACGAAAGTTTTGACGTCCCAAAGGGGACGTTGCGTGGCTCGCCTCCCGTCCCGAGCGACGATCTGACCACATTGCGGGTGTCCTTTTATGTGGTCGCGCGAAAGCAGCTCAGCGCTGAGGTGGCCGGCAGCCTGGCGGACGCACTGATGAAGGCACGCAGGGACCTGCTCGGCGAATTGCCGATCCTCTCTCAAATGACCGCGCCGAGCACGGATACGGACGCGTTTCTCCCGGTTCATCCCGGCGCTGCGGCGTTCTACAACGGCACGCAGCAGAGTTTCCTGGACGAATGGGGGAACATCATCTTCCTCGCTCCCATGATCTTCGGCGGCCTCATCTCCGTATTGGCAGCGGCCTGGAAATTCCTTCAGGTGCGTGATCCCTCTAAAGACGAACGAGGCCTGGACTCGCTGTATGCGCTGGGCGCGCGGATACGCAGGACCGATGCGGAGGCCGAACTGTCCGATATCGAGGTCGAGATCGACCGGGTGCTCCACGCTCAGCGCGCCAAAGCTGCGGCAGGGGACGAGAATGCGCTCGATGTCACGACCCTGAATGTCGCTGCGCATCGCCTTCAGAGCCTGATTCATGATCGCCGGGTTTTGCTGTCCGCGCTCCCGGGCTCCAGCGCCTGAGCGGCGCCATCGGATCTCGACCGGATCGAACGTCCGGCCGGCCGTAGAATGAATAGCGCGGACTTCGAGAGAGGTCCATGTTCCTTGATCTTGATCAATAAAGGTCACTGATCGTCCAAGATGCTTGGCCAAACGAGGGTTCAAGGGAGGACGCGATGCTTCGTTGCGGTAGGACTCTGATCGCGATGGCGCTGCTCTTGGCGATGCCCGTGGCCGCGGCAGCCCAAACCGCGGACACTTCGGCGGCCTCGGGTAGCCAAGCCCAAACGGCGAGCCAGCCGCCAGCGGTTGCCGAATTGCTCAAACCCGAGCAGCTCGAAGCTCTGGTCGCGCCGATCGCGCTCTATCCCGACGAACTGCTCGCCAATGTGCTGGCGGCATCTACCTATCCTCTGGAGGTCGTTCAGGCCGATCGGTGGCTGAAAGAACGCAAGACTCTGAAGGGTGATGCCCTGAAGACAGAAGTCGAGAAGCAGCCGTGGGATGACAGCATCAAGGCGCTGGCCTCGACCGCCGAGGTCTTGACCATGATGAGCGACAAGCTCGACTGGACCAAGGCGCTGGGCGACGCCGTGCTGGCGCAACAGCCTGACGTGATGGATGCGGTCCAGCGGCTGCGGACCAAGGCCTTCGACAACAAGAAATTGGTGACCACCAAGCAGCAGAAGGTGAGCGTCAAGACCGAGGAAAGCAGGCAGGTGATCGTGATCGAGCCGGCGGCGCCGGATACGATGTACGTTCCGTATTACGAGCCCGCGACGGTTTACGGCGCGTGGCCTTACACCGAATATCCGCCGTATTACTTTGGCTATCCCTCCTATATCGGCGCGGGTATGGTCGCAGCTGGTCTTGCATTCGGCACCGCCTGGGCCATTGGGCGCTGGGGCAATTATTGGGGCGGCGGCTGTAACTGGGGCAACCGCAACGTCTATATCAATCACCGGACCACCAACGTCGGAAATGGCTGGCAACACAATCCGTCGCATCGCCAGGGCGTTCGCTACAACAATTCAAATGTTCAGCAGCGCTTCGGCAACAGCAACCTCAAGGCCGGCGCGGCGGATCGGATGGATTTCCGCGGTCGTGACGGACAGCAGGTCTTGAAGTCGGGTCAGGATCGGCCAGCTGCTGGAGATCGCGCAGGAGATCGCGCCGGCGACCGTGCCGGCGACCGGGCAGGCGATCGAGGTGGTGACCGACAAGGCGCAGGGGATCGTGCCAAGGCGGGAGGCGATCGCGCCAAAGCTGGCGATGGCGCGGCCAAGGGTAGTGGTGCCAAGAAGGCCGGCGCAAAGAATGCGGGCCCTAAAGCGGGCGGTGCCAAGGGCGGGAGCCCCAAGGCCGCGAACCGCGGCGGTGGCGGCTCACGCGGCGGCGGCGCGCTGAACGTGTCGTCGGGCCGCTCGGCGGCGGCAGCATCGGCGTTCCGATATCGCGCTGAAGCACGACGTCGTTCTGCTCGGCCATCTCGCAAGCGGGCTTGGTTACTACCGCTTCAGCTATATCGGCAGCGACAAGGCCTATGTCGGCGTCATTGCGCAGGAAGTCGAGGACGTGAAGCCGAAAGCCGTCACCCGCGGAGCCGACGGCTATCTCCGGGTCTATTACGAAAAGCTCGGCCTGAAATTCCGGACCTATCGCGATTGGCTCGAGAGCGGCGGTCGGATTCCTGCTGAGGTGATGCCATGATGGGTTTGAAGTTTCGTCGTGCGGTCTTGCCGGCCATCCTGGCACTGGCGTTCCTGAGTTCGCCATCGCTTGCGCAGCAGTCCTATCCGACACCGGAGGATGCGGCAGCGGCGCTCGCTGCCGCCGTCAAAAGCGGGCCGGACCGGGCCATCCTGAAGGTGCTCGGCAACGCCGCCGAGGACATTGTCTCGTCCGGTGACGAGGTCGCAGATGTCGACATTCGGAAACGCTTCACCTCCATGTATGATGCCAAGCACTCGATCAAGGCGGAGGGTAACAGGAAGGCGATGCTGATGTTGGGGCCGGACGACTTCCCGTTCCCGATCCCGCTCGTCAACACGAAGACCGGCTGGGAATTCGATACCGCCGAAGGCCGCATCGAAGTGCTCTATCGGCGTATCGGCCGCAATGAGCTCGACGCCATCCAGACCAGCCTCGCCTTTGTCGATGCCGAGAACGAATACGCCGACAAGGATCGCGGCGAGGGAGCCGGTGTGTACGCACAGCGCATCGTCAGCAGCGCCGGCAAGAAGGACGGGTTGTTCTGGCGCGATGACAGTGATCCGAGTCCGCTCGGCGAACTGGCAGCGCAGGCTTCAGCCGAGGGCTACAAGGCCGAGGAGGGCGCAGCGCCCTATCATGGCTACTATTTCCGCATCCTGAAGGGGCAGGGATCGAACGCGCCAGGCGGCGCGCTCAACTATGTGGTTAAGGGGAAGATGATCGGAGGTTTTGCGCTGGTCGCCTGGCCTGCCGAGTACGGCAATTCCGGCGTCATGACCTTCCTGGTCAACCATGCGGGCATTGTCTACCAGAAGGATCTCGGGCCTCGGACCGAGGTTCTCGTTCCCCGCATGACTGCATTCGATCCGGACCAGACCTGGAAGAAGGTCGATGGTGCAAAACCCTGAGCGACGCACGCAGATAGTGCGTCTGGCACCCTCGTATCGGTCGCCAACCTCAGCACGATCATGATCTCTACGAAGTGAGCGAAAGGCGGAACGATGTGACGGTTTCGTAGTGTCATTGCGACGAAGTGGGAGCGGAGATTGGCATCTCCAACTCGAAAACGGAGCCCCTGACGTCCGATTTGACCAGCCTCAACCTTCCTCCGCACCTTGCGACCAAGTTGGAGGAGATGGCCAGTCCCAACCCCATACCGCCTTGCTTCGTCGTGAAGAAAGGGTCGAAGATGCGCTCTTGATGACGCGGTGTGATGCCGGTGCCGGAGTCCTCGACGGACAAATGGACCGTTGCGCCACCATCGAGGGCGGTTTTCAGACGGAGCTCTCGTTGGTCGGCGGGGACAGAGCTCATTGCGTCAATCGCGTTTTTGCAGAGGTTCAGGACAATCTGCTGAAGCTCAGTGCCGTCCAGTGCGACTGGAGGTATGTTGCCCTGAAGCTCCGTCGTCACTGATACGCCGTTGGCCAGGAGATCGTGCTTCAACAGTCTCAGCGTAAGCTCCGCGATGTCCTCGACGTTTGCCGAAGCGCCGCCGCGCGCCGTTTTGATTGTCATCTCGCGAATGCTCGATATGATGTCAGCGGCCCGACCGCCGTCGGCTTCGATGTCACAGAGGATGTTCTCGAGTTCGTCGAGTTCAGGGGAGGCAGCTCGCAAGTGACTCAACCCTGTCGCAGCATTGAGCGAGATGGCCCCCAATGGCGATCTCAGCTCATGGGCGATCGCGCCAGTGACCGCGTCGATGCTGAGAAGCCGGTTCGCTCGTTCGCGTCGCTGCAGGGCAATGACGCTGGCAAGGCGCGAATAGATAAACATCGTTTCGATGAGCAATACGGTCAGCAACATGCAACTGCCGACCAGAACGAAACCGCGTGCTGCGTACCAACCGATGGTGAACCGAACCGAGCTGCCGATGATCGCCACCAGAAAGTTCGGCAAGTAGGCGAGCAAAGTCACCATCAGCCAAAGGTCAAGAATGGTGCGCATGCGCGCAAACAAAACAGTGAGAGCAGTCAGATTCCATAACAAAAGTATCAGGTTGACCTGATTGCCGAGAGGGGTCTGATGCCTGACGTCGTTCACGTAGAAGCTAGGGAGAAATTCGGCTTTCGCGGTCACCATCCACGTCAGTGCTGCCACGGTGGCAGCGATGCAGCCGAAAGCTAGTGCGATCGCGGCTATTGCAGGTCTGCCTGGTCGGCCGGCGGCGGAGTGATCCTTTGTGAATCCGTACACCAGGATAGCCGCGGGAAAAGCCGTGTGCCAAAGCACGTAAAGCCAAGCGGGGCTATCCAGTCCATTTCCAATGACACCTGCGGTAGCGTATCCGTTCGGAAAGGCGAGCGTTTGCAGGAATGCGAACGATCCGCTGAAAACGTATCCGCTCGCGAGTGCGAGAAGTGCCCGCTGAGGCTGGATGGAAAATTGAGCAAACAGCAGGGCTGCCGTGATGAATTCGGCCAGGGCCAACGCGGTCTGCAATACTGGAACGAAACCATTGATCTGGCCCAATTGGATCCGGGCGAACGGCGCGATGGCCGCTGCAAGGACGATGAGCAAGACGGCGATACCCACCGCCCAGGCCTTTTGGCGAGGGGTTGCGGGCATGTTCGCGATGATCAATGGGAATTCTTGCTCATCATCGTAGGGGGGCTCGGCGGCTGCATTGGCCGATCGCTGGCTCGCTCGCGCAATGCCCGGCCCTGATGCTGTCGCACCGCCGCCAAGTCCCATGAACTTGCGCTGGCTCATTCCGCCTCCGGCACCACGAGACAGCATCTTACTCGTCCCCGCGCCCGTTGAAAGCCCATAAGGGGGATCGGCGTGTTCGGAAGAGACATCTGACGGCCGGACTTATGTTCGCAACATCGCCTCGATCTCTTGCGCTGCTTCAAGCAGCGTGCGGTCTTGTCCGCGCGCGGCGATGACCTGAAGGCCGAATGGAAGTCCGGACCGGTCCGTTCCGCACGGTATCGAGATCGCAGGCAGCCGGGCATGATTGACGAAGGGCGTTAACGCCGCATGCGCGCGCGGGCTCGCCGCGCGGCCACCGATCCTGTCGGGTCCGGACTGGGTGAATGGCCACGCGACACAGGGGACGGTGGGCGCCAGCAGCAGATCGACCTCGGCGAAGAACGCCGCGAAAGCATTGGCGATCCCGGCACTTGCCAGCAACGCACCGGCAACGTCGGCGCCCGACCACGACATCCCTCGCTCGATCTGCCTGGCGATGTCAGGATCGAAGACGGTCGGATCCTCGCGGAAGGCGTCACGATAGAGTGCGGCAAGGCCGGCGTGCTGAAGCGGCATGATGGCTTCTTCCGTCGCGCCCGGCGGCCAGACGGGATCGCGCTGCGCGATGCCGAGGCCCGCGGCGGAGAGACGCGCGATGGCGAAAGCGAGCCCTTCAGCGACAACGTCATCGACGGCGACGTCGAGCCCAAGGCGTGGCGAGAACGCGATGCGCAGGCCAGCGATGTTTTTGGCCTCTTGAGCGATGGGGGCTGAATCCGGGTCGCGTGGATCGACGCCGACCATGGCCTCGAACGCCAGCGCGATATCGGCAATGTCAGCGGCGATCGGTGCGATGACGGAGAGGCCGAAAAACGGTTCGGTGAAGCCGGGCCCATAGGGGATCGCGCCATAAGACGGCTTGAACCCGGCGACGCCGACGTGGGCCGGCGGCCTGCGGCTCGAGCCGCCCGCATCGGTGCCGATCGCTAGCGGCACGAGGCCGGCCGCAACCGCGGCGGCAGGGCCGCCCGACGAGCCACCGGGCGTCAACGTGGGATCGAGCGGATGCCGCGTTGGCCCATACAGCGGCGAGGTGGTCACGCCCTTGCACGCGAATTCCGACGTTGCGCCGATGCCGACGACGACGGCGCCGGCCTTGCGCAGCCGCTCGATCGCAAGCGCATCCTGCGGCGCGACGAATTCAGCGAACAGGCGCGAGCCCTGTGTCACGCGCCAGCCGCCGACCCAGATGTTGTCTTTGACGATGACGGGGACACCGGCGAGCGGCATCGCCTCGCCGGCACGCAAGCGATCATCGACCGCTGTGGCGTCGGCAAGCGTACGCGCGGGAGCGGTCGTCACCACCGCGTTCAGCGCCTTGGCGGCCTCGATGCGCGTAAGCGCGGCCTTGGCGGTCTCGACCGCACTCGTTCGTCCGGCGGAGACGTCGGCCGCAATCTCGCACGCGCTACTTTTTCGGGTTGTCATGGCCTCCCCAGATCAGTGCCAATGTGCCGCAGAGGGCGAGGGACGCCAAGGCGAAGAAGGCGGCACCGAGACTGGCTGCGCCGTCCAGGAGCGACACCAGTGCCGGTGCTGCCAAGAGGCCGGCGTAGGATGCTGTCAGCACCGCGCCGGTGGTTTCGCCGATCCTGTCCTGCGGCGCGAGGCGGGCGATCTCGGCCACGAAGACACCGTTCCAGCCCGAGGCCGTCAGGCCGAACAGAGTTGCAATCGCAAACTGGCCCGTCCGTCCGAGCGATGCGCCATCGAGACCCAGCAGCGCGGCGCAGAAAGTCATGCCGAGGCCGATGACGACGAGAACTCCGCGTGAGGCGTTGAGGCGCATTGCGACGAGGCCCCAGCCGAGCCGGCCGACCAGCCCGCCGGCCTGGGCGCAGGCGAGCGCCATACCGGCCTCAACATGGCTGAGGCCGAGTTCGCGGGTGCCGAGCGTGACGAAGACCGTATTGAGGGACACCTGCATTGCGCTGAACGGCATCGAGGCCAGCGCCAGCATTCCGATGCGTCGATCCGCGGTCACCAATGCCAGCCGCATGCGAAGGCTAAGCTGTGGCTGTGGAATGACCTTGGCGGCGTAAGCCGGCCGCAAGCGCTCGAACCACGCTATCGCCAGCAGCGCACAGGCGCCCACGGCGGCATAGCACCAGGCGGGCCCGAGCGAGATTGCGATCGCGGGCAGAACCAGCGAGCCGCAGACGGCGCCGATCTGGTTTCCGGTCTGGCGAACCGAGAACACGAACGCGCGCCGCTCGGTCGTCACGAGCCGCGCCAGCAGCGCCGCGCTTGCGGGCGTCTCCGGTCCGAAGGCGAGGCCAAGACAGAGGCCGGCTGCGAGCAGGGCCGCCGTCGAGCCGAGCGAAGCCAGCGCCATGCTGGCGATGATCGCCGCCGCGCAGAGGCTCGCGATCCGCAGCGAGCCCAAGCGGGCGATGAACCCGCCGCCCCAGAACGAGGCGGGAATGCCGACCGCGAACACGGCGCAGGAGAACATCGAGAGCTGCCAGACTTCGATCTGGGCGCGCGGTGCCACCACGCCCGGCGCGAACAGAGCCAGCGCCACCAGCGCCTGCAGTGAGGTCATGGCGCCAAGCGCCGGCAGCAATGCCGGCGCTGGTCGAACGGCCGTGTTTGCGTCTACCATGGTGCTGCGCTCACGGGAGGAACATTGTGGCAGGCGGTATTTCCATTCACGCGGTCGATGTGGCGAGCGGACGTCCGGCGCAGGGTCTGCGTGTCGAGATCTGGCGGATCGATCCGGACTCGTTGCGCGTCGCCGACGGTCGGCTTGGTGCCAACGGCGTGCTCGATCATCCCGTTGCGCAGGGCGCGGGCGTGACGGCAGGCGAGTACGAGGTCCTGTTTCATCTCGGCGAGTTCTTTGGCGAGCGCGAGGAGTTCCTTACGGTGACGCCGTTCCGCTTTCGCATCAAGGATGTCGACGAGCATTTTCATCTACCGCTGAAATTCACGCGCTGGGGCTATTCGCTGTTCCGCGGCGCTTGATCAGTTGGTTAGCCGCCGCGACAGTCCCGTGACACGCTCCATGATCGCGACCAGCGCTACGGTTGCGATGATCAGCACGCCCGACAGCGCGGCGATGGTGACGTCGAGCTTGCCCTCGAGGTCCTGCCACATCCGGATCGGCAGCATGTCAGTGGCGGCATCGCGCAGGAACAGCGACACCGGCACGTTGTCGAACGACGACATGAAAGCGATGAAGGCCCCCGCGATGATGCCCGGCCGGATCAGCGGCAGCACGATGCGCCGGAACGTGTAGATGCGGCTAGCGCCCAGCACGGCCGAGCTCTCCAGCAGGGTCGGCTCCAGCTGGGCAAGCGCCGCAATCGTGTTGCGCACCACATAGGGGACGCAGACGACGGTGTGGCCAATCACCAATGTCAGCGGCGACACTGGCAATCCGACCAGCGAGAACAGCATCAACGCGGCAAGGCCGAAGGCCAGCGCCGGCAGCACCAGCGGCGACATGAAGAGGGAATCGAGCAGCCGGGCCGACAGCGTCGGCGAGCGCGAAATCGCGAGCGCGGCGGCGACGCCGAGCACCACGGACAGGCCGGTTGCCCACAGCGCCACGATGAAGCTGTTCTTGGCTGCGAAGTGCAGCTGCCAGGCGTTCCACAATTCGGCGTACCAGCGCAGCGAATAGCCCGGCGGCGGAAAACGCAGCGAGAAGCCGCTGGTAAAGGAGACGATCAACACCACCAGCGACGGCGCGATGATGATGATCAGCGCGATCACGGCGATCAGGCTCATGACCAGCTCGAAACTGAACGCCTCCAGAGTACGCTTGCGCCCGCTCATCACGCACCTCCATAGCCGCGCGACAGGCGGCCGAGTGTGGTGAAGACGGAAACGACCGCGAGCACGGCCAGCAAAAAGATGATCGAGATTGCGGAGGCAAACGGCCAGTTCTGCAGCGTCGAGGCCTGCTGATAGAGATACATCGGCATGAACAGCATCTGGCCGCCGCCGATCAGCGACTGGGTTATAAAGGCCGTGATTGCCGCGGCGTAGGTCAGTGTGCAACCAGCGATCACGCCGGGCAGCGACAGCGGCAGCACGATCTTGAAGAAGGTGCGCCAGCTTCCGGCGCCGAGCGAGCAGGAGGCATCGTCGAGATTGGAATCGATCCGGCCGAGCGCGGTGATCAGCGGCAACGTCATCAGCGGCATCTGCACTTGCGCCAGCGCGATCACCACGCCGAACTGGGTGTAGAGCAGCTTCAAGGGCGAATTGATGATGCCAAGCGATTGCAGCGTCGCGTTGATAATGCCTTGGCGGCCCAGAATGACGATCCAGGCGAAGGTGCGCACCACGACGCTGGTCAGGAGCGGTAGTAGCACGATCAGGATAATGATGGTCTGAAGCCGCGGCCCGACCCGCTGGTAGAGCCAGGCGATGGGAAAGCCGAGCACGAGGCAGACGGCTGTCACCTCCGCCCCGAGCAGCAGCGTCGAGCCGAGCACGCTGAGGCTGAAGGGGTCGGTGAGGAAGTGCAAATATTGGCCGAGCCCCCAATGGAGCGCGGCCGCGTCGTTGTGGAGCGAGAGCCAAAGCAGTTGCAGCAGCGGCGCCACGAAGAAGACCAGGAAGAACAGCGCCAGCGGCACTGCCAATCCCATCCCGTGGGAGGTCACGTCCCGTGGTGCCGGTGCTGCGCCCATCGTCGGGTCCCTAAAGCTCTTAGATCTTGATCTCGCGGTTGAAACGCTCGATCCAGGCCGAGCGCTGCTCGTTGATCTTCTTCCAGTCCTGGAACACGAATTTCTGCTTCAGCTCGGCGGTGTCCTTGGCGAGCACGCGCGCAATCTCGCCGCCCATCGTCACCTTGGAATTGGTCGGCACGATCAGATAGGGCGGGTTCATCAGCGTGGTCTGCACCTCGGGCGTTAACGACGCCTCGATCAGCTTGAAAGCGAGTTCGCGGTTGGGCGAGTTCTTGACGATGTGGATCGTGGTCTTGAAGGCGATGGCGCCCTCCTTCGGGGCCACGAACTCGACCGGCACGCCGCGCGCTTTCAGGATCTGAATGGCGTTGAAATTGCCGGGCGAGATATCGATCTGGCCCTGCTGGAACAGGGTGGCGAGCGCGCCGGGATTGGCCGCGACCGCGGCGAGATTGGGCTTCAGCTCCTCGATCGCCTTGAAGCCGGGATCGACATTGGCTTCCGAGCCGCCGCGCATCTTGGCGATCTCGACCAGCCAGCCGGTCCCGAGCGTCGAGTTAAGATTGGTGATGCCGACGCGGCCCTTGAACTCGGACTTCCACAGATCGGCCCATGAGGTCGGCGGCGTCTTGACCGCCTCCGGATTGTAGGTGAGGCCGACGACCTGGAAGAACGGGGCGGGGCCCATCGGCTCCTGTGCCTCGGCGATGAGGTCCTTGTAATAGGCGCTCTTCTCGACCGGATAGGGCTCAACAAGGTCCTGGCCGATCGCGACCAGGGCGGGGCCGGGATCGTGCAGCATGACGTCGATCGGCGGATTGGCCTTGGCGGCGTTCACCTTGGCGATCTGGTCGACCGAGAGCATGGGGTCGAGCACCATTGCGGCGTCCGCGTTGGCCTTGCGGAACGCCGGCACCAGCACGGCCTTGTGCGCCTCCTCCCAGCTTCCGGTGAAGGTCGCAAACACTAGCGGGCGGGCCTGGGCATAGCTCAATCCGGGAAACGCCTTCATGGCACCGAGTGTGAGTGCGGTTGTCATCAGGCTTCGGCGGTTCATGATCATGGTCGAACTCCCTTTGGACAAATGCTGAATTTAAAGCGTTGCAGGAAAAGCGTTGGCGAGCGATGGGGCGAGCGGCGCGAGGCGCACCGCGACGCCGCTCTCGAGCGTGCGCGTCTCGCCGATGCGCGCCTGTGAGACCTTGACGCCGGAGCCGTCGGCGGTGGTGACCTCGTGCACGACCGTGGCCCCGAGGGGCAGCGACATGCCGACCACGCCGGCAAAGCCGGTCTCGTCGCCGACGAATTGCAGATGCTCGGGGCGGATACAGACGGTGACGCGGCCGCCTTCAGTGAGAGCGCCGCCGACGGGACGCGCGATGATTTCCGCGCCGGCATCGAGACGGACTTTTGCTGCCGTCCGATCCGCCGAGACAACCACGCCGGGCATGCGGTTGCTGGCGCCGACAAAAGTGTTCACGAACAGCGTCTGCGGTCGGTCATAGACGTCGGATGGCGATCCGAACTGCTCGAGCTTGCCGTGGCTCAGCACCGCGACGCGGTCGGCCATCGACAGCGCTTCTTCCTGGTCATGGGTCACGATCACCGTGGTGATGCCGGAGACGCGCTGGAGCCGCTTGACCTCGATCTGCATGTCGAGCCGCAAATTCTTGTCGAGCGCGGCAAAGGGCTCGTCAAGCAGCAGGATCGACGGCTTGATCGCCAGTGCGCGAGCGAGCGCCACGCGCTGCTGCTGGCCGCCGGAGAGCTGCCGTGGCAACCGTTCCGACATGGTCGGCAGTTGCACCAGATCCAGCAGGCGCTGCGCTTCGCGCTGGCGGGTCGTCTTGTCGATGCCGCGCGCGGCAAGCCCATAAGCGACGTTCTCGCCGATGCTGAGATGGGGGAATAGTGCGTAGTTCTGGAACACGATGCCGACCGCGCGACGGTTCGGCGGCAGCGGGTCGACGATGTCGTCGCCGACGATAATCCGCCCCTGCGTCTGTGCGATGAAGCCAGCGATGATCCGCAGCAGGGTGGTCTTGCCGCAACCGGAGGGCCCAAGCAGCGCGATGATCTCGCCGCCCTTGATGTCGAGATTGATGTTCTCGACGGCGAGCGCGCCGCTCGGATAGCGGTGGGTGACGGCGTCGACGACGAGCGATCGGCCGCCTTGCACTTCAGCCATGATGTTGCCTCCCGTTGCCCCAAAGCAGAAAGCAAGTCTCGTGCCCGCCGCGCTCGCCTTTCGATGCGAGGTTTGGCATGGTGGGGCGATGACATCGGATCGATCGGTTTGCGACCTCACTGCCACAACCCTTGCGCGCGCCATTGCGAAGGGCGAGCTGTCGTCGCGCGAGGTTGTCGAGGCGCATCTCGAACGGATTGCGCACCAAGACGTGCAATTGGCGGCATTTGTGACTGTCGGAGCGGAGGGCGCCCGCCGTGCCGCGCAAATCTGCGATGCCGCGCCCGCGCCGATCGGCCCACTGCACGGCGTGCCCGTAGGGATCAAGGACCTCACGGACACGGCCGGGCTCGCGACCACCTATGGGTCGGTTCTGTTTCGTGATCACGTCCCGGCCGAAGACGATCTCGTGGTCGCGCGGCTGCGGCGTGCCGGCGCGATCATCTTGGGCAAGACCAACACGCCGGAATTCGGCTTCGGTGCGGTCTGCACCAACAAATTGTGCGGACCGACCCGCAATCCCTTCGATCCCGCGCTGACCTCGGGTGGATCGTCCGGCGGCTCCGCCGTCGCGGTCGCGGCTGGCATGGTGCCGCTGGCCCATGGCACCGATTTCGGGGGCTCGGTGCGCACACCTGCGAGCTTCTGCGATGTCGCCTCGATCCGGCCGACGCCCGGCCGCATTCCATCGCCGCGCCGCCCGCTCGGCTGGGACATGCTGGCCTCCCACGGTTTTCTGGCCCGCGGCGTCGACGATCTCGAACTTGCGCTGTCGATCTGTGCGGGAGGCGATGTGCACGACCCGCTCTCGATGGGCGTCGTCAATGACAACCGGCCGGTTGCAGCACGTCCCCGCATCGCAGTGACGCCCGATTTCGGTGTCGCGCCCGTGGCGCGCGAAGTCCGTGCGCGGTTCGCCGCGGCCTGCGAGGCGCTCGCGGCCGCTGCCGATGTGGTGCCGTCCGCGCCCGATTGCGGCGGTGCGATCGAGACATTCCGGACGCTGCGCGCCGCGCACATCGCCAACAGCTATGGCGAGCTGTTGAAAACGCGCCGCGTCGAGCTCACGCCCACCGTGATCTGGAACATCGAGGCGGGCGCAAAGCTCTCCGCGGAGGATTATCTCAACGCCGAGCGTCGCCGCACCGCGATCTACCGCAGCTTTCGCGAGCTGTTCACCCGCGCCGATTTCCTGGTGGCGCCGGCGGCGTCCGTCTTGCCCTGGCCGAACGAAATCAGCGATGTCACCGCGATCGATGGCGCGGCGCTGGAGACGCCGATCGACTATCTCGCCATCACCTTCATCGTGTCGCTGGTCGGTTTCCCGGTCCTGACCCTGCCGGCGCCGCGAGGGGAGAACGAGCTGCCGTTCGGCATCCAGATCATTGCCCCACCGGGATGCGAATCCCGCCTGTTTGCCTTCGGCCGTGCCATCGAGAACGAACTCGGTTTTTCCCATCGCTGGCCGAAGCTCCCCTAGCTGTCGCGATGCTCGAGCCGGGCGGCGAGCGCATCGGCAAGGCCAAGGGTGGGTTTGGCGGCGGGGCGGCGGTACGTGCCTGCAGTTGCCTTGCGCAGGCGCAGCGCTACCAGCGCCTCGGCCTGCTTCACCGAGGCTATGACTTGATCGACCACGGGGACGGAGATCCGGTCGGCGACGCGCTCGGCGAGGCCCGAGAGCGGCGCACCCGCAAAAATCAACACGTCCGCGTCGTCTTCCACGATCGCGCGCCGGGCGAGATCTACCAGCACATCCTCCTTCTCGGTGCCGACCTCCGAGATCGCCTGGAATGGCGTATCGAGCATGCGGATGCCGGCACAACGCTCCCACAGCCCGTGGGCGCGGACGCATTCCTCGTACCAAGGGCCGAGCGCCTGGGCGAAGGTGACGATGGCGAAGCGGCGGCCGGCCATGCAAGCGGTCAGCATTGCCGCTTCCGCCATGCCGACCACGGGAATGTCGAAGGTTTCGCGCGCGGCGAACAGGCCGGGATCGCCGAAGGCGGCGATGATCGCTGCGTCGACCTTGCGGTGCTGCTCGGCCAGCATTTCCAATGCGATAGCGCCGCCGATCTGCGCCTCGGTGCGCGTCGAGATGTAGGGGACGCCGCGGGTCGCGGTGCAGGGGATCAACTCGGTCCCGGCCGAAGCCGCGCGCTGCCCGACATCCGTCATCAACTGGGTGACAGCGGTGCTGGTGTTCGGGTTGAGCAGCAGCAGCTTCATGATTACGTCGCCGTCTGCTTGGCTTGAGAGGTGCCGATCACTTCGAGCAGAGCGGTGCCGGTGCGCCGGACATGAGCGCCAAGCAGGCGTCCTGCGGTTTCGCTATCGCGCGCCTCGAGCGCGGCAAGGATGCCGGCGTGCTCGTCGACCGAATTGCTCCAGCGGCGGTCGGCGCCGAGCGCGAGATAACGCGCGCGTTCGGCGCGGGAGATCAGCGTCTCGTGCGCCTCGCGCAGCGGCGTGTTGCGCGCCATGCGGACGATGGTGTTGTGGATCTCGCCGTTGATGGCGAAGTACTCGTCGAGCTTGCCGTTGCGATGATGACCTTCCATGCGGGTCTGGAGCGTGCGCAGGCGGGCGAGATCGCGCTCCGTGGCGCGCTCCGCGGCGAGCTCCGCGGCCAGCCGCTCGACGCCAGCCAGTGCCTCGAACAATTCCGAGATGCCGTCGACGGCGATGTCGGCGATGCGCGGGCTGCGGTTGGGGCGCAGTTCGATCAATCCCTCGGCCGCCAGCACCTTCATCGCCTCGCGCAAGGGCGTGCGCGATACGCCCAGCTCCTTCGACAACCTGGTCTCCTGGGTCTGCGATCCCGGCGGCAGCTCGCCGCGAATGATCATCGTTCGCATCCGTGCGGCGGCGCGCTCATGCAGGCCCATCCGCTTGAGTTTGGGCGATTTTCGTCCCGGGGTCGGCTCGAATTTTTGCTGCACGCAAGCCTCGCTGCTTGCGCGCAATCCTAGTCAATCGCTGTCAAACTCCGTGCTCAAATAGAAGACGTATGTAGCTCAAAATAAAAGCATTTCGAACAAATTGCATGCAGTATGCAGATTGCGGGTTGCGCGGGTACGCGGGATGCGGATGATCCTGCCGAGGAGCGCAACCGCGCTTCGCCGAAAATGGAGCGGACGCGATCGATGTTAGTTCTGCGCAAGCGCCTCGGCATGATCACGCCGTCCTCCAACTCAGTGCTCGAGCCCGTTACCGCGGCGATGCTCGCCGATGTTGATGGCGTCACCGCCCATTTTTCACGCTTCCGGGTCACCGAGATCGCGCTCGATGCTGCGGCGCTGAGCCAGTTCGACGCCTCGGTGATGCTTCCGGCGGCGGACCTGCTGGCCGATGCGAAGGTCGATGCCATCGCCTGGAACGGAACGTCCGCAAGCTGGCTCGGCATCGGCCGAGACCGGAGCCTTTGCGAGGCAATCACGGCGCGCACCGGCGTGCCCGCGACGACGTCGACGCTTGCCTGCATCGATGCCGCCCGTGCGCTCGGCGCCAAGCGCGTCGGTCTCGTATCGCCCTATACCGATGACGTGCAGCGGCGGATCGGTGACGTCTGGGCCGAGGAGGGGATCGCCCCGCACACGGAGCGGCACCTCGGCCTGCGCGACAATTTCTCGTTCGGCGAGGTCGCGCCTGCGACGCTTGCTGGCATGATCCGCGCTGTGGCGGCTGACGGCGCCGATGCTGTCGTCATCCTCTGCACCAACCTCGGCGGCGCCGCGCTGGCGGACTCGCTCGAACGGGAATTGAAAGTCGCGGTGCTCGATTCGGTAGCGGTTACGCTATGGCGAACCCTGGAGCTCGCGGGTGGCGACATCGGGGCTCTTGTCGATTGGGGCCGGATCTTCCAGACATCGGCGGTCATCAAGTGATGGAGACTCCTGTGACGCAGTTCGATCTCGCCATTCGCGGCGGCACCATCGTGACGGCTAGCGACGAGTTTCGCGCCGATATCGGCATTCGCGACGGCCGCATCGTCAGTATTGCTGATCATCTCGAGGGTGCTGCCCGCGAGATCGACGCAACAGGTCTGCTGGCGCTGCCCGGCGGGATCGACAGCCATGTCCACATCTCGCAGGCCTCCGGTCCCGACGTGGTGATGGCCGACGACTTCGCCTCAGCGACCCGTTCGGCAGCCGCCGGCGGCAACACCATGGTCCTCCCGTTCGCGCTGCAGGAGAAGGGCACGTCGCTGCGGACCTGCGTCGAGAACTACCGCAAGCTTGCCGAAGGCGAGTGCTATGTCGACACGGCGTTCCATCTCATCATCTCGGATCCGACCGCGGTCGTGCTCGGGCAGGAACTACCGGCCTTGGTCAAGGACGGCTACACCTCGTTCAAGGTATTCATGACCTATGACGACCTCGTGCTCAGCGACAGGCAACTGCTGGAGGTCTTCGAGGTCGCGCGCCGCGAGGATGCGCTGGTGATGGTTCATTGCGAAGGCTACGACGCCATCCGCTTCCTGACCAACAGGCTGGAACGCGAGGGCCATATCGCGCCGTATTATCACGGCGTGTCGCGGCCACAGGCGGTCGAGCGCGAAGCCACGCATCGCGCCATCAGTCATGCCGAGGTGATCGGCGTTCCCATCATGATCGTGCATGTCTCCGGGCGCGAGGCGATGGAGCAGGTGCGCTGGGCCCAGCAGCGCGGATTGCCTGTTCATGCCGAGACCTGCCCGCAATACATTACGCTGACGGCCGACGACATGAAGGGCCTGAACATGGACATCACGGGCGCGAAATACGTCTGCTCGCCGCCGCCGCGCGATACCGAAAGCCAGCAGGCGATCTGGGAAGGCATCACGTCAGGCGTGTTCCAGATTTTCTCGTCCGATCACTGCCCGTTCCGTTACGACGATCCCAGGGGCAAGCTGACGCCGAACGGCCGCACCTCGTTCCGCTGGGTGCCGAACGGCATTCCCGGTGTCGAGACCCGGCTGCCGATTCTGTTCTCCGAAGGCGTGTCGAAGGGACGGATCAGCCTGCAGAAATTCGTCGAGCTGACCGCGACCAACCATGCACGCATCTACGGCCTCTATCCGCGCAAGGGCTCGATCGGTGTCGGCTTCGATGCGGATATCGTGCTGTGGGACCCCAAATTGAAGAAACCTATTCGGCAGGCCGATCTGCATCACGGCTCGGACTACACGCCATGGGAAGGGTTCGACGTCACGGGATGGCCGGTAACGACGATCGCCCGTGGCCGGGTGGTGTACGAGCACGGCAGGATCGTCGGCGACAAAGGCGCAGGCGACATTCTCAGCCGCGGCAGGTCGAGCCTGATCTGATCGGGCTCAACACGTTGCTGCTCAACTGTGCCGCTCGTGCGCGGGGGCGATGGCCGTCTCAAGTCCGAAGATCATACCGGTCACATGTTCGTATCCAGCCTTCGCATGCGGCAAAACTAACCGCTCAATTCGGACAAGGTTGGCCGGCCGCCCGCCATAAGGCGACGTCCTTGACGTGATCCTCGAATCGCAGTTGCTGTCCTTAGTTGGAGAGACCGTCTCTGATTGGATCTGGTTGGGCCTCGGTTGCTGTAGGGGCCAGCATGGATTGGAGCGAGAGTTTAATTTTTCCAATTGGTTAGAGAGCGACGTGTGCACGATGCGTGGACTGAAAAAATCCTGGAAAGTCCGAACGCCATTTGAGCGACCTCGATCTGAATCGCGCAAAGGGCTCTCGAAAGGGAGCAGGGCGGAATTTGCGCTCGATGTGTTTGTGTTCGGAGCCAAGACTGTGTCGACATCGCTGGTCAGGAGCAATACAGGCCGCGCGCGAGTGATTTCTGTCTGCGCCAAGACCTAGTATCCGCGAGGAAGCTCCGATTTGATCTTTCGATACTGTCCTTCTAGCCTCACGGTGACGTCTCCCTGGCACGGGTGGTGCGAACGCAAGGGCTTGTTCAGTGAGGATTCTGATTGTCGAGGACGATGCCGCCATGGCGCGGGGCCTTGCCGAGCGGCTCAAGCTGTCTGGGTTCGCCGTCGATATCGAGTCTGACGGGGCTTCGGCGGCGCAGACCGCGTTGCTGGAACCCTACAGCCTCATCATCCTGGACATCAACTTGCCGAACGTGTCGGGTTTCGGAGTCCTGCACAAGATACGGCAGGCGGGGTCAACCGTTCCGGTCATGATTCTGACTGCCCGTTATACGGTCGGCGACAAGGTCAGCGGGCTCGATCTCGGCGCCGACGATTACCTCTCCAAGCCGTTTGATATCGCCGAGTTTGATGCCCGCGTCCGTGCGCTCGTGAGAAGGGGGCAGGGGCTGCCCAATCCGACCTTGATCTGTGGCCCGCTCGCGTACGACCGTGCCGCGGGCACGATTACGCTGAGCGGCCGGCCGCTTGAGTTGCGACGGCGCGAGTTTGCCGTGTTGGAAGTGCTGATGACCCGCGCCGGCAAAGTCGTGTCCAAGGAGCGTCTGATCGCGGAGGTATTTGGCTTCGACGAGGCGGTAGCGCCGAACGCGGCGGAACTCTATGTTGGTCGCGTTCGCCAGAAACTCGGTCCCGACGGGCCGCGGATCCGCACCGTCCGTGGGCTAGGGTATCTGCTGGAGGTATAGTGATCGCCACCTGGCGGCCGTCGTTGAGGCGAACGCTCCTCACCAATCTGGTGGCGCCCGCCATTGTATTGGCGATCGTGCTTGGAATCGGCGGTATGTTGCTGATCCAGCGCGTTGTCCAGACGGTCCATGACCGGTTGCTCGATGGGTCGGTTCTCGCCATCGCCGAACGTGTCGGCGTGGAAGATGGCGAACTGACCGTCGACTTGCCGCAGGTTGCGCTCGGCATGCTGGAAAGCCAGTCGCACGATAGCATTTACTACAGCGTGACTTACCTCGGCGAATTGATCACCGGGTACAAGGATCTTCCATTGGCCGGCTTCGATCGATTGAAGGCTGGCGAAACCGGCCATCGCGATGGTGCGTATCGCGGCAAGACGGTTCGTATCGGCGCGCAGGCGCGGCAGGTCTACGGCAGGCCAGGGCTGGTCCTCGTCGCAGTGGCCGAAACGGTGCAGGCGCGCCGCGTCGTCGAACGTGAAATGCTGATCGGACTGGCGATGCTCGAGGCCGGGTTGATTAGCCTCATCGCTTGCCTGGGCTGGTACGCAGTCGATCGAGGCCTGAGGCCGCTTGGCGAACTCAAGCAAGAAATCGATGCGCGCGGTATTCAGGGCGGTCCAAATCTCAGTCCGCTCGACCTTTCCCGGGTGCCGCAGGAAGCTTTAGCACCGGCGCTCGCGGTAAATTCCCTGCTACAGCGGCTGGATCTGGCCATTGGACTGGTGCGCCGGTTCACCGCCGATGCCTCGCATCAGATGCGAACGCCATTGGCGATATTGCGGACGCATCTCGATCTGGTGCGACGCCTGGGGTCGGAGACGCCGGCGGGCCAATCTGCCCTCAACGAGGTCGATAACGCCATCAACCGCCTTGAACGGCTGCTCGGGCAACTTGTGACACTGGCTCGGGTCGACGAGCAGAACATTGCGCAACCGGCCGCGGAGAACGTTGACCTGAACGAGGTCGCCTTCAATGTCCTGTCGGAGCGTGCCCCACAGGCTTTCGCGCGCGATATCGACGTCCAGTTCGATCGATTTGACGGTCCCGCGATTATCGCCGGCAATACCGTCCTGATTGGCGAGTTGCTGGCAAACCTGATCGACAATGCCATCCGCTACAACCGACCCGGCGGGTTGGTCCTGGTTCGCGCGGTTGTTGACGCCACGACCGCGCGAATTGAAGTCGAGGATACCGGTCCGGGAATTCCGGAGGCCCATCTGGCCCGTGTCTTCGAACGCTTTTATCGGATTCCGATGGCGAACGGCCCTGAGGGAAGCGGCCTTGGACTGGCAATCGTGAAAGCGTTGTCGGACCGTCTCGGGGCTCAAATCGTGCTCGCACCTGGCCCGGAAGGCCGGGGCCTGCGGGTTTCCGTGAGCTTTCCTCTTGCCAAGCGTGATGGTGAAAGCTCAAGTTGAGGCCGGATTGTGCGCTGCTGTAGAAGTGGCTGCAGTCCCGAACAAACTGAAGTCCGCAAAGCGGATTATCGATGAGGAAACGTCCCGATGGGGGCTGCCAAAGCCTTGGCCTTGTGCATTGGAGTCTTGCTCGCATGGCCTGCCAAGTCGGAGCAGGCGCAGCTCGGCCCTCTCAAGGGGCAAGCATCCGCTCTCGCCGGAGCTCGAGAGCAACTCAACATCGTATCGACGACCCAGGACGCGGACGTCGCCGACTTGCTTGCCGATTTCCGGGCAAGTCATCCGGACATCGAGATCGTCCATACAAAGATCAATTCCAACGAGATCTACAATCAAGTCGTGGATCCCTCGACCTCCAGCGCAGCACCCGGAGACATTGTCTGGAGCTCCGCGATGGATCTGCAGATCAAGCTCGTCAATGACGGCTATGCCCAACCCTATGTGTCGAAGGAAATTGCGCATATCCCGGATTGGGCAATCTGGAAAGACGAAGCCTACGCCATCACGGCGGAACCGATTGTCATTGTTTATAACAAGAACCTCGTTGCGGAGTCTGATGTTCCCCGATCCCGCGCTGATCTGAAGAGCCTTCTAAGCCGAAAGCCTGACACCTATCGGCGCAAGATCGCAACCTATGACCCGGAGCAGAGCGGGACCGGATTCCTGTTCATCACGCGCGATGCCGGAATCACGAGGACAACGTGGGATTTGGTCCGTGCCTTCGGCGGCGCCGGTATCAAGCTCTACTCGACCACCGGAACGGTGCTTGATCGAATTTCATCCGGCGAACATTTGATTGCCTACAATATGATAGGGTCTTACGCGATCGAACGGGCCAAGGAAGATGCCTCAATCGGAATAGTGTTTCCTGCCGACTACATCACGTTGATGTCGCGCATAGCCTTCATACCGGTCACCGCGCCGCACCCAGAATCCGCGAAACTGTTCCTCGATTACTTGCTTTCGGAACGCGGTCAGAAGTTTCTCCTGGCCCGGTCGGTCGGTCCTGTGCGCCTCGGCCTCGGTGCAGAAGGTGTCATACCTGCGGATCGCAGCAACGCGGTCAAACCAATCCATATTGGTGCAGAATTGCTCACCTATCTCGATCAGTCGAAACGAGCGAGCTTTCTCAAAGAGTGGCGCCGCGCGTTGCAGGATCGATAGAAATCCACGGATTTGGAATTCAAACGGAATAACATCCGAGAGACCCCCCATATCTCCCGGCTCGCCAAGCGCACCGTCTTCACTCCGACCTCGATCAGATTTTCCTGCAGGGTGCATCAGCGACAGGTTGATGACAGGCAGCTGATATACGGTGAGACAGCCTAGTTTGAACGATAGCGCCTCGCGTATCGGTCGATCCAGCCGCGATCAAGTTTGCAACACCTGCCTGACGGGTGAACAAGACAAAGAATCACAAACGATAAAAGGGAGGACGGCATGACGGCTACCACCGGACAGTCGAAGCTTGGCATGGTGCTCCGCGTCACCAGTGGCAACTTTCTTGAGATGTTCGATTTCTTTCTGTCGGGCGTCTACGCATCGTACATCGCCAAGGCATTCTTCCCGCTCGAAAATGAATACGCGTCACTGCTGCTGACCTTTGTCGCGTTTGGCGCAGGCTTTCTGATGCGTCCGCTCGGCGCCATCATCCTCGGAGCTTACGTGGATCGGATCGGCCGGCGCCAAGGCCTGATCGTTACATTGTCCATCATGGCTGCCGGGACGGTGCTCATCGCGTTCGTGCCAAGTTACGCAACCATTGGCATCTTGGCCCCGATTCTCGTCTTGATTGGGCGCCTGCTGCAGGGCTTCTCGGCTGGCGTCGAGCTTGGTGGTGTTTCCGTCTATCTCTCGGAAATGGCCACGCCGGGAAAGAAGGGTTTTTACGCCAGCTGGCAATCGGCGAGTCAACAGGTCGCGATCATCGTCTCGGCCTCGCTGGGTTTCGCTCTGAATGCATGGCTTGCACCGGCGCAACTTGACGATTGGGGTTGGCGCATTCCGTTCTTCATCGGCTGCCTGATCGTTCCTTTCGTATTCTTCATTCGACGCTCGCTTCAGGAAACCGATGAATTCCTGGCGCGGAAGCATCATCCAACACCCCGCGAGATCTATCGCTCCATCCTCGCAAATTGGAGAATTGTTCTTGCCGGGATGATGATGGTGATCATGACCACGGTGTCTTTCTACCTCATTACCGTCTACACGCCGACATTCGGCAAATCGGTCCTCAAGCTGACCGCGGCCGATGGCCTAATCGTGACGATTTGCGTGGGAATATCGAACTTCATCTGGCTTCCCATCATGGGCTCGTTGTCCGATCGGATTGGTCGTCGGCCGATCCTCATCGCCTTTTCGACTTTGGCATTTCTGACTGCGTATCCCGCGCTTTCCTGGTTGGCCGCAGGCCCGACGTTCCCGAAAATGTTGACGGTCCTGCTTTGGTTGTCTTTCATCTACGCCAGCTACAACGGCGCGATGATCGTCGCATTGACCGAAGTCATGCCGGTGGGTGTACGAACGTCGGGATTCTCCCTCGCATATAGTCTGGCAACGACGTTCGGCGGGTTTACGGCAGCGATCTGCACCTGGCTGATCGCTGCCACTGGTGACAATGCGTCGCCGGGATATTGGATGAGCGCGGCAGCACTCTGTGGTCTGGCCGGGACGTACCTCGTTTACAAGCCGCAGGAACGACGCGCGCTATCCGGGGCCAGTTCGGCCGAGACGGTGATAGGGACGTGACCACCAAAGTGCTCGATGACGTCGACCATCATCGAGCAAGCACAGTCCCCGAATAATTGCATCGAAGGAAATTGCCGATGAGCGTGACTATCGTCGTGCGCAGGCTAGTTGCGCTGAGCTTGCTGATTGTTTTGACGGCCGCGGCGGGACTAGCCGGGGCGTCTGAGGTCAGGGTCATGATCTCGGGAGGCTTGGCGACACCTTACAAGGAACTCGTACCGCAATTCGAACGCGCGACGGGTAACACGGTTGTCACGGCCTATGGCCCTTCGATGGGAACGACGGAGAACGCCATCCCCGTGCGACTGGCGCGCGGCGAGGCGGCGGACGTGCTCATCATGGTCGGCGATGCGCTTGGCGAGATGATCGAGCAGGGCAGGGCGCTCAGAACCAGCCGCGTCGACCTAGTACGCTCGCCGATCGGGATCGCTGTACGCGCCGGGACTCCAAAGCCTGATATCGGTACGCCTGACGCATTGAAGCAGGCACTGTTGAACGCGAAGTCAGTTGCATACTCCGATAGCGCCAGCGGCGTCTATGTAGGCACCGAGCTGTTCAAGCGTCTCGGGATTGCCGCCGAGATGAAGGACAAAGCCAAAATGATTCCCGCGGAGCCGGTCGCGAGTGTTGTTGCACGCGGTGACGCCGAACTCGGCTTTCAGCAGATCAGTGAACTTCTGCCGATCGCTGGAGCCGACCTTGTCGGGCCGCTCCCGCCAGACGTCCAGAAAATCACGATCTTTTCTGCAGGCATAACCTCCAGTGCCAGTCAGCCGGAAGCCGGACGGGCTCTCATTGCCTTCCTCGCTTCAGCTGCAGCCGCTCCGGCCCTGAAAAAAGCGGGTCTCGATCCCTTTGCAGCATCGGAGAAATAGACCGGCTTCAGATCTGCGGGAGGCGGACGATTCCAGCGAAGGGGGACTCGATTGTGAAGCAGTATCTCAACAGCTTCGGCGCACGCCAGACACTTGTCGTCGGTGCAAAGACCTACGCCTACTATTCGCTTGCCGCGGCGGAAAAGAATGGCCTTCCCAGCGTCTCGAGACTGCCATTCTCCCTGAAAGTCATCATCGAGAACATGCTGCGCAACGAAGACGGCCGCAGCACGAGCAAGGCTGATATCGAGCATGCCGCGCTGTGGAGCCAAGACAAGGGCTCGGCCGAGAAGGAAATCGCCTTCAGGCCGGCCCGGGTGCTGATGCAGGATTTCACCGGCGTTCCGGCCGTGGTCGATCTTGCCGCGATGCGGGACGCTATGAAATCCCTCGGCGGCGATCCACAAAAGATCAATCCGCTGGTACCTGTGGATCTCGTCATCGATCACTCCGTCATCGTCGATGCTTTCGGCAATGGTCAGGCACTGGCCAGGAACGTCGAGCTCGAATACCAGCGCAACGGTGAGCGATATCGCTTTCTGAAATGGGGACAGGGCGCATTTTCGAATTTCCGGGTGGTCCCTCCGGGGGCCGGTATCTGCCATCAGGTCAATCTGGAATACTTGGCTCAGACGATCTGGATCGGCCGGGCTGAAGACGGCGGGAATGACCTGGCCTATCCCGATACGCTCGTCGGCACGGATTCCCACACCACGATGGTCAACGGCCTGGCCGTGCTCGGATGGGGCGTCGGCGGAATCGAGGCCGAGGCTGTTATGCTCGGCCAGCAAATTTCGATGCTGCTGCCGCAAGTCGTCGGTTTCAAGCTCACCGGCCGGCTCAAGGAGGGCGTCACGGCGACCGATCTCGTGTTGACGGTGACGCAGATGCTGCGCAAGCGCGGTGTGGTCGGAAAATTCGTCGAGTTCTACGGCCCGGGGCTCGACGACATGACGGTGGCGAACCGTGCGACCATCGCGAATATGGCGCCGGAATATGGCGCGACCTGCGGCTTCTTCCCGATCGATCAGCGAACAATCGATTATCTGACCACCACCGGCCGTGATCCCGCGCGCGTCGCGCTGGTCAAGGCCTATGCCGAAGCCCAGGGCATGTGGCGCTCCGCCGATACCCCGGATCCGGTGTTCACGGACACCCTGCAACTCGACATGACCGATGTCGTGCCGTCGATCGCCGGACCAAAGCGGCCACAGGATCGCGTGACGCTCGATGCCGCGAAAAGTGCCTTCCTCGGCGCCATGGATCAGGAGTTCCGGCAAATCGCGCAGACCGGCAATCGGCATCGTGTCGAAGGCGAAAACTTCGATCTCGGTAACGGCGACGTGGTGATCGCCGCCATCACGTCATGCACGAACACCTCGAACCCCAGCGTCATGCTCGCGGCAGGATTGCTGGCGCGCAATGCCGTCGCCAAAGGGCTGAAGACAAAGCCGTGGGTCAAGACCTCGCTCGCGCCGGGTTCGCAGATCGTCGAAGAGTACTTCAGGAAATCGGGTCTTCAAGCCGATCTCGACAGGCTCGGCTTCAATCTGGTCGGTTTCGGCTGCACGACCTGCATCGGCAATTCCGGCCCGCTCCAGCAAGAAATCTCCGACACCATCTCGGGCAACAACCTCGTGGCGGTCGCGGTTCTGTCCGGCAATCGCAACTTCGAGGGGCGGGTCAATCCGGACGTCCGGGCGAACTATCTGGCGTCGCCGCCGCTGGTCGTCGCCTATGCGCTTGCCGGATCGATGGCATTGGATCTGGTGAAGGCGCCGCTCGGCTTGGGCAGCGACGGAAAGCCGGTATATCTGCGGGATATCTGGCCTTCGAGCAAGGATGTGCAGGATTGCATCGATCGCACGATAGGCAGCGAGATGTTCAAGGCGCGCTATTCGGACGTCTTCAGCGGCGATACCAACTGGAAGAATATCGGCGTCACCGAGGGGCAAACCTACGAGTGGGACTCGATTTCGACTTACGTTCAGAACCCGCCTTACTTCGTCGGGATGAGCAAAGAGCCGACGCCGCCGAAGGATATCGTCGATGCCCGCATCCTCGGCCTGTTCCTGGATTCGATCACCACCGATCACATCTCGCCGGCGGGTTCGATCAAGGAGAGCAGCCCTGCCGGGCGCTATCTGCGCGATCACCAGATCCGCGTCGTCGACTTCAATCAGTACGGCACCCGCCGCGGCAACCATGAAGCGATGATCCGGGGCACGTTCGCCGACATCCGCATCAAGAACCAGATGGTGAAGGACGAAGCCGGCAAGGTGGTCGAGGGCGGCTATGCCATTCACCAGCCGAGTGGCCAGCGGATGTCGATCTACGACGCCGCCATGCGTTACCAAGCCGACAAGGTGCCGCTGGTGATGTTCGCCGGCAAGGAATACGGCACCGGTTCGTCGCGCGATTGGGCGGCCAAGGGCACCAACCTTCTTGGTATTCGCGCCGTTATTGCCGAAAGTTTTGAGCGCATTCACCGGTCCAACCTCGTTGGCATGGGCGTGATGCCGCTGGTGTTCGAGGAGGGGACGTCCTGGCGGTCGCTCGGATTGAAAGGCGACGAGATCGTGACCCTGCGCGGAATCGAGAGCGGCCTAGTGCCGCGCCAGAAGCTTGCGATCGAGATCCGCGGGTCCGATGGCGTGAGCAAGATGGTCGTTCCTTTGACCTGCCGTATCGATACGCTCGACGAGCTCGAATATTTCCGCAACGGCGGAATTCTTCAATACGTCCTACGCCAACTGGCTGCCTGATCGTCAACCCGAAACGAGGACGCCATGCCAAGGACTTCCGCGCCGCTACCGAGGATCGAAGCGGAAACCATGCGCCGCATTACATGGCGCCTGCTTCCGTTTTTCATGCTTTGCTATTTCATTTCATACGTCGACCGCGTCAATGCCGGGTTTGCGGCCCTGCAAATGAACAAGGATCTGGGCCTGACGCAGGCTGCCTTCGGGGCGGGCGGGGCGCTGTTCTATATCGCCTACATTATTTTCGAGGTCCCCAGCAATCTGGCGATGCAGAAAGTCGGCGCGCGGATCTGGATCGCGCGCATTATGATCACATGGGGGATGGTCGGTATTCTCTCCGCTTTTGCGGTAGGGCCGATTACTTTTTATCTGAGCCGCTTTTTGTTGGGTGCAGCGGAGGCCGGGTTCTTTCCTGGTGTGATCCTGTATCTGACCTTCTGGTTTCCGGCGGCTTATCGCGCACGGATCGTTGCGGTTTTCATGGTGGCTATACCGCTATCGAGCTTTCTGGGGTCGCCGATATCCGGCGCGTTGTTGGCGATGGATGGCTTGCTGGGTCTGCGTGGTTGGCAGTGGCTTTTCATCGTTGAAGCCATTCCGGCCGTCCTGCTCGGCCTGGTCTCGTTCTTCGGGCTTCCGAACAAACCCGCTGATGCAAAGTGGCTCGAGCCGGAGGCGCGCAATTGGCTCGACGCTCGCCTGCAGTCCGAGCGATCGATGGCGAAGCAGGTCGGCCACATGTCGCTGTGGCAAATTCTGACCAACAAATATGTGCTCATCCTAGGTCTGATCTATGCGGGAAGCTCGGCCACGAGCAACGCGTTGTCGTTGTGGCAGCCTCAGATCGTGAAATCGTTCGGGATGTCCAACATGGAGACCGGCTTCCTGAATGCCATCCCATTTGGCATCGCCTCCGTCGCGATGATCTTCTGGGGAAGATATTCGGACAGGTCGAACGCCCATGCCCAAAACACCGCAATACCACTTGCGTTATGCGCAACGGCGCTGCTTGCGACCATGCTCACGAGCTCATTACCCGTGACGCTTGCTATTCTGAGCGTGGTCTTGATCGGTAATTATTCGATCAAGGGACCATTCTGGGCCCTGGCGACTGGGACACTCTCTCCGGCAACTGCTGCGGCCGGAATTGCCGGCATCAATACCCTGTCGCACATCGGCACTTCTGGCGCGGTGTGGCTGCTCGGCGTCATCAAGGAGGCGACGGGTAGCTTCCCCGTGGCCTTGATACCGCTGGCTTTGCTTCAAATCGCCGGGATCATCGCGGTGCTTTGGATCAGCAAGCAGGAAACGCTACCCGCCGCCTCCGCCGCAAGCCCCGTACATTGAGTGCAAGGCAGCATGTCTGACATTCACAAAACCCCGCGGCTCTCATCTTCGAGGACATCGTAATGCCTGCTCAATCCAAAACGAAGCGGCCCGCCACGCTCATTCCAGGCGATGGCATCGGCCCCGAGATCGTGAAATCGGCCGTCGACATTCTCGAAGCGCTCGGCTCTCCATTCGAATGGGACATCCAGCAGGGTGGCCTGGCAGCGATCGAGGCAAGCCGTGATCCGCTGCCGCAGGCGACGCTGGACAGCATCCGACGTACGCGGCTCGCCCTGAAGGGCCCGCTAACAACGCCGGTGGGGGGAGGATTCCGCTCGATCAATGTTCGTCTGCGCGAAGAATTCGGCCTCTACGCCAATTTGAGGCCGGTTCGAAGCATGGTTCCCGGAGGACGATTCGACGAAATCGATATCGTGCTGGTGCGAGAGAATCTCGGCGGCCTCTATGTCGCTTTCGAACACTACATCCCGATCGGGGACGATCCGCACGCGGTCGCCATTTCAACCGGGGTCAACACCCGCGAAGGATCGCGCAAGATCATCGAATTCGCCTTCGACTACGCGCTCAAGAATGGTCGCAAGAAGGTGACCGTCGTTCACAAGGCCAACGTCCTGAAGGCGCTGACCGGCATCTTTCTCGAGGTCGGTCACGAGGTTGCGAAGAAGTACGAGGGCAGGGTCAAAATGGACGATCGCATCGTCGATGCCACGGCAATGCAGCTCGTCATGAATCCCTGGCAGTTCGACGTCATCGTCACCACCAATTTGTTCGGCGACATCTTGTCCGATCAGCTCGCCGGATTGGTCGGCGGTCTCGGCATGGCTCCCGGTGCCAACATCGGACCGGATGCGGCGATCTTCGAGGCTGTGCACGGCTCGGCGCCGGATATCGCCGGCAAGGGAATCGCCAATCCGCTCGCTTTGCTGCTGGCGGTCGGGCTGATGCTGGAGCACATTGATCAGCCTGATCTCGCAAACCGTCTTAGAGCGGCAATTGATCAGGTCTTGCGCAAGGACGGCGTTCGCACGCCCGATCTGGGCGGCAAGGCGTCCACTGGCGACTTCACGCAAAGCATCGTCCGTCGATTGGGAGGGTAAGCAAATGACCGCCATTGCTGCATCGCACCCGGCAATCCCCGCTGATAGCACGGCGCAAAAGCTGTCACGTATCAAGGCGATCGTGGCTGCCTCGTCGGGAAACCTGGTCGAGTGGTATGACTTCTATGCCTACGCGTTTACCTCGATCTACTTCGCGGCCGCGTTCTTCCCGTCGGGCGACCAGACCAGCCAGTTGCTGGCGACGGCCGGCATTTTCGCCGTAGGGTTCTTCATGCGGCCGCTCGGTGGCTGGCTGTTCGGCTGGATCGCCGACGCGCATGGGCGCAAGAATTCGATGGTGCTGTCTGTGCTCCTGATGTGCGCCGGATCGCTAATGATCGGGATGCTGCCCACCTACCAAACAATCGGCGCCGCGGCGCCTGCGCTGCTCCTGTTTGCGCGCATGGCACAAGGCCTGTCGGTCGGCGGAGAATATGGAACGGCGGCAACTTATATGAGCGAGATTGCCGGCAAGGGCAACCGCGGGTTCTATTCGTCCTTCCAGTATGTCACGCTCATCGGCGGGCAACTTCTCGCGCTCCTCGTCGTCGTGGTTCTGCAACAGACATTGTCGCTCGACGAATTGAAGGAATGGGGCTGGCGAGTTCCGTTCCTGTTCGGAGCCGTCGCAGCCGTTGTGGCCTTGTATCTTCGCCGCTCCTTGCAAGAGACGGCGTCGGCCGAGACCATGCATCGCAAGGAGGCTGGCTCTCTATCCGGCCTTTGGCGTCACAAGCGCGCTCTCCTGATCGTTCTAGCATTCACGATCGGCGGATCGCTGTTTTTCTATACGTTTACGACCTACATGCAGAAGTTCCTGGTCAACAGCGTCAAGCTGGATGCCAAGACGGTCAGCTCGATCATGACCGCCGCCCTGATCGCCTTCATGCTGCTGCAACCGGTGTTCGGTGCACTCTCGGACCGGATTGGTCGCCGCAACAACATGCTTCTGTTTAGCGGATGCGCGACGCTCGCCGCGGTGCCGCTGCTGACGATGTTGTCCGGCACGACCAACGTCTACGCCGTCTTCGGCCTGATCATGGTAGGCCTCATGATTGCGTGTTTCTACACCTCGATTAGCGGCGTTGTGAAGGCCGAGCTGTTTCCGCCCGAGGTGCGCGCGCTTGGGGTCGGGCTTCCTTACGCCATCGCAAATGCGATGTTTGGCGGAACCGCCGAATACGTTGCGTTGTCACTGAAATCGTCCGGATACGAAACGGTATTCTTCTGGTACGTCGCGGCGATGGCTTTCGTCGCCTTCATTGCCTCGCTCTGGATGCCAGATACGAGGACGCGAGGCTATCTCGAAGGCGATGGCCGGATCTGAGTCGAACAGCACGGGCTTCGTCCATGCGTGTGACGGTGTCTGCTGAGAAGTGAATTGAAAAAGGAGACGCGCTAATGCCGAAGGGGTCAGATCTATTGGTTGCCGCACTCGAGAACGAGGGCGTCGACCGAATTTTCGGCGTTCCCGGTGAAGAGAATCTCGATGTCGTGGAAAGCCTGCGCAATTCGTCGATCAAGCTGATCTTGACACGCCACGAGCAGGGTGCGGCCTTCATGGCCGCGACTTATGGACGGCTGACCGGCAAGCCCGGCGTGTGCATCACCACGCTGGGCCCTGGCGCATTGAACCTGACGACTGGCGCCGCCTACGCGCTGCTCGGCGCCATGCCCATGATCATGCTCACGGGTCAGAAGGGCATCATGAGCAGCCGGCAGGCCAAATTCCAGATTGTCGATGTGGTTAGCGCTTTCAAGCCGTTGACCAAGCTGTCGCTCCAGATTGTCAGCACGACCAGCATTCCGACGATCGTTCGCGATGCCTTCCGGATCGCCATGGAAGAACGCCCGGGTCCGGTGCTGCTCGAATTGCCGGAGGACATCGCCGGCGAAGAATCCGAGGATGTCGCGATGGTGGCGCAGCATCCGATCGAGATCCCGGTCGCCCATCGTGCCTCGCTAGACCGCGCCGCCGACATGATCCTCAAGGCCAAGCGGCCATTGATCATGCTCGGTGCCGCGGCATCCCGGCCGCGGAGCACGGCGGGCATCGGCGGCTTTGTCCGCCGCACTCAGATTCCGTTCTTCACGACGCAAATGGGTAAGGGGACCGTACCCGGGGGCGGCAATCTCTATATGGGGACGGCGGCGCTCAGTGAACGTGACTACGTCCACGAGGCCGTTGATCGTGCCGACCTCATCATCGCGATCGGCCACGATACGATCGAGAAGCCGCCGTTCATCATGGGGCCGAAGGGTCCCCAGGTGATCCACGTCAGCTATACGCCCGCCAACGTGGAGCGGGTTTACTTTCCGCAATGCGAGGTGGTTGGCGATGTAGGGCCCAGCCTGGAACTGCTAGCGGATCGCGTGGAGGGTCGTCTGCACAACGCCGGCGCGTTGCTTGGGCTTCGCGAAGGCATTTTGAAGCGGATCACCGACCGCAATACCGAGGATCGCTGGCCGCCGACCCCGCAACGCATTGTGCATGATGTGCGAAAGGTCATTCCTGAGGACGGCATCGTCGCGCTCGACAACGGAATGTACAAAATCTGGTTCGCCCGCAACTACCGCACCTATGTGGCGAACACGCTGCTGCTGGACAATGCGCTGGCGACAATGGGCGCCGGGCTGCCATCCGCCATGATGGCGGCGATGCTGCATCCGGAACGTCGCGTGCTCGCGGTCTGCGGCGACGGCGGCTTCATGATGAATTCGCAGGAAATGGAAACCGCGGTTCGCCTTAAATTGAATCTCGTCGTGCTTATCCTGGAAGACTCTGCTTACGGCATGATCCGCTGGAAGCAGGCGGTCGATAGTTTCCCGGATTTTGGCCTTACGTTCGGCAATCCGGATTTCGTCAAATATGCCGAGAGTTACGGCGCGAAAGGCTCGCGCGTCGAAAGCACGGACTCATTGATTCCGACACTCGAAAACGCGTTCAAGGGCGGCGGTGTGCACCTCGTCGTGGTGCCGATCGACTACAGCGAGAATACGCGCGTGCTGGTGGATGAACTTCGCGAGAAGCTTAAACAGGTCGTTGAGCCGATCGTGTGAGCCGTCGGCAAGGGTCAATTGATGAGCTGAGCTGAAATTGGCGTGATCGCAAACGCCGGCAATGGAGAGTGCAATGAGTGAGCAGATCAACGAGCAGGCCGAGAAGATGCGGGAAATGGCGCAGACCACGCTCGACAAGGCGAAAGAGGCTGTGTCGAAATACATAACCGAATCCCAGAAGTTGAGAGAGAAGGCCGATTCCAGCGTTCGCTCAACCTATTCGGCGGCCAAGGAGATGAACGAAAGGGCGGTCGCGTTCGCCGAGGAAAATGTGGCTTCGGGCTTCGAGCTGGCGCAACGGCTGTTGCATGCCAAGGACCCGCAGGAAATGGGTGCGGTTTATCAAAGCCATCTCAAGGAGCAGATGGAAAAAATGAACGCACAGTTTCGCGAGCTTGCGAGTGCGATGAGCCAGCCGTCGACCGTCGACCTGAAAAAGTAGGGTCAGTCGCCTCAAAGCGAAATAAAATCGCTTGATCACGGGATGTTGCCTGGACGCAGTCCGAGCGCGGACGATGCAACATCCTCTCAAGGCAATTGCATCCGGTGCGTCGGGGAGGCTCCAGGGTGGGCACGGAAAAGTCAGATACGTTGATCCATGACGTACCGGCCGGCTGGGCACGGCGCGCCCATGCCGACGCTGCGAAGTACGGCAGCATGTATGCCCAGTCGGTATCGACACCGGCCGCTTTCTGGGCGGAGCACGGCAAGCGGATCGACTGGATCAAGCCGTTCACGAAGGTGAAGAACACGTCCTTCGCGCCCGGCAAGGTCTCGATCAAGTGGTTCGAGGACGGCACCACGAATGTGGCGATGAACTGCATCGACCGGCATCTTGCCCGGCGTGCCGGTCAGGTCGCGATCATCTGGGAGGGCGACCATCCCGCCGAATCCAGGCACATCACCTACGCGCAGTTGCACGATCAAGTCTGCCGCTTCGCGAATGTCCTGAAAAGTCACGGTGTGAAGAAAGGCGACACCGTCACGATCTACCTGCCCATGATTCCGGAAGCCGCCTACGCCATGCTCGCCTGCGCGCGGATCGGGGCGGTCCATTCCATCGTGTTCGGCGGGTTCTCGCCGGATGCCCTGGCCGGGCGTATCGAAGGCTGTCAGTCCAAAGTCGTGATCACCGCCGATGAGGGGTTGCGTGGCGGCCGCAAAGTACCGCTGAAGGTCAATGCCGACGATGCGGTGAAGAAGGTGGCCGGCATCGTGAAGACGATGATCGTGGTCAAGCGCACCGGCGGTGCAATCGACTGGGTCGACGGCCGCGACGTCTGGTACGCGGACGAGGTGGCAAAGGCCTCGGCCGATTGCACGCCGGTCGAAATGAACGCGGAGGACCCGCTATTCCTTCTTTACACGTCGGGTTCAACCGGTGCTCCCAAGGGTGTCGTTCACAGCACGGGTGGCTATCTCGTTTTTGCGTCGATGACGCACCAATATGTGTTCGACTACCACGACGGCGACATCTACTGGTGCACAGCCGATGTCGGCTGGGTCACCGGCCACAGCTACATCGTCTACGGCCCGCTGGCCAACGGCGCGACCACGCTGATGTTCGAGGGGATACCGAACTATCCCTCGACATCGCGCTTTTGGCAGGTCGTCGACAAACACAAGGTCAACATCTTCTACACCGCGCCGACCGCGATCCGTTCGTTGATGGGTGCTGGCGAAGAGCCGGTCAAACAGACCAGCCGCGCATCGCTGCGGTTGCTCGGCTCGGTCGGCGAGCCGATCAATCCGGAAGCCTGGGAATGGTATTACCGCGTTGTCGGAGATCAGCGCTGCCCGATCGTCGACACCTGGTGGCAGACCGAGACCGGTGGCATCCTGATCTCGCCGCTTCCCGGCGCGACAGCCTTGAAACCGGGCTCAGCGACCCTGCCGTTTTTCGGGGTGAGGCCGGAGGTCGTGGACGCAAATGGTGCGGTGCTGACGGGTGCGTGCGAAGGCAATCTCGTCATTGCCGATTCCTGGCCGGGACAGATGCGCACGGTCTATGGCGACCACGAGCGCTTCATGCAGACCTACTTCGCGACCTATCCGGGCAAGTATTTCACTGGCGACGGCTGCCGCCGCGATGCCGACGGGTACTACTGGATCACCGGCCGCGTCGACGACGTCATCAACGTATCCGGCCATCGCATGGGGACGGCCGAAGTCGAAAGCGCGCTGGTGGCCCATCAGAAAGTTTCCGAAGCCGCTGTTGTCGGTTTTCCGCACGACATCAAGGGGCAGGGCATCTACGCTTACGTCACCTTGATGGCCGACGCGGAGCCATCCGGGCAGTTGCGCAAGGAACTGGTGGCCTGGGTCCGCAAGGAGATCGGCCCGATCGCCGCACCTGACGTCATTCAGTTTGCGCCGGGTCTGCCCAAGACCCGCTCTGGCAAGATCATGCGTCGGATTTTGCGCAAGATCGCCGAGGACGAAGTCGGCGCGCTCGGCGACACCTCGACCCTGGCCGATCCCGCCGTGGTCGATGATCTGATCAAAAACCGCCATAGCCAAAAGGCGGCGCCGAAATGAATATCGACGCGATTTCGATTGGCGACAATCCCCCGGAAGACATCAATGTCATCATCGAGGTTCCGATCGGCGGTGAACCGATCAAATACGAAATGAACAAGGCGGCCGGCGCGCTGTTCGTCGATCGCTTCCTGTATACGCCGATGCGCTATCCCGGAAATTATGGCTTCGTGCCGCACACGCTTTCAGACGATGGAGATCCGATCGACGTGCTTGTGGCCAACTCGCGGCCGATCGCTCCTGGCGCTGTGATCAATGTCCGGCCGATCGGCGTGCTCAGGATGGATGACGATGGCGGCGGGGATGAGAAGATCATCGCCGTGCCGATGCCGAAACTGACGATGCGCTACGATCATGTCCGCGGGATCGCCGACATGCCGCAAATCACGATCGAGCAGATTCAGCACTTCTTTGAGCACTACAAGGATCTGAAGCCGGGGAAGCGGGTGAAGGTGATCGGATGGGGCGACAGTGCCGAAGCGCGCCGGCTGATCGTCGATGCAATCGCGCGGGCAAAGAGCTAAAACCGAGATATGGGCAACGATATGAGACTGGTTCTGTTGGGGCCGCCAGGCGCAGGCAAGGGCACGCAGGCGACGAGGATCGTCACTCGATTTGCGATCCCGCAATTGTCGACCGGCGACATGCTGCGTCAGGCGGTCGCGGAAGGCACGGCTGCGGGATTACGCGTCAAGCACATCATGGATCGAGGTGAACTTGTGCCCGACGATGTCGTGGTATCGGTGATCGCCAATCGTATCGATCATTCCGACGCGGCAAACGGCTTTATCCTTGACGGTTTCCCGCGCACGGTCGCGCAGGCCGAGGCGCTCGATCGGGAACTCGCCACCCGGAGCATCAAGCTCGACGCGGTACTTGAGCTCGAGGTCGACGAAGATGCACTGCTCGAGCGCATCAAGGGGCGCGCCGACGAGGCGGCAAGCCGCGGCGAGCCGGTGCGCCGCGACGATAATCCCGAGGTCTTCAAGACCCGGCTCGACGTTTATCGCGAGCAAACCGCGCCGGTCACGGAATACTACCGGTCGCAGGGATTGCTGAACATCGTCGATGGTTTGCAACCGATTGACGCTGTAACCGAACAGCTCGCCGCGGCGCTTGCGGCAGTAACGTCCGATCAGATCAGGAGTGATGTCAGATGAAAGCGTTTACCTTCCAGGCGCCGCCCAACATCCTGTTCGAGGCAGGCGCATCGAAAAAGCTGGCGGAGTTGGTTGCGGGATACGCGGCAAAACGTGTCCTGCTGGTGACCGACAAGGGTGTACGCAATGCCGGCCTCACCAAAAACGCCGAGGCTGGCCTGATTGCCGGCGGCTGCGAACTGACAATATTCGAAGATGTGGAGGCGGATCCGCCGTCGCATATCATCGAGCGGGCGGTCGCACTTTGCCGTGACAAGGACATCGAGCTGGTTGCCTCGATCGGCGGCGGCAGCGCGCTCGATACCGCGAAGTTGGTGGCCTATCTGGCCAAGACGCCTGATCGCCTCGAAGATATCTACGGCGTCGGCCTTGCGAAGGGCGAACGCCTTCCGCTGCTGCTGGTGCCGACAACGGCCGGAACGGGCTCGGAGGTGACCCCGATCGCGATCGTCACCACGCCGACGACCGAGAAAAAGGGCGTCGTTGCGCCCCGCCTGCTCCCTGACTGGGCGATCCTCGATCCGGAGCTGACGCTCGGCCTGCCCGCGCATGTCACCGCGGCGACCGGCATCGACGCCATGGTCCATGCGATCGAAGCCTATACCAGCAAGCACCGGAAGAATCCGATGTCGGACCAGTTGGCGCGGCAGGCTCTCGCCCTGCTGTCGGCGAATGTCCGGACGGTCTGTGCGGACGGATCTAATCTCGAAGCGCGGTCGCAAATGCTGCTGGGTTCGATGCTGGCCGGCATGGCCTTTGCCAATTCGCCCGTCGCCGCCGTGCACGCGCTGGCCTATCCGATCGGCGCGCTGTTCCATGTGCCGCATGGCTTGTCAAACGCTTTGGTGCTGACCCAGGTGCTGCGGTTCAATTTGCCGGAGGCCGAAGGGCTCTATGCCGAACTGGCGCCGATCGTCGATCCGAAATCGCAGGGGATGAACGTCAGCCAGCGGGCACGGCTGTTCGTCGATGCGATTGCGGCGATCTGCCGGGATTGCAACGTGCCGGCCTCGCTGGCCGATGTCGGCATTGCGAGGGGCGACCTGAAGAAGCTCGCCGAGGACGCGATGAAGCAGACGCGGCTTCTCGTCAACAATCCCAGGGAATTGAGCTTCGACGATGCGCTGGCGATCTACACCGAGGCGTTCGGCAATCGCGCGGCGGCCTGAAGGGCACAAAGAGTGAGCAGCATGAGCGAGAACGACAAATCGGCTTCCGCTGAGTCCGATCCGGGCCTGGAATGGGCGAAGCTTTGGCAGACGATGGCCGAATCCTCGAACCGCATGGTCGAGGCGTGGTCGGGGTCGATGGCACCGTTCATGCTGGCGCGTTTGTCGGAAAAGCCGGGTGGTTTTGGCGACGGCAACGAATTGTCGGCAGCGATCGAGCGAATGGCGCAGGGCCCGAGGCTAGCCGACGTCTGGGACATCGACCGGAAAATGGCGTTGGCCTTTGGCGCCTGGATCGAGATGCGTCAGCGGCTTGCGAGCTACAATGCGGTCGCTGCCGCTCCGTGGCCTGAAGCGTCGAAGCGGTTCTACGAGACGATGTCGGCAACGGCTAGCGGTGGCTCCCCGCATCCGGAGTGGCGCGAGGCGTTCGCCAAATGGAGCGAAATCTCCAACGAGGAACTGATCCGTAACCAGCGCACCGACGGCTTTTTGCAAGCTCAGAAGGAGCTACTCCAGGCGGGACTCAAATTGCGGAGCCGGCAGGATGACGTGGCTGAAGCGGCGTCAGCCATGTTGGGCCTGCCGACTCGCAAGGATTTCGACGATGTGACGCGGCAATTGACCGAGCTCCGCCGTGAAGTCCGTACGCTCACCCGCCAGATGCACGACCAGAAGAGCGAAGGCGCACGATGAGCGACCAGGAGAATCAGACCTCGCGCTTCGCCCGCGACATGGCGGCCAACGCCGAGAAAATGTTCAAGGCGACACAGCTGATCGCCAATACGCGGGATGAAGACGTCGCCATCGGCACGACGCCGAAGCATCTGGTCATGCGCCGCGACAAGGTCGAGCTGTTCCATTATGAGCCGATGGCGGACGCGACCGCGAAGACGCCCGTCCTGTTGGCCTACGGACTGATCGGGCGGTATACCATGGCTGATTTACAGCCCGATCGTTCGCTGGTGCGCAGCCTGCTCTCGAAAGGGCTCGATCTCTGGCTGATCGACTGGGGCCAGCCGGGCCGAACCGAGCGATGGCTGAAAATCGATGATTACGTCGATGACTACATCGATGCCGCAGTCGACCGCATCGCGCAGGAAACCGGCCATGACAAGATCACGCTACTCGGCATCTGCGAAGGCGGCGTCTTTACGACGTGTTACGCTGCTCTGCATCCGGAAAAGGTGAAAAATCTCGTCATCACCATCACCCCGATCGACTTCCATGCCGACGTCAAGGACAAGGCCGCGCACCACGGCTTCCTCAACCTCTGGACCCGCAGCCTCGATCCTGATGACATCGACCAGCTGGTCGATACCTATGGCGTGCTGCCGGGCGAGTTCATGAGCTCGGTATTCTCGATGATGACGCCGATGCGTTCACTGACGAAGTACAATGTCGATCTCATCGACGTCGTCGATGACGAGGCGAAGTTCATGAATTTCCTCCGTATGGAAAAGTGGCTCGCGGACCGTCCGCATCATCCTGGCGAAGCGGCGAAGCAGTGGCTGAAGGATCTCTACCAGGAGAACCGCCTGGTCGATGGCAGCTTTGAACTGTCCGGCCGTCGGGTCGATCTGAAGTCGATCACGGCTCCCGTGTTGAATGTTTTTGCGCTGGATGACCATATCATTCCGCCGGACTGCTCGCGCGCGCTCGGAGCGAAGATCGGCAGCACGGATTACACTGAAATTCCGCTGCCCGGCGGCCATGTCAGCCTGTTCGTCTCCAGCAAGTCGCAGGGCAAGCTGAGCCAGAGCATTGCCGACTGGCTGGTCGCCCGCGACGCCAATTCGGGAAGTGAAGCCTGATGCGCAACAAGATTGTCGACGCCGCCGAGGCGGTGGCCATCATCCGTTCCGGTGATACCGTCGCCTCGTCCGGCTTCGTCGGCGTGGGAACGCCCGACGAGATCATCAAGGCGCTGGAACGGCGCTTCGTGCAGACCGGAGGGCCGCGGGACCTTTCGCTGGTGTTCGCGGCGGCGCCGGGGGACGGCGCAGATCGCGGCCTCAACCGCCTGGCGCATCCCGGGCTGATCAAACGCCTGGTTGGTGGACATTTCGGCCTGGTTCCGAAGCTCGCCCAGATGGCGGTCGACAATCACGTCGAGGCCTATAATTTGCCGCTCGGATGCGTATCGCATCTGTTTCGCGAAATTGCGGGGCGCAAGGCCGGGCTTCTCTCCAAGGTCGGGCTCGGCACTTTCGTCGATCCGGCCAATGGCGGCGGAAAGCTGAATGCGCGGACCACCGAAGAGCTGGTGCGGCTGATCGAAATCGACGGCGAACAATGGCTCTTCTACAAGGCATTTCCGATCAACGTTGCGATCATCAGAGGTACCACCGCCGACCACAACGGCAACATCTCGATGGAGAAAGAGGCGTTGACCCTCGACAATCTGGCGCTGGCAACGGCCGCCAAGAATTGCAAGGGGTTCGTCATCGCGCAGGTGGAGCGCATCGCCGCGTCCGGTTCGCTCAATCCGCGTCACGTCAAAATTCCGAGCGTCTTGATCGACTGCGTCGTCGTTGCGCAGCCCGAAAACCATGTCCAGACCTATGCCACCGGCTACAACGGAGCATTCTCGGGTGAATTGCGTGCGCCGGCCGACCGCAATGTTCCGATGGCGCTGGATAACCGCAAGATCATTGCGCGCCGCTGCGCCCTGGAATTGCCGATGGGCGGCGTGGTCAATCTCGGCATTGGCATGCCCGAGGGCGTTGCGTCAGTTGCTGCTGAAGAAAAGCTATTCGACTTTGTGACGCTGACTGCCGAGCCCGGCATCATCGGCGGTATTCCGCAAGGCGGCCTCGATTTCGGTGCTTCGATCAATGCAGAATCGATCATCGACCAGAACCAGATGTTCGATTTCTACGACGGCGGCGGGCTCGATCTGGCCTGTCTCGGCATGGCTCAGGTCAATGGCCGCGGCGACGTCAACGTCAGCCTGTTCAATGGCCGCCTGGCCGGCGCCGGCGGCTTCATCAACATATCCCAGAACGCGCGCCGGCTGATCTTCGCAGGCACCTTCACCACTGGCGGCCTCAAGACATCGGTCGTCGATCGCGAGCTCAAGATCCTCAGCGAAGGAAAATCATCGAAATTCATCGACAAGGTCGATCAGATCACGTTTTCGGGCAAGCTTGCCGCAACCAACAGGCAGCCGGTTCTCTATGTGACCGAGCGATGCGTGTTCAAGCTTACCCAGGAAGGTCTCGAACTAACGGAGATCGCGCCGGGTGTCGACATGGAGCGCGACATTCTCGCGCTGATGGGCTTTCGCCCCATCATCCAAGCGCCAAAATCCATGGATGTTTCGCTGTTCAGCGAAGCGCTGATGCAGCTCGACGACCGGCTGCTCAACAGGCCTCTGGCGGAGCGGCTGTCGTACGATGCTGATCGCAACACACTATTCCTCGGGCTCGACGGCTATCGGGTCCATAGAGATGCCGACGTCGAGGTAATCCGGGCGTCGATCCTCGAGCTCTTCCATCGTGTCGGACGCCGGTTTTCCGCAGTCGTCAATTACGATTCGTCTTACATCGCTCCCGACATGGCGGAGAAATGGTTTTCAATGGCCGCCGAGGTCGAGCGGACCTGCTACGATCATGCCTCGCGCTACACGACCAGCGCATTCATGCGCCTGAAGCTCGGCGACGCGCTGGCCCGCCGCGACGTCGCGCCGCATATCTTCGAAACCTCGGCCGACGCCCACCGGTTTGTCGAATAGACCGATGCGGCTGAAATCCACCGAGGTGCGCCCCGCGGATTGGCCTGAAGGACGGCAGATGGCGCCCGACCGCACCGGATCGGTGCGGGGGCTGACCCGGCGCAGCTTTCATCGCATCGCATTCACCGATTGGGGGCCGGCGTCCGCGGTGCGGCCGGTGCTCTGTGTCCACGGGTTGACGAGAAACGGCCGGGACTTCGATCATCTCGCTGCAGTTCTCGCCAGCGCAGGCCGGCGTGTCATTTGCCCGGATTTGCCGGGCCGGGGACAAAGCGAGCGGCTGGAGGAGAGCAGCGACTACGCGTTGCCGCAATATTGCAGCGATATGACAGTGCTGATGGCGGGCCTCGGTGCAACGGAGATCGACTGGGTCGGCACGTCGCTCGGTGGCCTGATCGGGATGGTGCTGGCCGCCCTTCCGGGCAGTCCGGTCCGTCGCATCGTCATCAACGATATCGGACCCTATCTGCCCTGGACTGGATTGCTTCGCCTCGGCGCCAATCTCAACGATGCGCCAAGATCCTTTGAGACGATCGAACAGGCCGAAGGCTACTACCGGCGGGTTCTGGCGCCTTTCGGGCGATTGGAGGATGCGCACTGGCGGCATCTGACGACGCATAGTGTGATCTGGAGCGCGGAGGGGCGCTGCTTCAGGCCGCTGTGCGATCCGAATATCGCCCATGCCTTTCGAAATCCTTGGCACTACAGCGTCGATCTCTGGAAATACTGGGACGCGATCGACGTCCCATTCTTGTGATGCGCGGGCAGCAATCGGATTTGCTTTCCGAAGGGGTCCTCAAGGACATGGTGCGGCGCAATCGCAACGTCCGCGTCCACACCATTGCGGATTGCGGCCATGCGCCGGCCCTGATCGCTGACGACCAGATCGAGGTCGTGACGCAGTTTCTGAGCGGCAACGACCCCACTTAACGGTGAGCGCTTTATGCCGAACCGCACCATTAACGGTGTTAATTCCAACCTGGCTGTACTCACGATGATGTCGAAACTCTTACTCGCCAGGACCGGTACGCGCGCCGTCAGGTTGACCTTGTGCGCCGAGCCCTGTGCTCAGCCGCTGCCTACGTCGTCGGATCACGCGAACGAATTGCAACCCCCCGGCGTCGAATACTAGTACAGCGCTGGAACGGCGCACCACTGCGGAGGGAAAGAAGAACGTGATCCCGCCGGCGGTCGGCGATACGGCGAGGTAACGCCAGTCGCCAATTGCGCCCGGCGGAACCGCCCCAATCAGGATATCGCGAGTGATCCCGCCCGTGTTCGCTGCCACGAACGACAGCACAAGCACACCGAACAGGTCCAGCTTGCGCTTGACGCCAGCGATTGCTCCGCTCAAGGCGAAGACGAACGTACCTGCAAGGTCCAAGAAATAGGGTAGCGCAGCGCCTGCAAGACCTGCTTCCTCGCTTGTCAAATCAATCCTAGAATAGAGACCCCTTCTTTAGACGCAGCGTTCGTTTGATGTTGATCGGCTCCGCCGCTATCAAGCCGGCCCCACGACCACAAGCGTCACTGCGCGCATCCGCCTTCGCCGGCTTTACAGGGAGGAGCTCGCCGATTCGGATATCTGAACCTAATGGCTCAAAGGAGGCACAGCCAGAACGTCCACATCGACGGACCGCAGAGTTTCCTCCGTTACGCTGCCGATGAATGTTCGAAACAGTCCCGTCCGGCCGTGCGTACCCATCAAGAGCAAGTCTGGCTGCTCCTCTGCAACAGCGCGAGCGATAACTTGCGTCGGCACACCCTCGGTGACCCGCAGCGACCAGGGTCGAGTGTCAAAGCCATTCGCAACCAGAAACTTACTCAGCTCCTCCATTGCTCGTTCGCGCTCGTTCTCCACGTATCCGCTGACGATGGAGGGGTCCGCACCAGTGGTCTTCAGGCGTGCTTTTCCCATTGCCGAGAAGGCGTGAAGCAGCGATGTCCGGTCGTCTCTAATAAATCCGGCGGACAGGCCGATTCGGATCGCATCAGCCGATGTATTTGACAGATCCGTCGGGACTAAAACGCGCTCGTACTGCCGCTGGGCCTCGTTGTTCACCATCAAGACCGGATACTTGCCTCCACGAATTACACGCTCGATTGTGGTGCCTGTGAAGATATCGCGCAGAAACTGCTTACGATGGGCTCCCATTACAACCAGATCCGCGTCGACCGCTGCAGCCGTTCGCAGTATGCCATCAAAGGGCTGGCCCTTGACCACGATCGGATAGCAATGAATGTTTTGCAACTCCGGCATGGCCGCGATCTGCTCAACCAGCGTCCGCTGCGCCTCACGCTCTTCGATGCGGACCAATTCCGTTGGCTGATCCTCGTCGACGACATGAACAACGTGCAGTTTTGCATCAGGGGAGCGCACCAGGAGGCCGGCCTGCCGCAGAGCGCGATTGGACCGCGTCGAGAAATCTGTCGCGGCGACGATGTTCATGTCAGACTCCTTATGATTGCGAACGGCCGCGAGAACGATGGCTTGCCAAGTCGACCAGCGCGGCAACTGGGTTCTGTTGCGAAGGGCCTTTGATGCTGCTGCGGGCGGCTCCAGTCGTCTGATCCAGCAATTTGGCCTGGACCGGCGATCTGGAGCCGACAAGGAACAGACATCGCGCACCGCGAGCTGCGGAGTACAATATCTTTCTCCCTCATACGCAACTATTGTATGCGGTGACGGGAGGTGAACCTCCCAAGGTCACCTTTTAGGATCGTGAGGAATTGGCACTCGGCGGCGAGCGAATGCCTCGCGGAAGCCATCGGGATCTGAAATCCAGATGAACATGACCCATGAGGTCAGGACGAGCAGCGCGAAGAACACCGACATAAGAAGCTCCTGGCTTTGGTTGCAGAACTAATAAGGTACCGTCCCGGACGATGTGAATCGTCCGGGTTACCGGCGGATCTGCAGCTGAGTCCTATAAATCCGGCGTCGTAGCGTTGTAGTCATCACTGCCTCTGTTTGCGGTGCGGCTCGCTTGCGTGCGGCATGTGCATTGCTCTGCCGGGCACCGAGCTTCCAGCCGTCGCGAACGCGGCATGGACTGAGTTCGGGGCTGATTGCCTATGATCAGGCGGCCAACATGCAAAGACTTCGGCGAACTCGCCTACTACTCAGCATCACGCATCATGTACTTAGAGGTGGGCATGCGATGCAGGAATCCAATGCGACATTTAGCCTGGATTGACCGACTCGCTGGTCAAGGAACCTGCCGCAAGAAATCGCGCGTCTCGCACTAATTGCCCTCTGGTTCGCGAACCTGCGCACTCTGTTCGGCGGTATCGCGAAATCGCGCTGCACCGACCAATACGGTCAATGCAATAGGCGTGGTTACGAGGCCCAGCCCGATGATCAGGATTTCGTGCAGCACGGGCCGGCTCTGAAGTACCGAAAAGCAAACGATTGAAGCAGCTGCAATGAATACAGTGCCCAGCGTTGTCCCGAGCGTCGGCGCGTGGACCCGCTCATAGAATGTGCCGAACCGCAAAAGGCCGAGCGAACCGACCAGTGTGACGACGGCGCCAGCAAAAACGAGAAGTGCCGTGAGAGCAGCAGCCCAGGGCGGCAGGTGTTCGATGCCGTTCATTCGATCACCTCGCCGCGCAGCAGAAACTTCGCCAGCGCGACCGTACCCACGAATCCGAAGAGGGCCATGGCCAGAGCCGCCTCGAAATAGAGCGTTGCGCCGGATCGAATCCCGAACGTCAGAAGCAACAACATCGCGTTCACGGACGACGTGTCGAAGCCCAAAACGCGATCCTGTGCTCGCGGCCCGCGAAGGATGCGAACCGCGCCACATCCGATAGCCAACACCAGGAGTACCTGCGCGGCGGAAAGCGCGTAGATCGGGACGAGCTGGCTCATTCGAATATCTCCATCAAATGGCGTTCGTAGCGCTGCTTGATCGTCCGGATCCACTCGGCTTCGTCGACCAGATCCAGAACATGGATCATTAGCAGACCCTTCTCTGCATCGAAATTCACCCACAGCGTTCCGGGCGTCGAGGTGATGATGCAAGCCAACATGGCCAGTCCGTAGGGATTGCGCATATCGAGCGGAATGTTCACGAACGCGGATTTTCGCTGTCGACGTCCAAAACCGAGAATGATCCGGCCAACCGCCAAGTTGGAGCGGATGATATCGATCGCCACCAATCCCAACAGGCGTAGGAGGACGCCGGGTCGCCTGACGCGCGTGCTTGGTAACTCCAGCACGGTGAGAAACCGCCCGCCGACGAGCGCGATCACACAACCGAGGAGGACATGTCCGACGGTGACTGCCTGATTGAGCAGTAGCCACAATGCGAGCAGACAGAAGCTCATCCGCGGAAAGGGCAGGAATCGCGTCATTTGCCGCCCGCCTTTCGGCTGCCTTGGGCGCTGATCTCCAGGACGTCGCTGATGTAGCCCGCCGGCGCGTGCAGCGATTGCGCCGTTGCCTGCATGAAGCGCATCACCGGACCGGCGAGCACTGTCTGGGCCGCGCAAATGATCAACAGGAACATGATGGGCGCCATCTCGATCAAGCGCACACGCGGCACGGTGCGATCTGGCGACGCCCACAAGGAGCGTATACCTGCTCGGGTCAGCGCGACCAACGCCGCAAAACTGGACACGAGGAGCGTCAACAAGAGCGCCCACCCACTGCCAGGAACGGCACCGCCCGGATGCATGCCTGAAGGATGAAGCGCCGCCGTCAGCAGTGCGAATTTGGCTATGAAACCCGACAGCGGCGGAAGCCCGGCGATGACCAGTGCGCACCCGATGAAGGCGACGCCGAGCAACCCCATCGTGGCCACAATGGCCGTGCCGACTTCCTCTTCGGTATGGTCCGCATCGTCGTCTTCTCCGTAAGCTTCTCGCGTGACGGCGATCACGTCAGCTCCGGGTTCGCGGCCGCGCTCGATGAGTTCGGCCAGAAGGAAGAACGCGCTGATGCCGAGGGTCGAGCTGACCAGGTAAAACAGCGCTCCACCGGTGACACTGACTTGCCCGGTCCCCGTGGCCGCCAGCACGGTTCCGGAGGATACGAGCACCGAAAAGCCGCCGAGACGGGCGGTGTCCTGGGATGCCAATGTGCCGATTGCTCCGAAGGCGATCGTCGCCAACCCACCCCATAACAGCCAGTCACTGCCGAAGCCCGCTGACGCGCCGCTGCCCCCACCGAAAAGCAACAGCGATAGACGCAGGATGATATATACGCCGACCTTGGTCATGATCGCAAAGATCGACGCCACCGGTGGACTCGCGGCTGCGTAGGCCGTCGGCAGCCAGAAACACAGGGGCCACATGCCGGCCTTGAGCAGGAAGGCCACCGCCAGCATGCCGGCGCCTGCTTCGAGCAAACCGCGGCTCTCCGCGGCGATTGCAGGTATCCGCGCCGAGAGGTCCGCCATATTGAGCGTCCCGGTGACGCCATAGATCAGGCTAACCCCGATCAGGAACAATAGCGACGCGACCAGATTCACGACGATGTAGTGCAACCCAGCCTTCACCCGTGCGAGACCGGAACCATGCAGCAGAAGTCCGTACGAAGCGGCCAGCAACAACTCGAAGAAGACAAACAGGTTGAAGAGATCGCCGGTCAGGAAGGCACCGTTGAGGCCCATCAACAGAAACTGAAAGAGCGGATGGAAATGCGCGCCTGTCCGGTGCCAACGGGCAAGAGAGAACACAACTGACGCCAGCGCCAGGATGCTGGTCAGGAGCAGCATGAGCGCGGAGAGCCGATCGAGAACGAGGACAATTCCGAACGGAGCAGGCCAATCGCCCAGGCGATAGACTTCCCTGATTTCGGGGTGACCCGAATTAGACATTCCGAGCAAGATCACCGCGACACAAACGAGTGCAACCGTTGCGGCGACGTTGACCGCAGCCACGATGTTGCGGTGCCGCTCTCCATTCAAGAGCAGCATGCCTGCGCCGGCAAGCAGGGGCAGGACGATGGGCGCAACGACCAGATTTGCAATTCCGCTCACGCCTCGGGCTCCTGACCGTCGACGTGATCGGTGCGAGCCAGGCCGCGCGACGCGAGGAGAACGACAAGGAACAACGCGGTCGTCGCAAAACTGATGACGATTGCAGTCAGTACGAGCGCCTGTGGTAGCGGGTCAGCATGTTTCGTTGGATCCCCGATCTCCTTTGCGATCAGCACCGGCGCTCCCGTTCGCACCCGTCCCATGGCCACGATGAAGAGATTGACGGCGTAAGAGAGCAACGAAAGCCCGATGATGACTTGAAACGTGCGCGGCCTGAGGATCAGCCACACTCCGGACGCCGTAAGCGCACCTATGCCGATGGCCAGGCTAAGCTCCATTACACCAACTCCTCTTTCGCTCGCTCATCGGGCGCGCGTTGCCCCGCCTGGAGCGGCACGCCATAGCGACGCAGCGATTGATGCGCGATTGCGATGAGCATCAAGACCGTGGCGCCGACGACGAGCGAGAACACACCGATATCGAAAAGAAGAGCGCTGGCCGTGGGGACGCGACCGAGCAGAGGCAGTTCGGCATATGCAAAGTACGAGGTCAGGAAGGGGTGTCCGAAAACGCAGGCGGCAGCTCCCGCAAATCCTGCCAGCAAGAGGCCGAAACCCATCCAACGCACCGGCATGACGTGAAGACGAGCTTCCACCCACACCGTGCCGCGGGCCATATACTGCAGGATGAACGCCGTTGCCATTGCGATGCCGGCGACGAAGCCGCCGCCTGGAAGGTCGTGCCCGCGCAAGAGAAGGAAGATGGCCACGACGCCGATCACGGGAAACAGCAAGCCCATCATCAATGCCGCAGTAGCCAGCGTGTCCTTGGCAGTGTCGCCCTTCTGTCGATCGGGATGAGCCTCGTCGTGGGCATTCTGGACATGCTGCTGTTCGGGAACGGGAATGCTTTCGGGGGCCGGGCGGAAACGGCGCAAAAGCGCAAAGACGGTCAGCGCGACGACCGCAAGCACCGTGATCTCGCCGAGCGTATCGAACCCGCGAAAATCCACCAGGATGACGTTGACCACGTTAGTTCCGCCCCCCTTCGTGTATGCGTTTTCCACGAAGTATCGCGAAATGCTGTGATTGTCCGGGAGCTGCATGGCTGCCAGCGCAAGGGTGGCCAAACCGAGCCCGGCGAGGAGCGCGATGGAGAAGTCGCGAACGCGGTGCCACCGAATGCTGTCGGGCGCCTCGGCCGGGCCTGGTCGCGCAACGCGTTTCGGCAGCCACCGCAAGCCGAGCAACAGGAGAACCGTCGTAACCGTCTCAACGACGATCTGCGTCAGCGCGACGTCGGGAGCGGACAACCAGACGAAGCTGACGCAGGTGACGAGACCCGCGGTCCCGAGCAGTATCAGCGCCACCACCCGATGAAATTTGGCCTGGACCGCGGTCCCCACCGCGCAACCAACGCCGACCACCCAGAGTAATCCAAAGACGAGGTCGAATTCCCTCTCTGACGGTCCCGTCAGCGAGAGGCCGCGGGCGTAGAGGGGCAGCAGGGCAGCGACGAACGCCACGCCAGCCAACAGTCTCAATTGTGGTTGGAGACGCCTCGTGCCGAGATTTGTGGCGAGCCATCGTGCAAGCCGCCAGGACAATGTCACCAACACCCAGTCAAATATCCGCTTGCCATTGATGCGACCGAGCAAGGGCGGTCCCTCATGCGAGAGCAGGTAGGACCGCAGCATGACGTAGACGCCCAAACCGCCGGCCATCGCTACGATGCTCATCAGAAGTTCAGGCGTAATTCCGTGCCAGAGACGAAGGCTGTACTCCGGCATCGCGGAGCCGAGAACAGCCCGGGCAGCCGTATCGAGGATCGGCGCCACAGTGAGAGCCGGCGCGACGCCGACGATGAGGCATGCCAGCACGAGCAGTTCGGCCGGAAGTCGCATCAACAGCGGCGGCTCATGTGGAACGCGTGGCAAGCCGGTTGGAGCCGGGCCGAAGAACACGTCGCGAATGAAGCGCAGCGAATAGGCAACCGTGAACGTGCTGGCGAGAGTGACGATGTACGGCAGCGCCTGATCGACGAGGGAATTGTCATGGACCTCGATCGTCTCGGCAAAAAACATTTCCTTCGACAGAAAACCGTTCAGCAACGGCACTCCCGCCATTGCCGCGGCAGCCACCATGGCCAGCGTCGCCGTAATCGGCATGAAGGCCCATAGCCCGCTAAGGCGGCGGATGTCGCGCGTGCCGGCTTCGTGATCGATGATGCCGGCCGCCATGAACAGCGATGCCTTAAAGGTCGCGTGGTTCATGATATGGAAAATCGCCGCGATCTGCCCGAATGGGGTATCGAGTCCGGTCAAAAGGGTGATCAGTCCGAGATGGCTGATCGTCGAATAGGCCAATAGCCCTTTCAGATCCTGCTGGAACACGGCGAGAAACGCGCCGAGAAAAAACGTGATCAGGCCGATCGAGCCGACCAGCCACAGCCATTCATTCGTTCCACCCATTGCCGGCCAGAGCCGCACCAGAAGGAACACTCCGGCCTTCACCATTGTTGCCGAATGGAGATAAGCGGAAACGGGAGTTGGAGCGGCCATCGCGTGCGGCAGCCAGAAATGAAACGGGAATTGGGCGCTTTTTGTGAGAGCGCCGAGAAGGATCAGAACGAGTGCGGGGACATAAAGCGCGTGCGAACGGATCGCGTTTCCGGAAGCCAGCACCTGCTCCAGGTCATAGCTGCCGACGATGTGCCCGATCAGCAGCACGCCGGCGAAGAGGCAAAGCCCACCCGTCGACGTGATCACCAGCGCCATCCGCGCGCCGTCTCTCGCCGCCGCGTTGTGGTGCCAGTAACTGATCAGCAGGAATGAAAAGAGACTGGTCAGCTCCCAGAAAAAAACCAGTTGGAGCAGGTTGCCGGAGAGCACGATTCCCAGCATTGCTCCCATGAAGGCGAGCAGCAGGGAGAAGAACCGCGGAACGGGATCACTGGGTGACATGTAGTAGCGGGCATACAGCACCACCAGAAAGCCGATGCCGGTGATCAGCATGGCAAAGGCCCATGCGAACCCGTCAAGCCTCAGCACAAACGCGAGTCCAAGTTCAGCGACCCAGTCCGTTCGCCACCCGACAACGCCGCCATTCGTCACGTTCGGATAAGCCGCGCCGATGAGGCAAAAAGCTGTAAGTGCAACCGCTCCAGCGAGCCATGCCTCAGCGTTGCGTGCGTTGACCCGCAAGAGTGCCGCAATAAAGCTTCCTGCGAAAGGAAGGACGAGAACGGCAAGCAGGAACATTTGCGTTCATTGCCCCAGGCTGCGAGGTGGAGAGATGCTTTCGCTGATCCCCAATTGCTTAGCCGAGGCGGATCGATATCTCCACTGCTAGATTTGGCGCCATTGTGATGGTTTGGCCCGGAAACCGCCATTCTGGCGGACACTGGCTCCGCAATTGAGCTGTTCAGATCCAGTGTGGAAGGGTGCCAGTCGCGGCGGCAACGACGGTCGCGAGAGCGCCGAGCAACGCCTAGAATCCGCAGAACGCGATCACCCGCCAGCCACTCATCTCGACCGGCTCGGTGTCCTCAGCTGGGCTGACCTCGGAGCAGTATCGTATGTCATGGCGCCCGTTCGGTGTTCCATCGCAGGTGCAAGCGATCGACGCAGACTATAACAATGGTTCTGTAGAACTACGGCTCACATTCACGTCAAACCGCCACCCGGGCCTACCGGTGCGACAAGAGCGATCGCCTGCAGCAACGTCAGCCTGGGCATCTCACGCGATGTGATCATCGACGCACGTTCTTGCGCAGCTGGTAGACCCGCGTGATTGTTCGACTCTCTCACTTCAATGGCGCTCCTTTGTCCCCTCTCGATACTTCGTGTGCACAGGTGCTGTGCGGTTTCGTCGCAATGTTTCCAGGGTCATGAACTACTATAGTAAGAGCATCATGGCTTATGTCATCGACATTGATGCGCGCACCGCGCGTTTTGCTCTTCACGCCGGCCGCCTCCAAGCAGGCGGTTAGCCGGACGGTGTTCGCGCCGTCCGGGCTCTTTTCCAGCTTTCGTGACCTCCACTCGATAGGTCGTCTTGAAGCAGAAGGAGTGCGCCGTGCTGCCTCTTCCAAAAATCGCACTGACCTCATCAGATTATCCGCGGCTCGAACAGCTCGCCCGCCTCGCCGTCCAAAAAGGAGATTTGGACGGGATATTCCTCATGGGCGAAATCAACCGCGCCGATATCGTCCCGGACGAAGCGGACAACGTCCGTCCTTTCGTGACGATCGGATCATGGGTCACCCATTGCACGAATTGGGGCGTTCCGCGTCGCACCGTGCAACTGGTCTGGCCCGAGGAGTGCTGGTCGGATCCCGCCTGCATTTCGGTGTTGACCCCGCTGGGTACAGCTTTGATCGGACTGCAGGTCGGCGACCAGATGCCGTACTTCATCGCCGGACGCCTGAATGTCGTCAGGGTCCAAAGCCTGACCCCATCGGATTCAAAGGTCGTCCCACTCTTCCGGAGAGGGACGAGGCGGTCAGGCAACCCGTTCGATGACGACCCCGGACCTACTGCAGCATAGGAGCGACCAATGCGCAATTTCGAAGCTGAGAGCCGGCGAGAACAGCCGGCGTTGCCACCGATCAAGATCACTGAGGACGAATCACGGCGCCTCAGTTCCTTGGCCAATTCGAGCATGGATCTGTTTCCGCGAGTGGCCCATTTTCTGGCTCGAGAGATGGAACGTGCCACGGTGACGGACGAGAACAACTTGCGAGGCGTGATCAGGATGGGGTCGAAAGTGACTTATCGCGACGACGAGACGGGTGCGAGCCGAGAGGTCGTGCTGGTCTATCCGCATGAGGCAAACATCGAGCTCAATCGGATCTCGGTCCTGACGCCTGTTGGAGCGGCCTTGATCGGCCTATCGCCGGGGCAGCGGATCGACTTCGAGACGCCCCACAGGCGCACCAGGGGCCTGACCGTTCTCGCTGTGTCCGAATAAGCCGTCGCGTTAAGTCAGATCGAACATCGCCGCCTCTGCGATGTGGGCGCGCCGTCCGAGGCGTCGCGCCCGGATGTGGCGTGTTTTTTGATTGGATTCCATGGACCGGATTGCCTCCGACGGAGGTTGCTGCCGTGAAGCAAGTCACTCGCGGTAAGCTTCGCGAATCAGCGCCCGGCGCGTTCCGGCACCGAACTCAGAAGAGCCACTCAGGGTTGGCATTGTTCAGGAACGCCTCCTCGCTCTTCGCCGTTGACCATCGTTACACACACAGCGGAAACAGCCATGAAGAACATCAGTGCCGGCCAGATCGCGCTGTTGGTTGCTCTCGGAGCCATGTTGATCCTGACCGGCGTTTGGGCTGTCTCGATCTGGGGAGCCAGCAGTGGGGTCGAAATGGGCAAGCATGGCTGGAGCGCGCTTGGGCTCGGAGCTTTCTTCTCGCTGGTTATCGGCTGCGGGCTGATGGCCCTGATGTTCTTCAGCAGCAGCAGCAGCGGCCACGACGATGTCGCCGATCCCTTCCGTCGGCGGAGCGGCGAAGACAGATAGTCGGGCCCCGCGAGCGAGCAGGGGGTAGTCACCCTAGCTTGCTGTCAGCGTTACCAGGAACTGCTCCAGCGACGGCTGAGCGGCTTTCTGCATCTTGTGCAGATCCTCGGGCTTGAGGTTTGCATAGCGTCGCAACATTCGCCAATCCTTACGGCCCGTCACCATAGCGACTGCTGTGACGCAAATTGTGAAAGCAAAAATCCTCGATATCGATCGCGTTGCAAGATCTGCGGAAGGCGGCCCCGACGGACTTCGAGTGGTAAGGAAATACGCGCCCCAGACCGCGCGTCAGAATGCGTTGCTCCAGCATGATCTGCCACGCATCATAGCCTGTCGAATTTAGGAGAGGGACGATTTGATGGTTTCCGTCCTTGCACCTGGGATCGTTGCGGTCGCGAATGGTGACAGTTCGCTTCGTCATATCGACATCGGACCATTCGATCCGGCAGATCTCGGCTTGGCGCATGGCCTGCGCAAGATCGTCGAGGTGCAGCGCGATCAAATCGGAAATATTCGAGGCTGCTCAAAAGGCCGGGAGCGTCGGATCGGGGTGCCGCGGTCGATTGAACGCTCGCGACATCCAGTACCCACTCTTCCGCATCACGCCGCCGGACGAAGGTGTTTGCGACGTACTCGTTCTTCCTCCTGACTTGAACGCGCCAGCTGCCGACCTGTGAGCTTCGTAAAGGTCGGCATTGCGTGTGCACTCCACCCCGATTTCGTGTGCGCGACGTGTGCACCGGGAGATCAAACGCGGTACAAACGTGTGCAATTTGGGCTAATTTGGAGTGCACACGTGTGCAAATGTTCCTGCTCCAGTCCGTTGGAAGGATAGGATAACTACTTGGAATATCAAGGCTATCGCTTTTCTGTGGCGCCCATGATGGACTGGACCGACCGGCATTGCCGGGTGTTCCACCGTCACCTGACGCGGCGGGCGCTGCTCTATACGGAGATGCTGACCACTGGTGCCATCATTCATGGTGACCGGGAGCGGTTGCTTGGGTTCGACCTGGTGGAGCACCCGGTCGCGCTTCAGCTCGGCGGGTCGGATCCGCGCGAGCTGGCGCTGGCGGCGCGGATCGGCGAGGAGTTCGGTTATGACGAGATCAACCTCAATGTCGGCTGTCCATCCGACCGCGTGAAGGACGGCCGTTTCGGCGCTTGCCTCATGGCAGAGCCCGATCTCGTGGCGAGGTGTGTCGAGGCGATGAAGGGTGCGGTTGCCGTGCCCGTCACCGTGAAGTGCCGCATCGGTATCGACGACCAGGATCCGGAAGTCGCGCTCGACAACCTTGCGCGCGCGGTCGTTGCCTCCGGCTGCGATGCGTTGATCGTGCATGCCCGGAAAGCATGGCTCAGCGGTTTGTCACCGAAGGAAAATCGCGACATCCCGCCGCTCGACTATGATCGCGTCTATCGCCTCAAGCGAGCGATGGCCGATATGCCTGTCATCATCAACGGCGGCATCCCCGGCATCGACGAGGCAAGAGCACATCTCGATCACGTTGACGGCGCGATGCTTGGACGAGCCGCCTATCAGGAGCCGTGGCGGCTGCTCTCGATCGATACCGACATTTTCGGCGAGGCGGCGCCGCATGCCTCGATGCAGGATGCGCTCGAAGCGATGATGCCCTACATCGAACGACAGCTCGCGCGCGGCACGCGGCTGCACTCCATGACGAGGCATTTCGTCGGCGCATTCCATGCCGTGCCCGGCGCGCGCGCCTTCCGCCGCCATCTTGCCGAGCAGGGGGTGAAGCCGGGCGCCGGCCTCGAGGTGCTGCGCGATGCGATTGCGCGTGTCGGTGCCCGCGCGCCGGCGGAGGCGGCAGCCTAGCCGAGGCACATGGCGAGCCGGATTGCAAAAGTCTAGTCGACTGCCAGGCGCGAGCGGCGTTGACTGGTCTGGAGCTCCGGATAACCGGTGAGCATCAGCTTGTCGGCGCGCACGCCCCAGCTCTCCAGGCGGTCCAGGAAGCTCATGCCGAGCAGGTTGGTCTTCATCTGCCCGCGCTGCACGACGAGGGCCGGCACCGATTTCTCGACGAGGTGACCGACGGAGAGGCGGTCGATCGTGAGGCGGGCCGCCTTGGTGTGACCGCCCGCGGTTTCGAGATCGACGTCGTATTCGAGCATCTCGAGCGGCAGCCCGATCGCTTTCGCGGTTTCCCAGGTAAGCACTACCGAAGTCGCGCCGGTGTCGATGACCATCGGTGCGGCCACGCCGTTGATCTTCGCGCGCAGCGCGAATTCGCCGCCCTGGCCGCGCGGGATCTGCACGGCGGGGGCGGGCGCTGCGGTCTGCGCGCGAAAGATATGCGAGACCTTGCTGCTCGCGCGCGCGATCTGGTCGGAATCGCCATAGGCGACGACGGCACCTGCCGTGCAGGCGAGCATGGTGAGAACGAGCAGGAATCGGATCATTGCGCACCTCCCGATGCGCTCAGGCCGGTCAGGTGCGTTCCGGCGATCCCGCGATGGGCGCAAGTCCAGCCTGATTCATGCGCGCCGGCAACAGCGCCATGACCGCGAGCCGTTCCGCGCTCTCCATGGCGTGCCAGCGCGCGATCTCCGGCAACGTGCGTCCGCAGCCGAAGCACAGCCTGGTCTTGGGATCGATCATGCAGACGGCCACGCACGGCGTTTCTTTGCTCATTCGGACATAGTGGCGGATGGTCGGGCATGTCTGCAAGCATCTCGTTACGAGCCCGTACCTGCGCTCATGATCGGCTTGCGACGGGGCCGGCGCTTCTCGTCCGCTACCGCGGAACTCTCGGGCTGGAGCGGCGGAGAATCATCCGACATCGGCGCCAGCGCGCTCATCACGCGCTCGGGCGGGAAGGTGACGATCACTTCGGTGCCGATGCGCAGCTTCGATTTCAGCGTGAACGTACCGCCATGCAGGTCGACCAGATTCTTGGCGATCGGCAGGCCGAGACCGGCGCCCTGTTCGGCCGACTTGATCGAGTTAGAGCCTTGGCCGAACGAGGCCAGCACGACCGGGATCTCGTCCTCGGGGATTCCGGAGCCGGTATCCTTCACCGAGAGATATTGTCCGCCTGAGGCCGTCCAGCCGGCCTTGAGCCAGATCTCGCCGCCCTGCGGAGTGAACTTGATCGAGTTGGAGAGCAGATTGAGCACGACCTGGCGGATCGCGCGCTCGTCGGCCCACAGTCGCGGCATCGCCTGCTCGAACACCTCGTGGATGGTGATACCACGGCTCGAGGCGCGCAGCTTCATCAGATGATGGCAGTCGGCGACAATGCCGACCAGCGAGACCGCTTCCTCGTTGAGCTCGTAGCGGCCGGCCTCGATCCGCGACAGATCGAGGATCTCGTTGATGAGGTTGAGCAGGTGGACGCCGGAATTATGGATGTCCGCCGAGTACTCCTTGTAGACCGGCACGGCATGCGCGCCGAAAATCTCGCTCTTCATCACCTCGGAAAAGCCGAGGATCGCATTGAGTGGCGTCCGCAATTCGTGGCTCATCTGAGCGAGAAAGCGCGACTTGGCGACGTTGGCGGATTCGGCGCGGTGGCGCGCCTCGTCCGAGATCGCCTTGGCCTGTTCGAGCTCACCGATCAGCGCGTCCTTCTCGGCGCGCGCCTCGAGCGTGGCGAAGGTCGAAGAGTGCAGGCGGTGGGCCAGCAGCACGAAATAGCCTTCGGCGGCGAGGGCGAGCGCGGCCAGGATGTAATTGTCCAGCGAGCCCGTCATCACGAAGCTCAGCGCCATCGCGACCGCGACCGGTGCAGTGGCGGCGAGGGCGGCGATCGGCAGATTGGCGGCCAGCATGCTCGATACTGCGATCACCAGCAGCATCAGGAACATCATCAGCGATTCCGTGATCATGTCGAGCACGGGATGGATTAGGATCGCCATCCAGCAAAGGCCATAGAGCAGGTCGAGCACGACGAAACGCGTCTGCCATGCGCGCGTTGCTGCGGGCGAGGCGGGTTCGGCCAGGAAGCGGTGGCAGCTGCGGATCATCGCAGCATGGATGCACAGCATGCCGGCGGTCCAGGCCGCCGCCGGGATCGGCTGCATCCACAGCCCAAACAACACGCCCGTCGCGACCACAAGCAGCATCACGACATAGGAGGCCGACAGCCGGGTCTGGGCGTAATGGCGCAGCATCTCTGCGTCGAAAGCCGGCCGGGTTCCACTGGTCGACGTTAACTTGTCGCGCGCCTCGCGCACCCGCTGTGCCGCAGCCCGGCGATGGCTCGCCGACGGCACGCTCACCGGCTCGGCCGGAAGCTGCACAACCTCGGGCTTTTCAGCGGGTTTACTCATCGCACAACAACAATTCCTGCCCGCGCGGGACGGGCCTTCTGCATTGTCTATCTCTGGCAAGAAATCCTTAAGAGGTGACTTAAGGAGCTAAAGAATTACGTTAACCCGGCGTTAATTTTGGATCCGACGTGAGCCGCTCAATGCAGCGCCGCGTGCTGCGCGATGTACACCACGGCTCCCGCCAGATAGCCGGCGAGCGCCGGGAGGGCGATGCGACGGGCGTACCAGAGGAACTCGATGCGCTCGAGCCCCATGGCGGCGACGCCCGCGGCCGAGCCGATGATCAGGATCGAACCGCCGGTGCCGGCGCAATAGGCGATGAACTCCCAGAGGAAGCTGTCGGGTGGATAATGCGCCAGGTCGTACATGCCCATGGTCGCGGCGACCAGCGGCACGTTGTCGATGACGGCGCTAAGCAGCCCGAGCACGATCACGATGATGTCCTGTCGGCCGATCGCGGTGTCCAGCCATTTGGCCAGCATGGAGAGCAAGCCGGCATGTTCGAGGCAGGCGACCGCGAGCAAGATGCCGAGGAAGAACACGATCGAGCCCATGTCGATCCGCGTCAGCGCATTCGCCAGCGTGAGCGGACCACGGACATGCTCATCCTTGTCGCGATGAACGATCTCGCCCACCAGCCACACGACGCCAAGCCCGAGCAGGACGCCCATGAAGGGCGGCAGGTGCGTGACCGTCTTGAAGGCAGGCACCGCGATCAGTACGCCGAGTCCGAGATAGAACATCACGTTGCGCTCGAACGGATCGACGCCCTGCAATCCGTCCTCTTTCGGCGGCGGTGCGATGGTCTTGCCCTTGAGCGAAAAGCTGATGAATGCGAGCGGCACCAGCAGGTTCAGCAGGGAGGGCAGGAACACCGCGCCCATGATTTTCAGGGGCGAAATTTGTCCGCCGATCCACAGCATGGTCGTGGTGACGTCGCCGATCACGGTCCATGCACCACCGGCATTTGCGGCGATGACGATGAGGGAGGCGAACAGCAGCCGGTCGTCGCGCTTGGCGATCAACCGCTGGATCAGCGAGACCATGACGATGGTGGTGGTCAGATTGTCGAGGATTGCGCTGAGGAAGAAGGTCACGAAGCCAATCAGCCATATCAGACGGACCTGGCTGGTCGTGCTGATGCGGGAGGTGATGACCTCGAATCCGTCATGGGCGTCGATCACTTCGACGATCGTCATCGCGCCAACCAGGAAGAACACGATCTGCGCGGTGGCGGCGACGGACTCATCAAGCTGACGGCCGACCAGCGTGTGGTCACCGGTCGCGAGCGCATAGATTGTCCAGAGCACGCCGGCGCCGAGTAGCGCAGACGCACTCTTGTTCACCCCGATCGGATGCTCAAGCGCGATCGCCGCATAGGCGAGGACGAAGATTGCGGCGAGTGCGATCAGCAAGGCAGGATCACTTCGTCAGAGGTCAGCGATTAAGGCGCGCGAGCAGGCTCGACGTATCCCAGCGCTTGCCGCCCATCTTCTCGACCTCCGCGTAGAACTGGTCGACCAGCGCGGTCACCGGCAAATTGGCGCCATTGCGGCGGGCTTCGGCCAGCGAGATCGAGAGATCCTTGCGCATCCATTCGACCGCGAAGCCGAAATCGTATTTGTCCTCGTTCATGGTCTTGTAGCGGTTCTCCATCTGCCAGGACTGCGCGGCCCCCTTGGAGATGGTTTCGATCACGGCGGCGACGTCGAGGCCACTCTTCTTGGCGAAGTGAACACCCTCGGAGAGGCCCTGGACGAGGCCGGCGATGCAGATCTGGTTGACCATTTTGGTCAGCTGGCCGGAGCCGGCCGGCCCCAGCAATTTGCACATCCGCGCATAGGCGCCTGTGATGATCGGCTCGGCACCCGCATAGGCGTCCTGCGCGCCGCCGCACATCACCGTCAGCACGCCGTTCTCGGCGCCGGCCTGCCCGCCGGACACGGGTGCGTCGATGAATTTGAAGCCGGCCTTGGTGGCGGCAGCATCGAGCTCACGCGCGACCTCGGCGGACGCCGTGGTGTGGTCGACGAAGGTCGCACCCTTCTTCATGCCGGCAAACGCGCCGTCGGCACCGATCGTGACTGCGCGCAGATCGTTGTCGTTGCCGACGCAGCACATCACGAAGTCCTGGTCCTCGGCTGCAGCCTTCGGGGTCGCGGCGGTCTTGCCGCCGAACTTGTCCGCCCACTCCTTCGCCTTGGCCGCGGTGCGGTTGTAGACGGTGACCTCATGGCCCCCTTTTTTCACGAGGTGTCCGGCCATGGGGAAGCCCATCACGCCGAGACCGAGGAAAGCGACTTTAGCCATCTGTGGTACCTTGTCCGTAGTTTGGGTTTTACGGTTCTTGCCGGGCGAGGGCCGCCCGGTTCCGCCATTGCGGCAGATCGGCCGCACCATAAACCCTTGAGGCCGGAGGGCAACGGGTTCGTTTGGCCCCCGCTTGTGCTAGGATGGCGGACCTAAGGACTTCAAAAAAAGGGAGCGAAGGCATGGGCGGCGTAAGCGTGGGCGTGCTCGATCATTTCAATATCCGGACCCGGAATCTGGCCGAGACCGTCCGCTTCTACGAGGACGTGCTGGGCCTGGAAAAGGGCGCCCGGCCGAATTTCGCCTTTCCCGGCGCCTGGATGTACAGCGAGGGTAAGCCGGTGGTGCACCTCGTCGATATTTCTCCGACTGCCGAGCCACAAAAGCCGGATTCCGGCGTTGTCCACCACGTCGCCTTCGCCAGCCGCGGGTTTGACGGCATGAAGCAGCGGCTGGCCTCAAAGGGGATGAAGTTCGACTCCCGCCAAGTGCCCGGCGGCGAACTCTGGCAGATCTTCGTCCATGACCCCAACGGGGTCATGATCGAGCTGAATTACGAGGCTGCCTTGGAGCAGGGCGCGGCGCCCGCCGAGATGGCTGACGATATCGGCAGGCAGTAGCCTTTTGGGCGTTTCCGCTCTAATGGGGCATCTTGAATTCTAGGAGATGCGCTTTGAGCGTGACGCAGCAACAGGTTCTCGACAGCCTCGCCAGGATCAAGTCGCCCCGCGGGGTCGCCCTCACCAATGCCAACGTGCTGAGCGCGATCAGCGCGGCCGATGGCAAGGTGTTCTTCTCGATCAATGTCGATGCCGCCGAGGCGCGCGCCTGGGAATCCGTCCGGGCCGAGGCCGAGGCCGCTGTGCGCGCCATTCCCGGCGTCACCACCGTCATGGTGGCGCTCACGGCGGAGCGGAAGGCGGGCGCGGCACCACCGCCGCCGCCAACGCCCAGTCGCGGCACGCCGGGCGTGCAGCCGGTCCACGCCCACAAGCCGCCGCCGCAGGGCGGCGCCCAATCGCCGATGGCGCGGCAGTCCGAGATTCCGGGCGTCGCGGCCGTCATCGCGGTCGCCTCGGGCAAGGGCGGCGTCGGCAAGTCCACCACCGCGCTCAATCTTGCGTTGGGCCTGCGCGATCTCGGCCTCAAGGTCGGGCTGCTCGATGCCGACATCTACGGCCCCTCGGTGCCGCGGCTGACGGGCCTGCATGAGAAGCCGGAGCTGGATGGCGAGCGCAAGATGATTCCGCTCAAGCGCTTTGGCCTGGCGATCATGTCGATCGGCTTCCTGGTTGAGGAAGAGACCGCGATGATCTGGCGCGGGCCGATGGTGATGTCGGCGGTGACGCAGATGCTGCGCGACGTCGCATGGGGCCAGCTCGACGTCCTCGTCGTCGACATGCCGCCAGGCACCGGTGATGCCCAGCTCACCCTGGCGCAGAACGTCCCCTTGAAGGGCGCCGTGATCGTCTCGACCCCGCAGGACCTGTCCCTGATCGACGCAAGACGGGGGCTTGCGATGTTCAAGAAGGTCAACGTGCCCGTGCTCGGCATCGTCGAAAACATGAGCTATTTCCAGTGCCCGCAATGCGGCACGAAATCCGACATTTTCGGCCATGGCGGCGCGCGCCACGAGGCCGAGAAGCTCGGGGTACCGTTCCTGGGCGAGATTCCCCTGCACATGGCGATTCGCGCCACCTCGGACGCCGGCACGCCCGTCGTGGACAGCGAGCCGGACGGTCCCCATGCGGCGATCTACCGCGCCATCGCGGGACAGGTGCGGGACCAGCTCAAGGGCGTCATCGCCGCGGCCTGAGCGGATCCAAGCAATCCCTTCAAACCAATACCCGGGGACATGCGACTTTCGTAGAGCCCTGTCATGCCAATGTCGCGTTTCGAAAGCGGGGCTTCCGTGTTAAAGGCCCACGGCAGTCAAGCCCCTTCGGTTCGACGCGGCCAAAGAACGCGTCGCCGGAATGAGCGGCAGCAAAGAGGAAGTTAGGGGAAACGCCCCAACAAGGAGAGACTGAAGATGAAGCGTCGTGATTTCCTGAAAGTGTCGGCAGCCGGTGCGGCGGCGACCGCAGCGGTGGCCTCGCCGGCGATCGCGCAGTCCTCGCCCGAGATCAAGTGGCGCCTGACGTCGAGCTTCCCGAAGTCGCTCGACACCATCTATGGCGGTGCCGAGCAGATGGCGAAGTATGTCGCCGAGATGACCGACAACAAGTTTCAGATCCAAGTCTTCCAGGCGGGTGAAATCGTCCCGGGCCTGCAGGCGCTGGATGCGACCCAGAAAGGCACCGTCGAGATGTGCCACACGGTGTCGTATTACTACGTCGGCAAAGACCCGACCTTCGCGATCTTCGCGTCGGTGCCTTTCGGCCTGAACGCACGCCAGCAGAATTCCTGGCTCTACCAGGGCGGCGGCAACGAGCTCGCCAACGAGTTCTTCAAGAAGTCGAACGTGATGGGCTTCCCCTGCGGCAACACCGGCACCCAGATGGGCGGCTGGTTCCGCAAGGAGATCAAGACCGTTGCCGACCTCTCGGGCCTCAAGATGCGCATCGGCGGCATTGCCGGCCAGGTGCTGCAGAAGGTCGGCGTGGTGCCGCAGCAGCTCGCCGGCGGCGACATCTATCCGTCGCTGGAGAAGGGCACCATCGACGCGGCCGAATGGGTCGGCCCCTACGATGACGAGAAGCTCGGCTTCGCCAAGGTCGCCAAGTACTACTACTACCCGGGCTTCTGGGAAGGCGGTCCGACCGTTCACGCCTTCGCCAACATCGACAAGTGGAACGAACTGCCGAAGAACTACCAGGCGATCCTCACCAACGCGACCGTCAACACCAACACTTGGATGGCCGCGCGTTACGACATGGTGAACCCCGGCGCCCTGAAGCGTCTGGTCGCCGGCGGAACGCAGCTTCGCCCGTTCACCAATGAGGTTCTGGAAGCCTGTCTCAAGGCGACCAACGAATTGTGGGGCGAGATCTCGGCCAAGAATCCCGACTTCAAGAAGTCGATCGACGCCATGCAGGCCTACCGCTCCGACGAATATCTGTGGTGGCAGGTCGCCGAATACACCTACGACAGCTTCATGATCCGCTCGCGCACCCGCGGCTGATCTTCGAGCAAGTCGCAAGACGACACGCCCGGTCTCGTTCGCGAGGCCGGGCTTTTTCTTTGGGACGACACCGCGGAGCGGCGTTGTCGCCGCGGTAGGGGCGGGGCGTCCAGCAAAAAATCTGAAAAACAACCCCATGCACAGTAGACGAGGGGCGAGAGGACAAGGCGCTGCGAGTGCAGCCAACAGCTTGATGCGATGGAGTTAATGGCAGGCAGGCCCGGGCATCGCGCGGTCGATGGCAACTTGGCATTTTGGGAGCCAAAAGCGGGGTGGGTCAGGCGTACGAAGCGACTGCTTCAGCGAGACCGTTTGACTCGTCGGGCAAAACAGTGGCAGAAAGGCATTATCGTATAATCCGAAATTGGCGCCTCGGTGGTCAGCCTGGGTGACGATGAGCTTCGATCCCGATGAGGTTCAAAGCGCGCTGCGCAAGGGCTGGTCGTTGGCAACCGCCAGACAATGGACGGCGAGCATCCGGCGGCAGGACAATGCAACGTCACTTCGCTATTGATTCACGAGCTCTTCGGCGGCGACTTGCTGAAGACGCCGCTTCCGGCCGGCGACCATTTTTACAATCGCATCAATCGCAGACGGGTGACAGGAGTGGGCGCGGGAAATCAGCTGAGCATCAATTCGCAAGGCGGTCTTTGCTCATGCGCAGGATGATCACCACACCCTCTTCCGACCAGTCAAAACTTATAGCCCCGCCAAGCTGGGCGGCCATACTTCGGTGCACCAACTGGCTTCCGAAGCCTTCGAGCTTTGTTGGAGCGACAACAGGGGGACCACCCCGCTCCGTCCACTTGACCAACACCTCGTCCTCGTGGGCGTTGCACGATACGTCCAAGGTGCCACTCGAAAGCGACAGCGCACCGTATTTCGCAGAGTTGGTTGCCAGTTCGTGCATCACCAAGGCGAGTGCTGTGCTGGAAGCCTCTCCCACGTTCATCTTGGGGACCGAGACGCGAATACGAACACTGGCTCCCTCCTCGTCGTACGGCGCAAGCAGAACGGAGATGAGGTCTCCAAGCAGCGTCCCCCCTCTGTTTTGTCCTGGTACCGGGCGAACGAGGTCCTGAGCACGTCCAAGAGCGATCAGGCGGCTGGTCAGCTCCTGGGCCATATCTTCTTTTGATGCTGCCGAGCGTGAGCTGATTTGAGTCAGCGCCGTTGCGACGGTGAGAAGGTTTTTCAGCCGGTGGCTCATCTCGCCCGCCAGTAGCTCGTTGGCTTCCTCAGCTTGCTTCCGTTGGGTGACATCCAGGAAAATACCGAACATAGTTCGATCCGCTATGTCGGCGTCGTCGCCTTGGCCCCGAGCGGAAATCCAACGAATATCGCTTCCGGTTAGAATACGAAAATCGATCTCGTAAGAGCCCACGACTGCGCGAGTAGCCGCAAATGCTGATCTGACCCTCTCAAGATCGGCCGGGTGGATACTCTTGGAGAGTATTTCGAACGTAATGTTCTGCTCGTCCTTGGACACCTCCCAGAGGTCGTACGCGGGTTCATCCATGGTGATGGCGTCGGTATCAACGTTCCAGGACCATAGAGCGACACCGGCCGCGCGAGTGGCAGCCCGAAGGTGCTTTTCGTGCCACAACGGCATCGTCACCTGGCTAGGAAACATCGCGCTTTGCTTTCCTGCTGATCCGACCAGATCGGCATCTCTGCCGACGGGCGATCGACAGATACCATACCCCGTAGAAAAGGTCTCGGTTCGACCGGGAGGGCAGGTTGAAGTGTGGTCCCGTGCCCGAGTTGGCTCAGAAGCGATCCTCAAACGAGCCATGAGGCTCGCCGACGGCCATAAGTGGCGCTGTTCGTCTGCGACTACGCATTGCTTCGCGAACCTTCATTCAGCAATTTGAGCTGGTGCCGATTGAACACATCTACGAACCGATGGGCATCGCCACGAACCGTTGGCGCTATGCCGGGTCATCACGTCCTTCGGGGCGCTCGGCATCTTATTCGGAAATTCCGTGCCGCCGCTTTCTCGCCAACAATCTGCCCGTCAGGCGCCGGTAGTCTCTCGGGGCTGTTGTACGCCCGGACCCTCTTTTCCATGGATCAACACGGCCTCGGCAGCAGCTTCGTCGATGGCTGCCATCACGTCAGCGGTTGCGGAATAATGAATCATGTGTCCCGCTCCGTCGATCCGGCGCAATTTGCTCTGCTTGACCTCGCCGTGCAGCCTGACCGACTGCTTGATATCGATCAGACGATCGTCCTGGCCTGCGATAATGATCGTCGGCATCTTGAGCTCTGCATAAGTCTTCGAACCTGAGAATGCGGCGGGGATCAACATCGTCGCTTCAGCCGCTGTGGCCCGCATCTGTGATGGGCGGAGCGCCATTTCTTTCGGAAAGCCCGCGAACTTGTTCGGGACCGGCCGGGGGCCAAACAGCTTGCGCAACATCGCGGGCCACATCATCCGACCGGCTAGCGGCGAAATCGTGGAGCTGATGACGTCCCCGACCACTGGTAGGGCGGACAGCACCGACGCGGCGCTGTCCGCGCGGGGAGTCGGGAAATAATAGCCCGAGGCCAGCACGAGAGCCTGCACGAACGAGGGATGTCTTGTCGCCAGCGCAACCGCAACCGACGCTCCCCACGAATGGCCAAGGACAATCGCTTGAGAGACCCCCAACTGATCGAGCGCCTTCTTGAACAGGTCCGCTTGGGCATCCGGGGTCCAGACGACGTGCCTCGGCCGCGAGCTATGCCCAAAACCGGGACGATCGAACACCATGACCCTGTAGTTCTCGGCCGCGAGATCGATCAATCCACTCGCGTCGAAATCCTGGACCATGCTGCCATTGCCGTGAAACAAGACCAGCGGCTTGCCCCTGCCGCGTTCCAAATAGTGCAGGCGGACCCCCTCGACGTCGATGAACCGCCCCTGCGGAGGATTATCGCGTTGCGCTTTGTTCGCGAGCCGCCGGTTTATGATTGCGGTAGCCGCGATGAGAGTACCTGCGGCAGCAAATGCGGTGGCGCCCGGATGTCGCGTGAGGGCGGCCAGGCAGTCGGACAGAAGCGAGGGGGAACGTGTTCGTCGTGCAACCCGCATGTGCATTACCTTCGGTGGTCTGCACGACGCCTCATGCAAGTGAGAAATGTTGCAGCCGAGGCAAACGGGGATGCGGGGTGTTTGGTTCCTCGATGAAAAGCAGACGTCCGAGCCGGCGCGAGGTTCCGGCGAACGGCCTCTGGCGTTGGTGCAGACTCGCGCGTGCAATACGGGGCGCGAGTAGCCGATAACGGCGCCCCCTCAGGCCGCGCCGGCCTCTTTGCCGAAAACCACGGTTTAGAACGCCGATCTATAGCTGTGGACCAGACAGTCTGACTTCTCGCTCAGCGCGTAGGACATTGCCATACAGGCTGCTGATCCATTGCCGTCCGCTCGAGGTTACATTCAAGCAGCGGATGGCAGCCTGGATTTGGGGTGCAACCTTGGTCCAGTAGAATTGAGGGTATTTGTACACCACATCCGCGGGCGTGGCGTATCCGAGCGATTTGTTGAGCCCGATCTCCTCAAATTCATAGAAGAGCGCATTTGACTTTTTCATGTAGTTCGGATCGCCGAGCTGACCAATCAGATCAGCGGCGCGGAGCAGCAAACCTTCCTCCTCGTCCAAGTCATCCTTGAGTTCGCTCGTTGGTTCGTCCGTATAGGGAAAACGGGTATACTCGATGGCCCTGGCAACGCGAGCGGCGTCGATCTGGTCGACGGCGTCGAGACGCTCCGCGGCGAACAATTTCGAGCGGTCCACGTGATAGGGTGCAAGCGCTGCATCGGAGGAGCCGATCGGCAACTCCACCGTTCGGCCGGTACCATCAACGACATAGGCTCCCTCTTGGTCTCCATGGATTATTCCCCGAACGTAGCCGATGTCGTGAATCAGACAGGCCAGGATGAAGTGAGCATAGTCGGTCGCCGTCGTCGGCCTCAGGAGGGAGCGGCCGATCAGAATGTCGTGCCCGACCAGCGTGACCAACAACGTGTGCTCGACATTGTGGTATAATGCATCGCTGTTGCCGATACATTCCAGGGCAAGCTTTGCCGCGTAGGGGAGCAATTCCGGTAAGTTGGCATGCGACGAGCCGAAGCGGCCTCTTGTCTCCGAGATCAGGAACGCACCGAGCGCCTGGGACGTCAGTTCTGGAATCGTTATCACCGGCAAGCTCCTCAGTTCGTCAGGGCACGGACCAATGCGATACCGACTTAGAAGTTGCTAGCGCGCGCGGCGACGCCGGGGCATCTGTCCATTAGCGCGCGGCGGCTTGCAGGACCGAGGCAACGGCCGGATCGGTCAAGGACGCACTTCGAAGATCATGTTGAACGGCGTCTCGGTGGCGCGGCGGAAGCGCTTGAAGCCCGCTTCAGTCGCCACTTGACGCAATCTGCTTTCACCGGCCTGTGCGCCGAGCCCCAAGCCCACTTCCTGAGACAGTGATGCCGGCGTACAAATGAATGTCGAGGCGTGATAGTAGACGCATCCGACCGGGTTGAGATTGTCCTTGAGATTGTCATGAGCAAACGGCTCGACGATCATCCAAGCCCCATCCTTGGCTAGCGTTTCCTTGACATGCTTGCCTGCACCCACGGGATCGCCCATGTCATGCAGGCAATCGAAGAACGCCACCAGATCATAGTCTTTGGCTGGAAAATCCTTGGCACTGGCCTGCGCGAACGTGATGCGGTCTCCAACGCCCGCTTCTTGTGCCAGGACCTTGGCGCGTTCAATCGAAGGCTTATGGTAATCGAACCCGAAGAACTCTGAATTGGGGTAGGCCTGCGCCATCACAATCGTAGAGGCGCCGTGGCCGCATCCGACGTCGGCTACCCTGGCGCCGGCTTTCAGTTTCGCTTCGACGCCTTCGAGCGTCGGAATCCAGTTCGAAGCCAGATTGGCGTTATAGCCCGGCCTGAAGAAGCGTTCGGTGCCGGAGAAAAGACACTTCGAATGCTCGTGCCAACCAACGCCTTTCCCGGTTCGAAACGCTTCGGCGACTTTGGGTTCGTCGAGATAGGTGGATTGCACGACATCGAATGCGCCTGCAAAGAAGGCTGGCGACCCCTCTTCGGCGAACGCCATGGCTTGCTCCGCCGAGAGTGAGAACGCATTTTTTTCCGGATGGTAGTCGATGTATCCGGAGGCGGCCTGTCCGGACAGCCATTCGCGCACGTAACGCTCATGCAGTCCGGTCTTCTTCGCAAGCTCGGACGGAGTGATCATGGCACCATCCGCCATCGCCTTGTAGAGTCCGAGGCGATCGCCGAGCAGTATGCTGGCGCCGCCAAGCGCGATGCCGAGGTCGCCGACCAGCTTTCCCACCAGCGCGTTCAGCTTTTCAAGGTCTGGTTCACGCATTGCAGCTTCCTCCTCTTTGAGAACAGCCTCATCGTTATCCAAAAAGCCTAGGGCGACCGGCGGATCGGAAGCATGAAAGGGTTCGCGTTCCGGCGAATAGCCGTGGGCCGCTTGATGTCAGAATGGGCCAGAAGCGGTAACGTTTGATCGAGCCGCGGATTCCTTGCCTGCAGCCCAGCAGCCGACATGCGCGGCCATATGGGCACCGGCCCGACTAGCTTACACCAACCTGACAAAGTTAAAAGCGAAACCGGGCTCGCTTGTGTTCTGGCCGAAATCGTGCGGATGGTGGAAGAGGTCGTAGATGCGGCGCGAGCCGTGCTTGCACCGGAACATCCCGCGGGAAAATGCGATGCGCCTTCTGATCGTCGAAGACAATGCCGAGCTGTCGCGGCTCGTTGCCGGCGGGCTGTCGGCGGCCGGCTATGAGAGCGACATCGTCGGCAGCGTCGCCGAAGCGCGCGAGGCGGTCAGCAGCGTCAGCTATGCCGCGATGATCCTGGACCTCGGACTGCCCGACGGCGATGGCCTGTCGGTGCTGCGCGAGCTGCGCCGGCAGATGGAGCCGTTGCCGGTGCTGGTGCTGACCGCGCGCGGCGGCTTGCAGGACCGCGTCAGCGGCCTGCGCAGCGGCGCCGACGACTATCTCGCAAAACCTTTCGCGATGGAGGAGCTGGTGGCGCGGCTGGAGGCGATCCTGCGCCGTCCGGGCCAGTTGCTCGGCCGCTCGCTGCGCCTCGCCAACCTTGTCTATGACACCGAAAGCCGCCAGATCTTCGTCGACGACCAGCCGCGCATCATCTCCGCGCGCGAGACCTCGGTGCTCGAGATCCTGCTGCGCCGGCAGGGGCGGGTGGTGCCGAAGAAGAACGTCGAGGACCACATCTTCGGCCTCGACGGCGAGGTCGCCTCCAACGCGGTCGAGGTCTACGTCTCGCGGCTGCGCAAGCAGCTCGCCGAGCACGGCGCCAAGGTCGTGATCCACACCATCCGTGGCGTCGGCTATCTCATGGCCGAGGAGAAATAGCGTGGCCCGGATCGGATCTCAGGCCGGATTCCGCGCCGGGATCCATGCGAGGTCGCCCACATTCAAATCGCTGATCTGGCGCATCGTGTTCCTGCACATCGTGGCGGTCGCGGTGGTCGCGATCTTCCTGCCGCTGGTGCTGTTCTGGCTGCTCAACTCCGAGATCGACCAGCTGCACCGCGACGCCATGCGCGCCCAGGCCGAGGTGTTGGCCGAGCGCATCGTCGTCCAGCCCGACGGGCTGCTGACGTTCAACCTGCCGGACAGTCTCAAGGGCCTATATTCGGAAGCCTATGGCCGCTACCAGTACGACATTCGCGATGCCGAGGGACATCTGCTGTTCTCGTCGCGTCGCAAGACCGGCACTGCCACGGTCGCGCCACCGCCGCTCTCCGAGACGATTTCCGGCGCTGGCGTCACCCGCACCATAGACGGCAAGGTGATACGCATTCGCGTCGCGGAGGACCTCGCGCACCGCGACGTCATCATCGACGACATCGTGTCGAACTTCTTCCGGCGGGTCGGGTGGATCACCATTCCGATCCTGCTGGTCCTGCTCGCCATCGACATCATCATCTTTCGCCGCGCTGTCGCGCCGCTGTGGAAGGCCTCCGAGGAGGCAAGCAATATCGGTCCGGCGCGCACCGACATCCGCCTGCCGACGGAGCAGATCCCGCGCGAGATCATGCCGCTCGTCACCGCCGTCAACCAGGCGCTCGACCGCCTCGAGGACGGCTTTCGGGTGCAACGGCAGTTCACCGCCGACGCCGCGCATCAATTGCGCACGCCGCTCGCGATCCTGCGTACGCGAATCGAGACGCTCGGCGACGGCGCTGCACGGCAGGCGCTGCATGCCGACATCGAGGGCATGAGCCGCATCGTCGCGCAGCTGCTGGAGATCGCCGAGCTCGACACGCTGGTGCTCGATCCCGGCGAGACCGCGGATTTGCGCGCGGTCTGCGCCGAGGTGGTCGGTTCGATCGCGCCGCTCGCGATCGCGCAGCACAAGGACATCGCGCTGAGGGGCACCGAGGCGCCGGTGCTGATCCACGGCAATTCCGTGATGCTCCAGCGCGCGATCTTCAATCTCGCCGAAAACGCCATCAAGTTCACGGCAAAGGACACGTCGGTCGATGTCGATGTAAGCGAGGATGGTGCGGTGCGCGTGCGCGATTGCGGACCGGGAATTGCGGAAGCCGAGCGCGAATTGATCTTCCTTCGCTTCTGGCGCGCCGACCGCCAGCGCAGCGACGGCGCCGGCCTCGGGCTCTCGATCGTGCGCGCCGTAGCGGATGATCACGCGGCGACGGTTGCGGTGGAGAATCTTCCGGGGGGCGGCGCGCAGTTCACGCTGCGGTTCAGGCTGGCGGAGAAGTCGGCGACGTTGATTTGAACGCGGTGCGGCACTGACGCGCCACCTTCTCCCGCATCCGCGCCTTCGCCAAGGCTTCGGCGGACATGAGGGGAGAAGGCGAAAGCGACGGCTATTTCAGCTTGCGGGTGGACAAATCCATGATCATGCGCGTGGTCAGATAAAGACGCGGCACGATGCTGTTGAGCTGCACATATTCGGCATCGTTGGAATGCGCGCCGAAGCCCGACAGACCCATGCCCTCCACGACGGCTGCGCTGGTCTTGAGTGCGGCAAACGCCGCGTCGGTGCCGCCGCCGGTCGCCTTCTCGTCGACCTTGAGGGGCAGTCCGAGCTCCCCATAGATCGTCTTGCCGTGGGCCGCGACGCGACGTGAGGCGTCGTTGGCCTCAAGCGGCGGACGGCGCACCTCGAATTTCAGCGCGACCTTGGAATCGGGCAGCAGGTGATTTTTGATCTTCTGCTGAAGTGTCTTCTCGAGGTCGTCGAAATCGGCGACCTTGAGTGCACGTGCGTCGGCCTGGGCCGTGGCCTCCGCCGGGATGACGTTGCGGTTGGTGCCGGCCTTGGAGACCGTCCAGTTCAGTTTCAGGCCCTGCTCTGGTTTGGACAGGTCCTTCATCTGCAGCAGCTGGTGCGAGAGTTCGTACAGCGCGTTGACGCCGCCCTCGGGCCGTGAGCCCGCATGCGAGGACTTGCCCTGCACCGTGAGATAGGCCGAGCCGATGCCGCTGGTGGCCAGCCGCAGCGTGCCGTCGGTGCCGCCGCCTTCAAACGAGAACACCACGTCCTGATCCGAGGCGAACCTGGTGATGGTGCTGCGCCAGCCCGGTGAGGAGATCTCCTCGTCGCCGTTGGTGAGCACCGTGAGCGTGCCGTAATCCCGGAAGCTCAGCTTCTGCAGCAACGCAACGGTGTGGAGAATGAGCGCGACGCCCTGCTTGTCGTCGGCAATGCCGAGGCCGTAGGCCTTGTCGCCGTCGATGCGGAACGGTTGATCCTTCAGCATGCCCTTCAGGTACACGGTGTCCATGTGGGCGATCAGCATGATCTTCTTGCTGCCTGTGCCCTTGAATACGGCGTGTACGGCCGGGCCGATCTTCTCGGGTGTGTCGTCGAGGCGATAGACGTCTGTGGGTTGCAGGATTTGCACCGTGCCGCCGAGCTGCTCGAGCTGGCCGGCAACGCGCTCGGCGATCTGGTTCAGGCCTTCGACATCCTTGCTGCCGGATTCGATGCTGACGAGATCGCGCAGCGTGTCGAGCAGCGGCTGCTGCTCCTTTTGCGCCAGCGCATGGACGTCGGCCATGACATTCGCGCCGGGCTCGGCATGGGCCGGCATTGCAGCACAGGCCAGCCAGAGCGACGCGATCAAGGGACCAACGAGCGATGGAGCAGGGTGCGATCGAGGCATGCGTGGCGGCCTTGGGTTGGGGGATGGCGCGGTATGCCCGTGTTTCCGGCGCTTGTCACGCGCCCGGCGCAGCCGTCATGCCGGGCCGAGGCGGACATGATGTCGAGAGGCAGGGCCGCTCGCCGCCTAAGCCTAAAGTCGTAGAATCGGAGGGTGCGGGAGCTAGCATTTTCGTCCCTCACATCGTGAGGGATGGAAATCGGACGACACATGTTCCATGCTGGCCTCCAAGCCTCGGCAAGAAGGCTCACCGTCACAATCCATCAGGGTAGGAAATCATGAAAAGACGAGATTTCATCAAGGTCACCGGGCTTGGTGCGGCGGGTGTCGCGACGCTCGCCGCTCCAGCGATCGCGCAGACGACGCCCGAGATCAAATGGCGCATGCCGACGAGCTGGCCGAAATCACTCGATACGCTCTATGGCGGTGCCGAGATGATGGCCAAGATGGTCGCGGAAGCGACCGACAACAAATTCCAGATTCAGACATTTGCCGGCGGCGAGATCGTGCCGGGCCTCCAGGTGCTCGATGCCGTGCAGAACGGCACCTGCGAAATCGGCCACACCGCGTCCTACTATTATTTTGGCAAGGACCCGACCTTCACCTTCGGATCGTCGGTGCCGTTCGGACCGAACATGCGCATCAACCAGGCCTGGTACACACTGGGCGGCGGCAGGGAGATCCTCAACGAGTTCTACAAGAAGTACAACGTCGTCTCGCTGCTTGCCGGCAACACCGGCTGTCAGATGGGTGGCTGGTTCCGCAAGGAGGTCAAGACGCCCCAGGACTTCAGCGGGTTGAAATTCCGCATCGGCGGCTTCGCCGGAAAAGTGATGGCCAAACTCGGCGCGGTGCCGCAGCAGATCGCCGGAGGCGACATTTATCCGGCGCTGGAGAAGGGCACCATCGACGCCGCGGAATGGGTCGGACCGTATGACGACGAGAAGCTCGGCTTCGTGAAAGTCGCGCCGCATTATTACTTCCCGGGCTGGTGGGAAGGCGGGCCCATGCTTCTGGCCTTTGTCAACCAGGACAAGTGGAATGCGCTGCCGAAGCACTATCAGAGCATCCTCGAGCAGGCAGGGCACTACGCCAACAACTGGATGATGGCGAAGTATGACCAGGCCAATCCGCCGGCGCTGCGGCGCCTGCTCGCGGCCGGCGCCAAGCTGCATCCGTTCTCGCCCGAGGTCATGCAGGCCTGCTTCAAGGCATCAAAGGAACTGCACACCGAAGTCTCGGCCACCAACCCGGACTTCAAGAAGGTCTACGAATCGCTGACCGCGTTCTCGAACAACGGATATCAGTGGTTCCAGGTCGCCGAAGTCGGCTATGACAACTTCATGGCGCGCAATTCGCAGAGCTGATCGCCGGGAGCGATCCGCCTAAACGAAAAAAACCCGGAGCGAAAGCTCCGGGTTTTCTTTTTTGCGGCGGGCCGGGCGCTATTGCTTCGGCTGGCCGAAGTCGAGCGGCGGCAGATCGATCTGGGGAATGTCGATCTTGATGCTGTTGGGATCGACTGTGGACTGCACGCCCTTGTAGTGCATCACCATCGACGGGAACGTGATCACCAGCAGCACCATGATGAGCTGGATGACGACGAACGGAACCGCGCCCCAATAGATCTGTCCTGTCGTGACCGGCTCCATGCGTTTGCCGGTGACGCGATCGGTATAACGTTCCTTTGGCGCGACCGAGCGCAAATAGAACAGCGCAAATCCGAACGGCGGGTGCATGAACGACGTCTGCATGTTGACGCCGAGAATGACGCCGAACCAGATCAGGTCGATACCGAGATGCTCCGCCGCGGGCCCGAGCAGCGGGATCACGATGAAGGCGAGCTCGAAGAAGTCGAGGAAGAACGCCAGCACGAACACGAACGCGTTGACGAAGATCAGGAAGCCAACCTGGCCGCCGGGTAGGGAGGTCAGCAGGTGCTCGACCCAGACGTGGCCACTGACGCCGTAGAAGGTGAGCGAGAATACGCGTGCCCCGACCAGGATGAAGACGACGAAGGCGGAGAGCTTTGCCGTCGATTCGACCGCCTGACGAACGAGGTCCCAGGTTAGCCGACGTTTCATGGCACCGAGAATGAGGGCGCCGGCTGCGCCCATCGCACCGCCTTCGGTGGGCGTCGCGACACCGATGAAGATCGTGCCCAGCACCAGGAAGATCAGGAACAGCGGCGGCACCATCACGAAGGTGGTCTGTTGCGCCATCTTCGAGAGGAAACGGAAGCCCGTGAGCTTGTCGATGGCCCAGTTCGCGATCGCGACGAAGAAGGCGAAGAGGATGCCGAAGAACATGCTGAGCACGACGAAGTCGGCGCCGTGAGTCTCCGAATTCCGCATCATGAACCAGCCAAACACGCAGCTCGCCAGGAACAGCACGCCCAGCGACCTCAGGCCGCGGTCACCGCTTTCCTCGCGGAAGCCGATGGCTTCCTTCGGCAGGCCCGGAGCGGCGTTCGGGAAAATCAAGGTCACGAGGAACGCGTACCCCGCGTAGAGGGCCGCGAGCACCAAGCCCGGAATAAACGCGCCCTCGTACATGTCGCCGACCGACTTGCCGAGCTGGTCGGCCATCACGATCAGAACGAGCGAGGGTGGGATGATCTGCGCCAGCGTGCCGGAGGCCGCGATGATGCCGGTCGCCACGCGGCGGTCATAGCCGTACCGCAGCATGATCGGCAGTGAGATCAGGCCCATCGAGATCACCGAAGCCGCCACGACGCCGGTCGTCGCCGCGAGCAGGGCACCGACGAACACCACCGCGTAGGCGAGGCCGCCGCGGATGGTGCCGAACAACTGACCGATGGTGTCGAGCAGATCCTCCGCCATGCCGGAGCGCTCGAGCACCAGTCCCATGAAGGTGAAGAAGGGAATGGCGAGCAGCGTGTCGTTGTTCATCACGCCGTAGACGCGCTCCGGCAGGGCCTGGAGAAAGTCCGGGTGGAATTGTCCGAGCTCGACGCCGATGATGGCGAAGAACAGGCCGACGGCGCCGAGCGAAAATGCCGCCGGATAGCCGAGCAGCAGCACGACGACGAGCGTCGCGAACATGATGGGCGCCAGATTGGCGATAATAAACGCGGTCATGACTTCCCCCTAAACCGTCGCCAACGGCTACTTCTTTTCGATCGCTTCGACGAGGTGCTCGACCTCGGCCTCCAGTGCGGACACCTGCGACTCGTGTGGGTCCGGGATCATGCCGCGCATGATCGCGATTCGCTTGATCAGCTCGGAGATGCCTTGAACGAGCAGGAGGGCGAAGCCGACCATGATCAGCGACTTGGCCGGCCATTGCGGCAGGCCGCCCGCATTGCCGGATTGCTCGTTGATCTGGAGTGAGCGCAGGAAGAACGGTACCCCGGTGACGATCATGACAACGGTCAGCGGTATTAGGAAGAAGATGTGCCCGATGATGTCGATGATGTTGCGAACCCGCTTCGGCATCATGCTGTTGAAGATGTCGATCCGGATGTGCTCGTTGTCGAGCAGCGTCCAGGACGCGCACAGCAGGAACACGATGCTGAAAAGCACCCATTGCAGCTCGAGCCACGAGTTGGAGGACGTGTCCAACGTCTTCCGAATGATCGCGTTCAGCGCCGAGATGATCACTGCGAGCAGGATCAGCCAAGCCAAACGCTTGCCGGTCCAACGTGTGAACGCGTCAATTCCATTGCTCAGCTTCAGGAGCGCTTGCAAGATTGGTCCTCCCCGATTTGCCCCGGCCGTCTTGACTGCGCCGAGTGGCGCGTTGGCTTGTCTCGCCGCGCAGGCATGAGGCAGCCGCACCAAACCAGCGAGTTTGCCGCCAGTCAATCGGAAGTTTGTTGATAGTTAAGGGGAATAAGCCGCGGCCGGCCAGCCGATGCTAGCCGCCGGTGACGCTCATGTGCCTGCTGACGCTGGGGCGGTCGTGGCGGCGGTCGATGATGAAGTCGTGGCCCTTGGGCTTGAGCCCAATGGCGCGGTCGATCGCATCCGCAAGCAGCGAATCGTCGTCCGATGCACGCAAAGGTTTGCGCAAATCGGAGGCATCCTCGTGGCCGAGGCAGGTGTGCAACGTTCCCGTGCAGGTGACGCGCACGCGATTGCAGGATTCGCAGAAATTATGAGTCATCGGGGTGATGAAGCCGAGCTTGCCGCCGGTCTCGGCGACGCTGACATAGCGCGCCGGCCCGCCGGTGCTCTCGGCCAGATCCGTCAGCGTGAACTGCTGGGCGAGGCGCGCGCGCACCAGCGACAGCGGCAGGTATTGGTCGATCCGTCCCGATCCGATCTCGCCCATCGGCATGACCTCGATCAGCGTCAGCCCCATGCTCTTGCCGTGGGCCCAGCGCATCAGGTCGGGAAGTTCGTCCTCGTTGAGGTTCTTCAGCGCAACGGCGTTGATCTTGACCGCGAGGCCCGCAGCGCGCGCCGCCTCGATGCCCTCCAGCACCTTGTCGATCTCGCCCCACCGGGTGATCTCGCGAAACTTCTGCGGGTCGAGCGTGTCGAGCGAGACGTTGATGCGGCGGACGCCGCAATCGGCGAGCTCGCTGGCGTATTTCGCAAGCTGGGTGCCGTTGGTGGTCAGCGTCAGCTCGCTCAGCGCGCCGCTCTTGAGATGCCGCGACAGCGAGCGCACCAGCGTCATCACGTTGCGGCGGACCAGCGGTTCGCCGCCGGTGAGCCGCAGCTTCTTCACGCCCTTGGCGATGAAGGCCGAGCAGAGCCGGTCGAGTTCCTCCAGCGTCAGCAGGTCCGCCTTGGGCAGGAACGTCATGTCTTCCGACATGCAGTAGAAGCAGCGCAGGTCGCAGCGGTCGGTGACGGAGACGCGCAAATACGAGATGGTCCGTCCGAACGGATCGGTCATCGCGCTCGACAGCGCGGCGCGGGGGCTCGCGGAAAGTCCGTTCATACCAAATGCCTTGTCACTTGCGGCAACGCGAGCAGTTTTGCTTCAGCGGCGTCCTGGAAGCAATCTAAGCATCGAACGCGTCAGAGACAATTGGGGGGATGACGGAGGTCAGCGATTGCCGGTGTTCGGATCGGGGAACGGCGAGCCCGCGGCCGGTGCGGCAGCAGCCGGGGCAGCGGCGGGCGCCACCGGTTTCGGCCTCTTCGGCCGGTGCGGCTTGCGGACCGGTTTCGGCGGAACGGCCGGCTGGAGCTCCGCGAAAATCGGGTTGGGGTCGGTGGTGACCGAGGCTGGGGTGGTGAAGTCGCCGGGATTCCTGATGACATTCACCGGCACGCTCACCGGCTGGTATTTCGGCAGCGCGAAAGCGACCGTGAAGGGGACCTCGGGGGCGGGAACCGAGACGGAGCAGGGGGTCTTGCAGCCTGCACCCAGTGAGGTCGTGGCGTCAGCGCCCGGGGGATTGGATTCGAGCCGGACCTGAACGGTCGGCGGGGCCGATTTGAACATGTCCCAGGAAGTCGAAGACATTGAGGAGCAGCCGGCAAGACTTGTTGCCCCGATGACGCTTACTCCAGCTAACGCAAACGAGATGACACGACGCATGACATCCACCTAGTGCGACGAACCGCCACATCCCCGGGCGAAGTTAGGAGCGTCGTTCGAACCAAGCAACCGGCCGGCCGCGCATAGTTAGTAGATGGTTAACGCGGGATTCTGCGAAATAATCAAGATATCTCAGCTACTTGAGAGCTTCCTGCGCAGTCATCAGGCTGCTGGCGGCGGCCGGAAGGTCGCGCATGTGATGGATCAGCCGGTCCGGCTTCAGCTCGGCGATCGGCACGTCCGTATAGCCGAAGCTGACCCCGATCACGGGAACTCCGGCGCGCCGGGCCACGCCGACATCGGGTCCGGCATCGCCGACCATGATGCTTGCTTTGACCTCCCCGCCGGCCCGCGCCACCGTTTCCCGGAAAATGGTCGGATCGGGCTTCTGCACGCCAAAAGTGTCAGCGCCGCAGATCGCCGCGAAGCGCCGGCTCAGGTCGAGCTGGTCCAGCAGGCGCTTCGACAGCCATTCCAGCTTGTTGGTGCAGACGGCGAGGCGATGGCCCTGGGCCGCAAAATGGTCGAGCGCGGCCTCCAGCCCCTCGAAGGGCCGGGATTCGACGGCGATATTGTCGGCGTAATAGGCGATGAAATCGGCCGTCATCCGGTCCATGTCGGCAACCGTGACGCTGCGGCCCTCGGCTTCCAGCCCCCGCTCGATCAGCTTGCGGGCGCCGGCGCCGATCATGTTGCGGGCCGAGGCCATCGGCACGGGCGGCAGCCCTTCGCGGTCGAGCACGTAATTGAGCGCGGTGATCAGGTCGGGCGCCGTATCCACAAGCGTGCCGTCGAGATCGAAGACGATGGTGTGGGAGGGGATCATGGCCCAGCGCTACCGGCCCGGCCCCGCCCGCGCAAGGGCCGAAGCCATAAGATCACCTTATAAGGTGGGCCCGGAGGCCTGTTCCCCCAGACCCTGTTCTCCGAGGGAAAACGAGGCTACACAGGCCGCCGCAAGCCTATCGGGCAGCACTCTCGTAATTCAGGGACGGCGCAAACGTGAACATGGACCAGTTGAAGCGGCAGGCTGCGGCGCGCGCCCTCGAGGACGTCCGAGACGGCATGCAGCTCGGGCTCGGCACCGGCTCGACCGCAAAACATTTCGTCGAACTGCTCGGCGAGCGGGTCCGCACCGGACTGAAAGTGATCGGCGTGCCGACCTCCGAGGCGACGCGCCTCGATGCAATTCGCTGCGGCGTGCCGCTGACCACGCTGGACGAGATCGACCATCTCGACATCACCGTCGACGGCGCCGACGAGATCGACACAGAACTCAATCTGATCAAGGGCGGCGGCGGCGCGCTGTTGCGCGAGAAGATCGTGGCGGCCGCCTCGGATCGCATGATCGTGATTGCCGACGACACCAAATGGGTGCCGACACTCGGCCGCTTTCCGCTACCGATCGAAGTCATTCCGTTCGGGCTCGGCGCAACGCGACGCGCGATCGAGAAGGCGTTTGCGGAATGCGGCGTTTCCGGGCAGATGGCGGTCCGCAAGGGCAAGGACGGCCACGTTTTCGTCACCGATGGCGGCCACTGGATCGTCGATGCCCAGCTCGAAAAGATTGAGGATCCCGCCCGCCTCGCCACGGCGTTGAGCGCGATCCCCGGCGTCGTCGAGCATGGTTTGTTCATTGGCTTGGCCAGTTCGGCTGTTTTGGCCGGTGGCGAGGGAATTCGCGTGATTGAACGGCGAAAGCCGAAAGGAGACTAGGAATGAAGAGCGTTTTGAAATTGTTGCCGGTCGTGACCCTCGCTGTGGGACTGGCCCTCTCGGTCGCCCCGGCCGGGGCCCAGCAGGCAGCGGCGCCGAAATCGTCGCCGGCCGCCGTGGCGGCGGCCAAGGAGATCCTGACGATCAAGAACGCCAGTGCGATGTACGCCAACGCCGTGCCCGGCCTGGTCGATAAGACCAAGATCGCGCTGATCCAGCAGAACCTCAACTACCAGAAGGACCTCACCGAGGTCGCCCAGATCGTAGCCCAGCAGCTCAAGGGCCGCGAAAGCGAAATCGGCGATGGCATGGCGCAGGTCTATGCCAGCGAGTTCACCGAGCAGGAGCTGAAGGATCTCGTCACTTTCTACAAGTCGCCGCTGGGCAAGAAGCTGATCGAGGCCGAGCCGCGCGCCATCGGGCTGAGCATGGCCTTCATGAACTCCTGGGCCCAGAACTTCTCCGAGACCGTGATGGGCAACTTCCGCGCCGAGATGCGCAAGCGTGGCAAGGAAATCTGACAGTCCCTATCTGATCAGAATCCGGATCATGTTCTGAAGAGGTCGGAGTGGACAATGGCTGAATTCGACGTCGACCTCTTTGTCATCGGTGGCGGTTCGGGCGGCGTGCGTGCCGCCCGCATCGCGGCTGGTTACGGCGCCCGCGTGATGATCGCGGAAGAGTACCGCATGGGCGGGACCTGCGTGATCCGCGGCTGCGTGCCGAAGAAGCTGTTCGTCATTGGCTCGCATTTCCGCCATGAGATCGAGGACGCCGCCGGTTTTGGCTGGACCGTTCCGCCTGCGACCTTCGACTGGCCTACGCTGATCGCCAACAAGGACAAGGAGATCGCGCGTCTGGAGGCGGCTTATACCGCCAATGTCGAGAAGTCGGGCGCGCAAATCGTCAAGAGCCGCGCGGTGATCGAGGACAAGCACACTGTCCGCCTGCTCGAGAACGACAAGAAGATCACCGCAAAATACATTTTGATCGCCACCGGCGGCGCGCCCAATCACGGCGCTCCGATTCCCGGCATCGAGCACGTGATCTCCTCCAACGAGGCGTTTCACCTGACCAAGCTGCCGAAGCGGATCGTGATCCAGGGCGGCGGCTACATTGCGCTGGAATTCGCCGGCATCTTCGCCGGCTTCGGCTCCGACGTCACAGTCATCTATCGCGGCGACAACATTCTTCGCGGCTTCGATGAGGACGTTCGCGGCCACGTCCGCGCCGAGATGGAGAAGCAGGGCATCACCATCCTCACCGGCTGCACGGTGGCGAAGGTCGATCGCCATGGCGAGGAATTCACCACGCATCTGTCTAACGGATCGAGCCTCGCCTCCGACCAGGTGATGTTCGCGATCGGCCGCCATCCCGCCGTCGCCAATCTCGGCCTGGAGAAGGCCGGCGTCGCCATCAACCCGCGGAACGGCGGCATCGCGGTCGACCATTTCTCGAAGAGCTCGGTCGACAGCATCTATGCGATCGGCGACGTCACTCATCGCTTCAACCTGACGCCGGTCGCGATCCGCGAGGGCCACGCGTTCGCCGACACCGTGTTCGGCAAGCGCGAGGTGCAGGTGGATCACGCCAACATCCCGACCGCCGTGTTCTCGCAGCCGGAGGTCGGCACCGTCGGCCTCACCGAGACCGAGGCGCGCGCGCAATTCAGCCATGTCGACATTTACAAGACCACGTTCCGCCCCATCAAGGCGACGATGTCAGGCCGCGATACCCGCGTGCTGATGAAGCTCGTCGTCGACGGCGCCTCCGATCGCGTGCTCGGCTGTCACATCGTCGGCGATGCCGCGGCCGAAATCACGCAGGCGGTCGCGATTGCGGTGAAGATGAAGGCGACCAAGGCCGATTTCGATACGACGATCGCGCTGCATCCGAGCGCGGCCGAAGAGCTCGTCACCATGCGCACACCGACCGCACGCCACGTCCGCCAGGCGGCGGAGTAACTCCGCTCAGCCATAGAGGTAACCGACTGGCTTGCCCTCGGTGCGCAGGGGACGGATGTCCTTCTGTGTGATGATCTGACCGGCGAGGCCGTCGATCTCGTCGCGTTGCGTCGGCGTCCAGCTGCGGAGGTCGTTCATGCCTTTGAGGAGGCCGAGCCGAAGGACCTGCGTGTTCTCACCCACGCCGACGAGACTTGTGGCGTTCTTGCCCGCTGTCACCACATCGCCGGCCGTGAGCTCAAAGGTCTCACCAGTCTTGTTCTTGAATTCGGCCGTGCCGCGGATGACGCGGTAGATCACGACCTCGCCCTTGGCGAAACATGTAGTGTTGGCTGCTGCCGACGCGCTCTTGGGCAAGAGCGATTGGCCGCGCGGATCGGTTGCGATGATGTGGCCGGTGACGAGATGTCCGCTCGGGACTTCGATCCCGATATCGCGCACATAGACCGGCATGGATGATTTGACCGCGCTGTCGGTGAGCGGTTTGAACAGGGCATCCAGCGCCAGCGGGTCCTGGAGCCAAAAACCTGCGTCCGCAGGGCGATCATGGAGAGAGTGGCTCCAGGCCACACGCGGCGTCTCGTCTTCGTTGATCTGATCCGGGCCGACAATGGTCGGGTTTGGAAAGGTCGTCGGATCGGTGATGAAGGCTTCGAGGAATTTGCCGGAATAGCCCATGGAAATTGGATCCGGCACCACCGTTTGTGGCGTCTTCAAATTCTCTTCGGTCGACAGTCCCGACCAGGTGTAGAACAGCTGGCGGTGCACGATCGCGCTTTGCAGCATCACCGCGCCGGGGCCGACATTGTAGAAGCGCCCGTCGTAATCGAAGGTGAACGCGCCCGAGGTGACCAGCACGAGCTGAAAGCCGCCCGGCGGCAGATGAAGGTGGAAATCTGTGGGACCGGTGTCGGGCAGATAGATCGGCAGATTGGTCGCGACTTCGTGCAGCAGGAAAGTTTCGTTGTTGGTGTGAAAGCCCTCGTTGGCGCGATTGTAGAGGGCTTGGGGCCGGTACGTCGCCTCGAACTTTGCATTCCGGTCGCGGTCGATCGCCACAAACTCCTGAGCGTTGAGGCGAAGGGGGGCACCGTCCGGGCGGGTGAGGCCGGTGATTTTGAGATCGCCGGCGGCATGCACGTTCATGGCATTCTCCGATTCTAGACCGCTCACCCTGTCTCTCGGCGCACGCTTCTTGCTGCTCCAACGCGAGAGCAGGGATCAGGCCTGATGCTGCCTTGCGAATTTTGGGCCAGTCGAGGCGCCGCGCGGCACGGAGGCTTTGTGCCTCGCCGCCACCCGAAGAAAAATCGAGGTTGCACCTGAGGTTAGATGACACGCTGGACCCGCCTGCATAGCCATGTTCGCCCGGTCTGCAAACCTCGCGACGAGACGTGTCTTGTCTAATTTGTCGGCATTCTGGCGCGGACGTGCAGCCGCGCCGATCAGGAGAAGTCGGCGGCCGGATGTCTGAAGCCGTTCATTCGAAAGATCGACGGAGGGTCCGCTCGGGCTTGCCGTACGGGCTGTCAGCCCATTTCGCCATGTCCACTGCACGCGCCTCGATGAGCTCGCACCACAGGCAGCTGAGCTCCGCGCGACCTTTGGCCGAGAGCATCGGAATGAGGCCATGGCCACAGCTGGCGCAACATTTGACGCGATTCATGGTTCTCTCCGCGACCTTCCGGATTCAGAAGCGACATCGTTGCTCCCGAAGCTTGCGCGGGCGCTATGAGGGCGCGGGAACGCCGGCGGCCGGGGTGCTCGTTCCCGAGGTCGTCGCGTCTGCGATCCAGCGCGACACCGCGGCGATGTCCTCCGCATTGTCGCGGAAGGCGCGAAGCTGGAATTCAGCCGAGCTGCCACGTTCGACGATGGTACGACAGTGTTCGACCTCGGCGGCGCAGTTCAGCGCGGCGGCGTCTTCGGCGATGTCCTCGATCACCCGGGAGAGCAGCTCGGAGATCTCGACCGGCCCGTCCTTGGAGGCAAAGATGCAATCGGTGCCGTAACGCTGGGCGCGCCATTTGTTCTCCACCGCGATCGCGCGTTCGACCGCGGTGACCTCCTTCGAGAGGTGAGGCCGCAGGTAGAGATAGCGGGTCAGGCAGCGATAGAGCGAGGCAATGGCAACGGCGTCGTCGACGAAGGTGCAGGTATCGGGCGCACGCAGTTCGAGGGTCGGGTGCTTCATGGAGGGGCGCATGGCCCACCAGATGTGGCTTTCATCGGGGATCACGCCGGAGCGCTGCAACGCGCCGATATATTCGTCGTAATCCTGCCTGCTCTCGAACAATTCTGGCAGGCCGGTGCGCGGCAGCTCGGAATAGGCGGCGAGCCGATAGCCCTTCAGCCCGGTCTTGTGTGAATTCCAGAACGGCGAGGAGGCCGACAGGGCGATGAACAACGGCAGATGCGGCAGCATCGCTCGCATCACTGCCATGCGCTTCTCGGGATCTGGCAACTGGACGTGCACATGCATGCCGCACATCAGGTTGCGGTGGCCGATGCTGCGCAGATCCTCGATCATCTCCTCGTAGCGCGGCTTCGGGCTCGGCTGCGACATGCGCCAGACCGCGGTCGGATGCGTGCCGCAGGCCATGGTCACGAAACCGTATTGTGCCGCGACGTTTGCGACTTCGCGACGCAGGAAGCGAAGCTCTTCGCGCGCGTCGGCGACGTCGACATGAACGTTGGTGGCGACCTCGAGCTGCGACTGCAACATCTCCCGCATCGCCTGGCCGCCGGTGGACCAGTTCGCAGATTCGAAAAGCTCATTCGGGGTCTGGATCGCGACCTCAAGGCTGCGCCGATCGGCGAGGAAGTATTCCTCCTCGATGCCGAACGAATATTCCGCGGCCTTGCCGCGTCCGCCGGCGGAGCGAATGACGAGGTGCTGCTTGTCTTCCGAGGAATCGAGCCGCAGCAGTTTCAAAACGTCTGATGCAAATGTCATTGTGCCACCCGGCCAAGGTATTTACCTGCGGGCGATAATCCTTCTGACAGGGGCGGGTTCCGCGTCGGCCCCACCGGAAATTGCAAGGTCGAACGGAACAATTTTCGCGCTTTCGGACGCACGTGCGACCAGCGCGTGATTCGGGGGCACTTCCGTCCAATCCGTTTCCTTGTCGAACGGCTCGGACACCACGATGACCTGGCCGCCGGCCTCGCGGAAATACAGCGTGTTGGCGGCATCGTTGACGGCGACCCGGAAGGCATAGAGATCCCGGCCGTTGGCGATGGCGCTGGTGAAGCGGAGCCGCTCACGAAGCTCGCCTTCGTTGACGAGGCCGACGAGGGCTCGCAGCACGCGATGCGTTGCGCCGAGCGGATCGGCATCGAGTCCCGCGCCCATCATGGCGAGAAACACGGCTTCTGAATCGGTCGTGCCTGTCCGCGAGGGGTAGTAGGCATCGGGGATCAGCGCCTCGACCTTGCGCCGCAGGCGATTCCAGCTGCCGACGAAGCCGTTGTGCATGAACATCCACTGGCCGCAGGCAAAGGGATGGCAGTTCTGCCGCGTCACTGCCGTGCCGGTGGCGGCGCGCACATGAGCGAAGAACAGATGCGAGCGCAAATGGCGGCAGAGGTAGCGGAGATTCTCGTCCGACCAGGCCGGGCGTGTTTCACGATAAAGACCAGGCTCCGGATGCTCGCCGTACCAGCCGAGACCAAAGCCGTCGCCATTCGAGCCGGCGGTCGACTGGAGCGAGCGGATGCTTTGCGCGATCAGCGAATGCTCGGGCTCGGTGACGTAGGGTTCGAAAGACGTGGTCTCGCCCCGGTATGCGATCCAGCGACACATGGGAATCCTGTCAGGAGATGCTTGCTGAAATGTATCAACGAACCTGACAGGACGATGGTTCCCGACAGCGAGTGTCGGGAACCAAGTGGCCACTACACCGGAACCGGAATCAATGGCGCAACTTCGCGATCATCCGCGTTCTCGCTCGCTGCGAGACCTTGTGCGACGCCGACGCGATCGGCCTCGGGACGGTTCTGGCTCATCTTGCGCTTGCCTTCGAACCGCACGACGGGAATGCGCACGCCGACGATTCCGCGCAACTGCGCGGCGATAAAATCGGCAGGGGCATCCGTAACGGCCCAAGGCTTGGCACGCGATCCTTCATGCCTGTTCGTGAGCCGCGTCACGACGTCGAGCAGGCGCTCGGGGTCTTGAAAGAATTCGACTGGGCCGTAGGCATGCACGGCGACGTAGTTCCAGGTCGGCACGACCTTTTCGGTTTCCTGCTTGGTCGCATACCAGGACGGCGTCACATAGGCGTCGGGACCGCCAAAGATCGCCAGCGCCTCTCCGATCGGCGGCAGTTTCCATTGCGAATTGGCTTTCGCCACATGTCCGTACAGCACGCCATGCTCGCCTTCGCCCTCGTCGAGAAAGAGCGGCAGCGGCGTGGCGACGGGGCCTTCGCTGGTGGCCGTGACCAGGCTGGCGAGGCGGGCGCCGTGAATGGTCGCCCGGATGCTCTCGATGTCGTCCTTGAAGGCGGGAGGGATGTACATGGTCTATCTCCGATGTTGGTCTGGAGATAGCCGGAATCTGGCCTGTAAGAAACTGCCAGTTATCGTCTATTTGATCAGTCCAGTTCGGCGACGGCCTGTGCAAGAAGCCTGCAGCCGCGCTCGATTTGTGCGACCTCCAGTGCCGAATAGCCCATGACGAGGCCGACTGTCTTGCGCGGTCGGCGAGGTCCGACGAACAGTGCCGAGACGGGATAGATGCCGACGCCCTTGGAATGGGCCTCCTTGATCAACGCGTCCTCTCGCTTCTGCGGCAGGTCGTCGAACCACGCCACGATGTGCAGGCCGGCGGCAGTGCCCTCGATCCGGACGCGATCCCCGAACCGGCGGCGAAGCGCGTCGAGCAGCGCTCGCTGGCGTTCGGCGTTGCGCCGGCGCACGCGCCTGATGTGGCTGTCATAGGCGCCGCTTTCGAGCATCGACGCGAGAGCGTCCTGCTCGATCAGCGGCGTGTGCCTGTCCATGATCTGCTTGGCCGCGGCGAACAGGGATCGCAGGGCGGCGGGCACAACAAGATAGCCGATCCGCAAGGTCGGCGAGAGCGTCTTGGAGACGGTGCCGAGATAGATCACATTGCCGCCGCCTGCCAGCGCGTGCAGGGGCGGGATCGGCTTGGTGTCGTAGCGATACTCGCTGTCGTAATCGTCCTCGATCACGTAGGCGTCGTTTGCCCTGGCCCAGGCGAGCAATTGGTGCCGGCGTCCGATCGGCATGACGCCGCCGAGCGGATATTGGTGCGACGGCGTGACATAGGCGAGGCGGGCTTCGACGCCGTCGAGCCGCGTGGTCTCCAGTCCATCCGCGTCGACCGGGATCGGGATCGTCTCGGCGCCCGTCGCCGCAAAGGTGTGCCGCGCCATCTGGTAGCCGGGATCCTCCATCACGAAGCGCTCGCCGGCGTCGAGCAGCAGGCGCGCGCAGATGTCGAGGCCCTGCTGCGAGCCGTTGACGACGACGATCTGATCGACCTCGCAGCGGACGCTGCGCGACCGCCAGAGATAGCCTTGGAGTGCGGTCCGCAGCCGCAGCGCGCCGCAGGGATCGTCATAGGCCAGCCGCTCGGGCTTGCGCGCCATCGCGGCAGTCACGGCCTTCTTCCAGGCCACTACCGGGAAATCCGACGGCGCGAGCTCGCCATAGCGGAAGTTCGCGACAAGCCCGCGCGGCGGCTCGGTCCAGCGCGGCGGGTCTTGAAGCAATCGGTCCCCGAAGGCCGACAGCCGCACCTTCCGCGCCGCCGCTCGCGACACGATGCGCGCGTGTCCCCGCTCGACTACGGCGCGGGCCACCCGCGGCCGCGCGCCATGGCGTGTCTCGATGAAGCCCTCGGCGGCGAGCTGTTCGTAGGCGATCGTGACGGTCGAGCGTGCCACGCCCATTTCGCCGGCCAGCGCGCGCGAGGACGGCAGCAACCCGTCGATCCCGTACACCCGCGCCAGGATCTGATCTCTCAAGGCCTCGTAGATCTGGCGCGCGCCCATGCGGTCGGCACGGAGAGCAGGATTGGTCTTCATCTGGATCATCCACATTCCAAGCCGGCATTCGCCCGAGCGGACGATGTCGGAATGTGGTTCTAGTCCCGTTCGCCGAGAGTTTCGACGTAAGCCTTGCCGTAGGGATGAAAATGCTCCTTGCGGCCCTGGTCCCACAGTGCCCTGAGGCCGGGCGCCGCGATGTCCCAATCCGGCCGGCACTTCATGCCGACTGCCCTGAGGTCCTGGCGGAGTTCTTCGACGGTTGGACGGCCGAAGAACCAGTAGCCGTTATAGATCTTGTGAATGACAAGGCCGGGCTCGAGCACGACCACGTGCGGAATCATCGGATTATGGACGGGGTCGGTGTATTCGGCGATGTCGAGATCTTTCTGAACGAGGCGCCGCGAATCCGAGAGGAAGGGCCAGTGCGCTCCGACGCCGCTGCGATATTCACTGGTCTGGGTGATATTGTCGGTCGTGATCGTGACCATCCGGCAATAGCCCACCTCCATTTCGCGATGGAGTTGCAGCAAGCCTTCGGCCTGGCGGCGATCCTTGGGACAAAATCCACCGCGGCCGAGCACGAGCACCATCGGATCGCCCGCCTGCAGCTCGGAGAGCTTTCGATGTTTGCCGGTGTGGTCGCTGAGCTCGTAATCAGGGAAAGTTACTCCCGGTATCATGTCAGGTCGCATTACGCTCTCCCAGTTTTACAGATCAATCACGACGTCGTTTCGGGGCCGTGAGCAGCAGATCAGGACATTGCCGTCCGCCGGCGGATCGAGCGGATCCGGCGCATAGTCGACCGTCCCCGCGATCAATCCGCTCTCGCAATTATGGCAGACGCCGGTCCGGCACGACCAGCGCACGGGGACGTCGCAAGCTTCGGCCAATTCCAGCAGACTGGCGTAGGCCGGTCCCCAGCACACGTTGAGGCCGCTGCGGGCGAACGAAACCATCGGGCCGGGGCCAGGAGCGCCAACCGGCGAGTGCGCTCGCTTCTGCGGGGAGGACGCTATGCCGGGCGTCAAGGATGGTCCGGCGCCGAACAATTCGGTGTGGATGCGATCCGGTGCGATGCCCAGCGTTGCGAGGCCAGCTTTCAGATCGCTCATGAAAGCTGCCGGTCCGCACAGATAGAAATCGCCGTCACGCGGCACGCTCAGGGTCTGGAGCAGGCGTCCGTCGAGATGTCCGGCTGTATCGAACGCCACATTGAGACGATCGTCCGGGTCAGGCGCGCTGTAGCAGACGTGGCTATGGTGACGAGAGAGCCCACCTAGCAACTCGCGCGCCTCGGCGGCGAATGCATGTTCGCGGCCGTTGCGGGTGCCGTGCAGCCACCACACGTCCCGCGTCGTCCCTTCGGCGGCGAGGGCGTGGAGCATTGCGAGTACCGGAGTGACGCCGATGCCGGCGCTCAGCAGGACGACGGGACGCGCATCTTGCCGGAGCGTGAAACTGCCGCGTGGCGCACCGAGCTGCACGGCAGCGCCGTCCACCAGCTCGTCGGCGATGTAGCGGCTGGCGGCGCCGTGCGCTTCGCGCTTGACGCTGATGCGATAGGACGCGGCATCGGCGCCGCTCGACAGCGAATAGCTGCGCGTCATCGCCTGCGCAGCGGAAGGTTCGAGCCTGATGACGACGAATTGACCGGGCAGGGCGGCCGCCACGGGATGTCCGTCGGCGGGTTCGAGGATCAGCGACGTCACGTTGCCGCTTTCGGCGATCTTGCGCGCCACGCGAAATGAGCGGAATCCGCGCCAGGCCGGAGGAGGGCTCGCCGCCGGCCCAAGTCCGGCGTTTCCCGCGATCTTGTTGTCCTTCTGCTGCTCGAGCAGCGCCGCGAATGAACGCTGCCACCCGCGGCTCAGCGCGGGAATCTGCAGCGCGCGCTCCAGGCGTTCGCGCGGATGAGGCGGCAGGTAAAGCAGCGCATTGACCTCGAACACGCTCATGCGCTCGGGTCCCACAGCGATCTGTTTGATCTCGTCACCGGCTTCGACGTCGCCTTCCTCGAGCACACGGAAATAGAATCCGGGCCGCCCGTGCCTGACCAGCAGCGCGGCCATGTCCGGCTCGTCCATCCGAATGCCGAGCCGGTAGCAGGTGACGCGCGGCTGCGTCACTTCGAACAGGGCAGAGCCGATCCTGTAGCGGTCTCCGATGCACACGTTGGTGTCGGCGAGGCCCTCGACCGTAAAGTTCTCGCCGAACTGGCCATGAACGAGGTTCGATCGACCGAGATGCTCCTGCCAGTGCCGATAGGATTCGTCCTGATAGACGAATACGGCACGATGTTCGCCGCCATGACCGGCCGTATCGCCCTGGCCGTCGCCATCGATGTTGAGCCGGCGCACCCTGCGCGGGCCTGTGACCTGCGCCTTCCAGATGCCGGTGTGGACGGTCCGACCCTGCCAGGCGACGTCGCGCGGCAGGCCGACATTGATTGAAAGCAGACGTGCCATTGTTCCCGATCTGGCTGCGCGGTTCTGCCGTCATCCTTGCAGCAAGAGGGCGTTTTTGGCTCGTTAGTCGTTGTTAGAGGTTGCGAGCAAGCCTTGCCACCGGCGGCCCTGAGGCCAATCTGAGATGCCGTAACGCCAACGCAATCGGGACAACGGGAGGCCACGATGGATGATCAGGGCAAGCTGGCCGCGCTCCAGCGGCATTGGGACGCTTCGGATGCGAACGATTTCGAGGCCGAGCACGACATCTATCGCGGGGACGCGGTGCTCGACTATCCGCAATCCGGCGAGCGCATCCGCGGTCGCAGCAACATCCAGCAGAGCCGGTTCGTGCAACCGAACAAGAAGCGCTTCACGGTTCGGCGAATCGTCGGCGGTAACGATCTCTGGGTGAGCGAATTCGTGCTGACCTATGACGGGGTGCCGTCTTACGTGGTGAGCATCATGGAATTCCGCGACGGCCTGGTGGCGCACGAGACGCAGTATTTCGGCGACAGGTTCGAGCCCTCGCCCTCGCGGGCGCATCTTGTCGAGCGGGTGGAGTAACACACGGAACCCGATGCGGCGGCTGGTCGCAGTCGCGTCGCCTTGATTCCGACAGTCCCATCTTTATGTGTGGAAGGAACAAGAATCCGGGCCCCTCTGGCGAGGACGCCGACGCTGTCGGCAAACCTCGTGATGTCGGATGACCTGTCCCGCGCGAATGCGATGGATCGGCCGATCGTCGGGCCTTCTTGAGAGTCTCTCCGACCCAATCGTCCCCATCGCAGCTCCGTGCGGTCATTTCGCAAGATAAGGGAGCAACGATGTCCGACGCCAAGCATTCCAATCCGATCGAAATCGAGATCACCGAGCCGTCCAGCCTGAACGAGCAGGCTGCGGTGGCGCTGGTGATCGTCGGCGCGCTGGTTGCGGTTGCCGACCGCCAAGTTTCGCCGGTCGAACGCGACGAGGTCGTCCGTTTCATCCGGGATCGCAAGCTGGCGCCGCACATATCGGAGGACCGGCTCTACGCCATGTTCGACGAGCTTGCCGAACGACTCGAGGAGCCGGATTTCGCCAATGTGGTGATCGAGAATTTGCGTCCGGTTTCGGACCTGCCGCTGTCGGCTCATTTGATGGAACTGTCGGAGCGCGTCGCGGCCGCCGACGAGGACGTGCATCCCCACGAAGTGCAGGCGATCAAGCTGTTGCGCCTGCTGACGCTGGTGCTGCCGCGCGCAAAGCAGGTGGCGCCGGGTGCAGTGCGGGCCGAACAACGCATCGCCGCCGAGGAGTAAGCATGAGCGTAGTTTCGGACGAAGATAAGACAGGGACTGCGGGTGCTACCGGCCAGATGGCCGGCGGCGACCCGCGCCTCGACAAGCTCGTCCGTCGCCTCCCGCCACGCATGGGTGACACCGTCACCTATCTGCTCAAGCCGTCCAGCCGCTGGGTGAGAATCCCCTCGGGCGCGCTGCTTATTGTCGGCGGCGTGCTCTCGTTCCTGCCGGTGCTCGGAATCTGGATGCTCCCGCTCGGCCTCGCTTTGCTCGCAGAAGACGTTCCCGCACTGCGATCCTCGCGCGGCAAGGTTTTGGATTGGGTCGAGCGGAAGAAGCCACAATGGCTCGATCCTGCCGCACCGAAAAATGACCAATCATGACTGAATTCATCACCACCGAAGCGCTGACCGCGCTGCTTCAGGTCGTCCTGATCGACCTCGTGCTCGCCGGCGACAATGCCGTCGTCATCGGCCTTGCCGCAGCCGGCCTGCCGGCCGAGCAGCGCCGGCGCGCCATCGTCGTCGGCATCATCGCCGCCACTGCGTTGCGCATCGTCTTCGCCGGAGTCGCGACCCAGCTTCTGCAAGTGATCGGGCTGTTGCTCGCCGGTGGCGTGCTGCTGCTCTGGGTCTGCTGGAAGATGTGGCGGGAGCTGCGCGAACAGTCCGCGCATGCGAACGAGCTCGCTTTCAGCCATGGCGGCAGCAGCGCTGCTCCTGCCTCCCAAAAGACCTTCAAACAGGCGGCCGTGCAGATCGTCGCCGCCGACGTCTCGATGTCGCTCGACAACGTGCTCGCGGTCGCGGGCGCCGCGCGCGAGCATCCCTACATCCTCGCCTTCGGCCTGTTATTGTCGGTCGCGCTGATGGGCGTTGCCGCCGATTTGCTCGGCCGCGTGCTCCAGAAGCAGCGCTGGATCGGCTATGTCGGCCTCGCCATCATCGTTTACGTCGCCTTCGAGATGATCTATCGCGGGTCGCTCGAGCTCGCGCCTGTGATCGCGAGTCTCTGAGGCAACGTGCCTGTCCATCATCCGGAGTTATCAATGACGTCCGAACCCAAAGCACCTTCGGCGGTTTCCGTGCCGGCGCCGCAAATCGGCGCGTTTGCCCAACTCATCTTTGGCTCGCGCTGGCTGCAGGTCCCGCTTTATGTCGGCCTGATCGTCGCGCAGGCCGTCTATGTGCTGCTGTTTCTGAAGGAGCTCTGGCATCTGGTCGTGCACTCGTTCGACGCCAGCGAGCAGCAGATCATGCTGGTCGTGCTCGGGCTGATCGACGTCGTGATGATCTCGAACCTGCTGGTGATGGTGATCGTCGGCGGTTACGAGACCTTCGTCTCGCGCCTGAACCTCAGCGGTCATCCGGACGAGCCCGAATGGCTCAGCCACGTCAACGCCAGCGTGCTCAAGATCAAGCTTGCGATGGCGATCATCGGCATCTCCTCGATCTCTCTGCTCAGGACCTTCATCGAGGCAGGTAATCTCGGCACGACGCGGAGTAATTTCACCGAGAGCGGCGTGATGTGGCAGGTGCTGATCCACTTGACCTTCATCATCTCCGCGATCGGCATCGCCTGGGTCGACCGCCTCGGCGATAGCGGCCAGCGCAAGGGAGCCGGCCACGGCTGAGCGTGACACACGGCCGCTCAAAGACCGAAGGCTGCGCTCAGGGACGTCGGCTCCGCGCCAGCGTCTCGGAGGCGTCTCGCCGAACGCCAATCTGTAGCCGCGCGAGAACTCACCAAGATGCCAGAAGCCGTTGCCGAGCGCTGCGGCCTTGACGCTCATGCCGCCGCCTCCGACCATGAGCTGGATGCGGGCGGACCACAGCCGCTTGAGGCGCAGATAGTGGTGCAGGCTCACGCCGTGCACTGCGTGCGCGGCCGTCTGGAGCGTACGCACCGATACGCCGAGCGCAGAGGCGAGGTCGTCACTGTAGAGTGCCTTGCTGCCGGACCACATGACCATTTCGTCGAGGCGCGCGATCAGCTTGCGGTGCTTGGCGAACGATCCGCGTCGCGCGGTTAGCCCGCCTGCCGGCGCGAGCGCATCGTCGAGGCAGGCGAGCAGCGTCTCCTGGATGGGTCGGTTGAGCGCCTCGAATTGCCGGGGATCGTTGCACGCCGAGGCGAGCGAGAACATCTCCAGGATAGCGGTACGCAGGCGCGCCATCGGATGGTCCTGCGCGCGAACATATGCGAGGCCCGTGTCGAAATCCGTCCAGCCGCGATGACGCATGTCCGAGTTGAAGCGCAGCATCAGGTAAGTGTTGGGATGATGCTCGATCGCATCTACGGGCGCTTTGCCGCGCATCATGGCAATCGTGGAATTGTCGACCTCGCGGCCGTTGGAGGTGGAGTGAAACGCGAGGGGGACAACGAGGCCGACACCATTGTCCGTGCCGATCTCGGCCTCAAACCGCCGTGCAAAGGAGCGCTGGAGCACGAACAGCCCATCCTGGAGCGGCAGGATGGCGCGAGACAGCGAGAATTCGCGCGGGCGGAGCGGCGTGCTGATGCCGAGGCCGAGCACTTCGTTGGCGCGAAACTCGGCGAAATCCGAGAAGCGCTCGATGCCGAGGATTCGCGAAGGCTTCAGCCGACATAGCGGCATCTCGGAATCCTGGCGTGAGGGATGAGCCGCAAAATACAAACGGTATCAGATGGTCGACCATCGGCCCTATCCCGGAAGACTACTGCGACGCTTCATCACGCAACCTGCGGATAGGCCGCGTTTTCCCGCCGCTCGCGCTCGCCCAATTCGCGCACCAGCTCCTGGAGGAAGGATTCCGTGTGGGCGGGCAGGGTGCGCTCGGCGCGAACGTAGATGCCGAGATCTGACCACACCGGACTGCCGGCGTTGTCGAGCGGCAGGAAGACGAGCCGGCTGTCGCGCGACAGTCGGTCGATGCCGAGCTGGGTCTGGAAGGCGACGCCGACGCCGCGCGCGGCGAGCTCGCGCATCAGGTCGATCGAGTTGGCCTGGATGGCAGGCTCCGGCGTCTCGGACAGCTGCGCGATCAGCGGCTGGAGCAGATGGTAGATCGATAGCTCCGGCAGCGCGTGGATGACTGGAAAGGCGAGACATTGGGTCAGCGTGACCGTCTTGCCGCGCGCCAGGGGATGATCGCACGCCACGACCGCGCCGAGGCGAAACCGCTTCAACGCGACCTGGCGCAGATCCGGCGGATGGCGAAGCGCCATGGCGATACCGATGTCGGCCTCGCCGCGGCTCAGGGCCTCCAGCACATCCGACGATCCCTTCACCTCGGTGGTGAAGCTGACGCGCCGGGCGCGGCCGCGATGGGCGGCTATCAGGTCCGGCAGCACCGACTCCGTGAGCGACTCGATGCAGGCAATGCTGACAGTGCCGTGCCACGTCCCGGACAGGGACGCGACGTCCGAGCGGAAGCGGTCGAGGTCCTGGAGCACGTTCATGACGTGCCGGGCCAACATCTCGCCGACCGTCGTCAGCGTCAGGCCGCGCGCATTGCGCTCGAACAACGGTGACCCAACCTCTTGTTCAAGCTTGAGAATCTGGCGGCTTACGGCGGACGAGGCAACGTTCAGCAGGCGCGCCGCGGCCCGGATCGAACCGGTGCGGCGAACGGCGTGGAAGTACTGGATGGCCGGTGAGTGAAAGCGCATGGGACCCCCGGCTGGATTATAGCTGTTGCTGAAACGGCATCAACATGTGCGAAATTCTGTGCTTTTCGAGCGCGCTCCTCCCACCTAGGTTCGCCGCCGGATTGCCGGTTCCGCCAGACCGTCATGCCATGCGCAACGAGGCGCCAGGGGATTCGGGGTGGACGAGAACATTGTTTGCGAGGTCGCGCCGGACACGCGCCTGGTCGATCGCCGTCGCGCGGCCGCCTATGTCGGCGTGACCGCCGGACGCTTCGAGCAACTGGTGCGCGACAGCGTCGTGCCACCGCCTGTTATGGTGGACAACAAGCGGCGCTGGCCGCTCGCGTTGCTCGACGTTGCGAAGGACGCGGTTGTCACCAGCAGTATGCCGAGCCTGCCGCAGGTGATGGTTGAGATTGCGCAGGACGCGCGTCTCTGCGAACGGGCCCCGGCACCGGCCTTGCACGAACTGCCGGACCAGGCCTGGTTCGAGCAGCGCGCGCGGTTCGTTCAACGCGTGCGCCGCTCACTGCTGTCGGGCAACGAGATCCGTCTCTTGCGCGAGTTCAAGCTGCTCAGGCAGAACCAGATCAGCATGTTCGGCTATTACGGCAGCTTCGAAGCCCTGATGGTGCGCGGCTACATCGTCGAGCTCGCGCGAAAGCCGCCGTCGAGCCGTCCGCTGGTGACGTACCGGCTGACCGCGCAGGGCGAGCGGGTCCTGTCGGCGCTGAAGGACGAGCCGGCGATCTGACCGGCGCGGACAAGGCGACGGCATCCTTCGGCATCATCGCACGGCGTGCATCTCCAGAAACGCCTTCACGCCGGTGACGGTGCCCGTGTCCGACGGCACATAGCCGGGTAGTGTCGCGACGGCCGCGCGAAAATCGGCGCTGCGGATGATCTCCAGGATGCGCTGCATCGGCTCGGTGTCCAGGAACGCGCGCTTGCAGACGAAGAAATAATCCTCGGTCAGGAGCCGGATGAAATCGAGGCCGAAATGCCGGGCCGCGGCTTCGACGCCGAAACTCGCGTCAGCCATGCCGCTCGCGACATAGGCTGCGACCGCGGCGTGGGTGAATTCGATCTGCTGCGCGCCGTTGATGCGGCTCTCGTCGATGCCGTTTGCTGCAAGCAGTTGGTCGAACAGAAGCCGCGTGCCGGAATCGTGATCGCGGTTGACGAAGCGGACTTTGGGTCCGGTGAGATCATCAAGCGAAGCGATGCGCAGCGGATTGCCGCGCGCGACCATCAATCCCATTTCGCGTGTGACGAAGCTGATGATGCGATCCTCGCGGGGATCGAGCCATTCGCGCGCAGCCTTGATGCCCTGGGCGCGCAGCGCGCCGTGCGGCAGATGCAGGCCGGAGAGATCGCAGGCGCCCTGCGCCAGCGAGACCAGCGAATGCTGGTTGCTGACATAGCGCAGATCGACGCCGATGCCGGGCTCGCGGTCGAGGAATTCGCGCAGTTTTGCGACCGCAAAGCCGTGGCTGGCATGCACGCGGATCACCGACGGGCGCTGCTCGAGGAATGGCTTGATCTCGCTTGCCAACTCCTGCGCCAAATTTTCAAGCTGAGGTCCGAGCCGGGCCTGCATGCGCTCGCCCGCCCACACCAGCCGCTCGCCGAACGGTGTGAGCTTTGAGCCTTTGCCGCGCTGGGTCTCGACCAGCGGCGTGCCGAAGAACTCCGACCATTGCTCGATCAGATTCCAGACATGGCGATAGGAGAGATGCGCGTCCTTGGCCGCGCTGGTGATCTTCCCGGTTCTCCTGATCTCGTTGAGGACGCCGAGCATGATGATGGCGGTGCGCGGATTCCCCTCGCGGCGAAACCGCCAGACGGCCTCGATCTCGATCTGAAGCATCGGTCTTCCTTATGAACTGCACTTCATATGATGGTGGTCCATTTGCAATCCATATCATATTTACTCCCGTCCCTAGGCGCCTAGTCTGGTATACCAGAACTGGAGAAGATATGATGTCCGTTGCATATGACTTTGTGCATTCGCCTGCGAGCGAGTTCATGTCCCGCCCACAGCATCTGCTGATCAACGGCCGCCGCGTCCCCGCTAGCTCCGGTCGCACCTTCAAGTCGCTCAATCCGGCCACTGGGCAGGTCATCGCCGTCGTCGCCGAAGGCAACGAGGCCGACGTGGAGCATGCGGTCGCCGCCGCGCGCCGCGCTTTCGAAGGTCCCTGGCGCACGATGCGGGCGTCCGAACGCGGCCAGATCCTGCTGCGCTGGGCAGACCTGCTCAAGGTCCACGCCGAGGAGATCATCGAGCTCGAGTCGATCGACGCCGGCAAGCCGATCTCCGCGACATCGCGGCAGGATTTTCCGGCCGCCGTCGACACGCTGATCTACTACGCCGGTTGGGCCGACAAGATCAGCGGCGACGTCGTGCCCGTGCGCGATGATGCCCTGACTTACACCGTGCGCGAGCCGGTCGGCGTGGTCGCGGCGATCGTGCCCTGGAATTTCCCGCTGATGATCGGGATGTGGAAGCTCGCGCCGGCGCTGGCCTGCGGCTGCACCATCGTGATGAAGCCGGCCGAGCTGACCTCGTTGTCGGCGCTACGCATCGCCGAGCTCGCGCTCGAAGCCGGCCTGCCGGCGGGCGTCTTCAACGTCGTCACTGGCCCCGGCCGGGTCGTCGGCGACGCGCTGGTCAATCACCCTGACGTGGACAAGGTCACCTTCACCGGCTCTCCCGGTGTGGGGCGGGGAATCATGAAGGCCGCCGCAAGCAACTTCAAGCGCATCTCGCTCGAGCTGGGAGGCAAGTCGGCCAACGTCATTTTCGACGATGCCGATCTCGAAGCCGCATCGAAAGCTGCGGCTTCCGGCATCTTCTTCAACGCCGGCCAGGTCTGCTCGGCCGGCTCCCGCGTGCTCGTGCAGGAGAAGGCCTATGACGAGGTCGTCGAGCGACTGGCGGCGCGCGCGAAGTCGCTCAGGATCGGCGACCCGCTCGACCGCAAGACGACGCTCGGTCCCGTGATCTCAGAGAAGCAGATGAAGTCGATCCTCGACTATGTCGAGATCGGCCGGAAGGAGGGCGCGACCCTCGTCACGGGTGGCGAGAAGGTCGGCGACCGCGGCTACTTCATCAGCCCCGCGGTGTTCGCGAATGTCGCGCACGAGATGCGGATCTCGCAGGAGGAGATCTTCGGGCCCGTCGTCAGCGTCATCAAGTTCAAGGACGAGGCCGACGCTTTGCGGATTGCCAACGGCACGGCCTACAGCCTCGCCGCCGGCGTGTGGAGCCGCGACATCGGCAAGCTGCAGCGCTTCGCCAAGCGGGCGCGCGCGGGCACGGTCTGGATGAACACCTATGGCTATACCGACGTGCGGCTGCCCTGGGGCGGCGAGCGCGACTCCGGCCTCGGCCGCGAGCATGGCACCGCCGCGCTCGACAATTTCACCGAGCCCAAGGCTGTCTGGATGAATCTGGCCGTCTGATACCTCCCGAGCGGCCAAGCCTGGAGCCCGCCTGCCCCCACGTGCAGGCGGGCTCCTTTTTCGAGATCGATAGAATTGTCTGCATTCCGCTCAGCGGCGGCAAACCCTGCGGACAAGAACTGTGCGGCCTTAAACTCCGGCTTTGGAACCGGCGTGCATCCTGCCTGCAACAGGGTGGGGCATCAGCATGTCAGTTCTCAGGGAGGTCGTCGTCGCGGTCGCGGGAGTCTATGCGCTCCTGTTCGCGTGCGACGCAGTGTTCGGGGTCGGCGAGGCACGCTTCGACGACGCCTATTACAGCGCCAGCTTCTACGCACCGCGGCCAAAGGAGTTTCGTTTCGCCGGCGATACGCCGCCGGCCGTCCGCGTCAGCGAGGCGTTTGCGCAATTCGCGCCGGGCGAAGTCAAGCCGAACAAGCGCTACTCGTCGCTGACCACGATCCTCCGGTAAGCGAAGTCTACTCTCCCTGGATCCATTCCGCGACGCCGCGCCACAATGTGTCGCGGTGGTCGGGGCGGAAGAAGCCGAAATGGCCGATCGCCTTGGCGCCGACGTCGGACGGCTTCACGTTGAGCACCTCCGGCTTGATCGCGGTGAATCCGCTCGCAAGCAGCTCGACCGCGGGCCGCGTCGCCCAGGGATCGTCGGAAAAGCAGAGTGTGCGCAACTCGCCCTTGAACTTGGCGAAATTCTCCAGCTCAGGCAGCTTTGAATCGAAGAGATAGCGGGGGCTCGAGACCCACTCGGCCCATTGCAGGAAGACGCCCTTGGGCAAATCCTCACCGATGCCGGCCCAGCCCGGCGCGTAACCGAGCGCGTGCACGAGCGGCACACCGACAAAATTCATGAAGGCAAAGACGCGGTATTTTTCCGGTGACGTCATCAGCCGCCAGGTCGCGGCCTGCGAGGCCACGAACGCGGCGCGCGAAATCTCCGTGTTGTTCGCGATTAGCCCGAGGGCCTGGCCGCCAAAGGAGTGGCCGATATAGGCGAGAGGGAGAGTGTTGTACCGCTCGCGCATCCAGTGCACTGCGGCGGTAACGTCGAGCGCGGCCCAGTCCGACATCGAGGCCTTGAAGCCGACCAGCGATTTCGGCTGGTTGTAGCCAACCATCGCCGGCAGCCGGGAGTCCCCGATGCCGCGATAGTCGTAGGTCAGGACCGCGCAACCGCGATGGGCGAGATAGGAGGCAAAGCCGCGATAGATTTTTCGCGGGACGGCCGTCGCCGAATTGACCAACACGGCATGACGTTTGGTGCCGCGCGGCAAGAATAGCGTACCGCTCAGCGCATACCCGTCGGTCGCCGGGAAGCTGATCTCGTCGATGAAAACGTCGTCCAGTGCCACGTCCATGGGCCGAAGGTATCTTGCCAGTTTCCAAGCCGTTTCCCAGCAAATGCGAATTTGGCTTTCCCCGCAAGGCTTTGCAGTGCCAGATGGATTTACAACTGGCGGCCGGTGGCCAGCCTGTGTATAAGGCGACCCTCGCAACCCACAGATCAGGTTGTGCTTTTTGCTTCACGGAGAGATTGCGATGTCCGAGCGGTGGACGCCCGAGTCCTGGCGCAGCAAGCCGGTGCTACAGGTGCCCGATTATCCCGACGCCAAGGCCCTGGCCGACGTCGAGGCGCAGCTTGCGACCTTTCCGCCGCTGGTGTTCGCGGGCGAGGCGCGCAATCTGAAAAAGGCGCTGGCGCGGGTCGCGGCCGGTGAGGCCTTCCTGCTGCAGGGCGGCGACTGCGCCGAGAGCTTTGCCGAGCACGGCGCCAACAACATCCGCGACTTCTTTCGCGTGCTGCTCCAGATGGCGGTGGTGCTGACCTATGCCGGCGCCGTCCCGGTGGTGAAGGTCGGGCGCGTCGCCGGCCAGTTCGCAAAACCTCGGTCCTCGCCGATGGAGAAGATCGACGGTGTCGAGCTGCCGAGCTATCGCGGCGACATCGTCAATGACATCGCCTTCACCAAGCAAGCGCGTGTCCCTGATCCGCAGCGCCAGCTGATGGCCTATCGCCAGTCGGCCGCGACGCTGAACCTGCTGCGTGCCTTCGCGACCGGCGGCTACGCCAATCTCGGCAGCGTGCATCAGTGGATGCTCGGCTTCCTCAAGGATAGTCCGCAGTCCCGCCGCTACAAGGAGTTGGCCGACCGCATCTCTGATGCGCTCAATTTCATGCGCGCCTGCGGCCTCGATCTCGAGGCCCACCCGGAGCTGCGCGCCACCGATTTCTACACCAGCCACGAGGCCCTGCTGCTCGGCTACGAGCAGGCCATGACCCGCGTCGATTCCACCACCGGCGACTGGTACGCGACCTCGGGTCACATGATCTGGATCGGTGACCGCACCCGCCAGCTCGACCACGGCCATATCGAATATTTCCGCGGCATCAAGAATCCAATCGGGCTCAAATGCGGACCGTCGCTCAAGCCCGACGAACTGCTGAAGCTGATCGACGTGCTCAATCCCGACAACGAACCGGGCCGGCTGACGCTGATCGGCCGCTTCGGTTCCGACAAGATCGGCGAGCACCTGCCGAACATGATCCGCGCCGTAAAGCGCGAGGGCAAAGTGGTGGTCTGGTCGTGCGACCCCATGCACGGCAACACCATCACCTCGACGTCAGGTTACAAGACGCGGCCCTTCGACCGCATCCTGTCGGAGGTGAAGTCGTTCTTCGCGATTCACGCCGCGGAAGGCACCCATGCCGGCGGCGTGCATCTGGAGATGACCGGTCAGGACGTCACCGAGTGCCTCGGCGGCGCCCGCGCGATCACCGACGAGGATCTCAACGACCGCTATCACACGGTCTGTGATCCCCGGCTCAACGCCGAGCAATCCATCGACATGGCTTTCCTGGTCGCAGAACTGCTCAAGCAGGAACGCGCCGGCAAGGTCAGGCCGATGCCGGTCGCAGCGGGGCTCTGAGACCTTGCTGCGGATCTGGAAGGCCACGATCAATTCCCGTAACGGTCTGGCCTTTGCGTTCCGCTCGGAGCAGGCCGTCCGCGAGGAAATCGTTGCGCTCCTCTTGTCGCTGCCGCTTGCATGGTTCGTCGGCGCGACCGCGATGCGCGCGGTCGAGCTGATCTGCGCGGTCGCGTTCGTGCTGGTGGTCGAACTGCTCAATACGGCGATCGAGAAGCTTGCCGACCGGCTGACCATGGATCACGACAAGCAGATCGGACGGGTCAAGGACATGGGCTCGGCCGCGGTCGGTGTTGCGCTCCTGATGGCCGGCGCATTCTGGATCATCGCCATCATCGAGCGATTGGGATTTCTCTAGAGTGCTAATCGCGCTTTAGGTTGTTGTTTTGAGCATGATCTTTTCGGAAAAGCGCTTCACATTTTTCCGGATCATGCTCTGATCGGAGCGCCATGACCGAACGTCTCAACGCATTCGCGGTCACGCTCGCCCAGCTCAATCCGACCATGGGCGACATCGACGGAAATGCCGCGAAAGCGCGCGCGGCGCGCATGCAGGCAGCCGCCGACGGCGCCGATCTCGTGCTGTTTCCGGAATTGTTCATCGCCGGCTATCCGCCGGAAGATCTGGTGCAGAAGCCTTCCTTTCAGGCAGCTTGCCGCGCTGCGATCGAAGCGCTGGCGCGCGAGACCGCCGATGGCGGGCCGGCCATGCTGGTCGGCACGCCCTGGGTCGAGGAGGGCAGGCTCTACAATGCCTGCGCGCTGCTCGATGGCGGCCGTATCGCTGGCCTACGCTTCAAATGCAATCTGCCGAATTACGGCGTGTTCGACGAGAAGCGGCTGTTTTCGCGTGGCCCCGCGGCCGGCCCCGTCACCGTGCGCGGCGTGCGCATCGGTGTGCCGATCTGCGAGGACATCTGGCTGGAGGAGTCCGAGGATTACGAGAACGTGGTCGAGACGCTGGCCGAGACCGGCGCCGAGATCATCCTTGTGCCGAACGGATCTCCTTATGCCCGCAACAAGGCCGACGTGCGTTTGTCGGTCGCGGTCGCGCGCGTCACCGAGAGCGGCCTGCCGCTGGTCTATCTCAACCAGGTTTGCGGGCAGGACGAACTTGTGTTCGACGGAGCTTCCTTCGCGCTCAACGGCGACCTTTCGCTCGCAGCGCAATTGCCGGCGTTCGCGGAGAGCGTCACCACACTGCGGTTCACACGAAGCGGCGACGATTGGCGCTGCACCGGTCCGATCGCCGCGCCGCCCGAGGGCGACCACGCCGACTACGCGGCCTGCGTGCTGGGTCTGCGCGACTACGTCGCCAAGAATGGCTTTCCTGGTGTGCTGCTCGGGATTTCCGGCGGCATCGACTCCGCGCTGTGCGCCGCGATCGCGGTCGACGCGCTGGGTGCGGATCAGGTGCATGGCGTGATGCTGCCTTATCGCTACACTGCGGCAAGCTCGATTGCCGACGCCGGCGAGCTCGCCGGCCATCTGGGCATCCGCTACGAGGTGCTGCCGATCGCGGAAGCGGTGAACGGGTTCGAGACCATCCTGTCCGGCGTCTTCAAGAATCTGCCGCCCGATGTCACCGAGGAAAATCTCCAGGCCCGGACTCGCGGCACGCTGCTGATGGCGATCTCCAACAAGACCGGCCTGATGGTGGTGACGACAGGCAACAAGTCGGAGATGTCGGTCGGCTACGCCACGCTCTATGGCGACATGAACGGCGGCTTCAACCCGATCAAGGACATCTACAAGACGCAGGTGTTTCGGCTGGCAAGCTTGCGCAATTCGTGGAAGCCCGAGGGGGCGCTGGGGCCGGAAGGCGAGGTGATCCCGCCCGACATCATCACGCGTCCACCGACCGCGGAGCTGCGCGAGAACCAGACCGACCAGGATTCGTTGCCGGCTTACGACGTGCTCGATGCCATCCTGGAGCGTCTGATCGAGCGCGAGGAGCCGCTCGACACGATCATCGCCGCCGGCTTCGACCGCGAGACGGTGACCCGCATCGACCATCTCCTTAACGTCGCCGAATACAAGCGGCGCCAGGCCGCGCCCGGCGTCAAGGTGACGGCCAGGAATTTCGGCCGCGACCGCCGCTATCCCATCACCAACCGCTTTCGCGATAAAGGCGAGCAGCTCGCCGCCCCGGACGAGACGCTGGTGTCGCGTGGGAGCAAAGCCTCGATCGACGCATTCGAGGGGTGAGGCTGGCCGAAGGTCGTGGGATGGACGGTTCGTCACGTACGACGCTGTCATCATCCGCGAAGGCGGATGATCCAGTACGCCGCGGCGGACGTTGTCGAAACCCAAGTGATGACACGGAGTACTGGATGCCCCGCCTTCGCGGGGCATGACAGTTGTGCCGCCTACTTCTGCTGTTGCGGCAGGAAGCTTGGCCCGACCGAACGGATCGGCTTGTTCTCGGACGAGGTCGTCGCGGCGCCGGTATCGGCAGGCGGAGTCGTGACAGGTGCAGTCGCCGTGGTCGGCGTCGCACCCTTTTTGCCACTGGCGGCCGGCGTGCCCTTGTTGAGCTGCCGCTGCTGCATTTTCTTGGCGCTCTCCTCGGTGACGATGATGTCACCCTGCTGCTCGGCCGATGCCTTGTCGTCTGCCGATTTGAGCGCGTCCGCCCAGGTCTGGCCCGCGGCCTTGCAGGAGCAGGACGGGTTGAACTCGCTACGGAATTTGAACGCGGTCGGCAGCGCCGTGTAGGGCTGGCCGCTGGTGGAGATCGCGGAGTTCATGTCCTCGCCGGGATTGCGATGGGTGTAGAGCACAGCCTCGGCGGCCGGGCACAGCGCCTTGCAGGTCTTCTCGTCGTCCGGAAAGCGCGCCGGCACGGTCGCAAACGAGACCGGGAAATAAGCACCGTCGCAGGTGCGCACGCACACGGTGCGATAGGTGCCTGATTGCGGGCCGAGATCGGACGGCGGCACGCCTTGCGGATTGTTGGGGTTGTTGCCGCCGAATAGATTGCTCAGGAAGTTGCCGCCGCCTTGCGACTGCGCGGCGTTGGCATATTGCGGGCCGCAATTGTTCTGCGCCAGCGCTGCCAGCACCGAGCGGCGCTGGTTGTCACGCTCGGGACTGAAGCCGCCGGCGCCGCCGCGCAGGCGTTCGAGATTGCCGGTGATCTGGTCCAGATTAGCGCGCATCTGCTGGATCTGAGTGTTGACCGGACCGCATTGCGCCGACTGGCCGCTGAACAGCGAGAAGAAGCCGGAGGAATCGCAGCCCATGCGCTTGGCCTGCATGGTGACGCGGTCGAGCTCGGCCTGCTGCTTGGTCTGGGACTCCTGATAGCGGCGGATCTGGTCTTCGCGTGCGGGATCACCGCCGCCGCCACGATCGAGCCCGGCGAGCTGGCCTTCCAGGCGCGCGCACATCGGGTTGGGTCCGAGCCCGTTCTGGCCGGGCTGAGGCGGCGGTCCCGGCGGGCCGGCCTGTGCGGACGCGTTATTGGCGAGCGCGACCGTGCTCAAGAGCACGGCGCAGGCAAGAATCGAGCGAGCACGGGAGAGAGACAAAAATTCAGGCATATCCGCCATTCTAGCGAGGTCACGGCCACGCGTGATGTGGGGGGCCGAAGCGCGCCCTCCCATAGCCGCTTCCTGCGGCATCGTCACGTCGTTTCAGAGGCCAGGGATTGGACCTAAGGTACGCCAGTTCCGAGCGAATTCAGCGCTGGCAGGTGATTGCGACATATTCATCGCAATGGCCATGGGAGCAGTTTGCGCCGGATTTGGGGACAGAGCCGGTAATTTCGTCGGGATCGACCCGGCGATAGGCCGAAGCTTGGGCAAAATCGCGTGACTGGCAGTAGGTGCGGGCGACCTGCGCGCCGCATTTGTCGCTTTTGGCCAGGCACTGATCGACGCCGTAGCCATCTGCCTGGTTGGGGATGATGAAGACGCGGGTCTCGGCGAGAGCGCTGGAAACGACGAGGATGGAGGCGCAGGAAATGAGCGCGAGCAATGATCGCATGAAAACACCGGGGGCAAAAAAATAGAAACTGCCAGTTCCAGAATGGGCTCAAATGGTTAAGGATATGAACCATCTATGCGCGGCGGCTGCGCATTGCGGAGATAAAGCGGCATTTTCGCGGCTCTCTTGACGCGGGGCCGCCTCATAGCCCATATGTTCCGTCATGAACGGTCTCCTCGTCATTTGCGCCATTTGCCGCGAGATTACGAGCTAGCGATTCGCTGGCTGGAGCCGTCTTTTCTCAAAACCATTGAGAGCACTGGACGCCCGGCCAACAGCCGACGGGTATCCTTATGGAATTGCGCCTTTACGATACGCTGAGCCGGGAAAAGCGCACCTTCGTGCCGCTCGATGCCAAGAACGTCCGCATGTATGTCTGCGGACCGACCGTCTATGACTTCGCCCATATCGGCAATGCCCGGCCGGTGATCGTGTTCGACGTGCTGTTTCGGCTGCTGCGCCATCTCTATGGCGCGGCCCACGTCAAATATGTCCGCAACATCACCGACGTCGACGACAAGATCAACGACCGCGCCGCGCGTGATTTCCCCGGCCTGCCGCTGAACGAGGCGATCCGGAAAGTCACCGAGCAGACCGGCAAGCAGTTTCACGCCGACGTTGACGCACTCGGCGCGCTGCGGCCGAGCGTCGAGCCGCGTGCGACCGAGCATATCGGCGAGATGCGCGAGATCATCGAACGGCTGGTCGCCGGCGGTTTTGCCTATGCTGCCGAGGATCATGTGCTGTTCTCACCGCAGGCGATGAACGCGGCCGATTCCGGGCTGCCGCGCTATGGCGCCCTGTCCAATCGTTCGCTGGACGAGATGGTTGCCGGCGCCCGCGTCGATGTCGCGCCCTACAAGAAGGGCAACACCGACTTCGTGCTGTGGAAGCCGTCCAAGCTCGGCGAGCCGTCATGGCCGTCACCGGCCGGTATCGCCGCGCAGGGGCGCCCCGGCTGGCATGTCGAGTGCTCGGCCATGGCCTGGAAGCATCTCGGCGAGCACTTCGACATCCATGGCGGCGGCATCGATCTCGTGTTTCCGCATCACGAGAATGAGGTCGCGCAGACCTGCTGCGCCTTCCACCGGGAGCGCATGGCGAACTACTGGATGCACAACGGCTTCCTGCAGGTCGAGAGCGAGAAGATGTCGAAGTCGCTCGGCAACTTCGTCACGATTCACGAGCTGCTCGCGGACTGGCCGGGCGAAGTGCTGCGCCTGAATATGCTCAAGACGCATTACCGCTCGCCGATCGACTGGACGATGAAGTCGCTGGAGGAGAGCGCCAGGACGCTCGACGATTGGTATCGGGTCGCGGCCGACGTCGCGCCCGGCAAGCCGGCCCCCTCAGTGGTCGATCCGCTGCTCGACGACCTCAATACACCGCTGGCGATCGCGGCGCTGCATGGCCTGCGCGGCAGCGACGTTGGTGCCCTCGCGGGTTCGTTGCGGCTGCTCGGCTTTCTCTCCGAGAGTGCCGCGCAGTGGGAAGGGCGCAAGCAGCAGGCGAGCGGCGTCGATGCCAAGGAAGTCGAGCGCCTGCTCTCGGAGCGGACGGCGGCGCGTGGGCGTAGGGATTTTGCGGAGTCCGATCGTATCCGCGATCTGCTTGCCGCGATGGGCGTTGCGATCAAGGACTCCAAGGAAGGCACGACGTGGGAGGTCGCGCGATGAAGCGGCCCGACACACCGTTTCCGCGGCACTGGTTCTATTACATCGCGCTGAAAATCCTGCTGCTCGGCGCTGCCGTGGCGCTGGCGCTGAAACTCTATGGGATGTGGTGAAGACGATGGCACAAGCACTCCCAAAGCCTGGTTTGCGGCCTTTCCTGCCGGAGGACGTGCCGGTTCTTGCCGCGATCTTCACCGCCAGCATCGAAGAGCTGACCGGCGACGACTATAGCGAAGCGCAGCAGCAGGCCTGGATGGCCGCAGCCGAGGACGAAGAATTCGGCAAGCGGCTCGCCTCGGACCTGACGCTGATCGCAACGCTGGAGGGATCACCGGTGGGCTTTGCCTCGCTGCGCGGCAAGGATCATGTCCGCATGCTCTATGTGCATCCAGCCGTGGCCGGGCAGGGCCTGGCGACGATGCTCGTCGATGCGCTGGAAAAGCTTGCGGGCGGCCGCGGCGCCGACAAGCTGACGGTCGACGCCAGCGACAACGCGCAGGGCTTTTTCGCCAAGCGCGGCTATGTCGCCATGCAGCGCAACAGCATCACCGTCAATGACGAGTGGCTGGCCAACACCACCATGCAGAAGACGCTCGGCAGCGGACCCGCGACGGGAGCGCTGCAATGAGCAAGGAGCGCCTCTATCTGTTCGACACTACGCTGCGCGACGGCGCGCAGACCAATGGCGTCGATTTCACGCTGACCGACAAGCAAATCATCGCCCAGATGCTCGATGAACTCGGCATCGACTATGTCGAGGGCGGCTATCCCGGCGCCAATCCGACCGACACCGAGTTCTTCGGCACCAAGCCGAAGTTTTCGCATGCGCGCTTCACCGCCTTCGGCATGACGCGGCGGGCGGGGCGCTCGGTCTCCAACGATCCCGGTGTGGCCGGGCTGCTGGAGGCCAAGGCCGACGTGATCTGCTTCGTGGCGAAAGCGTCGGCCTACCAGGTGCGCGTTGCGCTGGAGACGACGAAGGAGGAGAATCTCGCCTCGATCCGCGACAGCGTCGCGGCGGCGAAGGCCGCCGGCCGCGAGGTGATGCTCGATTGCGAGCATTTCTTCGACGGTTACAAGGAGGATTCCGGTTTCGCGCTCGCCTGCGCGAAAGCTGCTTATGAAGCCGGCGCGCGCTGGGTGGTGCTGTGCGACACCAACGGCGGCACCATGCCCAACGAGGTCGAGGCGATCGTTGCCGAGGTGGCGAAGCACATCCCCGGCGATCATCTCGGCATCCACGCCCATAACGACACCGAACAGGCGGTGGCGAATTCGCTCGCGGCGGTGCGCGCCGGCGCGCGCCAGATCCAGGGCACGCTGAACGGCCTCGGCGAGCGCTGCGGCAACGCCAATCTCTGCTCGCTGATCCCGACCTTGAAGCTGAAGGCCGAGTTTGCCGACGCCTTCGAGATCGGCGTCACGGCGGAAAAGCTCGCAACCCTGGTCAAGGTGTCGCGCACGCTCGACGACATGCTCAATCGCGTGCCGAACCGGCATGCGGCCTATGTCGGCGAGAGCGCCTTCGTCACCAAGACCGGCATCCATGCCTCCGCCGTGCTGAAGGACCCGCAGACCTACGAGCATGTCTTGCCGGAGCTGGTCGGCAATCATCGCAAGGTGCTGGTGTCCGATCAGGCCGGCCGCTCCAATGTCATCGCCGAGCTCGACCGCGCCGGTATCGCCTATGAGAAGAGCGATCCGAAGCTGTCGCGGCTGGTCGAGGAGTTGAAGGAGCGCGAGGCGCAAGGCTATGCCTATGAATCCGCCAACGCCTCGTTCGAGCTGCTGGCGCGGCGCACGCTCGGCAAGGTGCCGCATTATTTCGAGGTCGAGCAGTTCGACGTCAATGTCGAGCAGCGGTACAATTCGCACGGCGAGCGCGTCACCGTGGCGCTGGCGGTGGTCAAGGTCGACGTCGCCGGCGAGCATCTGATCTCGGCGGCCGAAGGCAACGGTCCCGTCAACGCACTCGACGTCGCGCTGCGCAAGGATCTCGGCAAGTACCAGAAATATATCGAAGGCCTGACGCTGATCGACTATCGCGTCCGTATCCTCAACGGCGGCACCGGCGCGGTTACGCGCGTCCTGATCGAGAGCGAGGACGAGAACGGCGACAGCTGGACTACGGTCGGCGTGTCCCCCAACATCATCGACGCCTCGTTCCAGGCGCTGATGGATTCGGTGATCTACAAGCTGGTGAAGTCGGGCGCGCCGGCATAGGGGACATGGCGCCAAGAACGCAATGACGAGGAGAGAGGGGAGCGCGACCCATGATCGACCACATCTCCGTCGGCGTCAGCGACCTGCAGCGCTCGGCGACATTTTACGAAGCGGCGCTCAGGGCCCTCGGACTCGCGCGCGTCGTCACGCGACCGCGGACGATCGGCTTCGGCAAGGCCTATCCCGAATTCTGGATCAATCTGCGCGAGGGCATGCCGCACGTCACGTCGGAGAGCGGCGTGCATATCTGCCTGCGGGCCAGGACGACCGCCGAGGTCGATGCATTTCACGCCGCAGCGCTGTCCGCCGGCGGCGCGTCCGACGGCGCGCCCGGTATCCGCCCGCACGATCGCGTGCGCTATTACGCAGCCTTTGTCGTCGACCCCGATGGCAACCGGATCGAGGCGGTGACGTTTCCTGCGGACTAAAGCTTGCGCGCCATTTCCGGGGCGAGCTGCTTTTCCGCATCTTCGATCTGCGCTGCAGCCGATTTCAGCTTCGGCAAAATCTCTTCGATCCGATCGGCCTTGAGGATGTCGACCGAAAGCCCGGCGCGGATGAACTCGGTCTGACGCATGTGCGACAGCAGCGAGAAGAGCGGCTCCCAGAAATTATCGATGTTGGCCAGCAGCACCGGCTTGGCATGACGTCCGAGCTGCTTCCAGGTCAATTGCTCGACCAGCTCTTCCAGCGTGCCGACGCCGCCCGGCAGCGCCACGAAGGCGTCGGAGCGTTCGAACATCAAGCGCTTGCGCTCGTGCATGTCGGGGGTGACGATCATCTCCTGCACGCGCGTCAGCGCGTTTTCGCGCATCCGCAGGAAATCGGGGATGATGCCGGTGACGGTGCCGCCGTGATCGAGCACGGAGGTTGCCACCGAGCCCATCAGGCCGAGCGAGCCGCCGCCGTAAACGAGGCGGATGTTGTTCTCGGCGAGCGCCTTGCCGAACGCCTTGGCGCCTTCGGTGAAACGGGGATTGGTTCCTGGGCCGGAGCCGCAATAGACACAGACGGTTTTGATCGTGCTCATTGGTGCCATGATGCATTGCAGCGGAGAGGCGTCAAGCCCAATCGGTGATTCGGGACTTCCGGAAATCTACCGGTAAACAACGGCGAACAATCGAAGATTCGCCATCTGGCGGGGTGCATGGGCATCGGTAAGGCTCTATATGACAAACGAAAATCCTTAATGGCAACGCAGCCCGCATCCGACGGGCTTTTCAGGCTTCTTGATGGACCAAGCTCAATCGCCCGCCGGCCCCAACGTTCCTGATCCCGCCGGAGGGCCGCTGGAGCGGGCCACGCTGATGGGCACGCTGGCGCATCTGTGGCCCTATATCTGGCCGGGCGACCGTTTCGACCTGAAGATGCGCGTGGTCTGGTCCATGGTGCTGCTGCTCGCGGCCAAGCTGATCACGCTGACGGTTCCTTTCAGTTTCAAATGGGCGACCGACGCGCTGACCGGCGCCAACACCGCGCCGGTTCAGGCCGACAATTGGCACCTCTGGGTGATTGCCTCGCCGCTGCTGCTGACCGCCAGCTACGGCGTGATGCGCATCGTGATGGCGGTGCTGACGCAATGGCGCGACGGCATTTTCGCGCGCGTCGCCATGCATGCGGTGCGCAAGCTTGCCACCATCACCTTCATCCACATGCACGAGCTGTCGCTGCGCTTTCACCTGGAGCGCAAGACCGGCGGCCTGACGCGTGTGCTCGAGCGCGGCCGCGAGGGCATCGAGGTCATCGTGCGCATGGTGATCCTGCAGTTGATCCCGACCATCGTCGAGGTCTCGCTGCTGATGGCCGTGCTGCTGTGGCAGTTCGATTGGCGCTACGTGCTCGCGACCCTCGTCACTGTCGCCGTCTACATGTACTACACCTACATCGCCACCGAGTGGCGGATCGGTATCCGCCGCAAGATGAACGATGCCGACACCGAGGCGAACACCAAGGCGATCGACTCGCTGCTCAACTACGAGACCGTCAAATATTTCAGCGCCGAGACCCGTGAGGCGCAGCGCTACGACCGATCGGTCGCGCGTTACGAGGAGTCGAGCGTGCAGGCTTACACCTCGCTTGCAGTCCTCAACACCGGGCAGGCCGTGATCTTCACGCTGGGGCTGACCGCGACCATGCTGATGTGCGCGATCGGCGTGCGCAACGGCACCAACACGGTCGGCGATTTCGTGCTGGTCAACGCCATGATGATCCAGCTCTACCAGCCCTTGAACTTCATGGGCATGGTCTATCGCGAGATCAAGCAGGCGATCATCGACATCGAGAAGATGTTCAACGTGCTGGGGCGCGAGGCCGAGATCAAGGACGCGCCGGACGCAAAGCCGCTGGTGGTCTCCGCGGGCAATGTGCGTTTCGAGGACGTGCGCTTCGCCTATGAGCCTGCGCGCCCGATCCTGAAGGGCATCAGCTTCGAGGTGCCAGCCGGCAAGACGGTGGCGATCGTCGGCCCGTCCGGCGCCGGCAAATCGACCATCTCGCGGCTGCTGTTCCGTCTCTACGACATCTCCGGCGGCCGCATCCTGATCGATGGCCAGGATATTCGCGAGGTCACGCAGGCGAGCTTGCGCGCGTCCATCGGCATGGTGCCGCAGGACACCGTGCTGTTCAACGACACCATCCGCTACAACATCCGCTACGGTCGCTGGGACGCCAGCGATACCGAGGTCGAGCAGGCAGCGCAGCTGGCGCAGATCGATCATTTCATCCGCATGGCACCGAAAGGCTACGAGACCCAGGTCGGCGAGCGCGGCCTGAAACTGTCCGGCGGCGAGAAACAGCGCGTCGCGATCGCGCGCACCGTGTTGAAGGCGCCGCCGATCCTGGTGCTGGACGAGGCGACCTCCGCGCTTGACACCCACACCGAGCACGAAATCCAGGGCGCGCTCGAGCGCGTGGCGAAGAACCGCACTTCGCTGGTGATCGCCCATCGGCTCTCGACCATCGTCGGCGCCGACGAGATCATTGTGCTGGATCAGGGCCGCATCGCCGAGCGTGGCACCCACGCAAAACTGCTCGCGGAGGGGGGGCTTTACGCCAGCATGTGGAACAGGCAGCGCGAGGCCGAGGCGGCGCGCGAGAAACTGGCCAGGATGGCCGACCCTGACGAGGCGCCCAACCGGGAGCCACCGCCGGTCGCCGATGTCCTGACGACGCCTGCGGCGGCGGAGTGACCTTGTCTCCGGTCCCAACTCTGGCCTAAACAACACCACCGCGCGGGACGACCTGCGCCATCAACCCTGAGCGGCAGATAGCGATGTCCATTCTCGATTCGATCCAGCGTCAGATCCCGCCGATCCACAAGGAGGGATATCCCTTCATCGGCGGCTTTGCGCTGGCAAGCCTCCTCCTGTTCTGGCTGTGGTCGCCTTTGGGGTGGATCGGCACCATCCTGACCGTGTGGTGCGCGCTGTTCTTCCGCGACCCAGTGCGCGTGACCCCAGTGCGCGAGGGGCTCGTGGTGTCGCCCGCCGACGGCCGCGTCTCCATGATCACTATGGCGCTGCCACCGGCCGAGCTCGGGCTCGGCGATCGGCCGCTGCCGCGCGTCTCAGTGTTCATGAGCGTATTCAACTGCCATGTGAACCGCAGCCCGATCGCGGGCCGGGTGGACCGTATCGCCTACCGTCCCGGCCTGTTCATCAATGCCGAGCTGGACAAGGCGAGCGAGGACAATGAGCGCAACTCGCTGGTGATCACGACGCCGACGGCGCGGATCGGCGTGATCCAGATCGCGGGTCTGGTCGCCAAGCGCATCGTCTGCTTCGTCAAGGAGGGGCAGGCGATCGGCGCCGGAGAGCGTTTCGGCCTGATCCGCTTCGGATCGCGGCTCGACGTCTATCTGCCGCTGGGCACCAAGGCGCTGGTCTCGGAAGGCCAGACCGCGATCGCCGGCGAGACGATTCTGGCCGATCTCGCCGGAGACGACCCGAGTCGCGCCTACCGTGCCAATTAACCAATAAGTCGGTCCTGAGGGGCCTTCCGCCGCAATGGCGGAGGGGAACGCGGCTTGCTATATCTCGCCCCAAGGTGAGGACGAGCCATGACGCCCTATGACTCTAGAGATCCTGATGTGCGCCGCCGGCGGTTCCGCCCGATCCCGGTGCGCATGCTGGTGCCCAACGTCATCACGCTGCTGGCGATCTGCGCCGGCCTGACCTCGATCCGGCTCTCGATCGAGGGGCGGATGTCGCTCGCGGTCTACGCCATCGTGTTCGCGGCGGCACTCGACGGCATCGACGGCCGCATCGCGCGCATGATCAAGGGGCAGTCCAAGTTCGGCGCCGAGCTCGACAGCCTCGCCGACTTCGTCAATTTCGGCGTGGCGCCCGGCCTGATGCTGTATTTCTGGCAGCTGCACGAGCTCGGCAATGCCGGCTGGATCGCCGCCATGGTGTTCGCGATCTCCGGTGGCCTCCGCCTGGCGCGCTTCAATGCCACCATGGACGATCCCAACAAGCCGGCCTTTGCCGCGAATTTCTTCACCGGCGTGCCGGCGCCGGCCGGCGCGATCACGGTGCTGCTGCCGATCTATGTCGCTTTCCTCGATCTCGGCCGGCTGCCTGCGGCGGTGACGGCTGCGTATACGCTGCTGATCGCCTTCCTGATGGTGTCGCGCCTGCCGGTGTTCTCCGGCAAGACCAAGCGCATGCGCGTGCCGCCCGAACTGGTGCTGCCGGCGTTCGTCGCGGTGGTCGTGTTCATCGCGATCCTGATCGCCTATCCCTGGCACGTGCTGTCCATCGGAACGGTGCTGTATCTCCTCGCTTTGCCGCTCGGCTACAAATCCTATCGCGACCAGGCGCGCGCGATGGAAGCCACCGCGCCGGCTGGAGGTGAGGTCTCTTCGCCGCCGTCGGCGCCGACGCTGGCAAACCTGTCGGAGCCGCCGCGCGAAGACGACCGGCCCGACCGGCTGCACTGAACGGCCAAGCAGCAAGGCGCTGAACAGCGAGACTTGGATATCTGCCATGAGGCGCCCTGAGTTGGGTTGAGGCCCGATCTCGGCTATATCGCCCGGTGCCGGCGGCACCGCGCCAACAGCGGCCGCCAATCTGGGAGAGAACGCCGTGACGAATACTGCGACCGGGCCGCTGCCCGCTTCCGTCCTCGAAGCGCTGGGCCGCTATGACACGCCGACGATCTGCAATGCCATGGAGATCGTGGCGCCCGAGCGCCGGCTAATCGGCTACACCACCAAGCCACTGGTCTGCCCATTTCCCGATCTGCCCCCGATCGTCGGCTATGCCCGCACGGTCGCGATCCGCTCGGTGCTGAAAAATTCGCTACCGCCGGAAGAGCAGTCCAAGCGCCGCATCGACTATTACGAATATGTCGGGACTGGCCACGGTCCGCGCATCTCGGTGATCCAGGACATCGACGGTCCCGACGTCGGCTACGGTGCGTTCTGGGGCGAGGTGCAGAGCAACGTGCACAAGGCGCTCGGCTGCCTCGGCGTCATCACCGACGGTTCGATCCGCGACATTCCGCAATGGGCGCCGGGCTTCCAGGCACTGGCCGGCTCGATCGGCCCGTCGCATGCATGGGTGCACGCCGAGAGCTTTGGCGGCGAAGTGCGCGTCGCCGGCATGACCGTCAAGTCGGATGATTTGATCCATGCCGACCAGCACGGCGCCATCGTGATCCCGCACGATATCGCCGCAAAGCTGCCCGAGGCTGCCGAGCTCTGCGGCCGTCGCGAGACGCCGATCCTCGAGATCGCCCGCAGCCCCGACTTCTCGCTGGAAAAGCTCAAGGCCGCGCTGAAGCGCTCAGCGGAGATCCACTAACGGCGGGACCGCAATGATCTACGGTTGCGAAGCCGCTCGCAGGCTGCCCTGTTCCGTGAGGAACAAGGCGGCCTGATCCGGCTCGCCGAGCACCGCGGCAGCGCATCCGATCAAGGTGAAGCCGCCGGCAAAATCCCACAGGGTGATATCTTCCGCATTGTCCGGCATGTGGATCAGGCGTGCTGCGATCACGGCCAGGGCCGCCTCGACAAAGAGCAGCACGCTGAAGGCCGGCAGCACGAGCCCGGGTTCGAGCATGTGGAGCGCCAGCACTGCGGGAAGCGCGGTGAGAAGACTGAACAGCGTCACCATTGCGATGCCTTCCGCCCTGAGGAGCCGGCCCGCTCCAGAATACCAACTGATCGGGTCGCCCCGATGTGGCGCAGGGCCGCAGCCGAAGGGATCGCGCGCGCACGGCCTTGGGTGATGGGGTGCGCGCAACGCCCTATGGTTAGCGAAATGTTGAAATCCCTGTCGGCACTCGGCAAAAGTCGGCGCCTTTCAGCGCGCTGCGGCCGCCAGGCGCGACGGCTCAACTTAACCTTTACGCGTCTTTAATCGCGGCTCACTAGGGTTTCCGATGCGGTTCGGGGTTGGGCCGCGCCATCGGCCAGGACGGCCGTTGTTGCGTTCGCGTTGGAGTCTCCCATGGATATCATGACGAGCATCGGGCTCGTGGCGGGTATTGTCGTCATCGCGACGATGATGCTGCTGGGCGGCGATCTCCACATGTTCGTTTCCGAGCATGCGATGATCATCATCTTCGGCGGCTCGACGGCTGCGACCATGATCCGCTTTCCGCTCTCGACGCTGATCCACGGCCTGCCGCTCGGCGCCAAGTTTGCCTTCACGATGAGCCGTCTGTCGGCGCACGATCTGGTCGACGAGCTCGCCCGTATCGCCGAGATCGCCCGCAAGCAGGGCCCGGTGGGGCTGGAAAAAGTCGAGACCGACGAGCCGTTCCTCGCCAAGGGTATCCGCTACGTCGCCGACGGCTATGACCTTGATTTCATTCGCGACAATCTCGAGCGCGACCGCGATAATTTTTTGATGCATCTGGACGAAGGCAGCAAGATCTACCGCGCCATCGGCGACTGCGCCCCGGCCTTCGGCATGGTCGGCACGCTGATCGGCATGGTGCAGATGTTCGCCAACATGACCGACCCTTCAAAGCTCGGCCCGTTCATGGCGACCGCGTTGCTCGCGACTCTCTACGGCGCGCTGGTCGCTAACCTGTTCTGTACCCCGATCGCCGACAAGCTGCATGGCAAGCTCCTGGATGAAGAGACCAACCGCACGTTGATCATCGACGGCATCCTGATGATCCGCGACTCCAAGAGCCCGACGCTGGTCCGCGAAATGCTGCTGGCCTACCTGCCCGAGAAGCACCGCCACGCCGAAGGCGAGCCGGTGCCGGCCTGAGGCCGCGCGTCGGGATTTGAGACATGGCCAAGAAGAAGCGCGGCGATTCACACGGAGGCGGTCACGGCTGGTTCGTGACCTTCGCCGACCTGATGGGCCTGATGATGAGCTTCTTCGTGATGCTCGTCGCGTTCTCGACGCAGGATGCCAACAAGCTCAAGGTCGTCGCAGGCTCCATGCGCGACGCCTTCGGTGTCCAGACCGAAGCGCGCTATTCCGGTATCGTCGAGTCCGACGGCCTGCCGACCCGCCCTCGGCTGAAGAACGTCGATCACATTCAGCCCGAGGACTCCTCCAACACGCCCACGCCGGACCAGGAGGATCGGGACCGCACGTCGGGCGCCAAGATCAAGGTCGACCGCAATTTTGCGCTGGCGGCGGCCTCGCTGCGCCAGGCGTTGCAGGACATGCCGGAACTGACCGAGATGTCCAAGCACATCATGTTCGAGGAGACCAAGCAGGGCCTCAACCTCGAGATCGTGGACCAGGACGGCCGCTCGATGTTCGCCGACGGCTCCAAGGTGCCCTATGACCGCACCCGTCGCCTGATCGAAAAGCTCGCTGTCCCGCTCAAGGCGACGCCGCTGCGCGTCTCCATCGCCGGCCACACCGCGGCTGGTTTCGTGCCGACCCGCAGCGACTACGGCGCCTTCGACCTGTCGGCCGACCGCGCCAATGCCGTGCGTCAGATCCTCGAACGCGAGGGCCTGCCGGCCGCCCATGTCTTCGCCGTCGCCGGCAAGGCGGATACCCAGCCGCTGTTTCCGGACGATCCCTCGCTCGCAGCCAACCGGCGGGTGACCATCACCCTGATGCGCGAAGATCCGCCGCTGCCACCGAATCTGAAGCCGTAGGGCGCATTCGAGCGAAGCGGACCCTGTTTCGCGCGAAGAAAGCGCGACAAAACAAGGATGTAGAGCCAATTCCCCTTCGATCGGGGACGGAAAGGCTCAGGGCTCTTGTGCCACCGTCTTACCTGAGGCATGTCGTCGCGTGGGCGACGACCGTTGCTGCGCCGTCACAGCATCTGCCCCGGCGCCTGCTATGGTGATGTGCCGATTGACAGGGGCGCCGGAACCGTCAAAAGGCGCCGGATCAATTCTAGGGCAAAAGCGTTCCAGTTTCATATGACGGCGAGCATCACATCGACCGAAGCTCCGGACGGACCGGTCAGCTCGGGTTTCTGGGGCCTGACGCTCGGGAGCATCGGCGTCGTCTTCGGCGACATCGGCACCTCGCCGCTCTACGCATTCCACGAGGCGGTCAGGGGCGCGGCCCACGGTCAGCCGGTCTCGCGGGTCATGGTGCTCGGCGTGCTCTCGTTGATCCTCTGGGCGCTGCTGATCGTCGTCACCGCCAAATACGTTCTGCTGCTGCTGCGCGCCGACAACAACGGGGAGGGCGGCACGCTTTCCCTCATGGCGCTCGGTCAGCGCGCGCTCGGGCGGCGGAGCTGGTTCCTGACGGCGCTTGGCGTGGTAGGCGCCTCCATGTTCATCGGCGATTCCATGATCACGCCGGCGATCTCGGTGCTGTCGGCGGTCGAGGGTCTGAAGCTCGCAACACCTGCCTTCGAGCACTACGTCGTTCCCCTGACCGTTCTCATCCTGGCGCTGCTGTTCGCGGTCCAGAGCAAGGGTACGGCGCTGGTCGCCTCGGCTTTCGGGCCGGTGATGGTCGTCTGGTTCACCGTCCTTGCCGTGTTGGGCGCCGTTCACATCGCCGACGACCCGTCGGTGCTGGCAGCAATCAATCCCTATTACGCGCTGCAATTCCTGCTGTCGCACGGCACGATCGGCTTGGTGACACTGGGCGCGGTGTTCCTCGCGGTGACCGGCGGCGAGGCGCTTTACGCGGACCTCGGCCATTTCGGCCGCAAGCCGATCCAGTCGGCTTGGATGTTCTTCGTGCTGCCTGCGCTCCTGATCAACTATTTCGGGCAGGGCGCACTGGTGCTGTCGGATCCCAGCGCGATCGAACACTCCTTCTATCGCATGGTGCCCGAGCATTTCGTGCTGCCGCTGGTCGGACTTGCGACCGCGGCGACCGTGATCGCGAGCCAGGCGGTGATCACAGGGGCCTATTCGCTGGTCTATCAGGCAGTGCAGCTCGGCCTCCTGCCGCGCTTCGAGGTGCGCTTCACCTCGGAAACTCATGCCGGCCAGATCTATCTGCCGCGTGTAAACCGGCTGCTGCTGATCGGTGTGATGCTGCTGGTGCTGTTGTTCCACACCCCCACCAATCTGGCTTCGGCCTACGGTATTGCGGTCTCCACCACCATGGTTGCTGACGGCATCATGGGCTTCATCGTGATCTGGAAATTGTGGAACTGGCGCGCGGCCACGGCCGCAGCGGTGATCCTGCCTTTCGTCGTGGTCGACATCAGCTTCTTCAGCGCGAACCTCCTGAAGCTGCTCGAAGGCGCCTGGGTGCCGCTGCTGTTCGGCGTGATCATGGCCGGGACAATCTGGACCTGGCGGCGAGGGTCGGGGATCCTGATCCAGAAAACGCGCCGCATCGAGGTGCCGCTGGACGATCTGATCCGGAGCCTGGAGAAGCGGCCGCCGCACATCGTCAAGGGCACCGCGGTGTTCCTGACCAGCGATCCCTCCTTCGTGCCGACCGCGCTGCTGCACAATCTCAAGCACAACAAGGTGCTGCACGAGCACAACGTGGTCCTGACCATCGAGACCGCGCATACGCCGCGGGTCGATCTGTCGGAGCGTTTCCGGATGGAGAAGATCAGCGACAAGTTCTTCAAGGTCCGCCTGCGCTTCGGTTACATGGAGCAGCCCAACGTGCCCAAGGCGCTCGCGATCGCGCGCAAGCAGGGCTGGCAGTTCGACATCATGTCGACCTCGTTCTTTGTGTCGCGGCGCTCGCTGAAGGCGTCGGCGCAGTCCGGCATGCCGCTTTGGCAGGATCATTTGTTCATAGCGCTGAGCCGGTCCGCCAACGACGCCACCGACTATTTCCAGATTCCCACCGGGCGGGTGGTTGAAGTCGGAACCCAGGTCACCATCTAAGCAGCGACTGGCGAAGGCATGCAAAACTGCATGTCTAGGCCCCAAAATCGGGCTAGGCTATGCCGGTAGCGCAGGCCTATAAGCCGCGCGCCCTTCTGCCGTTGTGCAGTGAAGCATTTCAGAGGCCATCAGGCTCTCCCATGACAAGTGATGTAGCGATTTCCGCCCCGGAAGCGGCGGCGGCCAATGGGCATGGCGATGCCCACACCACCGCCGGTTTCGGTGCGCTGACACTCGGCAGCATCGGCGTCGTCTACGGCGACATCGGCACCAGCCCGCTCTACGCGTTCCGCGAGGCGGTCATGGCGGCTTCTGGCGCGGAGGGGCTGCCGACGCCGGCGGCCGTGCTCGGCGTGCTCTCCCTGATCCTGTGGGCGCTCATCATCGTGGTGACGCTCAAATACGTCGTGATCCTGCTTCGCGCCGACAACAACGGCGAGGGCGGCACGCTGGCGCTGATGGCCCTGGCCCAGCGCGCAGTCGGCACCCGCGGAACAACCATCGTCCTGCTCGGCATCATTTCCGGCGCCCTGTTCTACGGCGACGCCGTGATCACGCCGGCGCTCTCGGTGCTGTCGGCGATCGAAGGCATGAAGGACGTCACCCTGCACTTCGAGCCCTACATCGTACCGCTGACCGTGATCATCCTGGTCGGTCTGTTTGCCGTGCAGTCCCGTGGCACCGCTCGCGTCGCCGCCTTCTTCGGCCCGATCATGTGCGTCTGGTTCGCCGTGATCGCGATCGCGGCGATCCACCCGATCATCCAGCAGCCACAGGTGCTGTTGGCGCTGAACCCGCTCTACGCCGTGTCCTTCATGATCCACCATGGCATCATCGGGTTCGTGACGCTCGGCGCGGTGTTTCTGGCGGTCACCGGTGCCGAGGCGCTCTATGCCGACCTCGGCCATTTCGGCAAGCGGCCGATCCAGACCGCCTGGCTGTTCATCGTGGTGCCGTCGCTGGCATTGAACTATCTGGGGCAGGGCGCCCTCGTGCTCGGCGATCCCGGCGCGATCGTCAGCCCGTTCTTTCAGCTCTTCCCGCAAGGTTTTTTCCGCGGCTGCATGGTCGTGCTGGCGACCGCCGCAACAGTCATCGCGAGCCAGGCGGTCATCACCGGTGCGTATTCGCTGACGCGTCAGGCGATCCAGCTCGGTCTGTTGCCGCGTTTTGAAATTCGCCATACCTCTGAAGCCCATTCGGGCCAGATCTTCATCCCGCGCATCAACCAGCTCCTGCTGATGGCGGTGGTCCTGCTGGTGCTGCTGTTCCGCTCTTCCACCGCGCTAGCCTCGGCCTACGGCATCTCCGTCACCGGAACCATGGTGGTCACGGCGATGATGGGTTTTGTGGTGATCTGGAAGGTCTGGAAATGGTCGCCGTTCACGGCCGCCGCCCTGATCGCGCCGTTCCTGTTCCTCGATCTGACTTTTCTCGCCGCCAATCTGCTGAAGGTGTTTGAGGGCGGCTGGGTGCCCCTGGCGCTCGGCGCAGTCATGATGATGCTGATGTACACGTGGCGGCGCGGCAGCCGGCTGCTGTTCGAGAAGTCGCGCAAGCTCGAATTCCCGCTCGCCGACCTCGTGGCGATGCTGGAGAAGCGGCCGCCGCAGCGCGTGCCCGGCACCGCGGTGTTCCTGACCAGCGATCCCGTCAGCGCGCCGACCGCGCTGATGCATAGTCTGAAGCACTACAAGGTGCTGCACGAGAAGAACGTCATTCTCACGATCGAGACCGCACAGACCCCGCGCATCGATCCGGCCGAGCGGGTGAAGCTGGAACAAATCTCGCCGACCTTCTCCAAGGTGACGCTGAAGTTCGGCTTCATGGAATCACCCAACGTGCCGAAGGCGCTGGCGATCGCCCGCAAGCTCGGCTGGCAGTTCGACATCATGTCGACCTCGTTCTTCCTGTCGCGGAGGGCGCTCAAACCGGCCGCCCATTCCGGCATGCCGCGCTGGCAGGACCGGCTGTTCATCTCGCTCAGCCGTTCCGCCAACGACGCCACCGACTATTTCCAGATCCCCTCCGGCCGCGTCGTCGAGGTCGGCACCCAGGTCACCATCTAAAGTGACGATCTGATCCTCCGTTGGAAGGTCGCGCTTCAAGTCGCTGCGATTTAGCTTTAACTTGCGCAAGGCAGCTCAAGCCTTTGTAGCGCTTGATTTTCACCGGCCGAGAGGCGAGGTTGCCGGCCGCCGGGATCGCCCGGCAGCGGCCCGCGACGTTGGAGGATGATGTGGCAAATCAAGTACAGGATCTGACCCCGGACGAGGTCTCCAAGGGTGTCGCGGAAGGGCGCTATCTCCTTGTCGACGTGCGCGAGCCGAACGAGGTCGAGGCCGAGGCTTATCCCTACGGCGTGGTCGTGCCGCTCTCGACCTTCGATCCCAAGGCGATCCCCGATCCCGCGGGCAAAGAGGTCGTGTTCGCCTGCCGCTCGGGCAAGCGTTCGGTGACGGCCTCGCTGGCAGCGCAGGCCGCAGGCCTGCCTTACGACAAGCATCTGGCCGGCGGCATGCTGGGCTGGAAGGCGGCGGGTCTTCCCAGCAAGGTCGGCGGCTGACCCCGCCGATGTCCAAGAGCTCGTCCCTCAACAAGGTCTTCGCGGACCTTCCCGTCACCATCTTCGAGGCGATGTCGCAGGCCGCGCGCGACAATGCCGCCATCAATCTTGGCCAGGGCTTTCCCGACGATCCCGGCCCCGAAGACATCCGCCGCGCCGCGGCCGAGGCCTCGCTGAACGGCTACAACCAGTACCCGTCGATGATGGGCCTGCCAGAGCTGCGCCAGGCGATCGCGAGCCATTACGGCCACTGGCACGGCCTCGAGCTCGATCCGATGAGCGAGGTGATGGTGACCTCCGGCGGCACCGAGGCGCTGACCTCGGCGATCCTCGCCGTCGTCCAGCCCGGTGACGAGGTGGTGTGCTTCCAGCCGGTGTACGATTCCTATCTGCCGATCATCCGTCAGGCCGGCGGCATTCCGCGCCTGGTCCGGCTCGAGCCGCCGCATTGGCGGCTGAATGAGGACATGCTGAAAAGCGTCTTCAATTCAAAGACCAAGGCGGTGCTCTTCAACAATCCCCTGAATCCGTCCGCGGTGGTGTTTCCGCGCGAGGACCTCGAGCTTTTGGCGCGCTACTGCCAGGAGTTCGACGTCATCGCGATCTGCGACGAGGTCTGGGAGCACGTCACCTTCGACGAGCACAAGCACATCCCGCTGATCACCATTCCCGGCATGCGCGACCGCACCATCAAGGTCGGCTCGGCCGGCAAGATCTTCTCGCTGACGGGCTGGAAGATCGGCTTCGTCTGCGCGGCGCCGCCGCTGCTGCGCGTTGCCGCCAAGGTGCACCAGTTCCTGACCTTCACCACCGCGCCGAACCTCCAGGCCGCCGTCGCTTACGGGCTCGGCAAGCCGGACGAGTATTTCCTGTCGATGCGAAAGGACCTGGCGCGGAGCAGGGACCGCCTTGCCAAGGGACTGGAGAGCCTCGGCTTCCCGGTGCTGAAGTCGCAGGGAACCTACTTCCTCACCGTCGACCTGTCCCCGCTCGGGCTGAACGAGAGCGACACCGAGTTCTGCTGGCGGATCGTGAAGGACTACAAGGTCGCGGCAATCCCGGTATCGGCCTTCTACGAGCAGGACCCTGTGACCTCGGTGGTGCGCTTCTGCTTTGCCAAGAAGGACGAGACGCTCGACACCGCGCTGGAGCGGCTGTCGGACGCGGTGCGCGGGCGCAAGAGGTAGCAGATGACGATCGTCAGCCGCTTTGGTTTTGGCCTCGCGATCGCCGCCGCGCTGACGTTGCTCTCCGCTCCCGCCGGGGCCGAGGAGCGGGTCGTCAACTTCTACAATTGGTCGAACTACGTGGCGCCCGACGTCCTCGAGGCCTTCACCAGGGAGACCGGTATCAAGGTGGTCTACGACACGTTTGACGCCAACGAGACGCTGGAGACGCGCCTGATGGCCGGCAAGTCCGGCTATGACGTCGTGGTGCCGACGGCCTATTTCCTTCAGCGCCAGATCAAGGCCAACATCTTCCAGAAGCTCGACAAGTCGAAGCTGCCGAACCTGGCCAATGCCTGGCCGGTGGTGACCGAACGTCTCGCGATCTACGACCCCGGCAATGTCTACGCCGTCAATTACATGTGGGGCACGACGGGCATCGGCTACAACGTCGCCAAGCTGAAGCAGATTCTCGGAGCGGATGCGAAGATCGACAGCTGGGACATCGTGTTCAAGCCGGAGAATCTCGCGAAATTCAAAGACTGCGGCGTCCACATGCTGGATTCCGCCGACGACATCTTCCCGGCGGCGTTGAACTATCTCGGGCTCGATCCGAACTCGACCGAGCAGGCCGACCTCGACAAGGCCGCCGATGTCGTGGCCAAGGTGCGGCCTGCCGTGCGCAAGTTTCATTCGTCCGAATATCTAAGCGCGCTCGCCACCGGCGAGATCTGTTTCGTGGTCGGCTGGTCCGGCGACATCATGCAGGCCCGCGCCCGCGCTGCCGAAGTCAAAAGCGGCATCGAGATCGGCTACGCCATCCCGAAGGAGGGCGCGCAGATGTTCTTCGACAATCTCGCAATCCCTGCGGATGCCAGGAACGTCAAGGAAGCCTACGAGCTGATCAACTATCTCTACCGTCCGGACGTGGCCGCCAAGAATACGGACTTCCTGTCCTACGCCAACGGCAACCTCGCCAGCCAGAAGCTGGTCGACCCGAAAATTCTGAACGACAAGAACATCTATCCGGACGAGGCGATGCTCGCAAAGCTGTTCGTCATCACGGCGCGTGAGCCGGCGACCCAGCGGGTCATCAATCGGCTGTGGACCAGGGTGAAGACGGGAAGGTAATCGCGCCCATCTTTGCGAGGAGCGAAGCGACGAACCAATCAGAATCTTTCCGCGGGAGGATTCTGGATTGCTCGCTTCCACCTTCGCTCTTCGAGCTACGGCGGACAAGTCGCTCGCAATGACGGAACAAGATTACCGCCACCTGCGGTGCAGCCACAGCCACTGCTCGGGATGCTCGCGGACCCAGCCTTCCACCACGCTCGTGATCGCCTGGGTGGTGCCCTGGATGTCGATCTTGCCGTCGGCGTCGCGCACCGGCTGGACCTCTTCGGTGATCTCGGCGGTGAAGCGGCCGCCGGGCAGGCGGATGACGCGGACGCCGTGGATCGGGCATTCGACCTGGCGCAACAGGCGTGCCAGCATCGGATTGGCGCGGGTCTTGCGGCCGAAGAAGGTGACCTCGACGCCGCCGGACAGATACTGGTCGATCAGCATCGCGACGTGCTTGCCGTCCTTGAGCGCCTGCGCGAGCCGCAGCGGCGCGTCGCGCCCCGCCGGGATCAGCGTGCCCATGTTGACCTGGCGCATCTCCTGGATGATGCGGTCGGCGGAGGCGATATTGGGGCGGCGGTAGAGGATCGCCGTATCCAGCCCATGCGCGACCGCGGCGAGCGCCGGCAATTCCCAGTTGGCGAGATGCGCGGCGAAGATCAGCGCGGGTTTGCCGTCGTCGCGGATCTGATCGAACAGCTCGATGCTGCGCCTTGGCAGTTCGATCCGGCTGTTTTCCGGATGATCGCGGTCGTAGTCCCAGACGTGGTCCATATGGGCGAATTCGGCGCCGACGCGACCGAGATTGTCCCACACGCCCATCAGGATGCTTTCGATCTCTTCGGGCGATTTCTCCGGAAAGGCCGCGCTGAGGTTGGCGCGGCCGATGCGGTGCTCGCGCAGGCGCGGACCGATCGTCTTGGTGACGCGCGCGAAAAAGTCCGAGGTCTTGGCCGGATCGAAATAACGCGTGGTGCGCAACATGCCGACGGTGGCGGCGCCGATCAGCCCTCCACCGATCGATTTGGCCGTCGCCCGCGCGCGGGCTTTCGTCCTCGCAGGAAGCAGCGCCATGCGTCCGGTCAGGCCGGTTCGCGGGTCAGGATCAGCGAGGCGTTCTGGCCGCCGAAGCCGAACGAGTTCGACATCACCGCGGTGACGCGGGCATCGCGTGCCTTGTTGCCGACGACGTCGAACAGGATCGTGGGATCCGGATTGTCGTAGTTGATCGTCGGCGGGATGCGCTGATGTTCGAGCGTGAGCAGCGAGAAGATTGCCTCGACCGCGCCGGCGGCCGAGATGGTGTGGCCGACCATCGACTTGTTGGAGGTGACCGGAATCTTCGAGACGAGGTCGCCGAACACGGCCGATGTCGTATTGTACTCCATCTTGTCGTTCTCGGGCGTCGCGGTGCCGTGCGCGTTGATGTGGTCGATCTGGTCCGGCGTCATGCCGGCATCGGCCAGCGTCTTGTTCATGCAGCCGATGATCGGCTTGCCGTCGGGTGAGGAGCGGGTGCGATGAAAGGAATCGGTGAGCTCGCCGCAGCCGGCGATCACGCCGAGGATTTTTGCGCCGCGCGCGGTGGCGGCTTCATAGCTTTCGAGCACCAGCGCACCTGCGCCTTCGGCCATGACAAAACCGTCGCGGTTCTTGGAGAAGGGACGGGAGGCCGCCTGCGGCGGATCGTTCTGGGTCGACAGCGCCGAGAGCAGCGAGAAGCGCACCAGCGCCTCCGGATTCACGGTGCCGTCGGTCGCCACGCACAGCGCGGCATCGGTTTCGCCGCGGCGGATCGCCTCGACGCCGAGCTGGATCGAGGTCGCGCCCGAGGCGCAGGCCGTCGACAACGAGATCGGCGAGCCCTTGGTGCCGAAGGTCTCGGCGAGGTAGGCCGCGACCGAACCGAACATGAAGCGGTGGTGATAGGCGCTGTACTTGCCGCCACCGGAGATGCGCAGCAGATCGTCGTAATTGAAGTCGAGCTTACCGACGGCGCGCCCGAGCTCGCGGCGCTGCGGCCATTCGACTTCGACAGGTGCGACCGCAAGGAAGAGAGGACCCGGGAAATCCGCCTTGGCGCCGATGCCGGCCTGGTCCAGCGCTTCCTGCGTCACCAGTTCGGCCATCCGCTCGGACAGGCCGGTGGAGGAGAACGGATCGACGCTGACGAAATCCACCGTGCCGGCCATCGTGGTTTTCAGGCCGTCGACTGGAAAGCGCGTGATGGTGCGGATGCCGGATTCGCCGGCGACGAGCTTCGCCCAATTGTCGGTCTTGCCGTTGCCGAGCGAGGTCATGATGCCCATGCCGGTGACGACGACGACGGGACGCCCGAGTTTGTCGCGTGGTGCAGTCATGTCGATCCCCGCTTGAGCTGGAGCATGATCCGAAAAAGCGTGACGCGATTTTCCGAGAAGATCATGCCCAAACAATAACCTGCCAAAGCGCAACGCGCTCTAGCTTACTGCCTCGACCAGCGCCATGCCTTCGCCGCGCCAGTGTCCGGCCCCCACCACCACAATCTGGGTGGGCGCTCCCTGCATTTCAATCTCGGTGCCCGTGGAATCGTTCGGCGGAAACAGCGCGCCGCGAGAGATCGACAGCGCGGCGAGCGCGATACCGAGCGGGAATTGCGTCTCCATGGTGTGGCCGAACATCGTGCCGGTCGAGCGCACCGGGAACTCGGCGTGGCCCTTCAGGAAGCCGCGCTCTTCTGATGTCGCCGGCTCAGCGCCGGTCGCACCGGATATGATCGCGCCCTTGCCGTCGCGCTTCGGCAACTTTGCCCAAAGCTTCTCCAGCGTCGCGGCCATGTCGCCGGGGGTCTTGCGCCGGGCGAGGTCGGCAACGACGCTCGACAGCTTCGCGAACGGCTTGGCACCGCGCGCCTCCGCATGCGCCTTGGACTCCAGCACCAGAAACGCGCCAGCCGAGCCGAGCGCGAAGCCGGCGTTGTCCTCGCGCGCCCACACGGGTGCGAACTTGTCCTTGAGATTGAAGTCGCCGAATTCGTATAGGACCATCAGGTCCTTGCGCTCGCCATTGTGCGAGCCGCCGATCAGGGCGATGTCGCTCTCGCCGGAGGCGATGCGCGACAATGCAATGCGGGTGGCATCGGCGCCGGCAACCTCTTCACCCATGAAGGTGCGCGAGGTGCCGCCAATGCCATGCACGATGGCGATGTTGCCGGCGAGCAGGTTGGAGAGCTGGGCCAGGAACAGCGTCGGCCTGAGATCGCTCATCAGCCGCTCGTTGAGGAAGCCGGGCGCGTTGGCACCCTTGGCCTCGGCCGTGAGCACGCCGGTGTCGACGTTGAGATCGCGCTCTCCGCCGCCCGCGGCGACGACCATGTCGATCTTCGACAGGATATCCTTGTTGCCCTTGATCCCGGCGGAGTCGAGCGCAAGCCCGGCCGCATAGGTGCCGATGCGCTGCCAGGCTTCCATCTGGCGCTGGTCGCCCTTCTTCGGGATTTGGCTGTCGAAGGTAACCGGCATCAGGGGGTGCACGATGTAGGGCGCAAAGCCCTTCTCGTCGACATTGATGCGCTTCTCCTGAAGCGCGGCCCAGTTGGCGTCCAGGCCCTCGCCGAGCGAGGTGGCCAGGCCAATGCCGGTGATCCAGACTTCCGTCTGGGCGGGCTTCGAAGCAGTCTCGGTCATGGCGATACGGCCTGTTGCGGAAAGCCGACGCGTTTGGCGACCGCGTCCATGTGGGCGCGCATATCCGCATGGGGAAAGGGAATCTGCGTGAAGGTCAGCGTCGAATTCGCGCGCAGCTTGCCGCCGACCTTGATCTTGGCTTCGGTCACGGCGTAGCCCGAGCCCTGATGGGCCAGGCTCGCCTCGATGCTCATGAGATCGCCGGGGAAGACCGAGCCGCGGACCTTGGCCTCCTTGACGGCAGCCAGGATCGGCATGCGCTCGAATTTGAGCACGCCAAGCTGAAGCCAGCCAGAGGCCTGCGCCATCGATTCGATCAGGAGCACGCCGGGCATCAGGGGATAGCCCGGGAAGTGCCCCTCGAAAATGGTGCTCTCCATCGGGACCTGAGCCTCGACGACAATCGTCTTCGCGTCGACGTTGAGGTCGACGACGCGATCTATCATGTGGAAGTATTCGAGTTGCATGACCGCGCGCTTAGGCGCTCGCGCCCTTGGCCGCAACCAGTTCGTCGATGCGGGCGCACAGGTTTTTCAGCACGAAATACTGCTCGGTGGTGGCTTTGCCGTCGTTGACCTCTTGGGTCCACTTTTCCAGCGGCAGCTTGATACCGAACTGCTTGTCGATCGCGAACGCGATGTCCAGGAAATCGAGGCTGTCGATGCCGAGGTCATCGATGGCATGGCTATCCGGCGTGATCGTGTCGCGCGGGATGTCGCAGGTTTCAGCGATGATCGTAGCGACCTGATCGAATGTGGAGGACATCACTAAGCCTTTGATATATTGCAGATGTTTGTCAGATTTTCCAGAGTGGAACGGTGGGTGGGCATCGCGCCCCGATGACGCCCTCAACCCCCCTCTGGCCGGGTCGAAAGCCCGTATATCGGAGCGCCGCCCTGAGTTCAATGGAGCCGGCGGGTGTGGGGACAGGGCTGGGGAGGCCTCGGCTGAGCCGCTTCGGCCGAAGGACCGTCGGCGGGCCTCGCCAGACGTCTTGCCTTAGATGTGCGGCGTCGTGATCTTGACGCAGTCGCGGCGGCCCATCAGCACGCAATCCTGGGTCCGGCGCAGGTCGGCGATGCTCACCGCGAGCCAGATCCCGATCGCGGTCAGTGCGATGGTGAAGGCCAGCGCCGCGATATTCGCGAGCATGCGATGGCGGAAATCGTCCGGTTCAGTGCGGGGCTGCTCGTAGCGCGACAGGTCGAGCGGCTCGGGCGCGACGCGCAACTGCTGCACGCTAGCGTTGCCGCGGTAGCCCGTCGGGGAAGGCGAGGTGCGCGGCCTGAACTGGAGCACCCGGTGCTCGTCATCCGAGCTTATGGGCCGCTGGGTTGTCATGGTGCAGGGATCACTCCGAAGCAGCGATTTTTAGATAGCATACGTGGTGAACACGTTGCAGAAAATCTTCTCAACGCGCACGTGCATTGCGCGTTCGCACTATCTAGCAGGGTTGCGAACGAAGGACCGCGGGACCGTGGTCGTTCCGGGCCTGCAGAGGGTGCAATGCAATAATCTCCGCCCAGCCGAATGCATTGCCGGCGCAATGCCCATGGCATAGTCCAGGGAACCTGATCACGCAGCTGCAACCATGTGAAGGGCTCTCCAACCATGACCAATACGCGCGAACCGAGAGTGCATCCGGTGTCGATCCTGTCGCTGCGGCCGACGCAGATGACGGTCGGGATGCGCGAGGTCAAGGAGAAGCGCAAGCGCTGGCGCGAGCACGACAAGAAAAAGCAGGCCGATCTGCTCGGCAAGCATATGATCCCCGTCGTGCATGGCCCCGACGAGCGCTATTACGTGATTGACCATCATCATCTCGGTCGCGCTCTGCACGACGAGGGCGTCAAGGAGGTGCTGGTCACCATCGTCGGCGACCTCAGGATGGTGGAGCGCGAAGCGTTCTGGGGCGTGATGGACAACAAGCGCTGGGTTTACCCTTACGACGCCAAGGGCGAACGGCGCCCGTTCCGCGATTTGCCGAAATCCGTCGTCGCCCTCAAGGACGATCCCTTCCGGAGCCTTGCCGGCGAGCTGCGCCGCATGGGCGGCTTCGCCAAGGACACCACGCCGTTCTCCGAATTCCTGTGGGCCGATTATCTGCGCCGAAAGCTGTCGCGCAAGGCTGTGGACGCCAATTTTGACAAGGCGCTCGAAAAGGCGATGTCCTCAGCCAAGAGCAAGGATGCGATCTATCTGCCTGGCTGGTGCGGTCCGGCTGACGATGATTAGGCGCAACGCTCACGTCAGTACGGCATGCGGCTCCGCAAACCGGATCTGATCACAGCCTCTTGAGCGAAACCATCTTCCGTCCGCACGAAGCGGTGCTGAAACAAAGCCGTGCCATCTGTGGGATTGTCGAGCTCACACAGGAGGCCGAAATGCGCCGTCTGGTTTTCGCCGTTGCCCTGCTCGTGGTCGCTTCAGCCGGGATATCGGCATCGTTTGCCGCAGTACACCATGCCAAGACGTTGACGTTTTCCGAGCGCTTTGCCCCGGCGCTCGAGCTGATGGCGAAGCGCTAGGACAGATCCCCGCCAGTTCAACCAGCAGCGTCGCGATCGATTTTGCGCAGCCGCACAAAGGCGGCCCAGGCCCGCGGATAATCCTTGTCCGTGGGATCGATCGTAAGTAGCGCGCGGCATGCTTCCTTGATCTCCTCAGGCGGAGGACGCTTGGCCGGAACTCCGGACGATTTGGCGTCTTCCCAGCGAGCCTCGACATCTCTTGCAAAAGCCAGGGCCTCGGCGCTCGTCCGCTTCTGCGCCGATTTCGCCAGCGGATGGTCCGAGGGGAAATTCGGCCATGCGGCCGGCGGCTGGTCGACACGCCACGTCAGTTCATCTGCTTGTCGCGCCTCCACGCCCGAACCTGAATGCTGCGCGGCTGGCGCCCATCCTGCCCCCGCTGAGGCTGCCGAACCCGATGAGCCGGCCGATCTCCGCGGGACCGCCGAACCTGGCGCGACCGCCGCTGTCTGTCCGGCGAGCTGGCCAAGCTGTTGTTCCATCGTTCCGCCGCTGGACTTGGGGATGATTTTTTCGACGGTCTTGATCATTGACAGCGCGCTAGGGGATATCAGCGTGTTCTGGTCGGCAATTTTGTTATCGGCCGCGTCTGGGCAGGGCTTGTAAGGAGACCGCTGCGACGTCATCCGGCCGTCGTCGTCGATACGGGCAAAATCGATCGCGACGGTGTAAACGAATGCGGCCTCGACATACTGCCTCTCCTTGTCCATCGCCTTTACGGAGCCGCATACGTATTTTGCCTGGTCCGTATCGATCGTTCGCAGGCCGTTGAAGTGAGCTGAATTCGGCGCAACGAGGACGCGCAACACGGCAGCCCGCGCCTTGCCATGCTCCGATTCGAACATGCTCCATATCTCGTTTGCGTTGATGATCTCGGGCTGATAGTTCCACGCGTATCCGGCCGCGAAGAATGCCGTGCCGATACAGGTCGCGATAACAAATGCCCGCACGTTCATGAGAAGCCCCTCGACAGGCACGACTCATCAGCATCTCCGGTGAGGGAAACTGCGCAAGTTGTGCCAAAGCGTTTGTGCTAGTTGAGGGTGAGATTCTTAATAAAACGTGTTCGATTGCGAAAACGCAGAGTTCCCGTCAAACGGGAACTCATCCACTGCGTTTGTCGGCTATGCGTTCCTTCCGCGTTCGCGGCAGTCGGTCATTTCTTTGGCAGCCGTCCCATCAGATAGAATTCGTCATTCGGCCGCATACCGGTGAAATTCGCCAGCCGGTTTGACAGTGCGAAGAAGGCGGAGATTGCGGCGATGTCCCAGATGTCGTCGTCGCTGAAGCCATGCGGCGCAAGCGCGATGAAATCGTCCTCGGAAATCCGCTGCGCATCGGCCGAGACCTTCATCGCGAAGTCGAGCATCGCCTTTTGCCGCGGCGTGATGTCGGCCTTGCGGTAGTTCGTGGCGATCTGGTCGGCGATCAGCGGGTTCTTGGCGCGGATGCGCAGGATCGCGCCATGCGCAATCACGCAATACTGACACTGATTGGCTGCCGAGGTCGCGACCACGATCATCTCGCGCTCGGCCTTGGTGAGGCCGCCGTCCTTCTCCATCAGTGCGTCGTGGTAGGCGAAGAAGGCGCGGAACTCGTCCGGGCGGTAGGCCAGCGTCAAGAACACGTTCGGCACGAAGCCGCTCTTCTCCTGGACGGCGAGAAGACGTGTGCGGATGTCGTCAGGGAGCGCATCGAGGGCGGGAGCGGCGAAGCGTTGCGCAGGCTTTGTCATGGGCATGGATTCCGGCTTGGGGCCGGCAACCATAGTCGATGCCGGCGCCATGCTCAACGTGACGCCAGGCTCGCAATGCCGGAGCTGGAAAACGAGCGTTGCTTTACCGCAGCGGCTTCTTCAGCAGCGAGAAGCGGTCCGGATCCAGCCCCATCGACGGTTGCAGCATCGGGGCTTCGACGTTGGAGAGCGTCTTCGCGGGCGGCGCCGAGAATACCGGATCGTTCGGCACGTCGCGCTGCGAGGTGGCGCCGCGCCAGCGCTCGAGCACGGCGCCGACGAAATGCATGTCGTGACCGGAGGTGACGGACGGCACGCTGCTGATGGTGGCTTCGCCGCGCGGCAATTGATGCGGCGGCACCTCCTTGAAGCGCAGCCGCGTCGGCAGCGCGACACCTTCGCCAAATGCCAGCACTTCGCGGGTGCCGAGCGAGGGCACGAACGAGAGCAGATTCGCGGCCGCATCCGACACCGCGGCGCGCAGCAGCGCCTGGTCACGCTCGTTGGCAAGACGCATCGTGAACAGCGTGTTGCACTGGGAGATGATGGTCGCGTCGAGCTCCGCCGGACGCTGGGTGATGAGGCCAAGATAGACGCCGTATTTGCGGCCTTCCTTGGCGATGCGCGACACCGCCTTGCGGGTCGGCCCGAAGCCCACATTGCGATCGGCGGAGGCGTAGCGGTGAGCCTCTTCGCAGACGAACAGCATCGGCGAAACGCCGTCGCTCCACAGGCCGAAGTCGAAGGCCATGCGGCAGAGCACCGAGACGACGGAATCGATGACTTCGGCCGGGAAGCCGGCGAGCTGCATCACCGTCATCGGCTTGCCGTTGGCCGGCAGGCGGAACAGATGGCTGATCACCTCGGCCATGGTGTCACCGCCGACATTGGCGTTGTCGAACATGAAGGCGTAGCGCGGGTCGTTGCGGACCGCCTCGATGCGGGAGATCAGCTTGTGATAGATGATGCGCGAGGAGCGGTTCTCGAGCTTGCCCATGCGCTCGTCGATCAGCGACATCAGATCGACCAGACGATAGGGCACCGGCGTATCGACGGTGTAGCCGATCTGCTTGGGATCGATGCGCTTGAGGCCAATGCGGTCGGCGTTCTGGTACTGGGTGTAGACGCCCTTGGCGAGGGGAATGACCTCGGCGAGGACGTCGAGCTCCTCCGGCACGCCGGCGCGGCCGCCGAACAGCACGTCGACGATTTCCTCGAAATTGAACAGCCAGAATGGCAGTTTCAAATTGCGCGGGTTGAGCACCAGCGCTCGGTCGCCGAAGCAGCGGCCATATTCGTTGTGCACATCGAGCAGGAAGATGCGCAGGTTCGGGCGTGCCTTGAGGATCTCGTTGAGCAGCAGCGACACACCGGTCGATTTGCCGACGCCGGTCGATCCCAGCACCGCAAAGTGTTTGGAGAGCATTTCCTCGATGTCGACATAGGCGACGACGGAGCTGTCCTGCTGAAGGAAGCCGACATTGATCTGGTCGGAGCCGGTGGGCGCGTAGATCGTGCGCAGCTCCTGGCTCGTGATCAGGTCGACGGAATCGCCGATGGTCGGATAGTTGGTGACGCCGCGCTGGAATTTGGCCTTGCCGGTGGCGTTGAGAATTTCCCCGAGCAGGTCGACCGAGGCGATGGCGATCAAATCGTCGTTGCTCGAGAGGTTCTCGCAGGACACCTCGGTGATCATGGCGACGATGACCGAGCTGGCGCAGCGGATACTGACGAAGCGGCCGACGGTTGCCCGCACTTCCGAGACCGGCATCCGGCTTTCAGGCAGCAGCCCGACCCGGGCGAGCGATCCGCGAACCGAAATCACGCGTCCAAAGGATGTCACAATGAATGAACCTGGCAAGAGCAACGGGTTGCCCGGACTATGCACGGCCGTCGCTGGACAAACGGTTAAACGGCAGGCGCCGGCGCTTCGTTAAATCCGCGACAATTCGGGTGCGAAGTTTGTTCCCAATGCATATTCCCTGGCAGAAGCGCCCGGAAAATGCTGCTTTTTCCCGGCCGACGGGCCTGAGTGCGCTTAAGAGAGACTTTACCATTCGGGCAGTCGGTCCGCGGTTCCGGGACGGGTTGGTCATCCTAGACGGTTCGTCATCCACCCTCGGCGGTCTTGCTTGATTTGTTGACGGGACCTAATCATTTGTACATTGGTACAAATGAACCGTCGGCCTAGTGCCGCCCACCGGCGCGTGAGCGGATTGCCGCCTGCGCCAGATCGCGGGATCCGGTCCAGCGGATCGCAAGCCACGTCTTGGAGGACACCATGCAACCCGAACCGATCCTCGATCTCGCTCATCTCGGCCACATGGAGCTGTTGACACCGAAGCCGGACGAGAGCCTGAAATTCTTCGTCGACGTTATGGGCATGACCGTCAGCGGACAAAAGGGCGAGTCGGTCTATTTGCGCGGCTGGGACGATTACGAGCGCTATTCGCTCAAACTGACGGCGTCGAAGACATCGGGCATGGAGCACATGGCGTTGCGCGCGCGCAGCCAGCAGGCGCTGGAGCGCCGCGTCGCGGCGCTGAAGGGGTCCGGCTTCGACATCGGCTGGATCGACGGCGATATGGGGCAGGGGCCGACCTTCCGCTGTCGCGATCCCGATGGACACATCGTCGAGCTCTATTACGAGACCGAATGGTATCAGGCGCCGCCCGAGCTGAAACCCGCACTGAAGAACCAGGCGCAGCGCTTTCCCGCGCGCGGCGTCAATGTCCGCCGCATCGACCATCTCAATTGCCTCGCCGTCGACATCAAGGCGAACCGCGAGTTCTTCGAGAACTATCTCGGCTGCCGGCTCACCGAGCAGATCGTGCTCAACGACGGCCGCGAAGCGGCGATGTGGCTGACGGTGTCCAACAAGAGCTACGATTTCGCCTATTCGCTCGACCATTCCGGCACGCCCGGCCGCTTCCACCACGTCACCTACGCGCTCGACAGCCGCGAAGAGATCTTGCGCGCCGCCGACATCTTCCTGGAGAACGGCATCCACATCGAGACCGGCCCGCACAAGCACGCGATCCAGCAGACCTTCTTCCTCTACGTCTACGAGCCCGGCGGCAACCGCGTCGAAGTCGCCAATGCGGGCGCGCGCCTCATCCTCGCGCCCGACTGGAAGCCGATCGTGTGGACCGAAGAGGAGCGCAAGAAGGGGCAGGCGTGGGGCCTGAAGACGATCGAGTCGTTCCATACGCACGGCACGCCGCCGGTGGACGTGAAGAAGCACGCTTAATGTGCTGAGGTCCGGAGGCGCGTGACTGTCTCGCGCACGCCGGTCCATGCCGGCCTGTCCGGGGCGAACTGCTTGCGCAGGAAGGTGACGAGTTCCTCGACCTGCGCATCGCTCATGCTGTTCTTGAAGGCCGGCATGTAGCCGAGATCGCTCGACGCCGGCTCGGCGATGCCGTGCAGGATGATTTGAACGAGATTGTCTGATGTGACGCTGTGCAGATTGCTGTTGAGTGCCAGCGAAGGCCGGCTGCCGAACAGCGGCAGGCCGCCGACCTCGTGGCAGACGGCGCAGGCGCCCTGATAGAGCCGTGCGCCGGTGGAGGACGCAGTTTTAACTTGCGTCGCGCTTTCGAGACGTGCCGCAAGCGCGTCCGGTGCTTCGGTTGTGGTGTCGTTGAATGAGTTCAGATAGACCGCCATGGCGCGGATGTCCTGGTCGGGCAGGGCTTTGAGGTCCCTGACGATTGGCGCCATCGGTCCGGCGGCGACGCCATGATATCGCGAGTGGCCGGTGCGCAAATAGGCGAACAGCTCGTCCTCGCTCCATGGGATCGGCGCGTGGGAGAGTGAGGTCAGCGGCGGCGCCTCCCAGCCCTCGGCAAAACCGCCGGCGAGATAGGCGCCACGCTGCTCGGCGCCGAGCGCGTTGCGCGGCGAATGGCAGGCGCTGCAATGGCCGAGACCTTCGACCAGATAAGCGCCGCGATTCCAGACGTCGGATTTGGCAGGATCGGGCTTGAACTCGCGCGTCTGGTGGAACAGCGCATTCCATCCGGCAAGTAGCGGGCGGAGATTGAACGGGAAGGCGAGCGCATTCGCCGCTGCCGGTGCGCGCACCGGCGGCTGCGCCATCAGGTAAGCATAAAGCGCCTGCATGTCGGCATCGCCAGTCTTCGAAAAGTGCGTGTAGGGGAAGGCGGGATAGAGTTGCCGTCCGTCGCGATGCAGCCCGTCGCGCATCGCGCGCTCGAAGGCGGGATAGGACCAGGCGCCGATGCCGGTCTCGACGTCGGGCGTGATGTTGGTCGCGTAGATCGTGCCGAACGGCGTCTCCAGGGCGCGGCCACCGGCGTTGAGCGCACCGCCGATCATGGTGTGGCACTCCGCGCAATTGCCGAGTGCGGCCAGCTGCTGCCCGCGCGCGATCGTCGCGGCGGAATAGACAGATGCATCGGGTCGGGCGATCGGCGCGATGGCGCGGCCAGGCAAAAGCGCCGCACCGATGCCGATTGCCGCGGTGCAGACGGCCGCGATCGTCGCGAAGATGCCGGCGCGTTTGGCGAAGGGATTTTCCCAGATGCGGGATGGCTGTGGGGTAGCGGGAGCGGGCAGCGCCTGCGGCGTGGCCGGCGCGCCGCCGTGCAATCCTTTCAGGACGCGCTCGGGCGTGAACGGCGGCTCGCGAAAGCGCACGCCGGTGGCGTCGAAAATCGCGTTCGCAATCGCAGCCGCGCTCGGGACCGAGGCGGATTCGCCGACGCCGAGCGGCGGCTGGTCCGGTCGCGGCAGCAACAACACGTCGATCTTGGGCACGTCAGGGAACGGGATGATCGGATAGGCGCCCCATTCCCGCGCCGCGACTGCGCCGCGCTCGAACGAGACCTCCTCCATCAGCGCGCGGCTGGTGGACTGGATGACGTTGCCATGGATCTGGTGGCGCACGCCGTCCGGGTTGATCATCAATCCGGAGTCCTGCCCGGCGACCACGCGCGTCACGCTGACGTCGCCGGTCGACTTGTTCACGGCAACGTCGGTGACCCAGGCCGACCACGCCGCGCCATAACCGGGAAATTTGCTGTGGACGTAGAGTGCATAGGCAAAGCCGCGCCCATGCACGATCTCGCCGTCTTTCTCTTCGCGCACCGGTCGCGGCGTCCACCCCGCGCGCTCGGCGACCGCATGGACGAGATCGACGGCGCGCTGATCCCTAAGGTAACGCAAGCGATATTCGATCGGGTCAACGCCGGCCTCGGTCGCGGCCTCGTCGATATAGGATTCATGCGCAAATGTGTTCGGCAGGGCCGAGACGCCGCGAAACCAGGACGCGCGCACGATCGGCGCCATGTCGTGTGCGACGACGCGCATGTGGTCGTAATCGTAAGGCGGGATCGCGGTCCGGTCGCCCATCTGGAGGACGTCCGCCTTCGGCCATATCCGCCCCGTCAGCAACAGCGCCAATGTCGGCGCGGCATTCGACGGATACCGCGTGGCAAGATCGTAAGCAGCGACGCCGCCCTCCGCGTTCAGGCCGCCATTGACGTCGATGAGCTGCGCGGCACCCTTGGGCTCCCAGGCGTGCTCCTGCTCGCGCGTCAGCTGCACGCGCACGGGCCGGCCGACCGCGCGCGAGAGCAACAGCGCGTCCGCCGTGACATCGTCGGCGCAGTTGCGGCCGTAGCAGCCGGCCGCCTCCAACCTGATGATCTCGATGTCGCTCTCGGGACGTTCAATCAGCAGCGACAGGTCTGCGCGCAGCAGGTGCGGATTTTGCGTGCCCGACCAGACGCGGATGTTGCCGTCCTGGAAGTCGGCGACCGCGCAGGACGGGCCGATCGAGGCATGCATCTGATACGGCCAGACGTAAGTGCGCTGCATCGGCTTGGCCGCGCGGGCAATGGCAGCATCGACGTCGCCCTTGTCGATCAGCGTGCGCGGCGTCGATGGATTGGCGCGCAGCGCGTTCTCGACGTCGGCGAGATCGGTCAGTTCAGGCGTCGGTCGCCAGCTCACCGCAAGCTGCTCCGCCGCGCGGATCGCGTTCTCCTCGCGCTCCGCGACGATTCCGACGAAATCGCCGATGCGCACGACGGCTATGATGCCGGGAATGCCGCGCACCGAGGATTCATCGACCGAAATCAGGCTGGTGCCGACAAACGGGCCGGCGTCGACGCCAGCATAGGGCGGTCGCACCACGCGGCCGTGCAGCATGCCGGGCATACGGATGTCGTGCACGAAGGTCAGCTCACCCGTGGCCTTGGCCGGCAGGTCGACGCGGGGCATCGATTGGCCGACAATGGCGTAATCGCCGACCGGCTTGACGGCGACGCCGTCGGCAAGCTCGAGACGAATGGTCTCTCCGCCGATCAACTCGCCATAGCTGACGCTGCGATTGTCGTGGCCGCGCACGAGGCCGTCTTCGATCCTGAGATCGGCTACCGGCAGTTCCAGGCGCTCGGCCGCACGTGCGATCAGGAAGTGACGCGCCTGCGCGGCGGCTTTGCGCAGGGGAACGGCGGTGATCTGGATGGTCTCGCTCGCGATCGTCGCGCCCTGGTTCGGCACCATTGCAGTGTTGCCGAGCACGACGACGACGCGGGCAAAGGACACATCCAACTCCTCGGCCACGATCTGGCCCAGCGCCGTGCGGATGCCGGTGCCGAGATCGACATGTCCGTTGTAGGCTGTGACCGAGCCGCTCGCGGTGATGCGGACGAAGGTCTCGGATGTGCACTCGTCCACAGTGCGGACGACGACGAGCGAGCCGGATTGCAGCTCAGCTCCGTTCGGATGCGGGGACGCCATCAATCACCGGCCTCGGCGAGCTGGCCAGACGCACGCATTACGGCGCGAAGGATTTCGATATGCGTGCCGCAGCGACAGAGATTGTAGCGCAGCGCCGCCAGCGCCTCCTGTTCGGTGGGCCGCGGGTTGATCGCAAGCAGCGCCTTGGTGGTCATGATCATGCCGTTGAGGCAGTAGCCGCATTGCGCGGCCTGCTCGTCGATGAAAGCCTGCTGCACCACATCCGGTTTGTCGCGGGTGCCGAGCCCCTCGAGCGTCACGATGTCGCGGCCGCCGCAGCCGCTGATCGGAATGACGCAGGAGCGCGCCGCCGCGCCATCGATCAGGACAGTGCAGGTGCCGCATTCACCGAGGCCGCAACCGTATTTCGGACCGTTGAGCGCGAGATCGTTGCGCAGCACGTAGAGCAGCGGCGTATCGCGCGCCGCAGTGATCTCGTGGATCCTGCCGTTCACGGTGATGCGGATCGGTGTCTGCGTCATCTCGTTCCCAAGTCGACTCGTTGAGCGCCGCGGCCAAAGCTTCGCGAAAATTCCAAGTCCGCTCAAAATCTACGTTGCGACAATACCGTTTGTACACAAACGTGCAAGCCGTGCATGCCGCAGTGCAGCGCGAATGCCTTCTTTGTGGACAGAGCGGATAGGCAAATGAGGTTTTATGCGGCAGGCGTATGTTTTGCGCCGCACCGCCGCTTGACAGCCATCGGGAGGGCGCGCAACATCGTTCGTGTACAAATGATAACTGCACTGTCGGCTGGCTTTGACATGGTGACTGAACCTACGAGCGCCGCCATCGACAAGATCCGCTGCGATGCGTGTCCGGTGATGTGCTACATCAAGCCGGGCGCGGCGGGCGCCTGCGACCGCTATGCCAATCACGAGGGCAAGCTCGTCCGCGTCGATCCGCATGTGATCCTGGAGCGCACCGTGTCGCATGGCGGCAAGCTCGTTCCGTTCAGCCGGACCGAAGATTGGGACGGCAAGATCGTCCACGAGCCTTCCACCTTTGTAACGGCGATCGGCGCGGGGACGACCTATCCCGACTACAAGCCGGCGCCGTTCATCGTCTCGGCGGAGGTCGACGGCGTCGACATGGTGACTGTCGTCACCGAGGGCATCTTCTCCTATTGCGGCATCAAGGTGAAGATCGACACCGACCGCTATCTCGGGCCGGAGACCGCGACCGTCCGCGCACAAGGCGAGGCGGTCGGTCACGTCACCACCAGCGAATACGGTTCGCAGATGCTGTCGCTCGGCGGCGTGCATCATCTGACCGGCGGCTCCAAGAAGGAAGGCCGCGTCACCTGCGACACGCTGATGGACCTCGCAAACTGCAAGGCGGTCGAACTCACCATCGACGGCGGCGCGAGCGTGGTGGTGCAGGCCGGCCAGACGCCGATCGTCAACGGCATGAAAGAAGAGCGCATGCGCGTCGGCTGCGGCTCGGCGACGATCGGCATGTTCGCCAAGCAATGGCACGGCAAGGTCGACGAGGTCGTCGTGGTCGACGACCATATCACCGGCGTGCTCTCGGAACACCAGGCCGGCAAGCTGCTCGACATCGCCGACACCGGCATCAAGATGAAGGGGCGCCGCTCGACGCCCGGCCGCTATTTCCAGGTCGCCGATCCCGGCACGGGTTGGGGCGGCACCAATATCTCCGATCCGCTCGCAATCCTGGGACCGTTCGACGCCAAGGAAGCCAGGGCCGGCCTCTCCATGCTGATGGTCTCCACGACCGGCGAACATTCGTCCTATTACGTGCTCGACGAAGCCTTGAAGCCGGTCGAGACGGAGATGCCGGATGACCTCAAGTTTTCGGTCGAGCGCATTCAGGAGAATTGCGAGCCGGCGCTGTGTACGGTGCTGTTCATGGCGGGCGCGGGCGGTTCCTTGCGGGCGGGCGTGACCGACAATCCGGTGCGGCTGACGCGCTCGGTCAAGGACGCGCTGACGCGCGTCACCAGTGGCGGCGCACCTGTTTACGTTTGGCCGGGCGGCGGCATTACCTACATGGTCGACGTGACGCAGATGCCGGCGGGCGCGTTCGGCTACGTGCCGACGCCCGCGCTGGTCGCGCCGATCGAATTCACGATGAAGCTGTCGGACTATGCGGCGCTCGGCGGGCACATGGATTATGTGAAACCGCTGTCCGAGGTGCAGGGCGGCGACGATGTCCGCCAATTGCCCTGGCAAAACCCGATCCCGGGACCTCGGGCATGACAAGGCTCCCGCAAATCGCGTTGCTGCCTGATGGCCGGCGGCTGCATTTGCAGGATGGACCGATTGATTTGGTCGTCGAGGCGAGGGGGGCTGCCGACGCAGTGCGCGCGGCCTATGAGGCTGCGGCCGAACGGTTCACCGGACTTCTCGACGAGCTCTGCGCGGAACTGCCAGAACTGCGGACCGCTGTCGAGGAGCGGACCTCGTTGAGAGGCGTTGTGGCGCGTCGCATGCACGCCGCGGTGGCGCCCTATGCCGGTGATGGCTTCATCACGCCGATGGCCGCTGTGGCCGGCAGCGTGGCGGAGGAGGTGTTGGGCGCAATGCTGGACGCTGCGGCGCTCGATCGGGCCTATGTCAACAATGGCGGCGACATTGCGCTTCACCTCGGCGAGGACGAGCACCTCTCCGTCGGCCTGATGGATCGCCCTGACCGCGACGGCATGATGCGTACGATGAGAATCGATTCGGATGACCCTGTGCGCGGCATCGCTACCAGCGGAAGGCACGGCCGCAGCTTTTCGCTCGGGATTGCCGATGCGGTGACCGTGTTGGCCGGAACGGCCTCGCAAGCCGATGCCGCCGCGACGATCATTGCGAATGCCGTCGATCTGCCGGGGCATCCCGCCATCATCCGAAAGCCAGCGAACGAACTTCAGCCCGACAGCGATCTGGGCGCGCGGCTCGTGACCCGCAACGTTGGTGGATTGTCGCAGAACGAGATCACCACCGCGCTCGAATCTGGCGCGGAATGTGCACGGCAATTGTTCAATCGCGGATTGATCGAGGGTGCCGTGTTGCAGCTTTGTGGTGATATGCTTGTCATCGGGACCAAGGATATTGAACGGCAACGATCGCGTCCGCTTGTACAAGAGAACGCGGTTCATGCCTGAACAGGGAAGCGGCTTGAGGAAACAATCATGAGCGCGATCATCCGCAAGATCGTCACCGTCGTCGAAGAGACGCATATGGAGATGGGCCGCCAGGTCTCGCCGCCGACGCGGCGTGCGGCGGCAATCGCCGTGATCGAGAATCCGTTTGCCGGAAAGTATGTCGAGGATCTCTCGCCCCTGATCGCGATTGGCGAGGAGCTCGGCGAGCTGCTCTCGAAGCGCGCGGTGGCGGCGCTCGGCATCGAAGGATCCAAGGCTCAGAGCTATGGCAAGGCCGCGGCCGTCGGCGAGAACGGCGAGCTGGAGCATGCAGCTGCCATCCTTCACCCGAAAATGGGCGCGCCGGTGCGTAAAGTGCTGAGCAAGGGCGCTGCGTTGATCCCGTCGTCGAAGAAGCGCAGTGGACCCGGCACGACGCTGGATATTCCGCTGGGCCACAAGGATGCAGCCTTCGTGCGCAGTCATTTCGACGGCATGGAAGTGCAGATCAACGACGCGCCGCGCGCCAACGAGATCATGGTCGCGGTCGCCGTCACCGACAGCGGCCGTCCTTTGCCGCGCGTCGGCGGGCTGACGGCTGCGGAGATCAAGGGCGAAGACGGACTGCGTTAATCTTTTCAGAAAAGTGGAGGTTGGGATGCGAGCAAAGAACTATTTCGCCGGCGCGGCATTTGCGCTGTTGGCGAGCGGCATGGCTCATTCGGCTCTGGCGCAGGACATCAAGATCGGCGAGATCAACAGTTATTCGTTGCTGCCGGCGTTTACCGAGCCCTATCGCAAGGGCTGGCAGCTCGCGGTCGAAGAGATCAACGCGGCCGGCGGCATCAACGGCAAGAAGCTTGTCGTGGTCTCCAAGGACGATGGCGGCAAGCCGGCGGATGCACAGACCGCGGCCAACGAGCTGGTGTCGAGCGAGGGCGTGGCGATGCTGACGGGTACGTTCCTGTCGAACATCGGTCTTGCGGTCAGCGACTTCGCCAACCAGAAGAAGGTGTTCTTCCTGGCGGCCGAGCCGCTGACGGACGCCATCACCTGGTCCAAGGGTAACAAGTACACCTTCCGCCTGCGCCCCTCCAATTACATGCAGGCGGCGATGCTGGTGGAAGCAGCCAGCAAGCTGCCGGCAAAGCGCTGGGCGACGATCGCGCCGAACTATGAATACGGCCAGTCCGCAGTCGCAGTGTTCAAGAAGCTGATGTCGGAGAAGCGGCCGGACATCCAGTGGGTCGACGAGCAGTGGCCGCCGCAGGGCAAGATCGACGCCGGTCCGGTGGTGCAGGCGGTTGCCGCGGCCAATCCCGAAGCGATCCTCAACGTCACCTTCGGCGCGGATCTCGTCAAGCTCGTGCGTGAAGGCAACACCCGCGGTCTGTTCAAGGGACGCGAGGTCGTCTCGTTCCTCACCGGCGAGCCCGAATATCTCGACCCGCTCAAGGAGGAAACGCCCGAGGGCTGGATCGTCACGGGCTATCCCTGGTACTCGATCAAGACGCCCGAGCACGACGCGTTCCTGAAGGCCTATCAGGCCAAGTACAACGACTATCCGCGCCTCGGCTCGATCGTCGGCTATCAGACCATCAAGTCGGCGGCGGCGATCCTGGCGAAGGCCAATTCGACCGATCCGGAGAAGCTGATCAGCGCGGCGGAAGGACTGTCGATGCCGTCGCCGCTCGGCGAGATCACCTTCCGCAAGATCGATCACCAGTCGACGCTCGGTGCCTATGTCGGCAAGACCGCGCTGAAGGACGGCAAGGGCGTGATGGTGGACTCGTCTTACAAGAAGGGCGCGGACTATCTGCCAAGTGATGCCGAAGTCGAGAAGCTGCGTCCGAAGGATTGATCTCCGCTGCCGTAGGGTGGGTTAGCCGCAGGCGTAACCCACCACGGTCTTTACCCGCAGAACCAGAACAGGTGGGTTGCGCTGCGCTAACCCACCCTACGAAGCTCTCTCTCCCCGCAAGCGGGGAGAGGTGATGCAACACCAACCCGGACCGCTGATGGCCTTTTACGTCGTACAGTTTCTGACCGGTCTCGCCAGTGCAGCGTCGCTGTTCCTGGTGGCGTCGGGCCTGTCGATCATCTTTGGCGTGACGCGGATCGTGAATTTCGCGCACGGCGCCTTCTACATGATCGGTGCCTATATCGCCTTCACGCTCACCGAGCGCCTATCGGGGACGTTCGGCTTCTGGGGCGGGATCGTCATCGCAGCGCTTGCCGTGGCAGCGATCGGCGTCATTGTCGAGATGGTGCTGCTCCGGCGCATCTATCACGCGCCCGAGCTGTTCCAGCTGCTTGCGACCTTCGGCCTGACCTTGATGGTCGAGGACCTGGTCGTCCTGATCTGGGGCCCAGACGATCTCGTCGGGCGCCGTGCACCCGGCTTCAAGGGGGCGATCGACTTTTTCGGCCAAAACATTCCGAGCTATGATTTGTTCCTGATCGTGCTCAGCCCGGTCGTGCTCGGCATTCTCTGGCTTTTGTTCCAACGCACGCGTTGGGGCGTTCTGGTGCGCGCAGCGACCCAGGACCGCGACATGGTCGCAGCGCTCGGCGTCAACCAGAAATGGCTGTTCACGAGCGTGTTTGCGGTCGGTGTTTTCCTCGCCGCTCTCGGCGGTGCGCTCCAAATTCCGCGCGATGCCGTGCATCATGCGATGGATTTACGTATCATCGTCGAGGTCTTCGTTGTCGTCGTGATCGGAGGCCTCGGCAGCATCATCGGCGCTTTCGTCGCGGCGGTGCTGGTCTCCGAGCTCAACGCCTTCGGCATCCTGATCTTTCCAAAAATCTCCATCATCCTGGTCTTCCTGGTGATGGCGGCAGTGCTGATCGTGCGGCCTTGGGGCCTGTTCGGCAGGCCCGAGGCCCCCGCGCGCAAGACGCCGGGTCTCACGGTCAATCCCTGGCGACCGCTGACGTCGAACGAGCGGCTGGCCGCGCTTGCAGCGCTCGTCATCGCAGCGACGCTGCCGCTGTTCGCCGGCAACTATGCACTGACCGTCGGGTCGGAGATCGCGATCTCCGTAATCTTCGCCGTCAGCCTGCACTTCCTGATGTCGGTCGGCGGGCTCGCCTCCTTTGGTCACGCCGCCTATTTCGGCCTCGGCGCTTACGGCGTGGCTTTCCTCGCCAAGATGGCGGGACTGCCGATGATCGTCTGCCTGTTGCTCGGGCCACTGCTCGGCTGCATGGGCGCTGCCGTGTTCGGCTTCTTCGCGGTGCAGCTCTCCGGCGTCTATTTTGCAATGCTGACGCTCGCCTTCGCGCAGATCGTCTGGTCGATCGCGTTCCAGTGGGTGAGCGTCACCGGCGGCGACAACGGCATCCTGGGCGTCTGGCCCGCGAGCTGGGCGGCGAGCCCATCGCATTTCTATTGGTTGTCGCTCGGCGTTGCGGCGCTCGTGACGATCGCGTTGCGGGCCATGGTGTTCTCGCCGTTCGGTTATGCGCTGAGGGCGACGCGCGACTCGCTGCTGCGCAGCGAAGCGGTCGGCATCAACGCCAAGCGCATCCAGTGGACCGCCTTCGTGATCGCGGGCACGACCGCGGGCATCGGCGGCGCGCTGTTCGCCTACCTCAAGGGCAGCGTCTTCCCGGACAATCTCGGCATCTCGCTCTCGGTCGATGCGCTTGTGATGGTGCTGCTCGGCGGCGTCGAGACGGTGTCGGGCGCGGTGATCGGCGCCATCGTCTACAAGGCCTTGAACATCTGGCTGGTCAGCCAGACCGACCTGTCAAAGCTCGTGCTCGGCGGCTTCATCGTTCTGATCGTCGTCGTCTTCCCCAAGGGCATCGTCGGCATGCTGGAGATGCTGGCGCAGCGCCGCAGGAAGGCATCGCCGCCGGGCTCCCCCTTGCTTGCAAAGCCGATCGAGTCCGCCGAATGAGCGTCGCCCCCCCACTTCTCGCGGTCGAAAGCCTGACCAAATCCTATGGCGGCGTTCACGCCGTGCGCGGCGTCTCGTTCTCGCTGCGATCAGGCGAGATCCTGGCGTTGATCGGACCGAACGGCGCGGGCAAGAGCACCTGTTTCGACATGCTCAACGGCCAGAACAAGCCTGATAGCGGCCACGTCCGCCTGCTCGGCGAAGACACAACCGGCAGGAAGCCGCGCGAGATCTGGCGGATGGGCGTGGGCCGCACCTTCCAGATCACCGCGACCTTCGCGACCATGACCGTGCGCGAGAATGTGCAGGTCGCGCTGATCTCGCACGGCAAGCAATTGTACAATCTTTGGGGCTCGGCGCCGAACTTCGACCGCGGCGAAGCCGGGCGACTGCTCGAGCTGGTCGGTATGGGCGGTTACGCGGATCGCCCCTGTGGCGAGCTTGCCTATGGCGATCTCAAGCGGCTCGAGCTCGCCGTCGCGCTCGCCAACCAGCCAAAGCTGCTGCTGATGGACGAGCCGACCGCCGGCATGGCGCCGCGCGAGCGCGTCGATTTGATGCGGCTGACCGCGCAGATCGCCCGGGAAAAATCGATTGGCGTTCTCTTCACCGAGCACGACATGGACGTGGTGTTCGAGCACGCCGATCGCATCATCGTGCTCAACCGCGGCACGTTGATTGCCGAGGGCTCGCCGGCGGAGGTGCGCGGCAATCCGCAGGTGCAGGCGGTCTACCTCGGCGAGGGCCTCCTTTACGAGGCCGGGCATCGCGAGGGAGCATCGGTATGAAGCTCACGGTGCAAGATCTCAATAGTCATTACGGCCCGGCGCATATCCTGTTCGACATCGGCTTCGAGGTCGGCGAGGGGGAAGTCGTGGCGTTGCTCGGCCGCAACGGCGCCGGCAAGTCGACGACGTTCCGCTCGATCGTCGGGCTCGTCGCGCAGCGCTCGGGACGGATCATGTTCGAAGGCAAGGATGTCTCGGCGCGTCCGACACATGAGATCGTGCGGGATGGGCTTGGTTACGTGCCGGAGGAGCGGCGTATCTTCACCGACCTGACGGTGGAAGAAAATCTCGAGGTCGGCCGCCAGCCGAAGCGCCCGAACGCGCCGCACTGGACCCGCGACAAGCTGTTTTCGCTGTTCCCTAACCTCGGCGAGATGAAAAATCGCCCGGGCGGCCGCATGAGCGGCGGCGAGCAGCAGATGCTCACCATCGCCCGCACGCTTATGGGCAATCCGTCGCTGGTGCTGCTGGACGAGCCCTCGGAAGGCCTGTCGCCGAAGATCGTGGAGCAGATGGTCGATGCCATCCTGACCATGAAGAAGGAGGGCGTCAGCATCGTCGTCTCCGAGCAGAATCTGCATTTTGCGCGGCTGATCTCCGATCGCGCCTATATCATCGAGCGCGGCCGCATCTGTTTCGGCGGCACCATGGCCGAGCTCGACGCGCGTCCGGATATCCGCGACGCGCATCTGTCGTTGTGAAGGCAAAGGGCAAGGGTATCGAGCGGATGGCGAGAAGCGTCGCGGCGAAGAAAAGCGTCAAACCGGCAAAGCCGCCTTACGTGCTCGACGAGCAGGTTGGGTTCATCCTTCGCCAGGTCTGGCAGCGCCACAGCGCGATCTTCTCTCGCGAGATCGGCACCAACATTACGCCGACGCAATGGGCGGCGCTGTCGAAGCTCGCTGAGGCCGGGCCATGCTCGCAGAACCAGCTCGGGCGCCTGACGGCGATGGATGTGGCGACCATCAAGGGCGTGATCGATCGTTTGACGGCGCGCGGCCTCACCGAGACCAGCCAGGATCCCGAGGACGGACGACGGCTTCTGGTCAGCCTGACGCGCGCGGGCCAGCAGCTGGCGGAAAAGGTCGCGCCGAATGCGCTCGCGATCACCCGGGAGACGCTGGCGCCGCTCGAGGCAAAGGAGCGCGAGATGCTGATGGCGCTGTTGAACAAGCTGCGGTGAGGCGCGACTAACCTCGATGAAGGTCTTATCGAGGTCTTTCGGTATGAGAGCGGCGACCCGTTTTGCGATGGCTCTGAGTCTGAGTGCGGTGCTGGCGGGCCAGTGTGCTCCCGCCCTCGCGGCGCAAGCCTATGAGGGGTTCTGGGCGTCAACCAAAAAGGATTGCCGCGACCAGGACAGCGCCAACCGCATGAGCATCGAGGGCGGCAACCGTCTCTATTGGTATGAGACCCGTTGCCGCGCCAGCGAGATCACCGCCGACGGAAAGCTCAGCTGGAAAATGAAGCTCGCCTGCGAAGGCGAGGGCGAGAAGTATCGCTCCAGTCCCCGGGTTTCCATTGCCGCGGATGGCAAGCTGGTGATGGACAACAGCCCGGTCGGGCAAGGCAAGCGCCAGACCTATGTGCGTTGTGAGATCGCTAAGCGCCACTGATTGGGTGATCAGCTTTTCCCGAGGGTCCGCGCGGAGCGCGAGCCGCTCCGGCTGCGTCACTTCGCCACCACCTCCGGCACCCTGCCGGCCGGCGGGGTGTTGCGGCTGCGCTGGGTGCGTACGATACCGTCGATGATGGTCATGCCGATGCCGGGGAGGTCACCGAGTTGGACGCTGTCCAAAATGTTCTTGCCGGCCGAATGCTGCGCCTTGTCCATGATGACGAAGTCGGCGGAACGGCCGACTTCGATCAGGCCGCAATCCAATTCGCGCATCCGCGCCGTGTTGCCGGTGGCCAGGCAAAACGCGACCTCTGCCGGCAGGTCGCCAAGCGAGGACAGCATCGACACCATGCGGAGAATGCCGAGCGGCTGCACGCCGGAGCCGGCCGGCGCGTCGGTGCCGAGGATGACGCGGTGCAGATCGCCCATCTCGCGCGCGATGCGCAACGTGAACAGCGCCGAGCGCTCATTGCCGTTGTGCACCAGCTCGAGGCCTCGCTTGCAGCCCTCGCAGATGCAGCGGATCTGGTCGTCGGGAAGCGCGGTGTGGCCACCATTGATGTGGCCAACCACGTCGGTGTCGGCCTCCAGCACCACGTCCTTGTCGATCAGGCCGGAGCCGGGGATCGAGGGCCCGCCGGTGTGGATCGTGCTCTGGATGCCGTATTTGCGGGCCCAGCCGACCATTTTTCGCGCGGTCGGGCCATCCTTGACGCCGCCCAGGCCCACTTCGCCGAGCAGCTTGACACCGGCTGCGGCCAGCTCCTTGAAGTCCTCCTCGACCATCTCGCATTCGATCACAGGCGCGCCGGCGTGAACCTTCACGCCGCCAGGCCGCAGATTCCAGAATGCGCGCTGTGCGAAGATGGCCATCGCCTTCAACCCGACGACATCGCGCGGGCGGCCGGGCATATGCACCTCGCCTGCGGAAATCATCGTGGTGACGCCGCCATGCAAATTGCTGTCGATCCAGCCGATCTGGTTCTGGCGCGGCGTCCAGTCGCCCGCAACAGGGTGGACATGGCTGTCGATCAGGCCGGGCGCCACCGTGGTGCCGTTGGCCTCGACGATGGTGGTCGCACCTTCGGTGTCGAGGTCCTTGAAGCGGCCGATCGCGGTGATCTTGCCGTTCTCGGCGACGATGGTGTCGCCGTCTAGGATCGGCTTTTCCAGCGCGCCGGACAGGATCAGGCCGATATTGCGGATCACGAGCTTCGAGGGTCCGGTGGCCTGGGGTGCGTCATGCGCCATGGAATGGGTCCTTGTCCTTAACTGCAACGCTTCCGATCTTGGGCAGCCTTGACCGCGGGATCAAGCCGGATTATTCATTAGTATACAAATGATCGTGTACAAACGACGCATAGCTGCCGCCTTGAAAACCGCCACGACGCGCCACGGAAGGGTGAGATGAGCAATTTCAATCAGGAAGCCGTTTTGAGCGTCCACCACTGGACCGACACGCTGTTCTCCTTCAAGACCACCCGCAGCCCGACCTTCCGCTTCCGCAACGGCGAATTCACCATGATCGGGCTCAAGGTCGGCGAGAAGCCGCTGTTGCGGGCCTACAGCGTCGCCAGCGCCAATTACGAGGACACGCTGGAGTTCTTCTCGATCAAGGTGCCGGACGGCCCACTCACCTCGCGGCTCCAGCATCTGAAGGAAGGCGACGAGATCATCGTCAGCCGCAAAGCCACCGGCACGCTGGTGATCGACAATCTGGAGGACGGCCGCAACCTCTACCTCATCGGCACAGGTACGGGCCTTGCGCCGTTCCTGAGCGTAATCAAGGACCCCGAAACCTATGAGCGGTTCGAGAAGGTCGTGCTGCTGCACGGTTGCCGGCACGTCAAGGAGCTCGCCTATGGCGAGATGATCACCGAAACTCTGCCAAAGGACGAGCTGATCGGCGAGTACATCCGCAACCAGTTGATCTACTATCCGACCGTGACGCGTGATCCCTTCCGCAATCGCGGCCGCATCACCGACCTCATCACCTCGGGCAAGCTGTTTTCCGACATCGGCCTGCCGGTACTGGAAGCCGCCCACGATCGCGTCATGATCTGCGGCAGCCCGGCTCTGGTGGCGGACACCCGCGTGCTCCTCGGCGAGCGGGGGCTTGTCGAGGGTAATCACGGCGAGCCGGCCCAATTCGTGGTCGAAAAGGCCTTCGCCGAGCGCTAGGCCCGGAACTCCCGCGCAATAAGACCGTATTTTCGCCGCCGCGCGCCCGTTGCGGCCCCGATTCGGCACGCGATACACTGTGGGAACGAATCAGCGGAGTTCCCACATGGTTGCGGACAGCGACAGCAACATCGCCTGGCACCGGGTTCAGTTGAAGAAGAACCGCGCCGAGTTGAAGGCGCTCGAGACCGCGCGCTTCACGATGGGCGAGATCGCGTCTTCGAAGCGGAACGGCCAGACCCAGAAGGCGGTCGGGGAACTCAAGCGCAAGATCGTGCAATCCGAGCGCGTGATCGCCGATCACGACAAGCGCACGCGCCGTCCGCTCACCACCGACCTGCGAAGCCTCAGCAACGGCAGCTGGAGCAATTGGGACGCCTACACCAATCAGCAGCAGCGCAAGATCGGCCCGCGTTCGCCCGGGAGGGGGTAGACTCGACTCTCACACCTGAACCGATGACGAGGCGGAGGTTCCGCACCCCTTCCGCGGGTGGCGGCGTGCACCATCTCGGTAAGACCTCGTCAACCGCTGCGGTGAACACATGGCACCACGCCTCGATTTCACCAGCGAGGCCTTCTTTCGCGATCCGCCCAAGGCGATCGCAACGTTGCGCATGTCCGGTCCTGTGGTCGCGACGCGATTTCCTCTCGTCGGCGATGTCTGGATCACCACGACCCACGAGGCCACGGCGCAAGTCCTGAAGGACGGCAGCAATTTCACGCTGCGCGAGGAGGATGGCGACGTCGCAGGTCTGCGCTGGTGGATGCCGAACTACGTCAGAACCATCGCTAACAACATGCTGACGATGGACGAGCCGGACCACACAAGGCTGCGCAGCATCGTGGACGAGGCCTTCCGCCGCCGCGCGATCGTCGCGATGGAGCCGCGTATCCGCGCCATCGCTGACGGTCTCGCCGACGAGCTATTCTCGGCAGGAAGCCCGGCCGATCTCGTCCAGCGCTATGCCCGCATCCTGCCGCTCGCGGTGATCTCCGAGTTGCTTGGGTTGCCGTTGGCCGATCGCCCTCGCTTTATGGCGTGGGCCAATACAATGTCCTCGCTCACGAATGTCGCCAGCTTCTTCCGCCTGCTGTTCGCGTTCCGAAAGATGCGAGCCTACCTCGAACGGCAGTTGCAGATTGCGCGCGTGCGGGGCGGCGACGGCTTGATCGCGGAGCTGGTCCAGGTCGAGCGCGAGGGCGGCCAGATCACGCCGGACGAAATGGTGTCGATGGTGTTCCTGCTGCTCGCGGCGGGCTCCGAGACCACCACGCATCTCATCAGCGGTTCCGTCTACGAGCTCCTCAGAAATCCCGGCGTCCGCGACTGGCTGGCACAGGACTGGAGCCGCATCGGGCTTGCGGTGGAGGAATTCCTGCGCTTCGTGTCGCCGGTACAGTTCTCCAAGCCGCGCTATGTGAGGCGGGATATCGAGCTCGCGGGCGTGCGTCTCAAGAAGGGCGATCGCGTCATGGTGATGCTCGCCGCCGCGAACATGGACCCGGCTATGCATGAGCGTCCCGACAGCCTCGATCTCGCGCGCAAGCCGAACCGTCACATGTCCTTCGGAACGGGAATCCATTTCTGCCTCGGCCATCAACTTGCCCGGATCGAGGCAGCGTGTGCCTTGGAAGCGCTGTTTGTGCGATGGCCGAAACTTGGCTTTGCTGTGGACGTGTCTCAGATCCACTGGCGCAAGCGACCGGGCATGCGTGCGATCGCGAATCTCCCCGTCGTGCCCGACGGCCACGGAGCAGCTGGATCGATGATGGTTCGTTCCCAGCCAGCGGCCTGCTGAGACTTACACCTTGCGGATAATTTTCTCTGCACTCGTCGGTAGGAACGGCATGTCGTTTCTCTCGTTGTTTTTCGGACATCGGAGGCCGCGATGAGTTCCTCGGTCGATGTCGCAGACCAACAACAGGAGACAGCATCATGACCGGCAAGATGCCACCTGTTCCCGCCGAGAACCAAAATCCGAAGGGAACCGGCGACAGCAAGCAAGTGTCCTCGACTGCCCCGCACGGCCAGCAGCGTGCGCAAAATCCGGACCAGCAAGGGCAGCAGGGCAACATCAAGCAGAACACCACCAACCAAGGCTATCAGCAAGATCGCTGAGGAGGTGACATGTCGACATCCACCAAGACACCCAACAGCATCCGTCAGGGCGGACCTGGCGCATCGCATGAGAATGCGAAGGCACCGCTCGAAGTGAAGAAGCCACCGGCGGACGACCCGCAGCGCAACCACAGCCGCGTCTCTGGCGGGGGTGGCGAGCACGATTCACACCACAGGCATGACGAGGCCGGAAAAGGCGGAGGCAGGTGAGGCATGACCAATAAGAAACCCAAACTCTACGCACCGACCGAAAAGGATCTGCACGAAAATCCCATGATTGGCGGATCGAAGGGCGCAACGATGGCTGGTATCTCGCCTGACGACCTCGAGGACGCCCTGGGCGAGAACACGATCGAAGGCGATGTCGAGAACGACGTAAACGCCGCTGGCGGCATCGACAAGGACGTCGCGCGCAGCGGCGCGCGCCGACGAGACCGATAGCTCCGGAGGACGAGCATGCAAGGCAAGAAGACCCACGAGCAACAGGTTCGCATCCTCGAGCGCAAGCCGGATGTTCCAGACGCGCGAGAGCTTGACCAAGCGATCGGCCACAATCCGGAGGACACGGCCGTCCACCGCGCGCGACCTGAGGCGCGGCAGAGTGAATTTCCGGTGAGCCGGGGCGGCCTCAACCAGGAAAGCGACCACAACAAGCACAACGATCCCGGCCAAAGCGGTCACAAGCCCCCGAAACCGACGCCGGCACAGCAGAAGCACTGAGCTTCACGGGCGATCAAAGCAAGAGGAGAAAAAGATGCCAGGTGGTCATGGCAGCAAGACGCATTTCAGATCGGGCATGCACGGCAAGGGCGACGGCACCGGCGCCATGACGGACGTGCCCAAGGACAAGATCGGCGACAACATGGTCCTGTCCAACCGCGACAAGGCGCAGCACTCGGACATTCGCGGCATGGACGGCAAGGCGATCCAGACCGACCAGTATCAGGACCACTCGGCCAACCGGCTCGACGAGGAGCCGGGCACCGACGAGACCTGAGAGAGGCGTTCCTCCCGACCAACTCGCGGACCGGTGTTCAGCCGGTCCGCTTTTTTGTCGATGCCAGGTCGCGTTCCCAGCCAAACACTGAGCGGCCGTCGAGATCAGGCGAGGCCGCACGCTCCCCGGCGATGAACGCATCGACAGACGGCCCACGCGCAGTGCGCTCCAGCCGCCGCGCCTGGTCGTCGAGACGCTTGAGGGCCTGCATCTCTTCCTCGCGCCCGAGCTTTGCGTTCTGAATCGCCCCCTTCAGCACGCGAATGGTTTCGTCATAGACCTTGATCGGAACGGGGTAGGGATGCCGGTCCTTGCCGCCGTGGGCGAGCGAGAAGCGGGCGGGATCGTTGAAGCGGTAGGGCGCGCCGTGCACGACTTCGGCGACCATCGCCAGCGAACGCACGGTACGCGCGCCGACGCCGGGCGTCAGCAGCAACTCCGGAAAGTCGACCGGGCCGAGTTCGGCCGCCGCCGCGAGTGTGCCGTGCAGGCGGCGCGCAAACACGTCCTTGGGCCGCACGTCGTGATGTGCCGGCATGATCAGGTGCGGCAGCATCGCCTGCGCTGGCGCGGACGCAGTCCCGGTGAGTCGCTCGAATTCGCAGACGATGCGATCCGGGCCGAGATCGCTCAGAAGCTCAAGCTGCGCGGTGCGGGAGATATCGGCGCGATGGTCGGTGAGATTGACGATCTCGCCTTGCAGCGGCCCGTCGATCGCGCTGTGCGGCGTATCGACAAAACTCTTAAGCGCCTCGGAATGCCAGTGATAGCGGCGGGCCTGCCGCTTGTCGCCGTTCATGCCCTGCTGCACCACGGTCCATTTGGCGTCGGCGGTGACAAAGAAGCCGTGGAGGTAAAGGTCAAAGCCGTCCTGGACCGCGGCGCTGTCAACCTTCGCAACGAGGCGACTCGCACGCGTGAGCTTTGCGCCGTCGAAGCCGACGCGGTCGCCGAGCTGCATCAACTCGTCCGGGGTCTTGCGCGAATGCTGGCCACGCCCGCCGCAGACGTAGATTCCGAGCTCATCCTGGAGCGGGCCTAACCCCCGCTTCAACGCGCCTATCACCGAGGTCGTGATGCCGGAGGAGTGCCAGTCCATCCCCATCACGGCGCCGAACGACTGGAACCAGAACGGGTGCGAGAGCCGCTGCAGGAATGCATCGCGTCCGTAGTGATGCACGATCGCCTGCGTGACGATCGCGCCGAGCGAAGACATGCGGGTCGCCAGCCAGGGTGGAACCCGGCCGGTGTGAAGGGGAAGGTCGGCGCTGCCGGTCCGTCGAGTCATGATCGACCATAAATAGCGCAGTTCGGCGATGATTGCACCAGAGGGGATGCTGCATTGCACCGATCAGGGGAGCGAACCACGCTGCAATGCGTTGAACGGCAAGCGCGAAGCAAATGCGGGGACTTTAATGAATCGACAGACCCTTTTGGCCGACATCGACAGGATGTTCGGGTGGATACCGTCGTGGTTCGTCGGCCTCTGCCTGGTCGCTGGCGCGATCCTGATTGCCCTGTCGATGTATCATCTCTCGGTTTGGCTGTTCAACCGCGCCTTCGGAACCCGCCTCCCGCTCATGAGCGTGTTCATCGCGCGCACGGCTGGCCCTGCTCAGCTGGCCCTCAGCCTTGCCGCCGTAGCATTGGTGCTGCCGCTCGCGCCGCTGGACGACGCTTTCCGCACGCCGCTGACGCGCCTGTTCGTCGTCGCCTTCATCGCGCTGATCGGCTGGATCTCGATCCGGATCGTGGATATGAGTGCGGCACGGTATCTCCTGAACTTTCGCGACGTCACCGAGAATTTTGTCGCGCGCAAGCACGTCACCCAGGTCCGCGTCTTCAAGCGCGTCACCGATATCATCATCGTCATCATCACGGTGTCGACCGCGCTGATGACGTTCGACTCGGTCAGGCAATATGGCGTCAGCCTGTTCGCCTCCGCCGGTGCCGCGGGTATCGTCGTTGGTCTTGCTGCCCGGCCGCTGCTGAGCAATCTGATCGCGGGCATGCAGATCGCGATCACCCAGCCGATCCGCATCGAGGATGCCGTCATCATCGAGAACGAATGGGGGTGGGTGGAGGACATCGCCGCGACCTATGTGGTGATCCGGCTGTGGGACTGGCGCCGCATGGTGGTGCCGCTGTCCTATTTCATCGAAAAGCCATTCCAGAACTGGACCCGCGACACCGCGTCCCTGATCGGCGTGATTGCGTTCCATGTCGATTATCGTGCCGACGTGCCGCGGATCCGGCGTTGGCTGGAAGAAGCAGTGAAGGAGTCCAAGCTCTGGGACGGCGAGGTGGTCAATCTCCAGGTAATCGACGCGGATGCTCGCACCATCGAGCTTCGCGCCCTCGTCAGCGCCAGGAACGCGCCGCAGTCCTGGGACCTGCGCTGCGAGATGAGAGAGAAGCTCATCGCCTTCATCCGCGACGAGATGCCGGAAGCGCTGCCGCGCGAGCGCGCGATCCTGATCCCGTCGGGAGGAGGCGACGATGACGCCGATTTCGTGCGGCGTGCCGCGCCGCCGGAGAAGATGCGGGCGAGCGCACGCAATTGACCTACGTCGCCTTCGTGGCGCCGCGCAAGCCGGTCTGGCGCTGGATCGTGTCCAGCGCGCCGGTCCTCATGCGAAGCACCTCATTGCGCTCGGATGTCGGCGGCCTTCAGCACCGGCTCCCATTTGGTCGCCTCGGAATGCATGTAGGCGTCGAATTCCCTCGACGACGAACCGACCGCGGCTGCGCCGATCTTGCCGAGCGTCGACAGCACGTTCGGGTCCTGCAGCGCCGCCTTCAGATCGGTTTCGAGCTTCGCCACGATCTCCGGCGGCATTTTTGCCGGGCCAAGCACGCCCCACCAGACGGAGACGTCGTAACCAGGCACGCCCGACTCGGCGACGGTCGGAACATTGGGTAGCGCCTTCGAGCGTTCGGCCGAGGTCACCGCGAGCGCGCGCACCGGACCGCCTTCGATCTGGCTGATGGCTTCCGCAAGTGGATTGATGCTGAGCGGGATGTCGCCGGCGATCACAGCGGTCAGCGCGGGGGCGCCGCCCTTGTAGGGGATCGCGACGATCTTGGTGCCGGACATGTATTTCAACAGCTCACCGGCGAGATGCGCCGAGGTGCCGTTGCCGGACATACCGTAAGAGAGCTTGTCAGGGTCCTTCTTCGCCGCAGCGAGGAGATCGCCGAGCGTCTTGTAGGGGCTGTCCTTGGCGACGACGATCGCCAGCGGCGAGGAGGCGACTTCGGTGATCGCGGTAAAGTCCTTGAAGGTGTCGTAAGGCACGCTCGGATAGATGAACTGGTTGAGGGGATGACCGCTCGCGACCAGGATCAGCGTGTAGCCGTCGGGGGCGGCTTGCGTGAGTGCCTGCGAGGCGACGATGCCGCCGGCGCCGGGGCGGTTGTCGATCACCGGCTGCTGGCCCCAGGTTTTCGCCAATGCCTGTCCGAGCGTGCGCGCGAGCACGTCGACCGCGCCGCCGGCAGCGTAGGGCACCAGGATGTGAACCGGTTTGCTCGGATAGCTGTCGGCGGCCTGCGCGGCGCCGCCTCCCAGCAGCAGACCGGCACCCAGCATCAAGCCGCCGATCTTCTTGTTCAAACCCAGCATTTTCCAGCACTCCTTGCGAGCATTGCGTGTGGACCGTCGGTCTTTCGAACCGTCGGACGCCGCCCATGGTTCTTGTTGACGAGACCTGATCTTTTGTACGATAGTACAAATCACATGACGCGCAACCCCGCCAGCAAGGAAACGGCCCGCAAGCCGAACATGCGCGAGGCAATTCTCGCCGCGGCCGAGGAGCTGTTCGCCACCAACGGCTTCAACGCCGTGTCGGTGCGCGATATTGCACAGGCCGCCGGCGCCAATCCCGGCAGCGTCACCTATCATTTCAAGACCAAGGACGGCCTGCTGCTGGAGATCTACCGGCGCCATTGCGGGCCAATGAATTTGCGCCGTTCCGAGCTGCTCGCGGCCGCCAAGCGCGTGCGCGATCTCCAGGACCGGCTCGAAGCGGTGGTGCGGGCCTATGTCGTGCCGGCCTTCACCTCGGGCAGTGATCTTGCCGGGGGCGGGGCGCGGTTCACGCGGCTGCGCGCGGTGATGTCCGCGGAGGGCAATGAAGTCGCGCGAAAGATCATCGCACAGACTTTTGACGACACCAGCCACGCCTTCATCGATGCTGTTCACGAAAGCCTGCCGCACGTTCCGCGCACCGATATCGTCTGGCGCAGCCACTTCCTGCTTGGCGCACTCTATTATTCGCTGGTGACGCCGGATCGCGTCTCGCGCCTGTCGCGCGGCGAGGCCGACGGTAGCGATGCCGCAAGTGCCATCGAGCAATTGGTGCAAGCCACCGTGGCCGCGTTCCAGGCGCCGGCGCTGGATCAGGCGCCAGCACGGCGACGGCCGGTCGTCAGCAGCAAGACTTGAAGACACGATCTGGTTCGGCGGTTTATCTGATGGCAATGATGTACACGCCGACCATTCCGCCGCCCAACCCGAACACGCGCACGCCGAAGTTCAAGCTGCCGAAGCTGTCATGCGATGCGCATTGCCACATCTTCGGGCCCGGCGCGAAATACCCTTACGCGCCGGACCGTTCTTACACGCCGCCGGATGCGCCGCTCGCCGATTTCCGCACGCTACATGCCAAGCTCGGAGTCGGGCAAGCCGTCATCGTCAATGCCAGTGTGCACGGCACCGATAATACGGTGGCGCTCGATGCCATCGCGCAGAGCAACGGCGCCTATCGCGCGGTTGCCAATATCGACGAGACCATCACGGAGCGCGGGCTCCGCGTGCTGCATGAGGGCGGCTTCCGCGGCTGCCGCTTCAATTTCGTTCGCCATCTCGGCGGCGTTCCCGACAAGCGGGTGTTCGACCGCATCGTCGCGATGGTCGCACCGCTCGGCTGGCACATCGACCTGCATTTCGACGCGATCGACCTGCCCGAATATGCCGACACGCTGACAAGGCTGCCGCTGAGCTACACCATCGACCATATGGGACGGGTGAAGGCGTCCGACGGACTTGACCAGCTTCCGTTCAAGATCCTGATCGAGTTGATGCAGCGCGACGAGAAATGTTGGGTCAAGATATGCGGCTCGGAGCGGGTGTCCTCCAGCGGTCCGCCGTTCACCGACGCCGTGCCGTTCGCGCGAAAGATCGTCGAAACCGCGCCCGACCGAGTCATCTGGGGCACCGATTGGCCACATCCCAACGTCAAGGCGATGCCGAACGACGGCGATCTCGTCGACCTGATCCCGCTGTTCGCGCCGGAGCCGGAGTATCAGCAGAAGATCCTCGTCGATAACCCGGCGCGCTTGTTCGAGTTCGAGCAATGACGGCGCTTGCGATCGACAAGCCGCGCGGTCGCGCCTGGTGGAAGGAGCTCTGGATCCAGGTGCTCGTCGCCATGGCGGCAGGCATCGCGCTTGGGATCGTCAATCCCGAGGTTGGCGCCAGGATGCAGCCGCTTGGCGACGCCTTCATCAAGGCGATCCGGATGCTGATCGCGCCGATCATCTTCTGCACGGTCGTCCATGGCATCGCGCATATGGCCGACATGGCGCGGGTGGGGCGCGTCGCCGTCAAGGCGATCGTCTATTTCGAGATCATGACTACGATCGCGCTGATCATCGGCCTCGTCGCGGTCAATCTGCTCAAGCCGGGCGTCGGCATGAACATCGATCCCGCCGGCATCAACGCCAGCGCGATCGAGCCTTATGTCAAGCAGACCGGCGTGATCGGCTTCGTGCCGTTCGTGATGAACATCGTGCCCGCGACGTTCGTCGGCGCCTTTGCCGAGGGCAACATCCTCCAGGTGCTCTTCATCGCCGTACTGTGCGGATTTGCGCTGGTGCAGCTCGGCGAGCGCGCCGCGCCGTTGGTCCATCTCATCGACATCGCCGCCAAGATGGTATTCACCGTCGTCGGATTGGTGATGTGGGCCGCGCCGATCGGCGCGTTCGGCGCCATCGCCTTCACGGTCGGCAAGTTCGGCGTCGGCTCGCTGGCCTCGCTCGGCAAGCTGCTGGGCGGCTTCTATCTCACCTGCGTGATCTTTATCATCGTGGCGCTCGGCCCGGTCGCGCGGCTGTGCGGCTTCTCGCTGCTCAAGCTGATCCGCTACATCTGGGAAGAGCTCCTAATCTGCATTGCCACGACATCGTCCGAGACGGTGCTGCCGCGCATGCTGACCAAGCTGGAGCAGGTCGGCTGCGAGCGCAGCGTCGTTGGGCTGGTGATCCCGACCGGCTATTCCTTCAATCTCGACGGCACCTGCCTCTACCTTGCCGCCGCCTCGGTGTTCCTGGCGCAGGCGACCAACACGCCGTTCGGTCTCGCCGAGCAGATCGAGCTGCTCTTGATCCTGATCGTGACCTCCAAGGGCGCGGCGGGCATCGCGGGCGCCGCCTTCGTCGTGCTGGCGGCAACGCTGTCCGCCACCGGCAGCATTCCGGTGACGAGCGTGGCGCTCGTGCTCGGCATCCACCGCCTGATGTCGCAGGGGCTGACGCCAACCAATCTGATCGGGAACGCGGTCGCGACGATCGCGATTGCCAAATGGGAAGGCGCGCTTGATGCCGACCGCCTGAAGCGCGTGCTCGACGGCGAGGAATCCGCTGTCGCGGCTCGATGAACCGATGACGTTGACGAACGAAAGAGGGAGTTTGTCCCATGAAAACAGGTCTCGTGATCACGGCCCATCCGGGCGATTTCGTCTGGCGCGCCGGCGGCGCCATCGCGCTGCATGCGAAGAAGGGCTATCGCATGAAGATCGTCTGCTTGTCCTACGGCGAGCGCGGCGAGAGCCAGTTCGCCTGGAAGGAGAAAGGTGCGACGCTGGAGTCGGTCAAGGCCGGCCGCAAGGATGAGGCGGAGCGCGCTGCAAAACTGCTCGGCGCCGAGATCGAGTTCTTCGATTGCGGCGACTATCCGCTGAAGCTGACGGAAGCGCATTTCGACCGCATGGTCGACATTTACCGCGAGCTCAATCCAAGCTTCGTGCTGACGCATGCGCTGGAGGATCCCTATAATTTCGACCACCCGAACGCCGCGCACTTCGCGCAGGAAACGCGCGTGGTCGCGCAGGCCATGGGCCACAAGCCGGGTGCGCAGTACAAATATTCGGCGCCTCCGGTGTTCCTGTTCGAGCCACACCAGCCCGAGCAGTGCAATTACAAGCCGGACCTGCTGCTCAAGATCGACGAGGTCTGGAAGGAGAAGTACGATGCATTCCAGATCCTCGCCGCCCAGAAGCATCTGTGGGGCTATTACGAGCGCGTCGCGCTCAATCGCGGCATCCAAGGCAGCCGCAACACCGGCGTGCCGATGACGTATGGCGAGGCTTATCAGCGCCTGTTCCCGACGGTTGCGGAGGAGCTGGCATGAAGCCGGTCGTCGTTCGCAACATCAAGCGTGCCGATCCCGCCGGGATGGCGGAGTACGGCGTCTCGACCGTGCACGAGGCCTATGGCCGCATCGGCCTGATGAAGCCGTATCTGCGGCCGGTCTGGCCGGTCGCGGCGATCGCCGGTCCCGCCGTGACCGTGCTGGCGCAGCCGGGCGACAACTGGATGATCCATGTCGCAGTCGAGCAGTGCAAAAAGGGCGACGTTCTCGTCGTCGGCTGTACCACCGACAACACCGACGGCATGTTCGGCGAGTTGCTCGCGACCTCGCTGCAGGCGCGCGGCGTGCAGGGGCTGATCATCGATGCCGGCTGCCGCGACGTCAGGGCGCTGCACGAGATGGAGTTTCCGGTGTGGTCGCGCGCGGTCTCGGCCAAGGGGACGGTGAAGGCGACGCTCGGCGCGGTCAATGTCCCCGTGGTCTGCGCCGGCGTCAATGTCGATCCCGGCGACATCATCGTGGCCGATGACGACGGCGTCGTAGTGGTGCCGAGGCGCCATGCGGCCGAAGTCGCCGAGAAGGCGAAGAAGCGCAACGCGGACGAAGCCGGCAAACGCACGCGGCTGGCTTCGGGCGAACTGGGCCTCGACATGTACGGCATGCGTGAGGCCTTGGCGAAGGCCGGGCTCGTCTATGTCGACAATCCCGAGGATGTCTGAAGAGAAGTGGAGCGGGCCGATGGATCGTCTCAAGCTGAAGGCCGTGCTCGGCAGTCACCCCCATGTCCAGGCGGTGAGGAGCGGTGAGCTCCGCTCCGACCCCTTCGATCTCGATTTCATCGCGTACACGCCGACCAACACCGCGTTCAAGCCGATGGTGCGCGAGCAGGCCTTCGATGTCTGCGAGATGGCGATCGTCACCTATCTGATGGCAAAGGCACACGGTAAGCCGCTCTTGCTACTGCCTGCCACCATGCTCGGTCGCTTCCAGCATTCCTACGCGCTCTATAATCCTGCGCATGGAATGCTCGGACCGTCGGATCTCGAAGGCAAGCGCGTCGGCATCCGCTCCTTCACGACCACCACCGGGGCCTGGATCAGAGGCATCCTCGCCAACGACTACGGCGTCAATCTCGACAACATCCGCTGGGTCACGTTCGAGGATCCGCACGTCGCCGAATATGTCGACACCACTGAGCGCGCGCCGAACGGCAAGAAGATCTTGCAGATGCTGATCGACGGCGAGCTCGACGCCGTCCTCGGCGAGACCTCGACCGATCCCAAGCTGAAGACGCTGTTCCCCGATCCGGCCGCGGAAGCCGCCAAATGGTACGCCCGTCGCGGCGTCGTGCCCGTCAACCATCTCGTGGTCGTGACCGAACAGTTGGCGAAATCGCGTCCTGACGTGGTATCGGGCATTTATGATCTCCTCAAGCAAAGCAAGGCGCAGGCGGGATCGGCGGCAACGCCCGATCTTGTGCCGTTCGGGATCGACGCCAACAGGAAGCCGCTGGAGCTGATCGTCGACTACGCCTTCCAGCAGGCGCTGATCCCGCGCCGCTATGCCGTCGAGGATCTGTTCGACGAGACAATGCGAGGACTGAACTGATGGCGGGCGATCCCAAGCGATGGCAGATCGGACTGGTCGGTTACGGCGAGGTCGGCAGGATCCTGGCTGAGGATTTGCGCCAGCAGGACATCAAGGTCTCAGCCTTTGACATCAAGCTCGGTGGCGAGCAGGGCGCACCGCTGGTGGAGCATGCGGCGAAATTCGGTGTGGCGCTGGCGGCGTCTCACGCCGAGCTGATCGCCAAATCCGATTTCATCATCTCCGCGGTCACGGCGAGCCAGGCCGTGCCGGTGGCAAAGGCCTGTGCGGCCGCGATCAATCAGGGCACCTGGTTCCTGGATTTCAATTCGGCGTCTCCCGGCGCCAAGCAGCGCGCCGCCGCGCTGATCGATGGTGCCGCCGGACGTTATGTCGAGGGCGCGGTTATGACGTCGGTGCCGCCTTATCGCATCAAGGTGCCGTTGCTGCTCGGTGGTCCCGACGCCAGGGAGCTCGAGCCGCTCTTGAACGCGATCGGTTTTGCGGGAAAGGTTGCGAGCGACAAGCTCGGTGTTTCATCGGCGGTGAAGATGTGTCGCAGCATCATGATCAAGGGCCTGGAGGCCATGGTCATCGAAAGCTTCACCACCGCGCGCGCCTATGGCGTCGAGGATGCGGTACTGGCTTCGCTGGCGGAAACCTTTCCCACGATCGATTGGGAGAAGCAGGGCGCTTATTGCTTCCAGCGCGTGATCGAGCATGGCCGCCGCCGCGCCGAGGAAGTCCGGGAGGTCGCCGAGACCGTGCGTGAAGCGGGGCTGACGCCGTGGTCCGCGCAGGGCACCGCCGAGCGGCAGGCCTGGGTGGCGGACCTTGCCGATGAGGGCCTGTTCGGAACGAAAGGCACCAAGGAGTTCGCCCGCAGCGCTGATTGGCGCACCGAGGCGGATCTAATCCTGGCGAAGATCAATCGCGAGAAATAGGGTGGCTCCTGCTCAGGACTTTGGCGTGCGACAGCCGGTGAGCTCGTCGCGGGTGCGTTCGATCGACGCCATCAGGTCTTCGGCCTTGTGGGCCAGCCGATCGTTCGCGACTTCTGTCCGGAATTCTGCGCGGATCGATCGAATACACTTGTCGGCGGTATCGAGCGTCAGGAGCATGCGCGTCAGGTCATCCTGTGTCCGGACGCCCGCCAGATCGAGGTCCGACAGGACGTGCCCGATGCCGTCGAGCCGCTTCAGGGCGGCCTCGTTGGGCGTTCTCGCTCGAATGGAGTGAGTGTCGATGCCGCTGAATGCGCTGAACATGTCGATGCTTCCCCGTTGAATGCAGACATCAGTGCCGGTCCTACTATGACCGGCACTGCGGGACTTGCAATGCGCGCAGCTATCGAGAATCAGCAAGAATCTACTATCCGGGAATCTACCGGATTCGGAATTGCGGAACGATCAGCGGTAACATCGAACGGAAGCTGCTCGGAAATAGGCCGCCCTTCAATGCAGATATGCATCGAGAGCGGATCAGCCGGGACTGAACAGAGTGGGCCGTTGACGCGCAAAAGTCTGCCGGCCGCTCTTGAAGCCCATCACGATATCCGGCAGCTCGGCGATGGCGAAGCGGCTGTCTTGTGTGTCGAGCACGACGAGATCGGCTGGATTCCCAATCTCGATGCCGTAATCCAGAAGGTTCATCAGCCGCGCCGGCAGCTCGGTCACGAGATCAAGGCAGGTATCGAAGTCGTTGACCGAGGCATGCGCGACGTTGGCGTAGAAATTCGCCATTCGCAGCAGTGAGGCATCGCCGAACGGCGTGAAGGGATTGAGCACGTTGTTGGTCGCGACCGAGCACAGCACGCCTTCGCCGGCGAGCTTGTGGGCCAGCGTCAGCCCGCGCGGCGCGTTGTGGGTCGCCTCGCGCCCCATCAGATAGAGATCGGTCGCCGGCAGCACGGTGACGGCTACGCCGGCCTTCGCCAGTTGCGCGGTGGCGGCCTTCAGCCGCTCCGGTGGCAGTGCGGAGAGTTTCGTCGCATGGCCGATTGCCACGCGTCCTCCGTAGTTGCGCCGCTCGGTCTGCCGGCAGACCTCGTCGAGGTGCCACCAGGAGGGATCGAGATCGAAATCGAGATGGAGATCGATGTCCACGTCGAACAGCTCGGCGAGGTCGAAGATGCGTGCGAGATGGGCGTTTGGATCGGTGTCCGTGTAAGGACAGCCGCCGATCACCTCGCCACCGTCGCGCAGCGCCTGGACCAGAAGCTCCTCGCTGCCGGGATCGTTGGTGAGGCCTTCCTGCGGAAAGACACAGAGCGACAGGTCGATCGCCCAGGCATAGTCACGCTTCAGCGCCTTCACCGCCTCGAAGCCGCGCAAGCCGATGCGCGGATCGATCTCGACATGGGTTCGCATGCGCGTGGTGCCGTGGACGATGGCACGTTCGAGCACCCGGGCACCGCGCGCATAGACGTCCTCGACCGTGAAATCCTTCTTCATCCCGGCGACGGCGCGGATCGCTTCGGAGACGCTGCCGTGATCATGCCCGCAGCGGCCGAGCAGGCAGGCCTTGTCGAGATGGATGTGGCTGTCGACGAAGCCGGGCAGGGCGAGGCGCCCGCCGACATCGACTTCGACAGCCTCGCAGGCGAGCGTCGGTTCGATGGCGGTGATCCGGCCGCGCGTGACGCCGATGTCCATTGGGGCGGCGGCACCGCGCAACAGGGCGTTGCGAAAGATGAGGTCGAAGGCGGGTTGCGCGGTCATGGCTCTTGCGGAAGGAATTTAGTGCATTCGGCCGCGTTTGGCGGCTCCAGATTGTCGGCAGTGTAGCGACGGAAATGTTCAAAATATATGCACGTATTCCCCGAGAGTGGCGTTAGTATTCCGCAAGCCCGGGAGATTGAGCCATGTCCGCTGCCGCAAAAGCCGAAGCCGGTCCGTCGTCCGACGCCGAGATCGTTGAAGCCTATCTCACGGCGTCGATGATCCCCGATCCGGACGCCGCGGCGGCCTATATGGCGCCGGGCACGGTGATCACCTTTACCGGCGGGCGCGAGTTCGATCATCCGCGGGGCCCGACCGGGTTCAACGCCAAGCGCTACCGCTGGGTCAAGAAGAAGATGGATCGGTTCGACGTCTGCCCCGGCGACGGTGAGACTGTGGTCTATAGCGTCGGCACGCTCTACGGCGAATGGATGGATGGGACCGCGTTCGAGGGCAACCGCTACGTCGACCGCTTCGTGGTGCGGAATGGCCAGATCACCAAGATGGACGTCTGGAACGACAGCGCCGAGCGGATCCTGGTCCAGCGCGGCATCGACGCGTAACAGCCATCCTGGCGCTTGAGGCGCCCCGACTCCAGGGGGACAAAAGGCCGGTCACCATATCGCAAGCCGCGATAGCTGATAGACGCAAGCTCGTCTGGCGGCTGCCGCGCGCCTGCGCTATCAACGGTGCGATTGCTGCGCCCGGCACGGAGGCGCGAGCCTCCTCGAGGAGTTCCCGATGCGTCTTCCCACCGTTCTCCTGGCCATCACATGTCTTGCGGGTGGCGCTTCCGCCGAAGACCTGTCGGGTACGCTTCAGAAGGTGAAGGAGACGAAGAAGATCACGCTGGGCTATCAGGAGGCGTCGGTCCCGTTCAGCTATCTCGACGGCAACCAGAAGCCGGTTGGCTTTGCCATGGATATCTGCCTTAGAATCGTGGATGCGGTGAAGAAGCAGCTCGACATGCCCGACATCGCCGTCGACACCCTCGCGGTGACGTCGTCGAACCGGATTCCGCTGATGGTCAACGGGACGCTCGACCTGCATTGCTCGGCGACCACCAACAATGCCGATCGCCAGAAGCAGGTCGCCTTCACCAACACGCACTTCCTCAGTGCAACGCGATTTGCGGCCAAGAAAGCCGCAAAGATCAACACCATCGACGATCTCAAGGGCAAAGCGGTGACGGCAGTGGCCGGCTCGGTCAACCTGACGCAGCTCGCCAAGGTCAACACCGAGCGCAATCTCGGCATCAATGTGATGCCGGCCAAGGACCAGGCCGAAGCCTTCCTGTTGCTGGAAACCGACCGCGCCCAGGCCTACGCGCTCGACGACGTGCAGCTCGCGGTGGCGATCGCGCGCTCGAAGGAACCACAGCTCTTCATGATCAGCGAGGAGACGTTCTCGAAGCCCGAGCCTTACGGGATCATGCTGCGGCGAGAGGACGCTCCGTTCAAGGCGCTCGCCGACCGCGCGACTGCAGAGCTGTACGCGAGCCAGGAGATCGAGGTCCTCTACAGGAAGTGGCTGGAATCGCCGACGCCACCAAACGGCCTCAACTACAACGTCCCGATGTCGAGCGCCTTGCGCAACGCCTTCAAGAAGCCGAGCTCCAGCTTCGATCCGGATGTCTACGTAGCGAACTGAGGCGAGGGCTGTCGCCGCCAGAGGGAGCGCGCGCAAGCGGCCCGCCGAGATGTCAGCAGGCCGTCGGGAACCCGCGCCGCCCTCGGGCCCTGCCGGGTGCGGGCCAGCTTGCTCTTGCCCGCTCCGAGGAACTTGCGGTCACCTTCGCGACTCTCCAGCGCATAGGACCGCGGGTAAGCCGCATGCAAGCCATGAAGACCGACGCCGAAGCGAAATAGCCATGCGCGCAGATGAGCCCTTCCTGGTCCGCCACGCGGACCTCATTTTCGCTTTGAAGACGTTCGCCGCGTCAATCCTGGCGCTCGTCATCGCGCTGGCAATGGATCTGCCGCGGCCCTATTGGGCGATGGCGACCGTCTACATCACTTCGCAGCCGCTGGCGGGCGCAACCAGCTCGAAGGCTTTCTTCCGCGTGATGGGCACGTTGGTCGGCGCGGTCATGACGGTGGCGCTCGTTCCGAACCTGATCGATGCACCCGAGCTGCTGTGCCTGGCAATCGCGCTCTGGGTCGGGCTCTGTCTTTACCTTTCGCTGCTCGACGGCACACCGCGCAGCTATGTCTTCATGCTGGCCGGGTATACGGTGGCGCTGATCGGCTTTCCTTCGGTGTCCGAGCCGGGCGCCATCTTCGACACCGCGGTGGCAAGGCTCGAGGAAATCTCGCTCGGCATCATCTGCGCCAGCCTGGTTTCGACCATCGTATTCCCGCGTAGCGTCGCGCCGGCTGTTGCCAATCGCATCGACAACTGGCTGGCGGACGCGCAGCGCCTGAGTCAAGTTGTCCTGCTGCGTCACGGGACCAACGAAACGCGGCGCGGCAAGCGCATCAAGCTTGCGACCGACATCGTCGAGATCGACACGCTTTCGGCCCATCTTGCCTATGACCGGCTGACCGACCGCAATACCGTCGTCGGGTTAGGCGAAATCCGGCTCCGCATGCTGATGCTTTTGCCCGTGATCGCTTCGCTCGAGGACCGGCTGGCCGCGCTGGGGGAGGAGGCATTGCGGCGGCAGCCCGAGCTGAAGCGGCTCTTGGAAGATCTCGCGGGATGGATCACGAGCGACGTCAACGCTCGGCGGCCCGCCGAGCGGATTCGTGCCATGATCGCAGGGCAGCAGGCGATCCTCGACGACAGCGCCTCCTGGGAGCGGATCATCGTCACCAGCCTGTTGTGGCGGCTGCGCGAGCTGGTCGACCTCTCGCGCGATTGCCGCGCCCTGACGGAAGCGATTGCGGAGAACCGGAACGTCTCGTCCCTCGATCTGGACTTCCATTCCGAAGCCGGTGCCGCGCCGGTGCGCCACAGGGATCGCGGCCTTGCCCTGTGGTCGGCCGCCGGCGCGGCGTCGGCGATCCTGATCTGTTGCGCTTTCTGGATCGGCACCGGCTGGCCTGACGGCGCCTCGGCGCCGATGATGGCGGCCGTCGCGTGCTCGTTCTTTGCCGCGCAGGACGAGCCTGCACGCTTCATCCGCAGCTTCGGCCTGTGGTCGCTGGTCGCCATTGTCGTCGTCGCGATCTACCTGTTCGCGCTGGTGCCCGCGATCTCCCATCTCGAGCTTCTGGTCGCCGCGCTGGCGCCGACCTTCTTGCTCTACGGCTTCCTGATCGCGCGGCCGGCGACGGCGGGTACCGGCATGGCGCTCGCGGCCAACACCGCAACGCTGCTGGCGCTGCAATCGACCTACAGCGCGGACTTCGCGGCCTACGCCAACTCCGCCGTTGCCTTCTTCGTCGGCGTCGCGATCGCCGAGCTTGTGACACGGATCGCGCGTGGGGTGGGGGCGGAGTGGATCGCAAATCGCCTGGTGCTGTCGAACTGGGAGACGCTGGCTGTTGCCGCCGAGCGGCGCGGCAAGGGCGATCGCGCTGAATTCGCAGGCCTCATGCTGCACCGGCTCGGATTGCTCGTACAGCGCATCGCCTTTCTCTCGGAGAGCGACCGGCGCGATACCGACAGCCTGGTCCAGCTCCGTATCGGAATTAACGTGATCGATCTGCGCCGTGCCCGCTATGGACTTGCGGCGTCCACCATTGCCGTCATCGACGACATGCTCGATCAGCTCGCTATCGCCTGCCGCAAATATGCGGGCGATGGGATGCCCGCCGAGCTTCTGACGAGCGTCGATCGGGCACTGGCCCGGGCGGTGAAGGATCCCAACGAAACGGCGCGCGAGGACGCCCTGGTGGGCCTCGTCGGCATCAGGCGCGGCCTGTTTCCGGATGCGCCGGCCTATCGGCCGCGTGCAGGCGAGAGTGTTGCGGCATGAGATACGTGATCGATATCTACGGTGTGCTCGTGCCGGCGCTGCTGTTGTGGATCATCATCGCCTTTGCCCTGAGTGCTCTGCTGCGCCGCTTCATGCAGCGCTTCGATCTCTATCGGCTGGTCTGGCACCGCGCGCTGTTCGATTTCGCGATCTTCGTCTGCCTTCTCGGCGTCGTCGTCTATCTCTCGGAGTATCTCGCATGAAGGGGAATTTCGCCTGGCTCGGTCGCCTCCTGCTGACTGCGATCGTCGTCGTCGCGGCGCTCGCTGTCGGCCGCGAACTCTGGGTCTATTACATGGAGCAGCCCTGGACGCGCGACGGCCGCGTGCGTGCCGACGTGGTGCAGGTCGCGCCCGATGTGTCGGGCTTCGTGACCGAAGTGCTGGTGAAGGACAATCAGAAGGTCCATCGCGGTGACGTCCTGTTCAAGATCGATCGCGAGCGTTTTGCGCTGGCGCTGCGGCAAGCCGATGCGTCGGTGGCCGGTCATCAGGCCACGCTCGATCAGGCCAATGCCGATTTGAAGCGCTACAGCGCGCTGACGACGGATGCGGTGTCACAGCAGAAGCAGGAGCAGGTTCTGGCCACCCAGCTCCAGGCCAGGGCTGCCTTTGACCAGGCCGTTGCCGACCGCGCGGTCGCCCAGCTCAATCTCGATCGCAGCGAGGTGCATGCCTCTGTGAACGGCGTGATCACCAACATGGATCTGCGTCCCGGCGCTTACGTGACGGCCGGGAAGGGCGTGATGGCACTCGTCGACATCGACACGCTGCATGTCGAAGGCTATTTCGAAGAGACGAAACTCGCGCGGATCCGAATCGGTGACAAAGTCCAAGTCCGCCTGATGGGCGAGAAGGTCACGCTTTTAGGCCATGTCGAGAGCATCGCTGCCGGCATCGAGGACCGCGACCGAGCCGAGGGCGCGAGCCTGCTCGCCAACGTCAACCCGACCTTCAGCTGGGTACGCCTCGCTCAGCGCGTGCCGGTGCGCATCGCGCTGGATCCGGTGCCTGAGAATATGTCGCTGGTCGCGGGACGCTCGGCGACGGTCGAGGTGTTGAAGTAGATGCGATTGCCATCGCCCGATTCAAGCGTTCGAATATTTCTTCAGCTCGAACCGCGCGATCTGGTTCCTGTGGACCTCGTCCGGGCCGTCGGCGAGACGTAGCAAACGCGCGGTCGCGTAGGCCTGGGTCAATCCGAAATCGTTGGACGTGCCGCCGCCGCCGTGGGCCTGGATCGCCCAGTCGATGATCTGGCAGGCCATGTTGGGCACGGCGACCTTGATCATCGCAATCTCGGCTTTCGCCACCTTGTTGCCGACGATGTCCATCGCGTAGGCGGCGTTGAGCGTCAGCAGCCGGGCCTGCTCGATCATGATGCGGGCTTCTGCGATGCGTTCCTGCGTCACCGTCTGCTCGGAGACCGGCTTGCCGAAGGCGACGCGGCTGCGCACCCTCCGGCACATCTTCTCCAGCGTGCGTTCGGAGAGCCCGATCAGCCGCATGCAGTGGTGGATACGCCCCGGGCCGAGGCGTCCCTGCGCGATCTCGAAGCCGCGACCCTCGCCGAGCAGCATGTTCTCCTTGGGCACGCGCACATCGGTGAAGACGACCTCGGAGGCACGGTCGGGCACACCGTAGAAGCCGAACACGGGCAGGGCACGCTTGACTTCGACGCCTGCTGTGTCCATCGGCACCAGGATCATGGATTGCTGCTTGTGGCGGTCCGCATTGTCGGGATCGGTCTTGCCCATGAAGATGCAGATCTTGCAGCGCGGGTCGGTCGCGTTGGTGGTGTACCATTTGCGGCCGTTGATGACGTAATGGTCGCCCTCGGGAACGATCGAGCTTTCGATGTTGGTCGCATCGGACGAGGCGACGGCAGGCTCGGTCATGGCGAAGCAGGAGCGGATTTCGCCCGCGAGCAGCGGCTTCAGCCAGCGCTCCTTGTCCTTCTCCGTGCCATAGCGCTCCAACACCTCCATGTTGCCGGTGTCGGGCGCCGAACAGTTGAAGACTTCGGGTGCGAGATGCGAGCGGCCCATGACCTCGCAGAGCGGGGCATACTCAAGATTGGTCAGGCCTGCACCGTGGCCGGAGTCCGGCAGGAACAGATTCCAGAGGCCTTCGGCGCGCGCCAGCGGCTTCAGCTCCTCGACGACCGGATAGACTTTCCAGGGACCCAGCTCCTCCGCCTCGCGATAAAAGCGTTCCTCGTTCGGATAGATGTGCCTGTCCATGAAACTTTCGAGCTTGCGCTTGAGCTCGACGACTTTAGGCGACATCGGGTAGAGCATCTTTGTCTCCTTGATCGATGGACAGGCCGGGCGCAATCGGCTCAGGCGACGCGATACCCTTTGAATTTCTCGCGCAACGCTGATTTGAGCACCTTGCCGGTGCCGGTCATCGGGAACTCGTCCATGAACTCGACGGCGTCGGGCATCCACCAGCTCGCGATCTTCGGGCGCATGTGCTCGAGCAGCGTCTTGCCGTCGACGGTCGCGCCCTTCTTGCGGACGACGAGGAGCAGAGGTCGCTCCTGCCATTTCTCATGATTGATCGCGACCACGGCGGCTTGCAGCACATCGGGGTGAGACAAGGCGACGTCCTCGAGCTGGATCGAGGAGATCCATTCGCCGCCGGACTTGATGACGTCCTTGGAGCGGTCGGTCAGCGTGACGTGGCCCTGGGGGTCGATCACGGCCATGTCGCCGGTGATCAGCCAGCCGTCGCGGTCCAGGCCTTCTTCGAGTTTCATGTAGCCGGACGCAACCCACGGTCCCCGCGCGCGCAGATGGCCGACGCTCTTGCCGTCGCGCGGCAGCTCGTTGCCGCCGTCGTCGACGATCCGCAAGGCGGTGCCGAAACAGGCGCGGCCGGACACCTGGCGGCGGTCGAACTTCTCCTTGTCGTCGAGATGCTCGGAGCCCGGCCGCAGGCCAGGCATCGAGCAGCCGAGCGCCTCGGTCATGCCCCAGGCCTGGACGTAGTCAATAGCATACTCGCGCTTGAGCTTCTCGACCATCGCGCGCGGCGGCGCCGAGCCTGACGACAATGTTGCACGAAGCGTCGAAAACCTGTTGCCGGTGCGTCCGAGCCAGTCGAGCAGGATCAGCCAGAAGCTCGGCACGCCCGCGGACAGCGTCACCTTCTCGCCTTCGAGCAGCTCGTAGAGCTTGTCGGGCTCGTAATTGCGGCCGGGCAGCACCAGCTTCGAGCCGGTATAGGGCGCGGTGAACGGCATGTTCCAGCCGTTGCCGTGGAACAGCGGCGCCATCGGCATCATCACCTCGCGCACGCCTTCCAGGTGTCCGGGCAGGAAGTCGAAATTGCAGGAGACCATGGTCTGCAGGATCGCGGCGCGGTGCGAATAGATCACGCCCTTCGGATTGCCCGTCGTGCCGGAGGTGTAGCAGATGGTGGATGCCGATTTTTCGTCGAACTCCGGCCAGGCGAAGCCGGCGTCGTTCTCGTTCTCCAGCAGCTCCTCGTAGCAATGCACGTTGGCAAGCTTGGTCTGCGGCATCCGCTCGCGCGAGCACATCACGACATAGGCTTCGATCGATGTGAGCTGCGGCGCGATCGCCTCCACGATCGGCAGCGTGGCACGGTCGATGAACAGCAGCCGGTCGTCGGCGTGATTGACGATGTAGACGAGCTGCTCGGGGAACAGCCGCGGGTTGATGGTGTGCAGCACATAGCCCATGCCCGGCGCGGCGTAGAACATCTCGAAATGCCGGTGTGTATTCCAGGCCAGCGTGCCGACGCGGTCACCGGGCATCATGCCGAGCCTCTTGAGCGCCAACGCCATGCGCTTGATGCGCGGATGGGCGTCGGCATAGGTGTAGCGATGGATGTCGCCTTCGATCTCGCGGGCGACGACCTCGGCCTCGCCGTGATAATCGGCGGCATACTGGATCAGGCCGCTGATCAGGAGCGGCATGTCCATCATAAATCCCTGCATCGTCTCCTCCGGACCGCCATGTCGTTGCATGACGTACGCTTGTGATGTGCGTTTGAGGTTAGCGGAACGCCAGGCGACGTTCACGCCAAAAAGCGAGGGACGTGATTGCATGCGTCACTTTTTCAGGGCTAAGTGATGCGAGCTGCCGGCGAAGCAGTATCCGCCGGGGAGGAAACGGATGTCAGCGCAAAGACACAAGACCGGCGCAGCCCGCGAATCTACACTCGACATTGACGCACTCCGTGCGCGCTATCGCGACGAGCGCGATCGGCGCCTGCGCACCGAGGGCAAGGCGCAATATGTCGAGGTGACCGGCGAGTTCGGGCGCTATCTCGACGATCCCTGGGCCAATTCCGGATTCGCGCGTGAGGCTGTCAGCGAACAGACCGAGGTGCTCATCGTCGGCGGCGGCTTCGGCGGCCTTCTGTGCGGCGCACGACTGCGCGAAGCCGGCATCGATGATTTCCGCGTCGTGGAAAAGGCCGCCGATTTCGGTGGCACCTGGTACTGGAATCGCTACCCTGGCGCGGCCTGCGATACCGAGAGCTACATCTACCTGCCGTTGCTGGAAGAGACCGGCTACATGCCCGTGCGCAAATATGCACGAGCACCCGAGATCTACGAGCATTCGCGCCGCATCGGCCGTCACTTCGATCTCTATGAGCGCGCGCTGTTTCAGACCGTCATCACGCGCATGGAATGGCAAGAGCAGGAGGCAATTTGGCTGGTCGAGACCGATCGCGGTGATTGCATCCGCGCGCGCTTCGTCATCCTTGCTGGAGGCCCGCTGAGCCGTCCGAAGCTGCCCGGCATTCCCGGTATCGAAAGCTTCAAGGGACACAGCTTCCACACCAGCCGCTGGGATTACGCCTACACCGGGGGCACGGCCGAAGGTGATCTTAGTGGTCTTGGCGACAAACGCGTCGGGATCATCGGCACCGGCGCCACCGCCGTGCAATGCGTGCCGCATCTCGGCCGCTCGGCCAAGGAGCTCTACGTTTTCCAACGTACGCCGTCGGCGATCGGCGTGCGGGACGACCGCCCGACGGATCAGAGCTGGGCGCAGCGGCTCAGGTCCGGCTGGCAGCGCGAACGCATGGACAATTTCACCGCCGTGATCTCGGGCGAACCATTCGAACAGGATCTGGTGCAGGACGGCTGGACCGGCCTGCTCGGCGAGATACTGCTGGCACCGCGCCGCCAGTCCCAGCCGGTGACCTCGATCGAGGAGGCGCTCAAGGTCATCGAGCAGGCCGATTATCGCAAGATGGAGGAGATCCGAGCGCGCGTCGATGCGATCGTCAAGGACGAGGCGACGGCTTCGGCGTTAAAGCCCTGGTACAAGGCCTTCTGCAAACGGCCGTGTTTCCACGACGAATATCTCGACACCTTTAATCGCCCCAACGTGCATCTCGTCGACACCAGGGGACAGGGCGTCGATCGCATCACCGAGAATGCCGTCGTGGTCGACGGCCACGCCTACGAACTTGACTGCCTGATCTATGCCAGCGGTTTCGAAGTCGGTACCGATTACGCCCGTCGCATGGGCTTTGAGGTCTACGGCCGTGACGGCGTCAGCCTGTCCGAGCGCTGGCGCGACGGCGTCAAGACGATGCATGGCTTCTACAGCCGCGGCTTTCCGAACTGCTTCCTGATCGTCATGGTGCAGGCCGGCCAGAGCGCCAACTTCCCGCACATCATCGACGAGCAGTCGCAGCACATTGCCTACGTGATCGCCGAAGCGCGCAAGCGCAAGGCGCGAACCCTCGAGCCGACGCTGGCGGCCGAAAACGCCTGGGTCGAGGAGGTGGTCAAAGCCGCGCTCGGCCGCCAGACCTATCTCGCCGAATGCACGCCCGGCTACTACAACAATGAAGGCGTGTTCGATCCGATCGCGGCGAGAAACAGCCAGTATTGGCGTGGGCCGGTGGCATTCCTGCGGCTGCTCGACAAGTGGCGCAAGGAGGGCAATTTGGTTGGACTGGAACTGTCGTATGATCATGCCATGGAGTCGGCGCCTTCGTCCGGGTAAGCTCGGGCATCGGATTGCGCCAGAGAGAGGACATCGGACATGATCAGGGGCAGAACTGTAGCTGCGGCGGTTTTTGGGGCGATGACGCTGCTCAGCTGCCTGGCGCCCGCCGCCCACGCCGCGCAATGCGGCAGCTCGTCGGCCGGCTTCGAGGCCTGGAAGCGCGAGTTCAGCGCGGAGGCGCAGGGCAAGGGCGTTGGCCAGACCGCGCTCGCGGCCCTGGTGCAGACCAATTACGCCAGTGCCACCATCGCGGCCGACCGTGGCCAGCGCAGCTTCTCGCTAACGCTCGACCAGTTCCTCGCCAAGCGCGGCGCCACAACCATTGTGGCCAAGGGCCGCCAGCTCAAGCAGTCGCAGGCTGCCTTGTTCGCCTCGATCCAGCAGCGCTATGGCGTTCCGCCGGGCCCGTTGATTGCGATCTGGGGCATGGAAACCGGATTCGGCAGCCAGCGCGGGAACCAGAACATGCTCTCCTCGATCGCGACGCTCGCCTATGACTGCCGCCGTCCCGAATTCTTCACCGAGCAGCTCTATGCGGCGCTGAAGCTGATCGATCGCGGCACGCTGTCGGGGGCAACCCGCGGCTCGATGCACGGCGAAGTCGGCCAGACCCAGTTCATGCCCAAGAACATCCTGGCCTATGGCACCGGCAATCTCGAGGTTGCCGCCAATGCGCTGAACTCGACGGCGAATTTCCTCAAGGCCCATGGCTGGCGTGCAGGAGCCGGTTACCAGCCGGGTGAACCGAATTTCGTCGCCATCGAAGCCTGGAATGCCGCCGGCGTTTATCAGAAGGCGATCGCCCTGATGGGACGGCAGATCGACGAGGGCGGAGGAACGGCCGCCTCGCGCTGACCGGAGCCCCGTTTTCGAAGGGGGTTCTAGCTTCTTGTTCTTGGCGCGTTTTCTTTGTGCGAACCGGCATCCACTTCGCTTGAACACGCTCCTGCTCAGCAAGGCGTGATGCGCCGACAAGAGAAAGTTGTTGCCATCAGGAACCGACGGCACGAGGTTTGCTTTGATCGAACAGGGCTGGGCATGAGGAGACTCAACATGGCAACCCAGATCGTGATGGACCAGACTGGCGACACGCGCCACGAGTTTGATCCTGGCAATGCCGAAGCGCTGGCGCGGGCCGAACGGCGCTTTCGGGAGCTGACCGGAGCGGGCTTCACCGCCGCGCTGCGAACCGGACCTGGCGAGGTCACCCGGATCCGATCGTTCGACCCGACCGCGCAGGAAACGCTGTTCTATCCCCGCCTAGTCGGCGGTTGATCTGAGCTGCTCATGATCGCGGCGGTCTGGCTCCGCGCGCCGGCGCGTGCGCGTCTGCATGCGCTACGCGAACTCTATCGGCGCTTCTTCGGCGAGAACACGCCGGATGCCCGCGGCCGCCGGCTCCTGGCCGAATGGCTGTCGCCGGCGCAGCGCGTCCAATTTGAGCAGTACCGGCATTTCGATGTCGTCGGCTGCGATACCGGCAAGACCTATCGCATCCATTATGGCACCGCCGCCAATGTCCATGAGATCGATGCGGCCGGAAATGCGACGATGGGGTGGTGCTTCGTCCCGTCAGGCTTTCTCGTCCCCGGCGACGTCATGCTCGCACAGAAGATCGCGCTCGAAACCGACGAGAGGGGAGCTCTCGCGCTCGCCAACAGGTTTCCGCCGGCAACACATTCGGAGCACTTCTACCGGCGGCCGTTCTAGGGCAAGGCTATCAGCCTAGAGCAAGGCTATCAGTGCAAGGCTATCAGTAATGTGTGGTGCGATAGGCATCCACCGCGTGCGCTGCAAAAACGCCGACGCTGCAAAGCGCGAGGAAGGCCGAGATTAGCTCGATCATAGCTCACCCTCCTGCGGCGGCAGGGCGACGAGGTGCTGACAGCAGGAATAATCCCAGATCAGGTCGAGGAAGAATTGCATGGTGGCCGTCCCTGTATGATTTTGACAACCAGATAACCGACCATCTGTTTCAGGCGTGTTTCGTCGCATCTGGAAACGGGTTTCTTGGGGAACCCCGGGCTGGTTTGTGCGCTGCGGAGCCGCTACATCCCGCTCTTGCTCAATCCCATTAGCCGCGAGGCGGCGCATCACATGGCGAGGCGAAATCATGGCGCAAGTCGAGTGGTTCGACGATCTCACCATTGGAATGCAGTTCAAATCCCCCGAAGTTCACGTCACCGCGGCCGACATCAAGCGGTTCGCGTCCGAGTTCGATCCGCAGCCGATGCATCTCGACCACGAAGCCGCCAAGCAGACCCTGTTCGGGGGTCTCGCTGCCTCGGAATGGCACACCGCCGCGATTGCCATGAGCCTCGCGATCCAGACCCGCCCCTTCGGCCCGCATCCGCTGATCGGCGCTGGCGTCGACGGGCTGCGCTGGACCATCCCGGTACGGCCCGATGACCGTCTGCATCTGGTCGGGGAGGTCATGAGCCTGACGCCGTCGAAGTCGAAGCCCCAGGGCGTCGCATTGGTGAAATGGACGATGTTCAATCAGAACGGCGAGGAGGTTTACACCTTCACCCCGATCGCGATCGTGCCGCGGCGGGAGTAGGGCAGGGTCGGCGCCCTACGCACCCCCCTGAAGCCCTTGCGGGTCACCGGCAGAGGTGGTCATCTCGGTCCGGGGAACACGCTGGAGGCTGACATGAAACGATCTCTTCTCGCCGCCGGGCTGCTGGCCGGCGCCTTGAGCGCCGTCGCTTTGACCGCAAGACCGGTGCTGGCGCAACAATCCAAGGTCGGCGACTGGTCCATCGAAAAGCGTACGCAAGACGCACATTGCAATGCGAGCCGCGGCTACAAGGACAAGGAAGACGAGAACCGGGACTACGTCATCGTCATCACTTATTCCGAGAAGGCTATCGTCATCGTCATGATCTATGACGGCTGGGAGTGGGACAAGGTCGGCGAGATCCTCCGGGCCGACGTCGGGACCGACGACGCCGATATCATGAAGAAGGCGAAGTGGGAGGTCATGGACAAGACCACCGTTCGCGGTATCTTCGAATACGATCAGTCCATGATGGACCGGCTGTCCAGGGCCAAGCGTCTCTCGCTCGATTTCGAGGACGATGACGACGACAGCATCGAGATGCAGGTGCCGCGTGCCGGTGAAGCGCTGGCAGCGCTGAAGTTTTGCGAGGAGAATCGTAAGTAGATTGCCGGAGCCGGATGCGAGGCCGGCGGGATCGGTGGCGACAGGGTTCTGCAGCACGAACGGCGCCTGACGCATCGCACGCGTGACTCATCGCACACAGTCCGCGCGCTGTTCGCTTTAATCCTAGTCTTTGGCGAAAACGTCCAAGCCGCATCCTGCGGTTGACGTTACGCAAGGACGATGTTCGATATTCCAGCATTTCGTTGCAACGTTTTCTCGGCTTGGAATGAGGCGATTGACTGGCCCGTCTCCTCCGCCAGTCTCCGGATCGCGATCTCTCTCGCGCGTGCGAGCCATACGCGGATTGCGTCGTCCGGCCGATGACAATCCTCCACGCAAATCGATTCTCGTCCCTCGTCGGCGAGATCTACGACGCGGCGGTCGATCCCGCGCTGCGCAACGGGGTGCTGGAACAGGTTTCGCATTTCGTCGGCGGATGTGCCGTGACCATCCTGTCCAGGGACAGAGCCAGGCTCTCGATCGAGATCCATGAGCATTTTGGCAGCGAACCCCGCTTCCGCCAGCTTTATCGCGACCGATATGTGGAGCTCGACCCTCTGCTCGATCGTCATCTCACGTTCGCGGCGGAACAGACGATTGGCGTCGCCGACATCATGTCTCAGGCGGATTTCCTGGCAACAAGCTTCTATCGCGAGTGGGTGGAACCGCAAGGAGCGATAGACCTTGCAACCGTTGCCCTCGAGAAGTCGGAGACGCGCACCACGATCCTGCAGGTGTTGCGCCACCGGTCGCGCGGAGTCGTTGACGAGCCGATGCGAGAGCGCATGCGGCTGCTTGCTCCGCACCTCCAGCGCTCCAGGATCATGGGCCGGCAGATCAGGGCACGCTCGCATACCGTGGACGACCTTGCCGATGTCTTGGATGGGCTGAGCACGGCGATCTGCCTGCTCGACGCAGATGGCCGGGTCGTGCATGCCAACGCAGCATGCCGCGGGCTGTTCGCCGATGCCAGCCTGCTCGCAATGGTCGGCGACCGGATCGTGGCCCGCAACACCCAGACCGACAAAATATTCCGCGGCCTGTGCGAAATCGATTCAGGCAGCGAAACTCGTTCCGCTGCCCGCCGCCAGATCGAGCTTGCGACGTCGGTTGATGGGCAGCACTATCTGCTCCACGCTTTTCCCCTGAAGCGCGATCGCACTCCATCACGAGATGCCGCAGCCACGGTGCTCTTCGTGCAGAAGGCCTCGGCAGCGACATGGCTCGCCGCCGATGCGATCGCTGCGGCCTTCAGGCTGACACCGTCCGAACTGCGCGTATTGATGGCCATTATCGAGATTGGCGGCGTTCCCGACATCGCTGCGAAGCTCGGCATCGCCGAAACGACGGTGAAGACGCATCTCGGCCGCCTGTTCGAGAAGACCGGCGCCGGCAGGCAGGCCGACCTGGTCAAGATCGCCACCGGTTTTGCCGTTCCATTCGCGCGTCGAACGAACGGCAGTGGCGAGGCCGTGTGATCCATTTCACATGGTTCGCCGTTATGTGCCGCAATCTCAATCCATTGTGATGAGCCTAGCTCCCGTGTCCTCCGAATGCAGGACGCGAGTCATTTGATACTTTCGTATATCGCGATCCAGAAAAGTGAAGAGCAGCAAGCGCCGCGAAGAGATGCCACGACGGCGTCAAACGCGAGTGTGAGGAAACGACAGCGCACGGCCGGACCTGCTCGTCGGTTGGAGGATTGCAGTGAGCCAATTTGATTTTTCCGTTATCAATGTTTCAACGAACGAAATTCCCGAAAACGAGCGTATCCCGCTGCTTCGCGATTTCTACTGCCGCGGGGTGTTGAAGGCGGAGGTCGAGGTGAGGGAAGGAAAGCCGTTCGCGGCGAGCTTCACCTCCCACGTCTTGCCGGAAGCCCAATTGCTGATGGGAGGATTGTGCGGAGCGCGGGTCATTCGTACCAAGCACCTGGTTGCCGACGGCGACGACAGTCTGGCCCTGATCGTGAATCGATCTGGCGTGCTTGGGATATCCGAGCGGGGACACGATCTGAGCCTTCGTGCGGGAGAGGCCGTCCTGACCAGCGCGGAGGACGTAACGACGTTCGAGCGATTGTCCTTGGGTAGCTGTTTCTCGCTCCGTGTGCCGAGACGCGTGCTGGCGCCGATGATCGTGGATGTCGATGACGCCGTGATGCGGGTGATGCCGGAGAGCTCGACGGGACTTCGGTTGCTGGTCGATTACGCAGTGACGCTGGTGCGGGAGAATGCGTTCGCGATGCCCAATTTGCGCAAGCTCGGGGTCGGGCATCTGCACGATCTTCTGGCAATCGTCCTCGGTGCTACCAACGAGCCGCGGGAGCTGGCCGGGCGGCGCGGCGTCAAGGCGGCACGGCTGCAGAAGGCCAAAGTCTCCATCGCCAACAATTGCTGGCGGCAGGATCTCTCCGTTGCCACGGTTGCCCAGGAACTCGGCGTGACGCCGCGTTATCTCCAGCGTCTGTTCGAGGCCGACGGCAAGACGTTCTCGTCCTTCCTGATCGAACAACGCGTCAAGCGTGCGCATCGCATGTTGCGCGAACCCGGATACGCCGAGCGGACGGTCAGCTCGATCGCCTACGATGTCGGTTTCGGCGATCTCTCCTATTTCAACCGCTGCTTCCGGCGGACTTATGGCGCCACGCCCAGTGACGTCAGGAGCCGCGAGATGTCGTGACCGCGCGCGATTGAATGTCAGGTCAAATGCCTATTGGAGACGGCACGGGCGTGCGCCGCCCGCAGCTGGAGTGTTGTGTTGCATGCGCCGTTTTTTCTTTGATCTTATGCTCGGCAATATCGTGAAGATCGATCCGGGTGGCATGGTGTTCGAATGCCCCGAAGCGACATTCGTGGTGGCCAACGAGATGGCAAGCCACCTGTTCGTCTGGCGCGACGATTTGCGCGGCCGCGATGCCTGCATCCGGGTTAGAGACACCGACGGGCGCGAGATCTATCGCGCCGCGGTCTGGTCGGAGAATGTGGAGAAGGTCGGCTGGGACGAGGCGTGAGCGTCCCGGTGCGGTATCGCAACTCCGCATCAGTAGCGCCCGAAACGGATATCCGTTCGTTCCGGCCCGGGCTCCATCCGCCCGGCCGGCGCCTCATCCGATCGGAGGATGCCGCATGCTGAGGTTGTGGTATGCTTGGTGATGTCGATCACCCAGGCCATTTATAGCCATGCACGGACCACGGAAACTGCCCGAATTGGTCGAGGCCATCTACGATGCCGGGCTCGATCCCTCGCTGTGGAATAACGTCGTCACCGGCATCCGCGACTTCGTCGGCGGCCAGGCCTGCGGGCTGTTTTCCAAGGACTCGATCAGCAAATTCGGCGTGACGCACTATTATTGCGGGGCGGACCCGCACTACATCCGGCTCTATTCCGAGACGCATTCGAAGTTCGATCCGCTGACGGTCCTGCCGCCGCATGGCCAGATCGTCAGCATCCCCGATCTCGTCAATTTCGATGAATATCGGCGAGGACGCTTTTACCAGGAATGGATGCGGCCGCAGGGTTGCAGCGATGCGGCCAACGTCGTGCTCGAGAATTCGAATCCGAACTGCCCGGTGATGATGACGGTGCTGTCGGGCCGCCGGATGGTGGATCCCGTGATGAAGCACCGCCTCTCGCTGGTCGTCCCGCACGCCAGCCGCGCGTTGCTGATCAACCGCGCCATGACCTCGCAACTGTCGCTGGCGACGGCGTTGGCGGAGGTCCTGGACAATCTTGCCTGTGGCATCTTCCTGCTCGATGGTTTCTGCCGGGTGGTGCACGCGAATTCTGCGGGGCACGATTTGCTTGCGGCCGACGATCTGGTTCGGTCCGTTGCCGGGCAATTGGTGACCAGCAGTGCGGAGGCCAATCAGACGCTGCGGGAAGCGTTCGCGACCCGCAATGAAATTACCCTGCTTGCCATACAGGGGCATGCGTTTTCGCTGCTTTCGCCTTCCGGCGAGCGCTACGTCGCGCACATCCTGCCGCTGTCGTCCGTCCTGCGGGACCGCAGCGAGCGGGTGATCGATGCCGTCGGTGCGCTGCTGCTGCGCAAGGTATCGCCCGGCGGACAGTCCTACGGCGAATTGATCGCGCGGACATTCGACCTTACACCGGCCGAGCTGCGCGTGTTCCTGTCGATCGTCGAGGTTGGCGGCGTTCCGGAGACGGCGGTCGCGCTCGGTATCGCGGAAACGACGGCGAAGACGCATCTGCATCGCGTGTTCGCCAAGACGGGCGTTTCGCGTCAGGCTGATCTTGTCAAGCTTGCTGCAGGATTCTCCAATCCGCTCGTCAACTAGACCGTTGATTTTGCCATCACGATTGAACCTTTCGCTCCCGCGAAAGACTCACGGAAGCCGCCAGGCATGAAGAACATGTCGCCATCTCCATGTGTCAGTATTGGCTCTTCCAATGCCCCGACCTCCAAAGCCGTCCGAGTTGATCGAGACCATCTATGACGCGGGTCTCCACCCGGAGTTGTGGAGCGAGGTCGTTGTCAAACTCAATGCCTTCATCGGCAGCCAGGCCTGTGGTCTGATTTCGAAGGACCCGGTCAGCAAATCGGGCGCGACGCATTATTACTGCGGGGTCGATCCGCACTACATTCAGCTCTATGCGGAGACCTACTCCCGGTATGACCCACTTGCTCGGCTTCCGCGCTATGGCGAGGTGCGCAACATTCCCGATCTCGTGGATTTCGACGAATATCGCCGCGGCCGCTTCTACCAGGAATGGCTGCGCCCCCAGGGCTGCGTCGACGTCGCCAATGTGGTGCTGGAGCAGTCGAAGTCGCCCTGTCCGATTCTGATGACGGTGATTCCGGGCAGGGGGATGCTCGACGCCGAGCAACGGGCGCGGATGCAGTTCCTGGTTCCGCATGCGAGCCGGGCGTTGCTGATCAACCGGGCGATCGAACGGAAGCAGCAGCGCGCGATCGCGCTCGCCGACGTCGTGGACCAGTTGAATGCGGGTGTCATCCTGCTCGATTCGGCCTGTCATATCGTCCACAGCAATCCGGCCGCGGAGACAATCCTGGCCGTCGATGACGTCCTGCGGTCTGTCTCGGGCCGGTTGGTGGCAAGCTCTTCCACTGTAAATTCGGCGTTGCGCGTTATTTTCCGCGACACTAGCGAAGTTGCGTTGGCGGCATCTTCGGGTCGGAAAATTCCGCTGACGTCGCGTGACGGTTCCTACTACGTCGCGCAAATCATCGCGCTGCCATCATTGCTGCGCGAGGGGACGGCCGAGCGCAGTTCGGCCGTAGGAGCCTTGTTCATCTGGAAAGCGGAACTCGACGGCCGCTCGTGTGCCGGTCTCATTGATCGCACCTTCGAACTCACGCCTGCGGAACTGAGGGTCTTACAGTCGATCGTCGATGTCGGCGGCGTGCCGGAGACCGCGGTTGCGCTCGGCATCGCGGAGACGACGGTGAAGACGCATCTGCATCGGGTGTTCGCCAAGACCGGCGTTTCTCGTCAAGCCGATCTCGTCAAGCTGGCAGCTGGATTCTCCAATCCGCTCGTGCACTGAGACGCGTTCAAAAACGCAGGCGAGTCGCTGCAGCTCGCAATAGGTTCAATCAGAAATATCATTAGAAAGTTATCGCGCGTCGTTCGATCGAATGACGCGATTTTCCGCGCTCTATTCTACTGAACATCACACGGTCTGTTGTTCGACGTATCGGGCATTTGTGTGAAGCAATTCACTGCAGACGGAAGTGGATCCCGTCAACCTCTCGAGCAGGTTGAGAGGAGATTGTCATGCGAACGGCGTCACCAGTTCTGACAGGCAGGTTCCGCGATATCGTCGCCCGCATAGGCGCGGTACTCCGCGCGCAGCGGGAAATCGACGCGCAGCGCGTGTTGCAACGCTATCGCCATCTGCTGGAGCAGCCGCACGAAACATTGCGTTTGAATGAAATCATTCCGGTCAGCAACGAAGAGGATATTGCAGAAAATGCCCACGGATCTGATGGGTGCGAGCGCGCCGCCGAACACCCCAAATTCGAACGTGCGTAACGTCAACTTCGTCGCGATCGCGCTGACCGCGGCGCTCGTCACGCTCCAACTGGTCGGCCTCGCGATGGTGGAGCGATCTCACGCTTACGCGATGCATCCGTCGGCTCCACTCGAGCCGGCCGCTTGCACGGAGAGCGCCGAGGTCCCTGTCTCGCAAATTACCTACGATTGACCGGAGGGCGGATTGTGCCTGATGTCACGACTCTGATGCTGCTCAGCGTTGCCGTGTTCGCCGGTGCCTTCGTCTCCGGGCTCTCGGGATTTGCCTTCTCGGCGGTCGCGGGCGCCATCTTGCTCCGGGTGTTTCAGCCGCTCGAAGCCGTGCCGTTGATGATGGCGTGCAGCATTGGCGTGCAGGCCACCAATCTGTGGGCGCTTCGACGCAATATCCGCTGGGAAGGCAGCCTGCTGCTGATCGTCGGTGGCTTGATCGGAGTTCCCATCGCGGTATCGCTGCTCCAGAGCACCGATACGCATCTGCTCCGGCGCGGCTTCGGCATCATCGTTGCACTCTATGCCGCCTACATGTTGCTGCGGCCAACGTTGGTGACGGCCGGCGAGGCGGTCGGGCGGCATTGGGTTGCCTTGATCGGGTTCGGGGGAGGGCTGGTCGGCGGGCTGACCGCGATGCCCGGCGCGATCCCGACGATCTGGTGCGACATGCGCGGCATGCCCAAGAGCGAGCAGCGCGGCCTGGTGCAGCCGTTCATCGCCGCGATGCAGCTGTTCGCGATCGCGCTGCTGGTCGGACATCAGGACCTGTCGTCAAAAGTCTTCGTCGATCTCGCGGTCAGCCTGCCGGCGCTGTTCGCAGGCTCCGCGCTCGGCGTGATCGCCTTCCACAGGGTCAACGAGACGGTCTTTCGCAAGACCGTGCTCGTTCTGTTGTTGCTGTCGGGGATTTCCCTGATCTAGTGCCCGACGGGTTGCACCGGCGCTGCGCTGGTATCGCTGCCGTGATGCGTCAGCGGCTTCATGCCGGTGACGGTCCGCAGCAGCACATAAAACACCGGCGTCAGGAACAGGCCGAACACGGTGACGCCGATCATGCCGGAGAACACGGCGACGCCCATGGCGCGCCGCATCTCCGAGCCTGCGCCGGTGGACAACACCAGCGGCAAGACGCCCATGATGAATGCCATCGACGTCATCAGGATCGGGCGCAACCGCAGCCGGCTCGCCTCGATCGCCGCCCGGATCGGCGTGCGGCCTGCGAACTCGAGCTCGCGCGCGAATTCCACGATCAGGATCGCGTTCTTGGCCGAGAGTCCCACCAGCACGATCAAGCCGATCTGGGTGAAGACGTTGTTGTCGCCCTTGGAGATCCAGACGCCGAACATCGCAGCCAACAGGCCCATCGGCACGATCATGAGGATCGAGAGCGGCAAGGTCAGGCTTTCATAGAGTGCGGCCAGCACCAGGAACACCAGCAGGATCGCCAGCGGGAACACCCAGAGGCCGGAATTGCCGGCGATGAACTCCTGATAGGTCAGGTCGGTCCATTCGAAGGCGAAGCCGGGCGGCAATGTCTCCGCCGCAATCCGCGTCGCTACCTCCTGTGCCTGGCCGGAGGAAAAGCCGGGCGCAGCCGCCGCGTTGATGTCGGAGGACAGGAAGCCGTTGTAGCGGATCGCGCGCTCGGGGCCCGCGCTCTGGCGGATCGTGAGCAACGCCGACAGCGGCACCATGTCGCCGGAGGACGAGCGCACCTTCAACTGCCTGATGTCGTCGGCACGCGCGCGGAACGGCGCGTCGGCCTGCACGTAAACGGAATAGGTGCGACCAAACTTGTTGAAGTCGTTGACGTAGTAGGAACCGAGATAGATCTGGAGCGTGTTGAACACCTCCGTCACGGGGACGCCGAGCTGGAGCGCCTTGGTGCGGTCGATGTCGGCAAAGAGCTGGGGCACGTTGACCTGGAAGCTCGAGAACACGCCCGCGATCTCCGGTGCCTTCTGCATCGCCGCCATGAACGCATTCGTCGCCTGGTTCAGCGCCTCATAGCCGAGGCCGGCGCGATCCTCGATCTGCAGCTTGAAGCCGCCGATGGTGCCGAGACCGTTGACCGGCGGCGGCGGGAACATGGCGATGAAGGCCTCCTGAATCCCCGCGTATTTCTTGTTGAGGTCGGCCGCGATTGCATTGCCGCTCAGCGCGGGGCCCTTGCGCTCGTCGAACGGCTTCAGCGTTGAGAACACGATGCCGGCGTTGGAGGAGTTGGTGAAGCCCGAGATCGACAGGCCCGGGAATGCAACCGAGCTCTCGACACCGGGCTGGGTCAGCGCGATGTCGCTCATCTTGCGGATGACGTCTTCGGTGCGGTCCAGCGTTGCGCCATCAGGCAGTCGTGAGAACCCTACCAGATACTGCTTGTCCTGACCCGGCACGAAGCCGCTCGGGACCTGCTGGAACAGGAAGGCGGTGAGGCCGACCAGGAGCACATAGAGGCCCATGACGGCCGCCTTGCCCGAGATCACCTTGGTGACGGTGCCGCTGTAATTCTCCGACGAGCGTGTGAACACCTTGTTGAAGCCGCGGAAGAACCAGCCGAGGCCCTTTTCCATGATGATGGTCAGCCGGTCTTTCGGCTCGTTGTGTCCCTTGAGCAGCAGGGCCGACAACGCCGGCGACAGCGTCAGCGAGTTGACGGCCGAGATCACGGTCGAAATCGCGATCGTCAGCGCGAACTGCTTGTAGAATTGCCCGGTGAGGCCGGAGATGAAGGCGAGCGGCACGAACACGGCGATCAGAACCATGGCGATCGCGATGATCGGCCCCGACACCTCGCGCATCGCCTGGTAGGTCGCATCGCGCGGCGATAGCCCGCCCTCGATGTTGCGCTCGACGTTCTCGACCACCACGATGGCGTCGTCGACCACGATGCCGATCGCAAGCACCAGGCCGAACAGGCTGAGCGCGTTGATGGAGAAGCCGAAGACGTGCATCACCGCGAAGGTGCCGACGATCGACACGGGCACCGCCAGCAGCGGAATGATCGAGGCGCGCCAGGTCTGGAGGAACAGGATCACCACCAGCACCACCAGCGCGATCGCCTCCAGCAGCGTGTGGATCACGGCCTCGATCGACGAGCGGACGAATTGGGTCGGGTCGTAGACGATCTGGTAGGACACGCCTTCCGGCATGTTCTTCTTGATCTCGGCCATGGTGGCGCGAACGTGGTCGGAAATCTCGAGCGCGTTGGAGCCGGGCGCCTGGAAGATCGGGATCGCAACCGCCTGCTTGTTGTCGAGCAGCGAACGCAGGCCGTATTGCGATGCGCCGAGCTCGATGCGTGCGACGTCGCGCAGCCGCACCACCTCGCCACGCGTGCCGGTCTTGACTACGATGTCGCCGAACTGCTCCTCGTTCGCAAGCCGTCCCTCGGCGTTGACGGACAGTTGCAGGTCGATGCCCTTGACGTTCGGCGAGGAGCCGACCACGCCGGCGGCGGCCTCGACGTTCTGCGCCTGGATCGACTTGACGATGTCGCTTGCGGTGAGGCCGTGCTCGGCTGCCTTCTGCGGATCGACCCACACCCGCATCGAATAGTCGCCGGCGCCATAGAGTTGAACGTCGCCGACGCCGTCGATCCGCGCCAGCCGGTCCTTGACGTTGAGCACGGCGTAGTTGCGCAAATACGTCATGTCGTAGCGATTGTTCGGCGACAGCAGATGCACGACCATGGTGAGGTCGGGCGAGGACTTCTTGGTGATGATGCCGAGCTGCCGCACCACGGCGGGCAGGCGCGGCTCGGCCTGCTGCACGCGGTTCTGCACCAGCTGCGTCGCCTTGTCAGGATCGGTGCCGAGCCGGAACGTCACCGTCAGCGTCATCGCGCCGTCGGTGGTCGCCTGGCTCGACATGTAGAGCATGTTCTCGACGCCGTTGATCTGCTCCTCGATCGGCGTCGCCACCGTTTCCGCGATCACCTTCGGATTGGCGCCGGGATAGGTCGCGCGCACCACCACCGAGGGCGGCACGACGTCGGGATATTCCGAGATCGGCATTGCGAACAGCGAGATCAGGCCCGCGAGAAAGATCAGGACTGACAGCACGCCGGCGAAAATAGGACGATCGATGAAGAATTTCGAGAGATTCATGGCCTTGCCCCTGCGCGAGAGATGACTCTCCCGTCATTCCGGGGCGCGGACAAAGCCGCGAACCCGGAATCCAGAAGTATGTCTAGGTAGTTCAACGATTTCGACATTCCGGTTCGCGCTGCCCCCGCGCTCCGGCATGGCGGAGACGCTAACGCTGCACGACGTCCTGATTGCTGTGGTTGGATGCCTGCTGCGGCCCGCGCGCGCCCATTGCCGCGATCTCCGTCTTGAGCAGGGCACCCGGGCGCACGCGCTGGAGGCCGTTGACGATGATGCGGTCGCCGGTCTTCAGCCCCGCCGTCACGATACGCAACCCGTCCACCGAGCCGCCGAGCGTGATCGACCGGTAGACCGCGCGGCTATCGTCGCCGACGGCCATTACGAACTTCTTGTTCTGATCGGTGCCGATCGCGCGCTCGTCGATCATGACCAGCGATTGCTGCTTGGGTTGGCCCATGCGCACGCGGGCGAACTGACCGGGGATGAGACGCCCGTCCTCGTTGTCGAACACCGCGCGGACACGGATGGTGCCGCTTTGGCCGTTGACCTGGTTGTCGATGAGCTGGATGTGCCCCTTCGCCGAGAGACCGCCGGAGGTCGCCATCGCGACCGGGATCTGGTCGAGATTGCCGCGCTTGCCGGAGTCCTCGGAAATCGAGTTCAACGCCCGCACCACCAGCTCTTCATCCGCATCGAATGACGCATAGATCGGATTGACTGAGACCAGCGAGGTCAGCACCGGAGAGGCGGTGCCGGCGGCGACGAGATTGCCGACGGTGATTTCGATCTTGCCGACGCGGCCGTCCACGGGCGCACGTACCTCGGTGTAATCGAGATTGAGTTTTGCGGTCTGGAGCGTCGCCTCGGCCGCCTTCACGTTGGCGATGGCCTCGCGGTTGGCGTTGTCGCGCTGGTCGTAGTCGCGCCGCGTAACCACCGCGTTGCCCACCAGTTGCGCGCCGCGCTCGAGCTCATTCTGCGTGAACACGACGCGCGCTTTCGCAGCTTCGAGTTGGGCCGCGGCCTTGTCGACCTCGGCCGCGTAGGGCGCTGGGTCGATCTTGAACAGGACGTCGCCTGCCTTCACCAGCGCGCCTTCGGTGAAGTTGGTCGACAGGATCGCACCGGCCACGCGCGGGCGAAGCTCGACGCGTTGGATGGCCTCGAGCCGGCCGGAAAAATCGTCCCACAGCACCGTCTGCTTTGGTTCGATCAGCGCGACAGTGACGGGGACGGCTTGCTCGGCCGCGGCGGTCGCGGTCGCCTGCGCGGCACGAAAGTAATGGCCGGTCGCGATCGAGCCGGCTACGACGAGAGCGCCCATGATGGCGACGCCGCCGAGAAGGCGGCGGACACTGCCAGGGCGAGAGGTATTTTGGGAGGGGGGCATTTGCGCGCTCCAGATATGTAGTGTTCACTACAGATGTGGAGCTGGATACCGCAGCGCAAGATACTTATGTACCGTCCGCTAAGAAAATTGTAGCCGCTTACCGCAAGAGTTAGCAAGTGGAAGAGAAAATAAAGCGAGAACAAAGAGATAGGATCGGGCGTTAGGCTCAGGGACGACGCCGATTTCGAGGAGAACAGCCACATGGGCATGGGACGCCCCCGCGAATTCGACGCCGAAACGGCGTTGGACCAGGCGATGGAAGTGTTTTGGCGCCATGGCTACGAGGGTGCCACGATCGCTCAGTTGACCGAGGCCATGGGGATAAATCCGCCCAGCCTCTATGCCTGTTTCGGCAACAAGGAAGGGCTGCTGAAGGCCGCACTCGACCGCTATACCAAACTGCGCAACGTCTGGATGGACGAGGTGGTGGCGGCACCTACCGCCCGCGACGTCGCCGAGCGGATGCTGATGGGCATCGCCGACAAGCAAACTGATCCGGCCAACCCGCCGGGCTGCCTGCTCGTGCAGGGCGGCATTGCGTGCGGCACCGGATCAGAGAGCGTCCCTTTTGAACTCGCCGCCCGCCGCGCCGAGAACGAAGATCAGCTCCGCGATCGCTTCATTCGCGCAAAGGCCGAAGGCGATCTCAAGGAGAGCGCCGATCCCGCGGCACTCGCACGCTATGTCTCAGCGGTATCCGTCGGTATGGGCGTGATGGCATCTTCGGGCTCGGACCGCGAAGCGTTGCAGCAGGTCGCGAGTGTCGCCGTGCAGGCGGTCGAAGCGCAGTCGGCCAACAGAACTTAATCGCCCCCGATCAGCTCGTCATTACTTGGCAGACAGCGACGGCGGCGGGACGAAGCCGCCGAACTCGCGTTCCATCAGTCCGGCGAGCGCAATCGTGGTGCGGTCCTCGAGATAAGGCCCGATGGTCTGGACGCCGATCGGCAGGCCCGATGGCGTGCGCTCGATCGGAACGGCGGTCGCAGGCAGTCCGCAGGTCGAAGCGGGGTCTGCCCAGATGAAGCACGCATCGGCATAGGGATAGAGCTGTCCATCGATATCCAGTTGCCGCGCGTCGAACGGCTCGGACTGGTTCTGGGGAAAGGCCGGCACGGCGGCGGCGGGGTAAATCACTGCGTCGAAATCTCGGAACAGCTCCTGCCACCGTTGTTGCAGCCGCAAGCGCGCCGCATCGGTCTCCAGCCATTCGCGATGGACCATCGCCCAGCCGCGCGCGCGCTCGGCCTGCAGGCTGCGGTCCTCGAGCGAGAGTGCCGCGGCAACGCCTTGCGCCTCCGCGAGGGCGGCCGGTGTCAGGCGCGGGCTGCGCGCGGCGTTGAGCAGCTTCATGTAGAGCCGCGCGGACTCGGCGAGATCAGGCAGCGATGCGCTCGACCGCGAAACCCGTGCGCCTGATCGTTCGAGCCGTTCCGACAACCGTCCGATGGCGGAACGCACGGCATCGCCTGTCGGCATCAACGGATGCGTATCGATCACGAGAATCCTGAAATCCCTGAGCTGGTCGTGTCGGGGGGCCGGCAACGCAAGACGATAGCCGATGCCGTCGCGCGTCTCGTCGGGGCCGGCGATCACGTCGAGGGCGAGCGCAAGATCCGAGGCGGTACGCGTCATCGGCCCGACGACGGCCAGATCGCCCTGGCCAGGCACGGGCGGCGCCGGCGGCAGGCTGTATCCGCGCAGCGGGACCAGGCCGAGGCTCGGCTTGTGTCCGAACACACCGCAGAAATGCGCAGGTACCCGGATCGAGCCGCCGATGTCCGAGCCGATCGAGAGCGGTCCGAACCCCGCGGCCAGCGCCGCGCCCGATCCGCCTGAGGAGCCGCCGGGCGATCGGCCGAGATCCCATGGATTGTTCGTCGTCCCGTAGATCTCATTGTAGCTCTGAAAATCCCGCAGACCGATCGGGATGTTGGTCTTGCCGATGATGACAGCGCCCGCCGCCTTCAACCGCGAGACGACAAGGGCGTCCTCCGCCGGCTGGAAATCCCTGAAATGCGGAAAGCCCCATGTCGTCGGCAGGCCGGCGACGTTGAACGGTTCTTTCAACGTCACGGGGATGCCGAGCAATGGTTGCCGCTCGCCGCGGCCAAGCGCGGCATCGGCGGCGCGTGCGGCGTCTCTTGCGCGATCGAAATCGCGAACGACGACGGCATTGATCCGCCCGTCCAGCGCCTCGATGCGCGCGATCGTGTGCTCGATCAACTCCGACGCAGAAACCTTGCGCGCGTGCAGGGCGCTCAGCAGTGTGCTGATCGAACCGTAGTCCCAGTCAGTGGGCATCTGCGGCAGTCCCCGTTGCATCACGATCTCCATTGTCTCGCCTCGCCGTGTCGATGTCGTTCGGCTGCAAGCCGCGAGTCGATTCTTGTATCGAACATGCGGCGGGAAAAGGTGCGGTCGGCCATGCCATCCGAACCGCTAACGGCGTCGGCGCGACTTGCGGATTCAAAATCTGGGATCATGCAATTCTGCGCCTGTTTTGCCCGACGAGTCAAACCGTCTTTGCGGGCAGGATACCCGCCACGCGGTGCGAAATTCTTCAATGATTTGCACTGTGCATGGGGTTGTTTTCGCGTTTTTTTATCGAGCGTCCTGCGGGACCCGCGCTTGATGCGGATCGATGGGCTCTGTACGCGCTGCTGCTCGCGTGGCATTGGGGGCGGTGAAGCCTGGATACTGACGAGCATGTTCGCCCTGACATTCCTTGGGACCTCGGCAAGCGTTCCGTCGACGGAGCGCAACCATCCGGCTCTCCTCGTGGAGGCTGCGGGCAAGCGCGTCCTCATCGATTGCGGCGAGGGTACGCAGCGCCAGTTGCTGCGCAGCGGCGCGGGGTTTCGGCGGCTTGACCGCATTCTGCTGACGCATGCCCATCTCGATCACGTGCTCGGCATCCCCGGTCTCTTCTCGACGCTGGGGTTGCGCCAGCAATCGGACGTGATGACCGTCCATGGAGGGCAGGGGACACTCGACATCGTCATCCGCATGCTTGCCGGCCTGTGGGGCACAGGCAGAGCGCCGATCCCTGTGGAGTTCGCGCCGCTGATTGAAGGACAGGTTATCGACGCTGGTGACTTCACCATCGACTGCTTTCCGGTCCGCCACCGGGACACCGACAGCTTTGGTTTTTCCTTCCGGAGCCCCGCACGTCGCCATCTGGAGCGGGAGCGACTCGCCGAGCTCGGTGTTCCCGATGGGCCGATGCGCGGAGAACTGGCGGCGGGACGACCGGTCGTGATCGCCGGCCGTACGATCGATCCGGAAGACGTTCTAGGGCCGGCGAGCGGCGGCAGGAAGCTCGTGGTAATCGGCGACACCGAAACCACCGACGGGCTATCCAAACATGTCGGCGACGCCGATCTGCTGGTGGTCGAGGCGACCTTCCTCGATCGCGACGCCGCGACCGGACGGGACTATGGCCACCTCACCGCCCGCGAGGCGGCTGCATTTGCCGCAGCGAACAACGTCGGGCAACTCGTGCTGAATCACATGTCGGGGCGTTATCGGGACGAAGAAATTCTGGCCGAAGCGACAAGGATTTTTCCAAGTACCCGGATCGCTGCCGACTTCGATCACATCGTGATTTGAACGCCGCCCTCAGCTCGTCAATCCCGACTTGATCGCGAGGTCCTGCACCTCGCGCGTCGCCTGCATCAGCCTTGGCAGTGCCTGGTCGCGGAAGGTCTGCATGTCCATGCGCATCGCATCGACAGTGACGCTCAATCCCCCGATCACGAGACCCCGGGCATCGAAGATCGGCGTTGCCAGCGTGCGCAGGCCATAGGCGTTCTCGCCGTCGGAGACGGCATGGCCCTTCTTCTTCACCTGATCGAGCCGGGCGAGCAGGGCATCGAGATCGGTCAGCGTTCGCTCCGACAATTTGACGCGAGGGCGCGCTTCCAGTCGCTCGATCTGCTCGTCCCGCGCCAGATGCGCCAGCATGGCATGACCGAGCGCGGCGCTGTAGGCGGGAATGCGCGTGCCCGGCCGGCGATCCATCTTGTGGCGGTCGAGGCCCGCGCCGATGCGCGCGAGATAAACCACGTCGCCGCCGTCGAGGATCCCCAGCGAGGCCGCATCGCCGACATCAGGCACGAGATCGCGCAGCAGCGGTTCGACGATCGGCCGCAACGATCCGTGCGACAGCACGGTGTAGCCAAGGTCGAGACAGGCAACCCCGAGGCGGAACCGGCGGCTTTGCGGAACCGCCTGGACATAGCCGAGCTCGACCAGGGTCTGGATCAGCCGGAACGCCGTCCCGCGATCGAGATCGGCGCGTGCGGCAATCTCACTCAGGGTCAACTCGAAGGCTTCGCTGGTGAAGCCCTCGAGCACAGCGAAGGCCTTGCCGACGGAAGCGACATAATTCTTGGGATTCTTCGGGATCGTTGCCGGTGCGCGCTTCGTGGCCTTCTTTTCGATCTTGGCCATGCTGTAATGTCTCGCCATGACATGTCGCCCTTGACGTGGCGGCAAGCTGATTTTACGACAGGTCAAGCTAATAACAAATGTTCGCATTCCGAAACAACATCGATTGACGATCGGAGGAAGTTTGTCGACATCATCGCTGCACCCTCATGGGGTGTTCTCCGCCGCGCTGACGCCGCTCGACGCCGAGTTCGCCCCCGATCATGTGCGCTTCGTCGCGCATTGCCGCCATCTTCTGGAAGAAGGCTGCGACGGCATCGCGTTGCTGGGCACGACAGGCGAGGCGAACTCTTTTTCGGCCGCCGAGCGCATCGCACTGCTTGAGGCCGTTGTCGCCGCCGGCATCGCACCGCAGCGGCTGCTGCCCGGCACGGGCGTTGCCGCGCTCAGTGAGACCATTGCGCTGACGCGCCACGCGCTCTCGGTCGGCGTCGATACCGTCGTGATGTTGCCGCCGTTCTACTACAAGGCCGTCACCGACGACGGCATCTTCGCCTCCTACAGCGAAGTCGTGCAGCGCATCGGCGATGCCAGGCTCAAGCTCGTGCTCTATCACATCCCGCAGATGTCGGCGCAGCCGATCTCGCATGCCCTGATCGAGCGGCTGCGCGCGGCTTATCCGTCCACCTTCACCGGCATCAAGGATTCCTCCGGTGACTTCGCCAACATGACCGCGATGGTCGAGCGCTTCCCGGGCTTTTCGGTCCTGGTCGGGGCCGATCCGCTGCTGTTGCCGCTGCTGCGCAAGGGTGGCGCCGGTTGCATCACCGCGACTTCCAATCTCGTCGCGCGCGATCTTGCCTATGTCTACAAGCATTTCCGCGACAGCGACGACGACGCGGCACTCAAGGCTGCGCAGGCGCGCATCGTGAAAGCGCGCGAATTGGTGTCGCGTTTCCCGCAGATGGCTTCCCTGAAGGCGCTGGTGGCCGAGCGCACCGGCCACGCCGGATGGCAGCGCCTGCGGCCGCCGCTGGAATCCTTGCCGCCGGAGCAGGTCAAAGAGCTGCTCGCGAACGCGACGGCAATCGCTGCCTAGCGCGGCGCGCGACGAGGCCATCCGATGTCCGACCCTTTCCGTGATGCGTTGACCGGGCTTTCCGCCATCATCGGCGACAAGCACGTCATCGCGTCCGGGGCCGACCAGGAGCCGTACGTCGTGGACTGGCGCGGGCGTTATCACGGTCACGCCGCCGCCGTGGTGAAGCCCGGCTCGACCGCGGAGGTCGCCTCCGTCGTCGAGTACTGTGCGGCAAGGCAGCTCGCGATCGTACCGCAAGGTGGCAACACCGGGATGTGCGGCGCCGCGACCCCGGATGATCGTGCGGGCAATGTCGTGATCCGGCTCGACCGGATGCGGGCCGTGCGCGACGTCAGCCCGCTTGCCAACACCATCACGGTCGAGGCCGGATGCATTCTCGCCGAGGTGCAGAATGCAGCCCGGGACGTCGATCGCTATTTCCCCCTGAGCCTGGGTGCCGAGGGCTCCTGCCAGATCGGCGGCAATATCTCAACCAATGCGGGCGGCACGGCTGTGCTACGCTATGGGCCGACGCGCGATTTCGTGCTCGGGCTGGAGGTCGTGCTGCCCGACGGGAGAATCTTCAACGGCCTGCGTGCGCTTCGCAAGGACAACACAGGTTACGCGCTCAAGCAGCTCTTCATCGGTGCAGAGGGGACGCTCGGCATTGTCACCGCTGCCGTGTTGAAATTGTTTTCGCCGCCGCGCAGCTCGGCGCTGGCGCTGCTCAAATTGCAGGGCGTCGAGCAGGCGCTGGAGATCATGCAGCGCCTGCGCGGTGCCGTCGGCGACCGGCTCGGCAGTCTCGAGATCATGTCGCGATCACAGGTCGAAGCGATATCGGAGACCGTGCCGCATGTCACGATCCCGTTCGAGCTGACGACGCCGTGGTATCTGATCGTCGAGCTGACCGACACGCTCGCGGGCGTCGACCTCGATGAGCCGCTCGGCACGGTGCTGGTGGATGCGATGGAGGCGGGGCTCGCCGAGGACGCCATCCTGGCGTCCAACCTGGCGCAGGCGAAGGCAATCTGGGCCGTCAGGCACAGCGTGTCCGAAGGCAACAAGCGCAGCGGCTATGTCGTGTCGCACGACAGCGTGGTGCCGCTGGAGCGTCAGGCCGCCTTCGTCACCAATGTCGAGGCCCGGATCAACGCCGCCGTGCCGCATGCGCGCGTCGTGATGCACGGCCATATCGGCGACGGCAACATCCATGTGATCGCCCTGATCGACCGCGCGCATTGCCGGGATCCGGACGCCACGGCCGCGCTTGTCGCGCAAATCAACGAGATCGTTGACGACGAGACCGCGGCGCAGGGCGGGGCGATCAGCGCCGAACATGGCATCGGGATCACCAATCGCAGCCGGCTCGCCCGCGTCGCCAATCCCCTCGATATCGAGTTGATGCGGGATATCAAGCAATTGCTCGATCCCAAGGGCCTGATGAACCCGGGCAAAATCTTCAATGTTGGAGGCGCGCGAGGATGACGAGCGTTCGTCTGCTTGCCGATGATCTCACCGGTGCGCTCGACACCGCCGCGGAGTTTGTCGGCCTGTGCGGACCGTTCAACGTCACCTGGCCGGAAGCATCTGCGTCGCAGGTATCCGGAAGCCTCGCGATCGACAGCGGCAGCCGCGAGCGGTCGAAGGCGGAGAGCACCGAGATCGTCGGACGGCTGGCGCCGCGGCTTCAGGGTGGGACGATCGCCTACAAGAAGGTCGACAGCCTGCTGCGTGGCGCATGGGCCGCTGAGCTCGGGGCCTGCCTGCGCAGCGGCCATTGGGCATCGTGCGTTGTCGCGCCTGCCTTCGACTATCAGGGCCGCCGCACCGTGGGTGGCCAGCAATTTGCGCGTACGGTGCAAGGCGACTGGCATCGCGTCGGAGAGAATCTCCTGACCCAATTGCAGGTGGAGGGCATCGAAGCGCGGCAGGGCCGGGCCGATACGCTCTCGCAAGGCGGCGTTCAGGTCTTCGATGCCGAGAGCGATATCGAACTCGATCGTGCGGTCGAGATGGGACGGCGCATGCCGGGGCCCGTGCTCTGGTGCGGAAGCGGTGGGCTGGCCGGCGCACTCGCCCGCAGTCATCGCGCCGATGCGTCGGACCAGTTGAAGCTGCCGGTGCTGGGGCTGTTCGGCTCCGACCAGGTTGCCACCGCTTCCCAACTTGCAGCATGCGGTGAGGCAACCATCACGCTTGCGGAAGCCGAGGGCGCGCCGCGCGTCCAGCGCAAACTGGCGGCCGACAGCGTTGCGCTCGTCAGGTTCTCCCTCGCCGACGGTCTGACCCGTGCCGATGCGGCGCGACGGATCGCGCGCGAGATGACGGCGGTGATTGCGACGCTTGAGCGGCCGGGCACGCTGATCGTTGCCGGCGGAGAGACTTTGAAGGCCGCATGCGTTGTCCTCGGCGCGCATGCGCTGCAGGTGACAGGACGTATCGTGCCGGGATTGCCGCGCTCGATCGTGCAGGGCGGCCGCTGGGCCGGCGTCGATGTGATCTCGAAATCCGGCGCGTTCGGCCCCAGCGAGCTGTGGCGCGATCTGCTCCGGACCAATCACTTGCTCAACATGGAGAGTCCGACATGACCTCTCGCCATCTTGCCATCACTATGGGCGATCCGGCCGGAATCGGGCCAGAGATCATCGTCAAGGCCTGCGTCGGCCTGAAGGACCGGATCGCGACGGGCGATCTGCGTCTGTTGATCATCGGCAGCGGCGCGGCGCTCAATGGTGCGAAAGCCGCGCTCGGTGTGGGCATTGCGATCCCTGAGGTTACACCCGACGATCGCGATTGGCCAAACTTGTGCTTCCTCCAGGCCGACGTCGAAGGCGGCCCGATCAAGCCCGGCGTGCTCTCGGCCGATGGCGGCCGTTTTGCCTACAAGGCGATCGAGCGAGGCGTCCGCCTGACGCAGGCGGGACGGACCGCCGCCATCGTCACGGCACCGCTCAACAAGGAAGCGCTCAACAAGGCTGGCTATCGTTTCCCCGGTCATACCGAGATGCTGGCGCATCTCACCGGTGTGCGCGGCTCGGTGATGCTGCTCGCCCACGGCAACATGCGCGTCAGCCATGTCTCGACCCACGTGGCGCTCGAGGACGTGCCGAAGCGTCTGACGCCGGAGCGCCTGCGCATGGTCATCGACCTCACCAACGATGCGCTGCTCAGGCTCGGCATCGCCAAGCCGAAGATCGCCATCGCCGCGCTCAATCCGCATGCCGGCGAGGGCGGCCTGTTCGGCCGGCAGGACATCGACGTGTCCACGCCGACGATTGCAAAGGCGGTCGCCGACGGCCTCGATGTCGTCGGTCCCGTGCCCGGCGACACCGTCTTCGTCAAGCTGCGCGCCGGCCAGTACGATGCCGTGGTGGCGATGTATCACGACCAGGGGCACATCCCCGTCAAACTGCTCGGCTTCCAGGTCGATCCTGCGACCGGCCGCTGGCAGGAGCTCTCCGGCGTCAACATCACGCTGGGCCTGCCGATCATCCGCACCTCCGTCGATCACGGCACCGCCTTCGACATCGCCGGCAAAGGCATCGCCAACGAGCACAGCCTGATCGAGGCCATCGACTGTGCCGAACGGCTGGCTGCTGGCGCCTCTGCATCCAAATCATGAGATCGAGCGCGACGATGACCAACGCTTTCACCCCCATCGAAATCCTTCGTCCGACCGTCCTCGAGTTCGGCTGCGGCACGATCGCCGCAGCGGCGCGCTTCGCCGAGCGCATCGGCGCCAAACGACCGCTCGTGATTTCCGACCCGTTCAACGCGCGCCGTGTCGACACACTGGCGCTGCCGGGTGCGGTGAAGGTGTTCGGCGAGGTAAAGCCCGAGCCGGACCTGCCAAATCTCGACAAGGCCGTGGCGATGGCGCGCGACGTCAAACCCGATCTCGTCATCGGCTTCGGTGGCGGCAGTGCGATGGATGTCGCCAAGCTGGTGGCGGTGCTGTGTACCTCCGAGGTGGCCTTTGCCGATATCGTCGGTCCCGAGAAGGTGGCCGGCCGCAGCGTGGCGCTGATGCAGATTCCGACCACGTCGGGCACCGGCAGCGAGGCCGGCACCCGCGCGCTCGTCACCGATCCCGTCAGCCAGAACAAGCAGGCGGTGCAGAGCCGCTTCATGCTGGCTGATATCGCCATCGTCGATCCGGACCTGACGATGACCGTGCCGAAGGAGGTCACTGCCGCCACCGGCGTCGATGCTCTGGCGCATTGCGTCGAGGCCTATACCAGCCGCAAGGCGCATCCGGCGATCGACCTCTACGCGCTCGAAGGCGCCCGGCTGGTCGGTCATTATCTCAAGCGCGCGGTCGCCGACGGCGGCGATCGCGAGGCGCGCGCGGGTCTGGCGCTGGCCTCGCTGTACGGCGGCTATTGCCTCGGGCCGGTGAACACGACCGCCGGCCATGCGGTGGCCTATCCGCTCGGCACGCGCCATCATGTGGCGCACGGGCTCGCCTGCGCGGTGATCTTCCCGCATACGCTGGCGTTCAACATGCCGGCAGCCGAGGCCAAGACGTTGGCGGTGCTGGCGGCACTCGGACTGCCGGCGCAGGGTGATGCGAAGCTTGCATTCGAGGCGACGTATGGGTTCTGCAGGAATCTCGGAATCGAGATGCGGCTGTCCGCGCTCGGCGTGCCCCGCGACGACCTCGGCGTGATGGCTGACGAGGCGCACGCCATTCGCCGCCTGCTCGACAACAATCCGCGCGACCTCGGCCGGGATGCGATCCTGAACATGTACGAGGTCGCGTTCTAGCCCTCTCCGCGCACGCGCGCGGCAGCCAATCAATAACAGGAAATGCAGAGGAAACTTCGATGAGATCGATATGGCTTGTTCTTGCCTCGGTCGTGCTGCTGGCGACGTCGCCGGCGAAGGCCCAGGACGGCTATCCGTCCAAGCAGGTGACGGTGATCGTTCCCTTCGCCGCCGGCGGCACCGCGGATATCTTCGCGCGTATGGTCTCGAACCATCTTCAGATGAAGTTCGGCAAGCCGTTCGTGGTCGAGAATGTCGGCGGCGCCGGTTCGATCCTCGGCGTGACGCGGCTGGCGAAGTCGGCGCCCGACGGCATCACGCTCGGGCTTGCCAGCACGTCCGCGCTCGCAATCAACCCCACTCTCTACGGACCGAAGCTCAGTTACCAACCGGACAAGGATCTGGCGCCGGTTGCCCAGATCAGCGTTGTCCCCAACGTTCTCGTCGTCAACCCCGACAAGATCAAGGCGCGCACCGTGCCGGAACTGATCGCCTATCTCAAGGCGAATCCGGACAAGGTCTCGTTCGGCTCGGCCGGCGTCGGCACTTCGCAGCATCTTGCCGGCGAGTTGTTTCAGCAGATGACCGGCACCAAGATGGTGCACGTGCCCTACAAAGGCTCGAGCCAGATGCTGACGGATCTGCTGAGTGGCCAGATTGATCTCGCCTTCGATAACGTCCCGCTGCTGCTGCCGCAGGTGAAGACCGGCCAGCTCGCGATGCTTGCGACCGCAACGCCCAAGCGCGCCGCCTTCGATCCGGAAATGCCTGCCGTCGCCGAATTCCTGCCCGGCTTCGAGGCCGTGGCCTGGCACGGCTTCTTCGTCCCCGCGGCGACGCCGAAGCCGATCGTCGAAAAGCTCTCGGCCGAGATTCGCGCCTTCATGCAGCAGCCGGAGACGGTGCAGAAGATGGCCGAGCTTGGCGCAGCCGCGGTTGTGGTGGATTCCGAACCGTTCGCGGCCTACATCGCCGCGGAAACGGCGCGCTGGAAGAAGGTGATCGAAGCCGCGAACATCAAGCTGGAGTAGCTGTCCGCGGGATCTCCGGGGGAGGCACGCAGCCCATCCACTGCAGCGCTTGCCAGCCCACGGCCGAGCGGGTAGAACGCTGCCACGCCTGAGCCGTGATTTGCGCTGAATGCGCTTCCGGCCCCAGCCGGGCTATTCAATAAGCCATTGAATTTGTTCGGCTATTCCGTTGGGGAATGGTGTAACGGTAGCACAACAGACTCTGACTCTGTTTGTCTAGGTTCGAATCCTAGTTCCCCAGCCAATTCCGGCGCATTTCTGTTTCGCCCGCTGCGCCGTCCCGGCGTTACCTCGAATTTCTGCGCGCCGGATTCTTTCCTTTTTTCGCTGCTGATTTCTTTTTCTTCGCTACGGCCTTCTTCGTCTTGGCCAGGGTGAAGGGGCGGGCGGCCATGAAGGCCGGATTGCTGGCGCCCACCAGCGACAGTTTGGGTGACTGATCCGGGGGCATCTTGGCGCCGATGGCGGTGTGGAAGCGCCGGTAAGATCCCTTGAATGTCCCGCCGTTCCAGACCGCCTTCAGCGCTCCCGTGAACAGGCCGTTGAATGTGCCGTCCTGCGAGAGCTGGTTGTCCGGGCAGCCGGAGATCAGCAGCACCGACGCCTTGACGTTGGAGAAGGCCTCGGAAAGATCGCGCCGCTTCAGGATCGGATCATAGGTCTTCCTGTTGGCCTGGTAGACGCGCAGCGCCATCTCGTCCGGCATCGCACGATAGATGGTGCCGGGGACGGTGCGTGCCCTAGCCTGATAGTGCAGGCTTTGCTCACGCTGCCGCTATGACAGCTATCCGAGAGCAGCAGAATGCGCACGCCGGCTGCAAATGCGCCCCATGAGGAATACAGCTCGTCATCGACCAACTCGCCGTCGTAGAGGCACCAAGTCTCGTCCTTGCCGTCAGGCTCGTCGCCGTTGAGGTCTGGCAACTGACCGCCGTGGCCCGAATAGGTCAGGAAGAACATGTCGCCGGATTTGAGGGACTTGGCCGCGTGCGCGATGCCGCCCAGGACGGCCGCGCGTGTCGCCTTGCGGGTGACGAGCCTGGTCGGCGCGAAGCCGCTTGTGTGGACGAGATCCGCCATGTCGTTGGCGTCTGCTTCGCAGGCGTTGAGAGGACCGCTCCAGCCTTCGTAATGCTGCGGATCGACCGCGTTCAATCCGATGTGCAGCGACATGCCTGTTGCCATGATTACTTCTCCAAAGCCTGATCGCGTGTGCTTTGCTATCTCTTCTTTTTCGTCGCCTTCTTTGTCGCCGGCGCCTGCTTGCGCCCCGTCTTACGCGGCCGCCTGGACGGTGTTTTCGTAGCAGGCCTGGCGGACGCCGCGCCTTGCGATTTGCCCCACGGCACAGGAGCCGCACAGCGAACCTTGGCGCCGACCAGATTCGGCGTCTGGCTGTATCGCATCCGCCTCAGTTTCTCCGTGACCAGCTCGTTGAGCGTCTTGAACGAGGGATTTTCGCCCTTGGCCCTCAGCTCGCGCAGAGTGCTGGCCATGGAGTAGGTGTAGATGCCATAAGACGTCACGCCATCCCGGTATTCATAGGAGAGCTGCTGCTCCTGACAGGCCTCGAGCAGGATCGGCATGTACGGCCCGAGATGGTCGAGCTCCTTGCGCGTCTTGTCGTAATCCTTGTCCGGCTTGGTTCGCAGCATCATCGCTCGCCCCAGCCGTTGTGTTGCCCCGTTCTGCCCGAGGAAGTCGGCTCCATTCTTTCTGTCCTTCAAGCTCCTGTTCAGCGGCGTGAAGTCGCGCGGCACCCACATTCGCTCGGCGGCATCCCATTTCAGCGCACGGTGGCGGATGTCGTCCGGCGGGCTCAAACCCCGGACACGAGGACCGCCATCGCGCGTCATCCCGCCCGAGTGGCAGCAATCGAACATCGCCACGAAATAGCTGTCATAGGGCAGTTGCGAATACAGCTCGGCGAACTGGCGGTCCAGAATGGCGTGGGCCGGGGACCAGTCGAAATCATAGGGAACGAGACATTCGTCGACGTGATCAGGCTCGCCCTGGATGTTGTAGCGGGGAATTTGGGCGCCGTGCCCCGAATAGAACAGCATGCGCTCGTCACCGCCACGAACGCCGTCGAGCAACCAATGCAACCGGTCCATGATCCCTTGCGTCGTCGCGCGATCGTTGAGAACGATGCGGATATCTTCCGGCTCGAAACCGCTCTCCTGGAGCACCGAGCTCATCAGGAACACATCGTTGACGCAGCCTTCGAGCCTGCTGGCCGGGTCCGGATAGTCGTTGATGCCGATCAGCAGCGCGCGGCGGCCGGGTTTGACAGCAAGGCTCGCCATCTCGCGCGCAGCGCTCACGATCGCGCGCGAGGCAGGCGCCGGAGCGCCCTCATGCCAGACCGTCGCAACTGTGCTGGTGTGCGACAGGTACCATGTCGCATCGTGATTGAGCGCGTCGTTGGGAACGTCGAAGGACACGATGACCTGCTGATAATTATCCGCACGAATGTCGAGCGGATAGGTCAGCACGTGATCGCCGGGGTTATAGAGGTGGTACCATTTTCGGCAGGTTAGGGGCTGAATGCGGCCGGCAAAGACGTCGCGCACCGCGGGGTTGCCGATTTGCGAGCCGAAGCTGACGAAGATCGCGTCCTTGATCGCGTCGCCGTCGTGCAGGAAGGTGTCGTAGCAGATCAGCGAGCCGAGGCTGTGCGCCAGGACCATGTCGTAGGTCTTGCCGTCGATCTTGTCGAGAATGAGCCGGCGGAGGTCCTTGCGGAGCTGTTCGTCGGTTGACCACTGGGCGATCATGCCTGCGGTCCATTTGATGACGGCAGGGATGTCGCCGATGCCACGTGCGCCAGTCAGGAGGTCGCCGATGCCGTGAACGACCGCGCTCGCCAGCAGCCTGGCCGCAGCCGCGGCGTAGGTGAGGGAATTGAGTGGGGCCTTCTCGAACAGATCGTCGTAGCGAACGAAATCAATCTCGAGCTGGACTCCCTGGTCGACCTGCTCGACGGCACGCGTGATGACTTCGGACCAGGACTGCTGAAATCCGGCATCGATCTCCGCGTGACCGACGCCGTGGACGCAAAGCAACGACAGGCGGGTGCTCATGAAAGCGGCCTCCTCGAATACAATCTGAAATAGCGGCTGTGCGGATGCAAACGTCAGGGATGATGTCACGGAGCCGCGACGGGCGAATGTGAAGTAGCGCACGAATTGCTCGCGACAGTTTGCCTCACCTTGTGGGTGCCACGACGAGTCGGGCCGCCGCGCGCTGGATCGTCCTCCGGACACACAACCCAAGGAGATCCGTGATGCCCTATGTCGATGGTTTCGTGCTGGCCGTGCCAAAGGACAACATCGAGGCGTACAAGGCGCTGGCGACAACAGCCTGCGCCATCTGGATGGAGCACGGTGCGCTCGATTATGTCGAATGCATCGGCGACGACGTGCCCTATGGCGAGCTGACCTCGTTTCCGCGCGCGGTGATGGCGAAGGAGGACGAGATCGTGGTGTTCTCATGGATCATCTATCGCGACCGGGAGACTCGCGACGCCGTCAACAAGAAGGTGATGGCGGACCCGCGGCTGAAGTTGGAGGGCATGCCGTTCGACGGCAAGCGCATGATCTATGGCGGCTTCACGACGCTGCTGAGGGCGAGCGACCCGTGAAGTGAGGGCGCTGACCAGCCCCACACATCGGTGCTTGCCCATGCAGCAGCATCGTGGCTAGCCGTTTCACTTGCCACCTACAGCCTTTACGTCAAGGACGGCGATCTCGTGCATGACCTCAGCATCGGCGGCAGTCACCAGATCGTCCGCTCGGAGCGCTAGGTGCCGTCGGGCGCGCGGCGGCTCGGCGTGCATGTCGAACGTCTCGTGCGCAAGGAGCCGCCGGCCAAGGGCTCGCGTACCGGCGTCACCGGCTACACGCGGCTGATCGACGGCGAGCCGGCGGGAGCGCTGCAGACCCAGCTCGGATTCCACATGCTGATCTCGTGGTCCGGCCTCGACATCGGCCGCGATCGCGGCAGCCCCGTGTCGCACTACGATGCGCCGTTCCAATTCACCGGACGGCGCTCGCACGTCAGCGAGACATGCACAACGACCAGAAGCTCGACGGCGATGCCGTCGGCAACGCGCAGATGGCGCGGCAGTGACGACGATACGGCTATTTGATTTTATCGTAGGCCGCCGCGAAATCGCCCAGCGGCATCGGGATCGCGATCGTTTCCTTGGCCATATTCTGGAAGGAGACCTTCAGCTGCTTGCCTGACCTTAAAGTGGCCAACAGGTCTGGCGCGATCGGCGTCGATGCGTAGCAGCCGCGGTTCTCGCAGGTCTGGATCTGGAGATCGACCGTCTTGCCGTCGTCGACCTGGAGCTTGGCGCCGATGGGAAGGTTGAGGCCAAGCGGCAATTGCAGCAGCGCCACGGGTGTGCGGGTGTCGGGTGCGATGCGGATGTTAATCAGGACGATGGTCTGGCCGGTCTTGGTGAGCACCGCGTTCTGCTCCATCGCGCATTCGAGCGGTGCGTCGCGGCTGACGCTGGTGCAGCGCACGACCCAGCCGGGCTGCTGCGCCGCAGCGCCGTCAGCCTGCGGCTGCGTCGGAGCCGGCGCGGGCTGTGCCGCCGGAGCAGAGGGAGCCGCGCTCTTCTTGGCGCCTTGCTGGGCATGCGCGGCACCCGCCGACACCAGGACAGCGGCGGCAAGGGCGACAAGTCTGGATTGCATGGGCATGGCAAGACCGCGTTGACGTGAACCGAGGGGCTCGCTGTAACGTCGTGAGGCGTGCGGTGCAAGCTGCTACTCGGCAGCTTCCTTAACGGTGCCGTGCTCGACCGTCTCGTCGCCTTCACCATAACCCTTACGGCCCCAGCCCGAGAACCAGTTGTTGAGCTCGTCGAGATAGAGATAGACGACCGGCGTGGTGAACAGCGTCAGCGCCTGGCTGACGATCAGACCGCCGACCATGGCGTAGCCGAGCGGCTGGCGAATCTCGGCGCCGGTGCCGTGGCCGAGCATCAGCGGCACGCCGCCGAGCAGGGCAGCCATCGTCGTCATCATGATCGGACGGAAGCGTAACAGCGCCGCCTGCCGGATCGATTCCGCCGGCGTCTTGTGCTCGTCGCGCTCCGCGGCGATGGCGAAGTCCACCATCATGATGCCGTTCTTCTTCACGATGCCGATCAGCAGAATGACTCCGATCAAAGCAATGAGGCTGAACTCGAAGCCGGCCGCCATCAGGATCGCGAGCGCGCCGACGCCGGCCGAGGGCAGGGTCGACAGAATCGTGATCGGATGGATGTAGCTCTCGTAGAGGATGCCGAGGATCAGATAGACCACGACCAGCGCTGCGAGGATGAGGAGCGGCACGGTGCCGAGCGATTGCTGGAACGCCTGTGCCGTGCCCTGGAAGCTCGAATTGAGCGTCGGCGGCGCGCCGAGATCGGCCATCGCCTTCTGCACAGCCTCGGTGGCCTGGCCGAGCGCGACGCCCTGGGCGAGGTTGAAGCTGATCGTGATTGCTGGGAACTGCCCTTGGTGGCTGATCGAAAGCGGGCGCACAGGATCGGTGCTCCAGGTCGCGAAGGTCGACAGCGGCACCTGGTCGCCGGTCAGCGGAGATTTCAGGTAGAGCTTGTTCAGGCTCTCGAGGCTGCCCTGCATCTCCGGCAGGATCTCGAGGATCACCTTGTAGGTGTTGAGCTGGGTGAAATACTGCGTGACCTGGCGCTGTCCGAAGGCGTCGTAGAGCGTGTCGTCGATCAGCTGCGGCTGGATTCCGTAACGCGCTGCAGTATCGCGGTTGATCTTGAGCTGAACCGTGGTGCCCTGGGTCTGCTGGTCGGTCGCAACGTCGCGCAGTTGCGGCAAGGTCTGCATCTTGGCGAGGATCTTCGGTGCCCAGTCGTTGAGCTCGGCGAGATCGGCGTCCTGCAGGGTAAACTCGAACTGGGTGCGCGTCGGCCGGCCGCCGAGCCGGACGTCCTGGGCTGCCTGCATGTAGAGGCGGGCGCCGGACACCTTCTCGAGCTTGGGACGCAGCCGCGCGATGATCTGCTGCGCGGAGGCTTCGCGCTCGTTGCGCGGCTTCAGCGTGATGAACATGTTGCCGTTGTTGCCGGCGCGGCCGCTGCCGCCGATGTTCATCGCGATGGATGCGATGTCGGGATCGTCCATCACGATCTTGCCGAGCTCGACCTGGCGGCGCTGCATCTCCGCGAACGAGATGTCCTGGGAGGCTTCCGAGGTCGCAGTGATCAGGCCGACGTCCTGTTGCGGGAAGAACCCTTTCGGGATCAGCACGAACAGATAGACGGACAGGGCAAGGGTCGCGAAGAAGATCGTGAGCGTGGTGCGGCGCCAGGCCAGGGCATGGTCGAGCATCCATTCGTAACCGCGCAACATCCGGTCGAAGCCGCGCTCGCTCCATTGGTAGAACTTGCCGTGGGTGACCTCGCCATGGGCGCGCAGGAAGCGCGAGGCCATCATCGGCGTCAGGGTCAGCGACACGAACATCGAGACGAAGATCGTCATCGCCAGCACGACGGCGAATTCGCGGAACAGGCGCCCGATGATGCCGCCCATCAGCAGCAGCGGAATCAGCACCGCGACCAGCGAGATGCTGATCGAGACGATGGTGAAGCCGATTTCCTTCGAGCCCTTGAAGGCCGCCGCCATCGGCGATTCGCCTTCCTCGATGTAGCGCGTGATGTTCTCCAGCATCACAATGGCGTCGTCGACGACAAATCCGACCGCGATGGTGAGTGCCATCAGCGACAGATTGTCGAGCGAGTAGCCGAACACCCACATCAGCGCGCACGCGCCCAGCAGCGCCAGTGGCACCGTGATGGTGGGAATGACCGTTGCCCAGAAGCTGCGCAGGAAGATGAAGATGACCATGACGACCAGCGCAATGGTCAGCAGCAGCGTGAACTGGACGTCTTCGACCGCGGCGCGAATTGTCGTGGTGCGGTCGCTGATGACCTCGATCTTGATCGCGGGCGGGATCGCTGCGACGAGGCGAGGCAACGTCGCCTTGATCCGGTCGACGGTCTCGATGACGTTGGCGCCGGGTTGCTTGAACACCACCAGGAACACGCCGCGCTTGCCGTTGGCCCAGGCCGCCTGCTTGGCGTCCTCGGGGCCGCTGACCGCCTGGCCGATGTCGCGGATTCGCAAGGGACCGCCGTTGCGATAGGCGATGATGACGTCGTTCCAGTCCTTGGCCTGGGTGAGCTGGTCGTTGGCGTAGATCGTGTAGGCGCGCTTCGGGCCGTCGATGTTGCCCTTGGGGCTGTCGACCGTGGTGATCGCGATCTGGCTGCGCACGTCCTCCATCGACAGGCCCTTGGCGACGAGCTTCGCCGGGTCGATCTGAATGCGGATCGAGGGCTTCTGCTGGCCGCCGATGAAGACCTGCGCGACGCCCGAGAGCTGGCTGATCTGCTGGGCGAGCTGGGCATCGACCGCGTCGCTGACGCTGGTCAGCGGCATTGTCTCGGAGGTTGCCGACAACAGCAGGATCGGGGCGTCGGCCGGGTTGACCTTGCGGTAGGTTGGTGGGGAGGGCAGGTTCTTCGGCAGCTGACCGCTCGCGGCGTTGATGGCGCCCTGCACGTCGTTGGCGGCGCCGTCGATGCTGCGGTTGAGGTCGAACTGGATGGTGATCGACGCGGTGCCCAGATAGCTCGTCGAGGTCATCTGGGCGATGCCCGGGATCTGGGCGAATTGCCGTTCGAGCGGCTGGGCCACCGACGAGGCCATGGTCTCGGGGCTGCCGCCCGGCAGATTGGCGGTGATCTGGATGGTCGGGAAGTCCACCTGCGGCAGGGGCGCGACAGGCAGCAGGGGATAGGCGACGAGACCGACGAAGAGAATGCCGGCCATCAGCAGCGAGGTGCCGATGGGATAACGGATGAAAGGTGCCGAAATCCCGCCCGCGTTCATTCCTGTCGAACCTTGTTCTGCGCCGGATCCGTACTCGCCACGGCCGTGGAGACGAGGCTTCCGGGCTGGACCTTGAATTGGCCCCCGGTGATCACCTGCTGCCCGGGCGTCAGCCCTTCGTCGACGACCGAACGTCCGTCAATCGCGTAGCTGACCTTGATCTTGTGCACCTCGGCCTTGTTGTCCTGGTTGACGGTATAGGCGTAGAGGCCGTTGGTGGAGTGCTGGACCGCGTCATCCGGGACAACGGTCGCATCCTTCAGAGTGCGCACCAGCAGGCGCGTCGACACCGACTGCCCGGGCCACAGCGCGTGGTCCTTGTTGTCGAACACCGCCTTGAGCCGGATCGTGCCGCTGCTGGTGTCGACCTGGTTGTTGATGACGGCGAGCTTGCCCTCGGCCAGAGTCTTCTTGCCGTCGGTGGTGAAGGCGATCACCCTGAGCGCGCCGGCCTTCTGGCCCTCGCTGATATAGGGCAGCTGGTCTTCTGGTGCGGTGAAGATCACCGAGATCGGCTCGACCTGCGAGATCGTGACGATGCCGGTCTGCGTCGAGGAATTGACGATGTTGCCGACGTCGACCTGGCGCAGGCCCGCGACGCCGGTGATCGGCGCCTTGACCTGGGTGTAGTCGAGCTGGGTCTGCGCGTTGGAGATCGAAGCTTCGTCGGCGGCGATCTGCGCGGTGAGCTGGGCGACCGTGGAGCGCTGGGTGTCGACCCGCTGTGCGGTGGCGAATTCGCCGAGTTTCATGGCGCGCTGGAGCTCGAGATTGGCGTTGGCCAGATTTGCCTCGTCCTGCGCCTTCTTGGCCTTGGCCTGGTCGAGCGTGGCCTGATAGGGGCGGGGATCGATCGAGGCGAGGAGCTCGCCCTCCTTGACGATCTGGCCTTCGGTGAAGGCAATCTTGTCGATCTGCCCATCCACCCGGGTCCGGACTTGGACGGTGTTGAAGCCCGCAACCGTGCCGAGACCGGTCAGGTAAACCGGAAAGTCCACCTTCTGGACCGGCGAAACGCTCACGGGGACGGCGGGCGGGCGCTGCGGCCCCTTCTGTGCGGTCTGGGTTTTTCCAGCGTCGGGCGAGCCGAATTTCTGCCAACCATAGTAACCCGCGGAGGCCACGGCCGCGATGATCAGAATCCAGAGGATCGGCCGGGACTTTTTCATATCGTCTCGTGTCGGCTCTTGTGCCTTAAGCTACGAATTGTGAGGCAATCATAGGGTTCCAGCGCGCTTGTATAATACACGCCAAGTTCCAGTGTAAACAGCACTATCGGCAGAGAATCCTAAACAATTGGAAAGCTTTGCACTGTCTAGGCAGCTCCGTGTCACTACGGTGTGCAGTGCTGCATTCTCCCGCCACGAACGATCTGCGAGCAAATCTTGTGCAATGCTCGGAAGCGGTGTGCGCGGGATAGGGATGCGCTACGCGGGGCGGCTCCCAAGAACGGTTCTAAGTCGCGCAGAGGCCGTTTCGGTTGTCAGGAAATTCGGCATCGGCCATATCGGCGCGTTGCAATGGGAGCGCAGGATGGACGAACTGAACGGCAAGCTGATCGCGTGTCAAATCCTGATCACGGGACTGATCGCACGCGTCGCCAACGAGCAGCGTGATCCCTTGCACTTTCTCACCGACTTCCGCGACGAGATCAGAGCCGTCGTCGGGGGCGTCAACATTGCCGGCATGGACAACAGCGATCGCGTGCGCGCGGTGGCGCAGAAGACCGTCGATGAATTGTTCTCGCTGATGAAGCCGCCGAGCAGTGATTGACGATGCGCGCGCGACCGCCGATCTCGCGCTCGCTTTAGAACAAATCCAATCTTGATTTAGAACGATTTCAAACTGCAGTTTAGAATCGTTTTGATCTGGACTTATTCAAGGGTTCTCGCGGCTTGCTCGCATTGACCCGCTATTTTGCGGCCGATACCAACACTCCAATCGCTCATCGAAGTGAATGGGCGAACAGGAATATGGGGCGTGTTGGTAATGGGGCAGGTGGTCGCACCGAAGTCGTTGCGTTCGGTCGCAGCATTCGATGAAAAGTTCACGGGCGTTTCCGGCAAGAAGGTCTCGGCTGTCGCGGGCCTGATCGCGGCAGCATCGGTGTCGAGCGGCGCGGAGGCGCAGCAGTCGAACCTGCCGCCGGTAACGGTCGATGCGCCGGTCGCGCGTCCGCGCCCGGTGGCTTCGAAGCCGACGGCGGACCAGGTCCGCGCGCGCAATGCGCTTCGCCGCGCCGCGCAGCGGCAGCAGGCGGCGCAGCAGACCGCTCCCACCGTTCCAGCCGGCGAAGCCGATCGCAATCCCTATTCCGATCCGGCGGCACCCTACAAGGTCGACCACGTCCAGGCCTCCGGCAAGTTTCCCGAGCCAATGCTGAACACGCCGAAGACCATCACCGTGCTCAGCAAGGAAGTGCTCGAGGACAAGAACGCCACGACGCTGAAGGAGATCGGGCGCTCGACCGCCGGCGTGACGCTGGGATCTGGGGAAGGCGGCAACGCGTTCGGGGATCGCTTCTTCATCCGCGGCTTCGATGCGCGCAACGACGTCTTCATCGACGGTATCCGCGATCCCGCGGTCTCGATCCGCGAGAACTTCTTCACCGAGCAGATCGAGATTCTGCGCGGGCCGGCCTCGTCCTACGCAGGCCGCGGCACCGCCGGCGGTGCCATCAACATCGTCACCAAGCAGGCTGGCGACGTCAATTTCAAGCGAATGGACACCGAGTTCGGCACCGACCGGACCAAGCGGGTCACGCTCGACGTCAACCAGGTCATCGATCCGACGTTCTCGGTGCGCGCCGGCGGCCTGTTCCAGGACGCCAACGTCGCCGGCCGTGATTACGTCACCGACAATCGCTGGGGTTCGTTCATCGCGACCAAGTATACCCCGACCAACGACATCAAGATCACGACGAACTACGTCCACACCGACCTCAGCGGCTATCCTGATTTCGGCGTGCCCTACTACAAGCAGGGCAACGTCCCGGTGACGTCGGCGGGCATTCCGCGTGGTAACTGGTACGGCTTCCTCAACCGCGACTTCCAGACCGCGCGGCAGGATTTCGGCACCGGCACGATCGAGTACAAGGTCAACGAGGCCATCACGCTGAGCAGCAAGGTGCGCGGCGAGCACTCGCTGCTGAATTATATCGGCACGCTGCCGCAGAACCCGGTTACGACGAGCCCCAATCCGCTGCTCTGGACCACGACGGCCAGTGCGCAGAGCCGCTACCAGAACGTCGACGTGTGGGCCAACCAGAACGAGGCCACGTTCAAGCTCAACACCGGCGGGGTCAAGCACACCGCGGTGTTCGGCGTGGAATATGCCAACGAGAACATCTCGATCGACCGTTACACCGGCCTCTCGTCGGAACTGTTCGGCGGCGGCTCGACCAGCAGCGGGGCGGTCCCGGGGGTCAACCTCTACTCGCCGCAGTACACCTACATTCCCTTCAGCAACACGCCGTCGCTGGTTGGAAATCCGACGCGCTATGGCGTCAACACCAGCAGCGTCTACGTCATGGACACCGCGAATTGGCAGGACACGATCATCGTCAATGGTGGCGTGCGCTACGACGGTTACAGCCAGAGTTCGTCGACCAACGCGGATCATCTCAAACAGAATGCCGATCTCGTCAATTACAACGTCGGCCTGGTCTACAAGCCGATGTCGATCGGCAGCCTCTATGCGGCCTATGCGACCTCGGCCAATCCGTTCGGATCGGAGCTTGACGCGACCGCCACCGACTACGGCGGCATTCCTGCCAACACGGCTATCTTGCTCGGGCCGGAGCGCAACAAGGCAGCCGAACTCGGCACCAAATGGGAACTGGCTGATCGCCATTTGCTGGTCAGCGCCGCGTTGTTCCAGACCACGAAGGACAATGCGCGCGAAACCGTCAGCGGCCTGCTGACTTCGGGCGCTGCCTACAGGATCCAGGGCATCGATATCGAGGCCGAAGGCAAGATCACCGATCGCTGGAGCATCTTCGGCGGCCTGGTGTTGATGCAATCGAAGGTCACGCAGAGCGGTCTCGCCTCAAATCTCGGCCTGCAGCTTGCCAATGTGGCTCATCAATCGTTCAGCATGCTGACCAAGTACAAGTTCGACGACGGCTGGGAGCTGGGCGGTCAGGCGGTGTACCGTTCGAAGGTGTATGGCGGCACGTTCGCGGCCAATACCGGCAACGAGCTGCCGAGCTACTGGCGCTTCGACGCGTTCGTCGAGAAGAAGATCGACAAGAACTGGACAATGAAGTTCTACGCCCAGAATCTCACCAACAAACTCTACTACGATACGCTCTATCGCAGCGCGGTTCCCTTCGTCGCGGTCGCGCCGGGGCGGGCGTTCTACCTCATCACGACGGCGAAGTTCTGATCATGTTGACCTGCCTTCCTGACGTTCTGAGCAAGGATGATGTGGTGGATTTCCGCCGCATCATGGAGGCCAGCGAATGGGAAGACGGGCGCTCCACCGCGGGCTCGCAGTCGGCGATGGTCAAGCGCAACGAGCAATTGCCGCCGGACAGCGAGGTCGCGCGCAAGCTCGGCAACCGCATCGTTTCGGCGCTGACTTCGAACCCGCGCTTCATCGCCGCGGCGATCCCGCTCCAGATCTTCCCGCCGCTGTTCAACCGCTATGCGGCCAGCAGCGGCCACCATTTCGGCCTGCACGTCGACAATGCCATCCGCGGCGACCGGCTGACCGGCCTTCGGATCCGCACGGATCTGTCGGTGACGCTGTTCCTGGCCGAGCCGGAGGAGTACGACGGTGGCGAACTTGTGATCGAGGACAGTTACGGTTCGCACGAAGTCAAGTTGCAGGCCGGGGACTGCGTGCTCTATCCCTCGACCAGCCTCCATCTGGTCACCCCGGTGACGAGGGGAACGCGGGTTGCGTCTTTCTTCTGGCTTCAGAGCATGATACGGGACGATCAAGCCCGGAGCATGATCTTTGACCTCGACACCGCGATACAGGCGCTGGTGGAACGGCTCGGGCGTGACGATCCCGAAACGGTCAAATTGACGGGTATCTATCACAATCTCATTCGCTACTGGGCCGAAGTATGAAGATCATGTCCTTCCAAGCAAGCCTTGCCGCAGCGCTGGTGCTGGCGGCCGCCTGGCTTGCATCCCCTGTTTCTGCCCAGACACAAGCCGCACCCGCGGCACCGGTCCAGTCGGCGGCTCAGTCGTCCGCGGTCAGCCCGGTCCCGGTTGTTGCTCCGCCTGCGGCGCCCCAAGCTGCCGCGCCTGCGGCTGCAAAGTCCGATACGGCAGCCGGCATTGCGCCCGCCATGAAGGAATTGTCGCCCTGGGTGATGTTCCAGTCGGCGGATATCATCGTGAAGGCAGTGATGATCGGGCTCGCCTTTGCGTCGCTCGTGACCTGGACTGTGCTGATCGCCAAGTCGATCGAATTGTCGATCGCCTCGACCAAGCTTCGCTCGGCGCTGAAGAAGATCGCAGAGGCCCGCTCGCTCGCGGAAGCGCAGATGGCGCTCGGATCCAAGGCGGGCATCCTGCCGTCCTTCCTGGCGGCGGCGCTGCGCGAGGCGCGGATGTCGGCCGGCCTGTCCAGTGACACCGGCATCAAGGAGCGGGCGGCTTCGAGCTTCTCCGAGATCATGCGCGCGGAGGCGCGGCGCATCCGCGTCGGCATGGGTGTGCTCGCGACCATCGGCTCGACCTCGCCCTTCGTCGGCCTGTTCGGCACGGTGTGGGGCATCATGAACAGCTTCATCGGCATCTCGAAGTCGCAGACCACGAACCTCGCCGTCGTCGCGCCCGGTATCGCCGAGGCGCTGCTCGCCACCGCGATCGGACTGGTCGCCGCCATTCCCGCCGTCATCATCTACAATTACTTCTCGCGCGTGACGAAGAGCTATCTCGAGCTCGTCAGCCGTGCTTCGGGCGCTGCGGGACGGTTGCTCTCGCGCGATCTCGACCGCAGCCACGGCAGCGTGCATTCGCGCGCGGCGGAGTGAATCATGGGCGTTTCGCTCGCAGACAATGATGACGACGACGATTTCGGCGAAACGCATGAAATCAACGTCACGCCGTTCATCGACGTCATCCTGGTGCTGCTGATCATCTTCATGGTCGCAGCGCCGCTCTCGACCGTCGACCTGCCGATCGATCTGCCGACGTCGAGCGCGACGCCGCAGAAGAAGCCGGAGAAGCCGACCTATCTCAGCATCAAGCCCGATTTGACCCTCGCCATCGGAGAGAACCCGGTGCACCGCGCCGAGTTGATCGGCACGCTGGACGGTCTGTCCGACATGAGCAAGGACAAGTACGTCTTCCTGCGCGCCGATCGCTCGGTGCCGTATGGCGAGTTGATGGGCGTCATGGAGCTGTTGCGCTCAGGCGGCTATTCGCGGGTGAAGCTGGTTGCGCTGGAAGGCGCTCCGGGGGCGCCTGCGGCAGGCGCAGCTCAGCCTTAGAGGCCCGCGATGTCGGACGAGTCCAGACCAGCCCGGACGCTTTGGATTTTGGCAGCGCTGGCGGCGCTCGCGCTCCATCTGGGTGGTGCCGCGCTCGCGCTGGCGCACCTGCGGGCCGATGACGGCGACGACGGCCTCGGCGCGACCGGCGCGGAGTTCGCTGTCGAGATGGCCTCGCCGAAGGCGCCCGATACCGACCTTCCGCCGGGACCGGATAGTGAAGCGATGCAGGAACAGCAGGCGCTTCCCGAGCAAAAGGCCGAGACCAAGGAAACCGAGCTTCCAAAGGATCAGTCGCAACAGGTCGACGATCCCGATCGGGTCGTCACCGAGAACATCTCGAAGAAGCCGCAGGACGAGGATCCGAAGATTGCGGCGGTCGAAACGCCCGCTGCGGAAGCCTCGCCGAAGTCCGTTGCGACGGCGCGGCAGACGCTCGACGAGGACGCGCGCGAGGCCGAGAAGGCGCTAGCGCCTGTGCTCGGCATCGGCAAGGACATTCTGAAGCTCACGGCGGACTGGAATCGCAAGATCAGCGCGCATCTCACGGCCCACAAGGTCAACCCGGAGGGCAAGGAGCCCAACAATCAGAAGGTCAAGGTCAGCTTCGCGATCAACCGACGGGGCAACGTGCTTTCAGTCGACGTTGTCGAGTCGTCCGGGGATGCAGCTTACGATGCGGCGGCGATCTCGATTGTCCGCAAGTCCGATCCCATCCCGCAGCCGCCCGCCAACCTGACCGACGACCGGTTCGAGCGCACCGTCGACATCATCTTCACGCCGCCGGACGCAAAGAAAAAGAAGAAGACGGCTCAGCGCCAGTAGAGCCTGATCCCGACATAGACCACGACCAGGCAGGCGAAGATCAGCGCCACTGGGAGCGGCCGTTTCTGGCTTGCGCCCGCGGTCGCTGCTCCGAAGAAACTGGCCTTTTTCGGCTTCGGGTCTGGGCGGCGGAACGCGGTAACATTGTCCGCCGCCGGCTCGGCCGCCCGTGGGCGGACGTCAGGCGGGGTTCCCGCGCCGCCCATCTCGGCATAGTAGGCCTTGTAGATGGCGCCGATGGTGGCCTCGGTAGCCTCACCCTCGTTCATCTGTGCCTGCAGGTTCTTGTAGCTCACGAGGAATTCCTGCGCCCCCGGAGGCAGCGCCGACGACCCGTTGAGCTTGGCCATCATCTTCCAGGTGGCGAAATCGGCGCGGGCGCGGGTATCGGCGCGTCGCGCGATCAGCATGTCGGCAGCTTTGACCAAGTCGGCCTCGAGCCCTTCGGCTTGTGTTCGGGTGTGTTGCTGTTCAACTAAGCATTGCCGGTCAGAATGAGAACAGCCTGAATCACATAACCGGTCAACGTTCGCAGTATTGCTGAAATAACATCAAGATTTAGACCGAACTGGGAGCCTGCCAGCGGTAGCAGGATCAGCAAGCCGATCAGGATCAGCATCCCGAAAGGCTCGAGCCGCGCCAGCGGCAGGGCAAGCGGCTGGGGCAGCAGCCCCACCGCGACGCGCCCGCCGTCGAGCGGCGGGATCGGCATCATGTTGAACACTGCCAGCACCGCGTTGATCAGCAGTGCGTTCTTGAGATTGTCGAAGATCCATTGCGCCGAGTTGGCCGGAGCCCAGGGCAGGGCGTGCAGGGCAAGAGCTGCGGCCAACGCCAGCAGGATGTTGGTGGCGGGCCCGGCCAGTGCCACCCACACCATGCCGAGCCTGGGGTTGTTGAGTTTGCGAAAATTCACCGGCACAGGCTTGGCGTAGCCGAACAGGAACGGCGAATGCGCGAACAGCAGCATCGCCGGCAATATCAGCGTGCCGAACGGGTCGATGTGGCGGAGCGGGTTGAAGCTGACACGGCCGAGCTGCCATGCGGTGTCGTCACCGAGACGATATGCGACGAAGGCGTGCGCAGCCTCGTGGAAGGTGATGGCGAGCAGCAGCGGCAGCACCCACACCGACAGGTCATACAAAGAAATGTTCACGGCTCGTCCGTCCCGGTTGCCTGCGGTCATGCAGCCGACCCAGCCAACCGGCGGTGCAGCAACGCTTCACCTCAACATAGGGTGGCCGGTTCCGAAATGCCACGCCGCAAATGATCGGCGCCCCGAACCTGCCGTGCAGTCGTGCAATTCATGCAGGAATGGTCCCCGGATATTGCGTCAGCCCGTCGTCGAGCTTCAGCCAGGCGAGCTTCTCGGAGACCCAGATGTGCTCGGTCGGCGCGAAGGCGTTGCGATCGTCGAACGTCGTCAGTGCGACGCCCGCCAGCGTGCCGTTGCGCCGCCAGGAGAACAGCCGCGTGCCGCAGCGTTTGCAGAACACGCGGTCGATGTTCTCGGACGACGCGTAGCGGGCGGTGTCGCCCTCGACGGTCAGTGCGCGCTGGTCGAACTGCGCGCGGGCGAAGTAGGGCGAGCCCATTGCCTTTTGGCATATGCGGCAATGGCAGATGCGAACGTTGAGCGGCTCGCCTTCCGCCTTGAATCGCACCGCGCCGCACAGGCATCCGCCTTCTCTGACCATGACGCCCTCAGTAAGTTGCGCGCCCGCCGGAGATGTCGAACACGGCGCCGGTCGAAAACCCGCAGTCCTCGGATGCGAGCCAGCTCACCATCGCGGCCAACTCTTCCACCTGTACGAAGCGCGCTTTCGGAATCTTCGACAGCATGAAGTCGATATGCTGCTGCGTCATTTGGTCGAAGATCGCGGTCTTCGCAGCCGCGGGCGTCACCGCATTGACGAGGATGTCATGTGCCGCCAGTTCCTTGCCGAGCGACTTCGTCAGCGCGATCAGGCCGGCCTTGGACGCCGAATAGTGCGAGGCGTTCGGATTACCTTCCTTGCCGGCGATCGAGGCGATGTTGATGATGCGCCCGTATTTCTGCTTGAGCATCGCGGGCACGATCGCCTTGCAGACGATGAAGGGGCCGTCGAGGTTGATGCGCAGAACTTTCCGCCATTCCTCGAGATCGGTCTCCCAGACCGGCTTGTTGACCCCGGCAATGCCGGCGTTGTTGACGAGGATGTCGATCTTGCCGAAGGCGGCAAGCGTGGCGTCGCGGGCCTGCTCGACGGCCGCGGCATCGGTGACGTCGACCTTGAAGACGCGGGCATTGTCGCCGATTTCCTTTGCCGTCCTCTCGGCGAGGGCTGCATCAAAATCCCAGATCGCGACTTTGGCGCCGGAGGCGACGAAGCGCTGAACGATGGCGCGGCCGAAGCCCTGCGCGCCGCCGGTGACGATCGCGACACGGTCGTTGAGATCGATCTTGTTCATGCTGGATGCCTTCTGGATGCCTTGGCGTCAGAGCATGTAGCCGCCGTCGACGACGAGGTCGACGCCGGTGGTGAAGGCGCTCTCGTCACTGCCGAGATAGACCGCCATGGACGCGATCTCGTCGGCGGTGCCGAGCCGGCCCATCTTCTGGCGGGAGACGAACATCTCCTTGCCCTGCGGCCCTTGCGCCGCGGCGCGGTCGAGCATCGAAGGCGTCTCGACGGTGCCAGGGCAGATGCTGTTGCAGCGGATGCCCTTGGTGATGAAGTCGAGCGCGACCGCGCGCGTCAGCAGCGACACCGCGGCCTTCGAGGAGCTGTAGACGTAGCGGTTGGCCGGCGGCCGCAGCGCCGCGCAGGAGGAGATGTTGACGATACTGCCGCCGCCGCCCGCGAGCATGTCCGGCAGGAAGGCCCTGATGGTCCGGTGCATCGACTTGACGTTGAGGTCGAACGAGAAATCAAAATCCTCTTCCGAACACTCGAGAATGGTGCCGTGATGCACGAAGCCCGCTGCGTTGAGCAGGATGTCGACCTTGCCGACGCGCTTGGCGAAGGCGTTGACGTCGGCGGTGTTGCGAACGTCGAGCTTCGCGGTCTCGGCGATACCTTCCTTGGCCAGGCTCGCGATGCCGCTCTCGTTGATGTCGGTGGCGATGACGGTCGCGCCTTCACGCGCGAATGCGACGGCGCATGCGCGTCCGATGCCTGCCGCTGCAGCCGTGATGACGGCGCGCTTTCCCTTGAGGCGGTCTGCCATTTTTTCTTCTCCCTTGCCTGAAAGTTCTATCGGATCGTCATTGCGAGAAGCACTTGCGACGAGGCAATCCAGACTGTCTCCGCGGAGATAGCTCTGGATTGCTTCGCTGCGCTCGCAATGACGGTGTGGCTATCAGTGATTATCCCGCGCCACGCCAAATGTGCCGGCGACGTTCTGGTAGCGCGTGGCGAGCTCCATGCAGGCACCGGTCGACTGCTGGCCGACGGTGTTGCGATAAAGCTCCTGCCACGGCGTCTGGTTCGGCGGATGCTTGAAGCCGCCATTGGCCGTCAGCTCGGCGTGGCGCTTCTTCACCTCGTCGTCGGAGATGAGAATGTTGGCGCTGCCCTTGTTCAGATCGACGCGCACCTTGTCGCCGTTTCTGAGGATCGCGAGCCCGCCATTGGCGGCGGCTTCCGGCGAAGCATTGAGGATCGAAGGCGAGCCCGAGGTGCCCGACTGGCGGCCGTCGCCAATGCAGGGCAGGGACATGATGCCGCGTTTGATCAGCGCCGCAGGCGGCTGCATGTTCACGACCTCGGCGCCGCCGGGATAGCCGATCGGGCCGGTGCCGCGGATGAACAGCACGCAGCGCTCGTCGATCTCGAGCGAGGGATCGTCAATCCGCTCGTGATAGTCCTCGGGTCCCTCAAACACGACGGCGCGGCCTTCGAAAGCGTTGAGGTCCTTGGGGTTGCTGAGATAGCGGTCGCGAAACTCCTTGGAGATCACGCTGGTCTTCATGATCGCGGAATCGAACAGATTGCCGCGCAACACCAGGAAGCCGGCGTCCTTCACCAGCGGCTTGTCGTAAGACCAGATCACGTCGTTGTCGGGCTTTGGCGCATTGGCGCAGTTCTCGCCGATGCCACGGCCGTTCACCGTGACCGCGTCCTCGTGGATGCGCTTGTGCTTCATCAGCTCGCGCACCACGGCCGGCACGCCGCCGGCGCGGTGGAATTCCTCGCCGAGATAGAAGCCGGCCGGCTGCATGTTGACCAGCAGCGGCACGTCATGGCCGACCTTCTGCCAATCGTCGATCGAGAGCTCGACGCCGATGTGGCGCGCCAGCGCATTGATGTGGATCGGCGCGTTGGTCGAGCCGCCGATCGCCGAATTTATCACGATGCAGTTCTCGAACGCCTTGCGGGTCAGGATGTCCGAAGGCTTGAGGTCTTCCCAGACCATCTCGACGGCGCGCTTGCCCGTCTCATAGGCGATCTGGCCGCGCTCGCGATAGGGAGCGGGGATCGCCGCACAGCCCGGCAGCGAGAAACCGAGCGCTTCCGCAAGCCCGTTCATGGTCGAGGCGGTGCCCATGGTGTTGCAATGGCCGACCGAGGGGGCCGATGACGCCACGATCTCCATGAATTCTTCATAGTCGATCTCGCCGGCGGCAAGCCGCTCGCGCGACTTCCAGACGATGGTGCCGGAGCCGGTGCGCTCGCCATTATGCCAGCCGTTGAGCATCGGCCCGCCCGACAGCACGATCGCGGGCAGGTTGACGGTCGCCGCCGCCATCATGCAGGCCGGCGTGGTCTTGTCGCAGCCGGTGGTCAGCACCACGCCGTCGAGGGGATAGCCATAGAGGATCTCGACCAGGCCGAGATAAGCCAGGTTGCGGTCGAGCGCCGCGGTCGGGCGCTTGCCGGTCTCCTGGATCGGATGGGTCGGGAATTCCATCGCAATGCCGCCGGCCTCGCGGATGCCTTCGCGGACGCGATGGGCAAGCTCGATATGGTGGCGGTTGCAGGGGGAGAGGTCGTTGCCGGTCTGTGCGATGCCGATGATCGGCTTGCCGGACTGAAGCTCGGCGCGGGTGAGACCGTAGTTCAAATAGCGCTCCAGATAGAGAGCGGTCATGCCCGGATTATGCGGATTGTTGAACCATTCCTGAGAGCGAAGGTGGCGGCGAGCGCCGTTGCCGGCGGGGGCATGCCCATTGGTTGGTTTTTTTGTCATTGGTTTCTCCTGCAATGCAAACGCACCGGCGTCCGTTTTATGATATCGGCTTGTGCGATGCCCAACGGCGCGAGCGACGATTTGCCTGCCCGCTGGCGGGTCGTTTCCTCACAAATCCGATACTAATCATGGCCGCTTGGTAACGCTACCATTTTGTTCGCAGCGCCCGCGCCCGAGACGGCTGGCCGGTTGTCCGAACGCCGCGCCGACGAGCTTTGCCGCTCGATCACCTTGAAGCCGAGATCGAGCACCGGATGCTCGGGGCGACGTCCGTCAATCGCGTCGATCAGCATACTGGCGGCCGTGTTGCCCATCTCGTAGCGGTTGGTGCGCACGCTCGTGAGAGTCGGGACGGCGGAGGCCATGAATTCGAGATCGTTGAAGCCGACGATCGCGATCTGTTCTGGGATCGCGATCTCGCGGCGCCTGCATTCGAACAGCACACCCAGCGCGAGGTCGTCATTGGCGCAGAACACCGCGTCCATGCCGGGCTCCCGCGCCAGGAGATCGGTGAACAGGGCGCCTCCGAGCGTTACCGAGGTCGGAGTCGCCGTCGTGACGACGAGGCGTTGCTCGAACAGTCCGGCGTCCTTCATGGCCGAGACATATCCGTCGAGCCGCCGCTGCACCCGCGGATCCATCCGCGCGCCGACGAAGCCGATCTTGCGGTGACCTTGCGCGAACAGATGCGCAACCGCCGCACGGGCTGCGTGATAGTGCGAAAAGCCGATCATCATGTCGACCGGATTGGGTCCGATCTCCATGATTTGCACGATCGGGCAGTCGGCGGCATCGAGCATCGCGCGCGATTCCGTGGTCTGGTCGATGCCGGTGACGATCAGCCCGGCCGGCTTCTGCGCAAGAAACAGGCGCAGCAGCTTCTCCTCCTGGAGAATACTGTAGCGTGTGTTGGACAGCTGGATCGAGTAACGGCTGTTTTCGGAGGCGTCGTAGATGCCGCGCAACACGTCGGAGAACACATTATTGGTCAGTGACGGAATCAAGACACCGATCACCTCGGTGCGCTGCGAGGCCAACGCGCGTGCCGCCAGGTTCGGCACATAGCCGAGCTCTCTGGCCGCGCTCTCGACCCGGGTCCGCTTGGCGACCGACAGCGCCTCGGGATTGCGGAAGAAGCGGGACGCCGTGATCGGGCTTACGCCGGCAAGCTCGGCGACTTCCGCCAGCCGGATTTTGCCTGACTTGGTGCGGTTTCGACCCATTTGCTGCTCTTAACACACTCACTGTCGCAAACAAAGGAACGTTGACAGCGCTACCAGCACAGACTAACCAAAGACAAATTGCCAAAACCGCACAAACTGCCGACAATGGCGCCCGCTAAGGTTGGGCTTCGTTCGGTGAAGTCTGAAAAAACAAGACGGTCGCGGCGCGAGATGCGTCGTGGACTTTCGAGGAGGGAGCTAGATGTCGTCTGTGCAAATCCGCGACGTGCGGAAATCGTTCGGCAATTTTGAAGTCCTGCACGGCGTTTCGATTCCGATCGAGGACGGCCAGTTCGTGGTCCTGGTTGGCCCCTCCGGCTGCGGCAAGTCGACGCTTCTGCGCATGCTCGCCGGTCTCGAGAACATCACCTCAGGCACGATTTCGATCGGCGACCGCGTCGTCAACAATGTCCAGCCCAAGGAGCGGGACATTGCGATGGTGTTCCAGAACTACGCGCTCTATCCGCATATGACGGTCGGCGAGAACATGGGCTTCTCGATGAAGCTGCGGGGCGAGAGCACCGAAGAGATCAACAAACGCGTCAAGCGCGCCGCCGAGATCCTTGCGCTGTCGCCGCTGCTCGAACGCTATCCCCGCCAGCTCTCCGGCGGGCAGCGCCAGCGCGTCGCCATGGGCCGCGCCATCGTGCGCGATCCGCAGGTGTTCCTGTTCGACGAGCCCTTGTCGAACCTCGACGCCAAGCTGCGCGTCGCGATGCGCACCGAGATCAAGGAGCTGCACCAGCGGCTGAAAACCACGACGGTCTACGTCACCCACGATCAGATCGAGGCCATGACCATGGCCGACAAGATCGTCGTTATGCATGACGGCATCGTCGAGCAGATGGGTACGCCGCTCGAGCTCTACGATAAGCCCGAGAACCAGTTCGTCGCCGGCTTTATCGGCTCGCCGTCCATGAACTTCCTGAAGGGTCATGTGCGCGTCAACGGCGTTGCGACCTTCGAGGGGCCGAATGGCGTCAAGCTGCCGCTCAGGAACGCGCCGGCGGCGTCCGACGGGCGTCCCGTTGTTTACGGCGTGCGTCCCGAGCATTTCACCATCGCTGACGACGGTGCCGATGCCGAGATCGTGGTGGTCGAACCGACCGGCTCGGAAACGCAGGTGTTTGCGAAGCTCGGCGGTGAGCAGGTCGTCGCGGTCTTCCGCGAACGTCACCAGTTCAATCCGGGTGACAAGGTCAAGCTGAAGCCCGATCCCTCCGTGATTCATCTGTTCGACGAGGCGACGGGCAAACGCGTGTAGCGACGCCAAAGAACTGCCCAAGCAGAACTGCCCAATACAAGACGACCCAATACAAATATAAAATTTAGGGAGAGAACGATGAGCGATTTCGACAGGCGAAGTGTGCTTAAAGTCGGTCTGGGCGGCGCGGCGCTGCTGGCCGGCCCGGGTATCGTCCCGGTGCGCGCGGCGGAGTGGACCAACACGCCCGAGCCAAACGCCTCCATCCGCGTCTTGCGCTGGAAGCAGTTCATTCAGGCCGAGTTCGACAAATTCGCCGAGCAGACCAAGGCGTTCTCCGAGAAGACCGGAGTCAAGATCAAGCTCGAGGCCGAGAGCTGGGAGGACATCCGTCCCAAAGCCGCGGTCGCCGCCAATGTCGGCGCCGGTCCTGACCTGATCATCGGAACGCTCGATGATCCCCACAAATTCCCGGAAAAGCTGATCGACATGACTGACGTCGCCGACTATCTCGGCGCGCAGTATGGTGGCTGGTACCCGGTTGCCGAGCGCTACGGCAAGAAGGGCAACAGCTGGATCGCCATTCCGCAGGGCGCGACTGGCGGCTGCCTGAACTACCGCGTCAGCCACGTGAAGGCCGCCGGCTTCGATGAATTCCCCAAGGACACTGCCGGCTTCCTCAAGCTCTGCCAGGCGCTGAAGAAGAACAACACGCCGGCCGGCTTCGCGCTCGGCCACGCCACGGGCGACGCCAACGGCTGGTGCCAGTGGGCGCTGTGGGCCTTCGGCGGCAAGGTCGTCAACGACAAGAACGAGGTCGTGATCGACTCGCCGGAGACGATCGCCGCGCTCGAATACGTCAAGCAGCTCTACGAGACCTTCATCCCCGGCGTGCTGTCGTGGAATGACTCGAACAACAACAAGGCGTTCCTCAACGGCGAGCTCAGCCTGACGCTGAACGGCATCTCGATCTGGACCGTCGGAAAGAACTCGACCGATCCGAAGCAGCAGGAAATCGCCAAGGACATGAACCACGCGCCGATGCCGATCGGTCCCGTGGGCGTGTCGACCGAGCAGCAGAACGTGCTCGTCTATTACGGTTACAAGCACTCGAAGTATCCGAAGGCCGTCAAGGAATACATCAAGTTCATGATGGACAAGGCGAACTACGACGCCTGGGAGGTCTCCTCCAACGGCTACGTGTCGCCGCCGCTTCCGGCCTACAACGACAACCCGGTGTGGACGTCGGATCCGAAGATCACGCCGTATCGCGACTGCCTGAAGCGCTGCCGCGACAACGGCTATGCCGGCGATCTCGGCTATGCCTCGGCCGCCGTGATGGGCGACTTCGTCGTCGTCGACATGTTCGCGGAGGCCGCGTCAGGCTCCGTGACGCCGAAGGCGGCAGCCGCACGCGCAGCCGAGCGCGCCAAGCGCTACTACCAGGTCTGATCAGATCCAATCTACGCGGCGTCCGGTTCGCCGGACGCCGCGACTTTTCGTCGAGGGGAATCCGACATGGCAGTTATGGCCGAGCCCGTTGCCGCGCAGGTCAAGCGCAGCAGCTTGTGGACCAGAGCATTCGAGAGCCGGAATTTCCTCGGCGCGACGTTCATGGTGCCGGCGATCGCCATCCTCATCCTGTTTCTGGCTTACCCGCTGGCGCTGGGCTTCTGGCTCGGCATGACCGACACCAAGATCGGTGGCGCCGGGCGCTACATCGGCTTCCAGAATTTCGTCTCGCTGGCGAAGGACTCGGTGTTCTGGCTTTCGGTATTCAACACCATCTTCTACACGGTCGCCGCCAGCGCGGTGAAATTCGCCATCGGCCTCTATTTGGCGCTGCTGCTCAACGAACGGCTGCCGATGAAGTCGATGGTCCGCGCCATCGTCCTGTTGCCCTTCGTCGTGCCGACGGTGCTCTCTGCGATCGCGTTCTGGTGGATCTATGACAGCCAGTTCTCGATCATCTCCTGGGTGTTGATGAAGGCCGGCCTGATAACACGCTATATCGACTTCCTCGGCGATCCCTGGAATGCGCGCTGGTCGGTCGTCGCCGCCAATATCTGGCGCGGCGTGCCCTTCGTGGCGATCACGCTGCTGGCGGGATTACAGACCATCTCGCCCTCGCTCTATGAGGCCGCCAATCTCGACGGCGCCACCAATCTACAGCGCTTCCGCCACATCACGCTGCCGATGCTGTCGCCGATTATCGCGGTCGTGATGACGTTCTCGGTGCTGATGACCTTCACCGACTTCCAGCTCATCTACACCATCACGCGGGGTGGGCCGATCAACTCCACCCATCTGATGGCGACGCTGTCGTTCCAGCGTGCCATCACCGGGGGCAATCTGGGCGAGGGCGCGGCGATCTCGAACGCGATGATTCCATTCCTGGTTGCGGCGATCCTGCTCAGCTTCTTTGGGCTTCAGCGTTCCCGCTGGCAGCAGGGCGGGAGGGACTGACCATGACCACGGCAGACGACCAAAGCGTCGGAATGGACTACCTCGAGAGCTTCCCGCGGAAGTTTTTTCGGGTCTACCTTCCGCTCGGCCTGATCATCTTCTTCCTGCTGTTCCCGTTCTACTGGATGGCGGTCGCGACGTTCAAGCCGGACGCGGAAATGTACGACTACGAGAAGTACAATCCGTTCTGGATCGTGCATCCGACGCTGGAGCACATCAAGAAGCTCTTCTTCGACACCGACTATCCGCTCTGGATGTGGAACACCGTGATCGTTTCGGTATCCTCGACCTTCATCTCGCTGTTCGCCAGCGTCTGCGCCGCCTATGCGATCGAGCGCTTGCGCTACAAGGGCTCGCGCTATGTCGGCCTTGCGATCTTCCTCGGCTATCTCGTGCCGCCCTCGATCCTGTTCATTCCGCTGGCGGCAATCGTGTTTCAGCTCGGCCTGTTCGACGGCAATCTGGCGCTGATCCTGACCTATCCGACCTTCCTGATCCCGTTCTGCACCTGGCTCCTGATGGGCTATTTCCGCACCATCCCCTATGAGCTGGAGGAGTGTGCGCTGATCGACGGGGCGACGAGGCTGCAGATTCTGATGAAGATCACGCTGCCGCTTTCGCTGCCGGGCGTGATCTCGGCGGGCATCTTCGCCTTCACGTTGTCCTGGAACGAGTTCATCTACGCGCTGACCTTCATCTCCTCGTCCGAGAACAAGACGATCCCCGTCGGCGCGATCACCGAGCTCGTCAATGGCGACGTCTATCATTGGGGTGCGCTGATGGCGGCGGCTCTGACCGGCTCGGTTCCCGTAGTTATCCTTTATTCCTTCTTCGTGGAGTATTATGTGTCGGCGATGACCGGCGCCGTGAAGGAATGATCGCGGGGCCTGCCTTGAGAGCGCACCGGGACGAATCGCCAAGGGCGGCGCGTTCCGGCCAATAAGAAGGAGTAGGCTCTTGCACATTCTGGTTCTGGGCGCCGCCGGCATGGTTGGCCGCAAATTGTGTGAACGGCTGTTGCGCGACGGCCGGCTCGGCAAGAGCGACATCGCCAAGCTGACCATGCATGACGTGGTCGAGCCGAAGACGCCGGAAAAGGCCGGTTTTGCCGTCGAGACCGTGTCGAGCGATTTTGCCGTCCCGGGTGCGGCCGAAAAGCTGATCGCCGGCCGTCCGGACGTGATCTTTCATCTCGCCGCGATCGTCTCGGGCGAAGCCGAGCTCGATTTCGACAAGGGCTACCGCATCAATCTCGACGGCACGCGGATGCTGCTCGATGCCGTCAGGGTCGCAGGCGGCGGCTACAAGCCGCGCGTGGTCTTCACGTCCTCGATTGCGGTGTTCGGCGCGCCGTTCCCCGATGCGATCGGCGACGAGTTCTTCCACACGCCGCTTCTGAGCTACGGTACGCAGAAGGCGATCGGCGAATTGCTGCTGGCCGACTATTCCCGCCGCGGCTTCCTCGATGGCATCGGCATCCGCCTGCCGACCATCTGCATTCGGCCCGGCCTGCCCAACAAGGCGGCATCGGGCTTCTTCTCCAACATCCTGCGGGAGCCGCTGGCCGGCAAGGAAGCGGTCCTTCCGGTGTCCGAGGACGTCCGCCATTGGCATGCCACGCCGCGCTCCGCCGTCGGCTTCCTGCTGCATGCGGGCACCATGGACCTCGCCGCGGTGGGGCCGCGCCGCAATTTGACCATGCCGGGCCTGTCGGCGACGGTTGGCGAGCAGATCGCTGCGCTGAAACGCGTCGCCGGCGACAAGGTCGCCGCCCGCATCAAGCGGGAGCCCGATCCCTTCATCGTCGGCATCGTCGGCGGCTGGCCGCGCAACTTCAATGCAAAGCGGTCGCTCGAGCTCGGCTTCACCACCGCTGAGAAGACTTTCGATGACATCATCCGCATTCACATCGAAGACGAGCTCGGCGGCAATTTCGTCGCGTGATCTCTGACTGAGCGGGTAAAGTGATGGCGAGCGTTGCTTGCATCGGCGAATGCATGGTCGAGCTCCGGCAGGCCCAGGGTGGACAATCCGCTGGACATTCCAGCGGGCAGGGCGGGGGCCTCTACTCGCGTGGATTCGGCGGCGACACTCTCAACACGGCCGTGTACCTCGCGCGGCTCGAGATCAAGGTCGACTATCTCACGGCGCTTGGCGACGATGCCCTGAGCGATGAGATGATCGCAGCCTGGACTGCGGAGGGCGTCGGCACGAGGCGCGTCGCGCGGCTGCCCGGCAAGCTGCCCGGCCTCTACATGATCCAGGTGGACGCGAAGGGCGAGCGCCAGTTCTTCCACTGGCGCGACAGTGCGGCGGCGCGCCAGCTGATGAATCTGCCGGAGACGGACGATCTCCTCAACTCCCTGATGAGCTACGACATCATCTATCTCTCTGCCATCACGCTCTCGATCTACGACGCGGCCGGGCGCGAGCGTCTGTTCGCGGCGATCAAGCGCGCGCGCCTGCTCGGCACCCGCTTCGTGTTCGACACCAATTTCCGCGCGCGGGGATGGCCCGATCGCGACGTCGCGCGCGAGGTGTTTTCAGCCGCCTTCGCGGCTGCCGACATCGTGCTGACCTCGACCGAGGATCTGCTCGCCCTCTATCCCGGCGAAAGCCACGAGCAGTTGATGGCCCGCATCCCGACCCCCGAGCTGGTGTTCCGGCTCGCGGAGCCGGTCAGCCTGCTGCGCTTTCCCGGGGGCCCCTACGAGGTCCGCGCCGAGCCCATGACCAAACCCGTGGTCGACACCACCGCGGCCGGCGACAGCTTTGCGGCGGCCTATATCGCGGCGCGGCTCGCCGGTTCCGACCCGGTCGAGGCCGCCCAGGCCGGGCACCGCCTCGCCAGCCTCGTGATCTGCTATTCCGGCGCCATCATTCCGGGTTATGCCATGCCGCCGAAGAAACGGCACCGGCCGGCGACGACGCGTCAAGCGACCAAGTGAAACGAAAGCCAAGATGACCACGACTGCCCAGCAGAACCACCTCGCCGCGCTGTTCAAGGCCGCGACCGTCATTCCCGTCCTCACCATCGAGCGTATCCAGGATGCTGTGCCGCTGGCGCGTGCGCTGGTGGCCGGCGGCGTCCGTACGCTGGAGGTGACCATGCGTACCCCTGTTGCGATCGAGGCTGCGAGGGCGATGATGGCCGAGGTGCCCGAGGCGGTGGTCGGCATCGGCACGATTCTCAATCCGGCTGACTTTACGCGTGTCGAGAAGCTCGGCGTCGCCTTCGGCATCAGCCCGGGCTTGACCCCGGACCTGTTGAAGGCCGCCACCCATAGCTCCTTGCCGTTTGCGCCGGGTATCGCCACGGCGTCCGAACTGATGATGGCGCTATCCTACGGCTTCGACATTGCAAAATTTTTCCCGGCCGAGCAGGCCGGCGGCATCAAGGGGCTGCGTTCGCTGGGTGGGCCGTTCCCGAACGTGCGGTTCTGCCCGACCGGGGGGGTCGGCGAGGCCAATGCGGCGACCTGGCTCGCGGAGCCCAATGTGGTCGCGGTCGGCGGTTCCTGGCTGTGCCCGACGGCGGAGATCAGGGCCGGGAACTGGGCCGGCATAACTGCCATCTGCCAGCGCACCCTCCAAGCCCTTAAACCCGCGTGAAGTCTTTCCATCCCTGGGCTAAGACTTAGGTCAGCAAGAGACCGCCAGGGAGATAGACCATGACCGCCAGCATCGTCGGATGGGCGCATACGCCGTTCGGCAAGTTCGACACCGAGACCGTGGAAAGCCTTGTGGTGAAGGTCGCCAATGAGGCGCTGGCGGATGCCGGCATTTCGGCTGGCGATGTCGACGAGATCGTGCTCGGCCATTTCAACGCCGGCTTCTCGCCCCAGGATTTTACCGCCTCGCTGGTGCTCCAGGCCGACCCGAAGCTGCGCTTCAAGCCGGCGACCCGGGTCGAGAACGCCTGCGCCACCGGCTCCGCCGCCGTCCATCAGGGCGTGCGCGCGATCGCGGCCGGCGCGGCCAGGATTGTCCTCGTTGTCGGCGTCGAACAGATGACGCGCACGCCGGGGCCGGAGATCGGCAAGAACCTGCTCAAGGCGTCCTATCTGCCCGAGGACGGCGACACCGTCGGCGGCTTCGCCGGCGTGTTCGGCAAGATCGCCAGCTCCTATTTCCAGAAATACGGTGACCAGTCCGATGCACTGGCGCTGATCGCGGCCAAGAACCACAAGAACGGCGTCGCCAATCCCTTCGCCCAGATGCGCAAGGACTTTGGCTTCGAGTTCTGCCGCGCCGAGAGCGAGAAGAACCCCTACGTTGCCGGCCCCCTGAAGCGCACCGACTGCTCGCTGGTCTCAGACGGTGCCGCTGCCCTGGTGCTGGCCGACGCGGAAACCGCCAAGGGCATGAGCAAGTCGATCGGCTTCCGCGCCACCGCGCACGCCCAGGATTTCCTGCCAATGTCCAAGCGCGACATCCTCCAGTTCGAGGGCTGCACGGTCGCCTGGCAGCGCGCGCTGGAGAAGGCGGGCGTTACACTGTCCGATCTCTCCTTCGTCGAGACCCATGACTGCTTCACCGTCGCCGAGCTGATCGAGTACGAAGCGATGGGCCTGACGCCGAGGGGGCAGGGCGCCCGTGCCATCAAGGAAGGCTGGACGCTCAAGGACGGCAAGCTGCCGGTCAATCCGTCCGGCGGCCTGAAGGCCAAGGGCCATCCGATCGGCGCCACCGGCGTCTCCATGCACGTGATGACCGCGATGCAGCTCGCCGGGCAAGCGCCGGAGGGCATGCAGCTCAAGAATGCAAAGCTCGGCGGCATCTTCAACATGGGCGGTGCGGCGGTCGCCAACTACGTCTCCGTGCTGGAGCCGTTGAAGTAAGCCCCGATCTCGTAGGGTGCGCAAAGGCGCGCAAGCGCCGTGCCCACCATCTTGTTTGCGCTAGATCATGGTGGGCACGCTTCGCTTTGCCCACCCTACGGCACTGATTGATTCGCGGGACATGCATCATGAGCAATGACTACGAAGATTCGCTGTCGATGGACGCACTCAACGATCGCATCGCGATTCTCGAGGACAATATCCGCCAGCTCATCGAGCAGGCCGCGGCCGCCTCGGGTGAGCAGAACGAGTCGCGGATCGCGGACCGCATCAACCAGCAGAATGAGGAGCTCGACCGTCTCCTCAAGATTCGCGAATCCCGTCAGAAGAAATAGCGGCCCTTCGCCGCCGGCGCATGCGGCCATACGCCGGCCGCCCTTGCGCACGCGACGCCGCTGCCGTTAGCTGGACCGAAATCGCAGGGCTCATCTGAGCCCGCGCAATCGGGAGCGAACGATGGGACCGCTGAAGGGCATCAAGGTCGTCGACATGACCACCGTGCTGATGGGTCCCTATGCGACCCAGATGCTCGGAGACTACGGCGCAGACGTCATCAAGGTGGAATCTCTGGACGGCGACGTCACCCGCCTGATCGGTCCGATGCGGCACGCCGGCATGGGCCCGGTGTTCCTCAACACCAACCGCAGCAAGCGCTCGATCTGCCTCGACCTGAAGAAGCCCGCCGGCCGCGGGGCCGTGCTGCGCTTGCTGAAAGATGCCGACGTTCTCGTCTACAACGTCCGCCCGCAGGCAATGGCGCGGCTTCAACTGGGCTATGACGTTGTTGCCAAGATCAATCCGCGTTTGGTCTATGCCGGCGTGTTCGGCTTCGGCCAGGACGGGCCGTATGCTGCAAAACCCGCCTATGACGATCTGATCCAGGGCGCCACCGCGCTGCCGGCTCTGATGGCGCAGACCGGTGACGGCGTGCCGCGCTATGTGCCGAACGCACTGGTCGATCGCATTGTCGGCCTTACCGCCGTCGGCGCGATCTGCGCCAGCCTCGTGCACCGCGACCGCACCGGACGCGGTCAGCGCGTCGACATCCCGATGTTCGAGACCATGGCCGGCTTCGTCATGGGCGACCACATGGGCGGGCTCACCTACGAGCCTCCGCTGGACGAGGGCGGTTACGCCCGCCATCTCTCGCGCGACCGCCGGCCCTACAAGACGTCGGACGGCTATCTCAGCGTCATCGTCTACAACGACAAGCAGTGGGAAAACTTCTTCAAGGCGACGGGACGCGACGATCTGCGGGCCGACGCGATGTTCGCGACATTCGCCGGCCGCGCCGCCAATATCGACGTGGTCTATGCCGAGCTCGCGCGCATCTTCGAGACGCGTTCCACAACGGAATGGATCGACCTGCTCACCAAGGCCGATGTGCCTGTGATGCCGATGCACGATCTCGCGTCGATGCTGCACGATGAGCATCTGGAGGCGACCGGCTTTTTCCCAGTGGTGAACCATCCAACTGAAGGGCCGATCCGGAGTATGAGGGTGACGGCGACTTGGTCGGAGACCGAAGCCGAACCGGTGCGGCTCGCGCCGCAGCTGAACGAGCACGGCGCGGAAATCCTCCGTGAGGTCGGCTACTCCGCGGACGAGATCGACGCCATGGTCCGCGATGGCGTCACCCGTTCGCCGCCCCGTAATGACGATGCACAGGTGCGTCCGTGAGCTTCATCACCGGTGTCGGCCTCACGCCTTTCGGCAAGCACGAAGGTTCGTCCTCGCTCGACCTGATGAGCAGGGCCGCGCAAACCGCGCTCGACGATGCCGGGCTCAAGCGCGCCGACATCGACGGCATCCTCTGCGGCTACTCCACCGTGTCGCCGCACATCATGCTGGCGACCGTCTTTGCCGAGCATTTCGGCATCCGTCCCAGTTACGCCCACGCCGTCCAGGTCGGGGGCGCGACCGGCCTCGCGATGACCATGCTGGCGCATCAACTCGTCGAGGCTGCAGTCGCCCGCAACGTGCTCGTGGTCGCCGGTGAGAACCGTCTCACCGGACAGAGCCGCGATGCCTCGATCCAGGCGCTGGCGCAGGTCGGCCATCCCGACTACGAGGTGCCGCTCGGCCCGACCATTCCCGCCTATTACGGTCTGGTCGCCAACAGATACATGCACGAATACGGCGTGACGGAAGAAGACCTCGCCGAATTCGCGGTGCTGATGCGCGCCCATGCCTGCACCCATCCCGGCGCGCAATTCCGCGATTCCATCACTGTTTCCGACGTCATGGCCTCGAAGCCGGTGGCGATGCCGCTGAAGCTGCTCGATTGCTGCCCGGTGTCCGACGGCGGCGCAGCCTTCGTCATCAGCCGCGAGCGGACGGGAGAGGCCGGCGTGCGCATTCGCGGCTGTGCCCAGGCCCATACCCATCAGCACGTCACTGCAGCGCCCGCCCTGAGCCAACTAGGCGCCGAGATCTCCGTCGCCCGCGCCAGGGACGCGACCGGCCTTGCGATCTCCGACGTGCGCTACGCCGCGATCTATGACAGCTTTACGATCACGCTCGCGATGCTGCTGGAAGATCTTGGTCTCGCTGGCCGCGGCGAAGCAGCCGCGCGCGTGCGCGCAGGCCATTTCAGCCGAGACGGCGCGATGCCGCTGAACACCCATGGCGGCCTGCTCAGCTACGGTCATTGCGGCGTCGGCGGCGCCATGGCGCATCTCGTGGAAACGCATCTGCAGATGACGGGGCGGGCGGCGAATCGTCAGGTGCGCGACGCCTCGATCGCGCTGCTGCACGGCGACGGCGGCGTGCTGTCGTCTCACGTCAGCATGTTCCTGGAGCGGGTGCGATGAGCGAGCGTCTAGCCGACTGGACCAAGGGCGAACAAGCCGTCATTTATCAGACCTGCACCGCATGCGGCCATGTGCAGTATTTTCGTCGCGCCTTCTGCGCGGCCTGCGGCGCGTCCGATTCGCGCGAGCAGCGCGCCAGCGGCAAGGGCAGGGTCTACGCGACGTCGCTGGTCTGCCGCGCCGCCACGCCCGAGACGCGCGCGCACGTGCCTTACAACATCCTGCTGGTCGATTGCGCCGAGGGTTTTCGCATGATGGCGCATGGTGAGAATGATCTCGCCATCGGCGATGAGGTCAGCGCGAGCTTCAAACGGTTCGCCGGCAAGCTGGTGCCGTTCTTCGCCAAAGACGGATAGTGAAATTGGATGTAGCCCTGATTGCGCTGCGCTCCATCTGGGCTACTGCAGCAACGCAAGCGGTGGGATCCGTCATTCGGGGGCGGTCCTGAGAGACCGAGCCTGGAACGGGAATTCTGGGCCTGGCCTGTGCGAGGGCCACCCCGGAATGACGAAAGCACTCACCCGACTCTTAACTAGCGCCCGTAGAACAGGATGCTGGCGATGACGAGCATCGCCATCACCGCCAGCATATGCGCGAACGCTTCCGAGGCCGCCCCCTTGGTGGCTTCCTTCATGCCGTATTCTCCCTAGACTTGGGCGTGACTCATCGATGCGCGGTTAGCGCCCAACGGCCAATTGTTTTTACTCGGAACACCCCTTGCGAGTATCCGCCGCGATCAAGTCCCCACGCGGCGAATATCGACTGTACCAAGGTCGTTCAGCAATGCGGCGGCATTTTGACTCGATGTTGTTGCTCCTGCGGACGCGCAAGAATACAGTTTCGTGGAACTTTCGCCGCTAACGACAAAAAGCATCAAAGGCTTAGGAAAAAACTTCAGGAAAATCATGGCCCGTATCAACTACAGCGACCCATCCCAAGCATCCGACCGCACCCGCGAAATCCTCGACAAGAATCGCAATGCCAACATCTTCCGCATGATGTCGCATTCGCCGAGCTACTTTGAGCAATACTGCCGCCTCGGCGGTGCCATCCGCCACAAGGGCGAACTCGATCCGATCGTGCGCGAGCTCGCGATCACTCGCACTGGCATCCTGTGCGAGGCGCCGTATGAGATCGTCGCGCACAAGCGTATCGGCAAGAATGTCGGCGTCACCGACGAGCAGAATGAGGCGCTCGAGAACTGGCAGACCGCGAGCTGTTTCGATGAGACGCAACGCGCCGCGCTCGCGTTCACCGACGAGATCGTGAAGCTGAACAAGCCGACGGATGCGATCTTCAAGGCGATCGCGGCGAAGTTGACGCCAGCCGCGCTCGTCGAGCTGCAGCTCTCGGTCGGATTCTACATCATGACGTCAAAGTTTCTGGAGACCTTTGAGATCGACCTTCAGCCGGTCACCGAAGTGGTAGGCTGATCGAGCAATTGCTGTGAGGGACGCTCATGACGATCGATGAATATGCCGCCTGGGCTGCAACGATTGCGAAAGTCGATGAGCGTCCGTCCAACGAACGGCTGTCCTATCTAGGGCTCGGCCTCGCCGGCGAATCCGGCGAAGTCGCCGACCACATCAAGAAGCTGCTCCGCGATGACTGGCTCGACCAGGCGGGCCTCGTCGAAGAGCTGGGTGATGTCATCTATTACTGGGCATGCCTGTGCGTGGCGACCGGCCAGCGGCCATCCGAGCTGCTCAAGACCAGTGCCGCCAAGATCAAGCGGCGGATCAGCGAGGCGGCGAGCCGCTAGGCCGCTCAGGTCGACGTCAGGATATCCACCCTGGCGTTGGCGACGATCAGGCGGTCGGCGAGAAGCTGCGCAAGGTTGCGCATGATGCGTTCGCTGGCGTGCGGGTGCTGCTTGCGGAAGCGTTCGAACGCTTTCAGGGGCGCCTCGAACGCGGTCGCCGCCATATCCGCGAACACGTCAGCGGAGCGAGTGGTGTCGATCAGCGCCATCTCGCCGAACGCCATGCCGGCGGTGAGTGTTGCGAGCCGTACTCCGTCGGGCAGGGTGACATGCACCGCGCCGCTGCGCAGGAAGAAAAGGGAATCGGCTGCGGCGCCCGTGGTGAGGATTTTCGCGCCAGACTGATAGGTCCGGATCGTGCAGATCGAGGCGAGGTCGGTCAGCTCTTCCTCGCTCATGCCGGCCAGCAGCGGCTGCTCGGCAAGCTCGGTGGTCTCGTGGAAATCGATCGAGCCTCCGTACCGATAGATGATCTGGTCTTCGGCCCATTCGATCGCGGTGTCGAGCAAATAGAAGTCGCGGACGTTCTTGAGCTCGGCGGTCCATTCCCGCAGGCTGTCCCATTCCTTGGAGGCACGCCTGACGCCTGACAGCACGACGGTCACATTCAGCGCCGCGAGTTCCTCGAACGCTTCGGCCACCAGCCGCGCTCCGGCGCGTGTGGTGGAGGTGACGCGGTGGAGATCGAAGATCACGAATTGCGGCCGCGGCCGCCCCGCAAGCCGGCGCGAGACATAGTCGACCGCCGACAGCGACAGCGTGCCGACCAGCTCGATGATCCGCACCTCCTCCTCGTGGGCTGCGAGAATATCGCGCTCCTGCGGGCGGCGCACGCGCCGCGACGGACTCTTGCCGATGTCGTAATCGGCGATGACGGCGTTGCGCGCGTCGTCGCTGCGGTTGAGCATGTGCAAATCGTAATGCGAGGACAGCGCCTCGCACACCTTGATGCCGCGCACGCTGTTGCCGTGCTTGTCGAGCCTTGGCGAATAGCTGCCGAGCCCGAGGCGAGCGGGGAGGGCGGCGAGAATTCCGCCGCCGACGCCACTCTTGGCGGGGATGCCGATCCGGTAGATCCATTCGCCGGCATAGTCGTACATGCCCGACGACGTCATCACCGAGAGCGTGCGCGAGATCGCGTAAGGCGTCAGCACCTGCTCGCCGGTAACCGGGTTGACGCCGCGGTTGGCGAGCGTTGCCGCCATCACCGCGATGTCGCGCGCGGTGACCAGTACCGCGCATTGCCGGAAATAGACGTCGAGCACGGCGGCGACATCGTCCGAGATCACCGCATTGGTCTTGAGGAGATAGCCGATGGCGCGATTGCGGTCGCCGGTCTGGCTTTCGGAAGCGTAGACGGCCTCGTCGACGGCGAGGTCGCGGCCGGCAAAACGACCGAGCGCGAGGCGAATGTGCTCGAAAGCGTCCGGACCCTTGCTGTCGTGGATCAGCCCGGTGCAGGCGATCGCGCCGGCATTGACCATCGGGTTGAATGGATGGTTGTCCGAGTTGAGCCGGATCGAGTTGAAAGGATCGCCGGAGGGCTCGACGCCGATCGCGCTCTCGACCCTGTTTGCGCCGAGCAGGTCCAGCGCCAGTGCGAACGCGAACGGCTTTGACATCGACTGAATGGTGAAGGGCACCCTGGAGTCGCCGACCTCGTAGACATGACCGTCCAGGGTCGCGAGGCTGATGCCGAAACAGGCAGGATCGGCCTTGCCGAGCTCGGGAATGTAGTCGGCGACCGCGCCCGAGGTCTCCGCCGAGAATTCGTTGAGGCAATTGTCCAGAAACCGCAGCAAAGGCGGCTTCGAACGGGTCCATGCGGTGGCGAGAGGCGAAAGCGGTTTCATCGCCTCTCTTTGTGCAACGCAATCAGGGCACGCGCAACCCGTTCGGCACCATGGTCTGCCGCCGGACCAGCAGCAGGGCGAGCAAAACCGTGGGAACGAGGATGGCGAGGCCGAGCAGCGTCACCTGCATCTGCGACAGCGGCATGATGCCGCCGCCGGGGGTGGCCACCACAAACCCGCCGATCACCAGCAGCACGCGGATCGGCCATTCCAGCGCACCGGCGCCGCGGAGATCGCCGACGAAGGGCTGGTAGCCCTGGATGCCGCCGCAGATGAACAGCGTCCCGAACGCCGCAAGCGCCATCAAACCGAGGCCGGCCAAATAGGGGCTCGGCCCCTGCAGCACCAGCGCGGGATTGAGCACGAAGAAGAACGGGATGAAATAGATGATGCTGCCGACCCACATCGATTCCCAGCCCGTCTTCATCGCGGGCGAGCCGGCAATACCTGCCGCTGCGAACGAGGCGATCGCCACCGGCGGGGTGATCGACGACAGCATGCCCCAGTAGAAGATGAACATGTGCACGGCCATCTTGTTCAGCCCGAGCTTCTCCAGCGCCGGTGCGACCAGGATGGCGAGGAAGATGTAGCAGGCCGTCGTGGTCAACCCGAGGCCGAGGATCAGGCTGGTGAGGGCGCACATGCCGAGCAGCAGGAACGGATTGTCACCGGCAATGCGCAGCAGGTCGTTGGCGAGGCTCGACACCACGCCTGTCATCGAGAAGGCGCCGATCAGCAGGCCGCAGCCCGCGAGGATGCCGACGAGCTCGACGAAGGTGCGCCCGTTGACCTCGAGGAATTTGCCGATGGTCGCGACGGTCCAGCGCGTGTTCTTTGCGAACAACTGGTTGAGGACCAGAAGCAGTGCTGTGGCGTAGAATGGCGCATGGCTCTCGCGCTTGAAGTAGAGCAGCATGACGATCAGCAGCGCGATCACGAAGACGTAGTACCAGCCGTCCCGGATCGTATCCATGACCCGCGGCAGCTCCGCGCGCGGAATACCCTTCAGCCCGTGTCGTGCGGCGTAAGAATCGACCTGCATGAACAGACCGATGTAATAGAGCGCGGCCGGAATGATGGCGGCGATCGCGACATCGGCGTAGCTGACATTGAGGAATTGCGCGATCACGAAGGCGGTCGCGCCCATCACCGGCGGCGCCAGCACCGCGCCGGTCGAGGCACAGGCCTCGATCGCGCCGGCATAAGATGCGCGAAAGCCGCTCTTCTTCATCACCGGAATGGTCATGGTGCCGGCGGTGAGCACGTTGGAGATGATCGAGCCCGACATCATGCCGAGCAGGCCGCTAGCGAAGATGCAGACCTTTGCCGCGCCGCCGCGGAAGGTGCCGCACAGCGCGAAGGCGAGATTGATGAAGAACTTTCCGGCGCCGGTCATCATCAGCGCGGTGCCAAACACCAGGAAGCCGATCACGGTGTCGGCAAACGCCTGGATGGGAATGCCGAGCAGGCTTTCGCCCGACAGCACGTGATAGGCGGTCGCTTGCTCCAGCGTCGACTGCGTGCCGCGGAACGGCCCGAGCCAGCTGGATTCTGCGAACAGCGGATAGACGGTGAAGGGGAGCACGCTCAGTAGCAGGCTCCAGCCGCCGGTCCGGCGCAGCGCCTCCATCAGCATCACCCACATCACGAGACCCGCGGCTGTCACGCTGTTCGGCGCGCCGCCGAATTCCCAGCCGGCCTCCGCGGCCTTGCGCACGTTCGACATCAACACAAGCGCTGCGGCAAAAGTCACGACGAAGCAGAGAAGATCATACCAGGGAATGCGGTCGAGCGGCGCGCGTGCGGTCCCCGGGAAGATCAGGAACGTGAACGGCAGCATCAGGGCGATCAGGAGATAGAAGTACTCCGTGTTGAGCTGGGTGTAGCCGACGAAGAAGCGCAGCGAGAATTGCTGGTTGATGCAGAGCAGGACGGTCGCGGCGGTCGCGACGACGAGCATCCAGCGCCACGCGCCGGGCAAGCTTCGGACGCGCGTGACCTCCGCTTCCTGCATGTTGCCGGCGGCGCCATGCGGATCGTCGAACACGATCCGCTTGGCCTCGTCCTGCGCGGCGGTGGAGACTGAAGCAGACGACATGATCGACCCCGCGCGTGGGCAATAAACGCTGAGAACTAATCCTCGAACCCGTTCGGCATGTCGGTCTTCGCAAGGGCTGTGGCACGCGCCTTCATCCAGCCGTCGAGGAACGCCTTGTCATCCGCAGGCGGGTTGGACTTTCCGTAGTCGGTCCACGCTGCGCCAAGCACCTCCTGGCGCTTGATCAGTCTGTTGTTGTGAGCGTCCTGCGCGTCGCTCCATTGCCCGGCTTCCTTCAGCGCCTTTACCGCGCCGGGATGCACCGGCACCACCCAGTTCTTGGTCTGGCGATCGGCCGCAAGCCCGCCGGCGCCGGGCGCGGCGTCCTTGTAGGAATCGTAGTTCACGATCATGGCTTTGGTGATCGCATAGACCTGGTCGGGGGCTTGCGAGGCGTAGGCGACGAAAATCGGGTAGGGGTAGTTACCGAGCTCGATCGGTTTGTCCGGCGAGATGCCGGCGCCGCAGGTCGCGGTCTGCGGGAAAAAGAATGAACCGACCTTCTGCATCCGCGCCCAGCCTTCCTTGTCCTTGGCGGGCAGCGGCGGCCAGATCAGGCCGCGCGGCGAGGTCTCGGCTTCCTTGGCGGGGCCGGTGATGGTGGTGCCGAAGGCCGCGTCGGTGTCGTTGTTGATCAGGCCCTTCCACATCGCGCCGTAGCTTGCGAACTCGACGACCCTGACGTCCTTCTGCGTCAGGCCGGCGAAGGCGAGCACCGCGAGCGAATTCTGGTTCAGCGCCGGCGAGCCGACGACGAATCCGACGCGCTTGCCCTTGAGATCCTTCAGCTCCTTCACGCCTGTATCCGCAGCCACGCCGAGCGTGCCGCAATTGCAGTCGACGGATGAGAGCAGGATCTGGAGCGGTTGCGGGCCCCACTCCCTGGAGCCGAACTCGAACACGCCTTCCTGCGCGAAATAGGTCCCCGATCCCATCGCCGCGGAGACCGCACGCTTGGCGCGCAGCGGCGCCAGACGCGCGACGTCGTTGCCTGCGGGGAGCACGCGCACGTCGGTCGAATATTTGTCCTTCATCATCTTGCCGACGCCGACCGCGATGTTGAAGCCGGCGGTGCCGGTGTCATAGGCGGTGAACGTCAATGTCGCCGGTAGCTTGATGTCTTCGGCGAATGCATAGCGTGTAGACGCAAAAGAAAGGCCCGCCACCAAGGCAGGCGCGAGCACGATCAGCCCACGAAGCATGTTTCCCTCCAATGATCCTCGCGTTTGCCGCGACGATTTTCTTTCTTTGTTTGAAACAAGTTTGTTTGAAACGGATCATGTCATCGCGATCAAGCAATGGCAACGCCGTACCGCGAACGCAGCAATGAGGCTGACAGATTGTCGCGGAAACGACGGAGAATGCAGTCAGTTCGCAACGATCGCGATCGCCTGTCCCTCGGCAACGACGTCGTCGAGCTTGACCAGAAGCGACGTGATCTCGCCGCTTGCAGGAGAAAGCACAGGTATCTCCATCTTCATCGCTTCGACCACCACAATCTCATCACCATCCGCCACGGTTCCTCCAACTTGCACGGGAGTTGAGCAGATGCGACCCGCGATCTCCGTGACGATCTTAATCTCTGGCATGCCATCGCCTTCTTCTTGTGGTCGCAAAATGCCTGAGGTAGTTTCTTCTGCAAGCGGAATTTAATTCCGCACAGCGGAACAAGCGGTAGGGATCATGGGACGACGTTCAGAGCGGTTGAGTAGACAAGGTGCGCTCGCCGGCGATGCCGGTGAGGGTGATGTCATCCAAGTGGTGTCGCGCGCGTTCGACGTGTTGCGATGCTTCGAGGGCCACGATAGCAGGCTCGGCAATCTCGAAATTTCAAACCGCTGCGGCCTGCCGCGCTCGACCGTGTCGCGGCTCACGCACACGCTGACGCGAATGGGTCAGCTGGTCTATCTGCCGCGCGATCAGAAATATCGCATCGGGCCGAGCGCGGTGGCGATGAGCGCCTCGATGATGAAGGGCGCGCAGCTGCGCAGCATGATTCGCCAGCGGCTCCAGGAAGTCGCCGAGCAACTGCCCGGCACGGTTGGTTTCGTGGTCCCCGATCGCTTCCATCTGGTCTATCTCCAGTTTGCGCGCTCGGCCTCGGCACTCGGCCTGCACGAGGGCACCGGCAGCCGCATCTCGATGGCCTCCACTGCTGCGGGCGCAGCCTACACCGCGGCATTGGCGCCCGAGGTCGGCGATGCCTTCATCGCAGACATGGAGCGGGAAGCTCCCGAGGCTGCGAAAATCCTGCGGCCCCGCATCGAGGCCAATCGGCAGTCGCTGCATGAGCGCGGCTATGTCGTGGCCTGCGGCTTGTGGAGCCCGCACATCAACGGGCTCGCGGTGCCGATCTGGTCGCCGCAGTATCAGACGTTTGTGGTGATCACGATCGGTCTTCTGTCGTCGATGTATGACGAGCAGCGTCTGCATGCCGAAGTCGCCCCGTTGATGGTCGCGCTCGGCCGCTCGCTCGGCAGCCTGATGGACGGCGCGGAGGGCGACGTATTCAACGCTCGCATCCCGCGCAAACCGGTCGCCATGGCCGTGCACAACAATAACAAGCCGATCAATTCGGAGGGAGTGAATGAACTGGAAGTCGGAACTCGACGAGCTCGCCCGGCGCGAAGCCTTCGCGCGGGAGATGGGCGGCGTTGACAAGGTCAAGCGTCAGCATGACCAGGGCCGACTGACTGTTCGGGAACGTATCGACAGACTGACCGACAAAGGCAGCTTTCACGAAATCGGTGCCGTCTCCGGCGTCGGCGAGTACGATTCCAGCGGCGAGTTGCAGAAATTGACGCCGGCGAACTGCGTGTTCGGCCGTGCCCGCGTCGAAGGCCGCACCGTCGTCGTGGTCGGCGACGACTTCACCGTGCGCGGCGGCTCGGCGGACGCTTCCATCTCCGCAAAGCCGCTGATGGCGGAGGAGATGGCGCATGATCTCCGCCTGCCCATCGTCCGCATCATCGAAGGCTCCGGCGGCGGCGGCTCGGTCAAGACCATCGAGACCAAGGGCGCGGCGAACTTGCCGGGTGGCATCGGCGGCACACGCTGGTATCGCTTCACAACGGAGAATTTGTCGCGCGTGCCCGTGGTCGCGCTCGGCCTCGGCTCGGTCGCAGGGCTCGGTGCCGCGCGTCTTGCCGCCAGCCACTATTCCATCATGACCCGGAAGTCCGCGATGTTCGTCGCAGGCCCGCCGGTGGTGAAGGCGCTGGGGCAGGATCTCTCGAAGGAAGAGCTCGGCGGCGCCGACATCCAGACCCGCGCCGGCGCGGTCGATCATGCCGTCGACACCGAGGAGGAGGCCTTTGCCTGCGCGCGGCGATTCCTGTCCTATCTGCCGTCGTCGGTTGACGGGCTGCCGCCGACCTTGCCCTGCACCGACAATCCGGAGCGCACCGAAGAGGCGCTGATGAGCGCGGTCCCGCGCAACCGCAAGCAGGTCTACAAGATACGGCCGATCGTCGAACAGGTCGTGGACAAGGGTTCGTTTTTCGAGGTCGGCAAGAATTTCGGCAAGCCGATCATCGTCGGCCTCGCGCGGCTCGAGGGCAGGGCGGTGATGGTGCTTGCCAGCGACAGCTTTCACTATGGCGGCTCCTGGACGGCGAATGCCTGCCAGAAGGTGGTGCGCTGGGTCGACTTCGCAGAGACCTTCCATTTGCCGATCGTCTATCTCATGGACTGCCCCGGCTTCATGATCGGGCTCGATGCGGAGAAGGCGGGCACCATCCGCCATGGCGTTCGCGCCATGGCCGCGGTCAACCAGACCACGGTGCCCTGGTGCACGGTGATCCTGCGCAATGCCTTCGGCGTCGCCGGCGTGGTGCATCAGCCCGCCGACCGCTTCTCGATCCGCTACGCCTGGCCGTCGGCCTATTGGGGCTCGCTCCCGCTCGAAGGCGGCATCGAAGCCGCCTACCGTGCGGACATCGACGCGGCTGAGGACAAGGCGGAGAAACTGAAAGAGATCGAGGACCGCCTCAACAAGCTGCGCTCGCCGTTCCGCTCCGCCGAAAAGTTCTGGGTGGAGGAGATCATCGATCCCAGGAAGACGCGGTCGCTGCTGTGCGAGTTCGCGCGGCTGGCGGAGCCATTGCGAAAGCCGGGGCCGCCGGGGAATTTTTCGATCAGGCCGTAGTTTCAGCCGTCACTGCGAGCCGCTGATGCCGACCTCTGCCCAATGCCAGTTGAGCAAAATTGATCTATCGCAACGCCACGCGTCCGATTGTCTGCAAGCGTCTCGTTTGAAACGAGGGAGAGACGTCATGACAAATGCGGGTAACGCGCTGCTTTGGACGGCCATATTTTTCTGTCTGTCGTTTGCTTCAATTTTTGTAGTCTGGTTTGCCGAGCGGTTGCGCGCGGGCTTCGTGAGGAAGCCGTAAAGCTTCCCAGGTTCGGTAGCTCGTCAACTGCTGACCCGACGATGGGTGCCTGCCGATAGGGCGCCTTCGATGTTGCCGCTGTCTGTGCTCCGCTTTGCCGCGGCAGTGATGACGTGACCTCAAAACAATTACGCGCTACGCTTCCCGGGCAAGAACAAAAGGAAGCGCCAATCGTGTACGACTTCATTATCGTGGGCGGCGGCTCGGCGGGGTCCGTGCTGGCCCACCGGCTCTCCGCGAGGAGCGCCAACAAGGTCCTGCTCTGCGAGGCTGGACAGGACACACCGCCCGGCGACGAGCCGGCCGAGATCAGGGACAGCTATCCGGGTACGGCCTATTTCGATCCGCGCTTCCACTGGACCGAGCTCAAGGTCACGACCCAGATCGTCAGCCATAACAATCCGAACGAAGGACGTCCGCCCTTACGCAAATACGAGCAGGCTCGCGTGCTTGGCGGCGGCTCCTCGATCAACGGCCAGATGGCCAACCGCGGCGCGCCGACCGACTACGACGAATGGGACGCGCGCGGCGCTGCGGGGTGGAGCTGGAACGATGTGCTGCCCTTCTTCAAGAAGGTCGAGCGCGACCTCGATTTCGACGGTCCCTACCACGGCAAGGACGGCCGCATTCCGGTCCGCCGAATTCCCAGGGAGCACTGGACGCGGCATTCGCAGGCGTTCGCGCAAGCCTTCCAGCAGGCCGGACATCAGTTCCTGCCGGACCAGAACGGCGAGTTCGTCGACGGGTTTTTCCCGGTGACGCACTCCAACCAGGCCGAGCAACGCGTCTCGGCCGCCATGGGCTATCTCGATCGTGATACGCGCAAGCGCGCCAATCTGACGATCTCCACCAACACGCAGGTCAGAGAGCTGCTGTTCGAAGGCACGCGATGCGTCGGCGTGAAGGCCGTGGTCGACGGACGGGAGCAGGAATTCCGCGGCCGCGAGATCATTCTCTCCAGCGGCGCCATCCATTCGCCGGCGCATCTGTTGCGCGCCGGCATCGGCCCAGTCGGACACCTCAAGGACATGGGCATTCCCGTGCTGATGGGGCTACAGGGCGTCGGCCAGCGCCTGATGGATCATCCCTCGATCTCGCTGTCGTCCTTTGTCCGCCGCGGAGCGCGGATGAACGAGCACACCAGGCGCCACATGCAGCTTGGCCTGCGTTACTCGTCCGGGCTCGAAGGCGTACCGAAAGGCGACATGTTCGTCGTCCTGCTCAGCAAATCAGCTTGGCACGCTGTCGGTGAGCAGATCGGATCGCTGCTAACATTCGTCAACAAGACCTATTCCGAGACCGGGCAGGTCAAGCTTGCCTCGCGCGATCCGGCAGTCGAGCCGATCGTCGAGTTCAACCTGTTGTCCGACCGGCGCGACCTCGATCGCCTGATGAGCGGTTTCCGCAAGATGGCGGCCGTGCAGATGAGCGACGTCGTCAGGGCCGTGACGGACAAGCCATTCCCGGCCTCCTATACCGACCGCGTACGCAAGATCGGCGTGGTCAACACCAGGAACCGGATACTGACAAAAATCGCCGCGGCCCTGATGGATGGGCCGGCGGCGCTGCGCCACTACATGATCGACAATTTCGTGGTCGAGGGCTTCACCTTCGACGACGTCATCAACGACGACGAGGCGCTGGAAGCCTTCGTGCGCAAGGCGACCATCGGCGTGTGGCACGCCTCCTGCTCGTGCCGCATGGGCCGGGCCGACGATCCGATGGCGGTCGTCGATCCAGAGGGCCGCGTCAAAGGCGTGCAGGGCCTGCGCGTCGTCGACGCCTCGATCTTCCCGGTGGTGCCGTGTGCCAACACCAATTTTCCGGTCCTGATGTCGGCGGAGAAGATCGCGGCCGCGATCATGCAGTGAGCCGGGGCGGTTTGCACCGTCCGCCGGGAAGCATGTCGATCGAGCCCTTGCACGCTGAAATGATGCAGCCAAAACTGTTCCGCTGGGACAGGCTGAGGCCCATGCGCCCGCTTGCGGAACCGGGAACCGGCCTCGGGCGTTTCTTTGCCAAATCTCGCCTTTCGGCTTGGAACCGGGGCGCTAGGCTGCGCGGTCCGTGTCGGGCCTGAGCGCGTCTTTTTGGCGACAGACCTTAAGGGGGTTCAATGATCGATTCTTCGAGCGGGGCGCAAACCAGCGACCCCGAAGACTTGCCCAGGATTTCGACCGGCAGCGACGGTCTGGACGACATCCTCTGCGGCGGGCTCGATCCCAATCGCATGTACCTCTACGAGGGTCGGCCCGGCTCGGGCAAGACCACGATGGCGCTTCAATTCCTTCTCGAGGGCGTCCGCTGCGGTGAACGCGTGCTCTATATCTCCTTGTCGGAAACCAAACGTGAGCTGACGCTGGTTGCGCAGCGGCACGGCTGGTCGCTGCAAGGTGTCGACATCTTCGAACTGGTTCCGCCGGAGACGACGCTGGATCCCGAGCGGGAGCTCACCGTCTTCCATCCCGCTGAAATGGAGCTGAGCGAAACGACGGGCCTAATATTCAAGGAAGTCGAACGGATCAATCCCGCGCGCGTGGTGCTGGACAGCCTGTCCGAGCTGCGCCTCCTCGCGCAGAACCCGCTGCGGTACCGGCGCCAGGTCCTGGCCTTGAAGCACTTCTTCACCAACCGCAATTGCACGGTCATCCTCCTCGACGACCTCTCGTCCTCCCAGGACGATTTACAACTCCATTCGATCGCGCATGGCGTGGTGATGCTCGAACAGCTCGCCATCGATTATGGAGCAGAGCGCCGGCGGATGCGCGTCATCAAGATGCGCGGCATTCGATTTCGCGGCGGCTTCCACGATTTCACCATTGAAGCAGGAGGTGTGCGGATATTCCCCCGGCTGGTCGCGGGGGAACATCACGCATCGTTCATCGGTGAGTTGACGCCGAGCGGCAATGCGCAACTCGACCAGCTCCTGGGAGGAGGGCTCGAGCGCGGCACCAGTGCGCTTCTTTTGGGCGCCGCCGGTGTCGGCAAGTCGTCTCTCGCGCTGACCTATGCGATCGCGGCGGCAGCCCGTGGTGAGCATGCGGTGTTCTTTGCCTTCGATGAAGGTCGCGGCACGGTGGAAGCCCGGGCTCGGACGCTTGGCCTGCCCCTTGAAACGCACCTGCAATCGGGACTCATCCGCTTTCAACAGATCGATCCCGCCGAGATGTCCCCCGGGGAATTCGCCGCGAATGTACGAAAGAGCGTCGAAAAGGATAACGCCCGGATTGTCATCATCGACAGTCTGAACGGTTACCTCAACGCGATGCCGGATGAGCGATTCCTCATCCTTCAGATGCATGAGCTCCTGAGCTATCTCGGGCAGAAAGGCGTGCTGACCGTCCTGATCCTCGCTCAACATGGGCTGGTCGGTCCGATGGAAACGGCTCTCGATATCAGCTATTTGAGTGATGCGGTGCTCATGCTGCGCTATTTTGAGGTCGGCGGAACGGTGCGGCGTGCCCTCTCCGTCGTGAAGAAGCGCAGCGGCAATCATGAAAACTCAATCCGCGAGTTTCGTCTTGGCCGCGCTGGCATCACGCTAGGCCCTCCGCTGAGCGAGTTCAGCGGCATTTTCTCCGGAAATCCGCGTTATACGGGCACGGAGATGCCGGAGGGGCCGGCGGAATGAGCGCGGACCGCGATCATTGCGTTCTCGTGTTTGCTCCGATCGGCCGTGATGGGGCGGCATCGGTCGAGCTTTTCCGCAGTTCGAATCTCGTCGCAATCAATTGTCGAGGTCTCCCTGAACTGGTCAGCGAGATGTCGGCGGGCGTGGGCGCGGTCCTTCTTGCCGAGGAAGGATTGTTCGGGAAGGATACCCAGCCGTTGGCACGTTGGATCGAGCGACAGCCGCCCTGGTCTGACCTGCCCTTTGTCATTCTCACCAGCCACCGGGAGCAGCCGGCTGTGGTTGCCTGGCGCCGCGGCATCGTCGAGACACTCCGCAATGTTTCGCTGCTTGAACGCCCGGTTCAGCCGATCACGCTGACAAGCGCGGTTCAATCCGCACTGCGGGCCCGCCGACGGCAATATGAAATTCGCACACTCCTGCAGGCGCGCGAGCGGACCGCCCAGGAGCTCGAGAAGCTCGTGGTCGAGCGCACCCGTGCGCTCGAAGAGGCCAACAAGCATCTGCGGGCCGAAATGGAAGAGCGCGCCCGCGTCGAGGAAACTCTTCGTCAGGCCCAGAAGATCGAAGCCATCGGACAATTGACCGGCGGAGTAGCTCACGACTTCAATAACCTGCTGATGGTGATCTCCGGCGGATTGGACATGCTCGATCGGCAGACAGATCCTGATCGGCGGCGTCGGCTGTTGCAGGGAATGGTTCAGGCGGCGCAGCGCGGTGCCGGCCTGACCCGGCAGCTTCTAGCATTTTCACGGCGGCAGAAGCTCCGGCCAGAGGCTGTCGACATCGCATCGCAGATCGGCGGCATGCGCGAACTGCTCGATCGGAGCCTGAGAGGCGACGTTCACGTCGAGTTCGATTTTCCGGATGGTCTTTGGCCGGTGGAGGTCGATCCGGGAGAGCTCGAACTGGTCATTCTCAACCTGGCGGTCAACGCCCGCGATGCGATGCCGAACGGCGGCACGATCGTTGTTCGTGGCGAGAACCTGGCCGGCTTCGACGAGGATGAAATTTCGGGCGATTACGTCCGCCTGTCCGTGGTCGACAGGGGCGTCGGGATGAGCCCCGAGATCCTGGCGCGGGTCTTCGAACCGTTCTTCACGACCAAGGATGTCGGGAAAGGCTCGGGCCTGGGGCTTGCGCAGGTGCACGGATTTGCGACGCAATCACGCGGGATGGTTCGAATAAAATCGATCGTCGACGAGGGCACCAGCATCGAGCTCTATTTGCCGCGATCCAGGAATATTCCTTCGGGTGAACGGCATCTCATCGACCTGAACAGGGCGCGTCCCAAGAAGGCTAATCATGGCCGGGTTCTCCTCGTCGAAGACGACGACGAGGTCGCCGCGCTGGTCAGCGAAATGCTTGCGCAACTCGGTTACCAGGTCACGCGCGCGGCTAGTGCTGCGGCGGCCCTCGGTGCCCTAGCGGACGGCCGCTCCGTCGATCTGGTGTTTTCCGATATCATGATGCCCGGCGGCATGAACGGTGTCGAACTCGCGTCCGAGATAAAGAGGAGGCGAAGCGACATCCCGGTCCTGCTGACGAGCGGATACGCCGAAGCCGCGGTTCACGACGCCGAAATGGCCGGGATCCGGATCCTGTCGAAGCCCTACCACATCGACGAGCTCGCCGCAGCGCTCAGTGCTGCAAAATCGGACTTTGCGATAGCCACAGGAGCGGGTTTGGCGACGACTCGGGGCTGACCACGCGCGCAACAATTACTGCCCGGGTTTATGGCTCGAGGGCGCCCTGGGCGTTTGCGCGCTCGGCCGGTCGACGTCCGTCGCTGGGCGGCGTGCACATGCGGTAGCGTCTCAGTTGCGACGACACGCATTCGTTCTCTGCGAGTAGTCCATCTCTGCCGCTACGTCTGGGCTATGAGGACTGCAGAAATCGGCCCGCAAATGAAGCCACTTTCGGCCGCTTTTTTAGCCCATTTCAGCCAAACTGTTATTGGTTTCTCATTGCCGGGGCAGGGATCTTCAATTTGGAGCCCTGCAATGTTCAAGGCGGTTCTTTCTGCGTGTCTCTTGGTTGCCCTCAGCTCCGTCGCTTCCGAAGCACGGACTTATCGCATTCATCAAGTACCTGAATGCAACGTCACGATGCCCTGCGACTTCTCGTATGCGCAAACGCGCCGTGAGCGGACTTCCCGGTCCCCACTAACTCCCAGGTCCTCGCTACAAGCCTATCGCGCAACGCAACTGACGGTGACCAGCGCGGGCAGCGCCCCGACGGCGGACATCTCCGGCGCTCGCATTGTCGGTAGTCGTCCGGCAGGGTGTCCTTCATCCTTCTGCGGCTGCGGCGCGGCTCTGCGCGTGTTCGGCCGTATCGTGCCGGAATTGAATCTTGCGGCCAATTGGCTGCGCTTCCCGCGGACATCACCCGCACCGGGAATGGTCGCAGCGCGACGTGGACATGTGTTCGTCCTCGAGCAGCACCTGGAAGGGGACACCTGGATGGCGTACGACGCCAACTCGGGCGGACACGCGACGCGAATGCATGCGCGTTCATTGCGTGGCTATACGATCGTCAACCCGCGCGGTGGTTCCGTCGCCTGAGAGGCCAGCCGACATAATTGCGACGCATGAACATCCGCAAGGCGTCTGTCGACGGCTACGGCAGGTTCGCCTTGCTGATTTTTCGATCTGCGACGGCTGGTCGCGTTTTATTTCAGGTACGTCTTCCGCAATCGAGCGGCATCCCGAACCCGAACGACCCGCCTCGTGTCGGGCGGATCGGTGACGCCGAACTCTACGGCGTCACCGGCACCATCAGATACTAAGCCATCGCGGCTTGCGGCTTTGGCTTCGGTTGTCGCGACAACGTCAGCACGATCAGCGCGGCGAACACGCAGAGCGCGCCGGCGATGAAGAAGGCGGGCAGGTAGCTCTGATAGACCGTCCGCGAGAAACCGGCGCCGAAGGCGGCGGTGCCCGCGCCGAGCTGGTGGCCGGCAAAGATCCAGCCGAACACAAGATTGGCGCGCTCAGGTCCGAATTTCTGCGCGGTCAGGCGCACCGTGGGCGGCACGGTTGCGATCCAGTCGAGTCCGTAGAACATCGCGAAGATCGAGAGCCCATAGAACGAGAAATCGCTGAAGGGGAGGAAGATCAGCGAGAGCCCGCGCAGGCCGTAATACCAGAACAGCAGGTAGCGGTTGTCGTAGCGGTCCGACAGCCAGCCCGACATGATGGTGCCGAAGAAGTCGAAGATGCCCATGGCAGCCAGCAAGCCCGCGGCCTGCACCTGCGGGATGCCGAAATCGAGGCACATCGGAATCAGATGCACCTGCACGAGGCCATTGGTGGATGCGCCGCAGACGAAGAACGTCGCAAACAGGACCCAGAACGCGCTGCTCTTCGAGGCGTCGCGCAGCGTGCCGAGTGCCACGCCGGTGATCGAGCCATGGCTGACGGGCGGGGCGGGCAGGGGTGTGGTGCCTTCGTCGCCGAACGGGCGCAGGCCCAAATCGCTCGGACGGTCGCGCATCGCGAGCAGGACCGCGAGGGCGGAAACACCAAGCGCGATGCAGACGAAGCCGAGCGCAAGTCGCCAGCCGAAACGTTCGGTGAGGCTTGCCAGCAGCGGCAGGAACACGAGCTGGCCGGTGGCGACGCTCGCGGTCATGATGCCGACGACGAGGCCGCGCCGCGCTGCGAACCAGCGCGTCGCGATGGTGGCGCCCAGCACCAGTGCGGTCATGCCGGTGCCGATCCCGATCACGACGCCCCACAGCGCCACGAGCTGCCAGACCTCCGTCATGCCGAGCGAGAGCACCAGCGCCGAGACGACGATGAGCTGCGCGGTCAGCGTGACGTTGCGGAGGCCGTAACGGTTGAGCAGGGCTGCCGCAAACGGCGCCATCAGCCCGAACAGGATGAAGCGGATTGACAGCGCGGAGGAGATCTCCGCCGTGCTCCAGCCGAATTCCTTCTGAAGCGGAACGATGAACACGCCGGGCGCGCCGACCGTGCCGGCGCTGATCAGCGCGGTGAGGAAGGTCACGCCGACCATCACCCAGCCGTAGTGGATATTGCGGCGGCCGAGTGTTGCCGCGAGCCAGTTCGAGATCATTGGGCCTCAATCTTGGTAGGCAGGATTTGAAACACCTGCGCAAGTTTGCAGAGTGGCACGAGACGCGTCTGTCTGAAATGACGGAGTTCCCTCATTTCCGGACTTTCACCTCAGTGCGTCAAGCGTTCCACCGCTATCGCTGTGGCTTCGCCGCCGCCGATGCAGAGCGCCGCGACACCGCGCTTGAGGTTTCGCGCCTCGAGCGCATGCAGCAGCGTCACGATCAGCCGTGCGCCGGTGGCACCGATGGGATGGCCGAGCGCGCACGCGCCGCCGTTGATGTTGAGCTTCTCGCGGGGAATGCCGAGATCGCGCTGCGCCGCCATCGCCACCACGGCGAAGGCTTCGTTGATCTCGAACAGGTCGACGTCGTCGGCGCTCCAGCCGACTTTGTCCAAGAGCTTGCGGATCGCCGGGATCGGGGCCGTGGTGAACCATTGCGGCTCCTGGCTGTGGGTGGCGTGGCCCTTGATCACGGCGAGAGCCGGCAGGCCGTTGCGATCGGCGAGTGAGCGCTTCGTCAGCACCAGCGCAGCGGCGCCGTCGGCGTTGGCGGAGGAGGCCGCCGGCGTGATGGTGCCGTTGGCGCGGAACGCCGGCTTCAGCCCGGGGATCTTCGCGGGATCGACCTTGAGCGGATGCTCGTCATTAGCGACGATGCGGGGGCCTGCCTTCTCGCTCAGCGTGATCGGCGCGATCTCGGCCTTGAACGCGCCGCCCTCGACCGCCTTGCGCGCGCGGCTCAACGTTTCCATCGCGAAGGCGTCCTGGTCCTTGCGGGTGAACTGGTAGGCTTCGGCGGTGGCCTCGCCGAAATCGCCCATGGAGCGGCCGGTCTCGTAGGCGTCTTCAAGGCCGTCCATCATCATGTGGTCGATGATGCGGTCGTGGCCGGCGCGATAGCCGCCACGCGCCTTGGCGAGCAGATACGGCGCGTTGCTCATGCTCTCCATGCCGCCGGAGACGACGATCTCGGCCGAGCCGGCGCGAATGATGTCGTGCGCCAGCATGGTCGCTTTCATGCCGGAGCCGCAGACCTTGTTCACAGTGGTCGCCCCTGTGGCGTCGGCCAGGCCGGCCGCACGCGCAGCCTGGCGCGCCGGTGCCTGGCCCTGGCCCGCGGGAAGGACGCAGCCCATGAAGACCTCGTCGACCTTCTCCGGCGCAAGCTTGGCACGCTCGAGTGCCGCGCCGATCACGTGCGAACCGAGCTTGTGTGCGGGAAGCGGCGACAGCTCGCCCATGAAGCGCCCGAGCGGGCTACGGACGGCGGAGACGATGACGACGGGATCGGCGGCTTCGGCCATGGGGGAGACTCCCTACGATGTCGGACATGTAAGATTATGACCATCATATGATGCGGCGCAAAAAATGCAACTGCGTCCGGCATGAGAAAATCTTGTGGTTCGCATGAGATTTGGTCGTGCGAACGGAAAAGGTTGAGAGCGCCTACCGCTTCCGATTCACAAACGCGCCCATCAGCCGCGTCGGCTCGTCCGTCAGGAACGACTCGCCGAACACCTTCACGCTCAAATTCACCGACTCCGTCAGCGGCAGTTCCTCCCATTGCCGCAGCAGTGCTTTCTGCGAGCGCAGCGCCTCGGGGCCGCATTCGAGCAGCGCCTGCACAAGGTGCTCGACCTCGGCATCGAGCCCGCCTTCCGGCGCGACCTTGTCGACCAGCCCCCAGGCCAGCGCCGTCGACGCGTCGATGTTCTCAGCGGTCATCACCAGCCAGCGCGCGCGGGCCCAGCCGATCAGACGCGGCAGCAGCGCGGCATGGATCACTGAGGGAATGCCGACGCGCACCTCCGGCATGCCGAAATGCGCATCATGGGCTGCGATCCGGAAGTCGCAGGCGGCAGCGACTTCGAGCCCGCCGCCGAGGCACCAGCCGGGCATGCGCGCGATCATGGGAGCCGGGAAGGCGCGCACGGCCTCGCAGAGGTCGCGCAGGCGGCTGATGAAGGCTTCGGCGGACTTCTGGTCGAGCCTGGCCATCTCCTTGATGTCGGCGCCACCGATCATGCTCTTCTCGCTCTGGCCGCGCAGCACCACAACCCGGATGCTGCAATCGGACGAGAGCTGCTGCAAGCCTTCGCGAACCGCATCGGTGACGGGCGAGCCCAAAATGTTCAGCGAGCCGGCATTGCAGATCGCGACATGAACGACGCCGCGCGCATCGCGCGTCACGCCGCAGTGGTGGTTGAGCATTTCCATGAGGGGATCTCTGAGTTCGTGGACGCGCGAATACGCCTGTCGGGATCACTTCCGGGCCGAAACGCCTTGCTTGTCAAGCGGGCGGGAAGGAGTTGCCAGCGCGAAGTCCGCAGAATAGTATGATGGAAATCATACCAAGGGGCCGCGATGACCAGCAACGATCAACTCGACCTGTTTTCGCCTGCGGGCCGGCGCGAGCGGGTGGTGGAGTGGCAGGTGCCTGCGCCGGTCGCGAAAGTGGCGATGGGCCTGTCAGGCATGGATGCGATGCTGGGTATCCGCGACGGACGGTTACCGCCGCCCCCCTTTGCCAAGCTGATCGGCTTCGTCATGGCCGTGGTCGAGCCGGGCCGGATCGTCATGGAACTCGAGCCGCGCGAGGATCTCGAAAACACCATAGGCCTCCTGCACGGGGCCACAGCCGCCGCGCTGCTCGACACGGGGGTGTGCGATCTCGACCAGGCTGGAGCCCGGGCAGGGCTCCGTCACCCTCGATCTGAAAATGACCTTCCTGCGTCCGCTCTCGGTCCGGTCCGGGCTGATCGCCGCCGAGGGTAAGGTGATCAAGCTGGGACGCCAGATCAGCTACACCGAGGGCTTCGTCCGCGACGGTAAGCGGGCGCTTGCGGTGCACGCAACGGCGACCTTTTCCATGATCGGCAACAATTTTACCGGGAATTAATGCGCCGTCCTGCCGATATCCGTGTTATTAGATGACCTCCGACATCCAATGAGATCCGCATGCGCTATTCTCGGGAACACAAGCAGGAAACCCACGACCGCATCGTGAAGAAGGCCTCCGTGCGGCTGCGCGAAAAGGGCGCCCACGGCATCGGCGTCGCCGACCTCATGAAGGAGGCGGGCCTGACCCATGGCGGCTTCTACGCCCATTTCGATTCCCGCGAGGCGCTCGTGATCGAGGCGTTCGACTACGCCATGGATCGCTCGATGGAGCACTGGCGCAAGCAATCTGATCAGGTCGCGCCGGAGAAGCAGCTCCCCCAGATCGTGGAGACCTATCTCTCGACGGTGCATCGCGACAACCCCGGTCACGGTTGCTCGATTCCCGCGCTCGGCGCCGAGATCGCCCGGGAGAGCCCGAAGACGCGAAAGGCCTTTGCGGGCAAGCTCGACGAGATGATCGAGATGATCACGGACTTCATCCCGAATCTGCCGCGCAAGGCCGCGCGCAAGCAGGCGATCGCGACGCTGGCGACCATGGCCGGCACCATGCTGCTCGCGCGCATTGCCGGCTCGAGCGAGCTGTCGGACGAGGTGTTGAAGACGGGCAAGGACAGTGCGCTCGATGGCGCGCGGCGTGAGCCGAAGGTAACGGCGGCGAAGAAGCCGAAGCAGAGTTAGGCCGAGGTGCCGTAGGGTGGGCAAAAGCGAAGCGTGCCCACCATCCAACCGCGAGTGTGGAGACATGTGGGCACGGCGCTAGGGCGGCCTTGCCCAACCTACGAGACCGTCCTTACTTTCCCGCAAACAGCGCCCGCTCGCGCTCCACAATCTCGGAAATATAATCCGCCACCGCGCGGATGCGTGCGAGGTCCTTGCTGTCGGCGTGCATCAGCATCCAGAAGGTGCGGGTGATCGAGACCTCTTCCGCCAGCACCGCAAGCAGCTGCGGATAGTCGGCCGCCATGAAGTGCGGCAGGACGGCGATACCGAAGCCGGCGAGCGTGGCATTGAGTTGTGCGATCAGATTGGCGCTGCGCAAGCGTGCGGAGACCTTCGGCGACACCTGCGGCAGATAGTCGAGCTCGGGCGTGAACAAGAGCTCCTCGATATAGCCGACGAAGCGATGCTGCGGCAGCACCTCGCGCGAGGTGATTTTCGGGAAGCGGTCGAGATAGGCGGGCGCGGCATAGAGTCCGAGGCGGTAGTCGAGCAGTTTGCGGCCGACGATGCGGCCTTCCTTCGGCATGGTCAGGCTGATCGCGATATCGGCCTCGCGCTTGGAGAGGCTGAACAGCCGCGCGGTGGCCACCAGTTGCAAATCGAGATCGGGATACCGGTCGGCGAACTGAGCGAGCCGGGGCGCCAGGAAGGCGGTGCCAAATCCGTCTGGCGCACCGATCCGCACCGTGCCGGTCAGCCGCGCCACGGAGCCACCGACCTGCTCCTGGTTGGCGACGATGGTCGATTCCATGGCTTCCGCGCTGTCGGCGACGCGCTGGCCGGCCTCTGTCAGCAGGTAGCCGGTCTTGCGCCGGTCAAACAGCTTGGCCGAGAGGTGCTTCTCCAGCCGGTCGACGCGGCGGATGACGGTAGCATGGTCGACGCCGAGCTGTTTTCCCGCAGCCGAAACCGAGCCGCCCCGCACGATGGCCAGCACGAAGCGGAAGTCGTCCCAGTCGATAGCGCCTTGATCCAGCATTTTCGCACATCTATGGTGCATTATCTCAGACTTGAATCCTATAAAATGCAGGTCGATAGGATTTGTCAAAGCGTTCAAGCTCGCCTTAAGGAGACCATTCCATGCGTTCAGTCGGACATTTCATTGGTGGCAAGGAGGTCAAGGGCACCTCGGGCCGCACCGCCGACGTTTTCGAGCCGATGACGGGTGACGTCCAGGCCAAGGTGGCGCTGGCGTCCAAGGCCGAGGTCCGCGCCGCCGTCGAGAACGCCCGCTCCGCGCAGCCGGAATGGGCCGCGACCAACCCGCAGCGCCGCGCCCGCGTCATGATGAAGTTCGTCGAGCTGGTGCAGCGCGACTACGACAAGCTCGCCGAGTTGCTCGCCCGCGAGCATGGCAAGACCGTTCCTGACGCCAAGGGCGACATCCAGCGCGGCCTCGAAGTCGCGGAATTTGCCTGCGGCATCCCGCATCTGATGAAGGGCGAATACACCGAAGGCGCCGGTCCCGGCATCGACATCTACTCCATGCGCCAGGCGCTCGGCGTCGTCGCCGGCATCACGCCGTTCAATTTCCCGGCGATGATCCCGATGTGGAAGTTCGCGCCTGCGATTGCCTGCGGCAACGCCTTCATCCTGAAGCCGTCGGAGCGCGATCCCGGCGTGCCGATGATGCTCGCGGAGCTGATGATCGAGGCGGGCCTGCCGGCCGGCATCCTCAACGTCGTCAACGGCGACAAGGAAGCGGTCGACGCCATCCTCGACGATCCCGATATCAAGGCCGTCGGCTTCGTCGGCTCCACTCCGATCGCGCAATACATCTACGAGCGCGCAGCCCAAACCGGCAAGCGCTGCCAGTGTTTTGGCGGCGCCAAGAACCACGCCATCATCATGCCCGACGCCGACATGGACCAGGCGGTCGACGCACTGATCGGCGCCGGCTACGGTTCGGCCGGCGAACGCTGCATGGCGGTGTCCGTCGCGGTCCCCGTCGGCAAGTCCACTGCCGACCGCTTGATGGAAAAGCTGGTCCCGCGCGTCGAGTCGCTCAAGATCGGCACCTCGATCGATCCGTCCGCCGATTACGGTCCGCTGGTGACGCGCGAGGCGGTCGAGAAGGTCAAGGGCTATATCGACATCGGCATCAAGGAAGGTGCGACGCTCGCGGTCGACGGCCGCGGCTTCAAGATGCAGGGCTACGAGAACGGCTTCTATCTCGGCGGTTCGCTGTTCGACAACGTCACGAAGGACATGCGGATCTACAAGGAAGAGATTTTTGGTCCCGTGCTCTCGGTCGTGCGCGCGCACGATTACAAGGAAGCGCTGGCGCTGCCGTCGGAGCATGATTACGGCAACGGCGTTGCGATCTTCACCCGCGACGGCGATGCCGCGCGCGACTTCGCGGCCAAGGTCAATGTCGGCATGGTCGGCATCAACGTGCCGATCCCGGTGCCGATCGCCTATTACACCTTCGGCGGCTGGAAGAAGTCGGGCTTCGGCGATCTCAACCAGCACGGCCCGGATTCGGTGCGCTTCTACACCAAGACCAAGACGGTGACCTCGCGCTGGCCGTCCGGCGTCAAGGAAGGCGCGGAGTTCTCGATCCCGCTGATGAAGTAAGGCTGTAGCCCAGCCCGTCATTGCGAGCGTAGCGAAGCAATCCAGACTTTCTCCTCGGACCCACTGGATTGCTTCGTCGCTTCGCTCCTCGCAATGACGAGAACAGTGAGCAGCGCAACATGCAGTTCGCTCTGAACGAGGATCAGATCGCGGTTCGCGACATGGCGTTGGCGTTTGCGGCGGAAAAGATCGCGCCGCACGCGCTTCGTTGGGACGAGGAGAAGCATTTTCCCGTCGAGGTGATGCGCGAGGCAGCAGCGCTCGGCATGGGCGGCATCTATATCCGCGACGATGTCGGCGGTTCCGCGATGTCGCGGTTCGATGCCGCGCTGATCTTCGAGGCGCTGGCAACGGGCTGTCCGACCACCTCGGCCTTCATCTCCATCCACAACATGGCGTCCTGGATGATCGATGCCTACGGCAGCGACACCCAGCGCCACACCTGGCTGCCCAAGCTCTGCACCATGGAGCTGATCGCGAGCTACTGCCTCACCGAGCCCGGCGCCGGCTCGGACGCGGCAGCGCTCCGCACCCGCGCCGTGCACGACGGCGACCATTACGTGCTCAACGGCCAGAAGCAGTTCATCTCCGGCGCCGGCGGGACCGATCTGCTGGTCGCGATGGTCCGCACCGGTGGCGACGGTCCGGGCGGCATCTCGACGCTCGTGATCGACGGCAGGACTCCGGGCGTCTCTTTCGGCGCCAACGAGCGCAAGATGGGCTGGAACGCGCAGCCGACCCGCGCCGTCATCTTCGAGAACGCGCGCGTTCCGGTTGCCAATCGCTTGAGCGAGGAGGGCGTCGGCTTCAAGATCGCGATGGCGGGCCTCGACGGCGGGCGTCTCAACATCACGGCGTGCTCACTCGGCGGCGCGCAGACCGCGCTCGACAAGGCGCGCGCCTACATGAAGGAGCGCAAGGCCTTCGGAAAGCGCCTCGACGAATTCCAGGCGCTGCAATTCAAGCTCGCCGACATGGCGATCGAGCTCGAGGCCGCGCGCACCTTCCTGTGGCGCGCCGCCGCGGCGCTCGATCGGAAGGATCCCGACGCCACGATGCTCTGCGCGATGGCCAAACGCTTTGGCACCGATGCCGGCTTCGAGGTCGCCAACCAGGCGCTCCAGCTTCATGGCGGCTACGGCTATCTCAGCGAATACGGCATCGAGAAGATCGTGCGAGATTTGCGCGTGCACCAGATTCTCGAAGGCACCAATGAAATCATGCGGCTGATCGTGGCGCGCAAATTGATCGAGGGCGCGCGATGAGTGGAGTGGAGGAGGGCGATCTGGTCGCACGGGTCGAGGGCTCGGCCGGCATTATCAGGCTCAACCGCCCGAAGGCGATCAACGCCGTCACGCTGGAGATGTTTCGCGACATCGACAGGGCGCTCGACCGTTTTCAGACCGATCCAGCCGTTGCCGTGATCGTGCTGGAAGGTGCCGGCGAGCGCGGCCTGTGTGCCGGCGGCGACATCCGTGCGCTCTGGGAGAGTTCGAAGATCGACGGCGATCTCGGCAAGATCCTGTGGCGGGAAGAGTACATCCTCAACGCGCGGATCAAGAAATTCCCAAAACCCTATGTCGCCTTCATGGACGGCATCGTGATGGGCGGCGGCGTCGGGCTTTCGGCACATGCGAGCCATCGAATCGTGACCGATCGCACCAGGCTCGCGATGCCCGAGGTCGGGCTTGGCTTCTTCCCTGACGTCGGCGGCACCTGGCTGTTGTCACGCTCGCCGGACGAGATCGGCACTTATTTCGGCCTGACCGGCCAGACCATGAACGGCCCCGATGCGATCCACGCCAGGTTTGCCGATGCAGTGGTGCCGGCAGCCAAATGGCCGGAATTGCGGGAAGCGCTGACCAAGGTTCGCCAAGGCGTCACAGCGGCCGATGTCAGTAAGCTCATCAACGGCTTCGCGACCGGGGAGACCGCTGGGCCGGTCGCCGCGAAGGAGCCGGCGATCGACGCACTGTTCGGCTTCGACCGCATGGAAGACATTTTCGCCGCGCTCAAGCGCGACGGTTCCGAGTTCGCGCTGGCGACATTGAAGACGCTCAACGAAAAATCGCCGCGCGGCATGGTGGTGACGCTCAAGCTGCTGCGGCTCGCGCGCACCGCGTCGAGCCTGGAAGAATGCCTGGTGCGCGAATATCGGGCTGCGTTGGAAGTCTTCCGCAGCGACGACTTTCGCGAAGGCGTGCGCGCCGCCGTGATCGACAAGGACCGCAATCCGACCTGGTCGCCGTCGCGGATCGAGGACGTCACGCCGGACATGCTTGCGCACTATCTCGCCGAGATCGGCGCCGACGAATTGAAGTTCAACTAATCAACGAAACGTTCAGCGGAGGAAACCAAGATGGCCACGATCGCATTCATCGGTCTCGGCAACATGGGCGGCCCCATGGCCGCCAATCTGGTCAAGGCCGGCCACAAGGTCGTCGCTTTCGACCTCGCCGAGGCCTCCCGCAACCAGGCCAAGGCCGACGGTGCCGGCATCGCCGAGAGCGCCGCGGGCGCGGTGAAAGACGCCGATGTCGTTGTCACCATGCTGCCGGCCGGCAAGCATGTGCTCGGCGTGTGGGGCGAGGTCGTTCCTGTCATGACCAAGGGCGCGCTGATCATCGACTCCTCCACCATCGACGTCGAGAGCGCGCGGCATGCGCATGCGCTCGCGGCCAAGCACGGCGTGCTTTCGGTCGATGCGCCGGTCTCCGGCGGCACCGGGGGTGCCAAGGGTGCGACGCTCACCTTCATGTGTGGCGGCGAGGACAAGGCGTTTGCAGCGGCAAAGCCCGTGCTGGAGAACATGGGCAAGAAGATCGTGCATTGCGGTGGTGCCGGCGCGGGCCAAGCCGCAAAAATCTGCAACAACATGATCCTCGGCATTTCCATGATCGCGGTGAGCGAGGCGTTCGCGCTGGCTGAGAAGCTCGGGCTCTCGCATCAGGCGCTGTTCGACGTCGCCTCGACCTCGTCGGGCCAGTGCTGGTCGCTGACGACCTATTGCCCGGTGCCCGGGCCGGTGCCGACCTCGCCCGCCAACAACGATTACAAGCCGGGCTTTGCCTCGGCGCTGATGGTGAAGGATTTGACGCTGGCGCAGGACGCCGCCAAGGCCGCGGGCGCGGCAACGCCGCTCGGCAAACATGCGCAGGAGATCTATCAGTCATTCGACGCAGCCGGCCAGGGCGGGGTGGATTTTTCCGGAATTATCAAGCACGTTAGGGGGCTGGCCGGGAAAGCTTGATGACGACATTTCAGGAAGCGCGCGCGTTTCTGCTTCACAACCGCACGGACTACGAGACAGCGGTCAAGGGCTTCCGCTGGCCCGATCCTGTTCCCTTCAATTGGGCACTCGACTGGTTCGATGCCGAGCTGGCGGCGAATGCGGACAGCAAGGATCGTCCTGCGCTCTGGATCGTCGATGCCGCGCAGGACCGGCAGACCAAGCTCTCGTTCGGGGCGTTGTCGCGCCGCTCCAACCAGGTCGCGAACTTCCTCCGCGCGCAGGGCCTCAAGCGCGGCGATCATCTCCTGCTGCTGCTCGGCAATGTGGTTCCGCTGTGGGAGACGATGCTGGCCGCGATCAAGCTCGGCGTCGTCGTAATTCCCGCGACGACGCTGCTCACGGCCGATGAACTTCGCGACCGGCTCGATCGCGGCCAGGCGAAGGCGGTGGTGGCAGCGCAGGACCAGGTTGCGAAGTTCGCAAGTCTTGGTGCCGACAATATCGTCCGCATTGTCATGGGCGAGGCCTCCGATGGCTGGCTCTCCTATGATGACGCGGCAGAAGCGTCGGAGAGCTTTGCAGCCGACGGCCCGACCAACGCCGACGACCCGATGCTGCTCTATTTCACCTCGGGCACCACCGCAAAGCCAAAATTGGTGCGGCACAGCCAGCGCAGTTACCCCGTCGGCCATCTCTCGACCATGTACTGGATCGGACTGAAGCCCGGCGACGTCCATCTCAATATCTCTTCGCCCGGCTGGGCCAAGCACGCCTGGAGCTGCTTCTTCGCGCCGTGGAATGCGGGCGCAACCGTCTTTGTGGTCAACCAGCCGCGCTTCGACGCCAAGGGGCTGCTTGCCACCATCGGCCGCTGCGGTGTCACAACGCTGTGCGCGCCGCCGACGGTGTGGCGGCTGTTCATCCAGGAGAACTTGGCGTCGTTCAAGGTGGCCTTGCGCGAGGTCTGCGGTGCCGGCGAGCCGCTCAATCCGGAAGTGATCGATCAGGTGCAGGCCGCCTGGGGCCTCACCATCCGCGACGGGTACGGCCAGACTGAAACGACGGCGCTCGCCGGCAACTCGCCGGGGCAAAAGATCAAGGTCGGCTCGATGGGCCGACCGCTGCCGGGCTATCGCGTGCAGGTCAGCGACGCCGACGGTCATCCGGCCAAGGAGGGCGAGGTGGCTCTGGTGCTCGGCGAAAACCGCCCCGCCGGCCTGATGCAGGGCTATCAGGGCGACAACGGTGAGCTGTCCGGCGCCGAAGGCGAGCTCTATCGCAGCGGTGACGTCGTGTTCGAGGACGACGATGGCTATCTCACTTTCGTCGGCCGCTCCGACGACGTGTTCAAATCGTCCGACTACCGCATCAGCCCGTTCGAGTTGGAGAGCGTGTTGCTCGAGCACGAGCTCGTCGCGGAAGCCGCCGTGGTACCAAGCCCGGATCCGATCCGGCTCGCGATCCCCAAGGCCTTTGTGCTGCTGACAGCCGGCGCGGAGCGCTCGCCGGAAACCGCGCTCTCCATCTTCAGGCATCTGCATACGCGCCTTGCGCCGTTCAAGCGCATCCGCCGCCTCGAGATCGTCACGGAGCTGCCGAAGACGATCTCGGGAAAGATCCGCCGCGTTCAGCTCAGACGTCTCGAGCGTGACGACGACCGCAACGATCCCCTGCGCGGCCGGGAATTCCGCGAAGAGGATTTTCCGGAGCTGCCGAAAACACGGAGTGAGACCTAAGTGAACGAAGTCTGGAAGAAGCCGCCGATCACGCTTCAGGCCTATCAGGCCATGGTCGGCAAGGAGATCGGCGTGTCGTCGTGGCACATGGTCGATCAGCCCCGCATCGACACCTATGCCGACGTGATCGAGGATCACCAGTTCATTCACGTCGATCCGGAGCGTGCGAAGAAGGAGACGGCGTTCGGCACCACCATCGCGCACGGTTTCCTGACGATGTCGCTGCTGTCGATCATGTCCTACGAGGTGATGCCCGTCATCGCGGGCACCACGATGGGGGTCAATTACGGTTTCGACAAGCTGCGTTTCATCTCGCCGGTGCGCTCGGGCAAGCGCGTTCGCGGCCGTTTCGTGCTGGCGGAAGCCAAGCTGCGCAAGCCGAATGAATTGCAGTCGCGCACCAACGTCACCGTGGAGATCGAAGGCGAGGACAAGCCCGCGCTGGTCGCGGACTGGCTTGGGTTGATCTATTTCGCCTGACGCTAACAGTTGTTGCCGGGCTTGACCCGGCAACCCAACGCTGCTCAAAAGCTGTTCAAATCGCTCGCGAAACTTTCTCACCCTCTCCCCCTGCGGGAGAGGGTGGCTTCGCGGAACGCGAAGCCGGGTGAGGGGTATCCCTCCACGAGCTCCGCTGTCGATGGAGACCCCTTATCCGGCGCCGCAGCCAACGCTACGCGTTGGTGTTTTAACTGGGAACGGCGGCCGTTGGCCGCCTATACCACCTTCTCCCACAAGGGGAGAAGGAAGAAGAAGCAGGAACTGCACTCATGGCAATCAGGTTCGACGGACGCGTCGCCATCGTCACCGGCGCGGGCAATGGTCTGGGGCGCGCGCATGCGCTGGGATTGGCGAGCCGCGGCGCCAAAGTCGTGGTCAACGATTTCGGCGGCGCGCGCGATGGCAGCGGCGGTTCGCTGTCGCCGGCGGAAGCCGTGGTCGAGGAGATACGTAAAGCGGGCGGCATCGCCATGGCCGACGGCGCCGACGTCTCCAATTTCGAGCAGGTCACGGCGATGGTTGAGCGCGCCACCAAGGAGTGGGGCAGCGTCGACCTCTTGTGTGCCAATGCCGGCATTTTGCGCGACAAATCGTTCGGCAAGATGGAAGCGGCCGATTTCCAGAAGGTGCTCGACGTGCATCTCGTCGGCACCTTCTATTGCTGCAAGGCGGCCTGGGCCGGCATGCGCGATCGCAACTACGGCCGCATCGTGCTGACGACGTCGTCCTCCGGCCTCTACGGCAATTTCGGCCAGGCCAATTATGGTGCGGCCAAGTCCGGCATGGTCGGCCTGATGAACGTGCTGGCCGAAGAGGGCCGCAAGGCCGACATCCGCGTCAACATCATCTCGCCGACGGCGGCAACCCGCATGACGGAAGAGCTGCTGCCGCCGCAGGCGTTGCAATTGATGAAGCCGAACGCGATCACGCCCGCGGTCGAGTACATGCTAAGCGAGGACGCGCCGACGCGCACCATCATGGGCGCTGGCGCCGGCTCGTTCGCGGTGATCAAGATCGTCGAGAGCGAAGGCATCAACCTGCCGGAGTCCGAGTGGACGCCGGACGCGGTCGCGGCGCATTTCGCAGAGATCAGCGACATGTCGAAGGCGAAGGCGTTGCAGGGAGCTTTCGAACAGACGCAGAAATACGTCGCCCAGGCCGCTGCGCGCGCTGGGGTAAAACTCTGACAGCCGTCGCCGTCATCGGGGCCGGCCCTGCCGGTCTGATGGCGGCCGAAGTGCTCGCGCAGGGCGGTGCTCGTGTCACGGTCCATGACGGGATGCCGTCCGCGGGCCGCAAATTCCTGATGGCCGGCCGCGGCGGCCTCAATCTCACCCACAGCGAACCGCTGCCGCAGTTCATGGCGCGCTACCGCGACGCGGCGCCGAGATTGCAGGCCGCGATCGAAGCGTTTCCGCCTGACGCGCTGCGCGCCTGGAGCGAGGCGCTGGGCGAGCCGACCTTTGTCGGCTCCAGCGGGCGTGTGTTTCCGAAAGCGTTCAAGGCCTCGCCGTTGCTGCGGGCTTGGCTACGACGCCTCGATGCCGCCGGCGTCCGCTTTGCCTTTCGCCAGCGCTGGATGGGCTGGGACCGGAACGGACGGCTGGTCTTTGACACATCCGGCAGTGGCGCCACGATCGCAGCGGACGCGACAGTGCTGGCACTCGGCGGCGCCAGCTGGCCGCGACTGGGCTCCGATGGCGGCTGGACGACGATCCTGGCCGACAAAGGCGTTGCGATCTCGCCGCTGCGGCCGGCGAACTCCGGCTTCACCGTCGACTGGTCGGAAATCTTCCGCACACGCTTCGAAGGCCAGCCGCTCAAGGGCATCACGCTGTCCTTCGGCCCGCAGCGCGTGCGCGGCGAGGCTATGATCACAAGCGGCGGGATCGAGGGCGGGGCGATCTATGCACTATCGGCCGAACTGCGCGAGGCGATCGCGGCGAACGGCGAAGCGGTCCTGCAGGTCGGTTTGCGGCCGGATGTCGATCATGGCGAACTCGTCAAGCGCCTGTCCGCCTCGCGCGGCAAGCAATCCTTCTCCAACTTCCTGCGCAAGGCTGCGCAGCTGTCGCCGGTCGCGGTCGGGCTGCTGCAGGAAGCCGCCATCGGTGCTGGCCAGTCGTTGTCGGCAATGTCGGCTGAACAATTGGCGGAGCTCATCAACGCCGTGCCGATCAAGCTCATAGGCGTCGCGCCGACCGCGCGCGCGATCTCCAGCGCCGGCGGGATTTCCTTCGACGAGCTCGACGCCGACTTCATGATCCGCAAGCTGCCGGGCGTCTTCGTGGCCGGTGAGATGCTGGACTGGGAGGCGCCGACGGGTGGCTATCTGCTCCAGGCCTCGTTCGCGACGGGAGCTGCGGCGGGTAGTGGCGTGTTGCGACGGCTCGCCCAATTGTCGCCCTGACCATCCTATCATGACGTTCCGGTCGGGGTTGCGAGATCCGTCAGGAGGCCGAGCACGCCGAAGCTTGCCGCCACCGTGCAGACCATGGTCCAGCCGCCAAAACTCCAGGCCAGCGATGCCGCCGCCGCGCCGACGCCACCGCCGATAAAGAACAGCGCGACGAACAGGCCGTTCATGCGACCGCGTGCTTCGGGGCGCAACAGGTTGATCGCGCGGCGGCCCAGCGTCTGGTCGGTGGTGATGCCGACGTCGAGCAGGATCGTGCCGAGGCTCAGTACCAGCAGACTGGTGATCTGGGAGTCCAGCATCCCCGCCCAGGCGCAGAGCGCGAGCGAGCCGATGATGAGCAGATGGGCGGCAAAGAACATCGGCCGCGCGCGGCCCTTATCGCCCCAGCGGCCGGCCATCGGTGTCGCCGCGGCGCCCGCGACGCCGATCAGTGCAAAAGCGGCAACTCCCTTGGCATCGAGATCGAACGGGGCCTCCGGCAGCCGCAGCGCGACCGCCGACCAGAACGCCGTGAAGGAGGCCATGACAAGCGACGCGGTCCAGGCCCGCACGCGCAGCACCGGCTCTTCGCGCAGCAGTCTTGGAAAGGACAGCAGCAATTCGGCGTAGCTCGCGCGTCCCGTCGGTCGAAGGGTCGGAAGGTAACGGGCAAGTGCGCCGGCAAGCAGAGCCATCAAAGCGGCCGAGACGACATAGTAGGCACGCCAGCTCCAGAGATCTGCAATCAGGCTCGCCGCAGGTCGTGACAACAGGATGCCGATCATCAATCCGCCCATCACCTCGCCGATGGCCTGGCCGCGGCGATCCGGTGCCACCATGGATGCGACCAGCGGAACCATCATCTGGATCGCCGCGCAGCAGGCGCCGAGGATGAAGGTGGCGAGCAGCAGCAGCGAGGGCGTCGGCGCGAGCGCCGTCGCGAGAGCGGTGAGGATCGCGCAGCCGAGGGTGCGGAGGATGACAAGCCGGTTCTCGACCAGATCGACCAGAGGTACGAGCAGCAGCAGGCCGAGTGCGTAGCCCAGCAAGGTCAGCGTGCTGATCAGCCCCGCCTGCCACGCGGGCATCGACATTGACCGGCCGATCAAGCCGAGCAGGATCTGCGGTGCGAACAAATTGGTGACGACGACACCGGCGGTGATCGCGCCGAGCCAGATCAGCGGCCGCTCGGCGAGCTGGTTTCGGGACGCAGGCCTGGTGGTTTCGGAGACAGTCATGGGACCTCGCAGCTGTGGCGCGGGACCCTTTAAGCGGGGGCATCAATATGCTACAATTCAAATAAGACTATAAAAAATATGCGAGTTTGTTATGAACACCCATGACCTTGTTGCTTTCGTCGCCGTGGTCGAGACCGGATCGATTGTCGCAGCGTCGGCGCGTCTCAATCTCACCCAGCCTGGCGTGACCCGACGTATCCAGAATCTCGAGGAGATGTTGGGGGCGCAGCTTCTGGACCGGCTCTCGAAGCCCCTGAAGCCGACGGCAGCGGGCCATGAGGCCTACGAGCAGGGCAGGCGTCTGCTCAGGATGCTGGACGACCTCAAGTCGGGCGTCGCCAACGACGGAATGGTCCGCGGCGAGTTCAGGCTCGGTCTGACGCCGTTTCTCTCGGAGGCAGGCCTGACCGCACCACTCGATGCGGTGCGCGCCGAATTTCCCGCGCTGGCCGTGCGGGTGGTCTCCGGTTGGTCGCCGAACCAGCTCGAGCGTGTCTGCCGCAACGAGCTCGATGCAGCCGCGATTTGTCTCCCCGACGGTGCAGTGCCGCCCGCCGATCTGGCGGCCGACGATCTCGGCGCGCAGCCCGTCGTCTTCGTCGTCGCACGCGAGATGAAGATCCCGCGCACCGTCGACCTGGAACGGCTGTCCGAACTGTCGTGGGTGATCAACCAGGACGGCTGTGGATTTCGCGATACGCTGAAGCGAAAATTCGATGCCTCGCATCTGCCGTTCAACATCGCCGTCGAGGCGCTGGACAGTGAGCTTCGCCTGTCGCTGGTGTCGCGCGGCCTCGGCGTCGGGCTCGTCACCCCGATCGCCCTGAAACGCAGCGCATTTCGCGACAGGCTCAAGCCGGTCGCTGCGCGCGACTTCAAACCCGCCGTGCGCGCATGGGTGGTGCATCGCGCCCCCGCCGGTCGGCTGGAGCGGCCGATCAAGCTCTTCCGCGATGGCCTGGTCCGGGAACTCCAGGCGCTGATCGGGGGATAGCTACCGCAGCTTCCCCCGCGCTGCGATCGGCAGCGTGCCGATGATCTCATCGCCGCGCACCATCACGACTTCGTCCATCATGTTGACGACGACGCAGACATGATTGGGCACGACCCGCACGATGTCGCCGACATTGGGCCGGGTGTTGCTGCGGGAGAGGTCGAGGAAGCCGTGCTCCTCGGCGAAGCGCGCGATCTTGGCTTCGGGGTGCTCAAGGATCAGGCCGTGGCCGTCGAGGCCGCCGGTATCCGTGGTCAGCGTCTTGGAGCCGGCATCGAGAATGCCGCGCTCGGGCGCGGCACGGCTCACCACCGTCGAATAGATGTGAAGCGCGCAGTCGTCCCAGGTGGCGGAGCCGGCGGCGACCTGCATGCGGTCGTTGTAGATGTAGGTGCCGAAGCGGTGCTCGGTGCCGCCCTTGAGCTTGCCGAGATTCTTCAGGTTCGGCGTCCCGCCGGTCGAGACGATCTTTGCATCCAGGCCGTGCGCGCGCACGCCGGCCAGAGCTTCGTCGTAGAATTTTTGCGCATCCGCCCAGCCGGTCTCGGTCGGGTAGAGCATGAAGCCGGCGAACTCAAGCCCTTTGGACGCGGCGATCTCGCGCGCTAACGCGATTGCCTCGGCGGGCGTCTCGACGCCGGCGCGCTTGCGTCCCGTGTCGCATTCGACCACGACCGACAGCGGTCGGCCTGAGGCCGCAGCGGCCTTAGGCAGGCCGGCAACGACGGTCGAATTGTCGGCGGCGACTGTCATGTTGGCCTTCGCCTGCAGCGCCCCTAACCGCGCCATCTTCTCCTCGCCGAGCAGATTGTAGCTGATCAGGATGTCATCGATGCCGGCATTGGCCATGATCTCGGCCTCACCGAGCTTCTGGCAGGTGATGCCCTTGGCACCGGCAGCGATCTGCATCTTGGCGATCGTCGGGTTCTTGTGCGTCTTGATGTGGGGACGGTTGGCGATCCCGGCGTCATCGCAGGCCTTCTGAATCCTGGTGATGTTGCGCTCGACCTTGTCCATGTCGATGACGGCGCAGGGCGTGCCGTATTCGCGGGCGATCTTGGCGGCAAGGGTCGTTGTCATGGAAGTCTCTGAGTTGGCGCGCATTCCGTTTGCAAAAGCGGTGCCCACTTTTGCGGAATGCACGCTAGGCCTGTTCAATCTCTTCGCGCCGCACTTCGAGCTCCAGCCATTTGTCCTCGGCCTCGGCCAATTCCTTTTGCGCCTTCGTCAGAGCGTCGGAGGCCTGGTCGAAGCGCTTGCGATCCTTGCGGAAGAGATCGGGGTCGTCAAGGAAGCGCTGCTGCTTGGCAATTTCGGCCTGCAGCTTGGCAATGGTCTTGGGCAGCGTCTCCAGCGCGTGTTGCTCGTTGAAGGTCAACCGTCGTCTCGCGACGCCGGACGGCGCAACTGATCGCTGCTCTCTCGTCTCTTCGACGGCCTTCGCTGTCGCCCGCTTCACGTCGGCGCCGCGCTGGGCCAGCATGTCGGTATAACCGCCGGCATATTCGAGCCAGCGTCCGTTGCCCTCGGGCACGATCACGGATGTCACCACGCGGTCGAGAAAATCGCGATCGTGGCTGATCAGGATCACGGTGCCCTCGTAGTCGCTGAGCATTTCCTCGAGGACGTCGAGGGTCTCCAGGTCGAGGTCGTTGGTCGGCTCGTCCAGCACCAGGAGGTTTGAAGGCTTCGCCAGCGCGCGTGCCAGCATCAGCCGGCCGCGCTCGCCGCCCGACAGCACCTCCAGCGGCGTGCGCATCTGTTCCTGGGCGAACAGGAAGTCCTTCATGTAGCTGACGACGTGCTTCGGCTTGCCGCCGACCATGACATGGTCGCCGCGGCCGCCGGTCAGCGCCTCGGCCAGCGTCGTCTTCGGATCGAGACTTTCACGATGCTGGTCGAGCGTCGCCATCTCGATGTTGGCGCCGAGCCGTATGCTGCCGCTGTCCGGTGCGCTGCCGCCGGTCAGCATCTCGATCAGCGTGGTCTTGCCGGCGCCGTTCGGACCGACGATGCCGATGCGGTCGCCGCGCTGGACGCGGATCGAGAAGCCGTCGACGATCTTTCGCTCGCCATAGGACCGGCTGATGTTCTTGGCCTCGATGACGAGCTTGCCGGATTTGTCGGCTTCGGCAGCCGCGAGGTTGGCGTTGCCCGTCGCGCCGCGATGGGTGCGGCGCTGGTCGCGCAGCGCGTGGAGATTGCCGAGTCGCTTGACGTTGCGTTTGCGGCGGCCCGAGACGCCGTAACGCAGCCAGTGCTCCTCGTTGACGATCTTGCGGTCGAGCTTGTGCTGGTCGCGCTCTTCCTCTGCGAGCACCTCGTCGCGCCAGGCCTCGAAGGCGCTGAAGCCCCGGTCGATCTGCCGGATCTGGCCGCGGTCGAGCCAGGCGGTGCTGCGCGAGAGATTGCCCAGGAAGCGCCGATCGTGGCTGATGATCACCAGCGCGCAGCGGCGGCTCTCCAGTTCGCTCTCCAGCCATTCGATGGTCGGAAGATCCAGATGGTTGGTCGGCTCGTCCAGCAGCAGGATATCGGGCGAGGGCGCCAGCACGCGTGCCAGCGCGGCGCGGCGCGCTTCGCCGCCGGAGACATGCGCCGGATCTTCTTCACCGCTGAGACCGAGCTGCTCGACCAGATAGCGCGCCTGATAGTGATCGTCGCCGGCATTGAGGCCGGCCTCGACATAGGCCAGCGTGGTGGAGAAGCCGGAAAAATCCGGCTCCTGCGGCAGGTAGCGGATGGTGGCGCCGGGTTGAACGAAACGGCTGCCGCCATCCGGTTCGACCAGGCCGGCGGCGATCTTGAGCAGCGTCGATTTGCCGGAACCGTTGCGGCCGATCAGGCAGACGCGCTCGCCTGTCGAAACCGACAGTTCGACGCCCGCCAGGAGCGGCGTGCCGCCGAAGGTCAGCTTGATATCGCGCAGTTGAATCAGCGGTGGCGCCATGCGGTGTCTCAGTCCTGTCTTGTTGCGGCCTGGTCGGCGCGGCGGCGCTGAATGCGGCGGATGGTCTGGTCGAGCGTCGACAGAAACGTCGAGCGGTCGCGCGGCGAATACGATTTCGGACCGCCGGTGACTTCGCCGGCCGAGCGCAAATCGGTCATCAGGTTGCGGACCGCGAGCGTCATCCCGATCGATTCTTCGGTGAACGCCTTGCCGTTGGATGCAATCACATCGGCGCCGGCCTTCACGCAGCGGCTCGCGAGCGGAATATCCGAGGTAATGACGATATCGCCGGGCCCGGCACGTTCCGCGATCCAGTCATCGGCCGCGTCCATGCCGGCACCCGCGGCGACCCGCTCGATCAATGGATCCTGGGGCACGCGGATGAAATTGCCCGCGACCACGCTCACGGGCAGGCCGTGTCTGCCGGCGACGCGATAGATCTCGTCCTTCACCGGACAGGCGTCGGCGTCGACATAGATGCGGGTGGTGTTTTGAGGGTTCGTCATTGTCCGTAGATGGGGCTTGCGAAGCGGTTCCGCAGCAGCCGCGTGGTACCCCATTCGGGCCGCAAAGGCGAGGGGATTGACCCCGGTTCCTCAGGGCCTACGATCGGCCCGAAACAACAAGAATTTGGGGAAAGCCAAGCCATGCCGAACCGACTCGAAACCTATCGCGTCGAGGCCTACAACACGGCCAAGCAATCCGAAAACAAGATGCATGACGATGCAGTGGCGCGCCGCTTCGGCTTTTCCGGTGGGCTGGTCCCCGGCGTCGACGTCTTCGCCTACATGATGCATGTGCCGGTGGCGCGCTGGGGCCGCGATTTCCTGTCGCGCGGGCTGATCGAGGCGCGTTTCATCAAGCCGGTCTATGACGGCGAGACCGCCGATGTCGATGCGACCGAGCACAACGGCCTGCTCACGATCGAGGTGTTCAGCCGCACCGAGCTCTGTGCCACCGGCACGGCGTCGCTGCCGGCAACGGCGACGGCGGTGTCGTTGAGCGACTATGTCGAGGTCCCCGCTATTGCCGAGCGCAAACCGGTCAGCCCGGCAACATTCGAGACCGGCAAATGGCTGGGCACGACGCCGCGTCGCTGGGCCGGGCAGGATGCGGCCGACTATCTCGCCGACATCCGCGAGGCCGATCCGATCTTCGCGCGCGAGGGGCTCGGCCATCCCGGCCTGATCCAGCGCGTCATGAACCGCGTGCTGGTGGACAACACGATCCTCGGCCCGTGGATCCATGTCGGCAGCCGCATGCAATTGCTGTCGGCCGCACGCGCCGGTGACGAGATCGCTGCGCGGGCCAAAGTCACCGCGAACTACGAGAAGAAGGGCCACCGCTTCGTCGAGCTCGACGCGCTGGTAGTCGGCAACGGCACGACGCCGCTGGCGCACTGCCAGCACACCGCGATCTACCAGCCGCGCGAGCAGGCGGCGGCGTAGGCGCGAAAAAGGCACATCGCTACAACGCCGTCATGCCCGGGCTTGTCCCGGGCATCCACGTTCTTGATGCCTCACGGCGTGGATGGCCGGGTCAGGCCCGGCCATGACGGCGGAGAGAAAATGCTTTACGCCGCTTTCCCCTTGGCGTCCTGGATCGCACGCCACACGCGCTCCGGCGTCAGCGGCATGTCGATGTGCTTGATGCCGTAGTCGGAGAGCGCGTCGATCACCGCGTTCACGACCGTCGACAAGCTGCCGGCGCAGCCGGCTTCGCCGCAGCCCTTGCTGCCGAGCGGATTGGTCGTGGCCGGCACCGGGTGGTCGCCGACCGTCATGTTCGGGACGTCCTCGGCGCGGGGCAGTGCGTAGTCCATCAGCGAGCCCGTGATCGGCTGGCCGCTCTCGTCGTAGCGGACGTGCTCCATCAGCGCCTGGCCGATGCCCTGGACGACGCCGCCATGGAGCTGGCCCGCGACCAGCAGCGGATTGATCACCGTGCCGAAATCGTTGACCGCGCTGTAGCGCACGATCTGCACGACGCCGGTCTCAGGGTCGATCTCGACCTCGGCGACATGGCAGCCGTTCGGGAAGGCCGACGGCACCGGTTCGCTGGTGTGATCGACGTCGAGGCTGTCGGGCACGCCCTCTGGCATCTTGCTGTCATGCAGGCGCTTGGCGAGCTCCATGATGTCGATGCTGCGGTCGGTGCCGGCGATGGTGAAACTGCCGCCTTCGAATTCGATGTCGGCTTCGGACGCCTCCAGCATATGCGCGGCGGCGCGCTTGCCCTTCTCGATCACAAGCTTGGCGGCGCCCACGATCGCCATGCCGGTCGCGGTAATCGAGCGCGAGCCGCCGGTGCCATTGCCGGTGTGGACGATATCGCTGTCGCCCTGCACCAGCTTGACGCTGTCGAAGGGCACGCCGAGTTGCTGGCAGAGTACCTGCGCGAATGCGGACGCGTGGCCCTGACCGTAATCGAGCGTACCGGTGATGAGCTGCACCGAGCCATCGGGATCGAACACGATCTTGCCGAGTTCGACGCCGGGAGGTGCGGTCACCTCCAGATAGGAGCCGACGGCGATGCCGCGCAGCTTGCCGGACTTCTTGCTCTCCTTCTTGCGCTTGGCAAAATTCTCGTGGTCGGAGATTTCGAGCGCCTTGTTGAAGACAGCTTGGAAGTCGCCGCTGTCATAGGTGACGCCGGAGGACGCGGCGAACGGCATCTGGTTCTGCTTGATGAAGTTGCGTTTGCGCAAGGTCAGCCGGTTGATGCCCATTTCGTCGGCGGCGCGGTCGATCAGCCGCTCCATGTAGTAGTTCGCCTCGGGCCGGCCGGCGCCGCGATAAGCGCCCATCAGCGTGGTGTTGGTCAGCACCGTCTTGATGTCGACGGCCATCAACGGTGTGCGATAGACGCTGGAAAAGTTCTTGCTGGTGTTGAGCGAGAGCGGACTGGGTGCAACGCCGGTGATGTAGGCACCGAGATTGCCGTAGCCCGAGAGCTTGGCGGCGAGGAAATGCCCCTCGGCGTCCAGCGCGAGCTCGGCGTGAATCTTCTGCGCACGGCCGTGGCTGTCGGACAAGAAGCTGGTCGAGCGTTCGTCCAGCCATTTCACCGGCCGTCCCAATTCCTTGGCCGCGTACAGGATGCACATGTACTCGGGATAGTTGACGTTCTTCATGCCGAAGGAACCGCCGACATTGGCGGTGAGGATGCGGACCTTCTCGTTCGGCACCTTCAGGTTCTTGGCGAGGTTGGCGCGGTTGCCGGCGACGCCCTGCGTCGGCATCTGGATGGTGTAGCGCCCGGTCGTCTTGTCGTAGGAGGCAAGGCCAACGCGCGGCTCCATCGAGACCACGGCGACACGGGTGTTTTCGATGTCGACCTTGGTCACGTGAGCGGCGCTGGCGAAGGCGGCGTTGACCTTCTCGATGTCGCCATAGTGGTAGTCGAGCGCGACATTGTTCGGGATGTGGTCGTAGAGTTGCGGCGCGCCAGCTTTTGCGGCGTCTTCAGGGTCGGTCACCGCCGGCAGCGGCTCGATATCGAGCTCGATCGCCTCGGCCGCGTCGCGCGCCTGGGCCAGCGTCTCCGCCACCACGAAGGCGACGGGATCGCCGACGAAGCGGACCTTGTCGGTTGCGAGCGGCTGGCGGTTGGTCTGGAGCAGGGGCGAGCCGTCGCGGCTCTTCAGCGGCAGGCCGCAGGTGAAGGGGCCGTAGCCGGCCGCATCGAGGTCTTTGCCGGTCCACACCCCCAGCACGCCCGGCATCGCCCTGGCGGCGTCGATGTTGATGCCGCGAATGACGCCGTGGGCATGGGTCGAGCGGACGATCGCGGCGTGGGCTTGGCCGGGCAGGTTGAAATCGTCGGTGTAGCGCCCCTTTCCGCGCACCAGCGTGTCGTCCTCCTTGCGGCGGACCGGCTGGCCGACGCCATATTTTTGCAGTGCAATAGCGTTTTCGAGCGTGGAGGATTTGGTGTGTTCTTGCATGGAATTGACCTGAAAAGCCGGCAAATGCGCGGTTTGGGGGGCGCCTGGGGGACCGGACCCTTCAAAAATAACCCACCGGCCCGTTCACGACAACGCACGAATGGGCATGGTCCCATGTGATGCGTTGTTGCGCAGGATTGGCGCGCTGCTAAGGTTTCAGGCGAAAAAGCAATTCCAGATCGGCCCAACCGGCCGCGGAAAGACAGTTTGTATGAATGACCACACGCGGCTCCGCGACGGCCTTGCGCCGCACGGTGAGCTGGGGTCGATGGCGGCGGCGTTCGCCACTGAACCGGCCGTCGGCGCGCAAGCGCCGGGAACCGGCGTCTACGCGGCGCTCGACCTCGGCACCAACAATTGCAGGCTCCTGATCGCCTGTCCGACCCACGACGGCTTTCGGGTGGTCGATTCCTTCTCGCGCATCATCCGGCTGGGCGAGGGCGTCTCCGCAACCGGGTGCATCAGCGAGGCCGCGATCGAGCGCGCCATCGTGGCGCTCGGCATCTGCCGAGACAAGATCAACCTGCGCAAGGCGCGGCGGCTGCGGCTGATCGCCACCGAAGCCTGCCGCGCCGCCTCGAACGCCGAAGGCTTTCGCAGCCGCGTCGCTGCCGAGACCGGGATCGAGCTCGAGGTGATCGACCGCCAGACCGAGGCGGCGCTCGCGGTGCTCGGCTGCTCGCCGCTGGTCGACCCCAGGGGCCGCGGCGCGATCCTGTTCGACATCGGCGGCGGCTCGACCGAGCTGGTGCGGATCGAGCGCGACGCCGCAAATCCGGAGCCGCGCATCAAAGCCTGGATGTCGATCCCGTTCGGCGTGGTCACGCTTGCCGAGCAGTTCGGCGGGCGCGACGTGACGCCGGAGATCTATGCCGCGATGGAGCGCGAGGTCGCCCATCACATCGCGCCGTTCGCCGAACAGCATGGCGGCGATCTCGCCGACATGCATCTGCTCGGCACCTCAGGCACTGTGACGACGCTCGCCGGCATCCATCTCAATCTCGCGCGCTACGACCGCCGCCGCATCGATAGCGTCTGGATGAACGACACCGACGTCACCGCGACCATCAACAAGCTGCTCGGCATGAGCTACGAGGAGCGCGCGGCGAACAGCTGCATCAGCGTCGAGCGCGCCGATCTCGTGCTGGCCGGCTGCGCCATCCTCGACGCGATCCGCCGCGCCTTTCCGCTGCCACGTCTGCGCGTCGCCGACCGGGGCCTGCGCGAAGGCATGCTGGTCGAAATGATGCGCGAAGACGGCGCGCTCAGGAGCTGGTGAGATGGCCAAGGACACCACCGGCCGCTTGCACGTCCAGGTCAAGACTCACGGCAAGCGCAAATTGTCGTCGAAGCTCTGGCTGGAGCGGCAGCTCAACGACCCCTATGTGGTGAAGGCGAAGGCGCTGGGCTATCGCTCGCGCGCCGCGTTCAAGCTGCTCGAGATCGACGACAAATACCGGCTACTGAAGCACGGCATGGCAGTGGTCGATCTCGGTGCCGCGCCGGGCGGCTGGAGCCAGATCGCCGCCAAGCGTGTCGGCTCGGTCGACGGCAAGGGCAAGGTCATCGCGATCGACCTGCTGGAAATCCCCGAGATTGCCGGGGTGGAGTTCGCGCAGCTCGACTTCATGGACAATGACGCGCCGGACAAGCTCAAGGCGATGCTCGATGGCGGCGCCGACATCGTGATGTCCGACATGGCTGCCAACACTACCGGTCACCGCAAGACCGACCAGCTCCGCATCGTCGGCCTGATCGAGACCGCCGCCGCGTTCGCCTGCGATGTGCTGAAGCCGGGCGGGACCTTCCTGGCGAAGGCGTTCCAGAGCGGCGCCGACGCCGAGCTGCTCGCCCAGCTCAAGCGCGATTTCGCCACGGTGCGGCATGTGAAGCCCGCCGCGAGCCGTGCGGATTCCTCCGAGCGCTACGTTCTCGCGACGGGATTTCGGGGCGGGGGGCCGCAGTAGCCGCGAATTCCTCATTGCGAGGAGCTCTTGCGACGAAGCGATCCAGACTGTCTCCGCGGAGGGATTCTGGATTGCTTCGCTGCGCTCGCAATGACGAGAAGAGAGGCTACCCCAGCCGCTGATCCCGCACGTCCTGCGTATCCTCGGTCGCCGCCTTGACGGCCGCCTTGGCCGCGCCCTTGCCGGCACCCTTACGGCTCGCGATCTCCACGGCCTTGCGGCCGGAGACTTCGTGGCCGGCATCGGCGGGCATCTGCCAGAAGAACCAGCTCGACGCCGCCGAGGTCAGCGCGATGACGACGAAGGCGGGCGCGAACACGGTGGCATTGAGCTCGCTGACATGGCTGAGCCACATCGTCGTCTCCACCGACGCGGCGCCGACGGCGACGCCGGCCGAGACCGCGAGCTGCTGGTTGACACTGACGAGCGTGGTGGCGCGGCTCATCTGCGCGTGCTCGACCTCGGCATAGGCAACCGTGTTGATCGCGGTGAACTCGAGCGAACGGAAGAAGCCGCCAACCACGAGGATGATCATGATGATCAGCAGCGGCGTCGTCACCGTGAAGAGGGCACAGGCGGCGAGGAAAACTGCGCTGATGATCGCGTTCACCGCCATCAGGTTGCGGAAGCCGAAGGCGCGGATGATGCGTGCGGCCAGCGCTTTCATGCCCATGGCGCCGAGCGAGGAGCCAAACGTGACGAGGCCGGACTTGAACGGCGAGAGGCCGAAGCCGATCTGCATCAGCAGCGGCAACAGGAACGGCAGCGCGCCGATGCCGAGCCGGAACATGAAGCCGCCGAGAACGGCGGCGCGCAGTGTCGGCAGCCTCAGCAGCGTGAAGTCCAGCACCGGCGATCCGGTTCGCCGCGCGTGAATGACATACAGCGTCATCGAGATCGATCCGCCGACGACCAGGGCGGCAACTGTGCTCCATGGCAGCAGATTGAGTCCGGCGACCGACAGCCCGAAGGCGATGCCGGCGAGCCCGAGGCCCGCGAGCACCATGCCGTAGAGGTCGAACGGCTCTCGTTCCTCGCTTTTGATAGGATCGATGAAGCGCAAGGCCATGAAGATGCCGAGCAGCCCGATCGGGATGTTGATCAGGAAGATCCAGTGCCAGGACGCATAGGTGGTGATGAAGCCGCCGAGCGGCGGCCCGATCACGGGTCCGATCAGGGCAGGGACCGTCACCCATGCCATGGCGTTGACCAGCGCGCTCTTGTCGACCGACCGCAGCAGCACGAGGCGCCCGACCGGCGTCATCATTGCCCCGCCCATGCCTTGCAGGATGCGGGCGAACACGAAGTCGGTGACCGATGTCGAGAGCGCGCAGCCGACCGAGCCGACCATGAACACGCCGACGGCAATCGCAAACACCATGCGCGCGCCGAACCGGTCGGCGGTCCAGCCGCTCGCCGGGATGAACACCGCAAGCGACAGCAGATAGGAGGTGATCGCGAGCTTGAGCGTCAATGGGCTCGTGCCGATGTCGGCCGCGATCGCGGGCAGCGACGTGGCGATCACCGTCGAGTCCATGTTCTCCATGAAGAGAGCGGTGGCCACGATCAGCGGAATGATGCGTTGCTTGTCGACCATGACGGATTGGTAATGGAAATCAGAAGGAAGGGCGAGAATTGCGGCTTATCACCGCCACTGGGCCGCGACCATTGCGGATCGACGCATGGCACCTAAATCCTGCGTGACCCCAGGGTGGGTTGCGTCCTGCGTCGGAGAACGTGATGATCTGCCGGCACAGGAGGGACGTGGACGCCGTCCGCCGGCACGAGCTGCCGCCGGTTATCCCGGCTCAATCTGCCCAAAAAAGCCTGTGCATGGCTGGCCGGCGTTCCGAATTGCTTTGATTCGTCGCCCGCCCGTGCTATCGACCCGCGTCAACCCCACCGATGGGCTCCGATTCTCCGGCGTTGCCGCAAGGTACGCCGAGGGCGGCGCTCATCCATAGCTATTTGCGGCAGGGCCGCGGAAGGAGTTGGCACATGGCCACGGTGCAACAAGGCATTCGCGAAGCCCTCACATTCGACGACGTGCTGCTGAAGCCGGGCCTGTCGGACGTCATGCCGGGTGAGGTCGACATCCGCTCCCGCGTCACCCGCGCCATTCCGCTCAACATCCCGATCATGGCCTCCGCCATGGACACGGTCACCGAAGCCCGCATGGCGATCGCCATGGCGCAGGCCGGCGGCATCGGCGTCATCCACCGCAATTTCGATCCCGAAGGGCAGGCCGCCCAGGTTCGGCAGGTCAAGCGCTACGAGTCGGGCATGGTGGTGAACCCGCTCACCATCAGCCCCGACGCCACGCTGGACGACGCGCTCAAGCTGATGAGCGATCACGGCATCTCCGGCATTCCCGTCGTCACCGGTGCGGGCAAGTCCACGCCGGGCAAGCTGGTCGGCATCCTCACTAACCGCGACGTCCGCTTCGCCACCGACCGCCAGCAAAAAATCTCCGAACTGATGACGCATGAAGGTCTCGTCACGGTGCGCGAGAATGTCAGCCAGGACGAGGCGCGGCGGATGCTGCACCAGCACCGCATCGAGAAGCTGCTCGTGGTCGACGAGCAATATCGCTGCGTCGGTCTGGTCACCGTAAAGGACATGGAGAAGGCGGTCGCCCATCCGCTGGCCTGCAAGGACGCGCAGGGCCGCCTCCGGGTCGCTGCCGCCACCACGGTCGGTGACAGCGGCTTCGAGCGCACCGAGCGGCTGATCGACGCCGGCGTCGATCTCGTCGTGGTCGACACCGCGCACGGCCATTCCCGTCACGTGCTCCATGCGGTCAACCGCATCAAGCGTCTCTCCAACTCGGTGCAGGTCGTTGCCGGCAACGTCGCGACCTCAGAGGGTGCGCAGGCGCTGATCGATGCAGGCGCGGACTGCATCAAGGTCGGTATCGGCCCGGGCTCGATCTGCACCACGCGGATCGTTGCAGGCGTCGGCGTTCCCCAGCTCACCGCGATCATGGATGCGGTCGAGGCGGCGAAGAAGTCCGACATCCCCGTCATCGCCGACGGCGGTATCAAGTTCTCCGGCGACCTCGCCAAAGCGCTCGCTGCCGGTGCCGACATCGCGATGGTCGGCTCGCTGCTCGCCGGCACCGACGAGACACCCGGTGAAGTGTTCTTGTGGCAGGGCCGCTCCTACAAGGCCTATCGCGGCATGGGCTCGGTCGGCGCGATGGCGCGCGGCTCGGCCGATCGCTACTTTCAGCAGGACATCAAGGACACGCTCAAGCTCGTGCCCGAAGGCATCGAGGGCCAGGTGCCTTACAAGGGCCCGGTCGGCAACGTCATGCACCAGCTCGCCGGCGGCCTGCGCGCCGCGATGGGGTATGTTGGTGCGAAGGACATGAAGGACCTGCACGACAAGGCCCAGTTCGTCCGCATCACCGGCGCGGGCCTGCGCGAAAGCCACGTCCACGACGTCACCATCACGCGCGAGGCGCCGAACTATCCGGGCGGGGGTTAGTTACACCTGACGCAAGGTCACGTGCTGATCGTTGTCAGTGATGGGATCGGCCGAGCGGAGTGATCCTTCTCCGGGGCGTCCGGTCTCTTGCTATTGATGAACGACCAGATGAGCGCAACTTGCCACCCGAGGAGTGACCACCACGCTTCGCCGCCAAGGCCGATCCAACTGAGGATAGATATGCCGACCGAGCAGAGGACGCCTATCGAGACGGAAAGGAAATTTGACAAGAAGATAAACTGGACATGGCGATGATTGAGAAAGAGTGCGATCCATGTCGGCAGGAAGATCAGCACTAAACCTGCAAAACCGCCGGTCGTTTCACGGAGGTCAGGGGACGCGCCCGTGAACAACGCAACGAGCGTGGGGCCGATCACAAAGAAGAGGATAGGCAAGACAGCCATGGTGACGGTGATTTTCCATGCTGTGCTCTTCGGGGCTGCTAGACCCATTTGCCCGACTTGCCGCCTCAACGATGTCGTTCCCTGTCTATTTGACATATTGCTGGCCGCATTTTTGCAGCCGCTTCCTGCGAAACCGCCCCGTTCGCCATGGCGAGGAGCCTGTTGATCTAACTGGTACGGACGCCGCGCACGGCAGAGTCGAGGCAATCACGCTGATGCAGCCTAGGCTAGTGCGGATAGTTGATCGCGGCCTTAATTCGGCACCTAAAATTTTCCGGAAGGAAGACAACTTCCCGATTGCGCGATCGAGCAACGCGGTTCCTTTTCGCTGGTTTCCGTTTGGCGAAGTGGAGGCTGCGACGTCACCATCACGCGCGAGGCGCCGAACTATCCGGGCGGGGGTTAGTCTCCGGCTGCGCGTTGGAATTCGCGCGCTTGCCCAAATGACGGTGTCATGCCCCGCGAAGGCGGGGCATCCAGTACGTCGCGGCCTTTCGGCTCAATCATAACCGTCTCGAAGTACTGGATCGTCCGCCTTCGCGGACGATGACGGCGAGTGTGTCGCGTGCGCGTGCCAAAAGCTCGTCATTGCGAGGAGCCCGCGACAAAATTGCGAAGCAATTTTGCGCTGGTGCGACGAAGCAATCCAGCCCTTTTGTGTTGACGAGACTGGATTGCTTCGCTTCGCTCGCAATGACAGAAAATTGGAGGAAGCCATCATGTCCCAAGGCAAACGCATCGTTCTCGCCGCGCGTCCCGTCGGCGAGCCAAAGCCGTCCGATTTCCGCATCGAGGAATTCGCGGTTCCTGCGCCTGCCGCAGGCGAAGTCCTGCTGCGCACCATCTGGCTCTCGCTCGATCCCTACATGCGCGGGCGCATGAGCGACGGTCCGTCCTACGCGACGCCGGTGCCCGTCGGTGGTGTGATGGAAGCCGGTACGGTCTGTGAGGTCGCAGCCTCCAACAATCCGAACTTCGCCAAGGGCGACATCGTGCTCTCGCGCGCGGGCTGGCAGACGCACGCGATCTCCGACGGCAAGGGGCTGAACAAGATCGACCCGAAGCTCGCGCCGATCTCGACGGCCGTCGGCGTGCTCGGCATGCCCGGCATGACGGCCTATACGGGCCTGCTCGATATCGGCAAGCCGCAAGCAGGCGAGACCGTCGTCGTCGCCGGTGCCTCCGGTGCGGTCGGTTCGGCCGTGGGACAGATCGCGAAGATCAAGGGCGCACGCGCGGTTGGAATCGCCGGCGGCAAGGACAAATGCGATTACGTCGTGAAGGAGCTCGGCTTCGATGCCTGCATCGATCACCGCGATCCCGATCTGGCTGCGAAGCTGAAGGACGCCTGCCCGAAGGGCATCGACGTCTATTTCGAGAATGTCGGCGGCGCCGTGTTCGAGGCGGTGTTCCCGCTGCTCAATGCGTTTGCGCGCGTACCCGTCTGCGGTCTCATCGCCCATTACAACGACACTGAAGCGAAGCCGCCGAAATGGGCCGCCAGCATGATGCGCGCGACCCTGACCAAGCGGCTGACCTTCCGCGGCTTCATCGTCTCCGACTTCGCCTCCCGCCATGGCGACTTCCTGCGCGACATGTCGGGCTGGGTCCGCGAGGGTAAGGTCAAGTACAAGGAGTTCGTCACCGAGAGCCTGGAGAGCGCGCCCGAAGCCTTCATGGGGCTTCTGAAGGGCGCCAATTTCGGCAAGCAGCTGGTGCGGGTTGGGCCGGACAAGGCTTGATCCGCCGCTCTCGGCCCCTTCGGGGGTCGGGTATGGTTAACAAAGAGTGACCGATCGGCCACACCCGCCCGCAAAAGCCGCAGGTGTGACCGTTGGTTCATTGACGGACCCGCGAAGGCATTGAATCATTGCGCATATTTCAGGTGCGATGATGTTAGAGCTTGTTGTTTTCTGCGTAATTCTTGTGGCCGCCGGTTATTGGGCGACGATGTTTGTCATGGGCCGTCGCGACGACGTCATCCATGGCAAGTTCGTTCACACCGAGGACGCCGGCGCGTTGGCGCAATCCGCAATACCCACGCCTATGCCGCCGTTCCCCAAGCGTCCGGTCAAAGCCACGCGGCCTGCCAATGCTGCGCCTGCCAACACCGGGGCTAAGCCAGTGAACAGCGACGCGCTGCAGTCCTTGCTTGCCGCGATCCAGCAGGATCTCAAGAGCGTCGCTTGAGCAGCGATGGGCAGCGCTAATCCTCGCCGCCCATCTTGGCCCGATCGAACAAAGTTAAAGCACGCGATAGCGGATCGTGTAGGCGTCCTGCGGCGCGACGGGGCTTGCCAACGGCGAGGCGATGCGGTCGGCGAGGTGCCAGGGACCGAACTGAGGGCCGACCTGGGCACCGGACTGTTCGGAGCGATGCGGCTCGGCCGGCAGGCGGAGGCGGAATTCGAAGGTGCCCTTGCCGGGCAGGTTCACGACCAGCACGCGGTCCGCGGTGCGGTGGTTGAGCGCCACCGCGCCACGCAGGACGGAGCGGCCATCACCGAGCTCCCGCACGCCCTCGACCAGTGCCAGCGTCTGGTTACGGTCGGTATGCAGCTCGATCTGGGTGTCGGACGCCGCCGCCAAGGTCTCCCTGGGCATGCGGATCTCGAACTCGACCGCGGGTTTTGACGGATTGAGGCCGAGATAGGCCAGCGCGGCATGGCGCATGTCGTAGGCGGCAAAGGCGAACAGAGCGAGGGCGGCGAGCGCAGCGAGGCCGTGCCTGAGGACATCGCGCCAGGTCCGATAGCTCATTCGGAAGTAGACCGTCATCGCCAGCGCCACCGCAAGCGCCGTCGCGATGCCTGCCAGCGCCGACATCAGGATGCCGAACTGGCCATCGGCGGACTCGGTCAAAGCGCCGGTCAGGCTGCCGATCTGGCTGAAGAGGGTGTTCATGGCGGTCTCTCGCCTTGCGCGCCCCAAGGGGCGAAATCGCTTTAACTGTCGACGGTTGGTCGCCTCATCGGGAACGCCGGTTCAACTCGTTGATTGTCAGGACCAGCGGTGACCGCTAATGGACGCTAGCTGTGGCTTCCGCCGGATGGGACAACCCCGGGAATTCCGATGTCCGTTCAAATGGTTTTGCTGCCGGTCTTCGTGCAGGTCGGTCTCACCTTCGCGCTCCTGATCGCCATGGCGATGGGACGCCGGCGCGCGCTCGTCTCCGGCGAGACCAAGAGCCGTGACATTGCGCTGGGCGAGCCCAACTGGCCCAAAGGCGCCACACAATTCGCCAATTGCTACCGCAACCAGTTCGAATTGCCGGTGCTGTTCTATGTCCTGATCGCGCTGGCGCTCCCGTTGCGCCATGCCGATCTCTTCATCGTGCTGATGTCCTGGGTGTTCGTGGTGACGCGCTTCGTCCATGCCGGAATCTTCGTCTCCTCCAACAATCTCGGACGCCGCTCCACGATCTGGCTCGCCGGCGTGCTCGTGCTGCTCGCGATGTGGATCTACTTCGCACTGAAGATGCTCTTGTTGATCTGACGGTTAGCCGTCGGATTTGATCTGAAAGATTCAAATGACTCCCGCTGCCCGGCTGTCCGCAGCCATCGAACTGATCGACACCATCGAGAAAGACCGCGTGCCCGCGGCCAAGGCGCTGAAGGAGTGGGGCACCGCGCACCGCTTCGCCGGCTCCGGCGACCGCGCCGCCATTGCCGGTCTCGTCTGGGACGTGCTGCGCCGCTATGCCTCGAGCGCCTACCTGATGGATTCGGATACCGCGCGTGCGCGGCTGATCGGCATGCTTCGCCTCGAGCGCAACATGGATACGGCCACCATGGCCGCGCTGTTCGACGGCAGCCGCTTTGCCCCCGCGCCGTTGACCGAGGCCGAGCAGGCCGCGCTCGCCTCGCGGTCCCTTGAAGGTGCCCCGGCCGCGATCGCCGGCGACTATCCGGAATGGCTGGATCCGTATTTGGCAAAAGCGTTCGGCGACGAGCGCGTCGCGGAGGCGGCCGCGATGGCGAGCCGGGCGCCGCTCGACCTGCGCGTCAACACGCTAAAATCCAATCGCGACAAGGCGCTGGGGGCGCTTGCTCATCTTCATGCGAAACCGACGCAGTGGTCCGCAACCGGCCTGCGCATCGAGCTTTCGGCCGATGCGCGCAACCCCGGCATCCAGGCCGAAGAGGATTTCATCAAGGGCGCCATTGAAGTGCAGGATGAGGGGTCGCAGCTTGCGGCTGCCTTGACCGCGGCAAAACCCGGCGAGCAGGTGATCGATCTCTGTGCGGGGGCCGGCGGCAAGACGCTGGCGCTCGCCGCGATGATGCAGGGCAAGGGCCGGCTGATCGCGACCGACAGCGACAAGCGGCAGCTTGCGCCTATCCACGAACGCCTGTCGCGCGCCGGCGTCCACAATGCCGATGTGCGCACTCCCAAGGGCGAGGCCGATCCGCTGGCCGAGATCAGCGCCACCGCCGACCTCGTCGTGATCGACGCGCCCTGCACCGGAACCGGAACCTGGCGCCGCAACCCCGATGCCAAATGGCGCATGCGCCCGGGCGCGCTGGAGATTCGCCTGCGGGACCAGACCGAGGTGCTCGAGCGCGCGGTGCCGCTGCTCAAGGCCGGTGGCCGCATCGCCTACATCACCTGCTCGGTGCTTTCCGAGGAGAACGGCGAGCAGGTGAGGGCGTTCACCGCCCGCCATCCCGAGTTCGCGGTGGTGCCGCCCGAGCAGACCGCGAGCGTGCTCTGGGACAAGGCGGAGGAGTTTGCGCAAGCCGCGCTGCAATCGCCGGAAGGCTGGCTGATGACGCCGCGGCGGACGGGCACGGACGGGTTCTTCGTCTCGGTGCTGAAGAAGGCATAACTCACCCCCGTCACCGCCGGTGCGGCGGCCCCCAAAACAAAAACCCCGCGAACCGGAACCCGGTCGCGGGGTTTTCTAGCTCTACGTTCTGCCGGTACGTCCGTGGTCAGAACGGTGCGCTGGCGTTAGCCGACGCGGAGATTGTCAGCCGAGGACTTGCCGCTGCGACGATCGGCGACGATGTCGAACGAGACCTTCTGACCTTCGTTGAGGGTCGAGAGGCCAGCGCGCTCGACGGCGCTGATGTGCACGAACACGTCCTTGTCGCCGTCATCCGGCTGAATGAAACCAAAACCCTTTTGATTGTTGAACCACTTCACGGTGCCCATAGCCATGGGAATTTCCTTTGCTTAAGAAGTTAACACGCGGACCGGTACGCACTATTGCGCCCATAATCCTGATCAGTCGATGTTGGAGAAATCATCTGAAGCGTGCGCGCCCGTCAGCAACGAAGCGAAGCGGCCCAGTCGTTCGGCCAAGTATCGATGATCACAATATAGCGAGATTTTGGGGCCACTTCAAGGCACCACCCGCCGCTCGGGATGTCCCCGAATTTTGCTATTTTGCGGTGCAAATTAACCCTTCCGGGGCGCTCAATCGACGATAAACAGCGTCGCCCCCGTCGCGGTCGAGGACCGGTGCGCTGCGTCGCCGAAATCCGAGACCTGGTAGCTCATCCCCGCCGTGAGCTTGAACTTGCGGCCGTCGCGCAGCTCGCTGTCGAGCTCGCCCTGCAGCACGTACAGCACGTGGCCGCGGTCGCACCAATGGTCGGCGAGATAGCCCGGCGTATATTCGACCATCCGCACCCGGAGATCGCCGATGTCGAGCGTGCGCCACTGCGCCTGCCCGGTCTCGCCGGGATGGATGGTCGGCTCGACCTTGCTCCAGTCGGTGACGGTGAAGGGGGAGGTGGGGAGCTTCATCTGGAATCCTGTGTCAGAGCCGGCGCCGGTGTTGTTAGCGTATGTGCTCGCCACAGTCTCCGTCATTGCGAGGAGCCCTTGCGACGAAGCAATCCAGACTATCTCCGCGGACAGATTCTGGATTGCTTCGCTACGCTCGCAATGACGGGGGACAGGCTAGTGCACCGGATGATTCGCCGATCCCTGCACGATCTTTCCGGCCGCATTCACCCGCAGATATTCGCAGATCCGCTTTCCCCGCTCGTTCTCGTAGAACACCACCACGCTATCAGGGCTGACGAACAATTCGATCAGCGAGAAATGCAGGTTCGGCAACAGCGCGAGCGCCTTGCCCCAATAGGCGCGCAACGCATCCTTGCCGCGCACGGTCCCGCTTTCATCGAACCCCATCGCTGGGATGCGGTCCGACGTCATCACGACGTCCTCGTCATAGAGCGTGAGCACCCGTTCGAGGTCGCGCGCGTTCCAGGCCTCGACCCAGGTGCGGCCGAGTGCGGCGAGATTCGACGGCTGATGATGGTATGGCATGACGTTCTCCCTGTTCGGCCCTTGGTGAGTGACGGGCCATATTAGGTCAATAGTACTTACCTATATTGATTTGTCCATGCCCAAAGAAGAATGTGGGCCCGCGGCCCGCGCGGTTGCGGGAAAAGTCCCCGTCGCGTATTTGCTTGCCATGACAGCAGCACAGACCGACCGCTCCGCGTCGACGCCCTCCGTGGCCTCGGCGCATGACAAGATTCTCATCGTCGACTTCGGTAGCCAGGTGACGCAGCTCATTGCGCGTCGCGTGCGCGAGGACGGCGTCTATTGCGAGATCGTCCCGTTCAACAAGGCCGAACAAGCCTTCAACGAGATGAAGCCGAAGGCGGTGATTCTCTCCGGCGGGCCTGAGTCGGTGCATGAAGCGGGCTCGCCCCGCGCGCCGCAAGCGATCTTCGATTCCGGCGTGCCGGTGATGGGCATCTGCTACGGCCAGATGGCCATGGCGGAGCAGCTCGGCGGCACCGTCGAGGGCGGCCATCACCGCGAATTCGGCCGCGCCGATGTCGAGGTGAAGGCGCCGAGCAAGCTGTTCGAGGACGTCTGGTCGCCAGGCGGCAAGAACCAGGTCTGGATGAGCCATGGCGACCGCATTACAAAAATGCCGCCGGGCTTCTCGGTGGCCGGCACGTCGCCGAACGCGCCGTTCGCGATCATCCAGGACGAGACGCGCAAATATTACGGCCTGATGTTCCACCCCGAAGTGGTGCACACGCCCGACGGCGCCAAACTGATCCGCAACTTCGTTCGCAAGATCGCAGGCCTGTCCGGCGACTGGACCATGCGCGCCTTCCGCGAGGAGGAGATCGCCAAAATTCGCGCCCAGGTCGGCAAGGGCAGGGTGCTCTGCGGCCTCTCCGGCGGAGTCGATTCCGCGGTCGCAGCCGTGCTGATCCACGAAGCGATCGGCGAGCAGCTCACCTGCGTGTTCGTCGATCACGGCATGCTGCGTCTCGATGAAGCCAAGACCGTGGTCGACCTGTTCCGCCACCACTACAACATCCCGCTCGTGCACGTGGATGCCTCGAAGCAATTTCTCGGTGAGCTCGAAGGCGTCACCGATCCCGAGACCAAGCGCAAGACCATCGGCCGCCTCTTCATCGAGGTGTTCGAGGCGGAGGCCAAGAAGATCGGCGGCGCCGACTTCCTGGCGCAGGGCACGCTCTACCCTGACGTGATCGAGAGCGTCTCGTTCACCGGCGGTCCCTCGGTAACGATCAAGTCGCACCACAATGTCGGCGGTCTTCCCGAGCGCATGAACATGAAGCTGGTCGAGCCGCTGCGCGAACTGTTCAAGGACGAGGTCCGCAAGCTCGGCCGCGAGCTCGGCCTGCCCGAAATCTTCGTCGGCCGCCACCCGTTCCCGGGCCCCGGCCTCGCCATCCGCTGCCCCGGCGACATCACCCGCGAAAAGCTCGACATCCTGCGCAAGGCCGACGCCGTCTACATCGACCAGATCCGCAAGCACGGCCTCTACGACGACATCTGGCAGGCCTTTGCCGTGCTGCTCCCCGTGAAGACCGTCGGCGTCATGGGCGACGGCCGCACCTACGACTTCGTCGTGGGCCTGCGCGCCGTCACCTCCACCGACGGCATGACCGCGGACTTTTACCAGTTCGACATGAAGTTTCTCGGCGAGACCGCCACCCGCATCATCAACGAGGTGAAGGGCGTGAACCGGGTGGTGTACGACGTGACGAGCAAGCCGCCTGGGACGATTGAGTGGGAATAGTTTTTAGAGACTGAGTGTCGAAGGCGCGCTTTTAGGGGCTCCGTTTCGGTCGGTTCTGTACCATCATGCTCCATGATGGTATCTGGCGGCAAACCGAACGGAGAATGCCTTGTTGACCGATACGGGACTTCAGGAGCTCAAATCTGGCGAGACGCTTTACAAGCGCGACGGCATGTGCGTTGCCGTCCTGCCCATCAAGAGGCGCAAGCAGATCTGGGAAAGTGGCGACCGCACCATCAAGGTGGTGCAGTGATGCGCGCCGCGTTGAAAGTGGTGATGGCCGCAATACTTGTGATGCCTGCTGCGGTGGCTCTGGCGAAGTCTCCGGACTGTGCGAGTTGGCCCACCAACATGGCCCTCGTGCACCTCAAGAACGCCGGCCTGATTGACATCCCATCGGTAATCGAGGCGCAGACCAAGGCCGTTCGTCTCGCATCCGAAAAGATCGGCAAAGACCTCTACCAGCAGGTTTACGACATCACGTTTCACACCAAGGATGGCAAGACGATCGAGGTCATCACGAAAAACCAGGCATCAAGCGTGGAATGCTCGATGAGCGGCGTCGATGTCTACGTGGTCTCGAACAAAATCGGCGGGTCGGCAGAGCAGCCATCTGTGGGCACGACCAAAAAGTGATCCGGAGTGACGGTGACGGCGCACCAAACCACTCTCAAGTTTAGTGCACCGTCACGGTCACACCGTCCGCTCCCTGACGCTTGAGCCCTCGACCACCCTTAATTCCGGCTCCTCGGCGCAAATCGCGGCGAGGAAATCGATGAAATGCCGCACCCGGGAGGGCATGCGCCGGCCGGCAGCGGTCACTGCGTTGATCGGGAAGGGCGGCGGCGCATGCTGGTCCAGAATGCGTACGACCTCGCCCGACGCCAGCACATCCGTGAACAACCAACTCGCGTGATGGGCAATGCCGAGGCCCGCGAGAACCGCGCCGCGGACATGCTCGGCGTCATTCGTGCGGAACGCTCCCCCACCATCGACCGTGACCTGCCCGCCGTCTACGTGGAAACCCCACCCAATGATATCGCCCTGGTAGACATAGCTGATGCGCTGGTGGTTGCGCAGTTCGCCTAGCGTTTGCGGCGCGCCGTGTTGGGCAAGATAGCTGGCAGAGGCCACGGTTATCATCCGCATGTCGCCGATGCGCCGGGCGACGAGTGCTGAATCCGAAAGCCGACCGATACGGATCGCGACGTCTATCCCTTCCTCGATGAGGTCAACGTGTCGCCCGGAGACTTCCATCTCAATCGCGACGTCGGGGAAACGGTTCCTGAAATCCGATAGCCGGGGAATAACGAACATCCTCCCGAAGGCCGGCGAGAGGGTCACGCGGACCAGCCCTGAAGGGGCCGACTGCCCTTCAAGGACTCTCTCTTCGACGAAGTCGAGATCCTGAAGGATACGGACGGTGGCCTCGTAATAGTCCTGTCCTGCCGGCGTCACGGCAAGGGCACGGGAATTTCTCGCGAGGAGTTGCGTCCCGAGCCGCGCTTCAAGCGCAACCATCTGCTTGCTGACGGTTGGCTGGCTGACGTTGAGGTCACGCGCCGCCTGCGAAAAGCTTCCGCTTTCGACGACGCGCACGAACATCCGTATCGCGTCCAGCTTATCCATCAATTTTTTCCGGACACGCCCCGCCGCGCATGCAATCCTCAGTCCATTCCTCTCCGGAATAGATGGCATTCTATAGGCGTCAATTTCATTTGCAAAATGAATATGCGACTCGGCAGTCGGCCGCCCGCTGAGGGGCCGTGCTGAAAGGAAGAGTTATGGCAATCAAGATCTATGGTGATGCGGGCTCGGGCAGCTTGCGTCGCGTGACCACGGCTGCGAAGATCATGGGCATTGAACTCGATCGCGTGAGCGTCGACCTTTTCAAAGGCGAGAGCCAAACCGACGCGTTCAAATCACGTCTCAATCCCAACGGTCTCACTCCGGTTCTGGAGGATGGGGACACCATTGTCTGGGAAGCGTCAGCGATCAATCTGTATCTCGCCAGCAAGGTGAGTTCGCCGCTGGTCGGAACCACGCCGGAGGAGCAATTCCAGGTGCTTCAGTGGATGTTCTGGTCCGGCGAACAGTGGCGCACCTTCACGACCACTCTCTTCGACGAGCGCGTCGCCAAGACGATCATGGGCTTGCCGAAGGACGAGTCCCTCATCGCGTTCACGGAGCGTAAGATCCGCGCCGCAGCGAAGGTCCTCGACCAGCATCTTGAAGGCCGCAAGTTCATGGTTGGCGATGCGTTGACCTTTGCTGATATCGATATTGCGGCGCCTTTCTCCCAGGTCGATCGTGCAAAGTTTCCGTTCAAGGACTATCCGAACTTGATCGCCTGGCACGACAATCTTCTTCGGTCGTTCCCGGCGTGGGCGGAGACGAAGGCCGAGGTTGACAACCGCATGGGAAGCTTTCTGACGAGCGTCGGTGTGAAGCTATAAAAATCCAGGCTTGCCCATACGCGAAATTGAATTCGCGATGCCAAGGCCAGGTTCTCCGCGGTTGTCGATGCGGCGGTAGAGGGCACGCCTGCGGTCGTCACGGCCAGTGCGCAGGGCGGATTAGCCGCAAGGCGTAATCCGCCCGCTTCGCCGGGAGTCGCTCCGCTCCTGAAACGGCGCCGATACGCCGATTACTGCTCCTTCCTGAACAAATCCTGGAAGATGAGCGGGCCCCAAACCCGGCCGCGTGCGTGCACCAGCGCGCCACCCTCGTTGAGCTTTCCCAGCTTGACGGGTGCGAACCCGAGTTGTTTGGCCAGCGCCGCCACGGGAGCAATCGCGTCGTCGTCGTCGCTCGAGAGAAAGACGACGCGGTGGCCGCCCTCGACGACCGGATCGGTGGCCAGAGTGGCCGCACCCAGGTGATTGAAACCTTTCACGAGCTTGGCGCCGGTGAACGCCTTCGCGACGACAGCGGAGGACAGAAGACCATCCAGCTCTTCTCCAAACCCGTTCGTCGCGTCGATGATCGTCTTGCCTTTCCAGCTCGGCAGGGCCTTCGCAACCTCGCGATGCTCCCCGAACGGGACCGCCAGGATGATCGTGTCGGCCTCCAGTGCTTCCCGCAGCGACTTGGCGACGACCGTGGGTCCAATCGCCCGGGCCTGCGGCGCCAACGCCTCGGGCGGCCGGCGGCTCGCGACCGTTACGGCGATGCTTTTACGGGCGAAGGCATGGGCGAGGGCCTGGCCGATCTTGCCGAATCCTATGATTGCGTAGCTCATAATATTTCTCCAATCCGTGTTGATATTGATTTCCGGGCCGTTCAGATGGCCGAGAAGCCGCCGTCGACCGACAACTCCACCCCATTCACGAAGCTCGAATCGTCTGAAGCAAGAAACAGCGCGACCGCCGCGATTTCCTCAGAACGACCCATCGTTCCCCTGGGGATCAGGGATTCGAACATCCGCTTCGCTTCCTCGGTGAGAACCTGATCCTGCATCGGTGTGGCGATCGGCCCCGGGCTCAGCACGTTCACCCGGATATTCCTGCCCTTCAGTTCGTTGAGCCACGTGCGTGCAAATGAGCGCAGCGCCGCCTTGCTCGCCGCATATACGCCGTAACCAGGGAAACCTTTCACCGACGCAACGGACCCCGTCATGAAGATCGATCCGCCATCGCGAAACAGCGGCAACGCCTTCTGCACAGTAAACAGCGTGCCGCGCGTATTCAGGCCGAAGATTGCATCGAAATGCTGCTCGGTGATCTCGCCCAGTGGGACGGCTTCGCCCATGCCGGCGCTCGCGTACAGGACGTCGATCCTGCCCTTGTCCCGCTTGACCGTTTCGAACAGGCGGTCGAGGTCGTCGAGATTGGCCGCGTCGCCGCGCACGCCCGTCACGTTCCGGCCAATCAACTTGACGGCGTCGTCGAGCGCCTCCTGCCTCCGGCCCGTGACGAAAACATAAGCGCCTTCTTCAACGAACCGCCTGGCGCTCGCCAGCGCCATGCCGCTCGATCCGCCCGTGATGACCGCAACCTTGCCGTCAAGCTTTCCCATGATTTCTCCTGTCGTGGTGTCGGGACAGCATCTGCCCCGAGGTCCCCGAGATAAGTCCGCCAGCGTCAGGCGTTCAGTGCGGAAGCGCGCACATCGGTGGTGCGAAATCGATCCGGCCGGACGACTGACGCCAGCGGCGACGATCGACGTCGGCCGTTGGGAAGGGGCTGGGCCTGCCGGAACGGGCTATGATGACCGCCCGTACTGCGGTACGAGGCGTTCGATTGGACTTGGAAGGCGCACCCCGCGGTGCGGGATTGCACCATGATCGACTGGGACGATGTTCGCTATTTTCTAGCCGTCGCGCGGGGAGGCTCGGTGCGGGCGGCCGCCGAGCACCTCGGCGTGAACCACGCGACCGTGCTGCGACGCATCGCCCAGCTCGAGGAACGCCTCGGGGTCCAGATGTTCGAAAAGCTGCCTTCGGGCTACCGGCTGACGGCTGCGGGCGAGGAGGTCCTCGAATTCGCGGACCAGATGGAAGCGTCGTCGCACCAGCTGGAGACGCGCGTGTTCGGGCGCGACCAGAGCGTGCGCGGGCGTCTGCGGGTGACGCTGGCGCCGCCGATGGCGACACATTTGCTCATGCCTGATTTCGCCGATTTCGCGCGTCTGCATCCCGATATCGAGATGGATATCCTGTCGTTCGGCGAGCTGGCAAATCTGACCAACCGGGAGGCCGACGTCGCGATCCGCGTCGTCTACGATCGCAAAACGTTGCCGCAAAATCTTCACGGCATGAAGGGACCGGAGCTGTTCGGCGGCGTCTACATGTCCAGGGATCGACTGGCCGCGTGGCGTGCGGGCGCGCCTGATCCCGTCCGCTGGATCGTCATCAGCATGCACGGCATCCCGGACTGGGCCAGCGCCGGTGAGGTTCGCACCACGGGCGTTCCATTCAGGACCAGTGACGCCGGGGCGCAGATCGCTGCGGTCCGGCAAGGGCTGGGCATCACGACGCTGCCGTGCTTCGTCGGCGATGCCGATCCGCTACTCGTGAGGGTGCCGGGCACCGACCTTCACATGTACGGAACGGTTTGGCTCCTCACACAGGGAGAGACACGCAAGACCAAGCGCGTGCGGCTCTTCACGGAATTCGTATCCCGCCGGCTCGCCGCGTATGCGCCGCTGCTGGCGGGGTTGGTGGTATCGCGCGACTGACGCGCGGCAGGTCACCGGCTTGGCTCGGCTCGCCAAAGCAAAGCGGGATTCACCCACCTTGAGCGTGATCTGCGGCTTGCGGCCCCTAAGCCGCGTCGAATCTGAAGGCCTTCGTTGCGATACAGCGTGCGTACCGCAATTTCTGCGATATCATCGGTTTGCACGAATGCCCGCACTCGATGGATCTTCACTGTGCGCGTGGCCGCGCGAGGAGATGAAATCATGACCGCGAATGCTTTCTCGGACCTTACGCGGCTGATTAACGGCTATCAGATTTCGCAGGCCATTCACGTAGCGGCCCGGCTTGGCATAGCCGACCACCTCAGTCACGGGCCACTAAGCAGCAACGAACTTGCTCGGCTCAGCGGATCGCATCCCAGGACACTTTATCGGGTTTTGCGGGCGCTGGCTTCAGCCGGTGTTTTCCATGAGGCCGAGAACAAGACGTTCTCGCTCACTCCGATCGGCGAGTGTCTTCGTTCTGACTCGCCGACGCCACTCGACGGCTGGGCCGCATATGTCGGCCGACCTTATGCCTGGCAGGCCTGGGGCAATCTTGAACACAGCGTCCGCACTGGGGAGAATGCCTTTCGGCATCTCAACGGTCAGAGCGTATGGGAGTATCGCAGCACCCGTCCAGATGAGAACGCGATCTTCAACCGAGCCATGACGGCCAATTCTCGTGGCGCCATCGAGGCCATCATCGCCGCCTACGATTTCAGCCGTTTTCGTCACGTCGCGGATATCGGGGGTGGCCAAGGTCAACTGTTGGCGGGAATTCTCGGCGCAAACAAGGGCCTGCGCGGAACGCTGTTCGATCAGCCGCACGTGGTTGGCAAGGCGGCTGAAGTTCTGACCCAACATGATGTCGCCGACAGATGCGAAATCGTTGGAGGCAGTTTCTTTGAAACAATCCCGGAGGGGGCCGACGCCTACGTGATGCGGGCGATCATCCACGATTGGGACGATAAGGAGGCGATTTCTATCCTGAAGACCTGCCGCCGCGCGATGACCGCTGATGCCAGATTGCTCCTTGTCGAACGTGTGGTGGAGCCGCCGAACGAGGGGCCAATCTCGAAATTCAGTGACCTGAATATGCTTGTCATGCTCGGTGCACTGGAACGGAGCTACGAAGAATATTCCGAGCTATGCCGAACGGCCGGATTTGAGATGCGCGGCACAACTCGCGCGGGCTCGCACTTCCAGGTCATCGAGGCAGTTCCCGCTTAGACCGAACTGGTGTGGGACCTTGCTTCACCCGCAGGGAGGCCGCATCAGATGCGCTTTCATAACCTGAGGTCTGGTTATCGCCGCTAGCCGCTTAGCGAGTACATGCCCTAATCCGCCCCGACCGAACTCCCCTGTCGCTGAGCCGCGATCAGCATCTCCACGAACGCGGTCACTTTCGGCGGGCGGAAGCGGGCTGCGGGGTAGACCGTGTGGATGCCGCCGGATGGCAGTTGCCATTGCGGCAGGATGTGGATGAGGCGCCCGGCCGCGAGATCGTCGGCCACCAGGAAATCCGGCAGCACCGACAGACCGCCGCCGGCGAGCACGGCCGCGAGCACGCCCGGTGTCGTGTCGATGGCGATGCTCGCCTGCAGGCGCACGGCGCGTCGATCGAGATCGCCGCGCGAGAACTGCCACAGCAGCGGCTCGCGCAGCGCCATGTTGGCGACGAACGGGAGCGTCACGAGGTCGTCGGGATCGCGCGCGGCGGCGATCCGATCCGTGAACGCGGGAGCGCCGACCAGACATTGCCGGAACGATCCGATCTTGCGCGCTTGCAGGCTGGAATCGACCAGCCAGCCGACCCGGATCGCCATGTCGATCTGGCCTGAGGCGAGGTCGACCGTCTGATCTTCGAGCGTCAACTCCACCCGGCAGTTGGGATAGCGTGCCGCGTAGGCGGTGACGACGGCGACGACGACGGCGGTGCCGTAGTCGTTCGGCGCCGTGATCCGCAATGTGCCGGTCGGCGCGGCGGCTGCCTGGGCGAGTTCGTCGAAGGCATCCTCGGCCTCGCGCAAGATCATGGCGCAGCGCGCATGAAACATCCGGCCCGCCTCGGTCGGATGAACGCGGCGCGTCGTGCGCACGAACAGGCTGGTGCCGAGATCGCGCTCCAGCTGCGCCACCTGCTGGCTGACCACGGCCTTGGTGATGCCGAGCCGCTCGGCGGCCCGCGTGAAGGATCCGGTGTCCACGACGGCTGCGAAATAGGCGAGGCGGTTCAGGTTCATAGGCTCGTCCGGTCAGATTTATTGTCAGCCAACGCCATACATTATGTCTGCTTTGTTGATATTTATCTACCAATGTGCGCGTGCCACATTGCGGTTCAAGGAGATCGCCATGTCCGCGCGCATTCCCATCACCTACCTGTTCGACCCGCTCTGCGGCTGGTGCTACGGCGCCTCCACGTTGCTCGAACAGCTCGTCGCCCGACCGGATTTTGCGGTCGAACTTGCGCCGACAGGCCTGTTCGCCGGCGAGGGCGCGCGTCCGATGGACGACGGCTTTGCCGCCTATGCCTGGACCAACGACCAGCGGATTTCGCGCTTGAGCGGCCAGCCCTTCAGCGAAGCCTATCGCCGCGATGTGCTGGGCGACCGCACGCGCCTGTTCGACTCCGGCCCGGCCACATTGGCGCTCACGGCTGTCGCGCTCACGGCGCCTGATCGGGAGTTCGCGGCGCTGAAGGCCTTCCAGCTCGTCCGCTATGTCGAGGGCCGCGACAGCACGGACATGTCCGTTCTGTCGGATGTGCTCTGCGCGATGAATTTGCCGGAGGTTGCCGCCCGACTGGCGAGCCCCGACACCGTATTGATCGCCGCGTATCGCGCGCGTCTCGAGGCTGGGCGTGCCGAGATGCGCCGGCTCGGCGCCAACGGCGTCCCGGCCCTGATCGTAGGCACCGGCAATGATCGCCGCCTTGTGCAGGCAAGCGCGCTGTTCGGCAGCCTGGACGTCCTGATCGATGGACTGAAGGCGGCGTGAGCGCAGCGATCAACACAGTCGAGACCATCCCATTTGAATTTCGAAATCGCAGACCAGCACCAGGAGACCAACATGCTGACAAGGAGAACCATCATGAAAACCACTCTCACCGCGGGCGCCGCAGCAGTCTTCGCACCCGCAGGCTTCGGCCATGCCGCGGGCGGACTCACCTGGAAGCATTTTCCAGCCGGACAGAACGGCTTCTTCCGGGCTCCCGTTCTGGTGTCCGGGCCGAGCGAAGCCGTGCTGATCGATGGCGGCTTCACGTTGTCCGATGGCAAGGCTGTCGCTGACGCCATCAAGGCCACCGGCAAGAAGCTCACCACCATCTATATCAGCCAGTCGGACCCGGATTATTATTTCAGCCTCGGCGCCATCAAGGCGGCGTTCCCGGAGGCCCGCGTGCTCGCGACGCCCGCAACATTGGCGGCCATTAACGCCAGCGTCGAAAAGAAGCTTGCCGTCTGGGGGCCGCAGCTCAAGGCGAACGGCCCGCAGGTGCTCGCCGATGTGGTCATCCCCGAAGCGTTCGACGGCAAGACGCTCAGCGTGGACGGCGAGACCATCGAGATCGTCAGCGCGGATGGCCTGGCCAACCGGCGCTACCTGTTCGTGCCCTCGCTCAACGCGGTGTTCGGCGGCGTGCTGATCTTCTCCGGCGTCCATGTCTGGACCGCCGACACGCCGACCCGAGAGCAGCGCGCCGCCTGGATCGCCAATCTCGAAAAGATCGCGGCGCGCAAGCCGGCGGTCGTCGTCCCCGGCCATCTGTCGGTGGATGGGAAGACCGACCTATCCGGTGTCGAGCACACCATCGCCTACCTCAAGGCGTTCGACGAAGAGCTGGCCAAGGTCAAGGAGTCCGCGGCGCTCAAGGCGGCGATGGAGGCGCGCTTCCCCGGCCTCGGCATGGGCGTTGCACTCGACATCGGCGCCAAGGTCGCCACCGGCGAGATGAAATGGGGTTGAGATGGGGGCGAACCTCGACCTGATCCGCGCCACCTATGAGGGATCGTCGTCGGAAGCGAACGGCCGCAATCTCTTGGCCGCTCTCGCTCCCGATGCCGCATGGACCGAAGCGGAAGGGTTTCCGTACGCGGGCACCTACGTCGGGCCAGAGGCGATCATCGCCGGCGTGTTCCGGCGTCTCGCCACCGAATGGACCGGCTACCGCGCTGAAGTTCACACCTATCTCGAAGACGGCGACCGCGTCGCTGCCTTCGGTGTCTACTCCGGGACCTACAAGGCGACGGGCAAGACCATGCGCGCGACGTTCGCGCATCTCTATCTCGTGAAGGACGGCAAGATCGCCAGCATGACGCAATATGTCGATACCGCGATGGTGCAGAAGGCGCTGGAGCCTGCTGGCCAGTAAAGGCCGGCAGATGTTGGAATATACGAGAGAGGGCGCCCATCACGCTCAAAATAGGATCGACGGGATGCCTGCCAAACCGCAAGATCGGTCGAGCGTGTCATGGCCGTCAGCGACTAGATGGAGCCGCCACGGAGGAGGGACGATGAAGGCGGCGCTGCAAAACTATCAAGACCGGATGCGACGGGTGCTTGATCATATCGACCGGCATCTCGACGATGATCTGGATCTGGACACGGTGAGTGCTGTTGCGGCTTTCTCAAAATTTCATTTCCACCGGCAGTTCTCGGCAACCTTCGGATTATCAGTGCATCGCTATGTCCAGCTGGCCCGCATGAAGCGCGCTTCGCATCAGCTGGCCTACATGGACGCCCTTGATGTCACGGAGATTGCGATGGATGCCGGTTACGATGCACCGGATGCCTTCGCCCGCGCCTTTCGGCAACGGTTCGGGCAATCGCCGTCGTCGTTCCGGAAGTCTCCCGACTGGGAGCCGTGGCTTGCGGCCTTCGGGCCTCTCGACAATGCGAGGAGCAAGCTCATGCAGAAGACCTTTACCTTTGACGACGTGACGATCCGCGATGTCCAACCCACCAAGGTGGCGATCATGGAGCATCGCGGCGACCCGGCGACGCTTCCCGCCACGATCCAGCGCTTCATCGCGTGGCGCAAGGCGGCGAACCTGCACCCCAGGACAAGTCCGACCTTCACGGTCTGGCGCTCCGAGCGGCGTCCTGCCTCGCCGGCCGAGTACAGCACGGACCTCTGCGTCGGGACCGACCAGCCGATCGCGGCGAACGGCGAAGAGATCAAGGTCGGCGAGATCCCCGGCGGACGTTGCGCGGTGCTGCGCGTCGTCGGCTACACCGGCAATCTCGAGCCGGCCGCGCTCTTCCTTTATCGCGACTGGCTTCCCGCCAGCGGCGAAGAAGCGCGCGACTTCCCGATCTATTGCCAGCGGCTGAGCCTGTTCCCGGAGGTGCCGGAGCACGAGACGGTCGCGGACGTTTTCTTGCCGCTGAAGTAGCGTCTGCTGACGGCGGCCTGTCACTCCGATCACGGAAACCGGCAGGCCGCCATTCGCGGATCAATGCCGCCACGAGGTGATCCCGCGTTCAACTCGGGAAACGGGTGGCAGCTCGCTGGTGCCTGATGTCTTGTTCGGCTCCTTTTTGACATCAGGAGAGTCTCGCGGTGGAACTGGCAAACAAGACGATCATCATAACCGGCGCCAGCAGCGGCATCGGTGCTGCCGCAGCATCATTGTTCGCGTCCGAAGGCGCCGATGTGGTGCTCGGGGCGCGTCGCGGCCCCGAGCTGCAGGCCGTTGTTGCAAGCATCAAGAGCGCCGGAGGGCGCGCGACGTTTCTCGCCGGCGATGTTCGGGACACCGGCTATGCAGCCCGCCTTGTCGAGCACGCCGTCAAGACTTTCGGAAAGCTCGACGGCGCCTTCAACAATGCCGGCATTGTCGGCGACATGACGCCAGTCCCCGAGATGAGCGTCGAAAACTGGACCGATGTGCTTGCGGTGAATCTCACCTCGGCGTTCCTCAGCGCAAAGGCGCAGATCCCGGCGCTGCGCAAGCAGGGCGGCGGTTCGATCGTTTTTACCTCGTCCTTCGTTGGCTTCAGCAACGGGGGCCTGCCGGGAATGGCGGCGTACGCAGCCTCAAAGGCAGGACTGATCGGCCTGGCCCAATCACTGGGCGCCGAGCATGCGGCCGAAGGCATTCGCGTCAACGCGCTTCTGCCAGGAGGGACCATCACCCCGGCGGCAGGCGAGGGAAATCCCGACGCCTTGAATTTCATCGCCGGGCTTCACCCGATGAAGCGGATGGCCAGTTCCAAGGAGATCGCGCAGGCGGCGGTTTTTCTCCTGAGCGACCGGGCATCGTTCATGACCGGCAGTCCCATGACGGTGGATGGCGGCATGTCGGTGCGCCTGACCTGACGACGAACCCGCCAAGCGCGCGGCGACGGTCACCTCGGCGCAAACATTGGATGTTCGCCACGTATCTCCATGATACGAGACCCCGTCGTTCGCTTCCGGAGTCCAATGTTCATGTCCGCCGCCACCGCCCCGAGTCAGCCGCCCGCAACCGCTGCCGAAACCGATCCCGAAACACTCGGCTGGATGAAGGGCTTCCCGCCACCGGAAAACCGCACCATCAGTTTCCAGGACGGCTCGTTCCGCAGCTTCCCCGAGCTGCGCTGGGCATGGAGCAACGTCCGCCAGCTGGTGCCGACCGTGAACGTCTGGCGCGGGGCGGGGCCTGCATCGGTGCTGCCGCGCCAAGACCATGACATCGGCGCCTCCGCGTCGACTACGATGGACGGCCGACCCATGACCTTCGCGAAGATGCTCGAGGAGACCTACACCGACGGCATCGCCGTGCTGCATCGGGGCAGGCTGATCTATGAGCGCTATTTCGGCGCGTTGAAGCCGCACAAGCCGCATATCGCGATGTCGGTGACGAAATCGTTCACGGGCGTGCTCGCCGGCATTCTGGTCGCCGAGGGCAAGATCGATCCGCAGGCGCCTGTCACGGAGTATGTGCCGGAGCTGAAGGCCAGCGCCTTCGGCGATGCGCGCGTGCACGAGGTCATGGATATGACCACCGGGCTCGAATACACGGAGGTCTATACCGACAAGAACTCTCACGTCTGGGGCCTCCGGCGGGCGAACGGCATGGCACCGATTCCGCCGGATTACGACGGCCCGACCACCATCTTCGAATTTCTGATGGCGCAGAAGAAGCAGGGCGAGCACGGCAAGGCCTTCGCCTACAAGACCGTCAACACCGACGTGCTCGCCTGGATCATCCGGCGCGTCAGCGGCATGAACTTGTCCGATCTGCTCTCCGAGCGCATCTGGCAGCCGATCGGCGCCGAGGAGGACGCGCATTACCACGTCGATCGCATCGGCACCGAAAGCGGCGGGGGGGGGCCTCTCCACCACCTTGCGCGATCTCGCCCGCTTCGGCGAGACCATGTGCAATCACGGCCGCTTCAACGGCCGGCAGATCGTGCCTTCATCTGTTGTCGAAGACATCGCGCGCGGCGGCGATCCCGAGAAATTCAAGCCCGCCGGTTACACCACGCTACCCGGTGCCTCCTATCGCAATCAATGGTGGGTCACGCACAATGCCCACGGCGCCTATATGGCGCGCGGCGTTCACGGGCAGGGCATCTATATCGATCCCAAGGCCGAGATGGTGATCGCGCGCTACGCCTCGCACCCCGCAGCGGGCAACGCCGCCAACGATCCCGTGACGCTGCCGGCCTACATGGCGCTGGCGAAGGAGCTCATGGCGGGCGGGTGAGGTACGCCTACGGCAGCTCCCGCCAGCGCATCGGCAAAATGCCGTCCTGCCTGAAACTGGCGAGGAAGCGGAAGCGGGCGGCTTGCGGATTGGGACGGGCTTCGATCGTTGTGCCCAGGATCTGCACGACGTCCGTCTCGTCATAGGCCGGCCAGGGTGGCAGGCCCGATCCGTTGGGATCGCCATGCGCCGCGAAATTCACCCAATAGGCCATCATGGTCCGCGCCAGGGCGCGGTCCTCTTCGGCCGCCGGTGCCGAGCTGCCGATCACCTGTTGCGGTGTGAGTGTGCCGAACACGAACGGAATTTCGGTGACGTGCGAGGCGATCGGCGTGTAGCGCGAGGTATAGCTGAAGTGATAGCCGTAGACCGGCGCGCGTCCCCCGCGCCAATGCAATCGCAGCCACTGCCAGCATTGCTCGCCAACTACATAGTCGCCGTTAAGCGCCGCCGCGGAAGTCCTGGCCTCCGCGTCGGTCGCCGCGGGGTAGACCTTCAGGAAATCGGCCAAGCGCTCCTTGCCGAACATCGCCTCGGCCGCGGAGACAAAGGCTTGCGCTGATTGATCGGGCAGTGACTGCGAACGGAAAGGAAATTCCTCGGCCGCATTCCAGCCCGCCAGTAGCGGGATGTGCATCTGTTCGCCGCGCAGGAAGCGCCGCGCGGGCACATCAGGCACAACATGACCATCGATGCTCGGCGAGAAGGCCGTCACGACCGGGCTGGTCCTGAAACTCCACGGCGCGGATGCATTCAACCGATCGGCCGGCATGCTGCGCAAAGCTGCGATCGACGCGTTGTGCTGTTGCCGGGCATAAGCCAGACCACGCGCGCGGGCTTCTTCAAAGCCCGGGAGTGGGCCGTGCTTGCCGTCCCAGAACGCACCGCTCTGCCCAATGGCCTTGTGAAACAGTCCGTGCGCGAGCGGCGAGGCCATCAGGATGCCGACGGCCATGGCGCCGGCGGATTCGCCGAACAGGGTGACGTTGTCGGGGTCGCCGCCAAAGCCGGCAATGTTGGCCTTGACCCAGCGCAGCGCCGCCAGTTGATCCTGCAGGCCGTAATTGCCCGAGGGCGCCTCCGTATCGAGATCGGGATGGGCGAGAAAGCCGAGGATGCCGAGGCGGTAGTTGAAGCTGACGACGACGACACCCTTCGCTGCTAGCCGGCCGCCATCGGTTGCCGGATTCGCCGAGGAGCCGAACTGAAAGCCGCCGCCGTGAATCCACACCATCACGGGCCGCTTCTCATCCGCGTGCTTCGCCGCGGTCCAGACGTTGAGATAGAGGCAATCCTCGTCACGCGGTCCCGGCCGCTGGTCGTTTTCGAGCGCCGATAGACACCCCGCGCCGAACACAAGCGCATCGCGCACGCCATCCCAGGGCGCAGGCGGCTGCGGTGCGCACCAACGCAGAGGCCCGACCGGCGGTGCTGCGTAGGGAATGCCTTTGAACGCGATCACGCCGCTTGCGTCGCGCGGGCCGCCACGCACGGCCCCCGCTTGCGTGCGGACCACGCGTTCCAGCCCGGCTGCTGTCGTACTTGTGAAACCATGCATGGCCGTTTCTTTCGATCACGTGGGCGGCGCCCGGACGCCCCGGGCAGGTTCAGGCGGCACCCTATCGACATTCCTCTCCGCTCGATTTAGATGTTCCGCCAATCAATTGCTTAAAACCGGCAAGCATGCGGCAGCCGCTCCGTTTTCCATGGCTTGATCTCGACGTGGATGATGTTTCCGCGCCCGTCATCGCCGTGCGCGTCGACGTGATCGGGACCAAGGGCGAGGTACCCGATCACAGGCACCGCAAGGGGCAACTTGTCTTTGCGGTGGGCGGCGCCGTGACGTGCCGCGTTCCCACGGGTCTGTGGATGGTGCCGCCGCATTGCGCGGTGTGGATTCCCGGTGGCCTGCAGCACAGCAACCTCGCGACAGAAAATGCCCGGCTGTTCTTCGTCTACATCGAGCCTGACCGCGTGGACCTGCCGGATCGGTGCTGCACGCTTTCGATCTCCCCACTGCTGCGTGAACTGATCGTCGAGTTGTCCGATCAGATCGCGGATGACGAGGCGAGGGTGGACCTTCTGGCGAGCGTCCTTCTGCGTGAGCTTCCCCGCATGCCGGTTCAGCGGCTCCATCTGCCGCTCTCGCCCGAGCCGCGCTTGAAGAAGATTGCCGCAGCGCTGGCGAAAAACCCTTCCGATCGCAAGACATTGGGCGAATGGGCCGATCGCGTCGCGCTGAGCGAGAGCAGCCTCGCGCGCCTCATTGTCCGGGAGACGGGCTTAAGCTTCGGGCGTTGGCGCCAGCAATTGCACCTGATCGTCGCCTTGCGGGAGCTGACGTCCGGCGCGAGCGTCCAGCAGGTATCCGCCGCTCTCGGCTACGACTCCGTCGCGGCCTTCATCACCATGTTCAAGAAGGCGCTCGGGAAACCGCCGGGCAAATATCTGAGCGGCATCTCCTCGGAATATAAGAATTGACTTATATTAGTTTAGATCGATATTCATCCTTGCACGAAACGACAGGGAGCAAGCGCTATGGAGATCGACGTCGTCAGGGTATTGGGGCTGGTTACGCGCTCGGTGAGGAATTTCGAGAAGGACGGGAAAGCGGCCAGTGCGGTGACGTTGACGCGACTATACGAGACCAGCGTCGACGATCTCTGGGACGCAGTGACCAGCCCGCAACGCATTCCGCGCTGGTTCTTGCCGGTCGAGGGAGATCTCCGGCTCGGTGGAAAGTACCAGCTCAAGGGAAATGCCGGCGGGACCATCACGGCGTGTACGCCGCCGACCCATTTTGCAGCGACGTGGGAATTCGGCGGCGCGATGAGCTGGATCGATGTCAAGCTGACGGCAGAACGAAGCCAGGCGCGGCTGACGCTTGAGCACACCGCGATGATCGAGGATCATTGGGAGCAGTTCGGTCCAGGGGCAGTCGGCATCGGCTGGGATCTCGCCATTGCGGGGCTGGAGCGATATGTTGCGACCGGGGCATCGGTCGACCATGAGACGGCCGAGGCATGGATGGGCTCTCCCGCGGGCAAGGGATTCATGACGAGCAGCGGCGAGTATTGGCGCGTGGCGCACGTCGCAAGCGGCGTGGATCCTGCCTCCGCCAAGCAGCGGTCGGACCGCACCATCGCTTTCTATCGCGGCGAGACGCCGCCCGACGTTGCGCATCCGGGCACAGGAAGCTGATGCAAATCTTCGACGTCCTTGCCGATCCCGTCCGCCGTCGCATCCTCGAGCTGCTTGCGCCCGGCGAGATGGCGTCCGGTGAGGTCGTCGAGGCGATCGGAGCGGAGTTCGGGATCACGCAGGCCGCCGTGTCGCAGCACCTCAAGGTGCTGCGCGAGAGCGGCTTCGCGACCGTTCGGGCGGAGGCGCAACGACGGCTCTATTCGGTCGATGCTGCGGGGCTTCGCGCGGTCGACGCATGGGTCGGCCAGTTCAGGAATTTCTGGGAGCCGAAGCTGGACGCCCTGGCGACGGAGATCGCGCGCGGCAAACGCGAGCGTCGCAATGCTCCAATGAACAAGCGGAGCGGGAAGCGGGCGTGAAGGCATCGCGGCAAAGTCGCCAAGGCGTCGCTTCAGTGAGGCACGAAAGGCGCTGCCAAGACTGCAAGCATGCCAAAGCTGGCGATATCCCAGAACAGTGAGCGGACGAGCGGTACGCCGGATAGGTAAAGCGCGGTGTAGGCGATGCGTCCGCCAAGATAGGCGATCGATCCCCAATAGGTCAGCTCGTTGTGAGCGCCTGCGGCGTGAGAGATGAGGATCGCGGCGGCAAAGAATGGAAACGTCTCCATGTAGTTGCGGAAATTTCGGTTGAGCCGGCCGGGGATGGGCTTGAGCGGCGGCATCTCGGTGTCGCGCGGGCTCGCAGCCCATCTGAGGCCGTATTGCAGGTTCGCGGCTTGCGCGGCGGCGACAAGCTGTACGAAGCCCCAGACGATTGCGGCGGCCAGCATCGATAGCTCGAAGCTCATCGCCATGGGCTGTCTCCCAATCTGCAAAAAATCAGTGCGATCCCGGGTGCCATTCCGGGAGTTTGGGAATCTCGGGATCGAGGTGATCCCAGGCATAGCCGCGCGAGCAGAACAGCACGACGGACGGTTTGAACGTGCTGGCATCGTCAAGCGTGCCGACATAGATGCCGATAAACTCCGGCTTCTCGTCCGGCTTGTTATAGATCGGCGAGCCGCAGTTCGGACAAAACCCCTTGCGCTTGACTGCGCCGCTGTCGGCAGTGCGCTCGATTTCGCGCACCTCGCCTGTCACCGAGACTGCGCTGCGCGCGAACACGAAGATGGAGCTGTGGCCGCTGCCGGTGTCGCGCTGACAGTCGCTGCACTGACATTGGAAGCCGCGGATCGGCGCGGACGCAATGGTGTAACGAACCGCGCCGCAGGCGCAGCGACCTGAATGAGTCATTCGTCTCCCTCCCGACGGGGCCGACCGTTCCAATCATATCAGGCTGGTTTGACTTCTCCATATCGAACAGGCGGCGCGACTTCACACAAGTCCGATCTTTGCCGGCCCGCTCACCCGCGCGACATCTTCTCGAACTTCTTCACCAGCCGCTCTCGCTTCAGCCGCGACAGCCGCTGGATCCAGAACATCCCGTCGAGCTGGTCGATCTCGTGCTGGTGGCAGACGGCGCGCAAGGAGTCCGACTCCTCGCTGTGCATGTTGCCGTCGAGATCCTGATAGCTGATCCTCACGCGGGCGTGGCGCTGCACCTCGTCGTTGACACCGGGCATCGAGACGCTGCCTTCGCGATGCAGGATCATCTCGGGTGAGGCCCACTCGATCTCCGGATTGACATAGGTCTGCGCACCCTCCCTGGCGTCGAGCTCGAGCACGACGACGCGCAAGGGCACGCCGATATGCGGCGCCGTGATGCCGATGCCGGGCGCGGCGCGCATGGTCTCGAGCAGATCATTTGCAAGCTCGCGGAGCGTTGCGTCGAATGCCGTGACGGGGCGGGCCGGCAACGTGAGGCGGCGGTCGGGATAGCGGACGATCGGGCGAATGGTCATGCAGGCTCCTAGCACTCACGGATGGTTGAAGCATCCCGTTCTTGACGCCCTACCAACTGGAAGGTAGCTAGGACCATGACCAACGTTTCCTCGACAGCCGACGACATCCTGGCGTGCGCGCGCAGCTTGATCATCGCGGGCGGCTATAACGGCTTCAGCTACGCCGACGTGGCCGAGGTGGTCGGCATCCGCAAGCCGAGCATCCACCACCATTTCGCCAGCAAGGTCGATCTGGTCCGCACCCTCGTGTCGCGCTACCGCGCCGAAGCCGAGGCGGGACTGTCCGCGCTCGAGCGCAATGTCCCTGATCCGCGCGAGCAACTCGAAAACTATGTCGCGTACTGGAAGGCGTGCATCAATGATGCGACGGCGCCGTTCTGCGTGTGCGCGCTGCTGGCCAGCGAGCTTCCGATCCTGCCGGAGGAGGTTGCGCTCGAAGTCCGTGCGCACTTCCGCTCCTTGGCTTCCTGGTTGACGGCCGTCATGGAGCGCGGCAAACGAAAAGGGCAACTCAAACTCTCCGGCACAGCCCGCGTCGAGGCCGAAGGATTCATGGCGACCATTCACGGCGCCATGCTGTCGGCGCGTGCCTATGGCGATCCAAAGATGTTCGGTGTGATTACCACCCCGCTGCTGGACCGGCTGTCCAACAAGCACTGAGAGACATCAGCGAAACGATGACGACAGCCTGCAAGTGGGCTGGTCGAAGACGGTTTCGTTGTGTGTAAGAAACCTACCAACTAGTCGGTATGGAGAGACTGCGATGGCGCGATATCAATTGGATCCGGTTCATACCGACCGCGAGCGATGGCTGAAGCAATACTACTTCGTGCGAGCGGCGTTCTCGGTGGCCTGGGTCGCTGCTGCGTTTGCCGCCGCGGCTTCTTCTCCAGTGATCGCCGGCGCCTTGCTCGTCCTCTATCCCGCATGGGACGCCGCAGCCAACTTCGCGGACGCTGTTCGCAGCGGCGGACTCGCTCAAAACCGCACGCAGGCTCTGAACGTTGTGGTCAGCCTGGCGAGCACCGTCGCGGTGCTTGTGACCTTGCAGATGAGCATGAACCGGGTTCTCGGAATCTTCGGGGCATGGGCGATTGTGTCCGGACTGCTGCAGTTGGGGACGGCCATTCGCCGCTGGCGGAGTCTTGGCGCGCAATGGGCCATGGTGCTCAGCGGTGGCCAGTCGGCTCTCGCAGGCGGCTTCTTCATCTTTCAGGCCACGATGCCCGCGATTCCCTCGATCGCGAATGTCGCGGGCTATGCTGCAGTCGGTGCGCTCTACTTCCTGGTCTCGGCGGTCTGGCTCACGGTCGGCGAGTGGCGGCGCGGCGTGGCTGTTTGAAGGCCTGTTCGCGGGGGACGAATTAATAGCGGCGGGATGATGCCATGATGCAGGTGTTTTGCCCGACAAGTCAAACGGCGGGTCTTCCTTCGCACTGCAAAGAGCTGCGCTGTAAGTCCTTGATCCCAAAGCGCCCGGCTACTGTGCATCGGGTTGTTTTCGCGTTTTTTTGTTTGGCAGGTCACAAAAGCGTGCCGCAAAAACTTGCGTCGGCCTGTCGGCCCACCATGTTCCCATTCGTCTTCCACCCAGACAGATCTGACGGGAGACCAAAATGAACGCTTCCTCCTATCGCTGGGTGATCGTCGCCGCCGGCGGCTTGCTCGGCTGCGTCGCCATCGGCGGCATGTTTTCGCTGCCGGTGTTCCTGCAGCCAATCGCGAAGGACACCGGCTGGTCCGTGACCGGCATCTCCAGCGCGATGACGATCGGCTTTCTGGCGATGGCCTGCACCAGCATGGCCTGGGGTACGCTGACGGACCGGTTCGGACCGCGGCCGGTGGTGCTGACGGGATCGACGGTGCTGACCGTGAGCCTGTTCGCGGCGAGCCACGCCACCTCGCTGCTTGCGTTTCAGTTCGTCTTCGGCCTTCTGGTCGGGGCGTCCTGTGCCGCGATCTTCGCGCCGATGATGGCGACCGTGACCGGCTGGTTCGACACCCATCGCAGCCTCGCGGTCTCGCTGGTGTCGGCGGGCATGGGCATGGCGCCGATGACGATGGCGCCACTCGCGGCCTGGCTCGTCTCCGGCCATGACTGGCGCACCTCGATGCAGATCGTGGCGCTGGTGGTCGGCGCCATCATGATCCCGGTCTCGTTCCTGGTGCGCCGCCCGCCGGCGCTCGCGCACGCCGTGGCCTCGCCTGTGGGCGAGACGGCTACGCAAGGTGAGATGTCGATGGGAGAGGCGCTGCGCTCGCCGCAATTCCTGATCCTGCTCGCGACCAATTTCTTCTGCTGCGCCACCCATTCCGGCCCGATCATTCACACCGTCTCCTATGCGGTGAGCTGCGGCATCCCGCTGGTCGCGGCGGTGACGATCTACAGCATCGAGGGTTTTGCCGGCCTCGGCGGCCGCATCGCCTTCGGCCTGATGGGTGACCGCTTCGGCGCCAAGCGCGTGCTCGTCTCGGGCCTGCTGTTGCAGGCCTTCGGCGCACTCGCCTATGTCTTCGCGCATCAGCTCGCGACGTTCTACGCGGTCGGGGCCGTCTTCGGCTTCATCTATGCCGGCACCATGCCGCTCTACGCGGTGCTGATCCGCGAAAATTTCCCGCTCAAGATGATGGGCACCGTGATCGGCGGCACCGCCATGGCCGGCAGTCTCGGCATGGCCACGGGCCCGCTCGCCGGCGGCCTGATCTACGATGCGTTCTCGAGCTACGCCTGGCTCTATATCGCCTCCTGGGCGATGGGCCTCGGCGCCTTCCTGATGGCGATGAATTTCAAGCCGTTCCCGAAGCCGCAAGCGGAGTTGGCGCCGGCAGCAGCGTAAGCAGGTTCGTCGAGGCGCAACGCTAGAGTTGCGCCTCGATCGCGGGCTTGTCGATGATGGACCACACGTGTCGTATTTTTCCGTCGCGAAATTGATAGAACACGTTTTCGCAGAAGGACACGCGCCTGCCGTTCACATCCAGCCCCAGAAACTTTCCAGCCGGCGTGCAATCGAACTTCAGCCGCGACGCGATGTGGGGCGGATCGCAGACCTGCAGCTCGATGTTGAAATGCAGATCCGGAATTGCGCGAAAATCCTGCTCCAGCATGGCGCGATAGCCGGACAGTCCGAACGGTCGCGCATTGTGGGCGACGTCATCGTGGACGAACTGTCCGAGTGCGGGCCAATCCTGCCGGTTCAGGCAGGCGATGTAGTCGCGGTAGATGTCGGCGAGGTCGGACCTGGTCATAGCGTTGCTCCTGCGGCTTCGGCCATAACGCGGCAACGGAAGGAAAGGCGCCGGCGCTCACAGACGTTTTTCGAAGAACAGGTCCGGGTAGGGGTCGTCATTGAAGCGGGGGATCTCGCTCCAGCCGCTTCGTCGGTAGAGCTGGCCGGCCTCCGCCAGCGCGCTGTTGGTGTCGAGCCGCAGCAGCTTGATGCCGAGCATGCGCGCGGCGTCCTCGGTCATGTCCATCAGGCGCCTGCCGAGCCGCAATCCGCGCGCCGCCGGTGCGACCCAGAGACGCTTGATCTCGGCATAGCCGTGATCCGTGCCCTTGAGCCCGACGCAGCCGATCGGCAGCGTGTCCGACATTGCGACGAGGAATGTGCCGCGCGGGCGGCGCATATCCTTGGCGTCGGGATCGCGCGACAGCGAGACGTCAAAGCCCTGCTTGAAGCGGCGGCCGAGCTCGCCATAATATTCGCCGAGGCAATAACGGGCCTGTTCGCTCCGCGGATCCATCTCGTCCAGCTTGACGCGCTCGCGCGTCAATGCGGAGGCAATCAAATCCATCGCCGCCAGCAGCGCCTCGCGTTGCGAATGCTGGGCGAGGAAGCCCTCGGCCTGCGTGTTCGACAGCGCCTCATAGGCCGCGAACTCGCGCCGGCCCGCACGCGTCAACGTCGCCACGCGGCGGCGCGCGTCGTCTTCATGCGCATTGGTCTCGACCAGCCCTTCGTCCTCGAGGCTGCGGAGCAGGCGGCTCATCAGTCCGGAATCGAGGCCGAGATAGTCGCGAATCTCGGCCACGTCCGAACGTCCGTGCCCGATCGCGTTGAGCACGCGCGCCGCACCCAGCGGCCGCCCGCGTCCCAGGAATGACGTGTCGAGCGCGCCGACAGCGGACGTGACGGCGCGATTGAAGCGGCGGACGCGTGAAACAGGCTCGAGCATGATGTCTGACTTTAGTCAGGCATATCATCGATGTCAATCAGCGCAGGCTTTCGCTCCACCAGCGAACTGCGCTTCAATCCAGGCCCAGTGCCTTGCGGGATTTCCGCGTGAGTTTCGTCGCGACCATCGCGTGCGCCTGCGCCAGATAGGCCGTGAGCTCGGCGTCCGGCAGCGCGTTGTTGCCGACGAGCTGCACCCATTTAGCGCGCGCCAGATACGGTGCCGGCCGCGCAAGGCCGTGCTCGATCAACATGGCATAGGCCATGTTCGAGACCTTGAACATGTAGCCGCCGGAGCGCGCGGCAAAGCCGCCGCCGAGTGCGAACATCTTGCCGCCGACCTTGAACACCGAGGTGCCCTCCCACTGCACCACCTTGGTGACGGCGGGCAGGCGCAGGCAGCGGGTTTCGAAAGTTTTGGGAGTCATCGCCCGAGCGATAGCACAGCGCCCGCGGCTTGCAATGCCGCAACCTCGGAGCGCCACGGCGTGCCGCACCGCATCCGGGACACGAGAGGAACGACCCTACTTGTATCGTGCCGTTCGATCCCCCACACTCCCCACCACTCAATCAGTCACAGGAATAAGAACATGGCTCGCATTCGCTGTATCACCGAGATGGGGATGGGCGTCGACGTCCATGGCAGGGACGCCACCAAGGCGGCGAAACGTGCCGTCTCTGATGCCATCAGGCATTCGAGCCTCGGCTTCTTCCGGATGATCGACAAGACTGCGAACGACATGTTCGTGGACGTCACGATCGCGGTGCCGAATCCGGAAAGCGTCGACAAGGACGCGGTCGCGAAGGAACTGCCTTACGGCACTGTCACCGTCAACGCGGTGAAGGGCGGGCTGGAGATTCCGTCGGCCCCGGAACAGGGCAACGACCCGATCCTGATCGCCAATGCCGCCGTCATCGTCAGCTTCGACAAGGACTAGGCCGGTGTCCGATCATGATGAGCGGCTGCTGGATCGCCCGATCTGGAGCGCGCTGACGACCAGCCACAAACATCTGGCCGAAGGTGGCCCTCGCGCGCTGCGCTATCCGGTGGACGTGACGCCCTTTGCCGACATGGTCGACATGTCCGAGGCGAGCTTCGCCGCGCTCCGTGATCTCCTGTCGGGCTCGCAGGTCGCCGCGCTGTTCACACCGGACGCCGTCGACGTTCCCGCAGGTTTCAAGGTCGTGCTGGCCGGACTCTGCGAGCAGATGATCGGCTCTCCGGCCGACAGTCCGCTTCGCGATGCCGAGATCGTTCGACTGGGTGCGGCCGACGTTCCCGCCATGATGGCGCTGACGGAGTTGACCAAGCCCGGTCCATTCGCGCGGCGCACCCACGAACTCGGGACGTTCCTCGGCATCCGTGCCGGCGGCGAATTGGTCGCGATGGCCGGCGAGCGCATGAAGCCGGGAAATTTCGTCGAGATGACGGCCGTCTGCGTCCACCCCGACCATCGCGGGCGGGGCTACGCGCAGGCGCTGCTGGCGGCTGTCGCACGCCAGATCGAGGCGCGCGGTGAAATTCCGTTCCTGCACGTGTTTTCGAGCAATTCGTCGGCCATCGCGCTGTACCATCGGCAGGGGATGCGGACTCGGCGCCGCCTGCACGTCACCGCGTTCATGAAGCAGGAATGAGCTGCGCCGTCCGGTCAGGCTTCATATCCGGCGAATTCACGCTATACCGATCCCAGCCATCATTGGGGAAACACATGGACGCCAGAACACCTGATTTTTCCGCCGCGCGGACGGCAATGCAGCGTTACGTCGATCAGGAGATCATTCCGGGTGCATCCTGGGCGGTGCTGCGGGGCCGCGAGGTCGTCGATCAGCAGTGCGTCGGTTTTGCCGACCGCGAGGCGAGCACCGCGCTGCGGCCCGATCACATTTTTCGTGCGTTTTCCAACACCAAGATCTTCGTCACCTGCGCGGTCATGCTGCTGGTCGAGGAGGGCCGCATCGGGCTCGATGACGTTGTCGAGAAATTCCTGCCGCAACTCGGCAATCGCAAGGTTCTGAAGCCGGGCGCTTTGACCCTTGCCGACGTCGAGCCTGCGAAAAGCCCGATCACGATCCGGCAGCTTCTGACCCATACCTCCGGCCTCAGCTACGGCATCTTCGATCCCGGTACGGTGCTGTTCAAAGGCTATAACGAGGCGCGCGTTCTCAATCCATTGACGCCGCTGACCGACATGATCGACCAACTCGCCGATCTGCCGCTGTCCTTTCATCCCGGCGCGTCCTGGGAATATTCGGTTGCGACCGACGTGCTCGGGCGTGTCGTGGAGGTCGTCTCCGGCAAGCCGCTCGACGCCGTGCTCAAGGCGCGCATCTTCGAGCCGCTCGGCATGACCGATACCGGCTTCCACGTGCCGGACGCGCAGCAGGGCAGGCTGGTCGCGCTCTACAACGGCACGGATGTGCTCGATCCCATGAAGCCCGGCCTCACCCGGGCCGACGACCTGCCTTATCCGCAGGCCTATCGGCGGCAATTCCCGCGGCTGTCGGGCGGCGGCGGACTGGTCTCGACCTTGCCCGACATGCTCGCTTTGATACGGGCGCTGCTTCCCGGCTCGGATGCTCTGCTGAAGCCCGAGACGTTGCGGCAGATAATGACGAACCAGTTGCCCGCCGGCGAGAACATCCGCTTCGCCAATCTCGGCCCGATCCCCGGCAAGGGCTTTGGCCTCGGCGGCGCCGTCACCTTCGCGCCGATGCCGTTCGATCCTCCGAATTCGACCGGCGAATTCCAGTGGGGCGGCCTTGCCGGCACCCATTGGTGGATCTGCCCGCAGGCCAATACCGCCGGTGTGCTGATGGCGCAGCGCTACATGGGCTTCTGGAATCCGTTCTTCTTCGAATTCAAGCGTCTGGCCTATCAGGCAGTCGGAGGCTGATCGCGAAAAAAATTGCACTTGCCGCGAATCCTTTCCGCTCGTCGCACCCTCTCTTGAGGGTCGAGGCATTTTGCTTCGGCTCGTCTCGGAGGATGTGATGGCATTTTACAGGAAGAACATCGGCGGCCTGCATCAGGCCGTGCGGATCGCCTTTGGCGTCGCGGTGGCCGTCGCGGCATTCGTGTACCTGACCGGCGCCGCGGCCTGGCTGGTTGCGCTCGGCGGCGCCGGCTTCGCACTGACCGGCCTCGTCGGCTATTGTCCGATGTGCGCGATGGCCGGCATCGGAAGAGGAGGCGTGTCGTGAGCGCCGCTGGGATCTCGCCGGACCTGTTCGAGGCCGCGCGCCTCGGCGATCCCCAGGCGATCGCGTCTCTGCTCGAGACGGCGCAGCCGAACATCCGCCGCTATGCCCGCGCCACCTGTCGCAGCTCGGCGGATGCCGAGGATGCGACGCAGGAGGCGCTATGGATCCTGTTTCGCCATGTCGGCACGATCCGCTCGTGGCTGGCGTTTTCGGCCTGGCTGTTCAGTGTGGTCCGCCGCGAATGCCTGCGGCTCGCCCGTAAGGCAGGCCTCGCGTCGGCGATCGACGACGGAGAGGCGGAGGCGCTGCTGCTGTCGCGTCCTGAAGCCGATTTGCGGCTCGACGTCGCGGCGGCCTTCGAGGCGCTGCCGCCGCACTACCGCGATGTCGCGCTGATGCGCGACGTCAAGGAAATGACCATCGACGAAATCGCCGACGCACTCGGCGCAACCCGGCAGGCCGTGAAAGCACGTCTGCATCGCGCCCGCGCCCTGCTGCGCGAATATCTGACGAGGTGAGCCATGACCTGTTATCAAAGCCCTGACGATCTGAAATCCGTCCCGGCCTTGGTGGCGCTCGCGCCGGTCGAGGCCAACGCGTTCCTTGCGTTCAACCACGCGGTCGAGCGCAAGGACGGATTGATTCCGCCAAAATATCGCGAGCTGATCTCGCTCGCGGTCGCGCTCACCACGCAATGCGCCTATTGCCTCGATGTGCACACGGCGCAGGCGGCGAAGGCCGGTGTAACGCGCGAAGAAATCGCGGAAGCCGCGCTGATTGCGGCGGCGGTTCGCGCCGGCGGCACGCTCGGCCATGCGTTGCTGGCGCAGCGCCTGTTCGAGCAGCACCGGGGCGAGGGACCGGGATAGAGGAGCGGGCGGATGTCCGTCAGGGATCAGGAAATTGCCAAACTATCTCGGCCTTGACGGATTTCGCTTCGGCTGGGTCGCCGCCTGGATCGACGACCGCGGCAATCACGCGTTCGATTATTCGCCGGGTCTCGTGCGGCTGCTTGCGCTGCCGCATGCCCGGGCGATGATCGACATGCCGATCGGCTTGAAATGGAGCGGATATCGCATCTGCGATTTGCGCGCGCGCGAGCTCGTCGGTGCTGCCGTGTTTCTCGGCGCGCGCCGCGACCTCTGGAAATTTGCCGACATGGCCGCAGCTAACCGTCACTACTGGGAGTGCGAGGGCAAGGACAGGGGCGTGTCAGCGCAGCTCTGGAACATCAGGGACAAGATCAGGGATGCCGACGAGATCATGACGCCGACGCGGCAGACGACGATCGGCGAAGCGCATCCGGAATTGATTTTCTGGAATCTCGCTGGGCGGGCCCGGCTTGCAAAGAAGACGTCTGCAGAGGGCCGGGAGCAGCGCATCGCACTCCTGCAGCAGCGCGGCTTCGTGCGCTTGCCGACATGGCTGAATCAACGACACGGCACGGGCATCGGCCGTGACGATCTCATCGACGCCTGTGCCTGCGCGATCGCGGCACGCGACAGCACGGAGCGGTTCGGCGGAGAGGAGACCGACCCGCGGGGCTTGCGGATGGAGATCAATTATTGAGGCTACCGATGAGGACGATTCGGGAAAAAGCTGCAATTTATTTGAAGCTTGCAGGAACAGACGATGGCCGGCCCGCGTTCCTCGTGCGAACCGAACAGGGAGAAGCTCGTCCGATGAGGGATGCCAGTCAGTTCGCGACGGCGATGCTCGCACTCGTCTTCACCGGAGCGCTGCTCGTCACCGGCCAGCTCTTCATCGAGCAACGCGCACAGCGCGACGTGATGCACGCCACCAACCATTTGCTGCGGCCGTTGTGAACTGTGCGGGAAAATGATCTGACCACTCGACCTTGCGTCGTTCGTCCGCTGGCCTAGACTAGGCGGCATCTCATGAACGAAGCCGGGGTCCTGATGTCCGATCTGTCCGCCTTTCCCATCACCAAGCGCTGGCCGGCCAAGCACCCGGAGCTGCTCCAGCTCTATTCGCTGCCGACGCCGAACGGCGTCAAGGTCTCGATCATGCTGGAAGAGATAGGGCTTCCCTACGAAGTCCATCTCGTCGATTTCGGCAAGGACGACCAGAAGACGCCGGAGTTCCTCTCGCTCAATCCGAACGGCAAGATCCCGGCGATCCTCGATCCCGATGGTCCCGGCGGCAGGCCGCTGCCGCTATTCGAATCCGGAGCGATCCTGCAATACCTCGCGGAGAAGACCGGCAAGCTGCTGCCGCAGGATGCCTCGCGCCGTTACCAGACCATCCAGTGGCTGCATTTCCAGATGGGCGGCATCGGGCCGATGTTCGGCCAGGTCGGCTTTTTCCACAAATTCGCCGGCAAGGACTTCGAGGACAAGCGGCCGCTCGAGCGCTATGTGGGCGAGGCCAAGCGGCTGCTCGGGGTGATGGAGATGCATCTTGCCGGTCGGCAATGGTTCATGGACGACGACTACACCATCGCCGACATCTCCATGCTCGGCTGGGTGCGCAATCTCATCGGTTTCTACGGCGCCGGCGATCTCGTCGAGTTCAGCCAGTTCAAATCCGTCGCCGCCTGGCTCGAACGCGGGCTGGCGCGTCGGGCGGTCGAGCGCGGGCTCAACATTCCGAAGCGGCCGTAAGATCAGGTTAGCGCCTTGTGGGTCATGTAGAGCGCCATCAGCAGGATGACGGCGATCATGACCCGGCGCAGCACCGATTTGCTGACGCGATTGGCTGCGCGCGCACCGAGATCAGTGCCGACCCAGAGGCCGGCAAGAATGCCGATGATGGCGGGCCAACCGACCATGAGTCCCTTGCTCCAGTAGATGCCGGCGGCCGGAATATTGGTCGGGATGACCGAGAAGACGAGGCTGACGAGCTGCGCCTGGTGCTGCGGCACCCGCAGGCCCGCCGCGAGCCCGACGGTGATCGCCAGCCCGCCGCCGATGCCCATGAAGCCGGAGGAAAATCCGGCAAGCATGCCGATGAGGAGCAGCGGCAGCCAGGGCAGCTTGTCTCGGTCGCCGGTCTCCTTGGTTTTCTCCTCGCGGTCGCGGCGCAGGATCAGGAGAGCGATCAGCGCGACGAGATAGACGACGTAGGTCCATTGCAACACCGAGTCGGAGACTGCGGCCGCAGCGTAGCCGCCGCCGGCGCCGCCGAAGAGAAAGCCGATGCCGATCCAGACGATCCACAGCAAGGGACTGCGATTGCCGCTCTGCCAATAGCGGCGAACGCCCGCGAGTCCGGTCGGTGGAACCTGCGTGATCAGCGACGTGCCCTGGGCGATGTGTTGCTCGGCGCCGAGCAGCAGCACGCTGAAGATCACGAGACCGCCTCCGGGACTCGTGCCCATGAAGCCCGATGTCAGCCCGCCGATAAGGCCGACCCCAATGCCTGCGAGCAGGTCATGGATCCATGACATCGCTCAGCTCCTGGTTCGTCGCTTGACGTCGGCCTTCGTGATGCGAAATCCATCGATCACGCCGGTCACGGCTGCCATGCAGGCCTCGATGTCAAAATCCTGGCCCCAGCATTTTTGCAGCACAAAGCCCTGGAAGATCGCGATCAGCACGCGCGCGATCGCTTCCGCACCGAGATCGCGCTTGATGAGGCCGTCATGCTGGCCACGCTCGACCAGCGCGACAATCAGGGCGCGCGGCATGTCGATGCCTTCTACGATGCTGGTGCGGACGCGGCGGTTGCGCAGGGCCTCGGCCCAGCCGTGGATGCCGACACGGCGGCGCGCTTCGCCGGCGGGGTCGGTGAGCCATTGCGCGTAGACGCCGACCAGCGCGTGAAGTCCTTCGATCGGATCGCCCGATCCTTGCGCGACCGAGTTGAGCACGGCCTCGCGCCGGTGCCGGTCGTCGGCGAGGGCCTCGATCAGATCGTCCTTGCTCTGGAAGTAGAGATAGACCGCGCCATGGCTCAGTCCCGACCGTTTGACGATGTCGGCCATCCCGGTCTGGTGAAAACCGTCCTCGGCGAAGCAGGCGAGGGCGGCTTCGAGAATCTGCTGCCGGCGGCCTTCACGTTGCTTGTCGCTGATCTTGGGCATCCGGCCATCCATAAATAACTGACAGATCGATCGTTTTATTCGCCCGGCGGGCTAAGGACCCAAGAGCGCTGATCAATATAAAAACGATCAGTCAGTCATTTTTATTACCGAACTGGATCCCGGTCAACCCCGACAACCCGTACCGGGACACAGGCGGAGCGAATCGTTAAGGAGCGTCGCCGGCGGCCTGAATACCGCCCTCGATCGCGCGGGGCTAGAACAGCCGTCCGCCGTTCGGGACGAGCTTGCTCGGCTGCACCAGCACGACCTTGCCGCTGGCATCAGGGAAACCGAGGGTCAGCACCTCCGAGACAACAGGGCCGATCTGGCGCGGCGGGAAATTCACGACCGCAGCCACCTGTTGGCCCACCAGCGTTTCAAGCGGATGGTTTTCGGTGATCTGCGCAGAGCTCTTGCGCACGCCGATCGCGGGGCCGAAGTCGATCCACAGCCGCCAGGCCGGCTTGCGTGCTTCCGGGAACGGCTTTGCATCGACGATGGTACCGACCCGGATATCGACCGCGAGGAAGGTGTCGAAGTCGATGGTCGGCGATGCGGTCGCGGCTGGATCGTGGGTGACGTGCATGGAGTGTCCGTCCGAAGAGCTGGCATCATTCGCAATATTGTCGTGCGAACTGGAGTTGCGTACAACGTCGGAGCATTACGCTGCGACGCATGCGCGAGGACTGTCTTGCCCAACATCATCTACGGCATCAAGAACTGCGACACCATGAAGAAGGCGCGCGCCTGGCTCGACATCCATGGCGTCGCCTACACGTTCCACGACTACAAGGCGACGGGGGTGGAGAAGGACAAGCTCAAGCAGTGGAGCGACAAGGTCGGTTGGGAGACGCTGCTCAATCGCGCCGGAACGACCTTCAAGAAGCTGCCCGATGCCGACAAGGAAGGCCTCTCGGAGAAAAAGGCGCTGGCGTTGATGCTAGCGCAACCATCGATGATCAAGCGGCCGGTGCTTGAAGTTGCCGGCAAGCTGCTGGTCGGCTTCAAGCCGGATGTCTATGCCAAGGAAGTCACGACCAAGTAAGTCACGACCAAGGAAGCCGCCGCCAAATCGCGCTGACCGCTAGTTCAGCTCGATGATCTCGGTGGGAACACCGGAGCCCTGCTGGTCCGCGAACTCGACCAACTCGGCCGGCGCGATGCGGCCGGGGGTGCGATGGAACAGGTCCCGATCGATCACCGCGCGCAATCTCGAGCGCGGCAGCGCGTCATTTCCGCGCATCAGATTCTTGATCTCGAAGCCGCCGTCCTCGCAGAAGGTCTTGAGCGACGCGATGATGTGACAGACCTTGTCGTCAGTCTGGAACGGCAGCAGCAGGCGCTCATAGGCGACGATACGGCCGTAAATGTCATCGACGTCGGCAACGCTGTAGACAGGCAGCCCGCGCGCCACGCATTCATGATAGACCGGCATCACCAGGGGCGCGAGACGCGGCCCGATATAGTCGTCGAGCAGAGCGCCCTTGCCGGTGTGTCCATAGGCCCGCGAGATGCGCGTACCTTCGCTCTGAATGGTCAGACGCGGCGTCGGCGTCGACATGTCCACCGTATAATAGATCAGGTCGGAGAGCTCTTCCTCGAGCCGCGCAGGCTGGTACTCCCAGATCGCCGGAGCCGTCTGCTGGCGCCCATAAAGCCGCAGCCACGTGTTCAGGAGATCACGCTGCTTGATCGACTTGACCACGGAAGGAGCCGCGCTTGCAAAATCCAAGGCAATATTCCCGACGAAAAGAAATTCCGGACGCTTGAAACCCGCGCATGATCCTCACTGCGGGAAAATTTTCCATGAAGGCTGGCGCATGGAACGAAAGACCGTTAACGACGGCTTGATGACCGGCGCTTTGCGAACCGGGAAGCCGGGCAGGCGCGACATCAAAACACGTCCGACTAAGGGAGCATAAGTCTCCCGGCCGGAGGCCTGACCTGCTCAGCTTTCCGCCTTGCCTAACCCCCGTCACCTCCGGCATATTCCGCGCCCGGAGGCGGCGTTCCGGATGGGCTCCAGGGAGTGGCTCCGAGGCCTCCGGAAAGCCGAAGCAACAAGGATAGCCACGCGCGTTGTGCGGGCAGGGGGAAAACTGTTTGGCCGATGAGTTCATTCTCGAAACGGAAGGCTTGACCAAGGAGTTCGCGGGCTTCTTCGCCGTCCGCGACGTTGCGCTCAAGGTTCGCCGTGGGAGCATTCACGCGTTGATCGGCCCGAACGGCGCCGGCAAGACGACGTGCTTCAATCTTTTGACCAAGTTCCTCAAACCGTCTGCCGGAAAAATCCTGTACAAGGGGCAGGACATCACCGCGATGGCGCCCGCCGATGTGGCCCGCCTGGGACTGGTTCGCTCGTTCCAGATTTCGGCGGTGTTTCCCCATCTCACCGCGCTGGAAAACGTCCGCGTCGCGCTTCAGCGCCAGCACGGCAGCTCCTTCGATTTCTGGCGCTCAAAGTCCGTGCTCAACCAATTCAACGATCGCGCGCGCGAGCTGTTGAACGATGTCGGCCTCAGCGAGTTTTCCAATACGCCCGCGGTCGAGATGCCCTACGGGCGCAAGCGTGCACTGGAGATCGCAACCACGCTCGCGCTCGACCCCGAGATGATGCTGCTGGACGAGCCGATGGCCGGCATGGGCCACGAGGACATCGACAAGATCGCGGCGCTGATCAAGCGCATCTCCGCGAAATACACCATCCTGATGGTTGAGCATAATCTGAGCGTCGTGGCCAATCTCTCCGACATCATCACCGTGTTGACGCGCGGACAGGTGCTCGCGCAGGGCCATTACAGCGAGCTCACCAAGGACGAACGCGTCAAGGAAGCCTATCTGGGAGCCGGTCATGGCTGAGACTGCAACGGCGGAAGCTCCCGCAAAGGCCGCGAGCGGCGGCAACCTGCTCCAGGTCCGCAACCTGGAAGCCTGGTACGGCGAGTCCCACATCCTGCACGGGATCAACTTCGACGTGAACGCGGGCGAGGTCGTCACCCTGCTCGGGCGCAACGGCGCCGGCAAGACCACCACGCTGAAGTCGATCATGGGCATCATCGGCAAGCGCACCGGCTCGGTGAAGTTCAACAACCAGGACATCATCCGCACGACCTCGGACAAGATCGCGCGGATGGGAATCGCGTTCTGCCCGGAGGAGCGTGGAATTTTCGCCAGCCTCGACGTGCGGGAGAACCTGCTGCTGCCGCCGGTGGTGCGTCCCGGCGGATTGCCGCTCGAGCAGATCTTCGATCTGTTTCCGAACCTGAAGGAACGGCTCAACAGCCAGGGAACCAAGCTCTCCGGCGGCGAGCAGCAGATGCTCGCGATCGCGCGCATCCTGCGCACCGGCGCGAACTTCCTGATGCTGGACGAGCCGACCGAGGGTCTCGCGCCCGTCATCATCCAGCAGATCGGCCACACCATTGCGCGGCTCAAGAAGGAGGGTTTTACGATCCTCCTGGTCGAGCAGAACTTCCGGTTCGCATCCACCGTCGCCGACCGCTATTACGTGGTCGAGCACGGCAAGATCATTGACGGATTTTCCAATGCGGAGCTTGCCGCCAACATGGACAAGCTCCACACCTATCTCGGCGTCTAGAACGGCCAACAAGAAGATTCATAGGGAAGTAGCATGATGACAAAGTCGATTGCGTCGTTTCTGCTCGGCACGGCGCTGGCCGTGACCACCGCGGGCGTAGCCTTCGCGCAGGACAAGACCGTCAAGATCGGCGCGCTGTCCGATCAGTCCGGGCTCTATGCCGACCTCGGCGGACCGGGCTCGACGCTCGCCGCGCAGATGGCCATTGAAGATTCCGGCCTGGCTGCGAAGGGCTGGAAGATCGACATCATCTCGGGCGATCACCAGAACAAGCCCGACATCGGCACCGCGATCGCGCGGCAATGGTTCGACGTCGACAAGGTCGACGTCATCGTCGACGTGCCGAATTCCGGCGTGGCGCTCGCGGTCAACAACGTCATCAAGGAAAAGAACGGGGTCTATATCAACTCGGGCGCGGCGACCTCGGATTTAACCAACGCGCAGTGCTCACCCAACACCGTGCACTGGACCTACGACACCTACATGCTGGCCCACACCACCGGCCAGGCGCTGGTGAAGGCCGGCGGCGACACCTGGTTCTTCCTGACCGCGGACTACGCCTTCGGCGCGGCGCTGGAGCGCGACACCACCGCTGTCGTTACCGCAAATGGCGGCAAGGTGGTCGGCGGCGTCAAGCACCCGCTCAACACGCCGGACTTCTCGTCCTTCCTGCTTCAGGCGCAGGCCTCCAAGGCCAAGATCATCGGCCTTGCCAATGCCGGCGGCGACACCACCAACACGATCAAGCAGGCGGCCGAGTTCGGTATCGTCAAGGGCGGCCAGAAGCTCGCAGCGCTGCTGCTGTTCCTCACCGACGTCAAGGCGATCGGGCTCGAGACCGCACAGGGCCTCAACTTCACCGAGACCTTCTACTGGGACATGAACGATCAGACCCGGGCGTTCTCGAAGCGCTTCGCCGACAAGATGAAGAACAACGCGCCGCCCACCATGGTGCAGGCCGGCGTCTATGCGGGCGTGCGTCACTATTTCAAGGCACTGGAAGCGCTCGGCGGCAACCCGCATGACGGCGCCAAGGTCGTCGAGAAGATGAAGTCGATGCCGACGGAAGACGATCTGTTCGGCAAGGGCGAGATCCAGCCCAACGGCCGCACCATCCACAATGCCTATCTGTTCGAGGTGAAGAAACCCTCCGAGTCCAAGGGACCGTGGGATTTCTACAAGCTGGTCGGCACGGTGCCGGGCGACCAGGCCTTCACGCCGCTGTCCGAGAGCAAGTGCGCTCTGTTGAAGAAGTAAGATAACCGCCCGCAGACCATCAGGCCTGCGGGCGACTTTCAGGGAACGCCGAAGGGACCGGGTGCGGGATCGATGCAGGCTCTTTACGCTCAGCTACTGGTGGGACTGATCAACGGCTCGTTCTACGCGCTGCTCAGTCTCGGGCTTGCCGTGATCTTCGGCATGCTCAACATCATCAATTTCGCCCATGGCGCGCTCTATATGATGGGCGCGTTCGTCGCCTACTTCCTGCTGAACCTCGGCGGCATCAACTATTGGTGGGCGTTGCTGTTTGCACCGATCATTGTCGGCATCTTCGGCATGATCCTGGAACGGACCATGCTGCAATGGCTGACCGGGCTCGATCATCTCTACGGCCTGCTACTGACCTTCGGCATTGCGCTGATCGTGCAGGGCGTGTTCCAGAACTATTTCGGCTCCTCCGGCCTGCCTTACGCCATTCCGGACCAGCTCAAGGGCGGCATGAATCTCGGCTTCATGTTCCTGCCGGTCTATCGCGGCTGGGTCGTCATCTTCTCGCTGGTGGTCTGCATCGCGACCTGGTTCCTGATCGAGAAGACGCGGCTCGGCGCCTATTTGCGCGCCGCCACCGAAAACCCGACGCTGGTGCGCGCCTTCGGCGTCAACGTTCCGCGCATGATCACGTTGACCTACGGCCTCGGTGTCGGCCTTGCCGCGCTCGCCGGCGTGCTGTCGGCGCCAATCAACCAGGTGCGACCGCTGATGGGCGCCGACCTCATCATCGTGGTGTTCGCGGTGGTGGTGATCGGCGGCATGGGATCGATCATGGGCTCCATCATCACCGGCTTCGCGCTCGGTGTGATCGAGGGCCTGACCAAATATTTCTACCCCGAGGCCTCCAACACCGTCGTGTTCGTGCTGATGGTGCTGGTGCTCTTGGTGAAGCCAACGGGATTGACGGGAAGGGCGGCCTGACATGACAGCCTTGACGGACGACACGCTGCCGGTAACCCCGCGCGCGATCCGCGACGAGATGATCGTCTTCGTGGTGATGGCGCTGCTGCTGGCTTCGGTGCCATTCACGGGGGTCTACCCGTTCTTCGTGATGCAGGCGCTGTGCTTCGCGCTGCTCGCCTGCGCCTTCAACCTGCTGATCGGCTATGGCGGTTTGCTGTCCTTCGGCCATGCGATGTTCCTAGGCACGGCCGGCTATTGCAGCGCGCATGCGCTGAAGGTGTGGGCGTTGCCGCCGGAGCTCGGCATCCTCGTCGGCGTCGCCGGTGCCTTCGTGCTCTCGCTCATCACGGGCTATATCTCGATCCGCCGCCAGGGCATCTATTTCTCGATGATCACGCTGGCGCTGTCGCAGCTTCTGTACTTCATCTACCTCCAGGCCCCGTTCACCCATGGTGAAGACGGCATCCAGGGTATTCCGCAGGGCCGCATGTTCGGAGTCTTCGATCTGACCAAGCCGACCGTGCTCTACTACGTGGTTCTGGTCGGCTTCCTCGCCGGCTTCCTGCTGATCTTCCGCATCATCAACTCGCCGTTCGGCGAGGTCCTCAAGGCGATCCGCGAGAACGAGCCGCGCGCGATCTCGCTGGGTTACCGCACCGATCAGTACAAGTTCCTGGCTTTCGTCCTGTCGGGCACGTTGGCCGGCTTTGCCGGTGCGTTGAAAGTCTTCGTGGCGCAAAACGCCTCGCTCACCGACGTGCACTGGTCGATGTCGGGCGAAGTCGTGCTGATGACGCTGGTCGGCGGACTCGGAACCGTGTTCGGTCCCGTGGTCGGTGCCTTCGTGATCATCGCCATGCAGCAATATCTGGCGGGGTTCGGCCAGTGGGTGACCGTGATCCAGGGCTCGATCTTCGTGATCTGCGTGCTCACCTTCCGCCGCGGCGTCATCGGAGAAATCGCGCATTACTTCCGGCGGTCGCTGTAAGTCATTGATATAATGGAAGATGTGTTGACGCGCGAAAGCGGTGGATGATCCGGCTCCACGGGCGTGAGGTGGCACGCGCGTGGATCGAAAATGGTCTATGACAGTTTCATGACGGCCCGCTCGGGCCAGGCCATTATCCAACCGGTAGTCTCTCTCCCATGATGCGATTGTTTCGCGCTTTCCTGCCCAAGGAAGAACGGTTCTTCGACCTGTTCGACCGCCACGCCCAGACCGTGATCCAGGGCTCGATCGCGCTCCAGAGCATGCTCAACGGGGGCGAGGAGACGCCGGTCTATTGCCAGCGCGTTAACCAGTTCGAGAACGATGCCGACAACATCACCCGTGAGGTGCTGACGGCGGTGCGCCGGACCTTCATCACCCCGTTCGACCGCGGCGACATCAAGAACCTGATCACCTCGATGGACGACGCCATCGACCAGATGCAACAGACCGCCAAGGCCGTGATGCTGTTCGAGGTCCGCAGCTTCGAGCCGCCCATGCGGGAGATCGGCGGGCTTCTGATCGAATGCGCCAATCTGGTCGGCCGTGCGCTGCCGTTGATGCAGAAGATCGGCCAGAACGTGGCCATGCTGACCGCGATCACGGAAGAGCTGGGCAAGCTGGAAGGCCGCGTCGACGATCTCCATGATATCGGGCTGAAGGAACTGTTCCTCAAGCATCGCAACGGCAACGCGATGGATTTCATCGTCGGCGCGGAGATCTACGACCATCTCGAGAAGGTCGCCGACCGCTTCGACGACGTCGCGAACGAGATCAACAGCATCGTCATCGAGCAAGTTTAGGGCAGGGGACCGCGCCGTGGATGTTGCGTTGGGTCTTCCCGTCCTGGTCGGACTGATCGCCGTCGCGCTGCTGTTCGACTTCCTGAACGGCCTGCACGACGCCGCCAATTCGATCGCGACCATCGTCTCGACCCGTGTGCTGCGGCCGCAATACGCGGTGTTCTGGGCCGCGTTCTTCAATTTCGTCGCCTTCATGGTGTTCGGGCTGCACGTCGCCCAGACCATCGGCACCGGCATCATCGATCCCGCGATCGTGGATGCCCAGGTGATCTTCGCTGCGCTGGTCGGCGCCATCGTCTGGAACCTGGTGACATGGGCGCTCGGCATCCCATCGTCCTCGTCTCATGCATTGATCGGTGGTTTGTTTGGTGCCGGCGTGGCCAAAGCGGGCCTTTCGGCGGTGGTCTGGAGCGGATTGTCCAAGACGGTGATCGCCATCGTGCTGTCTCCGCTCGTCGGCTTTCTGCTCGCGATGGTGCTGGTTGCGATCGTCTCCTGGGCCTCGGTGCGCTCCACGCCCTTTGCCGTGGATCGCGCCTTCCGCATCCTGCAATTCGCCTCCGCCTCGCTCTATTCGCTCGGCCACGGCGGCAACGACGCGCAGAAGACCATGGGCATCATCGCCGTGCTGCTCTATTCGCAGGGCCAGCTCGGCGGCGAATTCTTCGTCCCCTTCTGGGTGGTGCTTTCGTGCCAGGCCGCAATGGCGATGGGGACGCTGATGGGCGGCTGGCGCATCGTTCGGACCATGGGCCTGCGCATCACCAAGCTGACCCCGATGCAGGGCTTTTGCGCCGAGACCGGCGGTGCCGCGACCCTGTTCATGGCGACCTTCCTCGGCGTTCCCGTCTCGACCACCCACACCATCACCGGCGCCATCGTCGGTGTCGGCGCCGCCCGGCGCCTCTCGGCGGTGCGCTGGAACGTCGCCAGCTCGATCGTCTATGCCTGGGTGATCACGATGCCGGCCTCGGCCATCGTCGCCGCGCTGAGCTGGTGGGCGGTCAAGATCTTCGTCAGGTAACCAGCTTCAGCCCGACAATCCCGGCGACGATCAGCCCGATGCTGGCGAGGCGGAACGCGGTGGCCGGCTCGCCGAACAGGATGATCCCAAGTGTCGCGGTACCGACCGCGCCGATACCGGTCCAGACGGCATAAGCGGTTCCAATCGGCAGCGATTTGAGGGCGAGCCCGAGCAGGATGATGCTGCCGGCCATGGCGCCGAGCGTGAGGACCGACGGAACGAGCTTGCTGAAACCCTCGGTATATTTGAGGCCGATCGCCCAGGAGATCTCCAGCAGACCGGCGACGAACAGGATGCTCCAGGCCATGACGACCCTCCATTCAAGGCAGGGGCGTCCCCGCGACTGGTGTGCTGATGGAAAGGGAAGGTCGTCCCTCCCAACCAGGCGGATATGGGACTGGCCGGAACGCTCCGCAATCACCAGATGAGGCTTGATCAGGCTCATTTTCCCTGCCAAACGCTGCCGCAATGTCCGACATCGCCACCACAGCCGAATCGACGGCCCGTTCCTCGCTTGCCGCTGAAGTGTCGCGGCGGCGGACCTTTGCCATCATCTCGCATCCGGACGCCGGCAAGACCACGCTGACCGAAAAGCTGCTGCTGTTCGGCGGCGCCATCAATCTGGCCGGGCAGGTCAAGGCCAAAGGCGAGCGGCGCAACACGCGTTCGGACTGGATGAAGATCGAGCGCGAGCGCGGCATCTCGGTCGTGACATCGGTTATGACCTTCGAGTTCGAGGGCCTCGTGTTCAACCTGCTGGATACCCCGGGCCACGAGGACTTTTCGGAAGACACCTATCGCACGCTCACGGCGGTCGATTCCGCCGTCATGGTGATCGACGCCGCCAAGGGCATCGAGGCGCGCACCCGAAAGCTGTTCGAGGTCTGTCGTCTTCGCGACATCCCGATCATCACCTTCATCAACAAGATGGACCGCGAGAGTCGCGACGTCTTCGAGCTCCTGGACGAGATCGAGAAGACGCTGGCGCTCGATACCACGCCGATGACCTGGCCTGTCGGCCGCGGCCGTGAGTTCCTCGGCACCTATGACGTCGTCAATGGCGGCGTGCGTCTGCTCGAAGGCGGCGGCGCCAAGACCGGCGCGGCGCAGCAGATCGAGATCGCCGAGCTCGCCAAGCTCAACGCCAATCTCGACGTGTCGGCGGTCAAGGACGAGCTCGAGCTCGTCACCGCGGCTTCAAAACCGTTCGAGCTCGAAGCGTTTCGCGAGGGCCATCTGACGCCGGTTTATTTCGGCAGCGCGCTCCGCAATTTCGGCGTCGGCGACCTGCTGCAAGGGCTCGGCAAGTTCGCGCCCGAGCCGCGCGCGCAGGAGAGCGACCAGCGCAAGGTCGAAGCCACCGACCCGCGCATGAGCGCCTTCGTGTTCAAGATCCAGGCCAATATGGATCCCAACCACCGCGACCGCATCGCCTTCGCCCGCCTGTGCTCCGGCAAGCTGAGCCGCGGCATGAAGGCGAAGCTCGTGCGCACCGGCAAGAGCATGCCGCTATCCAGCCCGCAATTCTTCTTCGCGCAGGACCGTTCGGTTGCGGACGAGGCTTATGCAGGCGACGTCGTCGGGATTCCCAATCACGGCACGCTGCGCATCGGCGATACGCTGACCGACGGTGAGGATTTCAACTTCGTCGGCGTGCCGAGCTTTGCGCCGGAAATCGTTCGCCGCGTGCGTCTTACGGATGCGATGAAAGCGAAGAAGCTGAAGGAAGCGCTTCAGCAGATGTCGGAAGAGGGCGTGGTGCAGGTGTTCCGCCCGCGCGACGGCGCGCCCGCGTTGGTTGGTGTCGTCGGCGCACTGCAGCTCGACGTGCTCAAGGCGCGGCTGGATGCGGAATATTCGCTGCCGGTCGAATTCGAGGTCAGCGAGTTCCAGCTTGCACGCTGGGTCTCCTCGGAGGACCGCAAGAAGCTCGATACCTTCATCGCTGCCAACACCTCGAGCATCGCCGACGATGTCGACGGCGATCCCGTCTATCTGGCGCGGAACGAGTTCTATCTCGGCTACACAAGGGAACGGGCCGAGGGCATCGAGTTCACCAACGTCAAGGACGTCAAGAAGAAGGGGTAGGTGCGTTCCGTCCGCTCCTCACCCTCCGCTGTCATGCCCCGGCTTGACCGGGGCATCCAGTACGCCGCGGCTTCCCGGCTCAATCACAGACGTCCCGGAGTACTGGGTCGCTCGGTCAAGCCGGGCGACGACACCGTCCTTGGACGCGCGCATGTGAACAGCCGCAGGCTTGACGTTGCCGGCGGCAATGCCACGTTCACCCATGTGGCCTTGCGAGTTCACTTCATGTGGCGCGGCATCCTTGTTTTCCTCCTGCTGGCGATCTCGACGATCGCCGCCGATGCGCGGCCCCGGCAAATCAACCCAATTCCGTTTTCGCACGAGCCGTGCAGCGTGCTCGATGGCAGGCCCTGCACGCCGTCCTATTGCAGCCCGCTCGAGCCTGGTCCCTGTATTCCCGAGATCGACTATCCCTACGGCCAGAACCTCCAGCTCACGATCCAAAGCGTGCCGTCAGAGGCCGATCGCGCCAAATACCAAAAGCCGGATCACGATCTCGATACGATCGGCGATCTCTTCGCCGAGCTGCGCAGCTGCTGGTCGCCGCCAACGGACAATGCGCGCGCGGGCATGCAGATCGCCGTGCGTTTCAGCTTCAACAAATCGGGCGGCCTGATCGGCCCGCCGCGCCTGACCTTTGCGACCGCGGGGGTGGCCGCCGAGACGAGAACCACCTACCTCGATGCGGTCAATTCATCGTTGAACGCCTGCCTGCCGCTGAAATTCACCGGCGGTCTTGGCGGTGCCGTCGCCGGGCGGCCGATCGCGATCCGGTATGTCGACAATCGCGAGATCCACAAGTAGCGCGTCAGTTGCGACCCGCGGCCAATCGATGATACGCCATGGGCTGGGGCGCTGGTTGAGGGGAGAATCTCGTGGGTCTGCTGGTTATGATCCTGGGGCTTGCGCTGTTTTTCGCGGCGCATGTGTTCACGACGAAACGCGAGGCGCGCGCGCAGGCCATCGCGAGACTGGGCGAGGGGACCTACAAGATCCTCTATTCGCTTGCCTCGCTCGCGGGGCTCGCACTGATCATCTGGGGCTTCGCGCATTATCGCGCGACGGGCTGGATCGACGTCTGGTATCCGCCGAAGGCGCTGAAGCACATCACGCTCGCGCTGATGTTGCCCGCGGTCATCCTGGTGGTCGCATCCTACTTGCGCGGCCGCATCTATGCGACGCTGAAGCATCCGATGCTGGCCGGCATCAAGCTGTGGGCGGCGGCGCATCTTTTGGCCAATGGCGATCTCGGCTCCATCATCCTGTTCGGCTCCTTCCTGGGCTGGGCGGTGTATGATCGCATCACGCTGAAGCGTCGGACTGATGGTGGCGGTCCGCCGATTCCGGTCGGCGGCGTCACCAACGATCTGATCGCGGTCGTGGTTGGAATCGTCGCTTATCTGGCGCTGGCGTTTGCGTTCCATCCTGTCGTCATCGGCGTTCCCGTGATGGGCGGCTAGCCGATCAGCACAAGACAGGACCGCATGCCATGCGCGGAAGATAACGAGAGCAACAAGCCAAGGCATTTCGATGGACTGGTCGCATTCTCAGATCCCTCCAATGCGGTTCGAGGCGCGCTTCGGCGATCGGATCGTGCCGGCATTTTGCGATCGGCCGTCGAGCCTGTGGGCGATGATTGCGGACGCCTGCGCCCGCAATCCCGACGGCGAAGCGCTGATCTCAGGCCATGTCCGGCTGAACTGGCGGCAGGCCGTCGAGCAGGCTGCGCGGATTGCGGCGGGATTTCGCAAGCTCGGACTGCAGCGCGGCGATCGTGTCGCGATCCTGCTCGGCAACCGCGTCGAATTCCCGCTGCTGCTGTTTGCTGCCGCGCATGAGGGGCTCGTGACGGTGCTGCTCAGCACGCGCCAGCAGAAACCGGAAATCGCCTATGTCCTCGCCGACTGCGGTGCCAAAATCCTGATCCACGAGGCGGCGCTCGCGGCGGGTCTGCCGGACGCGCTGGATGTGCCCGACATAATCCACCGCATCGCCGTCGACGACGATCCGGCTCTGTCGCGTTTCGCGGTGCTGGCAGACAACGCCCCGGCCTCGGCACCGGTCGAGACGAGCGAGGAGGACACCGCGATGATCCTCTACACCTCGGGCACGACAGGCAAGCCGAAGGGTGCGATGCTGGCCCATTGCAACATCGTGCATTCCTCAATGATCTTCGTGTCCTGCCTGCAATTGACGGCGGCCGACCGCTCGATCGCGGCGGTGCCGCTCGGCCACGTCACCGGCGTCGTCGCCAATATCACGACGATGATCTGCTGCGCTGGCGCGCTGATCATCATGCCGGAGTTCAAGGCCGGCGAATATCTCAAGCTCGCCGCGCGCGAGCGCGTCACCTACACGGTGATGGTGCCGGCGATGTACAATCTCTGCCTGCTCCAGCCCGATTTCGAGAGCTACGATCTGTCGAGCTGGCGCATCGGCGGCTTTGGCGGCGCACCGATGCCGGTTGCCACCATCGAGAAGCTCAAGGCGATCATTCCCGGCCTCGAGCTGGCGAATTGCTATGGCGCGACCGAGACCACGTCGCCGTCCACGATCATGCCGGGCAGGTTGACCGCAAGCCATATCGACAGCGTCGGCCTGCCGTGTCCGGGTGCGCGCATCCTGGCGATGGACGCGGACGGGCGTGAGCTGCCGCCCGGGGAAATCGGCGAGCTCTGGATCCAGAGTGCCTCCGTGATCAAGGGCTATTGGAGCAATCCAAAAGCCACGACCGAAAGCTTCACCAGCGGGTTCTGGCATTCCGGCGATCTCGGCTCGGTCGACACGGAGGGTTTTGTCCGGGTGTTCGACCGGCAGAAGGACATGATCAATCGCGGTGGCCTCAAGATCTATTCGGCCGAGGTCGAATCCGTGCTGGCCGGCCATCCCGCCGTGGTCGAGAGCGCGATAGTCGCCAAGACGTGCCCGGTGCTGGGCGAGCGCGTCCACGCCGTGGTGGTGGCGCGCGCACCGGTGGACAGCGAGGCCTTGCGCTCCTGGTGCGCGGAGCGGCTGTCCGACTACAAGGTCCCGGAGACCATGGTGATCACCGCGGAGCCGCTGCCGCGTAATGCCAATGGCAAGGTGCTGAAACGGCAGCTGCGGGAGCTGTTGGGAACCTGAGCCGGGGAGGCGGTCTGTCCGGGCTGTCTCGGGTGGTTAAAGCCTTGATCGGGCTCGCTTTGCCTTGCCACCGCCATATCGTTAGGGTACCCCGCCGCCACGTGGGGGACGGGATTCCTGACGCGAACGCTTTGGCGCGCGCACCCGGACGGGCATGGGATTAGCATAAGTGTCTGAATTATTTGACGAAGTCGACGAGGAAGTACGTCGCGAGCAGCTCAAGAAGCTGTGGGACAAATATTCGATCGTCTTTATCGCACTGATGGTGTTGATCGTCGCCGCCGTGGGTGGCTGGCGCGCTTACCAGTATGTGGAGGCCAAGAAGGCTGCCGAGGCCGGTGCTGCCTTCGAGAAGGCCGCCGAGCTGTCCGAGCAGGACAAGCATGCGGAGGCCGAGGTGGCCTTCACCGAGCTCGCTGCCAAGGCTCCATCAGGCTATCGCACTCTGGCGCGGCTGCGTGCCGCGGCCGAGGCGGCGGCCCGCGATCCCAAGGCAGGCGCCAAGCTGTATGACGACATCGCCGCCGACCGCAGCGTAGGCGGCGAGTGGCAGGATCTGGCAAAGATCCGCGCCGCCGGTCTCCTGCTCGACAGCGCGGGCTATGCCGACATGCAGCAGCGGCTGGAAGCCTCCACCGCGCCCAAATCGACCTTCCGCCATACCGCCCGCGAGATGCTGGCGCTGTCGGCCTGGCGCAACAACGACATGACCGCGGCCCGCAAATGGCTCGACGCGATTGCCGAGGATGGCGAAACGCCGCCCGGCCTGCGCTCACGGGCCGAGGCGCTGCAGGCCCTGCTGCCGCCCGTAGCCAAGAGCTGAGCCGAGAGCTGAGACGAGATACCGATATGCGCCGCACGCCACGCTTGATCGCAGCCGCCGTCCTGATCGCCTTCACGGGCGTGCTGGGCGGTTGCTCCAGCTTCGATCCGAGCGACATGCTGGACTTCCTCGATACCAAGAAGAAGCTGCCGGGCGACCGCAAGCCGGTGTTCCCGGAAGGCGTGCCGGGCCTTGAGCAGGGCGTTCCGAAGGATATGTACAAGGGCGCGCAGCAACAGCCCGATCCGAACGGCCCCGCCGTCGCGGCTCTGCCCACCGAGCCTCTGCCCGAGCCAGCCAAGCCGGCGAAGGGTGCCAAGGCGAAAAAGACCAGGCAGCCGGCCAGCGCGGCCGTTGCGCCGGCTGAGGCGCCCGCCGGCGAAGTCGATGGCGAGGCCCAGCCCGAGGTCGCGCCGCCCGCAGCCACTCCGCCGCCCAGGCAGAAGATCGTGCGCAAGCGCACCACCGCGCCGCCGCCCGATCAGCCTGTCCAGCAGGCGCAACCGACCCAGACCACCCAGCAGCAATCGCAGGGCGCCTTCCCGGCACCGATGCCGAGCGGCAGCTTCTCGCGCTAATTTTTCATTTCATTGACAGGCGCGGCTCCGGCAGCGCACGAATGACCCATGTCCTTTAAGATTGCCATTATCGGCCGGCCGAATGTCGGCAAGTCGACGCTGTTCAACCGCCTAGTCGGGCAGAAGCTCGCGCTTGTCGATGATCTGCCGGGCGTCACCCGCGATCGCCGCGAGGGCGAGGCCAGGCTCGGCGATCTCGACTTCACGATCATCGACACCGCCGGCCTCGATGAGGGCGCCAAGGGCTCACTGACCGCCCGCATGCAGGAGCAGACGGAGGCCGCGATCGCACAGGCCGACGCGCTGTTCTTCGTGATCGATGCCCGCATGGGCCTCACGCCCAACGATCGCGCCTTCGCCGATTTCGCCCGGAAGGCCAACAAGCCGGTGCTGCTCGTCGCCAACAAGAGCGAAGGCAAGCATGGCGATGCCGGCGCGATGGAGGCTTTCGCGCTAGGCCTCGGCGATCCCATCCAGATCTCGGCCGAGCACGGCGAGGGCATGGGCGAGCTCTATGATGCTCTGCGCCCGCTGATGCCGGAGCCGGTGGAAGAGGATGAGTTCGAAGACGATGAGCCGCTGACGGAGGAAGAGGCCGCCACGCGCCCGATCCGGGTCGCGATCGTCGGCCGGCCCAACGCCGGCAAGTCGACGATGATCAATCATCTGCTCGGCGAGGAGCGCCTGCTGACGAGCCCGGAGGCCGGCACCACGCGCGATTCCATCGCGGTCGAGATCAACTGGAAGGGCCGCGAGTTTCGCGTGTTCGACACCGCAGGTCTGCGCCGGCGCTCCCGGATCGAGGAGAAGCTCGAAAAGCTCTCGGTCGCCGACGCACTGCGCGCGGTGCGCTTTGCCGAAGTCGTCGTGATGATGATGGACGCGCAGAACCGTTTCGAGGAGCAGGATCTTCGCATCGCCGACCTGATCGAGCGCGAGGGTCGCGCCGTCGTGCTCGCCGTCAACAAATGGGACCTGATGGAGAGCAAGGGTGGCGGCGCGATCTCGAACCTGCGCCGCGATGCCGATCACTTGCTGCCGCAGATCAAGGGCGTGCCGATCGTCGCCGTCTCCGGCTTGGTGGGCGAGGGCATCGATCGATTGATGCAGGCGATCCAGGATGCCTATGCGCTTTGGAACAGGCGTGTGTCGACCGCGGCGCTGAATCGCTGGTTCGAGGAGGCGGTCCAGGCCAATCCGCCGCCGGCCGTGTCCGGACGACGACTCAAGCTGAACTACATCACGCAGACCAAGGCCCGCCCGCCGAGCTTCGTGCTGTTCTGCTCGCGTGCGGATGCGGTGCCGCAGTCCTATCTGCGCTACCTCACCAATTCGCTGCGTGAGGCCTTCGAGCTGCCGGGCACACCGGTGCGCATCACCTTGCGCGAGAAGGCCAATCCGTTCGCCCACAAGCGCAAGCGGCCGTCGTGAGCAACGACGCCGGCGAGGCGATGGCGCAGGGCGCAGCGCCAGTCCGGCGCGGTGCGGTCGCCTTCATCTTCGTCACGATCCTGCTCGACATGCTCGCGCTCGGCGTGATCATGCCGATCCTGCCGAAACTGATCGAGAGCTTCGTCGATAACGACACGGCGCATGCGGCCCGCATCTTCGGGCTGTTCGGCACCGCCTGGGCGCTGATGCAGTTCGTGTTCTCGCCGGTGCTTGGCGCGCTGTCGGATCGCTTCGGGCGGCGGCCGGTGGTGCTGCTGTCGAATTTCGGGCTCGCGGCCGATTATGTGCTAATGGCGCTGGCGCCGTCGCTGGTCTGGCTGTTCGTCGGCCGCGTCATCTCGGGCATCACCTCGGCCAGCATCTCGACCGCCTTTGCCTATATCGCAGACATCACGCCGCCGGAGCGGCGCGCGGCGGTGTTCGGCAGGATTGGCGCTGCCTTCGGCGCCGGCTTCGTGCTGGGCCCGGCACTGGGCGGCCTGCTCGGCGATATCGATCCGCGCCTGCCGTTCTGGGCCTCGGCGGCCTTAAGCTTTGCCAATGCGCTCTATGGGCTCTTCGTCCTGCCGGAATCGCTGGCGCCGGACAAGCGCGCGCCGTTCCGCTGGAGGAGCGCCAATCCGCTCGGTGCGCTCCGCCTGCTGCGTTCCAATGCGGTGCTCGCCGCGTTGTCCGTCGTCAACTTCATCGCGCAGGTCGCGCATGTCGTGCTGCCCTCGACCTTCGTGCTCTACGCGACCTATCGCTACGGCTGGGATTCGAAGACCGTGGGATTGACGCTGGCGATGGTCGGCGTCTGCGCCCTGGTGGTGCAGGGGCTCGCGATCGGCCCGATCGTGCGTGTGCTCGGCGAGCGCAATGCGTTGTTGATGGGCCTGTGCTGTGGCGCGATCGGCTTCGTGATCTTCGGCGCGGCGCCGACCGGGCCGCTGTTCTGGATCGGCATTCCCGTGATGTCGCTGTGGGGCATTTCGGGCGCCGCCATGCAATCGCTGATGACCCGGCTGGTCGCGCCCTATCAGCAAGGCCAGTTGCAGGGCGCGACCGCGAGCGTGCAGAGCGTGTCGCAGCTCGTCGGCCCGTTCCTGTTCACGCTGACGTTTTCATACTTCATCGGCGCCAGCGCGCCGTGGCAGCTGCCCGGCGCGCCGTTCCTGCTCGCGGCGGTGCTGATGGTGGCGTGCGTGGCGATTGCTGTGCGGGCGCTGGGCGCGGCAACATCAGAATCGTAGGATGGGTTACGCCTTCGGCAAACCACCCTACAAAGCCTCGTTTACTTCTTCACCAGCGGGCACTCGCTGTCCTTGAGCGGCTTGGCCGCATCTTCCGCCGCGATCGTGGCGATCTGCTTGTAGTAATCCCACGGTCCCTTCGATTCTTCGGGCTTCTTCACCTCGAACAGATAGGCCGGGATGAGACGACGCCCGTCCTCGCGCAGCGGACCCTTGCCGAACAGCGGATCGTCGGTCGGAAGCTCCTTCATCTTGGCGACGACCTTGGCGCCGTCATGCGGATTGCTGCCGAGCGCATCCATCGCCTTGAGATAATGCAGCACCATCGCGTAATTGCCGGCCTGCGTCATCGAGGGCATCGCATTCTTGTTGGCCAGCGCCGAGAAGCGCTTCGACCAGGCGCGGGTCTGGTCGTTCATGTCCCAGTAGAAAGATTCGGTGAAGGTCAGGCCCTGCGCGGTCTTCAGACCCAGCGAATGCACGTCGTTGATGAACAGCAGCAACGCCGCGAGCTTCTGCCCGCCCTGCACAATGCCGAACTCGGCGGCCTGCTTGATCGAGTTCGTGGTGTCGCCGCCGGCATTGGCTAGGCCCACGACCTTGGCCTTGGACGATTGAGCCTGCAGCAGGAAGGACGAGAAGTCCGCGGTATTGATCGGATGCTTGACGCTGCCGAGCACCTTGCCGCCGTTCGCGGTCACGACCGCGGTGGTGTCGCGTTCGAGCGCATGGCCGAAGGCATAATCTGCGGTCAGGAAGAACCAGCTGTCGCCGCCGGCCTTGGTCAGCGCCTTGCCGGTGCCGTTGGCCAACATGTAGGTGTCGTAGGTATACGAGACCGTGTTCGGCGTGCAGGCCTTGCCGGTCAGGTCGGCCGAGGCCGCGCCGGAATTGAGCAGCACCGCATTCTTTTCCTTGACCAGATTGCTGACCGCCAGGGCGACACCGGAATTCGGCGTGTCTGCAATCGCGTCGATCTTGTCGTTGTCGATCCACTGCCGGGCAATGTTGACGCCGACGTCCGGCTTGTTCTGGTGGTCGCCGCTGATGACGTCGATCGTCCAGCCCTTCTTGAGCAGGCCAGAATCCTCGACCGCCATCTTGATCGCGACCACGGAGTTCGGGCCGCCGATGTCGGCGTAGAGGCTGGACATGTCATTGAGCACGCCGATCTTGACGGTCTTGTCCTGGGCGAAGGCGGATGTGGCAAAACCGAAGGCGGCACAGGCCAGAAGGGCCGCAGAGCGGCGCGCGAACGTCGTCGTCATAAAAGATTTCCTCCATTGTCAAACATGCGGACGGCCCTCTTGAACGGAGCCTTGTTCCGGCTGATGGCTCTACCGTGTCCCACCGCCGTCGGCAATGCGCCTAAAGCCGGATGACGCTGCGTCGCAGCGTCATCCCTCCGTTAACTTTTGGGCAAAATGCGTCGAGACGCTATTTCAGCGCGTCCGATGTCAGCTTGAATTTCTGGACGCGCTTTCCGGTGTCGACCTCGGCGGTATAGACGTTACCCTTGGCGTCGATCGCCATGGCATGCACCCAGTGGAATTGTCCGGCATTGCGGCCGTTGTGGCCGAAGCTGCCGACCACGCTGCCGTCCTCGCGCCTGATCACCCTGATCTCGTTGTTCTCGCCGTCGGCGCTGAGCAGCCAGGTCTGCTTCGGATCGGGCCAGATCGCGATGTCCCACACCGCGCCGTTGCCGAGCGTGTTCTTCTCGAAGAAGAACTCCTTCACGAAGGTGCCGTCCTTCTTGAACACTTGGATGCGGTTGTTGATGCGGTCGCAGACGTAGACGAGACCGTCATTGGCGAGTTTTACGCAATGGACGGGATTGCCGAACTGCTGGGACACCGGCGCCTTGGGATCGTACGCCGCCTGCTTGGTGTCATCGGGCTTGTTGCCGTAGGCGCCCCAGTGCCGCTTATAGGCGAGGGTGGTCGCGTCGAACACGATGATGCGGCGATTGCCATAGCCGTCGGCGACGTAGATCTCGTTGGCGGCCTTGTCGATCGCGGTCTCGGCGGGCTTGCCGAGCTGCGTCGTGTCGTTGCTGCCGAGGCTCGGCGCGATCTTGCCGATCTGGGCGACGAACTTGCCGTCGAGCGTGAATTTCAGGATCGCGTTGTCGTTGTCGGCATTGCCGCCGACCCAGACGAAGCCGCGCTCGTCGACCTCGATGCCGTGCTCGCGGCCGACCCATTCATAGCCTTCGCCCGCGCCGCCCCACGATCGCAGCAGGTTGCCGTCGCTGTCGAATTCGAGCACGGGCGGCGCCGAGACGCAGCATTTCGAGCGCGGCGGGGTGAGGCTTGCGCCTTTCTCGTCGTCGGTGAGCGAGCGCGGTCGATGGATCACCCAGATGTGGCCTTGCCAGTCGACGGTGATGCCGCCGACCTGGCCGAGGATCCAGTTGTTCGGCAACGGCTTTGGCCAGGACGCATCGACCGCGAAGGTCGGGACATCGCCGGCGGTCGCCGCGCCCGGAAGCGCGAACGCCACGGCGGCGATCAGGACGGAGAGGGCGCGAGAGACATTTGCGAGCGCACGCGTAGAGCCTGCGCGATTCCGCCATGGTGCCATGGCAACCTCCCTTTTTTGGCCTGCAGCTTGCTGCCGCTTGAGCGCGGGCAGTCAATCGCGGGGAGGCCGTCAAGTCAATCAGGCCGGAGAGCGGAAGCTCATCAGGCTGCGGGTCTTGTAGTCGTAGAACTTGCCGGTCTCGGTCCAATCAGGCGCGCACATCGGCACGATGAATTCGGCGACCTGCTCGGCCGTATCGAGCGTCGCCGGGTCTTCGCCCGGCATCAGCGTGGCGCGCATCCGAGTGCGGACGGGGCCCGGATTGAACAGATTGACGCGCAGCTTGGTGTTCGCGGTCTCCTGCGCCCAGGCGCGCGCCAGCGTCTCCAGCGCCGCCTTGGAGGCGGCGTAGGGGCTGACATAAGCGGTCGCCTTGTTGGCGGCGCCGGAAGTGACGAACACGGCGCGGCCGGCGTCGGACTGCTTCAGAAGCGGCTCCATGCAGCGGATCAGCTGGAAGTTCGCGGAGACGTTGACCGCCATCACGTCGGTGAAGGCCTTCAGCTCGATATGGCCGATCGGTGAGGAGGGCCCAAGCACGCCGGCATTGCCGACGAGGATGTCGAGCTTGCCGTAGCGCTCATGCAGGCCGGCACCGAGGCGCGCGATGCCGTCGGAATCGGTGAGGTTGAGCGGCACCAGCGTGGCGCTGCCGCCGTCCTTGCGGATCTCGTCGTCGAGCTCTTCAAGCCCGCCCTGCGTGCGCGCGACCGCAACGATATGCGCGCCGGCCTTGGCCAGCGCCTTGGCCGTGGCGAAGCCGATGCCGCGCGAGGCGCCGGTGACGAGAGCGATGCGGTCGGCGAGAGGATTTGTCATGGCGGGGTTTTACAGGCGTGGATGGCCGGGACAAGTCTGGCCATACAAAAACAAGCCAGACCTAGTAGTCGTTGCCGGTCCCAACCGAGGGTCCACGGTCTTCGCGGTCATCGGGAGTGACCTTCGTGCCTTGTCGAAAGGCAAAGAAGATAAACCCAATGAGCAATGAACCGCCGATAATCGCAATTACCGACTGGGTCATGGCATGCCTTCGTCAGCTCGCCTCCGCCAGCAACGACAATTGCCGCGGCTGCTGCTCGGTCTGGGTCTGGTCGGTGAGGTGGGTCGGATAGGCCCCGGTGAAGCAATGATCCGAGAATTTCGGATTGGCGGGGTCGCGGCCCGGCTCGCCCATGGCGCGGTACATGCCGTCGATCGACAGGAAGGCGAGCGAGTCGGCGCCGATGATCTCGCGCATCTCTTCCAGCGAATGTGTCGCCGCAAGAAGACCACCACGGTCCGGCAGGTCGATTCCGTAATAGTCGGGATAGAGGATCGGCGGCGAGGCGAGGCGGAAGTGCACTTCCTTGGCGCCGGCATCGCGCATCATGCGCACGATCTTCTTCGAGGTGGTGCCGCGTACCAGCGAATCGTCGATCAGGATGATGCGTTTGCCTTCGATCGCGGCGCGGTTGGCCGAATGCTTCATGCGCACGCCGGATTCGCGGATCGCCTGCGTCGGCTGGATGAAGGTGCGGCCGACATAGTGGTTGCGGATGATGCCGAGTTCGAACGGGATGCCGGAATGCTGGCTGTAGCCGACCGCGGCGGGCACGCCGGAGTCCGGCACCGGCACCACCACATCGACCGGCACGTGGCTCTCGCGCGCAAGCTGCGCACCGAAGGCCTTGCGGACCTCGTAGACCGAGCGGCCGTGAACGATGGAATCCGGACGGGAGAAGTAGATGTATTCGAAGATGCAGGGACGCGGCGCGATCGGCGGGAACGGCTTGTGGATGTCCTGCCCGTTCTCGTCGAACACGATGACCTCGCCGGGCTCGATGTCGCGGACGAAGCGTGCGCCGATGATGTCGAGGGCGCAGGTCTCGGAGGTCAGGATCGGGCAACCATCGAGTTCGCCGAGCACCAGCGGACGGATGCCGCGCGGATCGCGCGCGCCGACCAGCTTCTTGTTGGTCAGCGACACCAGTGCATAGGCGCCCTCGATCTCGCGCAGCGCGTCGATATAGCGCTCGATGAAACGGCTGCGCCTGGAGCGCGCGACCAAATGCAGGATCACCTCGGTGTCGGTGGTCGACTGCATCATCGCGCCGTTCTTCACGAGCTCGCGGCGCAGCGTCAGGCCGTTGGTGAGATTGCCGTTGTGGGCGACCGCAAGGCCGCCGGCATTCAATTCGGCGAACAGCGGCTGCACGTTGCGCAGGATGGTCGCGCCGGTGGTGGAATAACGGACATGGCCGACCGCCATTGTGCCGGGCAGGCGGTCGATCACCTCACGGCGGGAGAAGGTGTCACCGACGAGGCCGAGGCGGCGTTCCGAATGAAAGCGGCCGCCGTCATAGGAGACGATGCCGGCGGCTTCCTGGCCGCGGTGCTGAAGGGCGTGGAGGCCGAGCGCCGTGATGGCGGCGGCATCTGGGTGGCCGTAGATGCCGAAGACGCCGCATTCCTCGCGCAGCGTATCCCCCTCCAGATCGTCTTGAAGTTCCAGCGCGGCCGGGCCGAGATCAAGTAGGGCGTCCTGGTCAGGATTTCGCATCTCGTCCGAGCCTCTCGTTAGGGCTTATCAACGCGCCGCGGGTTTCTCGATCAGCTTTTTAAGGCTGTCACGAGCCGGTTTGCTGTATCCGTCGGCACTGCCCGAAGGCTGCTGCTCGGAATCAGTTTGCTCTTCATCTGGTTTGTTTTTCTTGAATCTCTTCAAGATGGTGTTCTCGGGGTCGTCAGGCAAGAGGGCCATCAGCCAATCGCCGGTTCCCTGCAGCACCACGCGGGATTTGGCCCCTGTGACCCAATCCGGGCGCTGCTTGTCCGGCACCAGCCAGGTGAAGAACAGGAAGGCGACCACGACGATCAAAAGCCCGCGCGCCAGCCCGAACAGAAAGCCGAGGGTGCGGTCCAGCGCGCCGATGCGCGAATCCAGGATCATGTCGGAGATCCGGACCGTGATCACGGAGACCACGACCAGGGTGCCTACGAACACGCCGGCGACCACGACCACGCTCGCGACGGTATCGTTGTTGAAATAGGTCTTTGCGGTCGGCAGCAGCTTCGAGAACGAATAAAGGGTGACGATCGCCGCCGTGCCCCAGGCCGCGATCGACAGGATTTCGCGCATGAAGCCGCGAACCATGGCGAGCAGGCCCGAAATCAGCATCACACCGAGCAGGATCAGGTCGAGGATGGTTACTGGCATCGGCTGGTCTGGTCCGCTCGTACTTCAAGGTGCTCAGCGAATCGGTGTTTGGCCGCCGCCCCTAAGTGAGGGCCAGACGACGTTCCCGGCAAGGCCGCAACCACGCAATCCCATGCTGCTTTTGTGACGGCTGTATAGCGGCGAGGGCGGGGGACGTCACCACCGGCTAACCCTCTCCACGGCGGAATCTTGCCGGTGTGGCATTTTTCTCTGCCGGTGCGCTCGAGTCGCCCCGCCGGGAGCCGCGGGCGGCGATCTCGGCGACCAGCGTGGTCAGGCTGTTGATCGCGTTCAGCGACAGGCCGGCATCGCCGGCGGCTTCGCCCCGGGCCGATTCGGGCAGCACGGCGCGCTGAAAGCCGAGTTTTGCCGCTTCTTTCAGCCGGGCCGGGGTCTGCGCCACCGGGCGCACCACGCCGGAGAGCGAGATCTCACCGAAATAGACCGCATCGGTGGGTAACTGCGCATTAACCAGCGAGGACACCAACGCAGCCGCGGCGGCCAGATCAGCCGCGGGCTCGTGGATGCGCAGGCCGCCCGCGACGTTCAGATAGACGTCGTGGCCGGACAGCTTGACCCCGCAATGGGCTTCCAGCACCGCCAGCACCATCGACAGCCGGCTCGGATCCCAGCCGACCACGGCCCGGCGCGGCGTGCCAAGCGAGGTCGGCGCCACCAGCGCCTGCAATTCGACCAGAACGGGCCTTGTGCCCTCGATGCCCGCGAAGACTGCGGTGCCGGGCGTGCCGAGATCGCGCTCGGACAAAAACAGCTCGGAGGGGTTGGTGACTTCGCGCAGGCCAAGCCCGGTCATCTCGAACACGCCGATCTCGTCGGTCGGCCCGAAACGATTCTTCACGGCGCGCAGGATGCGGAATTGCTGCGAGCCTTCGCCCTCGAACGACAGCACCGCATCGACCATGTGCTCGACCACGCGAGGGCCTGCGATCTGTCCGTCCTTGGTGACATGGCCGACCAGGATGATGGCCGCGCCGGTCCTTTTGGCAAAACGAATCAGGGCCTGTGCCGAGGCGCGCACCTGGGTGACCGTGCCAGGCGCCGATTCCACCGTGTCGGTCCACATCGTCTGGATCGAATCGATCACGATCAGCCGGGGCACCGCGCCCTCGGACAGCGTCGACACGATGTCTTCGACCGACGTCTCGGCGGCGAGCTGCACCGGCGCATCCGACAGCCCGAGCCGCTCCGCGCGCAACCGCACCTGTGCGACCGCCTCTTCGCCGGAGATGTAGACGACGCGGTGACCGGCGCGCGCGAGCAGGCTTGTGGCCTGCGTCAGCAGCGTCGACTTGCCGATGCCGGGATCGCCGCCGACCAGAAGCACCGAGCCGCGCACGAAGCCGCCGCCGGTGACGCGATCGAGCTCCGTCATGCCCGAGGACAGACGCGGGGCGTCCTGGGTTTTTCCGGACAGGCTCTCCAGCGCGAACGTCCGCCCCTTGCGTTTGGAGCGGATCGACACCGGCACGCTGCCGGTCGTGTCCTCCTCCGCGAGCGTATTCCACTCGCCGCAGGACTCGCACTTGCCCTGCCAGCGGTTATAGGCCGCGCCGCAGTTCTGGCAGACGAAGGAAAGCGTGTTCTTGGCCATGGGGACAGCGAGTCCGGGGACAGCGAGTCGGGGGTTTCAGGTTTGCTGATAGCACGGAATGACGGGTCGAGAGCGTGAGTCCGAGCGGACCGCATATCGCAGTTCGGCAGGCCTGATACACCCTTTGTTAGCTCTATGCCGCCGCAACAGGCCGGACTTTGCCAAATGTTAGCGGACGCGGGTCCAGTTTCGGAACCAATACGGGATGGCGAAAAGAATGACCGGACTTTTGCGGATATTGCTGGCTTTCGGCATCACCTGCGGCGTTCTGATGCCGTCTGGCGGCGCTGTTGCGGCCGATGCGAAGCGTCTCAACGTCGTCTTCGTCAACCCGGGCAAGACCGGCGAGGTCTATTGGGACATGGTTTCGCTGACCATGCAGGCCGCCGGCCGCAAGCTCGGCGCGCATGTCGAGGTGCTGACCAGCGAGCGCAATTACCGCACCATGCAGGAGCTCGGGTTCGGCGTGGTGGCACGCAGCGACAAGCCCGACTTTCTCATTCTCTCGAACGAGGAATCGGCCGCCGTTCCGATCATGGAGGCAGCCGAGGCCGCTGGGATCAGGACGCTGCTGCTCTCGAACACGCTGATCGGTGACGATGCGGCGCGTCTTGGACCGCCGCGTCAAAAGCTCAAGACCTGGCTCGGCGACATCACGACGGATCTTCAGACCGCGGGCGCGCGGATGGCCAATGCCCTGATCGACGCGGCGCGTGCCGAGAAATGGCAGAGCCCGGACGGCAAGATCCACATTCTCGGCATCGGCGGCGACGAGATCACGCCGGCCTCGATCGCCCGCAACGCGGGCCTCAAGCTCGCGGTGGACGCCGCGCCGGACGTCGTGGTGGATCGGATGCTGTTCGCCAACTGGACGCGGTCGGAGGCCGAGCATGTCACCACGAATTATCTGAGCTGGGCCGCGCGCAAGGACATCCGGCCCGCAGGCATATGGGCCGGAAACGATCCGATGGCGCTGGGAGCGCTTCGCGCGGTGATCGCTGGCGGCCTCACGCCCGGGCGGAACATCCAATTGGTCGGCCTCAACTGGTCGGAGGATGCGCTGCGCGAGATCAAGGCGGGCCGCTTGCTTCTGACCGACGGCGGGCATTTCCTGCTCGGCGGCTGGTCGATCGTTCTGTTGCGCGACTACGCCGACGGCTGCGATTTTGCGGACGTATCACCCCGTGTCGAGGTCAAGACGTCCGCGATCACGCGTAACAACCTCGCTGCGGTCGACGACCTCATCACCACGCGCGCCTTCGACCGGATCGATTTCGCGCGTTTCAGGGCCAAGGCAGGGCGCTGCGGCCAGTACGACTTCTCCGTCGATGCGCTGATCTCGTCGCTGACCCCTGTGGAAGGCGCTGCCGACTGATGCGAAACGGCGACGACATGACCGATCCGGATCGCAAGCAGCAGGCGCCGCCGCCGCGCTTGCGCTCGGTCGTCCGCGCGATGATCTGGGCGACAGTACCTGTTCTGTTGCTGGTTCAGTTGCTCGCCTCCGCCGGCGTCGAGGCCTCGAGCTTCTGGTCGCAGATCAGGCAGCTCGACGCGCGCATCGCCCGCCTCGCGGAGAGCCGTGCCGAGCTGATCGCCGAACCGCTCTGGAAGATGCGCTACGATCAGGTCACGAGCGTGCTCAACGAGATCATGCACGACGAGAGCATCGCCGCGGCGGCCGTTTACGACGATACCGGAATCGCGATTGCCCGCGTGGTGGCGCGCCCGGTGGGACAGGCGGTCGCGGAGATCTCGCGTCCGATCAACTACAGCAACGGCAACATGGCGGTCCAGGCCGGCCGCATCGCGATCGTATATTCGCATGCGGCGCTCTACGCGGACACGGGCAGCCGGCTGGTGCTGCTGCTGGTCGTCGGCCTGTTGGCAACGTTTGCGACCCTGATCGCCATGCGGATCTCCGCCAACCTCTTCATCGGCAGGCCGCTGGCGGCAATGATGTCCGCAATCCAGCGCAGCAAGGAGGACGGCCGCGCCTATCCGGCGGAGGTCAAATCCTCGAACGAATTCGGTCAGCTTGCGCATGCCTTCAACGCCATGCAGCACACGACGTCCGGTGCGCTCGACCGGCTCGGCCACATGGCCGCGCACGATCCGCTCACGGGGCTGCCCAATCGTCGTTCGCTCTCCGAGCACCTCGTGACCCTGAGTCACGATGCCGGCTCACCGGACGCGCTGATCGCGCTCTGCTTCATCGATCTCGACGACTTCAAGGGCATCAACGACACCTTTGGCCATGATTCCGGCGACAAGTTCCTGGTGCACATTTCCGAGCGCCTTCGTGGTGCGGTCGAACCGCAGGATTGGGTAGCTCGGCTCGGCGGCGATGAATTCGTCGTCATTCGACCCGAGGTCAGCAACGAGGAGACCGCGCAGAGATTTTCGCGCCACTTGCTGGATGCGATTTCCGAGCCGATCCGACTTCACGACAAGCAAGTCGTGCCGCGTGCCAGCATCGGCCTTGCCGTGCGCCGTGCCGGAGATCCCGAGCTTTCGCACCTGCCGGCGCTCGCCGACATCGCGCTCTACCATGCCAAGAGCAAGGCGCCCGGCACGGTTGCGGTGCTCGACGAAGCGCTTCAGCGCGACTATCGCCGCCGCCGGGAGCTCGAACTTGCCATTCTCACAGGCTTCGACGAGAGGCAATTCGAGGTCTGGTATCAAAGCCAGGTCGATCTCGAAAGCCACGACATCGTCGGCCTGGAAGCGCTGATCCGCTGGCGCCATCCGGAACATGGCGTGATCGGTCCGGGCGAATTCTTGCCGCTGATCGAGCGCAGCGGCAACAATGCGCGGCTGACGCGCTATGTGCTCACCGACGCCTGCCGCGCGCTGCAACATCTGGCTGCGGCCGGCAGGCCGCATATCCGGATTGCGATCAATCTGCCGCCGTCCGAGCTCGCCGACCATTCGTTCGCCGCCGAGCTGCGCGCGACCTGCGCGCGCTTTGACGTGGCGGCATCGTTGCTGGAGCTCGAGATCACCGAGGGATCGCTGATCAACAACATGGCCAGCGCATCCGAGACGCTGCACCGCCTGCGGCGCCTGGGTGCCACCATCGCGCTCGACGATTTCGGCACGGGCTACAGCTCGCTCGCCCATCTCAGGCGGTTTCCGCTGGACAAGGTCAAGATCGACAAGGCCTTCATCAGCGAGATCCCCGATAGTGCGGAAGACAAGGCGATTGTTGGCGTCATCGCGTCGCTCGCCGGCACGCTGGGCCTCACTTTGGTGGCCGAAGGCATCGAGCGCGCCGAGCAGGCCCAAGCCATGCGCGAGATGGGCGTGAGGTTCGGCCAGGGCTTTCTCTATCATCGGCCGCAGCCACTCGAGGCCGTGTTGCTATGGCTCGAGGGACGGCCGGCCCACCAGAGCCGCGTCATCGAGGATAGCCCGTCGATCGCGCCCGAATTTGCGGTCTGAGCGCAGCGCGGCTACGGCTGCGCCGCATTCCACAGCATGGAGAGGCCGGCGGCGATCATGATCGCGTCCATCACGACGCGGAACATCTCCGGCTTCAGGCGCAGCACGAAGCGTTTGGCGATGAAGGCGCCCGCCATCAACGAAGATCCAGCGATCAGGCCTTTGACGAACACGTCGCCGGTCAGCGCGCCGAACCGTTCGAAGGTCACGGATTTCGCGGCATAGAGCCCGAGCGAAGAAGCCGCTTCGGTCGCGAGGAAGGCGCCCCGGGACAAGCCGTAGAACAGGAACAGCGGGACGCTGAGCGGGCCGGTGGAGACGACGATGCCGGTGAGATAACCGATGACGGCCCCGCCGATCGCCAGATGCCAGAGATCGGCCTTGAGATCGTGCCGCGCCAGCCAGTGTCGCACCGGCACCATCGCGATCAGGAAGACGCCGATGGCGAGATCGACGGCGTGCGAGGGCAGGGCCAGCAGCGTCCGCGCGCCGAGCGCGGCGGCCGGAATGCCTGTCACCGAATAAGCCGCGCAGGCCCGCCAGTCGACCTCGCGCCACCAGGCCAGGATTCGTGAGAAGTTGGCCATGACGGCGGCCACCGCCATGATCGGCACCGCCTCCTTTGGCCCATAGGCATAGACAAGCACCGGCATCAGCATGATCGACGAGCCCGTGCCGACGATGCCGGAAATGGTGCCTGCGATGAGGCCGACGATGAGGACGAAGAGAAAAGCCAAAACGGTCTCCACGAATCGGGAGTTTAGCCGCGGCCATGGGCGCAGGCGATCTGCGAGGCGAGGGAACCCTGTCTTGCCGAGAGCCCGGCGTTAACCATCGCCGACGGTTCCAGTCTGAGCGAAATCGCTTCGAAGTTTCTTAAATCTTACTGGGTACCTCTCTTGGGCATAGTGATCTGGGGGAAGAGTATGGGTAAGCGGGCCAAACGCGGAAAGGCGGAGACCTTCGCGATCCCGATGGCCGCGAGAGTTGCAATTGGCGCTGTGGCCGTTGGCGCGTTGGGGTACGGTTTGCTGTCCCGGCCGGCGAACGTGCAACCGGCACGAAAGCCGCCCGCGCACGAAGTCCAGGCGTCGTCAACTCCGGTTTACGTCGCAACGCCGGTTCATGCATCAGCTCCGGCTCCGACGCCGCCTTCGGCTCCGCTTCCGGCCCCCGCGCCTCTGATCGAACCGCCCAAAGCGGCCGACGTTCCCGGAGCATTGGTTCGGCAGGTGGTCGACTACGCCAGCCGCCAGACGCCGGGCACCGTGATCATCGACACCAAGAACACCTTCCTCTATCTCGTCCTGAACGACGCGCAGGCACTGCGCTACGGCATCGGTGTTGGCCGCGAAGGTTTCACATGGTCGGGTGAGCAGACTGTGGCTCGCAAGGCGGAATGGCCGGATTGGCATCCGCCCGCGGAGATGGTCTCGCGTCAGCCCTATCTGCCGCGGTTCATGGCCGGCGGTCCCGGCAACCCGCTCGGCGCTCGGGCGATGTATCTGGGCGAGACGGAATATCGAATTCACGGCACCAACAAGCCCGATACGATCGGGAAGCGGGTCTCGTCCGGCTGTATCCGGCTGACCAATGAGGACGTCGTTGACCTCTATGATCGCGTGAAAGTCGGCGCGAAAGTGATCGTGCTTCCGACAACCGTTGCCCGTCGACCACCCCAGGGAGCGCCGGCCGACGCCGCTTTCCGATTACCGGACCCGGCATCCCCGTTGAACCGGCCCTCCGCAACCCACGCGCAGATGCCGTCATCCGGACCGAAGATCGCCGAGGCCCAGTAACTCGTCCTTCGTCCTCCTCCTGCAACGGAGGACAAGGAGGCAAGTCAAGTCGCCCAATCGAGCTATTTTCAAAAGACCACACCTACCCGTGCCATTCCGGAAGACGCGCCTTACCGCCTCGCTATCCTGTCGCTCTTCAATTGTGATCAGGAAGGCAAGTTCCCATGAACGGCAAACCAACGATCGTTTTCTGCCACGGCATTTGGGCCGATGGCTCGTGCTTCAGTAAGGTCATCCCTGCATTGCAGGCCGATGGGCACGAGGTGATTGCCGTTCAATATGGTTTGGACTCTTACGAGGAGGATCTGGCGACGGTTAAGCGCACGCTCAATCGTGTCGGCAGCCCGGTCCTCCTCGTCGGTCATTCTTACGGCGGGGCCACGATTACAGGCGCAGGCACGGATGAGCGCGTGGTTGGGCTGGTGTACATTGCAGCGGTGGCTCCGGATGTTGGCGAAACCGTACAGGATCAGCTCGACAAATATCCGTCGGACATTTTCTCTCGCGTCGAGGTGGCGGATGGGCGTGCCTGGATGCTTCCGAGCGGCACCGAGTTCTTCGCAGGTGACCTCTCCGAGGCAGACCAGAAGCTGGTTTGGGCCACGCATTATGCGCCCGTCTACGACCTGTTCCAGCAGCAAAAGCTCGGCGCGGACAAGGTCGCGTGGAGATCGAAGCCAAGCTGGTACGTCCTGGCCACGAAAGACCACACTGTGCATCCCGATCTGCAACGTTGGGTCTCGAAGCGCATGGGAGCGACAGTGACCGAGGTCGCGAGCAGCCACGTGCCAATGCTGTCCCAGCCTGATGTGGTGATCGACGTCATACGCAAGGCCGCGGCCGCCGTTCAAAAAGGCTGATCGCAGTCACTGCGCTGAAGGCGAAGGAGAGGTCGCTCGTGGGCGATCTCTCCTGTTCACTGTCCAGTGGGCGATGACTGCTTCCGGAGACATCCGCCGGTGTTTTGCCCGTTTCGGAGCAGGCGTAACCCATTGATTTGCCAGCGGTCGGCTACTGTGCATGGGGTTGTTTTTCATGTTTTTAGTGGGTTGGCGCGGCAAGTCGGTGCTCGCAGCACATGGGTCAAGTCCGGCTGCGCGCTGCTGACAGCATGTTGGCAGCAGGGGCCGGCTACGACCATCTCCTGACAAGACGGAGAGTGGGTCATGCGGGTCGAGGGAAGCTGTCATTGCGGTGAGACGGTGTTCGAGGTCACGGAGGCGCCCGCGAGCGTGACCCGTTGCACCTGCTCGCTCTGCGCCAAGCGCGGCGCGCTGTGGGCCTATTACACGCCGGCGCAGTTTCGGCTGCTGTCGCCCGCGGAGAATGTCGCGACCTATCTCTGGGGCAGCCGCACGGTCAAACACCATTTCTGCGCAAGCTGCGGCTGCGGTACCTATTCGGAGTCGCCGGACTGGTCGACCGGCAAGCCCGATTTCGACAATCCCAGGGTCGGCGTCAACGCGCGCCTGTTCGACGAGTTCGATCTCGAGGCCGTGCCGGTGACCATGATCGACGGCAAGAATCTGTGGTGAGCATGCGCTCTCACGCATGTCTGCTGCTCGTCCGTGCTCTTGAGACACTCTTGAAAAGCTGATCTGTTTCCGCCCGACAGAAAAGGGGAGGAAGCCAATGATGCGTCTTTTCGCGCGAGTGATGCTCGCGATGTGTCTGGCCGTTGTAGCCGGCTTCAATGCGCAGGCGCAGACCAAGCCCAAGGTCACGACATCAGGACCGGATTTCCCCAAGGCCGCGCTGTTCGTCGGCAACAGCTTCTTCTACTACAACAACGGCATGCCCGGGCATCTCTCCTTCATGGAGCGGGCTGCGTATCCCGAAAACAAGGCGGCCTATCGCAACACCATGGCAACGATCGGCGGCTCCGGCCTCGATTGGCACGATATGGACAATCTGCTGCGGCCGGGCGGCCTCGGCGCCTATTCGTTCGACGAGCAGAACAACGTCATCTTCAACAAGCCGGGCAGGCAATACGACGCCGTCGTGATGATGGATTGCAGCCAGTGCCCGATCCATCCGCAATTGAAGGACGCGTTCGCGACCTTCGCGAAGAAGGACAGCGAGATCGTCCGCGCCCACGGCATGCGGCCGGTCCTGTTCATGTCCTGGGCCTACGCCGACAAGCCTGAGATGACGGAAGCGTTGGCCGAAGCCTACACGATCGCAGGCAATGCCAATGATGCGCTGGTGATCCCAGCAGGTCTTGCCTTCGCGCGCGTGCGCAAGCTGCAGCCCGAACTCAATCTGTATGCGCCGGACAAGCGGCACCCGAGCCCCGCAGGCACGTATCTGGCGACCTGCGTGACGTTCGCCGCGCTGACGGGCCGCTCGCCGGTCGGCAATTCCTACACGATGGGACTGGACGCACCGACGGTGGAGCTGCTGCAAAAAGCAGCGTGGGACACGGTGCAGGAATATTACGGGCGCTGACCTAGCGCAGCACGACCCAGGCCGGTGCGTGATCGCTCGCGCCTTCCTCGCCGCGAACCTCCTTGTCCACGCCGGCTTTTGCCAGGCGTGAGACGAGGGCAGGGCTGAGCAGGAGATGGTCGAGCCGCAGGCCCGCATCACGCGGCCAGCGGTTTCGCTTGTAATCCCAGAAGGTGTAGATGCGCTTTTCCGGGTGCAGTTCGCGGATCGCGTCACACCAGCCTTGCGCCACCAGCGACGCAAAAGCCGCACGGCTCTTCGGCTGGATCAAGGCATCCTTGTCCCACGAGCGCGTCGGATAGATGTCGATCTCATCAGGCGCAACGTTGTAGTCGCCGGCGAGCACGACGGGCAGATCCTGCTTGATCAACGTTCTGGCATGGCGCTTGAGCCGCGCGAACCAGTCGAGCTTGTAGTCGAATTTCGGTCCCGGCTGCGGATTGCCGTTCGGCAGGTAGATGCTGGTGACGATGACACCGCGTACCGCGGCCTCGATGTAGCGGGCTTCGTGATCGCCGGGCTTTCCCGGCAAGCGATCGCGGGTGAGAACGGGCTCGGCATTGCGGGCCAGGATGGCGACGCCGTTCCAGGTCTTCTGTCCACACCACACTGCGCCGTAACCGGCCTTTTCGATCGCGGCCGCCGGAAATTCGCCATCACTTGCCTTCAACTCCTGAAGTGCGACGACGTCGGGCTTCGCCGTTCGCATCCATGCCAACAGATTGGGCAGGCGGCGATTGATGTTGTTGATGTTGAAGGTCGCGATCTTCATGTAGAGCTACCGGCTCCTGCCTTCCGTTACCGGAGAAACAATGTCCAAGTTGAGCTTTGCCGTTATCGCCGTCGCCGTTGCGTTCTCCGGGGGCGTCTCGGCACAATCATCCGATCCGCGCGGCGCGTGCAAGGCGGACTATGACAAATTCTGCGCCGGCATTGCGCCGGGCGGCGGCATCGTCGCCTGCCTCAACGCCAAGCGCGACAAGCTCACCGCAACCTGCAAGACGGCGCTGGACAGCAGGAAAAAGAAGTAAGCGGCGTGCTGCTCAGCCCGGCAGCGGCGGTGGGCTAGCGGACGGCTCGACCGGCGGCGGAGCGGGCGTCTGCTGCTCGACCGCCTGTGCGGGCGCCGGCTTGGCCAGCGGCTCCACCACGTTCCCGCCCTTGTAGATGCGGGCGTAGCGGCGGCCGAGGCTGGTCAGCACCTCGTAGCCGATCGTTCCGAAATGATGCGCGAGCTCGTCGACGGTAATGCCTTCGCCGAGCAGCGTCACCATGTGGCCCCGCCGCGCCGCGTTCGGCGGCAGATCGGTGATGTCGATCGCGATCAGATCCATCGAAACGCGGCCCGCGACCGGACAGCGCTTGCCGGCGACGATGACCTCAGCGCCGCGGGTGCCGTCGTTGGAGCTTGCGGCACGGAAATAGCCGTCGGCGTAGCCGACCGCGATGATCGCGAGTTTCGTCGGCCGCCGTGCGGTCCAGGTGCCGCCATAGCCGACGCTCTCGCCGCGCTCGATATTGCGGATCTGCACGATGCGGGCCTTGAGGTCGACCACCGGCTGCATCGGATTGTCGGCCTCCGGCGTCGGGTTGACGCCGTAGAGTGCGGCGCCCGGCCGCACCATGTCGAACTGGAAGGGCGCGCCGAGGAAGACGCCGGACGAATTGGCGAGCGCCGCCGGCACGCCGGAGAATTCGCTGGCGATGCCGCGGAAGGCCGCGAGTTGCTTGGCGTTCACCGGGCTGTTGAGCTGCTCGGCCGAAACCAGATGGCTCATCACCAGCGTGATGCCGTGATCGCCGGCGTTTATGCGGGGGATGATGGCCTGTGCTTCCGCAAGCGTCAGGCCGAGCCGATTCATGCCGGTGTCGATGTGGATGGCGGCGCCACCGGTCCAGCCGGTCCGGCGGCAGAACACGTCCCATTCGGCGAGCTCGTTGAGATCGCCGATCACGGGGCGGCAGTTGATCTGGGCGTAGTGCTCGCCGGTGTTCTGGAAATAGCCGCCGAGCACGTAGATCGCAGGCTCCGGCACCGCCGCGCGCACCTTGCGCGCTTCCTCGATGGTGGCGACGAAGAAGGTCTTGCAGCCGGCCTTGTTCAGGGCACGCGCGACCTGCTCGGCGCCGCAGCCATAGGCGTCGGCCTTGATCACCGCCGAGCATTCGGCCGGCACCGCGGTCTTCTCGAGCTTGCGCCAATTGGCGATGATGGCGTCGAGATCGACGGTGAGCACGCCGCCGAAGGTCGCGAGCGCGGCAGCCTGATTGGCCTCCGCGGAGAGAAGGCCGGATTGCGGGATGATTTTCGGGTCGGACGCCATTGTCATGGCGCCGTTTTACGCAAGAGGCCGGTCAGGTTCAACCCAGGGAACTCAGTAGTCGTTGCCGCTGCGGTCCGGCACCTGGCTGTCCGGCGCGAGGTCGCCGAACCGCGTGATCGACGCTTCGAAGGCCAGATCGACGGTGCCGGTCGGTCCGTGGCGCTGCTTGCCGATGATGACTTCGGCCTTGCCATGCGCAAGATCCATGTCCAGGCGCCATTTTTCGTGCTCGGGTGTGCCCGGGCGCGGCTCCTTGTTTCCGAGGTAATATTCCTCGCGGTAGACGAACAGCACGACGTCGGCGTCCTGCTCGATCGAGCCCGATTCGCGCAAATCCGAGAGCTGCGGCCGCTTGTCGTCACGCGACTCGACCTGGCGCGAGAGCTGCGAGAGCGCAATCACGGGCACGCTGAGTTCCTTGGCGAGCGCTTTCAGGCTGGTCGTGATCTCGGTGATTTCCTGCACGCGGTTTTCGCTGCGCTTGCCCGAACCCGACAAGAGCTGGATGTAGTCGATGACGATGAGGTCGAGGCCCTTCTGCCGCTTCAGCCGGCGGGCGCGCGCCATCAGCTGGGCAATGGAGAGACCGCCGGTCTCGTCGACATAGAAGGGCAGCGACTGCAGCTCGATCGAGACCTCGCGGATCTTCTCGAAATCGGCCTCCGAGATGCCGCCGCGGCGGATCGACGAGGAGGGAATGCCGGTGCGCTCGGCCACGATACGCGTGGCGAGCTGGTCGGCCGACATTTCGCAGGAGAAGAAGCCGATGACGCCGCCATGGGCCGCCTTCATGGTGCCGTCGGCCTGGAGTTCGCCGACATAGGCCCGGGCGACGTTGTAGGCGATGTTGGTCGCAAGCGAGGTCTTGCCCATGCCGGGTCGGCCGGCGACAATGATGAGGTCAGAGTGCTGCAACCCGCCCATCTTGGTGTCGAGGTCGCGCAGGCCGGTCGAGATGCCCGACAGCTTTCCGTCGCGCTGGAACGCTTTCGCGGCCAGATCGACCGCAAGCGTCAGCGCCTGCGAGAATTTCTGGAAGCCGCCGTCGTAGCGGCCGGATTCGGCGAGTTCGTAGAGACGGCGCTCGGCGTCCTCGATCTGCGCCCGCGGCGCGAAGTCGACCGGGGCATCATAGGCGACATTGACCATGTCCTCGCCGATGCCGATCAGGTCGCGTCGCAATGCCAGATCGTAGATGGTGCGCCCATAATCCTGCGCATTGATGATCGTGGTCGCTTCGGCGGCGAGGCGCGCCAGATATTGCCCGATGGTCATGCCGCCGATGTCGGTGTCGGCGGGCAGGAAGGTCTTCAGCGTGACGGGCGTCGCGATCTTGCCCATCCGGATCAGGCTCGAGGCGGTCTCGAAGATGGTCTGGTGCAGCGGCTCGAAGTAATGCTTCGGCTCCAGGAAGTCGGAGACGCGGTAAAACGCGTCGTTGTTGACCAGGATCGCGCCCAGCAGGCTCTGTTCCGCCTCGATATTATGCGGCGCGCTCCGATAAGCGGGAGTTCCGGCTTCGGGCGCGAGTTTGAGAACGTTCGAATCAGTCAGGGCCATGGTCGAGCGATAGCAATTTTCTGGGGCGGATGCGGGGCCGGGATAAAGCGCCGCCTCAGACCAAAGCGGAAGCAAAAGCTCGCCGCTATCAACCGATCATTAAAATGGTGGATGATTGGCCGCCGCAGCCCGCGCCGCGCTTGACGGATTTTCCTGGAACCATGCCGGGACCTGAAAGCCGTCGCTACCGCGCCACGGAAAACGCTCGTTGAAGTGAACCTAATGGGTTGGCGGGAGACGTATCGAGACGCGCGCGAAATGACGCACGCTGGGCGCTTTCGGCTCGGTTCAGACCAGCAGGAGGTAAACCAGTGCAACCAGAGCCGCCCCGACGCCGGTAGCGATCAGGGCGTAATCGGTGCGGAGGTCGTCCTGCACGTCGAATGAGGTTTGGGTCTCTTTGCTCATGGCGACGGTCTAAGCCAGGGCCGACGAGACTTATGTGAAGCAGATCACATCTCCCCGGATTCTTTCGGGGGTACAGCCGGAACAGGCAAGCGGGCGGGGGGTTGTCTCCCGGTCTGCCACCAGGGAACGAGGCAAGCGATGCGGCCAGAACGGCAGCCCCGGAATTGGCGAAGCGAAGCAGGCAGCCGACATTGGCTGTCGGGGCTGATCGCGGCCATGGAGCATGCTGAGCGGCCTGAAGTGCGTCGGGAACCGGTGGCCCCCGAAATCCTGAAGGCACTGCGGATGCAATTGGCCTTAACGGCCTCTTTCCGGTCTGCTCCGATTTCGACCCTGCGCCACTAGGACTTATTCACCAGCCAGCTTCAGCCTCGGCTTGGCGCCGGCTTCGACGGCCCGCAGCCGGGCTTCTTCACGCGCGATGTAGTTGCGCGTCATCGGCACGACGCCCTGACGCCGGGTGAGTTGAATCTGGAAGTTCATCATATCCTGCTTGCGGAACGTCATCTCGCTGGCTGCCAGGTAAAATTCCCACATCAGCGCGAAGCGCTCGTCATACAGCTGCACGGCTTCCTCGCGCCGCGCCATGAAGCGCTCGCGCCATGCCTTCAGCGTTTCGGCGTAATGCAGGCGCAGTATCTCGATGTCGCAGATCAGCAGGCCGGCCCGCTCCATCGCCGGCAGCACCTCCGAGAGAGCAGGGATGTAGCCGCCGGGAAATATGTATTTGGCGATCCACGGATTGGTGGAGTCCGGGCCCTGCGAACGGCCGATCGAGTGCAACAACATGACGCCGTCCTTGTCCAGCAGCTCGGCGCAGCGCTGGAAGTAGGTGTCGTAGAAGCGCGCGCCGACATGCTCCAACATGCCGACTGAGACGATGCGGTCGAACGGGCCGGCGATGTCGCGATAGTCCTGAAGCAGGAATTTGGCGGATCTGGTCAGGCCCTTTTCGGCTGCGCGCGCATTGGCGATCTGCAACTGCTCCGTCGATAACGTGACGCCAGTGACGTCAGCACCTGCGATCTCGGCGAGATAGAGCCCAAGTCCGCCCCAGCCCGAGCCGATGTCGAGGACGCGCTGGCCGCCCTTGACGAGCAGCTTTGCGGCGACGTGCCGTTTCTTGGCGAGCTGCGCATCGTCGAGCGTGCTCTCCGGCGTCTCGAAATAGGCGCAGCTATATTGCTTGTCGGCGTCGAGAAAGAGCGAATAGAGCCTTGCATCGAGATCGTAATGGTGGGCGACGTTGCTGCGGGAGCGCGGGCGCGGATTGAACTGCTTCAGGTGCCGCACCAGATAGCGCAGGTGCCACCAGGGTTTTGCCCAGTGCGGCAATAGGTCGGGTTGATCGAGCAGGATCGCGAGGGCATCAGCTACGGTGCCGTGCTCGACGACGAACTCGCCGTCCATGTAGGCCTCGCCAAGCCCGAGCTCGGGATTGACGAGGATTCTTCGCTCTGCGTCCGCGGTGACGAAGCGGACTGCGACCGGTTTGCCCGAGCCGTCGCCGACGGTGAACTTCGCGCCCTTCGCCGTGGTCACCGTCATCGACCCGCGGCGGATGAATTGAGACAGGAATTGACGCAGCAATCGATCCATCGGTACCCATCCTCTCGAGCGGACCCGAAGAGATGCGACTACCCGGCCTTTCACACCCTACGCCCGGGCATCTCGGCGGTTCCTATGCGTTTGCATCTAGATCTAGGGAGGTGTCCCGGGCCCGCTATTGCGCTGTGCTCAAAGCGGATATTCCCAAACCGCTTAATCACATCCTTGCGCGCGGAGGCTGCTTCCATTCGCGGCTCAATCGGATAAAAGGTGACCCGCCGCGGCGCCGCCTGCCGGCTGCACCTCTCGGAATTCAATGGAGATGATGGGAATGTCGAGCCGAGCGCTCAGCCTCGCGACGATCTTGCTTCTGATCGGCTTCGGCGCGACCGATACCGTTCTCGCGCAGGCGACGAACCTCGAGGCCGGCAAGGCCCCATCCCAGCTTTTCGCGCAGACCTGCAATGCATGTCACAAGAGCCCGCGCGGCCTGTTGAAAACGGTGGCGCCGGGTTCGCTGCCGGGCTTCCTGCGCCAGCATTACACGACCAGCTCCGACATGGCCGGCGTGCTCGCCTCCTACCTCGTCTCCAACGGAGCCACCGACACCCGCTACCAGGCCAAGGACGGCAAGGACAAGAAGGACGGCGCCAAGGACAAGGACAAGGAAGCCAATACCAATCCCGCGCAGTCCCCCGAACGTCAGGGCCGCCGGCAACGTTCCCAGGAGTCCGCCAAGCCGGAAGGCGAGGGTGCCGCTCCCGCGGTCGAGGGCGCGCGTCAGAAACGCGCCGCGCGGCCGGCCGAAGAAGGAACGAAGGAAGGCGCGAAGCCCGAGGACCAGGCTGCCCCCGAAGGGCGCAAGGCCAAGCGTCTCGGCAAGCGTGGCAAGCCGGGAAGTGATGAGGCACCGAAGGTCGATGCCGCGGCGCCCACGGCAGACGACAAGAAGAGCGAGCCGAAGGTCGAGTCCAAGCCCGAGACAAAGCCTGAGACTGCGAAGGGGGATTCCGGCGAGGCTAAATCCGAAGGCAGCAAATCTGAAGGCAGCAAGCCGTCCGAGAAGCCCGCCGAGGCCAAGCCGGAAAGTTCCAAGGTTGAGCCGCGCGGCAGCGAGGCTCCGGCGTTGCGGCCCGATCCAGTGCCGCAGGTGACGCCGGCGGCACCATCCGCCGCGAAGCCCGCCGAGCCAGCTGCGCCCAAGGCGGCGGAAGACGCCGCCCCCAAGCCCGCCGCAAGGGCCGAACCGCCAGCGAAGTCGCAGGAGCCCGCGCCGCCCGCAACCGCTGCGGCCCCACCGCCGCCAGCCGAATCGTCCGGTCCGCCGACGCCGCCGATTTCCCGATAAACGACCATACATTTCGACATGCGAAGGCCGCGCGGCTCGCGCGGCCTTCGTCGTCTTGACCGCAACACGATCGATCGCAGCTGCGATCTCGCGCGGCCAGCCGGCGTTGACGGCCGAATACAAGCTCAATCTGTTGTCGCCCGCGGCTGGCAAGAAGCTGATCGGCCGGGCGAGGGTGATCAAGCCGGGGCGTCAGGTCTCCGTGGTCGCAGCTGACGCTTTCTGCGTCACCGACGGCATCGAGAAGCAACCGGCAACCGCGCTCGCGTCGATCGCGATGCTGAGCGAGGACGTTGCCGCCAAAACGAAAAGCCCGGCCGCCTGAGGCGACCGGGCTTCGAAAGCCTTGCGCGAATGCGAGGCTTACTTCTCGGTCTCTTCCGCAGCCGGCGCCGGCTCGGCGTCGTCCTGCTGGGCTTCCGGGTCGAAGAACTCGCCGGCAGCTGCGATCGCTTCGGCCGCAGCATCCCGGTCTTCGTTCCGGCTCGAGATGTCCTCGCCGCGGTTGATGCGCTCGGCCTCGTCCTGGCTGCGCGCCACGGTGACACTGATCTCGATCTCGACCTCGGGGTGGATGGCGACCGTGATGGTGTGCTTGCCGATGGTCTTGATCGGCGCGTCGAGCTGAACCTGCGGGCGGGACAGTGAAACACCGTCGGCTTCGAACGCCACGACGATGTCGCGCACGTTGACCGAGCCGAACAGCTGGCCGGCTTCCGAAGCCTGACGGATCACGATGATGTTCTTGCCCTGGATCTTCTCGGCGATCTTGGACGCCTCGCCCTTGGACTCAAGGTTGCGAGCCTCGAGCTCGGCCTTCATGCCGTCGTACTTGGCACGGTTGTCGGCGGTGGCGCGCAGCGCCTTGCCGCGCTTGAGCAGGAAATTGCGGGCATAGCCGTCGCGAACCTTCACGACTTCGCCCATGTGACCGAGCTTGTTGACGCGTTCCAGCAAAATGACTTCCATATTCGTTCTCCTTTGATGTGTTGAGTGAGTTGGAATTTCGAACTTGAACTTTCGGATTTGAACTCAAGAGGTCGGCAGCGGCGGTGGTTGGCGCGTACGAAGGAAGCGTTCGCGGAGGCCGAACACGGCATCCGCGAGGCCGAGGATCACCATCGCCATGACGGGCCATCCGAACACGACCACGACGGCGTAGGTAGAGCCGAGCCAGAAGGTGCGGCTCTTCAGCGCCAGCGTTAGCGTGTGCAGCACGGCAAAGCCGGTCAGCGCATATCCCATCATCAGCGCCGCCGCCGCGATCTGCGCCACGATCGCAAGCAGTCCGCCGGTGAAGCAGAAGGCGAGCGCGATGCAGAGCGCCACGAGCGTCATCGGCGGCAGCTCCGCCGTCATCAGGTCCGGCCAGGGGCGTCGCAGCCGGCCCGACGTCGCCGTCACCTTGGTGCTGAGCCAGAGGTTGAGGGTCAGCGTCATCATCGCGACGATGGTGGCGGCGGCCGGCACGATCCGCACCAGTGCGTCGACGAATTGGTCGGTCTCGCCGGAGGTCTGCGGGTCGGCGGCGCGGAGGAGGCGCATCAGGCCACGGCGCAGCGTGCCGGTGATGGTCTCGGCGTCGGTGCCGAGCGTGAGCAGGGCGGCGAGCGTGGTCAGTGTGGCGAAGCCCGCGATCCACAGCAGGATGCGGCCGACCGGATACCATTCGAACGCAGGCTCAGTGGGCGGCTCGCCGGCGGGCTTCGGCGAGGAGGGTCCGACCTGCCGGCTGAGCAGGACGAGATGGCCGAGCCACCAGGCCGGCAATGCGACGGTGACGGCGAAGGCAATGCAGTAGGGCAGGCCGAACAGCGCGCCGAGGCCAACCGCGGCGGCGATGCCGCCGAGGCTCGCGCAAAGCGGTCCCCAGCCGATCGAGGCGACCATCAGCGGCAGCGGTGCGAGATAGAACAGGACGAGCGAGATCAGCGCGCCCGAAGCGATCGAGGCGAACATCAGGGCCGACGCAGCGCCGGCGATCAGGGCTATCAGTCCAAAGGCCATCATCAGCTGTCCCGCTCCCTTCGAGCGGTTAGAGGCATCTCGCCCCAACCATCGGCGACCGGACGACCCGGAAGCCTTATGAGAAACTAGGTAGCTCGGCCGGCGGCGATGTCGCCGCCGGCCGAATTCGTCTTAGCGAATGACGTAGGGCAGCAGGCCCAAGAACCGCGCGCGCTTGATGGCGCGGGCAAGCTCACGCTGCTTCTTCGCGGACACCGCGGTGATGCGGCTCGGCACGATCTTGCCGCGCTCGGAGACGTAACGCATCAGCAGCTTGGAGTCCTTGTAGTCGATCTTCGGAGCATTCGCGCCCGTGAACGGGCAGCTCTTGCGGCGACGGAAAAACGGGCGGCGTGCACCAGCTTCAGCCATTGTTCTTACTCCCCATCCGTCGTGGTGGTGGTGGTGGTTTCAGCGTCTTCGCGCGGACGGCGCGGACCGCGGTCACCGCGGAAGCCGCCACCTTCACGATCGCCACCACGGAAACCACCCTCGCGGTCGCCACGGAAGCCACCGCCTTCGCGATCGCCACGGAATCCGCCGCCACGGTCGTCACGCTCGCGGTCACGGTCAGCCTTGCGCATCATCGCGGACGGACCTTCCTCGAGCTCCTCGACGCGGACGCTGAGATAGCGGATCACGTCTTCGCTGATGCGCTCCTGGCGCTCGATCTCGGCGATCGCCGCGGACGGCGCGTCGATGTTGAGCAGCACGAAATGCGCCTTGCGGTTCTTGTTCATGCGGTAGGTGAGGGAGCGTACGCCCCAATTCTCGGTCTTGGTGACCTTGCCGCCGAGACCTTCGACGATGCCGGTCATCTGCGCAGTCAGCTCTTCGACCTGCTGCGTGCTCGCGTCTTGGCGCGCGAGAAAAACATGCTCATAGAGAGCCATGGAAGTCCTTTCCTCATGTTGGCGCATCGCCCGGCGTCAAGCCCTTAAGAGGCCTTCGGAAAGGACTCTGGGATTAAGCTCAGAAGGCGGAAACACGGGACGACGGGCCGACTGGCCCTGCCACACCAAAATCACGAATGATTTGCTGAGACCGTCCGTTCAGCTCCCGGCCGGGGTCTGCGGATGGGCGCGTTATACGGATTTCGGCTGACTTGGCAAGGTTTCTGGCAAGGTTGCAGGCGGCGTTTTGGCGCGGATGGTCCCGATGCGGGCGGCTGGATCCACCGCGGTCCACCATACCGGCTTGATTTATTTGTTTGTATATCATACAAACAAAGCTGACGGGAGCGAACCCCCATGGCAGAAAAGTCGGCCCAGAAGCCGCTCGAGGCGGCAGGCGATCCCAAACACGCCGCCCGCGCCACGCGGTCGGCCGGCCGCAAAATGCGCTCGCTGCTGCTGGATGCCGCGAGCCCGCTGTTTCGGGAGCGGGGGCTGTCGGGCACGGCGATCACCGACATCGCAGCCGCTGCGAACGCGTTCCCGAGCCAGATCACCTATTACTTCCGCACCAAGGAGGCGCTGTTCGTCGAATGCGCCTGCCGCGAGTTGCTGTACCTGGCGCGAGCGACCGAGCAGGCGGCGCTGAAGGCGCGCACGCCACGGGACTATACCCACGCGCTGGCCGAGACCGTCACGGCGAGCGATTCGGTGACCTTCTTCGCCGAGGCGCTGACGCTGACGCGGCGGCGCCAGGATCTCGCGCCGCTGGTCGAGCGCACCATCGAGCGCCTGCACAGTGAGGGTGCGCGAGCCTATGCGAGCCAGGTCGCGCGGCACGGCTGGCGCTCCCTGCGCGCGCCCGATGAGAGTTCGCGGCGGTTCTGGGCCGTCGCCATCGGCGTCATCCTCGAGGGCTACGCGATGGGCCGTTCGCCCGAGGCGCTGTGCGCCGAGATGCTGCGCGTGCTGGGTGAACAGGCGAAATTCAATAATGACACGACGCGCCTGCGCCTTGTCGACGCGCGCGACGCATCGAGCAATTCGAATGAGGAGAGTTAGGCCATGACTGCGCTTCGCATGCGTGCCCGCGATTTCCTGACCGACGACCAACTTGCCGACGTGCGCCAGCGCGTGACCTGGAAAGGCGTCGCGCTGATCGCGCACGCCTGGGCGCTCATCATCGCGGCAATCGCCTTGGTCGCGTGGTGGCCCAATCCGATCACTTATCTCTTCGCCGTCGCCATCATCGGCTCGCGCCAGCTCGGGCTCGCGATCCTCATGCATGACGGCGCGCATGGCTGCCTGTCCGCCGACGAGAAAACCAATCTGACCATGAGCCAGTGGTTCTGCGCCTATCCTCTGTTTGCGGAGACGCGCAGCTATCGGCGCTATCACCTTCAGCATCATGCGCGCACGCAGCAGGAGGACGATCCCGATCTCGTGCTGTCGGCACCATTTCCGATCACGAAGCTGAGCTATCGCCGCAAGTTCATTCGCGACATCACCGGGCAGACCGGCTACCAGCAGCGCAAGGCGCAGTTGCTCAATGCGCTGGGGCCGAAGGACTGGCCGTTGCGACAGCGCGCGGCGCATTTTTGGGAGCAGCTCGGCCCGCAATGTCTGGTCAATGGCGCGATGTTCGCAGCGCTCACGGCGGCCGGCGTGTGGTGGGCCTATCCGCTGCTATGGCTGGTGCCGCTCCTGACCTGGATGATGGTGATCACCCGTATCCGCAACATCGCCGAGCACGCAGTCGTGCCCGACAGCAGCGATCCCTTGCGCAATACCCGCACCACCTACGCCAATTTCCTCGAGCGTCTGTTCATCGCGCCGTATTACGTGAACTACCACCTCGAACATCATCTCTTGTTCTATGTGCCCTGCTACAATCTGCCCAAGGTGCATCGCCTGCTGAGCCAGAGCCGGCATGCGGCCCGCATGGAGGTGCAACCGAGTTACGCGGCCGTGCTGCGGCTTGCGACCGCGAAGCCGAACCGAGATGATCGCCCGGGGCAACTGGTCAACAGCGCGCGCCGCGCGCAGGCGGGGTCAGAGGTCGACGCCAACCAGACGGCCGGCGGATTTTAGGGACCCGCCTCATCAGTTGAAGGGCGATCGAAGTTCCTATCTTGGCTTGACATTCCAGCCCCGGACAGTGTCTACGGCCCCCTTTGGAGCATGATCCGGAACCATGGCCTACGGCCGTGCGTAATCGGCTGCCGGTTCTCGCAGAGATCACGCCCGACAAGCAGGGAGCGCCGATGACGGCAGCATTCACATTTCCGGGGCAGGGTTCCCAGGCGGTCGGCATGGGCAAGGCGCTGGCGGATGCCTTTCCGGTGGCGCGCGCCGTGTTCGACGAGGTCGATGCCGCGCTGGGGGAGAAGCTGACGGCGACCATCTGGGATGGTCCGGCCGAAACCCTCCAGCTCACTCAAAACGCTCAGCCGGCCCTGATGGCGGTGTCTGTCGCCACCCTGCGCGTGCTGGAGGCCGAAGCCGGGTTTTCCGTGGAGCGGGATGCCGCCTTCGTCGCCGGCCACTCGCTCGGTGAATATTCGGCGCTGGCCGCGGCCGGCAGCCTGACGATTTCCGACACCGCGCGGCTGCTTCGCATCCGCGGTCTCGCAATGCAAAAAGCCGTGCCGGTCGGAGTCGGTGCGATGGCCGCTCTGCTCGGTCTGGACTACGAGGCAGCCGTGGCGGTGGCGGACGAGGCCGCGCAGGGGCAGGTCTGCCATTCAGCCAATGACAATGGCGGCGGACAAGTGGTCGTCTCCGGCGACAAGGCCGCGGTCGATCGCGCCGTCGAGATCGCCAAAACCAAGGGCGCCAGGCGCGCAATGTTGCTGCCGGTGTCCGCACCGTTCCATTGCAAGCTGATGCAGCCGGCCGCCGATGCGATGGCGGAGGCGCTGGCCGGGGTCACGATCAAGGCGCCGGCGGCCCCGCTGGTGTCGAACGTGCTGGCGAGCGCGATCACCGATCCCGACGAGATCCGCCGCCGCCTGGTCGAGCAGGTCACGGGCACCGTGCGCTGGCGCGAGTCGGTGGCCTATATGGCGGGGCAGGGCGTCACCCGTTTCTTCGAGATCGGTGCCGGCAAGGTGCTGACCGGTCTCGTCAAGCGTATTGCGGACGGTGCCGTTGGCGTTGCGGTCGGTGGTCCCAACGACATTGCTGCCGCCAAGGATGCATTGGCCGCTGCGAAGCAGGCCTGAGGCGCGATGATTCGTCGTCGCGATCGAGTTCTTTAGTTGACGCACGATCCTTTCGGAGAACCGCTGCGCATTTTTCCGGATCGTGCTTTGGAGGAGTTATCGATGTTCGATCTGACTGGCAAAAAGGCGCTCGTCACCGGTGCAACCGGCGGCATCGGCGGCGCGATCGCGCAGGCGCTGCACGCGCAGGGCGCCACCGTCGCGATATCGGGGACGCGCAAGGAAGTGCTGGATGAGCTTGCCGGCAAGCTCGGCGAGCGCACCCATGTGCTGCCCTGCAATCTCTCCAAGGCCGACGAGGTCGAGGCGCTGGTGCCCGCTGCGGAGGCGGCGATGGGACAGGTCGACATCCTCGTCGCTAATGCCGGCATCACGCGCGACAATCTCTTCGTGCAGCTCCGTGACGAGGACTGGGAGGAGGTCATCAACATCAATTTGACCTCGACCTTCCGGCTTGCCCGAGCGGCCACCAAATTGATGATGCGCAAGCGCTTCGGCCGCATCATCGCCATCACCTCGGTGGTCGGCGTCACCGGCAACCCGGGGCAGGGCAATTATACCGCGTCGAAGGCGGGCCTGATCGGCATGATCAAGACGTTGGGTGCCGAATACGCCAAGCGCGGCGTCACCGCGAATTGTATCGCTCCCGGCTTCATCAAGACGCCGATGACCGATGCGCTCAACGACAAGCAGCGCGAAACGATTCTGACCAAGGTTCCGGCCAATCGCCTGGGCACGCCCGAGGACATCGCGGCGGCCGCCGTCTATCTGAGTTCGAACGAAGCGGCCTATGTCACCGGCCAAACCATCCACGTCAACGGCGGCATGGCCATGATCTGACGCATCATGCCGCACCGCCCCCTTGGCGGCGCGGAATGCGGCAAACGGCCGTTTCCGGAGCGAAATGAGGCTTGTAGTCAACGCAATTGAAGTATGATAACCGGACCTTCAACGGATGGGCAAAGAACGCCATTGCAGGTTTTTGAAACCCTGTATATTGGCGATGCGGAGCCTTGGCCGTCATTCGCCGGGCCTGCATCGGTTAGGATGGGGCCAATCAAAGTTCGTAAGCGAAGGCAGTCAACGACCACGACGGCTCGTATCGTCCCGGGGGGTCGGGTCTACAGGGAACAACACGAGGTTATGCAATGAGTGAGATTGGCGAGCGGGTTAAGAAGATCGTGGTCGAACACCTTGGTGTTGAACCCGAGAAGGTTGTCGATGCTGCGAGCTTCATCGACGACCTCGGCGCCGACAGTCTGGACACCGTCGAGCTGGTGATGGCGTTCGAAGAGGAATTCGGTTGCGAGATTCCGGACGATGCCGCGGAAACGATTCTCACCGTCGGCGACGCCACCAAGTTTCTCGAGAAGAACGCGAAGAGCTAAGGCTCTTCATTTTCGCGGGGACAACATTGAAACCGGACGGACCGCCCAACAGCGGTCAGCCGGTTTCTTGTTATTGGCCGTGAATGTTTCGATGCGGAGTTTTCGGATATGAGGCGGGTTGTCGTCACGGGTCTTGGCATGGTTTCGCCACTCGGCTGCGGTGTCGAGCCGACCTGGAAACGCATCCTCGACGGCCAAAGTGGCGCACGCAAAATCGAGAGCTTCGATGTCTCCGATCTTCAGACCAAGATCGGCTGCACGGTCGTGCGCGGCGACGGCACCAACGACACTTTCAATCCCGAGATCTGGATGGAGCCGAAGGACCAGCGCAAGGTCGACGACTTCATCATCTTCGGCATGGCCGCAGCCGGCCAGGCGCTCGACGATGCCAACTGGCATCCCGAGACCGAAGAGGACAAATGCGCCACCGGCACCATGATTGGGTCCGGCATCGGCGGCCTCAACGGCATTGCAGAAACTGCGATCCTGCTGAAGGAACGCGGGCCGCGCCGGGTCTCGCCGTTCTTCATTCCGGGCCGCCTGATCAATCTCGCCTCCGGCTATGTCTCGATCAAGCATGGGCTGAAGGGGCCGAACCATTCGGTGGTCACGGCCTGCTCGACCGGCGCTCACGCGGTCGGCGACGCTGCCCGTCTGATCGCGCTCGGGGATGCCGACGTCATGGTTGCCGGCGGCGCGGAATCGCCGATCGGCCGCATCGGCATTGCCGGCTTCAACGCCGCGCGTGCGCTCTCGACAGCCTTCAACGAAACGCCTGAGAAGGCCTCGCGTCCCTACGACAAGGACCGGGACGGCTTCGTGATGGGCGAGGGCGCCGGCGTTCTGGTCCTGGAAGAGCTCGAACACGCCAAGCGCCGCGGCGCGAAGATCTATGCCGAGGTGATCGGCTACGGTCTCTCAGGCGATGCCTATCACATCACCTCGCCGTCACCCGACGGCGACGGCGGCTTCCGCAGCATGGCGGCTGCGCTCAAGCGCGCCGGTCTCACCGCTTCCGATCTCGACTACATCAATGCGCACGGCACCTCGACGCCGCTCGGGGACGAGATCGAGCTCGGTGCAGTCGAACGTCTGCTCGGCAATGCCGCTTCCAAGGTCGCGATGTCCTCGACCAAGTCGTCGACCGGTCATCTCCTGGGTGCGGCCGGCGCGATCGAGGCGATCTTCGCCATTCTCGCGATTCGCGATAATGTCGTGCCGCCGACCATCAACCTGGACAATCCGTCGGTCGAGACTGCGATCGATCTCGTGCCGCACAAGGCGAAGCAGCGCGAGGTCAACGTCGCGTTGTCGAATTCTTTCGGTTTTGGCGGTACCAACGCGTCGGTGATCTTCCGGCGTCCGGTCCAATAGTTTGTGTTTGCGACGAATCCACCGTTTTGCCGTATTCGGCGATAGTCATACAAGTGGGCGCGTGTACTTGGCCAGACAAGCGATTGTCGGGTCGCATTTGAACCGGCAGGATTCAGGTTGCTTCGATGAGTGAAAGGCCGCCCATTTCGCCCCGGAGTCCGCGGGCAGCGCTCGAGCCCGAGCAGGTCCCGCCGCCGCCGAAGCGATCGGACCGCGCGCGCAATCCCTTCGTGATCGTCGGCAACGCCATCATCACCCTGCTGCTGATTGCGATGATCGGTGCGGGCGGCGTGTACTATTACGGCCGACAGGTGCTCGAGGCGCCGGGACCGCTGAAGGAAGACAAGATCGTCAACATCCCGCAGCGCGCCGGCAAGCGCGACATCGCCGAGACGCTGAACCGGGAAGGCGTGACCGACGTCAATCCGTGGGCGTTCATTGCCAGCGTCGCTGCGTTGAAGGCGAGTTCGGACCTCAAGCCCGGTGAATACTCGTTCCAGAAAAACGCATCCTTGCGCGACGTCATTGCCACCATCGTCGAGGGCAAGGTGGTGCAGCATGCCGTGACGATTCCGGAAGGGCTGACCTCCGAGCAGATCGTGGCGCGCCTGTCCGACAACGACATCTTCACCGGCAGCGTGCGTGAGCTGCCGCGCGAAGGCACGCTGCTGCCCGAGACCTACAAGTTCCCGCGCGGCACCCCGCGCGATCAGGTGATCCAGCGCATGCAGCAGGCGCACAAGCGCGTGCTGACCGAGATCTGGGAGCGCCGCAATCAGGACATTCCGGTCAAGAGTCCGGAGCAACTGGTGACGCTGGCCTCGATCGTGGAGAAGGAGACCGGCAAGCCGGACGAGCGCAGCCGCGTCGCCGCGGTGTTCGTCAATCGCCTGAAGCAGAGGATCAAGCTGCAGTCCGATCCCACGATCATCTATGGCCTCGTCGGCGGCAAGGGCACGCTCGGCCGTCCGATCAAGCGCAGCGAGATCACGCAGCCCTCGCCCTACAACACCTACGTCATCGAGGGTCTGCCGCCGGGCCCGATCTCCAATCCCGGCCGCGCCTCGCTCGAGGCCGCCGCCAACCCGGCCCGCACCCGTGACCTCTATTTCGTCGCGGACGGCACCGGCGGGCATTCCTTCACCGAGACCTACGACGCGCACCAGAAGAACGTCGCGAAACTCCGCGCGATGGAAAAGCAGATCCAGAACGACACGGTCGAGCCGGCCGAGGACGCGCAGGCGCCGGCCGCCGCCGCGCCCGGTGCCGCCGATACGCCGACGGCGACGACGCCGGCGCGCCCCAACCAGCAGAAAAAGCCGCCGGCCGCTCGCCCCGCGGGTCCGCCGCCGGCCCGGCAAGGCGCGGTGCAGGCCTCGCCCCCGGTGGTGCAGCGCTAGGCCTGCGCGCAGACCTGCCCCGCGGGACTTTGCGGATTACCTTTTCCTGCAAAATAGTCTTAAGATTCGCGTGGCTTGATGGCCGCGCGAATCCCGTGCTTCTGGAGAAATTGACCTGATGGCGTTGTCGTCCATGACCGGCTTTGCCCGAAGCCACGGCGCGAGCGGGCCGTATACGTTCGAATGGGAATTGAAGTCGGTCAACGCCAAGGGCTTTGACTTGCGGGTGCGGCTGCCGCAGGGGTTCGACGAACTCGAGGCTCATGCCAAGAAGCGCGCCGCCGAGCTGCTCTCGCGAGGCACCGTCTACGCCAATCTGACCGTCAAACGCGCCAATGCGGCCACCAGCGTCCGTGTCAACGAGGACGTGCTCAACGCCGTCCTCAAAGCCGCCGCCGTGATCGCCGGCAAGGTCGACGCGGTCGCGCCGAGCGTCGACGGGCTTTTGGCCATCAAGGGTGTCATTGAGGTTGCCGAGCCCGAGGGCGACGAGGAAGAAGACAAGGCCGCGCGCGCCGCCGCCGCGGACGCCTTCGACAAGGCGCTCGCCGAACTTGTCGAGATGCGCAAGCGCGAGGGGACCTCGCTCGGGCAGATCCTGATACAGCGCGTCGACGAGGTCGAGCAACTGGCGAAGAAGGCGGAGGCAGCGCCCGGCCGCAAGCCCGAGGCGATCAAGGCCAGGCTCGCCGAGCAGATCGCGAGCCTCCTCGACACCTCCGACCGTTTCGATTCCGACCGCCTGATGCAGGAAGCGATCCTGATTGCGACCAGGGCCGATATCCGCGAGGAGCTCGACCGCATCGCCTCGCACATCGCGCAGGCGCGCGAGCTGATCGGCAAGGGCGGCCCGGTCGGACGCAAACTCGACTTCCTGGCGCAGGAGTTTCACCGCGAGGTCAACACCTGTTGCTCGAAGTCGAACGACATCGAGCTGACCAATACGGGGCTCGCCATGAAGAACGTGGTCGAGCAGTTCCGCGAGCAGGTCCAGAATCTGGAGTGATCGATGACGATTGGCGGTCACGGAACTGATGGTGTCGAGCGGCGCGGATTGATGTTCGTGCTGTCCTCGCCGTCGGGCGCGGGCAAGACCACGCTGTCGCGCATGTTGATCGACCGTATGCCCGGCCTTCGAATGTCGGTGTCGGCGACCACGCGGGCGATGCGGCCGGGCGAGGTCGACGGCAGGGATTATTCGTTCGTCGACAAGGCCACCTTCGGCGCGATGGTGAAGGCTGACCAGCTGCTGGAATGGGCGACCGTGTTTGACAACAGTTACGGCACGCCGCGTGCGCCGGTTGAGGCTGCGCTGTCAGCCGGGCAGGACGTGCTGTTCGACATCGACTGGCAGGGCACGCAGCAGCTCCGAGAGAAGGCGCGCGCAGACGTCGTCAGTGTATTCATCCTGCCGCCCTCGGCCGCCGATCTCGAGAAGCGGCTGCATTCGCGCGCGCAGGATTCCGACGAGGTGATCCGCAAGCGCATGAGCCGCGCCAGCCACGAGATGAGCCACTGGGCGGAGTACGACTACATCGTCATCAACCATGACGTCGACGAGGCCTTCGCCGAGGTGCAGTCGATCCTGAAGGCCGAACGCCTCAAGCGCGAGCGGCAGACCGGCCTCGTGGGCTTCGTGCGAGGTCTGCAAGGTCAGCTTCAGGGTTAGGCTGCGTCAGCCGCGGCCCGTCCTTCGCGAGCCGTTCCAGCATCGTCGTGATCACGTCGATGTCGATGGCGCCCTCGACACCCGCATCGTCATCGCGACCGGCCAGCTCTTCGTCATCGACCTCGTTGGCCGCGAGCCGCGGCGCCGCCTCGATCTGGAATTCTCCGTTGAAGATATCGGCGTCGTCGAGCTGCGCTTGCGGGACGCGCTTGTCGATCACATCAATCTCGCGATCGATCGCGGCGAGCTGCGCGGTCTTGAGCTGGGATGCCTGCGGACGCACGGCATCGAAATCCACCGGGCGCGGCTGCCGAGCGTGCGGCGCGCCGGCCGGCGCTGCGTTGAGCCAGGGCGCACGGCTATCGTCGCGATCGTGCGGCTCAAAATTGTCCCAGTTGACGCGGCGCTGGTCGGCGGCCTGGACGCGGATGCGTCCACCGGCGAAGCGGTAGACGACGCTGGCGAGGATGCCGGCAAGCGTCAGCGCGCCGCCGATCACGAGCAGCAGCATCTGGAGCGAGCCGGTCTGCTTGTCGGCGGTGCTGTCGGCCGCGGCCAGAGCCATCGGAGCAGGGGACTTCGCCGGCTTCGTGGTCGTCGGCTGCGCAGCGGCCGCCACAGGTGCAGGCGATGGCTGCTCTGTGGGCGCGGCGGACGCCGTGGTGGCGTCGGGCCAGCGCCCGGCGACGGCGGGCTGCTGAGCGTTGACGTCAGCGGAGGGGCTCGTGGCCTGTTGCGTTGGCGCCGGTCCCGCCTGTGCAGGCGTCTTCACAGTGACGATGCTCTGCGGCGTCAGATATTCGGCGCGCGCGTCCTGGACCGAGTGCTGCTGCGGCACGGCTGAATCCGCTGCAGGCGTATCCGGCGCAGCTTGGGCGGTTTGAGTGGCCTTGCCGCCTTCGGCGCGCAGATACCAGCACTGCCGCTTGGTCGCGCGCTCAAGGCGATAATGCCAATGCTGGCCTTGCGGGGCGGCGCCCTTTGGCGAGCCAAGGCAGTCGCTCGCGGCATTTGCCGTGCTCGGTGGCGTCGATGCATTCTGCGACACGGCGGCAAGTGGCGCGCCGGCAATGATGCTGCCTACGAGGACAGATAAGAATTTTGCGGTGCGGTTGCCCATCCTGGTCTCCCGATTACGCATGACGCAACTCGTTACCTTCCCTTTGTCGTCAAAGACTTGGGTGGCAATGAGCCGCAAATCCGGAGAGGATGTGGCCTGAATCGGGCCTGCGCGGCGTTCGTTCCGCCGCGGGATCAGACTTTTTCGCCGCTATTGCTTGCTTGAGGTCCAGGTTCCGCCGCAGCCGTCTGAGCGGCGGAATGATCCGGAGCCGCTGCGGCCACCGAGGCGGCCGGAGCCGGTGAAGGTCACACCATCGCCTTGACCGAACGTGCTGACCGCGCCGGTTGCGCTGACGGTACCCGTGACGCCTTGGCCTATGACCTTGCCTGAGGAAACCACGACCGCGCCGGACGTGGTGCCGCCGCAGCCGACGCTGACGACCATCCAGGCGCCGTCGAAACTCCCGCCGCCACTACCCCCACCGCCGCGTCGCGAGGAGCTGCGCGGCTCCTCGGCCGGCTTGCTGCGACGCGCCGAGGGCGCCGGCTCGGCGGAACGGTCCGATCGCGAGCCGGACAGCGACTTCTCGTCATTGCCGATCGAGCCGCCGGCGCTGCCGGATTGTGCGACGGCGGACGGTGGAGCGATGGTGGCGGACAGGAAGAAGGCGAGGGCAATCGCGGGGATGATGGCATTGCGCATGCGTAAAAATCCAAAATGAAAATCGTATCAGCGGCCGGAACCGTCGGCACAGACGGAACCGATAATGCGGCAAGCTTTGCCAGCCTTGCCGCATTCGTCAAGCGCGGCGTCTTTCGCGCGCTGCACGTTGTCGCGCTGGACCAGCGACCAGGATTTGTCGGAGATCGCGAACGCGCCGCAGCGGTTGCCATAGAAGGACAGCTCGATCGGACATTTGGCGCCGGCGCAATTGCCGCGCGCATCCGCCACCGCCGCGCGCCGCGAGGCGTGGTTCCAGGATATGCCCCATTTGCTGCCGTCGGGGCCGTAGACGATCGAGCCCCATGGCTTCAGGTCCTCCATCTTGCGCATCCGCAGCAGCAGGCCTTCGGTGGCTTCGCCCGTCGGCGCCATGGAAATCCGCTGCTGCAGCTTTGTGATCGCGCGGGTCATTCCGTCAGGGCTGTCAGGATCGAAATTGAGCTCGTAGAGCCGCTCGCTGAGTTCGCTCAGCAGGACGGCATCGCGCAACGGGACGCGGTCCGGATCGGCGCGCAGCCGATCCGCCGGCAACGGATCAGGCTGCATCGCTGCGACCTGCGGCGGGGCGGTTTGCGTCGGGGGTACGAAATAGAAAGTGCCGTCGATCGGCGAGGACGACACCCAGGGCTGCTGCGCGCCGGAGGTGGCGCGCTTCACCGCGAGGCCGACCTGGTTGAAGGTCTGGAACACGTCGAGGCCCGCGGTCCGGACCGTCGCGGCCAATGCTTTTGTGTAGGGGCTGTGGCCGTCGCTTCCGTCCTGGGCGACGTTGCCGGGTTGCGTTGCGTAGGAGATCAGCGTGCCCTCGGGCGCGCGCATCTGCGCGAGACCGCCATCGGAGGCGCGCAGGCCGCGCGAGCCGAAGGGGTTGTTGCGGCAGGCGTCCAGGATCACGAGGTTGAGGCGCGTGCCGGATCCCTGCATCTGGCGCAGCACGAGGTTGACGTCGGTCATCTGGAAGTCGACGTCGGCCTCGCGCGTCGGATTGGCGCCGACCGGCACGAGATAGTTGGCGCCCGAGACCTGCACGCCGTGGCCGGCATAATAGAACAGCGCGACGTCGGCGCCCTGCACCTGCCGGCCAAAGCTCTGCACCGCCAGGTCCATCGCGCCCTTGTCGAGATCGAGCTGGGCGCGGCCTCCGACCAGCGTGAAGCCGAGCAAGCCAAGCGTCTCCGCCATCAGGCTCGCGTCCTTTGATGGATTATCGAGCGGCGTGATGTTCTTGTAGGCGGAGTTGCCGACCACGAGCGCGATGCGCTTCTCGGCCGATGCAGGTAGCGTGGCGACGACGAGCAGGGCTGCGACCAGCGTCGCCAGCCCCGGGACGCGACTGAAAATCCTCGCGCGCATCAAAATTCCCCAAAATAATGGCGTCAGCCTAGCAGTCCCACGCCCCGGCGAAAAGCGGTGCGGCATTTGTACAGGCCGTCATGCCCGGGCTTGTGCCGGGCATCCACGTCCTTCGTGCTGCGCGGCAAGGGGTGGATGGCCGGGACAAGCCCGGCCATGACGCGGATAGGCTGCGTTATGTATTCGCAGGCGAGGCGCATGCCTGCACGTTCCCGCGGCAGATTCTGCCCGAGCCTTGCCGCCGTTCATCGCCCAATGGAGGCCAAAGGGCGCAGGGAAGGCCGGGCGCCGGCGGCACCCGTTGGTCCGTGCGCTACAGGAATGCAGACGGGGTGGACCGATGGGGTGGCCGATCGCCCGGCCTTCCCTGCGTGGATGGTTTTAACGGTGTCCTTCGTGCTCTCCCCGGGAGCGATGCACTATTGCCTCCGGTCGCGGTGCAGGCCTTGTGCGGCGAGAGGGCTTGGGGCAGGACCGCGGCCTCCTCGTCATTGCGAGCGAAGCGAAGCAATCCAGAATCTTTCCGCGGCGGCATTCTGGATTGCTTCGCTGCGCTCGCAATGACCGCGTGGAGACAGCGTGCGCTATCCCTCCATCTCGTGTCCCGGACGCAGGCCGACCGGGCTTGCCTCGTTGGAGCGCCGGCGCGTCCCCCAACTTGCCCGTCGCGCTCAGGTCAGATAATCCGGCGTGAAATCCGCGAGCGCGCGGAGTTCGTCGGGTTGCAACAGCTCGATCTCGCTTCCCTCCCAGGCAATCAATCGGCGCCCTCTCAGCTCCTGGATGGTGCGGTTGACGTGGACGATCGACAATCCGCAGGCATCGGCGACATGCCGCTGCGTCATCGGCATCTGGAAGCGGCGGTTCTTGACGAGGCCCACGACCTCCAGCCTTGCGGCGAGCTCGCAGATCAGATGCGCTACCTTCGGCAGTGCCGCCTGTGCACCGAGGCGCGCGATCCATTGTCGCGAGATCGCCGCATCGATCAGCGTTTCGCGCCAGAACGCGCGGGTCAGGTGAATGGAGCCGTCGAGCAGCTGCTTGAGTTGGCTGTGTGCGACGTAGCCGACGATGGTGGGGCCAAGACCGACGAGGTCCGCATCCATCGGCGAGACCAGCAGCGTGTGCAGGCACGGCATGTCGCCCGGAACGTGGAAGGCGAGGATTTGGCTGCGATCGCCGACGATGCGAGCCTGGTAGAGAAAGCCGATGACGACGAAAACGCAGCGCGAGGCATCTTCACCCTGGCGCAGCACGATCTCGCCGTCCGAAACCTGACGGAGCGTGGACGGCAGGCCAGCGATCTGGCGGCGTTCGTCTTCTGAGAGGCCTTCAATCGCCTGGAGATGAGCGATGAACTTCGGGTGCGGCATGGACAAGAGGAGGTGTTTCACTCGTCACGCGGCATCGCCGGGTCGAGCAGGCGTTGGGAGAGTTTTGCGATGGTCCAATCGGAGACGGGAACCGCCTGGAACTCGCGGACGGCGCGCGCAAGCTCCTGATCCGACATCGGCTGCGCCGGCTCCTTCAACCTGCCCTGCAGGAAGGCACGGCTGATACTGTCCAGGTGCTCGCCCGAATCCGGTGCGAACAGGTGGCGAATGCGCTTCAGGATCGTCGTAGAGCTCATGCGAATGGCGGGTGCAGTCCGCGATCGAGGGACGGTGGGCTGCGACCAAGTAATGTCGCAGACCGGTAGCAACCTGTGCTTCCGACCAGCGTTCTAGTCCGCTGGATATGGGACAGATGTATCATTTGATCGAAGCGGCAGGATTTTTGGCGGGATACGTGGAACGGGACACATGGAAAAAGCCCATGACGTGCTGATCCGGAACCTGGGCGAGCACACCGCGCTCGCACAGGAAGATGTCGCTGAAATTCGCGGGCTGACCTTTGTGCAGCGCGAGTTCGCGCCGAACGAGGATTTCATCCGTCAGGGTGACGAACCCGAGCATTCGGCGCTGGTCGTCTCCGGCATGATCGCGCGCTACCATCTGCTCGACAGCGGCCGGCGGCAATATCTCGCGTTCCATCTGTCCGGCGACTTGCCGGACTCCCAGGGCTTGTTCATCGACCAGATGGACCATGGCCTCTGCGCCCTCGGGCCCGCCTCGGTGGCCTTCATCCCGCATCGCGAATTGTTCATTGCCTTCCGGCGACGACCGACCTTCGCGCTCTCGGTCTGGCGCGAGACGCTGCTCGATGCGGCTATTTTTCGCGAGGCCATCACCAACAACAGCGCCCGGCCGATGCACACGCGCATGGCACACCTGTTCTGCGAGCTGTTCTACCGCGCGCGGGCCGCGCAACTCGTTCGCGGCAATCGCTGCCGCCTGCCGATCAGCCTGGCGCAGCTCGGCGAGACGCTGGGCATGGCGATCGCGACGGTGAACCGGACGCTCGCTGACCTCAGGCGGAGCGGGACCATGGACTTGCGCGACAGCGAGCTGATCGTGCTGAAATGGCGCGAACTGCAGCGGCTCGGAAGCTTCAGTCCGACCTATCTGCATCTCAAGCGTCAGTCGCCGCCGCGCGCGTGAGGCCGCAATATGTCAGCCGCTGGCAGATGCCGCGCGCCGAGCACTTCGTCGAAATGCTTCTTCACCCAATCGTTGCAACGGCAGGCTCTGGCTTCGAGCGCCGGCGCGTCGAGGATCAGGATGGCGCCACGGCGTGTCGCGAGGATCCGCCTCGCCTTGAACATCTGGATGACGCGGCTGGCATAGCTGCGGGAGACGCCGAGCATGCCGGCAAGCTGCTCGTGGGTGAGAGGGATCTCGGGGCCGCCGACGTGCTCCTGCGCCGACATGATCCACTTGGCAGCGCGCTGCTCGATCGAATGCGCGGCATTGCAGGCCGCGGTCTGAAGCAGCTGAGCGAACTGGCAGTCGGCGTAGCGCGAGAACACCTGCTGGAGCGTGGCCGACCTCTGCTGGGCCTGCTCGAGCGCGCGCGGCGGCAGCCGCATCAGGGTGCCGCCCAGCTTCACGACGATGCGCGAATAGGCCAGCGAGGCGCTGCGGCCGGCGGCAATGCCCACCGCGCCCTCGCGTCCGACCAGCAGGCTTTCGACCTCGCGATCGTCCTCGACCGGCACGGCGAACGACACGAGTGTCGAGCGGCAGGGAAAATGCACCGCCGTGACCTCGTCGCCCGCGTGATGCAGGATGTGGCTCGCCTCGAGTTCGACCGGCTGGAGGTGCGGCGCAAGCAGTTCGAAATCCGGGCGGCTGAGCCGCTGGAGAAGATCGTTCTGGGGCCGACCGGTCACATGTGTTGCTCTGGCCGGGAATCGGCACCGGCCAGAACCCTACGTTTCCGCGACGGAGCCGACGGTTCCAAAGTGCACACAAGGCGTTTTCCAAGCGTTGAAAAATTGGCCTCCGGTCTGCGGAATTACGGAAATCGCTGGCGAGGCGCATGTTACGCGAGGCAAATGGCGCTGCCGAACCCGGCGGCCTTCAACTTCACGAACTCTGTGCAGGAGTGCACACAACAGGGGCGCGGATCGGCGTAGCGTCCCCGATGCGGGGCGCCGCAGCCCGTGCGCTCTGCCCGACGGACCGCCGGCCTATACCTCAAACGCCGCCGGGCCGGCGGGCCCGAGGGCGGCGAGGATGTTCGTCACCCGAAGCGTGCTTCGCAATCATGCGCGGGCCGGCTTTTTTCCGCGTGGGCGCGATAGGCATCGATCGCCCTGTTGGCGAGCATCAGTTGCCGGCGTTCACCGGTCCTGAGCTGGGCCTCGATGGCGTCGAGCAGGACGTTCGCCGTCTCGTCCGGAGAGCCGAGCTCTCCGCTCTGCTCCAGGAAGCTCCAGGCGATGAAGAATGCGTTCTCGACGGTGCAGCGAATGGACATGGCTGCCAACGCGGCGCGGCCGTTGCCGTTCCGCGGGACAGACGAATGCCGTGTATTAACGAGCGTGCCCGCGCTACTTCAGCGAGCTGCTGATCGAGGTGAACTTTTTGTTCAGCGTCGCGCCGAGATTGTTGACGACGGCGATGATCGCGAGCGCGATGCCGGCGGCGATCAGGCCGTACTCGATCGCGGTGGCGCCGGACTCGTCGGCGAGGAAGCGGCGGATGGTCTGCATGGTCTTGCCAGAATTCCAAAAGAGAGTTGGCGAGGACCATAATCCGCAGGGAGCGGGTTCCCCAATTCGGAACCCCGCCTTGCGTCAATTTCGAGTTAATCTCCGTCCACGAAGCGGGCGGTGAGAAATGGATTCCGCCGCCCTGCGTTCGTCGATCTTCTACGGCGCTAGTTCTTGAGCACGATGCGGCCGACGACCTTGCCGGCGCGAAGCTCGTCGATCCAGGTCTGGACGTCGCCCATCGGCTCCTCGCGCATCGGTGTCGGCTTGATCTTGCCGGCGCGGGCGAGCGCCATCAGCTCGTGAGCCTCGGTGAGCGTGCCGACCATGAAGCCCTCGATGGTCATGCGCTTGTAGACCCATTGCACCATCGGCAGCGTGAACTGGCCGCCCATCAGGCCGGAGACCACGATCTTGCCGCCGCGCGCGGCGACCGCGACCGCGAAAGCCATGGACTTTTCATTGCCCGCGAAATCGACGATCTCGTCGAAGCCGCCATCGGTTTCCTTGAGGATGCGCTTGATCACGTCGGGCTCGGCCGGATCGTAGGCCACCGCCGCGCCGTTCTTCAGCGCGGTCTCGCGCGCGGCACCGCTGAGATCGGCGACCGTGATCGGCTGGTTGAACATGGCCGCCGCGAAGGAAAGGCCCATCATGCCGACGCCGCCGAGGCCGATCAGCAGGAGATTGCGCTGCCGCGGCCGGTCGACGAGGCGCTTGAGCGCGCCATAGGCGGTGACGCCGGAGCACATCAGCGTCGCGGCCTGGTTGACGGGCAGGGGATCGTAGTCGAGCAGATATTTCGAGTCGGGCACCAGCACGTGGGTGGCGAAGCCGCCGTCGATGGAGACGCCTAGAAAGCGCTGCCTGGCGCAGAGGTTCTCGTCGCCATTGGCGCAGTCGCGGCACTGGCCGCAACCGATCCACGGAAACACCGCCTTCTTGCTGCCGACGAGACCGGCGAATACGTCGGGGCCGACTTCGTCGACCACGCCCGCGATCTCGTGGCCGAGCGTGAAGGGCAGCGTCATGCCGCGCGTGGTGTCGAGCTTCTTGCCGCCGCCGAGATCGGCGTAGCCGTCCTGTATGTGCAGATCGGAGTGGCAGAGGCCGCAGCGCTCGATGCGCACCAGCACCTCGCTTCCTTGCGGCTTCGGCGTGTCGACGATGGTCTCGCACAGCGGCGCATCGAACTTGACAAGGGACTGCCGACGCATCAACGCCATATTTCTTCCTCCGAAATTATCTCTCTGTTTCGCTGCGTATATTGGCCAATTCACGGGCCATGGCAACAAAGCCGGAAATCGGAACGGTCTCCGCGCGCCGCGTCGCGTCGACGCCGGCAGCTGCGGCGAGCCGTGCGGGATCGGCGCCCAGCGCCTTCAGGCTTTGCCGTAGCATCTTGCGGCGCTGGCCGAAGGCGGCGGCGGCGACCTGTTCGAGCAGCTTGCGATCGCAGGCGAGAGGCGTTTCGCGCGGGATCAGTCGCACGACGGAAGAGGTGACCTTCGGCGGCGGCACGAAGGCGGACGGCCCAATGTCGAACAGGATCTTGGTCTCGCAGCGCCAGTTGGCGAGCACGCCGAGCCGGCCATAGGCCTCGTCGTCCTCGCGCGCCACGATGCGCTCGCCGACCTCGCGCTGGAACATCAGGACCATCATGTCGTACCAGGGCGGCCAGGGCTCGGTGGTGAGCCAGCCGACGAGAAGGTGGGTCGCGATGTTGTAGGGCAGGTTGGCGACGATTTTTGCTCGTTCGCCCGACAGCAGCGGGCGCGGGTCGAAGGTCATGGCGTCGCCATGCACGATCTCGAGACGGCCGGGATAGCGCGCGGAAATATCCTGCAAGGCAGGGATCGCGCGCTCGTCATGCTCGATGGCGATGACGCGTCTGGCGCCGAGCGCGAGCAAGGCGCGCGTCAATCCGCCCGGGCCGGGGCCGATCTCGATGATGGTAGAGTCCTCGAGCGGAGCCGCCGCACGCGCGATGCGCGCGGTGAGATTGAGGTCGAGGAGGAAGTTCTGGCCGAGCGATTTGCGGGCCGACAAAGCGTGCTGGCGAATGACCTCGCGAAGCGGCGGGAGGTCGTCGATCGCGCTCATCGGGTTTTCGCAGCCGCCATCCGGCTCGCAAGCCTCAACGCGGCGATCAGGCTTGCCGGATTGGCCTTGCCGGTCCCGGCGATGTCGAAGGCGGTGCCGTGGTCGGGCGAGGTGCGGATGAAGGGCAGGCCGAGCGTGACGTTGACCGCGTCGTCGAACGCCACCGTCTTGATCGGGATCAGCGCCTGGTCGTGGTACATGCAGACGGCGCAGTCGTAGCTGTTTCGCGCGGCTTCGTGGAACATGGTGTCGGCGGGGAGCGGTCCCTTCGCCTCGATGCCGTCGCTGCGCAACGTCTTGATCGCCGGCGCGATCACGGTCTGCTCCTCGTGGCCGAGCGAGCCGTCCTCGCCGGCGTGCGGATTGAGGCCGGAGATCGCGATGCGCGGAATGGCGATGCCGAAGCGGGATTTGAGTTCGGTCGCGACGATGCGCACGGTCGAGACGATCAGCTCGCTGGTGAGCTGGGCCAGTGCGTCGCGCAAGGAGACGTGGATGGTCACGGGCACCACGGCGAGCCGCGGCGACCACAGCATCATCACCGGCTGCGGCACGCGGCCGTCTTCCGCGGCGAGCTCGGCGAGGAATTCGGTATGGCCGGGATGGCGGAAGCCGGCGCGATAGAGCACGCTCTTGGCGATCGGATTGGTGACGACGGCGCCGGCGCGACCGTCGCGGACATCAGTGACCGCCTGGCGGATCGAGGCGAGCGCGGCCGGCGCGCTCGATGCGTCGGGCTTGCCGGGCTCGGCACTCGCGGGCTCGTCGCCGGTCGCGACCACGGGCAGGGCCTCAGGGAAAGCGGCCCCGGCCTCGCCGGCGCTCACCGAAGCGATCCTGACGTCGGCGCCGAGCGCTTTGGCGCGGCGCGCGATCAGCGCCTCGTCGCCGAGGAGATAGAAGGCGGGCAGGTCCAGTTCGCGGCGCTTGAGCCAGGCTGCGATAGTGATGTCGGGGCCGATGCCGGCAGGTTCTCCCAGCGTCAGGGCGAGAGGCTTGGTAGGCTGCTGGGCCATCAGCGGTTGCGATACTCGATCATCGCCGCCTTGCGGAGGTCCTCGAGATAGGCCTTCTGGGTCTTCTCGTACTTCTCCTGATACATCTTCTCGCGGACCTCGCGCTTCTTCGGCGTGTCGATCATGGTCGGCTTGCGCGAGCACAGCACCACCATCTCGATGCCCGCTTTGGTCGTCTCGGGGGCGGTGAGGTGGCCGATCGGCGTGTCGTCGAGGACCTTGCGTAGCGCCTCGGGCAATTCAGCGGTGGTCTTGGTGACGATGTCGCGGATGGTGGCGTTCGGCGTGGAGCGGAACAACGAATTGGCTTCTTCGCAGCTTCCGACGCGCGAGCGATATTGCTCGGCTTCCTTATGCCGCGTCTCCAGGAACGCCGGCGACGATCCGCGCGGCACGATCAGCACGATCGGCTGCATCTTGTATTCGGTGCCCTCGATCTGCAGCTTGTCGCCGGTCTGGGCCTGCACGGCCTGCGCGACGTCCTTCTCACCGACCAACAGCTTTTCCTTGAAGCGGCCGCGCACCAGGCTGCTCCAGACCATCTCGGCCTTCATGCGGCTCTTCAGGGTTTCGGGGCGGACGCCCTTGACCTCGAGCGACTTGGTGAGCTGGTCCGGCGAGATGCGCATGCGCTGCGCCATGCCATCGTAGGACTGGTTGATGTCGGAGACGCCGGGATCGACCCCGTATTTCTTGCCTTCCTTCATCTTCACCCGGTCGTCGATCAGCTCGTTGATGACCTCCTGACGGGCCGGTGTCTTCTGCGTCGTCAGCTGGTCGAGCTTGGAGCGCTGGTCAATGTCGAAGTCGGTGATGGGATCGCCGTTCACCATCACGACGATGTTCTGCGCGCGCGACGGCGTGCCGGCCAAGAGCAGGGCGGTGAGGAGGAGGAAGAGGCGGAAGACAGGCAATGGGATCGTCATATTTGTCGCTCGCATGTCAGCCGCGGTGAACCTGCGATCGGGAACACGCGGCCGGCACCTTCAAACCAATCACTGGAGACCGCTGCCGGAACTGCTGGTCGTCGCTGTGTTCGCCAGCGTGCGCAGGCCGATCTGGAACATGATCGCGTGGTTCAGCACGGGCGGCGTCGCGCCTGCGGAATAGCTATACGCTGTTACATAGTTCAAGCCGAGCACAAAACAATCGTCGACGTAGCCGGCACCGAGCACATACTGGTTGATCTTGTTGGCCTCCAGGTCCCAGCGCGCCGAGCCCGTGACCACCCAGTTGGCCGCGACCTTGATCGAGCCCGACGTCAGGATGCCCTCGCGGCGGGTCAGATAGCCGAGTTCCGGCTGCGCCGCGTAATTGCCGTACAGCATGCTGACGGACCAGCGGTTGAAGTTGGCGCGGCCTTCCGCCTCGAAGCGCTGGACGTTCCAGGTCTGCTCGTCCATGCGCGAGCGAACGCTGAACGTATAGGTGCTGTTGGGCGAATAGGCGGCGCTCGCCACATAGTCGGAGCGCGGCCTTTGCAGGCCGGAATCCACGCCGGTGTTGATGGAGTCCTGGACCGCGAAGGAGTTCATGCCGAACAGCTGGTAGGACTGGCCGAACAGCGTCTTGATGGCGCCGCCCCTGTCGAACTGCGTGGTGGACTGCACGCCGACATTGGCGCGGCCGCCGCCCTCGACACGGTCGTAACCGGAGAACTTGTCGACGCTGAACAGGTTCGAGGCGTCGAACACCATGCTCTGCGCGTCCTCGTTCGGGAGCTTGCCGGCATAGGTCTCGTTCGGCCGAATGATGATCTGCGCGATCGGCTCGATGGTGGTCGAGCCCCAGGGCTGAACGTTGATGAAGGGATAGCGGTATTCGAGGCCCACGGTCGGCATCAGGCGGAACGCCTGGGTGTCGCCAACAGGAAGATAGTTCGACACGCCCGGCTGGTTGGAGACCGAGGAGTTGATCGCATCGGCGCGGAGAATGGCGAACGGCGTCCAGATTTCACCGAACGGATCGGTGAAGGATTTGCGCCATTGCGCTTCGGCCGTCAGGCGGGTGTAGGTGCCCGGGAAGCCGCGCATCAGGCATTGCGACGGCGTGCGCGCGAGCGGATCGGCCGATGCCGTCGTGCACAGGCTGTTGGTGTTGGCGAGCGTCGTGATCGGATCGAACACCGCAGTGTCACGCGACAGGTTCACGAAATTGGTCTTGTAGCTGAACTCGCCGCCGAAGACCGGATAGTTCAGCACGTTCGAATAGTCGATCACGGGGTAGACGACCGGCACCTGGCTCTGGTTGCCCGAGTAGCTCAGCCAGTACATCGTGCGCGCGTCGAAGAAGCTGCGATTGCCGACACCGGTCAGGTAAAGCTGCGAGAGCGCATCCGTCGGCAGATACAGGAACGAGCCGAGCGGATCGCGATATTGCGACAACCGATAGTCCGAGAAGAAATAATAGTCGGACATCAGGACGCCGTCCCAACCCCAGACCCATTTGTCGTTCAGCGCGAACTGACCCTTGGTGTCGACGGCGCCGCGGAATTGCTTGTCGCCGGGCTGGCCGGCGAGCGCGCTCCGATCGAGCTGGTCGATGCCGTAGACGCGGATCTGATAGGCGCCGTCCATCAGGCGCTGGCGGAATTCGGCCTGGAACAGCACGCCCTGCTTGGACGTGATGCGCGGGCTGAAGGTCGCGTCCATGTCGGGCGCGATCGCCCAGTAGAACGGAACCTCGACGCCGTAGCCGAACGGCGTATTCGACGTGAAGCCCGGCATCAGGAAGCCGGTCTTGCGCTTCACGGTCGGGTCGGGCGTCGAGAAATAGGGCATATAGGCGATGGGCACGCCGAAGAATTCGAGCTGCGCCGTCTCGAAATACAGCATCTTCTCCTGCTGGTCGTGGATGATGCGCGCACCCTTGACCTGCCATAGCGGCGGCTTCTTCGGATCGTCCTTGCACGGCGCGCAGGCCGTGTAGACGCCGTTCTCGAACACCGTGTAGTTGCCGCTGGAGCGATCGGAGCGGCTCGCCGCCATGCGGGTCTGGTCGGCCGTATCGACGCGCAGCGAATCGACGAAACCGTCACGGTAGTCGTCGGACAGGTCCAGGATCTCCGCATAGGTGATCTTGCCGTCGGCATCCGTCATGCGGATGTTGCCTTCGGCATGGAGCCGCTTGGTCTTCTGGTCGTAGATGACCTTGTCGGCCTCGACGCTGGTGCCGTTGTAGAACAGCTGGACGTTACCGACCGCGGAGACGCGCGAATTGTTGTAGTCGTAGTCGACCTCGGTCGCCTGAACCAGCATCTGGTTGTCGTTGACGGCCTTCGGCGGCTTCGCACGCGGCGGCAGCGGATTGTAGGTGAAGCTCTGGGCGGAGGCCGGCGTTACGGCGGCAACGTCCACCACGCCACCGAGCGATGCCACGGCGGCGACAGCAAGCAGGAACCTGCGAATGGACAAGCCACACCCGTTCGCGCGCACCAATGTGCGCCGCGTCAAACGAGACACGGGCCCGCGGTGGACGGCCGTCACTATCCGTCCTCCTGATACAGCAAGGCCAAAAAGCCGGTGAGGCCGCCCACCACCACGGGCAACCACGCCGCAGCGATCGGATGCATCAACTCAGCCTTGCTCAAATCTTCAGTCACTTTCGACAGAACGTAGAGCAGAAAGCCTGCGCCCACGCCACTCAAAACCATCTTCTGCACGCCGCCCATCCGGAAGAAGCGCAACGACACGGAAGCCGCGAGCATCACCATGGCCGCAAGCAAAAACGGCTGTGCCAGAAGCTTCTGATACTGGAGTCGGTATCCGGCTGTCGCGAAGCCCGAGCTTTCGGACGAGCGGATGTAGCTCGGTAGTTGCCAAAAGGACACAGTCTCGGGTGTGGAAAAGCTGTTGCGGACCTGCGCCTCGGTCAGCGTCGTCGGCATCTCCAGACTGGCCTGATCGACCGGCGGCGAATCCAGCGAGAAGCGGCGGACGCCCTTGAACAGCCAACGGCCGGCCTCGAGCGTCGCCTCGCGCGCCTCGACCCGCTCCTTGAAGTGCTGCTCTGTGTCAAACCGGAACAGGGTGAGCCCAGTGAGCCGGACGCCCTGCTGCTCGCTGCGCGCTGCGTTGATGATGGTCTGGCCGTCATTGGTGACCTGATTGAGCCAGAAGCCGGAGGCGTCCTGAATGCCGCCGCCGGGTGCCGAGCCGAACAGCTCGGCTTCCATGCGCTTGGAGAGCTCGCGCAGATTTGCCGACATCGGATTGTAGGCGACGGTGGCGATCACGCCGATCAGCAGCGCGCTGCCGAGCGCCGGCGAGATGAATTGCCATGCGGAGACGCCGGCGGCGCGCGCGACCACGAGCTCGAGCCGGCGGGAGAGGGCGAGATAGCAGGTCATGGCACCGATCAGCATGCAGAACGGCGTCAGCTTCTCCAACAGCTGCGGCACGCGGAACAGCGAGGTCTCGGCCACCATGACTGCGGAGGCGGATGCGAGCCCCGAGGTCTTGCGCACCATCTCGATATAATCGACCAGCACCAGCAACAGGAAAATGCTGGCGAACACGCCGAGCGCCGCGACCACGAAACGGCCGGCGAAATAGCGCCCGAGTGTGTTGGTGAGCATGCTCATGCGGTGGCCGGGCGTCGGAACAGCCGCGCGATGCGCGCGTTCGACCTGTTGATGGCCTCCATGAGGCGCGGCGGCGGCTCGACCACGAGGCCGCCGATGATGATCGCCAGCCCGAGGCCGATGGCACCGATGACCATCGCATATTGGACCAGCACCGCGCCCGGCGATTTCACCGCCATCACCGAGCAGGCGAAGCCGGCCATGCGCAGGCCGAACACGGCGAGGATGGATGAGCCGATCGAGAAATTGCGGCTCTGGCGCGTGGTGCGAGGCGCACCCAGAAACGCGAAGGTCAGCACGGCAAAGGCGAACGGATAGATCGGCGCCAGCAGGCTGTCATGCAGGGCCGAGCGGAACTGGCCAGGAATCTGCTTGTAGACAGGGTCGTCCTCGGACGGCGAGAGCAGCTCCCAGAGATAGCGCTCGCGGATGCCGAGGGTGACGTCGCGGCCCTGGCCCGAAAACTTCGACATGTCGAAGCCGTAGCGGCCGAACGCCACCAGCGCGGGATCGCGCTTGCCGGCCTCGAAGCGCTGGAGATTGCCGGTCTCCAGCACCAGGAACGATCCGTTGTCGTTCTTCACGACTTCGCCGTGCTCGGCGACGATCGAGACCCGCTCGTTCGGATCGCGGCGGTCGTCGATGAAGATGCCGGCGAGGATGCCGCCGGGCTGGCGTTCGCGAATCCGGATCGTCAGGTTCTTGTCGAGCTGGGCGAAACGGCCGGGCTGCAGGATGTTGGTGAGCACGTCGGCGGTGATCTCGGCGTCCCACTGCTTGATCCGCCGCATGCCGTCGGGAGCGAGATAGGCCGCGATGAAGGCGACCAGCAGCGCCACCACGCAGGTGGCGTAGAAGAACGGATAGAACAGCCGGAACGGCGAGAAGCCGGCGGCATTCATCACGATGATCTCGGAATCGGTCGCGAGCTTGTTCAGCGTATGCGAGATCGCGATCATCAGCGCGATCGGCGAGATGATCAGGACCAGCGCGGGCACGACGAGGCTGGTGATACCGAGGAAGGTCAGGATGGTCTGACCCTGGCTCGTCATCAGGTCGATGCCGCGCAACGCTTGCGTAATCCAGATCACGCCCGTGAGGCTGACCAGGACCAGCGCAAACGACGCGAGCGTCGTGCGGAAGATATACCTATCGATTGACCCCATGCGCTACCGCACGAATCCCACCAAGTTCCCAATGCCGGCCGGAATTCCGGCTGTCCAACCAATCCCCGCAAGGGGATCCCCAAGGTCGGCCAACCATCTCATCCGCCGGCTTACTCTCTCAGTACCATCCCTTTGATCCGTCAACAAAATGGCTGCCCCGTGGCACCCTCAATATATGGTTAATATTTCCCTCGTTGTGGCCCCTCGGCCACGGGGGGTGCTTGGCATCTGCCGGGCCGGTGGCCCATAGTGTGGCACGCGCAGTGAATCGCCGTTCAGCTCCGGCCCGTGGCCGGGACCGCCGATCGGTAAAAAACGCAATGTTTTTGAGGAGTTACTCATGTCCGATGCCATCAAGGTCGGCTTCGTTCCATTGTCTGCCGCCGTCCGTGGCATTATGGTCGTGTTCTGCGACGACGCTCTGAAGCTCGGCCCGGCGACCGCCAAGGCGCTCGGCGGCGCCACCGAACTCGTGAAGCGGGCGGCGGCGGCCGCCGCCTTCAAGGGCAAAAGCGGTGCTGCGCTCGACATCCTTGCACCCGAGGGCGTGAAGGCCACCCGCCTGATCGTGATCGGCGCCGGCAAGGCGGCCGGCCTGAAGGCCAACGACTTCCTCAAATTCGGCGGCGTGGCGGCGAGCAAGCTTCCGGCCGGGGCGGCGGCCATGACCGTCATGGCGGAACTGCCCAATGGCGCCATGACGAGCGAGCAGGCGGTCGCGATCGTCTCGGGGCTGCGGCTGCGCACCTACAAGTTCGACCGCTACAAGACCAAGAAGAAGGACGGCGAGGAGGGCGGCACGCGCGCCGACGTCTCGTTTGCGGTCGGCGATGTCGTCGCCGCGAAGAGGGCGTTTGCATCGGCCGCTGCGATCGTGGACGGCGTGGTCATTGCGCGCGACCTGGTCAACGAGCCGCCGAACGTGCTTTTTCCCGAGGAGTTTGCGCGCCGCGCGGGCCTGCTCCGAAAACTCGGCGTCAGGATCGAGGTGCTCGACGTCAAGGCGATGGACAAGCTCGGCATGGGCGCGCTGCTCGGCGTCGGCCAGGGCTCGGCGCGGCCGAGCCGCACCGTGATCATGCGTTGGGACGGCGGCAAGAAGGGTGAGGCGCCGGTTGCCTTCGTCGGCAAGGGCGTCTGCTTCGACACCGGCGGCATTTCGATCAAGCCGGCCGGCAGCATGGAGGACATGAAGGGCGACATGGGCGGCGCTGCCTGCGTCGTCGGCCTGATGCATGCGCTCGCGGCACGCAAGGCCAAGGTCAACGTCGTCGGCGCCATTGGCCTCGTCGAGAACATGCCGGACGGCAACGCGCAGCGCCCGGGCGACATCGTCACCTCGATGTCGGGCCAGACCATCGAGATCATCAACACCGACGCGGAAGGCCGCCTGGTGCTTGCCGACGTGCTCTGGTACGTCGCCAAGAAAACCAAGCCGAAATTCATGGTGGATCTGGCGACATTGACCGGCGCCATCGTGGTCGCGCTCGGCACCGAGCATGCCGGCATGTTCTCCAACAATGACGAGCTTGCCGAGCGGCTGCTGGCGGCCGGCATCGAGAGCGGCGAGAAGGTCTGGCGCCTGCCGCTTGGCCCCGAATACGACAAGCTGATCGACTCCCAGTTCGCGGACATGAAGAACACCGGCGGACGCCATGGCGGCTCGATCACCGCGGCGCAGTTCCTCCAGCGCTTCGTGGACGGCACGCCCTGGGCGCATCTCGACATCGCCGGGACCGCCATGGGGGCGCCGAAGACCGACATCAACCACAGCTGGGGAAGCGGCTATGGCGTTCGCTTGCTCGACCGTCTGGTCGCCGACCACTACGAGCGCAAATGACCCGAGATGACTGAAGTCCTGTTCTACCATTTGCAAAACATGACGGTGGAGAACGTGTTGCCGCCGCTTCTCGAGAAATCGCTCGAGCGCGGCTGGCGCGTCGTGGTGCAGTCGACGTCGCCGGAGCGCGCCGATACGCTCGACGCCCATTTGTGGACCTATCGCGACGGTTCCTTCCTGCCGCACGCGACATGGCGGGTCAGCGACGTCGCCGATCAGCCGATCGTGCTGGCGGTCGAGGAGGACAATCCGAACGGTGCCAATGTCCGCTTCCTCGTCGACAACGCCGCGCTGCCGCAGGACGCGCAGGGCTATGAGCGCATGGTGCTGCTGTTCGATGGCGACGATCCGGACGCGCTTGCGTTCGCCCGCAGCGCTTGGACGGATTGCAAGGCGCGGGGATTTGATGTCACCTATTGGCAGGCTGACGAGCGGGGCCGGTGGCAGAAGCGGAATTAGCGGTCGCTCGCAATTAATGATAATTTGCACTTTTCGGGTGATGATGGCTTTTGTCACCTTCGTGCCGCAAAGTGATGTTGCTACAATTGCTTAGGGCCGATCCTTCACTCGGGGAATTTAGTTTATCGTGCGACATCAAAAGCTTCCCAGCTCGCTCGTAATTGCGTTGGCGGCCGTAGCCCCGCTGGTCGCGGGCTGTTCGGGCGGGACCGATCTGTTGTCCAGGGATGCCCAGTGGTTCAACACGCCCAGCCGCCTGTTCATCAAAAGCATCTCGATTGAGTCGCCGCCGCTGACCCCCGACAAGCCGGTTGGGGCCGAGGATCTGGTCAGCGCCGACGGGGCTTGTGCCGGCATGGCGCCGCCGCCCGGGCCGGCCGATGCGAATGCGTCGACGACCGCGCCGGCTCCGATGGGCGGCACCGTCGCGCTCGGCCACACCGAATGCGACGTGGTGCGCGGCATCGGCGCGCCCTCGAGCGTCAATCTCTCCGGTGATGCCGCCGGCAGGCGCGTTGCGGTCGTGACCTGGACGACCGGTCCGCGTGCCGGCATCTACACCTTCACGGCCGGCCGCCTGTCCTCGATCGAGGGCACGCCGGAGGCGCCGGTCATGCCGAAGGCGACCAAGCCGAAGCCGAAGAAGAAGTCGGCGTAACACGGGTCGGCCTTTTGCCCTGAAGCTGGTTGCGGCTGTCGATGCGATCAGCCGCGCACGCTCGTCCCCTTCGTCAAGCGGCTTTGCATCCCTATTGCGATGGCAGAGGCGTGAGTCGTGATCTCTCCCGTTCGCGCTCGCCGGCGATCTTGTTCGCGAGTTTCGACATCGCGGATGCCGACCTTCGCCCAAAGTGCCTTCATTGCCTCGAGCTGCGTTCTTCCGCGCGCGTTGAAAATCACGGGGGCGTTACGCGTGATCCGTGATCAGGCGGTTCGTGATGAGCGAGCCTTCGCATCCGCTGTCGGAAACTGCCCCGAAGGAAAACTGGAGGAAATCTCCAGAATAATCACGCGCGTCTCAAGCAACGGTTCAAGAATGTCATGTGCGCGAATGCTACGCGTCGAAGGGAGGGGCTAGGTCGGAAGGATCATTTGGATGTCCATTACCTCTGTGTTTTCCCCGGTTACGGGGCAACTCACCATTTTCGGCGACAGCGCGAATAACGGCCTCGTGATAAGTCGCGACAAGTCCGGCCGCATCCTGGTCAATAACGGGCACGTGAAAACAGTTGGTGGCGAACCCACGGTCGACAACACCACCGCGATCGACATCTTCGGTCAGGGCGGTGACGACACGATCACCGTCGACGAATGCCACGGACCGATGCCGGCGGTGCACGTCTTCGGCGGCGACGGCAATGACAAGATCACGGGCGGCTCGGGAGCCGATCTTCTGTTTGGTCAGGCCGGCAACGATTTGATCAAGGGCGGCGGCGGCAACGATCTGCTGTTCGGCGGAGCGGGTAACGACGTGCTGGACGGCGGCAGCGGCGACAACCAGCTGTTCGGCGAGGCCGGCGACGACGTCATGATCTGGAATCCCGGCGGCGGCACCAACCTGTTCGAGGGTGGTGAGGGCAACGATACGGCTCAGGTCAACGGAAGCAACGGCGCCGAGACGTTCACGATCACGGCGAACGGCACCCGCGTGCGACTCGACGGGGCGGGCGCGGCGCCGTTCTCGCTCGATATCGGCACGACGGAAAATCTCGTCCTGCACGGTGGCGGCGGCGACGATGCCATCACCGCGGGCAACGGGCTCGGCAGCCTGATCTCGCTGACGCTCGATGGCGGCGCTGGCAACGACAGGATCATCGGCGGTGACGGCAACGACCTCATCATCGGCGGCAGCGGCGACGATATCGTCAATGGCGGACGCGGCAACGACGTCGCCCAGCTCGGGAGTGGCGACGACACTTTCATCTGGAATCCCGGTGACGGCAGCGACACGGTCGAGGGCGGCTCGGGCAGCGACAAGCTGCTTTTCAATGGCGCCAACATCAACGAGACCATCAACATCTCGGCCAATGGCGGCCGGGTGCGCTTCACCCGCGACGTCGCCAACATCACGATGAATCTCAACAGCGTCGAGCAGATCGAATTCGATGCGCGCGGCGGCGCCGATAATATCACGGTCGGCGATCTCACCGGGACCGGCGTCAAGCAGGTGCTGGTTGATCTCGGAGCCGTTCCGGGAGGGACGCAAGGCGACGGCGCAGCTGATACGGTGACCGTCAACGGCAGCAACGGCAATCAGCACATCGAGGTCACAGCCACAGGCACAACGGTCACGGTCACGGGGCTGCCAGAGGTCGTGACAATCGCAAACGCAGAGACCAGCAACGACCGGCTGGTCGTGCAGGCGCTCGGCGGTAACGACGTGATCGATGCATCCACGCTCGGCTCGGCGATCGGGCTGACCATCGACGGCGGGGCGGGCAACGACACCATCACCGGCAGCCAGGGCGCGGACACCCTGATCGGCGGCGACGGCAACGACAAGGTCATCGGCGGCCGCGGCAATGACGTCGCGCTTCTCGGCGCAGGCGACGACCTCTTCACGTGGAATCCCGGTGACGGCAGCGACACTGTCGAAGGCGGCACGGGAACCGATACGCTGTTGTTCAACGGCGCCAATGTGGCCGAGACCATGTCGATCTCGGCGAACGGAAGCCGTGCGCTACTCACCCGTGACGTCGGTGCTATCGTCATGGACCTCGCTGGCGTCGAGCACGTGCAGATCGCGGCAGCAGGCGGCGCCGACAACATCACCGTCAACGATCTGACCGGGACAGGAATCACGCAGGTTGCCATCGACCTCAGTGCCGGCCCCGGCAGCCAGAGCGGCGATGGAGCGGCGGACCGCGTGACCGCGAACGGCACGACCGGTGACGACAACATATCGGTTGTGACCTCCGGCGGATCGATCGTGGTCAACGGCCTCGCTGCGCAGGTGACGATTGCACACGCGGACGCCGGTGATGTGCTCGGCATCAACGGCGGACAAGGCAATGACGTCATCAATGCGTCTTCCATCAAGGCGGGACAGTCGTTCAGCCTCAACATCAACGGCGGTGACGGCAACGACACCATCACCGGCAGTGCCGGCAATGACATTGTGAACGGCGGACGCGGCAACGATTTCGCCAATCTCGGTGCGGGCGACGACACCTTCGTCTGGAATCCCGGCGACGGCAGCGATACCGTCGAAGGCGGCAAGGGCACCGACACGCTGGCATTCAACGGCGCCAATATCAGCGAGAACATCAACATTTCGGCCAATGGCGGCCGCGTGCTGTTCACGCGAGATGTCGCCGCCATTGCGATGGACCTGAACGGGGTCGAGCATGTCGACTTCAATGCTCTCGGCGGTGCCGACAACATTACCGTCGGCGACCTCTCCGGCACCGGCGTCAGCCAGGTCGACCTCGATCTCGGCGCCAATGACGGCGCCGCGGATACCGTGACCATCAACGCAACCGGCGGCAACGACGTCATCACGGTGACCGAGCACGACGGCATCATCACGGTGTCGGGGCTTGGCCAGGACATCAACATCACCGATGCCGGCGCCGGCGACAGGATCGTCATTAACGGCCTCGATGGCGACGATGTCATCACGGCTTCCGGCTTGCACGGCGGCATCCAGCTCGTTGCCAATGGCGGCAACGGCGACGACGTGCTGATCGGCAGCCCCGGCAACGACACGCTGGCGGGTGGTGCCGGTGATGACGTGCTGATCGGCGGGGGCGGCCTCGACATCCTGGACGGCGGCACCGGCAACAACGTCGTCATCCAGGGCGGAGCGTTCGCGGCCGCGATGCTGCTCAACCAGGCTATGGCGGCGAGCTTCGTCCCGGCAGGTGAGGGCAATGGCGAGATGCCGCTGCCCGATCCGCACGCGGCGCAGAGCCAGGTGCTCGCACCGCCCCAGCACGCCTGAAGCTGGCGGCTGCGGCCTGGAGAACGCTCATGACGACCAACGCGGTCTCCGCCGATACGGGGCTCGATGCCTTGCTGACGCTGCTGCATCTGCAAGGCGTTGCGGCCGATCGCGAGCAGCTCAGGCACCGGCTCGGAGCGGCAAGTTTCGGCGCAGCGGATATCGTCCGCTGCGCCAGGTCTCTCGGGCTTAAAGCGCGAACCTACCGAACGCAGTGGAGCCGTCTGTCGGACACCCCGCTGCCTGCGATCGCAATGCTGCGGGACGGCGGCTTCATGGTCATCGCAAAGGCCTCCGCCGACAAGGTGCTGGTGCAGTCCCCGGAGGCGCAGCGCCCGGTGCTGATGGATCGCGACGAGCTGTGCGCGATCTGGGACGGCGGCTTGATCCTGATGGTCCGGCGCGCCGGCCTGTCCGACCTCGGCCGGCAGTTCGATATTACCTGGTTCATTGGCGCGATCGGCAAATACCGGCGGCTGCTGGGCGAGGTGCTGGCGGCTTCGTTCTTCCTCCAGCTTTTTGCGCTGGTCTCGCCGCTGTTCTTCCAGGTCGTAATCGACAAGGTTCTGGTGCACCGCTCGCTGTCCACGCTCGACGTCCTCGTCATCGGCCTCGTCGTCGTCTCCCTGTTCGACACCGTGCTCGGGATCCTGCGCAATTACCTGTTTGCGCACACGACCAACCGCATCGACGTCGAGCTCGGGGCCCGCCTGTTCCACCATCTGCTGGCGCTGCCGATGGCGTGGTTTCAGGCCAGGCGCGTCGGCGATTCCGTGGCGCGGGTCCGAGAGCTCGAGAACATCCGCAATTTCATCACCAGCTCGTCGCTGACGCTTCTCATCGACCTGGTCTTCACCTCGGTGTTCCTGGCTGTGATGTTCGCCTATTCGGCGCAGATGAGCTTCATCGTGCTCGCATCGTTCCCGTTCTACATCGCGATCTCGGCCGTGGCGACGCCGCTGTTTCGCCGCAGGCTGGACGAGAAATTCCGCCGTGGCGCCGAGAACCAGGCCTTCCTGGTCGAGAGCGTCAGCGGCATCGAAACGCTGAAGGCGATGGCGGTCGAGCCGCAGATGCAGCGTCGCTGGGAAGAGCAGCTCGCCGGGTATGTCTCGGCGAGCTTCGGTGTCACCAGCCTCGGCAACACGGCAAGCCAGCTGGTGCAGCTCGTCAGTAAGGTCGTCACTGCCGCCATTCTCTATGTCGGAGCCAGGCTGGTGATCGGTGACGCATTGACGGTCGGCGAGCTCGTGGCCTTCAACATCTTCGCGGGGCGGGTGTCGGCCCCGGTGCTGCGGCTCGCGCAGGTCTGGCAGGATTTTCATCAGGCGCGACTGTCGATCGCGCGGCTCGGCGACATCCTCAACAGCGCGGCGGAGCCGGCGTACTCCGCCGCCCGCGCGGGGCTGCCGCCGATCCGGGGCAACATCCGGTTCGAGCACGTCTCTTTCCGCTACCGGCCCGATGGGCCGGAGATCCTGCACGATGTCTCATTCGACATTCCTGCCGGACAGACCGTCGGCATCGTCGGATCGTCCGGCTCGGGCAAAAGCACCTTCGCCAAGCTGGTGCAGCGGCTCTACGTTCCGCAGGGCGGCCGCGTGCTGGTCGATGGAATGGATCTGATGACGACCGACCCGGCCGGGCTCCGTCGACAGATCGGAATCGTGCTCCAGGACAACATGCTGTTCAACCGGTCGGTGCGCGACAACATCGCGCTGGCCGATCCGAGCCTGCCGATGGATCGCATTATCGACGCGGCGAAGCTGGCGGGCGCGCATGATTTCATTCTGGAGCTCCCCGAGGGCTACGATACGATGGTCGGCGAGCGCGGCTCGACGCTCTCGGGCGGGCAGCGCCAGCGCATCGCCATTGCCCGCGCACTGGTGGGCAATCCCCGGATCCTGATCTTCGACGAAGCCACCAGCGCGCTCGACTATGAAAGCGAGCGGATCATCCATGACAACATGAAGGAGATCGCGAAAGGCCGCACCGTCCTGATCATCGCGCACCGTTTGTCCACCGTCCGCGGCGCCGATCGCATCTTCACCCTGGAACGCGGCCGTCTGGTCGAGGACGGCACGCATGATGCGCTGATCAAGACCGGCGGCCGCTACGCCGCCCTGCATCGTCTCCAGGGAGGCATTTATGAGGTCGGCTAGCACTGTGCCGGCCGCTCGTCCGGAGCAGACCGTGATCCCGTTCCGGAATGGAAAGTGCCGGCGCGCCGAGGAAGTCGCCTTCCTGCCGGCGGCGCTGGAAATCACGGAAACACCGCCGTCGCCGATCGGCCGCGCCATCGCCCTGGTCCTGATGCTGCTTGTCTGCGTAGCGCTGGCCTGGTCGGCCTGGGGCACGATCGACATCGTGGCCTCCGCGACCGGCAAGGTCGTGTCGAGCGGGCGAAGCAAGGTGGTCCAGCCGTTCGAGACCGGCGTGGTGCGCGCCATTCACGTGCAGGACGGTCAATCGGTCAAATCGGGCGACCTGCTGATCGAGCTCGATCCGACCGTGAACGCCGCAGAGCGCGATCGTCTGCACGACGATCTCATGGCCGAGCGGCTCAACGTTGCGCGCCTGCGCGCCGCATTGGCAGGCGGCGAAGAGGTGTCCGCCGATCTCGTCGTACCAGAGGACGCCGATCCCATGCTGGTCGCGACGCAACGGCAGCTCCTCGCCAATCAGGTCAGCGAGAACAGGGCCAAGCTCGCGGCGCTGGCGCGTCAGGAAGCGCAGAAGGAGGCCGAACATCAGACGATTGCGGCGACGATTCACAAGCTTGATGCGTTGCTGCCGGTCACCCAGCAGCGTGTCGAGATTCGCAAGACGCTGATGGAGAAGGAGATCGGCTCGAAGCTCACCTACTATGAGACCCTCCAGCTTCAGATCGAGCAGCAGGAGGAGCTTCGCGTCCAGAGCAGCCGCTTGAAGGAGGCCGAGGCGGCCGTCGCCGCGATCCGGGAGACCCGCATCCAGGCCTTGGCGGAGTACAGGAAAAGTCTCTCCGACGAGCTTGCCAAGAGCGAACAGAAAGCCAATGGCGTCGCACGCGATCTGATCAAGGCGCAGCAGAGGACGAGGCTTCAGCAACTGACGTCGCCGGTCGACGGCGTCGTGCAGCAGCTCGCGGTCCACACTGTGGGCGGCGTGGTCACGCCCGCGCAGTCGCTGCTGGTGATCGTGCCGACCGATACGCGGCTCGAGATCGAGGCGATGATCTCCAACCGCGATATCGGATTTGTCGAGGCCGGGCAGGGCGCTGCCATCAAGATCGATACTTTCAATTTTACCCGCTACGGGCTTCTCGCAGGCCGGGTCGTGAGCGTCTCGCAGGACGCCATCATCCGCGACCGGCCGCAGGAGCGCGGGAGCGACCGTGCGCTTGGGACGCAACGCGACAGCAGCGAGCCCAGCGGGCAGGAGTTGAGCTACAGCGCCCGCATCTCGCTGGATCGCAGCCAGATGCAGGTGGACGACCGCCTCGTCAATCTATCCCCGGGGATGGCGGTGACCGTCGAGATCAGGACCGGCTCGCGCAGCATCCTGAGCTATCTCCTGTCGCCCCTGCAGCGCTACCGGCACGAGATCATGCGGGAGCGCTAGTTCCCGCCTGTTGCCGACGAAGCTTCGCGAGGCGTGCTGAGGGGGCCGATCAGGCCTTCGGCAGCTACACCATGCCGCGGGCGCGCCACTCGCGATGAAGTCATTTTGGTGTGGCCGCGCAGCCCGGAATGCGTACATAGGAGCAAGCAAAAAATTTGGAGGAAAGCATGCGGCTCATTGCCCTCGTATCGGCTCTGGTTCTGCCGTTTGGCGCGGCGCTCGCCCAGGACTATCCGATCAGGCCCGTCACCATGTTGGTGCCGTTCGCCGCCGGCGGACCTACGGACACCATTGCTCGCCTGACCGCGGCAGGCATGGCGAAATCGCTTGGCCAACAGGTCGTCGTCGAGAACGCGCCCGGCGCTGGTGGCACCATCGCCACGACCCGCGCCTCGCGAGCCCAGCCCGACGGATACACGCTGCTGATCCATCATGTCGGCCTCTCGACCGCCGCCACACTGTACCGCAACCTCAGCTATGACACGAAGACGGCCTTTGCGCCGATCGGGCTTGTGACCAATGCGCCGATGACCATCATCGCGCGTCCGGATTTTCCGGCCGACACGCTGAAGGAATTGGTCGCCTACGCCCAACAGCAGGGCGACAAATTGACCTATGCCAATGCCGGACTCGGCGCGGCGTCGCATCTCTGCGGCATGCTGTTCATGACGGCGATCCAGAAGCAGCTGACCGCGGTGCCCTACAAGGGCAACGGCCCCATCATGAACGATCTTCTCGGCAGGCAGATCGATCTCACCTGCGACCAGGCCACGAACACGACCGGCCCGATCATGTCGAAGCAGGTCAAGGCCTATGCGATCACCACCAAGGAGCGGCTGAAGAGCCTGCCCGATCTGCCGACGGCCGACGAGGCCGGCCTCAAAGGCTTCGAACTTGGTGTCTGGCACGGCATCTATGCCCCCAAGGGCACACCGCCGGCGGTCGTTCAGAAGCTGACCGCGGCGCTCCAGTCCGCCCTTAGGGATTCCACGCTGATCGCCCGGTTCAACGACATCAACACGGAGCCGGTCCCGCAGGAGAAGGCGACGCCGGAAGCGCTAGCCGCGATGCTCGCGAGTGAAGTCGACCGCTGGGCTCCGATGATCAAGGCAGCCGGCCAATTCGCGGACTGAGCCGTTTCTGCTCAATTCGTGCCGACATCGCTGCGTGAGCGGGCTAAGTCACCACGGTAAGACCAGTCTATTCAAAAGCTAATCACCGGGTAGCAAAATACCGGTACTGTGCATGGGGTTGTTTTTGCGATTTTGATGTCGGCCCGGTCGTGGAGGCTTCAACCCGCCGCCTCGTCGAACTGCGTGCTCGCCTCGAGCCACTGCTCCTCGGCGCGCGCCAGCGCATCGGCCGCATTGGCGCGCGCTTTCGACAGTTGCGCGGCCTGCTTGGGATCGCGGGTGAAGATGTCGGGCAGGGCGAGCGCAGTGTCGATCTTGCTGATGATCTCGCTGACGCGGGCGATCTCGGTTTCGGCTTCCGCGATACGTTTCTTCAGCGAGCCGCGATTGTCCGATCTCGGACGCTGCGGCTTCTCGCTCGCGGCGCTGCGCTCGCGCAGGGCGGGCTCGCCATTGCGCGCGGACAGCACCAGGCGGCGATATTCGTCGAGGTCACCGTCGTAATTGGTCACGGTGCGGTCGGCGACGATCCAGAGTTGATCAGCGCAGGACTCGATCAGATAGCGGTCATGCGAAACCATGATGACGGCGCCGGGGAATTCGTTGATGGCTTCCGCGAGCGCGGCGCGGCTGTCGATGTCGAGATGGTTGGTCGGCTCGTCCAGGATGATCATGTTGGGGCCGAAGAAGGTCGCAAGCCCCAGCAGGAGCCGCGCCTTCTCGCCGCCCGACAATTTTCCGACTTTGGTGTCGGCCGCTTTGCCGGAAAAGCCGATCGCGCCGGCGCGGGCGCGTACTTTGGCTTCGGGCGCCTCGCCCATCAGCTTGCGGACGTGGTCGTAGGTCGAGGCATCCTCGTTCAACTCGTCGAGCTGGTGCTGGGCGAAATAGGCGATCGAGAGCTTGTCGGCGCGGGTCACTTTGCCCGAAAACGGCGCGAGGCGGCCGGCGAGCAGTTTCACCAGGGTCGACTTGCCGTTGCCGTTGGAGCCGAGCAGCGCGATGCGGTCGTCATTGTCGACGCGCAAGGTGACGCGGTTCAGCACGGGCGTGTTCGGATCGTAGCCGACCACGACGTTGTCGGCGGCGATGATCGGCGGCGACAGGATTTTCTCCGGCGCGGGAAAGCTGATCTCGCGTACGTCCTGGGTGACAAGCGCGGTGATCGGCTTCAGCCGCTCCAGCATTTTCACACGGGACTGCGCCTGGCGGGCTTTCGAGGCCTTGGCCTTGAAGCGGTCGACGAAGGCCTGCAGGCGCGCGCGTTCGGCTTCCTGGCGCTTGACCGCTTTGGCATCCAGCATCTCGCGCATGGCGCGCTGCTCCTCGAAGGAGGAGTAGGTGCCTTTGTAAAGCGTGAGCTTACCGCGTTCCAGATGCAGGATCTGGTCGACCGAGCTTTCCAGCAGGTCGCGGTCATGGCTGATCACGATCACGGTGCGCGGATAATGTGCGAGATGATCCTCCAGCCACAGCGTGCCTTCGAGGTCGAGATAGTTGGTGGGCTCGTCGAGCAGCAACAGGTCGGGAGCCGCGAACAACGTTGCGGCGAGCGCAACGCGCATGCGCCAGCCGCCGGAGAATTCGGCGCAGGGGCGGAGCTGGTCGGTGGCGGAGAAGCCGAGGCCGGAAAGGATGGCGGCGGCACGGCTCGGTGCCGAATGCGCGTCGATGTCGACCAGCCGGGTCTGGATCTCGGCGATCCGGTGCGGGTCGGTCGCGCTCTCGGCCTCGGCGAGCAGCGCGTCGCGTTCGAGGTCGGCTTTGAGCACGACCGAAATCAGGCTCTCGGGGCCGTTCGGCGCTTCCTGCGCGAGGCTGCCGACGCGCCAGCGGGGCGGCAGGGTCACCGTGCCGTGCTCGGCGGCGAGCTCGCCGCGGATCACCTTGAACAGGGTCGACTTGCCGGTGCCGTTACGACCGACCATGCCGACGCGGGATCCGGGCGTGATCTGCACGGAACTCTGGTCAATCAGAAGGCGTCCGGCGAGGCGGATGGAGAGGTCGGTGATGGCAAGCATGCGGCCTTGTCACCGCACCCGCGATCAAACGCAACCCGTTTTTCCGTGTCCACGGGCCAGTGCTCGTCAACTCAGTGCGAATCGCGGTCGCGCTGCTTCAGCTCATTGAGGAGTTGCTCGAGGTGCGTCGGGAGCTTGGCTTCGGGGCGCAGACTCTGCTGGAGCCGTTCGCCCACCGCATCGCGAATCGAGCGGCTGGTGCGCCGGTCGATTTGCTCGCTGTCATCGGCGAAAAGGCTAACCATCGCAGGGTTCCGTGTTCTCAAAGAAGCGACACGGTACCAAGTCCTTAGCCCCCAAATGGTTTCGCCACTCGCGGCGATTGCGCGGCATTCTAGCAAAAATTGTGTGAAGCCGCGCAATGGCCCCCTCCGAATACAAAACCCCGGCGCTGGGGGACGCCGGGGTTTCGCTTGGAAGGTACCTTGGGGCTCAGGTAGCAAAGGTGCTGTCGGGCTCAGTAGCAGCGGTTGATCATCCGCCAGCGGGGTCCCCAGGGGGTCGGGACCAGCCGGCGCACATAGCAGCCGCCATAGCCGTAAGAGACGGGGCCGCCGGCATAGAACCGCGGTCCGCCCCAGCCGTGATGCCAGCCACCGCCGCCGCCATGACCCCAGCCGCCATGCCAATGAGCGGACGCGGAGGTCGGCGCCAGCGCGGCACCAAGCGCGACCACGGCGACCGCGGCGAGCGAAAGTTTCCTCAACATGGTGATCTCCTCAAAACTGCCGGCGCGGGGCTATCGCGTCGATGGAAAGGCCGCCGAAACGGTCCGCCTGGGGCAGAGGCTTTGGTTTCGATGGACCTGAGGTTATCCGAGCGAGGCTGAACCAAACCCTGACGAGGCCTTCAGATTGGGTTCATTTGGGTGAAATCGTCGTAATCCATGTTGGAATTCGGGCGCTTGGCCTGCGGCGAAGCGCCCGCGAGTCGGTTTTGGCGGTCGCTTGCCGTATCGCGAACGCGCCGATATAAGCCCGGCAACTCCGAACCACCGTTTTCTCTTCAAGGACAAGATCATGGCCATCGAACGCACCTTCTCGATCATCAAGCCTGACGCCACCGCGCGTAACCTTACCGGTGCGGTTAACGCCGTGATCGAGAAGGCGGGCCTGCGCATCGTCGCGCAGAAGCGCATCCGCATGACCAAGGAACAGGCCGAGACCTTCTATGCGGTCCACAAGGCGCGCCCCTTCTTCGGTGAGCTCGTGGACTTCATGACCTCGGGCCCCGTGGTGGTCCAGGTGCTGGAAGGCGAGGGTGCCGTCTCCAAGTATCGCGACGTGATGGGGGCGACCGATCCGTCCAAGGCGGCTGACGGCACCATCCGCAAGCTCTATGCAAAGTCGATCGGCGAGAACTCCGCGCACGGTTCGGATGCGCCGGAAACCGCTGCGATCGAGATCGCGCAGTTCTTCTCGGGCAACGAGATCGTCGGCTGATCCGTCGGCCGATAAGGTAACGAGACGCGGCGAAAGGACGTAGTGTGAACTGGCTCTGGCAGATCTTCGATCCCGCTACGATCGGGCCATTCTTCACCCAGTTCCGCGTTGAGATGGCCGAACCGACCTTCTGGGTCGCGGTCGGCAAGATCATCTGGATCAACATTCTCTTGTCCGGCGACAATGCGCTGGTGATCGCGCTCGCCTGCCGCGGCCTCAAGCCGCGGCATCGGCTGTGGGGCATGATCCTCGGTGCAGGCGCGGCGGTGCTGCTGCGGATCATCTTCACGGGCATCGTCGCGAGCCTGATGGAGCTGCCGTACCTCAAGCTGGTCGGCGGTCTTGCGCTGATCGTGATTGCGGCAAAGCTGCTGGTGCCGGAACAGGAGGACGAGGACGGCGTCGAGTCGGCTTCGCATCTGTGGCAGGCCGTGCAGATCGTCGTCGTCGCCGACATCGTCATGAGCCTGGACAATGTCATTGCGGTGGCCGCGGCCGCCAATGGCAGCGCGCCCCTGCTGGTGCTCGGCCTTGCCATCAGCGTGCCCTTGATCGTCGCCGGTGCGGCGCTGATCATGGCGCTGCTCGCAAAGCTCCCGGTTCTGGTGTGGGCCGGCGCGGCGCTGCTCGGCTGGATCGCGGGCGAGGTGATCGCGACCGATCCCGGCATCGCGCCGAGGCTGCACACGCTGTTCGACGGTCCGTTCGGCGCCTCGCTCGACAACATGCTCGGCGCCTTGCGTATCCCGCCGCAATTCGCCCATGGCGGCGGAGGCGGCGAATATCTCTGCGCAGCTCTCGGCGTCGTCGTCGTGCTGGTCGTCGGCTCCATCTGGCGCCGCCGCAGCATGAGCGCGGCCGCGCTGGAGTCCTCCGAACGCCACGCCAAAGCCTCTGCGGAGTAGGCTTATCTTTCGAGCACGATCTTTCCGGAAAAACGCTTCACGCTTTTCCGGATCATGCGCTAGCGCCGGACAATCGAGCCGGCGCGGTTGATCAGCCGGGCGAGCGCGCGGAAGCGGCTGCCGACGCGGTCCGCGACGAGATCGCCGAGGCGGTGCTCGAACACCAGCAACAGCTTACGGCCCACGCTGCGGAAATGCGTCGCAGGCAAAACGCCCGGACGCGCCGCCGAGATCAGATGCGCGACGCGGAAGGCCGCGCCCAGCAGGCGGGCGCGTTCGAGCTGCGCCGGCGTCAGAAGCTCCTGCATGGCGACCGGCGGCTGGTTCTCCTCGCTGAGCCCCGCATAGCGATAGAACACGGACAGGCCGACGAAGGCGCGCTCGGTGTGGGTGATCGCGCCGAAATTGCCGTTGACGACGAGGCTCAGCGTCTGCTCGCCGCGATGGTCGGGATGCACGCGCCAGCCGATGTCGGACAGCAGGCACGCGGCGTGGCGCAGGCGGCGGTCCTCCTCGGTCTCGCGCAGCTTCACCACGCGGGCGAGGCGGTCGGTCCAGGCGATCAACTCGCGCGCGTGCTTGGCCGAACGCGACAGCAGCTGGTTCAGCTCCTCGGCCGCGCAGATCAGCCCGTCCTTGTTGCGTTCGGACTCCGGCAGCTTCTCGTGCAGCAGGCCCTCGCGCACGCCGAAGGTCGAGAACACGATGGTCTTCGGCTTCGCCACCCGGATGATGTGCTCGAGCACCAGTGCCGCATAGGTGAGGAGCGGGCGCCGGGCATCGGCGACGATCTCGATGTCGGCGAGCATGCCGGCGGCCGCAAGCCGGCGGAGACGACGCGAAAAATCGAGCGCCTCGGCCGCCGAAATCGAATAGCCGTGCATCACCTGGAGCGGATAGCCGCTCTGGATGATGTGGATGCGCGCAAGCGCGCGCCAGGTGCCGCCGACGGCGTAGAAGCTGCGGCCGCTCCCTGCCTTGAGCTGCGGCACCCCGTCGAGCGCTTCGCGCACGATGCGGTCGGCGCGTTTCAGGGATTTATGCGCGAGGTCCTGCAGTGCGAGGCCGCCGAGTGGCAGCGTCACGCCGCTGCGCACGGTGTTTTTGCGCACATCGATCAGTTCGAGCGAGCCGCCGCCGAGGTCGCCTACGATGCCGTCGGGATGGTGAATGCCGGAGATCACGCCGAGCGCCGACAGCCGCGCCTCGCGCGGGCCCGACAGGATCTCGATCTTCACCGCGCAGATGCGCTCGGCTTTCGCGATGAAGTCGGCGCCGTTGGAGGCGTCGCGGCAGGCGGCGGTCGCAATCGCAAACACCCGTCCGACCTGCATCACCCGGCACAGCGCACGGAAGCGCTTGAGCGAGGTCAGCGCCTTGTCGACGGCGTCGGGCGCAAGCAAGCCGGTGCTCTGCACCTCGCGGCCGAGCCCGCACAGCGTCTTCTCGTTGAAGATCGGAATGAGGCTCCGCGTCGGTCCCTCGTAGACGACGAGACGGACCGAGTTGGAGCCGATGTCGATGACGGCGACGCTCGAGCCGCGCTTGCGCGGCCGCTTCACGTCGACGATCCCGGATCAGGATTGATGACGTTCATTACGGCGCGTGAGGCGGCGCGGCGAGGATTCCTTGAGCGACTTACCACGGCCAGACAGACTCGGATTTGTCATGAAGTAGTTGTGGACGTTGAAAGGCTCCTCGCCCTTCGCGGTCTTCATACGCGTTGAGGACCCGTCCGGCAACAATTGCCAGCTCTGTTCATTGTCCTTGAGATTCGCAACCATGATCTGTTCGAGAACCTGCTGATGCACCGTGGGATTTTGCAGCGGACACAGCACCTCGACGCGGCGGTCGAGGTTGCGCGGCATCATGTCCGCCGAGGAGATATACACAGCCGCTTTCGCGCTCGGCAGGCCCTGGCCCATGCCGAAGCAGTAGATTCGGCCGTGTTCGAGGAATCGTCCGATGATCGACTTGACGCGGATGTTTTCCGACAGGCCGGGAATGCCGGGCCTGAGGCAGCAGATACCGCGCACCACGAGTTCGACCTGCACGCCGGCCTGTGAGGCCTCGTAGAGCGCGTCGATGATGTCGGGGTCGACCAGCGCGTTCATTTTCATCCAGATCGCACCAGGCCGGCCGTGTCGCGCATGCGCAGTCTCGCCCTGGATGTGCTCGATGATGCGCTTGCGCAAGGTCAGCGGCGAGACCGCCATCTTTTCCAGATCGCTCGGCGCAGCGTAGCCGGTGATGAAGTTGAACACGCGCGCGGCGTCGCGGCCGATGGTCGGCTCCGAGGTGAAGTAGGAGAGGTCAGTGTAGATGCGCGCGGTCACCGGGTGGTAATTGCCTGTGCCGGTGTGGACGTAGGTCGTTAGGCTGCCGCCCTCGCGGCGCACCACCATCGAGAGTTTCGCGTGCGTCTTCAGTTCGAGGAAGCCGTAGACGACCTGCACGCCGGCGCGTTCGAGGTCGCGCGCCCAGCGGATGTTGGCCTCCTCGTCGAAGCGGGCCTTCAGCTCGATCAGCGCGGTGACGGATTTGCCGGCTTCGGCGGCTTCCACGAGCGCACGCACGATCGGCGAGTTGCTGGAGGTGCGGTAGAGCGTCTGCTTGATGGCGACGACGTCGGGGTCGCGCGTGGCCTGCTGGAGAAACTGCACCACGACGTCGAAGGATTCGTAGGGGTGATGGACGACGAGGTCCTTCTGTCGGATCGCAGCGAAGATGTCGCCGCCTTGCTCGCGCACGCGCTCGGGATGGCGCGGCACATAAGGGGTGAATTCCAGGTCGGGCCGGTCGAGGCGGGTGAGCTGCGAGAGCTCGTTCATGGCGAGCACGCCGTCGACCAGGAACACCTCGTCGTCGGCGGTCGACAGCGCGTGCTGCACGAAGCTGCGCAGCTGTTCCGGCATCTTGGCGTCGATCTCGAGTCGGATCACGGAGCCGCGGCGACGGCGCTTCAGCGCCGTCTCGAACAGGCGGACGAGATCCTCGGCCTCTTCTTCGATTTCGAGTTCGGAGTCGCGGAGGACGCGGAATGCGCCCTGGCCGTGCAGATTGTAGCCGGGGAACAGGCGGTTGATGAACAGAGCGGTGGCCTGCTCCAGGGAGATCAGCCGGACGACCTTGCCCTCGGCCGGCAGGCGGATGAAGCGGTCGATCTTGCCGGGCATGCGGATCAACGCGTTCATCTGCTTGCCGTCGGCGGCGCGCGTGAGCTGGAGCGCGATGGTGAAGCCGAGGCTCGGAATGAACGGGAAGGGGTGGGCCGGGTCGATCGCGAGCGGCGTCAGCAGCGGGAACACGTTGCTGAGGAAGTAGTCCTCGATCCAGGTTCGTTCCGCCTTGGTGACCTCCTTGCCCTCGACCAGCACGATGCCCTCGTCGGCAAGCGTGCCGCGCAGGTCGCGCCAGATCGCCTGCTGGTCGGACGCAAGCTGCGAGACGGTCCGGTTGATGAGAGCGAGCTGCTCGGACGGGGTCAGACCGTCGGGGCTGCGCTCGGCAATGCCCTCGCGCACCTGGGCCTTGATGCCGGCGACGCGGACCATGAAGAACTCGTCGAGGTTATTCGCTGAAATCGACAGGAATCGCACCCGCTCCAGCATGGGGTGGCTGGGATTGACCGATTCCTCCAGGACGCGGCGGTTGAAGTGCAGCCAAGAGAGCTCGCGATTGATGAACCGCTCGGGGCTCGATGCGATCGCCGGCGGGCCTTCGGCTTCCGGGGCTTTTTCTTTAACTTCAACAGCTTGCGCAGAGTCCATCAGAAGTCGATCCATCCAGTTCGCCCCAATTTGCGACTTACGCGCAAAATCCGCGGGAGCATGTGTTAGAGCGATGACGTTTCGATGACATTGATGTTCCGCCGCCCGGCCGCGTCAAGCCGCCTTGGTCAGACATCCCGGAGCAGCTCGGCTGCCAGGGCCCGGGTGACGGGACGGCCAAGGCGCAGGGCCTCGGTGTCCAGCAGGTCGACAGCCCGTCGGGCGGCGGCCGAGGACCGCTCCAGGCGAGTGGCGAGGTAGCCGACCACGCTCTCGTCCACCGCGAGCTGGCGGTCGGCGCAGAATTTGACGATCAGGCCGCGGAAGAGCTGGTCGTCAGGCGGCAGCAGCGAGATAACAGGGACGGCGCGGAGCCGCGAGCGCAGGTCGGCAAGCTCGATCTCGAGAGAAGCGGGCGCCTCGCGTCCGGTGAAGAGGACGTAGGCGCCGTCCTCGCGCGCCAGATTCATCAGATGGAACAGGGCGCGCTCGTCGAATTCCCTGGCCTTGGGGTCCTCGACCACCAGCGCGCCGGTGGCGAGCGCGGCCGGGACGGCTTCGGCGGTCAGCCCATTGGCCGTGGTCGAGCGGGCGCCTGAAGCCTCGGCCCAGATCGCGGCGAGATGGCTCTTGCCGCTTCCTTCCGGGCCGGCCAGCCACATGATCCGGTTCGGCCATTCCGGCCAGGCGTCGATGAGGGCAAGACCGGCGGCATTAACGGGGCCTTCGAGGAAATTGTCCCGGCTCAGGCTCTCCGCATGCGGAAGCGAAAACGCCAATTGTCGGGGATGAACGCGGCCTGGCACGCTTGCTTTGCTCCGTGCCGGCGTGCCGGCTTCGTTTGACGAGATGCGACTTCATCGAGCGGGAGTTGGCCTTTTGCGGGGGCCGCTTCCCAACTCACTTGGCCTCGATCGTGCTCATGTGCCGCAACCACTCAACGAGATAGAGCGACACGGAGGAGAGCGTGAAGACCGTAACGAGGCCCATCAAGATTATATCATAAGGACCGGCTTTGAAGCCGAAGGCGAGGGCGGCCAACACCAGCGCTGCGAACGCCACCTGGGCCACAGTGTTTAGCTTGGATACCTTCGAGGGCTTCATCTCCACAGGGCGGTCGAACAGCCACGATATGATCACGGCGGCGACGATCATGATGTCGCGCGAGACCACTAGGATGACGATCCAGCGCGGAATCGCGCCCCAGATGCCCAAGGCCATGTAGATCGAGACCAGCAGCGCCTTGTCGGCGAGCGGGTCGAGCAAGGCGCCGAGCTCGCTCGTCATGTTGAAGCGCTTGGCAAGGAAGCCGTCGACCGCGTCGCTGATCCCGGCGATCAGGAAGACGGCGAACGCCACCTCCATTTGGCTCGACACGATGGCCCAGACGATGATCGGGACCAGCATGATGCGGCCCAAAGTAATGATGTTCGGTATACTCACACGGCGCTTCCCGGCACCCGGCCTGACCTCGAATTCGGCCCTTTGGAGGCTGAACCGGTTGATATCTCTACATAGTATACGGAGGCGCGCCATGCGAGCCATTGCGCGTCCCCGGAATTCGACGTAACCAGCCGCAAACCCACTGGAAATCGGGCATGACCGACCGCAAAAACGGCCTCACTTACGCCGATTCAGGCGTCGATATCGACGCGGGCAACCGCCTGGTCGACCTGATCAAGCCAATGGTGCGCGCAACCGCGCGGGCCGGCGCCGACGCCGAAATCGGCGGATTCGGTGGCCTGTTCGACCTCAAGGCGGCCGGTTTCAAGGATCCCATCCTGGTGGCCGCGACCGATGGCGTTGGCACCAAGGTCAAGATCGCGATCGAGACCGGCCTGCATGGCGGGATCGGCATCGACCTCGTCGCCATGAGTGTCAACGACCTCGTGGTGCAGGGCGCCGAGCCGCTGTTCTTCCTGGACTATTTTGCCTGCGGCAAGCTCGATCCGGAGGCGACCGCATCGATCGTCGCCGGTGTCGCCGAAGGCTGCCGCGAATCCGGCTGCGCCCTGATCGGCGGCGAGACGGCCGAGATGCCCGGCCTCTACAAGGACGGCGACTACGACCTCGGCGGCTTTGCCGTCGGCGCTGCGGAGCGGGGCACGCTCTTGCCGCGCAAGGACATCGCCGCCGGCGATGCCGTGATCGGGCTCGCCTCGTCGGGTGTGCACTCCAACGGTTTCTCGCTGGTGCGCAAGATCGTGGAACAATCCGGCCTCGGCTTCGGGGCGCAGGCGCCGTTTGCGCCTGTCATGACGCTCGGCGGCGCGCTGCTGACGCCGACGCGGCTCTATGTCAAATCCTGCCTGCGCGCGATCCGCGAGACCGGCGCGGTGAAGGGGCTTGCCCACATCACCGGCGGCGGCTTCACCGACAACATTCCGCGCGTGCTGCCGAACCATCTCGGTGTCGGTATCGATCTGGCGCGCCTGCCGGTGCTGCCGGTGTTCAAATGGCTGGCAGCCCAAGCCGGCATCGCCGAGCTCGAAATGCTGCGGACCTTCAATTGCGGGATCGGCATGATCGCGATCGTCGAGCCGGACAAGGTCGACGAGGTCGTGGAGGTCTTCACTGACGCCGGTGAGACCGTCGCCCAGCTCGGTACCGTGATCCCGGCTGAGGGCGAGCACCGCGTCATCTATAACGGCCACCTCGATCTGGCGCTTTGATGAAACGCCGCGTCGCCATCCTGATCTCCGGTCGCGGCTCCAACATGTCCGCGCTGATCAGGGCCGCTGCTGCTGCGGATTTCCCGGCGGAGATTTCGCTCGTCATCTCGAACAAGGCCGACGCGCAGGGGCTGGAAAGGGCCAAAGCGAGCGGCGTGACGACGCTGGTGATCGAAAGCAAGCCGTTCGGCAAGGACCGCGCCGGCTTCGAGAAGGTGCTGCAATCAGCGCTCGATCAGCACGGCATCGAGCTGATCTGTCTCGGCGGTTTCATGCGGCTGTTCACGGCTGAATTCACAAAAGCCTGGTACGGGCGGATGCTCAACATCCATCCCTCGCTGCTGCCGTCGTTCCCCGGTCTCGACCCACACGGCCAAGCCTTGCGCGCCGGCGTCAAGCTGTCCGGCGCAACGGTGCACTTCGTAATCCCCGAGACCGACGCCGGCCCAATCGTGATGCAGGGCGCGGTTCCCGTCAGCGACCACGACACGGCGGATACGCTGTCGGAGCGTATCCTCGAGGTCGAGCACCGCATCTATCCCGCAGCGCTGAGCCTGCTCGCGACCGGCAAGGTCCGGATCGAGGGCGATGTGTGCAAGACCGCGGGCAGCGGGCCGTCGGAGAATTTTCTTGTTGCGCCGTTGGTGCGGTGAAGCGCCGTCGCACGAAATACTTCTCATCCCCAAAACAAAAACCCCCGGCAGAGCCGGGGGCAACGTCATGATCTCTTGCGCAGACCGCGAGAGAAGTCAGGAGACCTTGAGGTTCTCCGCGGATGCCTTGCCGCGGTTCTCCACGAGGTCGTATTCAACCACCTGGTTTTCATTGAGGGTGGAGAGTCCGGCGCGCTCGACGGCGGAGATGTGGACGAAGACGTCCTTGTCACTGCCGTTCGGCTTGATGAACCCATATCCCTTGGTCGGGTTGAACCATTTGACGGTGCCCTTTTGCGGCATCCTCAGTCTCCTCCGCTAGATACAAAAACGACGCGGCCGCTTTTCGCGTGCCACGCCACAAACGGGCTTCCGGTAGTCTGTTCGAGTCTTGAGTCTCAATGTCGCGAAACGCACAGTCGAGCGGCCAATTCCGATTGTGTCCGATATTGCAACATGAAAATCGCCCGTTAGCAAGCCGCGCGCGAATTTCAAGTCCGGGCCGGGTGCGTCATCTGCAATTTACGACCTGTGGCCGGGGAACCACAATCGAGGGCAATCGCCTTGGCGATGAGGTCTGGACCGATTGACCCTCGGGGGCAGTTCAGCACAAATCGTCGCATGCAGTGTGGCGCGTGTTGCATTTTTGCGCGCCGCCATTTTGCTTTGGGATTCATTGTCATGCGCTGCACATTGCAGCTTTCCGGGACGCGGCGGGTGATTGGCGGAGACCGGGTTCGTCGGACGGCGGCCAAGGTCGCGAGTGCCATCGTGCTTGGCTTGGTGACGACGGCTGCTCCCGTTCTCGCTCAGGTCGCCCCGCCGCTGCCACCGCCACCGCCTCCCACGCCGTCGGCCACCTCCACCAATTACGACCAATCGGCCGGCAACAGCGCGCTCAATCTCGGGTCGAACTTCCTGGAGCGGCTCGGCAACCAGGCATCTGGCGGCGTCAACCGGGCGTTCCGAACCAATCCCGGCGGCGGCGGCGCATCGGCCAGCGCGGAAGATCCGCGCTACCGCACCTGGTTCGAGGGCTACGGCATCTCGGTCCGGACCGATGCGCAAGGAGACTTTGTCGGCGACAAGCGGAAGACCTTTGGCGGTGTCGCGGGCTTTGGCGCGCGGCTCGCACCGGGCGTCAATCTCGGCTTCTCCGTCGACCAGAGCCACACCGACATCGACGTTCCGCTCGCGCTCCAGTCCGCGACGCTGGACCTGACTCAACTCGGCTTCAGTGGCTCCGTCGACAAGGGCCCCTGGACCTGGGCTTTCGCGCTGGTGCACGGTTTCGGCAAGGTCCGCTCCAGCCGGGATACCGGCCTCGGCCTTGCGACCGCGGGTTATCGCGCCGCAGTCGACGGCGCGTTGACCGAGATCAGCTATTACTGGACCAAGGACCAGATGCGCATCGTGCCCAAGGGCGCATTGGAATATGTCCGCGCCACCAGCGTCGCGTTCCAGGAGGTTGGCGGCCTCGATCCACTCAATGTCGGCTCGACGGCGCTCTCTCGCGCGCGCGTCATGATCGGAGCCGAGATCGGACGCTACTTCATCTTCGACCAGAAGATCCTGGACCTGTCCGCCTACGGCAAGTTCGTCGACAATTTCCATCAGAACCTGGGATCGGTGCAGGTCAGCCTCGGGACCCAGAGCATCGTCGTGCCCGGCATCGGCGAGAGCCGCTACGGCACGGATGCCGGCGCCTCGGCCTCGCTCAGTCTGACCAACACGGCGCGGCTCTACGTCAACTACGACGGCAAGTTCCGCAGCGAGCTGACGTCGCACCAGGGCACGGTCGGCTTCGAATATCGGTGGTGAGGCGAAGCCTGCCCACGTCCGCCCAGAGCCGGATCTGGAAAACTGCGAAGCGGTTTTCCGAAGAGATCATGTTCAAGCTTTAAGTCGGCATCGCCGCGACATAACCCGTCAATCCAAAGCCCTCGCGCGCGGCCGTCATCATTGGCGCCAGCGCGTTCGGATGGATGAACTCGTCGCGGAAACAGGGATGGATCTTGGGATCGAAGATCTTCTTCAGCCAATCGACCACGATCTTGTGGCGCTCGGAGGCGCGGAACTCCTTGTGATAGGTGAGCCAGAGATCGGCGTGGTGGCTGACGCCGAGATCGACGGCAACGAGCGGGGCGCCGAGCGCGATCGAGACCGTCGGCAGGAACCCGATGCCGGCGCCGCGCTCCACCGCATAGAGCACGCCGACCGAGGAATTGGTCTTGATCCCGACGATGCCCTCGAGCGACTTCAGTCCGAGCACGCGGGCGTAGGCGCCGTCGTCGACCTGCGGGGCGCTCTGCTTGATGATGCGATGGTTCTTCAGCTCGGCCAGGGTCGCGGGCACGCCGTAGAGGTTTTCGTACTCCTTGGAGACGAAGGGATAGATGTGCAGCCGGCCGAGCTTGGCGACGATCAGATCGGGATTGGTCGGCGGCTCGAGCTGGATCGCGATATCGGATTCGAGCCGCGCGACGTCGGCCTGTTCCATCGCGCAGCGCAGGTCGACGGTGATCTTGCGATAGGTCTTCTGGAAGTCGATCAGTCGCGGCAGGATCCAGAAATTGCCGGGGCCTTCCGTCACCGCGACGCGCACGGTGCCTGACATGTCGTTCGACGATCGCGAAGCACGCCGGAACACGTTGAAGGCATGACGCTCCATATGCGCGACGTCGGCGATCATCGCGCTGCCTTCGTCGCTGAGCGTGAGCCCGCTCTGGTCGCGCAGGAACAGCTTGCAGTCGATGCTCTCTTCGAGCCGGTCGATCCTGCGCATCAGGGTCGTGGAGGTGAGCCCGAGCTCCTCGGCGGCGTTGCGGAAACTTTTATATTTTGCGCAAGCTAAAAACAGTTTCAAATCGTCCCAGGACATATCCAGGGCTTCTTCACGGTGCTGCATCATCGCAGCACCCCGGTGCAATAACTGCTGCATACGCCAGATCCCCAGCCGCTAAGCTCTTGGTCATAGCGGGGCACGAAAGCCGCGAACGATAGAGGGGTGACATGGGTATGGAAAGGGGCTCGTTTGCCGCAAGGCATGATTTCGACGCGCTGCCGCTCAGTCCGGATGTCGACGTCCGCCGCGCGCAATTTTCCGAAATCGCCGCGCTTTCGCAGTTGGCCCACCGGCTGGTGCCGGGCGTTCGGATCGGGGCGGCGGAGCTTGCAAAATATTTCGCCTTCGATCCCGAGAGCATCCTGACTTTCAGCCGGAAGGGCAATCTCGTCGGCGGCATGGCCTTCCTGTTTCTCAACGATCGCGGGCATGATGCGCTGCTGCTCGACGAGATCTGCCTCACCGCGCCGGAGACGCGCCATCTCGCGTCCGCGAAGGAAGACGTTTCCGCCATCTACATCTGGGCGATCGCGGCGACGGGGCGCGGCGTCGCCGGTCTCGGCAAGGCCGCGGCTCATCTGAGGCAGCTAAGGTTTCGCCACGCGGATTGCTATGCGCAGCCGTCAACCGTGGCCGGACGCGACATCATGAAGGCGACGGGATTCGAGCCTGTTCCAAGCTTCCAACCCGACCTCTGGTGCTACGAGCGGCCCTGGCATCGGCAGCCGATGCGCATGCCGGGCGCGATCATTCAAGCAAGGAGTTTTGCAGATGCACGGTACTAGGATTCCTCTCGCGAAGCCCGATTCCCGCGCCATCACCATTCGCCTCGCACGCGATCTCAGCGATCTCATGCTGGTCACCTCGATCCGCTCGGCCGTCTATCTCGCCGAGCAGGATTGCCCGTTCGACGAGGAGTTCGACGGCAACGACATGGTCGCCGCGCATTTCATCGGCTATGTCGGCAACGAGCCTGCGGGCTGTCTGCGGGTGCGGTTCTTCGGCGATTTCGCCAAGGTGGAACGGCTTGCGGTGCGGCACCAATATCGGCGCTCGCGGGTCTCGTTCAAGCTGGTGCAGGCGAGCGTCGACTATGTGAAGCGCAAGGGCTTTCGCAAGATCTACGGCCAGGCGCAGGATCGGCTGGTCGATTTCTGGGCCCATTTCGGCGCCAAGCCGCTCGGCCACAATCGCAAGATCACTTTCTCCGACTTCTCCTACACGGAAATGCTGCTGGAGATCGAACCGGGCCCGGATGCCATTACGCTGGACAGCGATCCGTACGTGATCATCCGACCCGAGGGCGATTGGGACCGGCCGGGCGTGCTCGACGCCTCGGCGGGACGGGCCGTGACGTCGCCGCTGCGGGACGTCGCGCTCGCTGGCCGTTGAAACTGGTGCAGCTGCGCGCAAAAACATGCTGGTTTCCATCACCGACGATCCGCCGATCCTGGTCTGCGCGGATCTCCAGGTCGAATATCTGACCCCCGGACGTCGCCACGTCATCCTCGATGGCGACGCCGCGACAGCGCGCTGCGTGGAACTGTTGACGTTCTGGCGCGACAATCTCTGGCCGGTGATGCATCTGAAGCGCATCGCGCAGGCGGCCTGGTTCAATCCGGCATCCAAGCTGACCGATTGGATCGCGGAGGCGAAGCCGCGGCCGGGAGAAATGACGTTCGAGCACCCGCTGCCGTCGGCCTACAGTTCGTCGCGGTTTGTGGACTACATGGTTAATATCCGCAATGTCCGTTGCGTGCTCGCGGGTTTTTCCCTGGACGAAACCGTCCTGGCTACCGCTATCGACGGGTTTCACCGCAGTCATCGCTTCCAGGTGGTGGTTGACGCGGTGGCCTGCCGGCAGCCGGGGACAGGCGATGCTGCCGCCTACAAGCATGCGGTAGTGAATGTGATCGGGAATTTTGCTACAATCCAGTCCAGCGCCGAACTGATCAGAACCAGCGGCGCCGTTGCGGTGTAGGCGGCCGCGATCGACGGATGGAGTGGGACATTGTCACGGGGAGATCAGCTCGAGGAGCTGGCAAGCGACCTGTCGCGTGCCGCCGAGGCGGCGCGCCGTCTCGGTCTGCCCACGACGGTGTATCTGCTCTCGATGGCGCTGGTGGAGGTGCGGGAGGCCGCTGCCGCCGATGGCGATGGAAATGACGACGGCGCGACGTGACAGCTGCCCGATGTGCGGCTTTGTGCAACGCTGCTGAGCGCTTGCTGCCGACGAATTGACGTTGCAAGTTTTGCGCGGTGGCAATAGCCAAGGAGCTGGATCATCGAGTGATGACGCTGGCCGCGCCGGCGACGTGACGCTTTCAAGGATGCCTGCAAATGTCCATGTTGCCCAATTCCCAAGAGGCCCGGGATGTGGCCTATCAGCTCCATCCCTACACCAACGCGCGCGCCCATCAGCAGGCCGGTCCCCTGGTGATCGAACGCGGCGAGGGCCCTTACGTGTTCGACGCCTCGGGCAAGCGCTATTTCGAGGCGATGGCAGGCCTGTGGAGCGTCGGGCTCGGCTTCAACGAGAAGCGGCTGGTCGAAGCCGCGCACAAGCAGATGCAGGCGCTGCCGTTCTATCACACCTTCTCCGCCAAATCGCACGGGCCCTCGATTGATCTCGCCGAGAAGCTGGTGGCGCTGTCGCCGGTGCCGATGAGCAAGGTCTTCTTCACCAACTCCGGCTCGGAGGCCAACGACACCGTTCTGAAGTTGATTGCCTATCGCTCCAATGCGCTCGGCCAGCCACAGCGCAAGAAGGTGATCAGCCGGATGCGCGCCTATCACGGCGTCACGATTGCGTCCGCCAGCCTCACCGGGCTGCCGAACAACCACCGCTCTTTCGACTTGCCGCTCCCGAACATCCTGCACACGGGCTCGCCGCATTTCTACAAGGACGGCGCGCCCGGGGAGAGCGAGGAAGCCTTCGCGACGCGGCGGGCCGAGGAGCTCGATGCGCTGATCCAGAAGGAAGGCCCGGACACGATCGCGGCCTTCTTCGGCGAGCCGGTGATGGGCGCGGGCGGCGTCATCGTGCCGCCGGCGACCTATTGGGACAAGATCCAGAAGGTATTGAACAAGTACGACATCCTGTTGGTCGCCGACGAGGTCATCTGCGGCTTCGGCCGCACCGGCAAGATGTTCGGCTGCGAAACCTACGGCATCAAGCCCGACGCGATCGTGGTCTCCAAGCAGATAACCTCGAGCTATTTCCCGCTGTCAGCCATCATGATGAACGATCGCATGTTCGAGCCGATCGCCGATGAGAGCAACAAGATCGGCGTGCTCGGCCACGGCTTCACCGCGGGCGGCCATCCGGTCGGGTCGGCGATTGCGCTGGAGAATTTGAAAATCATCGAGGAGCGGGGCCTCGTTGCGCATGCCGCCGAGCTCGGTGGCTACATGCAAGGCAAGCTGCGTGAACTCACCAGCCATCCGCTGGTCGGCGAGGTCCGCGGTGTCGGGATGATCGCCGCGATCGAACTGGTGCTGGACAAGGCACGCAAGACCGCAGCGGCAACGCCGGGCGCCGTCGGCGGCATGGCCAGCCGCATGCTGCAGGAGCGCGGCGTGATCTCGCGCAACATGCTCGACGCCATCGCCATCTGCCCGCCGCTGATCGTCACCAAGGCCCAGATCGACGAGCTGGTTGCGGCGATTTCAGGTGTGCTGGACGACATGAAGCCGGAAGTGGCGAAGCTGACGCCGGCGTAAGGGAAGCGTTTCAACGCGAGCGGAGCGTCTCACCACACTCTCGGTGTCGTCCTGGCGAAAGCCAGGACCCATACCGCGCGATCTAGCGAGACGGGTGATAGTAGTCCCGAACGACGAGTCTTCGCCAAACTCTTGTCTGGAGTAATGGGCACGACGTTGCGGAGGGATGGCGGCCTATTCCGCCCGCTGAACCCCGATCACGCGGCCTTTCTCCACCGCCAGCGCCAGCTCACCGCGCTTCAGTTTCAGTGCGGCCTCGCCGAACAGCTCGCGGCGCCAGCCGCGTAGCGCCGGCACGTCGGCCTCGTCGTCGGCCGCGATCTCCTCGAGATCGTCGACGGTTGCAATCACCTTGCTGGCGACCGCATGGCGCTCCGCGGTCATGCGCAGCAGCACCTTCAACAGCTCGACGATCGCGGCGCCATTGTTGTTGTTGCGCGGCTTTTCCAGCTTCGGCAGCGTGGCGTGATCCCGCGCCAGCCCGCGCTCGACCGCGGCGACGATATCGGCGCCCCATTTGGATTTCTCAAAACCCTTCGGCACCGAGCGCAGGTTTGCGAGCTTCTCGATCGTATTCGGCGCGTGGGTGGCGATGTCGCTGACGGCCTCGTCGCGCAGCACGCGGCCGCGCGGCACGTCGCGGCTCTGCGCCTCCTGCTCGCGCCAGGCGGCGACCTCCATCAGGACTGCGAGGTCCTTGGGCTTGCGCACCCGCGTCTTGAGCCGTTCCCAGGCGCGCTCGGGGTGGAAGTCGTAGGTCTTGGGCGAGGTCAGGACCTCCATCTCGATCGAGACCCATTCGCTGCGCCGGCGCTTCTTGAGGTCGGCATCGAGCGCTGCGAACACGTCGCGCAGATGCGTGACGTCGGACACGGCGTAGTGCATCTGCTCCTTGGTCAGCGGCCGGCGCGACCAGTCGGTGAAGCGATGAGTCTTGTCCGGGCGGTGCCCGGTGACCTTCTCGACCAGCGCGTCGTAGGCGATGCTGTCGCCGTAGCCGAGCACCATGGCCGCGACCTGGGTGTCGAACACGGGGTGCGGGATGATGCCCGCCTGATGCCAGATGATCTCGATGTCCTGGCGGGCGGCGTGGAACACCTTCAGCACGGCCTCATTGGCCATCAGCTCGAAGAACGGCTTGAGGTCGATGCCGGCGGCCAGGGTGTCGATGACGATCGCTTCCTCGGCGCTCGCCATCTGCACCACGCACAGCAGCGGGTAATAGGTGGTCTCGCGCAGGAACTCGGTATCGACGGTAATGACGGGGTGCTTGGCCAGCCGGCTGCAGGCAGCCGCAAGGTCAGCGGTGGTGGTAATCAAATCCATGAACGGCCCATGACAAGTCCATCAGCCGTTCTGCCGAAAGCGCTGTGATGTCAAGGGGCTCGAAGCGAATTCGAGCCTTGCATTTGGGCCGGAATCGCATTTTCCGACGAAAATCCTATTCGTAGCGGACCCGCCGGGAGGGTTTGCGCGCGCAGGGCAGCGCCACCACAACCACGCACATCGCGACCAGCGCCAGCCCCAGGAACTCGAAAACCAACAGATCCACGGCAATATCCCCCAGCAACATTGCTAAACTTGTCCGGGGGGAATTGAGGGTCTGTTAATTCTCGTGGTTACCGGCGGCGGGCTGGGCCGGATGGTGGACGCGGGGTTAACGGGGGCACCATGCGATGCAGCGCCGCGGCATCCGGCGTCACGTCATGAGCTTCGGCAGGACGGCCGCCAAGGCGTCCACGGCGGCGCGAACTTTCGGCGGCATCCGGGGCGAGCGGGGCCAGAGCGCGTGGCAGTCGTAGAGAAATCCCGGCTGACCGCTCAACAGATTGATGAGCGTACCGGCGCGTAGGCGTTCGCGGACCAGCCAGTATGGCAGCCAGGCCAGTCCCATCCCCTGTGTAGCGGCGTCCGCAATCGCGTTGAGATCGTCGAGCCTGAGCCTTCCCGCCGGCATGATTTCGCTCGGAGGCTGGCCTTCGCGGGGAAACAGCCACGGCCGGACGCGTCCGGAGCGGCGATAGATGATCGCTTGGTGTGCGGCGAGATCGTCGAGCGATTTCGGCTTGCCGTTGGCGCGCAGATAGGAGCGCGAACCGCACACCACCATGCGCTGGCTTGCGATGCGCCGCGTCATCAGGCCGGATTGATCGTTTAGATCGCCGGTCCGGATCGCAAGATCATAGCGGGCCTCGATGATGTCAGCGATCGGGTCGCCGAACGAGAGATCGAGCTCCAGATGGGGATATCGTCGCGCGAGCTTCATCAGCAAGGGGGCGATGCAGTGCCGGCCCAGCAGGGCGGGCATGGTCACGCGAAGCCGGCCACGCGGCTCGGACAATTCGTCGGAAGCGACGGCATCGGCGGCCTCGGCTTCGGCGAGCACAGTGCGGCAGCGCTCGTAATAGGCTTGGCCTGTCTCGGTCAGGCTCTGGCGCCGTGTGGTGCGGTTGAGGAGGCGGACGTCCAAGCGTTGTTCGAGGAAGCGAACGTGCTTGCCGACCATTGGCCCCGACATTTCGAGCGCATCGGCGGCAGCGGCGAACGAACCCACGTCAACCGCCTTGACGAAGACGGCCATGCTGGTCAGGCGGTCCATGATTGCAAACTCCTGGTTTCGACTGTTTTGCCGTTTGATCGCTTTATGCGCTGCCGCGCGGTTGGCATAGCTCCATTCAATTCAATTGTTTTGGAGTGTGTTCATGGCGCGCGTCGTTCGCTTCCACAGACATGGTGGCCCCGAGGTGCTGCGCATCGAGACCGTTGACGTCGCGCCGCCAGGAAGGTGCGAGGTGCAGATCAGGGTCAAGGCCCTCGGGCTCAATCGCGCGGAAGCGCTCTTGCGAGCGGGGACCTATATCGAGACCGCGACCTTTCCGTCCGGCCTTGGTCTCGAGGCCGCCGGCATCGTCGAGGCGATCGGCGAAGGCGTGAGCGGCTTCTCGCCGGGGGAGGTCGTCAGCATCGTGCCGCCCGTGTCAATGGTGCGATGGCCGGCCTATGGCGAGCTCGTCACGTTTCCGGCGGAGTTCGTTGTGAAGCACCCGCCCGAGCTCGGCTTCGACGCGGCGGCCGCGGTATGGATGCAATATCTGACGGCGTTCGGTGCTCTGGTCGATATTGCTGGGCTAAAGCGAGGGGAGGCAGTCGTTATTACGGCGGCGTCGAGCAGTGTCGGGCTTGCAGCGATTCAGATCGCGAACCGGATTGGTGCGATGCCGATTGCAGTGACGCGAACCTCGATCAAGCGGCAAGCCTTGCGCGATGCTGGCGCTGCCGACGTCATCGCCTCGGTGGAAGAGGACATCGGGTCCCGCCTGGAGGACATTGTCGGCTCAAACGGCGTCCGCGTGGTGTTCGACGCGGTCGGCGGTCCCATATTTGAGCCGCTCACCGCCGCGATGTCGCCGGGTGGCGTTCTCATCGAATATGGCGGCCTGAGCCCCGAGCCGACGCCATTTCCGCTGGTCAACGTCCTGACCAAGAGCCTGACGCTGCGCGGCTATCTCGTGCACGAGATCATCCGCGACCCCACGCGGCTTGCGAAGGCGAAGGCGTTCATCCTCGATGGGCTTTCGGGTGGTGCCTTGCGTCCGATCATCGCCAAAACGTTTCGCTTTGACGAGATCGTCGAGGCGCACCGTTTTCTGGAGTCAAACATGCAGGTCGGCAAAATCGTGGTGTCGATCTGAGCGAACGATCGTCCTGGACAAACGATTTCCGCACCCGCATCACGGATTACGCCTTCGGCTCCTCCACCCTGCGCACCGAGCCTGCCTCACGTCCCGCAGAACGTCTGCAGCACCCGCTGGTCCGGCAGCGGGGGATCGGCGTAGGCGGCGTAGTCCGGCTGGTCATCGAACGGCTTTGACAGCACCTTCACCAATTCCTCGAAAGGCGCGTAGTTGTCATCGTTGACCGCGGCCTGGATCACGGCCTCGATGCGGTGGTTGCGCGGGATGAAGATCGGGTTGACGGCGTGCATGGCTGCTTGCCGTTCGGCTGCGCTCTGCGGCTCCAGCGCCGTGCGCTCGTGCCAGCGCCTGGCCCACTCGTCGAACGCCGCGGGGTCCATGAATTGCGCGCGTGCATCGTCGGCAGCAGGATCGCCAGCGGCGTCACCGAGTTTGCGGAAGGTGAGGGTGAAGTCGGCCTGGTTCTTGGCCATGGCGTCGAGCAGGTCCTGGATCAGCGCATCGTCGCCGTCGCGCTCCGTGAACAGGCCGATCTTTTTGCGCAGGCCCGCCTGATAGGCGTCGCTGAACGTCTCGGAGAAGGCGCCGAGAATGTCCTGGGCATCGGCGACCGCCTTCTCCTGCTCCTCGCCGAACAACGGCAACAGGCATTCGGCCAGCCGGGTCAGATTCCACAGCGCAATGCGCGGCTGGTTGGCATAGGCGTAGCGGCCCATCTCGTCGATCGAGGAAAACACCTGCGCCGGATTGTAGGCATCCATGAAAGCGCAGGGGCCATAATCGATGGTCTCGCCCGAGATCGAGCTGTTGTCGGTGTTCATCACGCCATGGATGAAACCGACCAGCAGCCAGCGTGCGACGAGATCGGCCTGGCGCGCGACGACGCCACCGAGCAGCGCGTGATAGGGCCGCTCGGCGCCGAGCAGCTCCGGATAGTGCCTCGCGATGACATGGTCGGCGAGCCGGCGAATGGCATCGGTGTCGCGGCGAACGGCGAAGAACTGGAAGGTCCCGACGCGGATGTGGCTCGAGGCGACGCGGGTCAGCACCGCGCCTGGCAGCGCGGTCTCGCGGATGACGTGCTCGCCGGTGACGACGGCAGCGAGTGAGCGCGTGGTCGGAATGCCGAGCGCGAACATCGCTTCGCTGACGATGTATTCGCGCAGCACCGGCCCGAGCGCGGCACGGCCGTCGCCGCGGCGGGAGAACGGAGTGGGACCCGAGCCCTTGAGCTGGATGTCGCGGCGGATGCCGTCCTTGTCGATGACCTCGCCGAGCAGCACCGCCCTTCCGTCGCCCAGCTGCGGTACGAATTGCCCGAACTGGTGGCCGGCATAGGCCATGGCGATCGGATCAGCACCGGCGGGAACCGTCTTGCCCGCCAGGATTTCGGCGCCCTCAGGGGTCTCCAGCACATCTGGATCGAGCCCGAGCTGGACTGCCAGCGGCCTGTTCAGCTTGATGAGCCGGGGCGCCGCCACCGGCGTCGGTGCGACACGGGCGAAAAAGCTGTCCGGCAGCGCCGAATAGGAGTTCTGGAACGGGAAATGGACTGTCATGGCCTCAAGATAGGCGTGGAACGCCGGATGGCAAAGGCTTGAGCCCGGATTGGGCAAAAAGGGGCACTTCCAGCCGAAAACAGGGCGTTCCCTTGGTTGCCGCTTGGGGCCTCGTCGGGTAAACCCTGCCGCAACTTCGGACCGGTCGTTTCAGGCCGTCCGATTCGATCCTCAGACATCATTTTGGGACGACCATGCATCGCTACCGGTCACATACATGCGGCGCGCTCCGCGAGAGCAACATCGGCGAGACGGTCCGCCTTTCAGGCTGGGTCCATCGCGTTCGCGACCATGGCGGCGTGCTGTTCATCGACCTGCGCGACCATTACGGCCTGACCCAGTGCGTGGTCGATCCGGACTCGCCGGCGTTCTCGCAGGCCGAGAAGCTGCGCTCGGAATTCGTGGTCAAGATGGACGGCAAGGTCCGTCGCCGCCCCGAAGGCACCGACAATGACGATTTGCCGACCGGCAAGATCGAGATCTATGTCACCGAGATCGAGGTACTGGGCCCGGCCGGCGACCTGCCGCTGCCGGTGTTCGGCGACCAGGAATATCCCGAGGACATTAGGCTCAAGTACCGCTTCCTCGACCTGCGTCGTGAGAAGCTGCACCAGAACATCATGACGCGCGTCGACATCATCAAGTCGATGCGTCGGCGCATGGAGGGGCAGGGCTTCTTCGAGTTCAACACCCCGATCCTGACCGCATCCTCGCCGGAAGGCGCGCGCGACTTCCTGGTGCCCTCGCGCATCCATCCCGGCAAGTTCTACGCGCTGCCGCAGGCGCCGCAGCAGTACAAGCAGCTGTTGATGATGTCGGGCTTCGATCGCTACTTCCAGATCGCGCCCTGCTTCCGCGACGAGGACCCGCGCGCGGATCGTCTGCCGGGCGAGTTCTACCAGCTCGACGTCGAGATGAGCTTTGTCACGCAGGAAGACGTCTTCGCCGCGATGGAGCCTGTCATCACGGGCGTATTCGAGGAGTTCGCCAAGGGCAAGCCGGTGACCAAGGGCTGGCGCCGGATTCCGTTTGCCGAGGCGCTGCGCAAATACGGCTCGGACAAGCCGGACCTGCGCAATCCGATCGAGATGCAGGACGTCTCCGAACACTTCCGTGGCTCCGGCTTCAAGGTGTTCGCGCGGATGTTGGAGGACCCCAAGAACCAGGTCTGGGCGATCCCGGCGCCGGGTGGCGGTTCTCGCGCCTTCTGCGATCGCATGAATTCATGGGCGCAGGGCGAGGGCCAGCCCGGCCTCGGCTACATCATGTGGCGCGAGGGCGGCGAAGGTGCCGGTCCGCTTGCCAACAACATCGGCGCTGAGCGCACCGCCGCGATCCGCGCCCAGATCGGCGTGAAGGAAGGCGATGCCGCGTTCTTCGTCGCCGGCGATCCCGACAAGTTCTGGAAGTTTTCAGGGTTGGCCCGCAACAAGGTCGGCGAGGACCTGAACCTCACCGACAAGGAGCGGTTCGAGCTGGCCTGGATCGTCGACTTCCCGATGTACGAGTACAATGAGGAAGACAAGAAGGTCGACTTCTCGCACAATCCCTTCTCAATGCCGCAGGGCGGTCTCGATGCCTTGAAGGGCCAGGATCCGCTGACCATCAAGGCATTCCAGTACGACATTACCTGCAACGGCTACGAGATCGCCTCGGGCGGTATCCGCAACCACGTGCCGGAAGCGATGGTGAAGGCCTTCGAGATCGCCGGCTATGGCGAACAGGAAGTCGTCGATCGCTTCGGCGGCATGTACCGTGCCTTCCAGTACGGCGCCCCGCCGCATGGCGGCATGGCCGCCGGCGTCGACCGCATCGTCATGCTCTTGTGCGGCACCAACAATCTGCGCGAGATCTCGCTGTTCCCGATGAACCAGCAGGCCATGGACCTCCTGATGGGCGCGCCGTCGGAGCCCAGCCCCAAGCAGCTCCGCGAGCTGCATGTGAAGGTGAATCTGCCGCAGAAGTGAGGCTGTCTCCACGGCGTCATTGCGAGTAGCGAAGCAATCCAGAATCTTTCCGCGGAGGGACTCTGGATTGCTTCGCTTCGCTCGCAATGACGGGGAGGGATTTTCGCCGGTCCAATTGCCGTCCCCGCGCGCAGCGTCGTTCCTTACAGCCCCGTCGACGCCTCGATCCTGAACTGGGCAAGCGCGCTCTGTGGGTCGGTTTGCAAGAGCTGCATCAATTGCATCAGCGGTGCCTTGGCGCGCGGGGACAGCTTGATGGAAAGCGTCTGGCCCGGCGTCTCGACGAAGCGGGCGATCGCGTCCACGGCCGCGTTCGCATCCGGATTGGCGGAAGCAACTTGGTCGCGTTTAGCCGTGATGCTCTCGACGAGCGCCTGGCGTGCGGTATCGCGGCTTACATTCTGCATGCGCGCGAACTGCGCCGCGACGAGATCGACGACACCGCTATCGCGCAATGAGAATTCGAGTGTGCCCGCCTCGATGCGTGCCGCCTGGCCCATGAGCTGAGCGGGATCGGTCGAAAACACCTCACGCGGCACGTTGCCGAGCGCAATACGCAATTGCGCGCCTGCGATCCCGCCGATGTCGAGCGTCGCCGGCGTCAGAACGAAGCTGTTGGACTGTTCGGTCCAGGCAGCGCCGAGATCGAGGTCGACCGCGAGCTTGTCGATCCCGCTGGCAATCAATGGAAGCTGCTTCGGGTCGGATGGATCGGTGGGCGTGACAAATTTGGCAACCACATGCGCCTTGGTCGGGATTGAGCCGACCAGCTGCCCCCAGTCCAGGCTCAGTGTGTCGATCATGACCAGCTTCTTGGTGGTCTTGAACGGCGCCGTCACGCCCTTGATCTCTGCGCCTGCGAGCACGCCGAACAGCCCGAGCATCTGATCCGGCGAGGGCGCCCGCCCGGGAGTGGCGAGGCTTGCTGCCCAGCGCATCAAATTCGCCGTGCTGAAGGATTTCAGCGCGAAGCGCTCCATCTTGAACTGTCCCTGCGGAGACGGCGTGTCGACGCCTTCGACCGCGAACTCGCCGTCGCGATATCGGATGGCATTAACCGTGGCCGTTCCTTGCGGCGTGCCGACCGACATCTTGCCGATTTCGGCCTTACCGATGCGAAGACCCTCATAGACTCCGGCGAGCTTCTCCAGCAGCTCGCGTGCCTGTGCCGGCGTCGGCGGGGTCGATTGATCCCGCGGCAGCGCGGCAAATATCTCGGCCAGCCGGAATTTCGACGGCTGCACGGCGATGTCTTCCATGGTGAAGCCGTCGATATCCACTCGCATCCCCTGTGCCGATTTGAGCGCATAGGGACCTGTCGAGACCTGCCGGTAGACCCGGCGATAGCTGTCGTCGCTGGCCGTCTGCGGATCGAGCGCGGCGAGGATCGCGCTTGAATCGAAATCGTTGACGATGATGTTCGACAATTCGCCCGTCAGCTTGTCCGGCTTGCCGGGCTGCTTCACGTCGACCGAGATCACGGCGCGGTCCGACTTCATCGCGTCGATCTTGCCGTGCTTCAGGTTCTGGATCGCCAGTCCGGAATAGGTGACCTCGCCGCTGCCGGCGGCGCCGGAATCGAAGCTGATCGTGAGGGTCGGGGCCGTGAGCGACGATGCAGCGACACTCGCATATTGGCCGAGCACGTAGCGGTACAGGTCGACCAGCGAGCCGTCCGCCGGCACCTGATCCGCGTGAACAGGACCGGCATAGTCGCGCATGACCAATTGCGGGATCTTGTACGCGACCTTGAGCTTGGCAGCGCCGATCTGGTCCAGCGTAACCTCGAGCCCGGTGATGTTGATATCGTCGGCCGAGAACCTTGTCTCGTCGATCTGGCGAACGCCCGTGCCCTTGATAGCGGCGATCCTAATCTGCGCCTGCGGTGCCTTGCCGGGCGTAACTGCGATGTCCTCGATCGTGAGGGTGCGCGTGGGCAGATCGAAGGCGATCTTGCCGTAGCTGGCCTTGCCGCCTTGCTTGCGGATTTGCTCGAACGCGGCCTCCACCTCGGCGGTGGTGCGATGCTGGACGTAGAGATTGAAGCCGAACCATCCGCCCGCGACCACCACGGCCACGACGATCAGGCCGATCAGGATTCGCTTCATTCTCAGCTCCAGTTGCTCGCGTTGCAGGACGCAACTTGCCATATTCGCAAAGCAATGCGGGGTCCAGGGAAAGTGAGCGCTATCAGATATTTGACCGGGCGCCCTGTTGATGGAGCCGCAATCGGATGTTGCCACCGGGGCGCCCGGCGTGCTTCATCCCGTTTCCATGACCCGGAAAATACCACCCGAAGGCGGGCCGGTCAGGACAACGTAGTTTGAGGCCGGTAACGCGAGGCGAGACACCGCATGTCGTCTTATTCCGATGATCTCCACCAGGCGGCGCTGGCCTATCACCGTCTGCCGCGCCCCGGGAAGCTCGAGATTCAGGCGAGCAAGCCGCTCGCCAACCAGCGCGACCTCGCGCTGGCCTATTCGCCCGGCGTCGCCGCCGCCTGCCTGGAGATCGCCAAGAACCCGGCGGAAGCGGCGACGCTGACGATCCGCTCCAATCTGGTCGCCGTGGTTTCGAACGGCACCGCCGTGCTCGGCCTCGGCAATATCGGTCCGCTGGCCTCGAAGCCGGTGATGGAGGGCAAGGCGGTCCTGTTCAAGAAATTCGCCGGCATCGACGTGTTCGACATCGAAATCGCGGCCGACACCATCGAGCGCGTGGTCGAGACCGTGGCCGCGCTCGAGCCGACCTTCGGCGGCATCAATCTCGAGGACATCCGCGGACCGGAATGCTTCGAGATCGAGGCGCAGCTCAAGGAGCGCATGAAGATCCCGGTCTTCCACGACGACCAGCACGGCACCGCGATCATCGTTGCCGCCGCCGTCACCAACGCCCTGCGACTCAACGGCAAGAAGCTCTCCGACGTGAAGATCGTAGCATCGGGGGCAGGGGCCGCGGCGATCGCGACCCTGAACCTGCTGGTGTCTATGGGGGCGCAGCGCAAGAACATCTGGGTCTGCGACATCGACGGCCTAGTGCATGAGGGCCGCAACACCACGATGGACCGCTGGAAGGCGGTCTATGCGCAGAAGACCGACAAGCGCACGCTCGCCGACGTCATCGGCGGCGCCGACATCTTCATCGGCCTGTCCGCACCGGGCGTGCTCAAGCCCGAGATGGCCAAGGCGATGGGCGACAAGCCGCTCATCATGGCGCTCGCGAATCCGACGCCGGAGATCATGCCGGAGGAGGCGCGCAAGGTGCGCCCCGACGCCATGATCTGCACCGGCCGCTCCGACTTTCCGAACCAGGTCAACAACGTCCTCTGCTTCCCCTTCATCTTCCGTGGCGCGCTCGACGTCGGCGCCAGCGCCATCAACGAGGAGATGAAGCTCGCCGCCGTCGAGGCCATCGCGCAGCTCGCGCGCGAGGCGCCGTCCGATGCGGTCGCGCAAGGCTTTGATACCGGCGAGACGCAAGGGTTTGGCCCGGGCTCGCTGATCCCGTCTCCGTTTGATCCGCGGTTGATTTTGCGAATCTCGCCGGCGGTCGCCAAGGCTGCGATGGATTCCGGCGTCGCGACCCGGCCCATCACCAATTTCGACGAGTACACCGCGCTGCTCGAGCGCTTCGCTTTCCGCTCCGGCCTCGTCATGAAGCCGATGTTCGCGAAGGCCAAGACCCAACCGGTGCGCGTGATCTACGCCGAAGGCGAGGACGAGCGCGTGCTGCGCGCCACCCAGGTGGTGCTGGAGGAGAAGCTGGCGACGCCGATCCTGGTCGGACGTCCGTCGGTGGTCGAGGCCCGCATCGAGCGCTTCGGCCTGTCGATCAAGGCCGGCAGGGACTTCGATCTCGTCAATCCCGAGGACGATCCGCGCTACCGCTCCTACGTGCAGTCCTATGTCGAGGTCGCCGGCCGCCGCGGCGTGACGCCCGATGCGGCGCGCACGGTGGTGCGCACCAACAACACCGTCATCGCGGCGCTCGCAGTGGTGCGCGGAGAGGCGGACGCCATGCTTTGCGGCGTCGAGGGCCGCTACATGAGCCATCTGCGCCATGTCCGCGAGATCGTCGGGTTCACACCGGGGATCAGCGACTATGCGGCGCTGGCGCTGCTGATCACCAGCAAGGGCGCCTTCTTCATCGCCGACACCCAGGTGCGGCCCAATCCGAGCGCCGAAGAGCTCGCCGAGATCGCCTCGCTCGCGGCGGTCCACGTCCAACGCTTCAACATCAAGCCGAAGATCGCCTTCGTCTCGCATTCGGATTTCGGCAGTTACGACACGGAATCCTCGCGCAAGATGCGCCGGGCGACCCAGCTCCTGAAGGAGAAGCATCCGGAGCTCGAGGCTGACGGTGAGATGCAGGGCGACACCGCGCTCTCGGCCGCGGCGCGCAAAATGGTGCTGCCGCACTCCAACCTCGAGGGCGAGGCCAACATCATGATCATGCCAAGCCTCGACACCGCCAACGTCGCCTATCAGATGATCAAGTCGCTGGCGGACGCGCTGCCCGTCGGTCCGATCCTGATCGGGCCGGCGCGTCCAGCCCACATCCTCACCCCGTCCGTGACGGCGCGAGGCATCCTCAACATGACCGCAGTGGCTGTGGTGGAAGCGCAGGAGCGCGCGTCGCGGCAGCAGCCGACGTTGTTTACGTAGGGGCGGGGCTCTTTACCTCGCCCCGCTTGTGGGGAGAGGTCGAATTCGCGCGCAGCTCGAATTCGGGCGAGGGGGGACTCTCCGCGAGTCCAACTTTCACCGTCCCGGCCGAGGCTCCCCCTCACCCCAACCCTCTCCCCGCAAGCGGGGCGAGGGAGCGCACCTGCCGCGCGTCGGCAATTCAATGCTTTCAAAACGACTTTCGCCATTTCCCCGTTTGTCAACCGGCGAATGACTCTCCATAATCCTTCAGTGCTTTCGCGAAAATCCCGGTTTCAAAAAGCCTGAGCAAAGAGGCCGATCATGCCAGCGTTCGTGACTTTCGGGCGGATTCTGTTCGCCGTGCTATTCATCTACACGGGCGCGGCAAGACTGTTTGCCATGCAGGCGACCGTTGATTTCATCGCCGCCAAGGTCGTGGTGCCCGACATGATCGCGCCTTACGCCAAGCAGGTCGAGACGGCGACGGCCATGACGACGCCGCAACTGCTGGCGATCGCGGTCGGTGTCCTCGAGATCATCGCTGGGGTGATGATCGCGCTGAATTTCGGCGCGCGGTTCTTCGCGATGCTGATGATCATCTATGTCGCGGTCGCGACCTTCCTGTTCTACGACTTCTGGAACCAGGTGCCGCCTGACAACGGCAAGATGCTGGTCGACGCGCTCAAGAACCTGTCGATCATCGGCGCGCTCTTCATGATCATGGGCTACGGCCGCGCCACGCGTCCGGCCGAGGCGGCCTACGGGGACGTATAAAAGTTAGACCGCTACGTCCTGCGCCACGGCGTGACGGTCACGTCATGCGCGGCGTCGAGCAGATACGGCGCGCCCGGCTTCATCCCGTGTGAGGCCAGCACCTGCTGAGGCGTCCGCGCCGGTACTTCCACAAAACAGCCTTCGCCGCCGGGCAGCCGCAGATGCGGGGCTTCCGACAGCCAGAACGTGTCGTAGCGGTTCATGAACATGTCGAACACGACGGGGCCGCCGATGATTGCGACGGTGCCGGAGGCGACATCGGCGAACGCACAGGCGTCTTCGAAGCTGGCGTGATCCGGATTCCACAAGGTCGCGTTCGGCATTTCGGGATCGACGGTCAGCTCCTTTATCTTGCGGGTCAGGATCAGGCGCTTGCGCTTGGGTGAATTCGGCTGCTGCTCGTGCGAGTGACGGCCGTGCACGATCAGCGCAGCGCGATCGAGCGCCTGCTCGAAGAACAGCTTGTCGCCTTCGAACTTCAGGCTGTCGGGCATGACATGCGCCGCGTCGGCGAGCATGCCGTCCGCGGAGACGATGACGTAGCCTTCGATGCGAAAGGACAAGGCGCGGCTATTCGGAAACCGTCGTCACGACGCTGTTGACCGGCCGGGTGCTCACCGTCGGCAGCTTGACGTCCTTGAGCAGCTCCTGGTCGTATTCCGGCAGCGTAGAGGCCGGGAACTTGGCGCGCATCGCCACCACCTTGTAGCCGCCGGCCTTCAGGCGCTTGAGCAATTCGGGCAGGGCCTCCGCGGTGTGCTTCTGGAAGTCGTGCATCAGGATGATGCCCTTGCCCTTGCTGTCCAGCTTCTTCATGACGGTCTCGACCACCTTCTCGGGCTTCGAGGCCTTGAAGTCGAAGGAGTCGATGTCGCAGGAGAAGATCGCCGTGTTGCGGTTGCCGAGATAGGTGACCATCTCCGGCGGATGCTGGAGCGCCGGGAAGCGGAAGAACGGTGAGGGCGAAATGCCGCCGAGCGCCCATTTCACCGCGGAAAGACCCTTCTCGATCTCTTCCTTGCGCTGCGCTTCCGTGAGCTTCTTGTTGTTGAGATTGGCGTGCGACCAGGTGTGGGTGCCCACGGTGTGGCCGGCCGCGTAGACCTGCTTGAGGATCTCCGGCTCGTACGTCGCGTGCTTGCCGATCGAGAAGAAGATGCCGGTGGTGCACTCGTCGGCGAGCGCCTTCAGCACCGCAGGCGTGTTCTTGGGCCAGGGGCCGTCGTCGAAGGTCAGCACGACCTCCTTGTCGCGCAGGAAATCGAGCTCCTTGAAATGCTCGAAGCCGAAGCCGGGACCGCCCGTGGTGTCGATCTCGACGGTGCGGGCGACGCCCAAGGCGCCCGGCGTGTTGCAAGCCGCGCGCGCGGGCTGCGGCGCCTGTTTAGGCGCGGGAGGATTGACGAAGCCCGCCGGCGCGGCGGCTGCTGCAGGAGCGGGTGCCGGAGCCGCAGCGGGCGCAGCCGCAGCCGGTGTTGCCGCCGGTGGGGCTTGCGTCGCGGCAGCGGGCTTTGCAGCCGGGGTCTGCGACCATGCCGCGCTCGTCATCGCCAGAGACATCGCGCTTGCCAAAATCAGTCCTGCCGCCACACGCATGGTGTTGTCCTCGAGATTGATCCCGTTGTTCCGCCGCGGCTTTTCGCCTCCGGCAAAACCATCCTGCCCCTAACGATCCTAGCCTAGATGGTGGGCCCTCGCCATTGCAACGGCTGTTTGGCGCCCCACCGCAATTGTGCCCAACCGGGTTGCGGGACATGCGCCGTCAAGTGTCGGCCAGCGCCTTGGCGATCGCCGTCTTGATCCGCGTGTCGGCCGGCTCGACCATGGATGCAAAGACGTCGGCGATATAGCCGTCCCGGCCGATCAGGTATTTGTGGAAGTTCCAGCGTGGAACATCCTTGGGGCGCGCCTCTGCCGCCCATTTGTAGAACGGATGCGCTTTCGCACCGACCACGACAGCCTTGGCCGCGATCGGGAAGGTAACGCCGTATTGGTGGTGGGCGGTCTCCGAGATCTCGCTGGTGCCGCCGGGCTCCTGTCCGCCGAAGTCGTTGGAGGGCACGCCAATGACGGTGAGGCCGCGTTGGCGAAACTCGCCCCAGATGTCTTGCAGGCCAGCGTATTGCGGCGTGTAACCGCAGAGCGAAGCGGTGTTGACCACCAGCAGCGGTTTGCCGGTGAAGGCCGCAAGGCGGATGTCGCCGCCTGACAATGCCGGGAAAGAGAAGGCATAGGCGGAGATTCGGCTCATGCCGCCATCCGCCAGTGCACGCGTCACCGGCGCCAGCGTGCCTGCAAAGGCGGCGATGAGCATGGTCCTGCGGTTCATCATGACGGCGTTTCCCGAAATGATCCGGGGCGGATGTTACCCCGCCGCTGCGAGCGGCCTCGTCAACACCGCGTTATCTGCTGCGATGAAGCGCGTTAGTACAGGCGGACGATGAAATCGGTGCCTTCGCCAGTCTCGCCCTGGTTGATGCCCTGGTCGGAGACGATGATCGAGCCGCCTGACGTCAGCATTTCGTTGATCTTCGTGATCGTGTCGGCCGGGACCGAGATGCGGTCGAGGGCTTCGGCCGGGCTGTCCGGCGTGACCACGGGCTTGGCAGCGACGGGAATCACGGCTGCGCCACGCTGGTGGCCTGTCATGCGGCGATCATCCTCGCGCGCGGCAGAGCGGACGGACACCGGCAAGGACACCACCGACCAATGCAGTGCATTGGAATCGGCCTTGTCGACTTCGGCGGTAAAGACATGCGTGCCGAGCGGTCGATCGCTCGCGGCGATCGTGACAGGCACCTCGAACAGCGGCGCAAAGTTCTGCCGCACGTAGAGCTTGGAATCCTTGCGGCTGATGAAGACCGCGATCTGGCCCGCGCGCTTGGGCGCTTCAGGTTTTGCCACGGACGCCGGATCGGCAACGCGGGTTTCGTCCTTCTTGACGTCGGGCGTGGCCGCCTGCGCTGGAGCCACGGCCGGTGCATCGGGCGTCTTCGCGGGTTCGGCGGTTTCGGACTTCGGCGTCTCCGCGGCCTCGACAGGCTTCGCTTCAGTGTTCGCGGGCTGCGCGGCATCTCCGGCCTGGGGCTTGGCCGCGTCCGCCGCCTCAGCGGTCTTGGTCTCGGGCTTTGCGGTGGTCTCGGTCTGGTCGGCCGAGGCCTCCTCGTGGACCGGGGCATATCCGGTGGTCACGTCCGACAACACGGTGTGGCCGACCGACGAGCGCAGCTCGAGCACGCCGTCCGCGCTGGCAGTCTTCGTTTCAACCGGCTTTGCTTCGGTGGCCCCGGTATTGGCCGCGACCTTGTCGGCCTTCTCGGCGGCATTGGTCTGCGGCTCCAAGCTGGCCGCGGGTTGCGGCGGAACGCGCATCGAGGCAAGCAGCGGATGTGAGAAGTTCTGCGGTGACATCTGCCCGGGCGAAACGATCACGCGCGCGCCCATCCTGGTCCAGTTCCACATCTTCACAGCGAACGCCATCGGCATGCGGATGCAGCCGTGCGAGGCCGGATAGCCCGGCAGCACACCGGCATGCATGGCAACGCCCGACCACGTGATCCGCTGCATGTACGGCATCGGCGCGCCGCTATAGATGTTGGAATGGTGGAATTTGTGCTTCTGGATGACGCTGAACACACCCATCGGCGTCGAATGGCCCTTCATGCCCGTCGACACCGGGGATTCCGCGAACACGCCCTTGGTGTCGTAGACCGTGACCTTCTGCCGGTCGATCGAGACGACGATGACGAGAGGACCCTGCGGTTTCGTGCCGGCTTCTTTTTCGGCAACGAGCTCTTTCTTGCCGGCCGCACCACGCTTCTGCGGCTTCTGGCGCGGGACTTCGGGATGGCGCTCCTGGCGCCCGTAGGACCCGTCGGAATAATCCGTCCAGTAATAAAACGCTGCGTCCGCCTGGCTCGCCGTGCCGATCGCACCCGCCGCCGTCAAAATGGCGACCTGCCAAAATCGCGCCGGCTTGGCAGAAAAACCAGACCCGTTCACGCTGTTCATCATCGAATCCATAATCCAAATCAGATGTTAGTCTCTCAGAGGGGATACGCGTTCACCAGCGCGGCGGTTCTGCGATCAGCTACTTTTGTCCAAAGCGTAGCAAAAAAGCCTCACGGAGCGGTAAACGGCGGCCGTATCGGCCTGCCGATCGTCTTCCTGATCGGTCGCCTCATACCTACATTGCTGGGACTTGTTACTGGAGAACTTCATGTCATCTCGTTTCCCCGGTCTTTCCAGCATCCGCTTGAAAGGCCTCGCTTTATTTCTCCTGGCGCTGACCGTGCCTGCGGCGTCCGCATCCGCCGCGGACGAGCCGGATCTGATCTTCCGCCGCTCGACCGTGTTCAAATGGATGAGCCCGAACGACAAGCTTGCGACCTATGGTCTCGACGATCCTGAAGTCGAGGGCGTGGCCTGTCATTTCACGGTGCCGGAGAAGGGCGGCTTCAAGGGCTGGCTGGGCCTTGCCGAGGAGGTCTCGGACATTTCGCTCGCCTGCCGTCAGGTCGGCCCGATCAAGTTCAAGAACAAGATGGAGCAGGGCGACGACATGTTCCGCCAGCGCCGCTCGCTGTTCTTCAAGAAGATGCAGATCGTGCGCGGCTGTGACGCCAAGCGCAACGTGCTGGTCTACATGGTCTATTCGGACAGGCTGATCGAGGGCTCGCCGAAGAACTCGACCTCGACCGTCCCGGTCATGCCGTGGGGACCGGCGGACGCAAACGTCCAGAAGTGCGGAGAGTTCTTCACTCAGTGACGCTCTTGCGTTCATTCAGTGACGCGCTTGCGTTCACCAATGACGCGTTTGCGTTCACTCGGTGATGTCAGCGCGGCTGGCGCGCGGTTTTGCAAGATGCGAGCCGGTCAGCCGCACGAATGATTGCGGTGTGGCCTCAAACCCGCGGCTCGATTGCAGCGCCATTTCGCCAGGCGATGTGGCGCTGCTGCGAACAGACCGTTGCTCCCGGCGGTCCGTTCGTTGGTCCGCATCGCGCGTCGTTGCGCGATTCTGCGCCGTCATGATGGCCGTTCCTCACATGAACGCGCTCGGTGATTCCGGGCGTCTCGGTCTCGATAGCTTGGGTCGCCGTCGAAGCGCCCCCGGTTCGACGGGGCCCAGCCTTCGTTCGGCTTCTCTTCAGCAGAAAAACGTAAAACGCATGTGAAGGGTGTGAGGCGGGATCATGACAGCGCCAGCGTTCCGGCGCGCAGCCGAGCGCGCACGGAACCTGCCAGGCCACATTGGGCGGCCACACGACCCATCTGAAAAGATTGGAATTTTCCGTCGAATATGTCGTCGCTCCGAACGGGACGAAACAATTCTCACGGAGATGAAACCATTTTCCGGCTTTGGCGCATCACGCGCGAAACCGCCCATGGTTATCAACCTCACAACGACGACGGCGCACGCCGGCCAGAAAATTCGGAGACAAGTCCATGCGCACGCTCAGCCTCATCCTTGCTTTCGCTTTCGTGCTCGCCGGCTCCTCGTTCGCGGGCTCGCCGGACGGCAATGTCCCAGGCATCGGTACTTTCCAGTACAGCGGCTCGCCGATCATGACCCCGGCGCCGCAGCCGATCGTGGTTGCCGCGCGCTTCTGATCGCCAACAAGAAAAATCAGCCGATAAAGGCCATCATGATTGTTCGTACCTTCGCTGCGGCGTTCATATTCCTTCTGACGATCAGTGCCGTTCAGGCGCAGGTGCGCTCTCCCTCCAGATTACCCGATCCCCGTACCGAGTTCGTGAGGCAATGCGCGCCGCGCATGCTCGGGCGATGGGAGCATCCGGAAGAGGTCTGCGGCTGCCTGCACGATCATGCTGCCGCCGTCGTCGAGGATCGCGATCTCCGCGAGGCCCTGCTGCGCGGCATCAGCGAGACCGGGGTGCCGACGATCGAGACCGACTGGGTGCCGGCCGCAAAGCAGACCGAAATCGGCCCGACCTTCACCAAGATCGCCAAGCCGACCCTGCAATGTATGTTCGATCCGGCGAAGTAGCGCTCATCGCTTTGATTTCGGACCAAACCGCGACACGCAGGTGCTCGTCCGTGCGACGCCCTTGTCGGTCATCTTGGCGCCGCGCACTTCCTTGACCTGTCCGGCGGGACAGGTTCCGTCGTCCACTTGCACGCGCTGGCCGAGCTTGAGATCGACGATGTCCTGCTCGCGTCCGACCGTGCCTGCGCGCGCGGTCGCGGCGAGTGCGATGAAGATCAGGAGCGAGAGGCAAGTCGCGCGGCGTAGCAGCATGGTGTGAGCTCCCAGCATCGATGCCGCAATGTAGGGAGCGGCAGCCGATTCTCATAGTGAGCGTTCGTCATGCCCGCCGGGCTGGCTTGCGTCTCGCACGCAAGGCCGCTCGCGATTCCCGCGCGAGCCGCTCGGCGGATGCGACGAGCTTCGGAACCGCGTGGCCGGAAAATCCCAGCACGAAACCGGGAAGAGGACGCGCGCGTGAATAGGTGTCGGCCAACAGCCAGCCTTCGGCGCCGGCGGCCTGCTTGGCGTCTGCCGCCACAGCCAGATCGACCGAGGGATCGAACCGAGCGACAAGATGCAGACCCTGTGATGGGACCGGCACCGACAGCACGCCCTCGGATTCGGCTTCGAGCGTCCCGGCCAGCGCGTCGCGCGCCTCCCGGTAAAGCTTGCGCACGCGCTTCAGGTTCGCCGCGAACGCGCCGGAATTGAGCATGTCGGCCACCGCGCCCTCCATCAGCGTGCCGGGAAAGCGGTCGAGCGCGGCCCGCGCGGCGGTGACATCCGCAATCAAGCGCTCGGGCAGGGCGCAATAGCCGATGCGCAGGCCCGGAAACAACGTCTTGGCGAACGTGCCCATGTAGATCACCCGCTGGAGGTGATCGATGCCGGCCAGCGACATCAGCGGCGCGCCGTCATAGCGGAACTCGCTGTCGTAATCGTCTTCCAGCACGAAGGCGCCGGCCTGCCTGGCCCAGTCCAGCAGCTCGAGCCGTCGCGGCATCGACATCTGCACACCCAGCGGAAACTGGTGCGACGGGGTCACATAGGCTGCGCGCGCGGACGGCGCCGCTGCGCGGCCTTTGGCGACACGCATGCCGTGCGCGTCGACGGGAACGGACACCGCACGATAGCCGCAATGCGCGATGGTTTTCCGCGCAGCGGGGTAGCCGGGGTCTTCGCACCAGACCTGGTCGTTGGGCTTCAGGATCGCGCTCAGCACGATGCGCAGCGCGTGCAGCGTGCCCGACGTCAGCATGATCTGATCGGGATCGCAGCGCAGGCCCCGCGCCGACAACAGATGATCGGCGATCGCCGCACGCAGCTCGCGGCTGCCACGGGGATCGCCATAGTGCAGATGCTCCGCGCCGAAGGAGCGCATGCGACGGCCGACAAAAGCCCGGAAACGCTGCACGGCGCGCGCGTCGATATGGGTGCAGCCGAGCGAAAACGCGCCTTGCCCGGGCGTTTCGACGCTGATCTTCGGCCGCTTCGGCTCGGCCGCGCGCGCGGGGATGCGCGCGGCGACGAAGGTGCCGGAGCCGACTGTTGCGTCGGCAAAGCCGTCGGCAATCAGCCGCTCATAGGCGGTGACGACGGCATTGCGCCGAAAGCCAGTCTGTTTGGCCAGCGTGCGCGACGGCGGCAGCGGCTCGCCGGGTTTCACCAGACCGCCGACGATCATCTCGCACAGCGCCTGATACAGCCGGTGCGCCGACGAGGCGCCAGCCGTGATGTGCGGGCCTGCGAGGTCGAGCGGCAGCTCGGCTTTGGCCGGCGAGGAGACGGAATTGGTCGGAATTTTTCGCATGGAATTGGCACTATCGCAGACCAAATCCGTGGCTACAACTGCGCTGGAAGTGTTTCAATCCGACAGGAGCGGCCGTGAGCCAGACCGAGAACCAAAATTCCTATCCGACATCCGCGCGCAACCAGGTGAAGCGCCGTCACGACCGCGGCTTCTACGATCACGACACCGTTCATCGCATCCTGGATTCCTCGATGCTCTGCCACGTCTCCTACGCGATCGACGGCCAACCCTATTGCACGCCGACCTTCTTCTGGCGTGAAGGGACGAAGCTGTACTGGCACGGCTCGAGCGCCAGCCGCATGCTGCGCAACCAGACCCGGGGCGAGCGTGTGTGCCTGACGGTCGCCCATCTCGACAGCCTGGTGCTGGCGCGCTGCGGATTCAATCACTCGGCTGACTACCGCGCGGTGATGGCATTCGGCACCGCCTATCTCGTCACCGATCCCGAGGAGAAGGAGCGCGCGGTGATCGCCATGGTCGACCGCTTCTTCCCGGACCGCACCGCGAGCCTGCGGGCGAGCAACACGCAGGAGATCAAGGCGACCTCCTTTATCGCGATGGAGATCGAGGAGGCCTCCGCGAAAGTCCGCGCCAAGGGTGTCGCCGACGATGACGAGGACTATGAATTGCCGATCTATGCCGAGCGCATCCCGGTGCGCACCGTGCTCGGCGCGCCGGAGCCTTGCCCGCGGCTGCTTGAGGGCGTGCGCCGACCGGCGACACTGAATGGCTATTCGGAGGGCCGGCTGCTCGAAGATGCATTGCGGGATGCCTATTTTGCAGAGTACCCGAACGGCTGAAATCGGCTAGCTTGCGCTCCATCGCTGATCTCAATGCCCGATTGGAGTTGCCTGATGAATGCCGAAACGCAGCAGAGGATTCTTGACGCCGTCGATGCCGGCTTCGAAGCCCAGCTCGCGACCACACGCGATTTCGTCGCGATCCCCTCGACCCGCGGTGCGGAGGGACCGTGCCAGGACATGATCGGCGACCTCCTGCGCGTGCGCGGCTACGAGGTCGACGACTGGCACATCAATGTCGACGACCTCAAAGATCTGCGCGGCTTCGGGCCCATCGAGCACGATTTTTCGAAGGCGCGCACTGTGGTCGGCACGTACCGGCCCAAAACCGAGGCGGGCAAATCGCTGATCCTCCAGGGCCATTGCGACGTCGTACCGGCCGGCCCGCTGGAACTGTGGGACACCCCGCCGTTCTCGCCCGTCATCAAGGACGGCAAGATGTTCGGTCGCGGTGCCTGCGACATGAAGTCGGGCACCATCGCAGCGCTCTCCGCGCTCGATGCGATCAAGGCCGCGGGCCTCAGGCCGACGGCGCGGATTCACTTCCAGTCCGTGATCGAGGAGGAGAGCACCGGCGTCGGCGCACTCTCGACGCTTCAACGTGGCTATCGCGCGGATGCCTGCTTCATTCCTGAGCCGACCGGCGGCAAGATGGTGCGCTCGCAGGTCGGCGTGATCTGGTTCCGCCTGCGCGTGAAGGGCCATCCGACACACGTCGCCTTCGCCGGCTCCGGCGCGAACGCAATCATGGCGGCCTATCATTTGATCCAGGCGCTGCAAAAACTCGAGATCGAGTGGAACGAGCGCGCGAAAGCCGATCGTCACTTCAAGACGCTGAACCATCCCATCAATTTCAACCCCGGCATCATCAAGGGCGGCGACTGGGCCTCCAGCGTGCCGGCCTGGTGCGACGTCGATTGCCGGATTGCCGTGTTGCCGGGCTGGTCGATCGCCGATCACCAGAAGGAGATCATGGCTTGCGTTGCGGCTGCCGCGCGCAACCATCGTTTCCTCGCCAATAATCCCCCGGAGGTCGAATGGTCGGGCTTCTTGTCGGAAGGCTATGAGCTGACCGACGCCGCCGCGCCGGAAGCCGCGTTCGGCAAGGCCTTCAGCGCCGTCTATGGCGGCCAAATCGAAGACCTCGTCTTCACCGCGCTCACCGACACGCGCTTCTACGGCCTCAATCACGGTATCCCGAGCCTGTGCTTCGGCGCGAGTGGCGGCGAGATGCACGGCTTCAATGAATATGTCGATCTGCAATCGCTGAAGAAGACGACCAAGGCGATGGCGCTGTTCATCGCGGATTGGTGCGGGGTGGAGAAGGGGTAGGGGCCTTCCGCCGTCATTGCGAGGAGCCCTTGCGACGAAGCAATCCGGACTGCCCGCGGAGGCAGACCTGATTGCTTCCGCCTTCGCTAAAGCTTCGGCGGACAAGTCGCTGCGCTCGCAATGACGGGAGCTGCCCAATCCACCGGCGTTCCAAAATCCTTTAAGCTTAAACTAAAGACTAGGATGCCGCCCGCGCCGGTGGCAGACTGGCGCCGGGTCCACAAGGTCTTGAGTCCGTCGAGGAAGTCACGATGCGCGATTGGGATGACGCTTACGCCAATTCGGCCCATATCCCGGGCTCGGACAAGATACCGGCGCTGTGGGCGGAGCGCGCGGCGGCTTATCGCGCCGGACTGAAGGAGTTTCGCGCCGACATCGCCTATGCCCCCGGCGAGCGCCAGCGCCTCGACCTGATCTTGCCCGACGGCGACAGCAAGGGCCTCGTCGTCTTCGTCCACGGCGGCTATTGGATGCGCTTCGACAAATCGGCATGGACTGATCTCGCCGAAGGCGCGCGGCATCACGGCTGGACGGTGGCACTGCCAAGCTACACGCTGACGCCGGCCGCGCGCATCTCCGACATTACGGCGGAAATCACCGCAGCGATCGCCAAGGCGGCCGCGCTCGTCGCGGGACCGATCCGGCTCGCCGGCCATTCCGCGGGCGGGCATCTCGTTACGCGCATGCTGTGCGACGACAGCCGGCTGGAGCCCGCCGTCTTCAACCGCATCGCCGGGACGCTGTCCATCAGCGGCCTGCATGATCTGCGTCCGCTGCTCAAGACCAGGATGAACGACACCCTGCGCATGACGATGGAGGAGGCGACGCTGGAAAGCGCGGCGCTGCATCTGCCGCGCGGGCCTTCACCCGTGACCGCCTGGGTCGGTGGCAACGAGCGGCCCGAATTCATCCGCCAGTCCGATCTGATGGCCAATGTCTGGACTGGCTTCGACGCGCCGACGCGTCTTGTCGTCGATCCCGGGCTGAACCATTTCACCGTGATCGACGCCCTCAAGGACCCGTCGTCGCCAATCACCGCGCGCCTGATCGGCCTCGACTGACGAGGCCTTAAAGATCGATCGAAAGGGCATGCCATGACGTCCAGCGAATACGATCCCGCAAGCGAAGGCGCCGAGACCGATTTCGCCCGGCGCATGTCCTACGGCAACTATCTGGCGCTGGACGCGATCCTCGGTGCGCAGCATCCGCTGTCGGAAGCGCATGACGAGATGCTGTTCATCATCCAGCATCAGACCACCGAACTGTGGATGCGGCTCGCCATCCATGAGCTCAGTGCCGCACGCCGTTCGATTGCAAAGGATGAGGTGCAGCCTGCGATGAAGATGCTGGCACGGATGTCGCGCATCTTCGAGCAGCTCAACGGCGCATGGGACGTGCTGCGCACCATGACGCCCAGCGAGTATACGCGCTTCCGCTCGCAGCTTGGCCAATCCTCAGGCTTCCAGTCGCGGCAATACCGGTTGATCGAATTCCTGCTCGGCAACCGCAACCACGCCATGCTCAAGCCGCACGCGCACGATCTGGAAACCACGCAGCTGCTCGAAGCCGAGCTCGCGACGCCAAGCCTCTATGACGAGGTACTGCGGCTCGCCGACCGCAACGGGCTCAAGATGCCTGCGGCCGTGCTGGCGCGCGATGTTCGCGAGACCCATAGCTTCAACGAAGGTGTGCTGCAGGCCTGGCGTATCGTCTACGAAGCGCCGGAAACGCACTGGATGCTCTACGAGCTGGCCGAGAAGCTGGTCGATTTCGAGGATTATTTCCGGCGCTGGCGCTTCAACCATGTGACGACAGTCGAGCGCGTCATCGGCTTCAAGCGCGGTACCGGCGGCACCGGCGGCGTCAGCTATCTCAAGCGTATGCTGGAGGTCGAGCTGTTTCCCGAGCTCTGGCGCGTGCGCACGATCCTGTAGAGATTTTCATGACCAAGCTTCGCGTTTACGACGACACCAAAGCGCTGTTCCATATGCCCGACGGTGTCATCTATCTCGACGGCAATTCGCTCGGCGCGCTGCCGCTTGGCGTGGCCGAGCGCGTCAGTCGCGTCATCACCGCCGAGTGGGGCGATGAGTTGATCCGCGCCTGGAACACAGCGGGCTGGTATGCCCAGCCGCGTCATGTCGGGGATCGCATCGCGCGACTGATCGGCGCGGAAGCCGGCTCCATCATGGTCGGAGATACGCTGTCGCTCAAGGTCTATCAGGCGCTCGCCGCCGCGCTCGATATGAACGCATCGCGCAAGGTCGTCCTGTCGGACACCGGTAATTTTCCGACCGACCTCTATATGGCCGAAGGCCTGATCGCGACGCTCGGCCGTGGCCATCAATTGCGCCTGGTCGCGCCGGAGGAGATCGAGGCGTCGTTGTCGGAGGAGATCGCGGTGCTCTACATCACCGAGGTCGATTACCGCACCGGACGGCGCCACAACATGGCGAAGCTGACTGCAAGAGCGCATGCGCTCGGCATCGTCACGGTATGGGACCTCGCGCATTCGGCCGGCGCGCTGCCGGTTGACCTTGCAGGCACCGGCGCTGATTTCGCCGCCGGATGCACCTACAAATACATCAACGCCGGTCCCGGCGCGCCAGCCTTCCTCTACGTCGCGCCGCGCCACGCCGACAGCGTGCGAGCCGCTTTGTCGGGGTGGATGGGGCACGCAAAGCCGTTCGCGTTCGAGCTTGCCTATGCAGCCGCGGGCGGTGTCGAGCGCATGCGCGTCGGCACGCCGCCGGTGCTGGCAATGGCGGCGCTGGAGGCTTCGCTCGACATCTGGGACCGCGTCGATATCAGGGAAGTCCGCGCGCGTTCGCTGGCGCTCGGCGATCTCCTGATTGCCGAGGTCGAACGCCGCTGTCCGTCCTTGAAGCTCGTCACGCCGCGCACGCATGAGCGTCGCGGCTCGCAAGTCTCCTTCGCCTTCGCAGGCGGCTACGCTGCGATGCAGGCCCTCATCGCCCGCGGCGTGATCGGCGATTTCCGCGCGCCTGACATTATGAGGTTTGGCATCACGCCGCTGTATATTGGCGAGGCCGAGGTGATGAAGGCAGCCGAGTTCATCGAGGAGGTGATCGCGGGCGAGATTTGGCGGCGGCCGGAGTATCAGGTGGTGAATGCGGTAACGTGAGGTACGAAGGCTGTCTCCCCCGTCCTTGCGAGCGCAGCGAAGCAATCCAAAATCTTTCCGCGGATACATTTCTGGATTGCTTCGCTGCGCTCGCAATGACGACCTCGGACGTCATTGCTTTGCCGCGCGGAGCAATTCACCCTGTGAGCAGAATGATTTGGGAGGAGATCCGATGACGCCGCTCGAGAAGCTTAAAGCAATGAAGATGCCGTTTGCCGAACTCAAGGGCGTCGAGTTCGTCGAGGCCGGGAAAGATCGCGTGGTGGCGCGGATGACGGTCAGGCCCGATCTCTGCACGCTTCATCACACCATCCACGGCGGCGCGGTGATGGCGCTGGCCGATTCCGTCGGCGCGGCGGCCACCGTGATCAATCTCCCGGAGGACGCCAAGGGCACGACCACGCTTGAGAGCAAGACCAACTTTATCGGGGGGGCCAAGGAGGGAACCACGGTGATCGCGACCGCCACCCCAGTCCACAGAGGCCGGCGAACCCAGGTCTGGACCACCCGGCTGGAGACCGAGGACGGCAAGCTGGTCGCCGTGGTGACGCAGACCCAGCTGGTCCTCGTATGAATACGGGGGCTTGATTTTGTTAACGAATTAGTCGCCTCCCATGCCCGAAACTTTGGCAGGTTCCCGTCTTGAAAAATTTGTTGCGATGCACAATATTGGAGGCCTAGGGATTCGAACGCCTCCTCGAGGGACACCAAGAGGAGTTTTGACTTGTCACTCGCAGCAGATTTTGGACTTGAAGTAACCAGCCGCCCGAAGTCCGTTCAGGGCTACGTGCGCACGTTGAGCCAGCAGGAAGAATTGCCGCTCTTGCGCGATCACCTGCTGAGGCTTGATGCCGAAAGCCGGCACGACCGCTTCAACGGTTTTCTCGACGACAGTTTCATCGAGCGTTACGCGGCCCGTTGCGCCGAGGACGGCACCGTGATCGTCGCCTATATCGTCGACGGCGTGGTCCGCGGGGCGGCCGAGCTGCATCCGCCCGAGGGCGATTCGCTGCCCGAGGTCGCCTTCAGCGTGGAAGCCTCGGCGCGGCGCCAGAACGTCGGCACCGTGCTGTTCAGCCGCCTGATCGCGGAAGCGCGCTGGAAAGGCTACAAGCGCCTGCGTATTACCACCGGCGCCGAGAATCACGCGATGCGGGCGCTCGCCAGGAAGTTCGGCGCGCATCTGCAATTCCGTCATGGCGAATCGACCGGTACGATCGATCTCGCCAAGGCGCCTGAGGACGAACTCGCTGATCTCGCGGCCTCGCCATTCGCGGCCGGCCGCGCTCTTATCAGCTTCAACTCGACCTGCTGGAAGATCATTTCCAGCATCTACGGCAATCGCGCCGCCTGAAAAAGCCGATTGGAATCAAAAAAGCGGACCGGCAAAACCGGTCCGCTTTTGTATTCAGAATAGCGAGCTCAGGTGCCGGTGCGCTTGTCGTTGCCGAAGCGGCGCACGACACGGCGTTCGACCACCACCGAGCGCTGTGCGCCCTGTTCGCCGGCGATCACGCGGGTCGAGGTGATGCGGCTGTTGGTGCGAACCTGTTTCTTGACCTCTGCCTGGACGACATCGAGCGGCATGCCCATCAGGGCTGCGGCGATCTCGGCCTGCTGCTCCTGATCGTCGGTGATGCCGACGGCGGCGAAGATCGCCTCGTCCAGGGTCGGCGGATCGTGGCGCACGCGCCGCGTGCCATATTTGGTATTCCAGTCTGCGTTCATAACGGCCTCGTTTCGATGCCGGGATACCTAGTGCTGTCTATGTTGCATTGCAATATAAAATCGGTGTGGCATCTCAGCTATGCACCGGTTGGGTGTCAGGGTGGTGACGCGACACCGGCAACATCCGCAAGCCGCTGTTGTGGCCAGCGTTTCAGCGCCGCGTGGCCCGCTTCCGTCAGCCCGTAGATTCCCCGCTCGGTGCGTTCGAACCAGCCATACACATTGTTAAGCATGATCTTGCCGGCATCGGGACAGCGTCGGCGCAATTCGCTCACCCGCCGCGGGCCTGCCGCAAGCTCCGAGGCGCAGGCCAGCGCCTGCTGCCGATAGGCCGTCATGATCGGCGCGCGCGTGCTACCGCCGAGCACCGGATCGCCCTGGCGGCGCTGATGCTCTGCGACGAGGCGCGAACGGACCTTCGGCTCGCGGCGTGGGGCTGCCGTCGGCGGCTTCACCAGCACTTCGACCTGACCGCGGTCGGTCACCCCGAGCATGCCGAAGCCGAGGCGGCGACAGAGATTGCGATAGCGCGCGTCGGTCTCGCGTCCCTTGCCGCGCACCGACATCTTTGCGGCGATCCAGACCTCGTCGCCGGCCGGTGCACGATCGACCGCCTGAAGGATCAGCTCGAGATTGAAGCTCAGCTTGAGTTCGCCGATCACGACTACCGGCGGATCTCCGGCGCTGAGGCCCACGAGATCGCAGCCGCCGATCTCGCCCTTGACCGTGAAGCCGAGCTCTTCGAGGAAGCGTTTGACAGGCAGATAGAGCGTGGTTTCCAAAGAAAGTTTCCGGGTGTCACGTCCGATCGGAGAATCAGTTGCGGCAGTTTAGCCCGGAACGGGCTCGGGGCTCTGCGCCATTTGATCGGGAACAGATGATCCGGCTTTTGGCGAGAAAATCGCACTCACCGGCGAGCAGAGCATCCGTTGCAAAGGCAATCTCCGGCTCTTGGGTGCCGGATTGATGCCTTTAGCCTATGAGACGGTCGTAGTCTGCGTGCGAGCCGATCCAGAACCAGACGCAGGCTCCATCAGACTCGATAGCCAGGGCGCGATAACGTAGGCCGACTCTGGCGGACCAAAATCGTCCGACCCGTTTGAATTGAAGCGAGGGATGCGTTGGGTCGTTCTTCAGCAGCTTGAAATTGGCATCGGCGAGCCGCCGAACATTGACGGGCAATGCCTCATAAGCCTTCCAGAATCTCGTGGAAGCTGTGTGCTTCACAAGTCGCGCGTTTGGGCGGCGCGATAATCGCTCAGCGCTTCCTCGGCAAATTGATCGAGCTTACCCGCCTTGATATCCTGCTCCAGGACCTGATCGAAGCGTTCAGCGTCGAACTGCTCGAACCATGCACGAAACCGGGCCAATTCGTCAGGCGTAAGTCGCTCGACCGCTTGCTCGATATCATCCGTTGTCATGGTTCGAATATAGCAATGCAGGAAGGTTCAGAAAAGGTGGGCGGCAGTTGAACCTACACCCGCCCGCCGACCGGGATCAGCGCGCCGGTGACGCCGCTGGCGGCATCGCTGGCGAGGAACAGGATGACTTCGGTGAGTTCCTGCGGGGTCACCCATTTGGCGAAGTCGGCTTTCGGCATGTCGGCGCGGTTCGCCTTGGTGTCGATGATCGAGGGCAGCACCGCGTTCACGGTCACCTTGCCTTTCCACTCGCTCGCCAGCGCCTCGGTGAGCCGGTGGACGCCGGCTTTCGAAGCCGCATAGGGCCCCATGCCGGAGCCGGCCTGAAGCGCTCCCATGGCGCCGATATTGACGATGCGGCCGGCTGTGGACGCGGCCAGATGGGGCAGCGCCGCGTGTGAGGCGTTGAGCGCCGTCAGCAGGTTGAGCGCATGCATGTGCTGCCACGTCTTGACGTCGCCGTCGCCCACGGTCTCGACGGCGAAGCCACCGGCGATGTTGACCAACACGTCGACCTTGCCAAAGTGTCTTGCCGCCACCTCGACCGCCGTCTTTGCTTGTGCCGCCTCGGACAGATCGACGCCGCCGATCTCGATGCGCTCAGGCGTCGCGGAGATTTGCGATGGCGCATGGTCGATGCCGGCCACGCGCGCGCCGCGCGACTGCGCCGTCTCGGCGACGACTTTTCCAAGTGCGCCGAGTGCTCCGGTCACGATCAGAACCTTGCCTTGCATCATTGTTCTCCCGGCATGGCCGCTTAAGATTTATGGCCGCCTACGATTGCAAATAGCGCGCCTTCAGTGCGGTCCGCTCCGCTCTGCCGAGCTTGAGACCGTCGCGCAAGTAGGTTTCGAGATCGCCATACTCGCTACCGACGGCCTCGAAAGCAGCCGCAAGATACGAGGCCTCGACGGTGCCGATCGCGTCGAGAACATCGGCGGGAAGATCGGAGACATTTGATGCGTCGCGCTTGTAGTGCTGGTTGGTCAACAGGTAGTCCTCGGCAATGATTTCGTCGGCCACGCCGAGCGCATGCAGGATCAGCGCGCTGGCAAAGCCGGTGCGGTCCTTGCCGGCGGTGCAGTGAATGACGAGCGGCGCGCAGTCCTCCAGGAGATGTCCGAACAGGTTGCGGAAACTGGCCGTGTTGTGGCGGACGTAGTTGCGATAGGATTCGCGCATGAGTTCGAGCGTGACCGGCGCCGTCAGCCTGCCCCTGGCGAGCTCGGCGCGCAGCGCGGCCACGACCGTCGGCTCGATCGGCAGTGAATGCACGGCGATCTCGCTGACCACGCAGACACCCGCCGCGCGCTCCTCGACGCCACGAAAATCGAAGGCGCTCCGCACGCCCAGCGCGCGGACGATCTCGACATCGGCGGCAGTGAGCTGGCCGAGATGGTTGGAGCGGAAGATGTGCCGCCAGCGCGTGGTACGGCCATCTGCGGTCGGATAGCCGCCGAGGTCGCGAAAATTGCTGGCGCCTTGCAGGGCGAGATGGCGGGTAGGGGAGTCTTTCATGGAGGTGTCTTGTCACGCATCTAAAGCGGTCGGTGCCCGCCTGTGCGACCATATGGTCCCGCAATCCAGTCCGGAATCAAAAAGGGCCGAAACACCGTTGTTTCGACCCTTTTTCGACTGACGCCGGGCATCGAGAGACCGCGGCGGTATTGAACCGAACGCAGGCATCAGCGATCCCATTTCGGCTTGGCTTCATCGACTGCTTCCTGATGGTACCAGCTGCCGCTGCAAATCGTCTCGTTCACGGGGAGCGAGGCGTGGTTGGCGGGAAGGCGGGTCTCACCGTTGCGGCGCCCCCCGAGAGCCGAGCGGCCCCCGACAGGGAATTGGTAGATCTGTGCAGATCCGTGACTCAGTCCATTGTTCATCATTGCGGTATCTCCCGAGATCGCAGCGCTGGGCCTCCATGGTGCGCCCGACTCGTTGGCTTGTGGTTACTGGAATCCCCATATCGGCCGTGCATTCCGAAATGCAAAGTGCTGAAAAGGAAATCAGCCTTGGCCTATTTTGTAGGCAGACTGCATTCTGCTTCCTCTAAGGCAGCGCTCGGGTGGCTAACGCGTGGGCCGTTGCGAAGGTTGCGGGCGACGGGCGCAGACTTGGCGAATATTGCCGGACGTTGATGCGCGTTTAGCCGGCAACCTCAGGCCGGGGCCTGCCTGCTCCAGAATCGGGCGATTTCCGCGGGATTTTTGCGGTGCAGCTTCACGCAAAGGTGCGCCGCTATGACGCACGGCGCACTGGCCGATCCGCCGGGAGGGAGAGGGGGCCGGCGGCGGTGGAAAACCTCCCGCGCTGCGGCCTTTTGGCACGTTAAATGCTTGGAAAGGGTCGGCCGATGTTGGCCGGGTAAACAATCGTGCGGGGGCCTGCGGCCCCCACCTTTCGCATCATCTACAGAGAGGCTCAATGACCAAGTATAAGCTCGAGTACATCTGGCTCGACGGATATACGCCGACTCCGAACTTGCGCGGCAAAACTCAGATCAAGGAATTCGCGTCGTTCCCGACGCTCGAGCAGCTTCCGCTCTGGGGCTTCGACGGCTCCTCCACCCAGCAGGCTGAAGGCCACAGCTCCGATTGCGTGCTGAAGCCGGTCGCGGTGTTCCCGGATGGCGCCCGCACCAACGGCGTGCTCGTGATGTGCGAAGTCATGATGCCCGACGGCAAGACGCCGCACTCGACCAACAAGCGCGCCACCATCCTCGACGATTCCGGCGCCTGGTTCGGTTTCGAGCAGGAATACTTCTTCTACAAGGACGGCCGTCCGCTCGGCTTCCCGGCCTCCGGCTATCCGGCCCCGCAGGGTCCGTACTACACCGGCGTTGGCTTCTCGAACGTCGGCGACGTCGCCCGCAAGATCGTCGAAGAGCATCTCGACCTCTGCCTGGCTGCCGGCATCAACCATGAAGGCATCAACGCGGAAGTCGCGAAGGGCCAGTGGGAATTCCAGATCTTCGGCAAAGGCTCCAAGAAGGCCGCTGACGAAATGTGGATGGCCCGCTACCTGATGCTGCGCCTGACCGAGAAGTACGGCATCGACATCGAGTTCCACTGCAAGCCGCTCGGCGACACCGACTGGAACGGCTCCGGCATGCACGCCAACTTCTCGACCGAGTACATGCGTACGGTCGGCGGCAAGGAGTACTTCGAGGCGCTGATGGCGGCCTTCGACAAGAACCTGATGGACCACATCGCCGTCTACGGCCCGGACAACGACAAGCGTCTGACCGGCAAGCACGAGACCGCGCCCTGGAACAAGTTCAGCTACGGCATTGCCGATCGCGGTGCTTCCATCCGCGTGCCGCACTCCTTCGTCAACAATGGTTACAAGGGCTATCTGGAAGACCGTCGTCCGAATTCGCAGGGCGACCCATACCAGATCGCTTCGCAGATACTGAAGACGATCGCCTCCGTGCCGGCCGACAAGAAGGCCGCCGCCTAAGATCCTCCCGGCCCGGGCTGGGGGGCTGGCCCGGGTTGGACTTCGATCCGCCGAAGCCGAAAGGCTTCGGCGATTTTTCATTCTGATGACAGCCGTTGCGGAGACCCCTCGGACGTCATCGCGGGAGATTTGTCCATCGCCGCCGAAAGCGGGATAGAGTGCGCCTGGATGCGTGCAGGGCCGGGGACGGCTGGTGTTTGAAGGCTTCTACAAGGTGAGATTTCAGCTCGGCGACGGGGTCGGCCGAAGCGTGATGCATGCTGGCAACGGCAAGATGCTCGGCGGTAATTCGGCCTTCGCCCATATCGGCACCTACGCCAAGACCGAAGCCGGCGTCGACATCGTGATCAACACGGTCCGCCACAACCCCGATCCGACCTATCGCGCCATGGCGGGCACGGACGATGCGACCTTGCTGGCCAAGGGCTGGGCCGACGGCGATCTCTATCGCTTCAAGGGCGAGCTCAAGGAGCTGCCCGGCGTACCCTTTCAGTCGTTGATGACGCCGATCACCGAAGACGAGATGCCGATCGCCGGCGGCGTCGGCGAGGCCGGCATCGCCGACGGGCTTTACTCGGTGCATCTGCGCATGCTCGACGGCGTCGACGGCGGTCTCACCGGCGTGATGCTGCTCAACAAGGGCCGCATCCTCGGCGGCGACGCATCATTCTACTATCTCGGCAGCTACACCGCCGCCAACGGGCGCTGGAAGGGCCAGATCCTCAATCAGGAGCACACGCCGGCCAAGGACGATCCGATCTTCGGCGGCCACGAGGTCGGCATCGGCTTCTCCGGCACTTATGATGCCGAGGAGGCGGTCCTGGAGGCAACGGCGCTCGCCGGCAAGCGCAGTCTGCGCCTGACCGCCGCGCTCAAGCTGATGCACCGCGCCTGATCGCCACGGGAATCGCTGATGGAAACAATTCGCATGCTTTCGACGCTCGGCCTGATGGGCGCGATGCGCAGCCTGTCCTCCGCGTACGAGGCCGCGACCGGCGTCCGCATCGACGCCGACTTCGCGCCGACTCTGGCGCTGCTCAAACGGTTGCGGGACGGCGAGGCCGCCGATCTCGTGATCCTCACCCGCGAAGGGCTCGACGAGATGATCGGCGAGGGCCGCGTCGTCTCAGGGAACGCAGCCGACCTCGCACGTTCCTTCGTCGGCATCGCGGTGCGGGCAGGGCAAGCACATCCCGACATCGCCACCGCATGCGCGCTGCGCGACACGCTGCTGGCGGCGCGGTCCGTGGCCTATTCGCGGCTGGGCGCGAGCGGCGTGTACTTCGCCCAGCTGGTCGTCCGGATGGGGATCGCGGCCCAGATCAATGCCAAGGCCACCATCGTCGAGCAGGGCTTTACCGCAGAGCGGCTCGTGACCGGCGAAGCTGACCTCGCCGTGCAGCAGATCAGCGAGCTGAAGCAGGTCGAAGGCATCGAGGTGGTCGGCCCGGTCCCGCACGATCTGCAAACGCCGGCCGTGTTCTCCGCCGGCCGGATGGCCAACGCCAAACATGCCGACGCCGCTGACCGGCTGCTGCGCTATCTGGCATCGCCCGAGGTGATCCCCGTGCTGCGCCAATCGGGGCTGGAGCCTTGAATTTGCCGGGGCCACGACGCAACCTGGCGTCCATGCGGACTTTCCTCGTTGCCATCCTCCTCACGCTTGCGGCGCCGTTGTCGGCGCATGCGCAATCGGCCGATCTCGTCCTGTGCGACCGGGTCGCCGCCGACCCCAGCGATCCCGACAAGCCGGCCGACATGAGAGGCGTGACGGAGATTGCGGCCGCCGACGTTGCGAGCGCCATCAAGTTCTGCAAGCAGGCCGCGCCGTCATCGCGACGCGCGATGTTCGCGCTCGGCCGCGCCTATGCGGCCAACCGGCAGACGGCGGAAGCGATGGCAGCCTGGCGCAAGGCCGCCGACAAGGGATCGAGTGCGGCGATGGTCGAGCTCGGTGTGGCCTACGGCACCGGCTCCGGTGTCGCCAGGGATGAAGCGCAGGCGCGCAAATTGTTCGAGAAGGCGGCGCAGGCCGGTAATCCCCGCGGCATCAGCAATCTCGCCGCGCTCAGTGGTACCGGCGGTGCCGCGCCGGCCGATCCCGCACAGGCGCGCGCATTGCTCGGCAGGGCCGCCGAGACCAATGCCGAGGCGCAGTACCAGCTCGGCGTGATGCTCTCCGAAGGTACCGGCGGGGCGAAGGACGACGCCGCGGCGCGCGCGCTGTTCGAGAAGGCGGCCGCGCAAAACCATCCCGGCGCGCTGGAGCGGATGGGTGCCTTCGCACAGGAAGGCCGCGGCGGGCCAAAGGACAAGGACGCCGCGAAATCCTACTACGAGCGCGCCGCAGCGCTCGGCGATGCGGATGCCAAGCAGGCGCTGGAGCGGCTGCGCTGTCCCTATGCGATCAAGGACAAGCAGGGCAAGCTCGTCACCACGCTGTGCTTCTAAAGCGCGTTGAACGCGCTTTGGATTTATTTGGGAGCATGATCTCTTCGGAAAACCGCTGCGCACTTTTCCGGATTATGCTGTAGCTCATTTGTAGTAGTAGGCGACGTTGTTGCGGGCGTCGCGATAGGTCGTCTCGAGAAAATCGGGATATTGCGCGGAGGCCTTCGCCACCGCGCGGACGACGCAGTCCCAGAAATCGCCATCCCAGCTGAAATGCGTGAAGGTCGCGTCCTCGAACCTGACGGCGGTGATGATGGCCTGCCTGATCGCGTCGTCATCGGCACGCAGATGAGCGCGCTTCAGATAATCGAACATCGGTCCTTCATGGGCGTGGCCGCGATCCCAGCGGTATTTCGCGCTGATCTGCTCCGGCGTGAGGGTGCGGTTGACGCGGACCTCTTCGGCGGTCGGGCGCCCCTCGACCGAATCCAGCTGGGTGCGTCGGCGCCAAAGCTCGAACGCGGCATCGAGCAGCGGCTGCTTCGCCGCGCTTGCGATGAAGGTTGCGATCTGCGCCTCGGCTGATGGCTCCATGTGATCCATGCCGGTTTGTCGCGCGCCTCAACCGGCCGGTTCGAAGCCGGCTTGGGGGAGTGCGTAAGGGCCGCTCGCGACCGGCCAAACAAAAAACTCGAAAAACAACCCCATGCACAGTAGCCAAGTGTTTGAAATCACAGGCCCGCAAATGGTGTGAAATCGTCACCTGCGGAATTACCGAAATCTATTGCGCCGTCGGGCAAAACAGGCGCATGATGGCATCATGGCAGGGTGTGGCTTCGCGAATGCCCCTGCGCGAAAAAGCCCGATGGTCTTGGTGCGATGGCGGTGCTAGGTAGCGCGTGCTTTCCTTCTGATATTCCGGGTCAATTGCGTTGCTGGACGGACTCTACAAGGTTGAATACGGGGTCAACGATGCCTTCGGCCGCAGCATCATGTGCATGCATGACGGCAAGCTGCTGGGCGGCAATTCGGCCTTCGCGCATCTCGGAAGCTATTTCGAGCGCGACGGCGAGATCATCGCCGAAGTCATCACCGAACGGCATAACGACGATCCCAACTACAAGCCGCTGATGGGGGCCGACGTCGCCTCGATCGGCGCGCGCGGCCGGCTCGTTGGCAACCAGATCCGTCTCGCGGGCAGCGCGGACACGATGCCGGGCGCCGGTTTCTGGGCCAATCTCACCCGGCTCGATGACGAGGGGTTGCCGCCGCAGGGGACGATTGGTCCGGGCGGGGTGGTGAACGGGCTCTATGCGATCCACCTGCGCGCGCTCGACGGCGTCGATGCCGGGCTCTCCGGCGTCATGCTGCTGATGGACGGCCGCATCCTCGGGGGCGATGCGTTCTTCTACTATCTCGGCTCCTATTCCTCGGCCGACGGCCGCTGGAAGGGCGAAATCCTCAACCAGGAGCACACGCCGGCGAAAGGCGAGAACCCCGTGTTCGGCGGCTATGAGGTCGGGATCGGCTTCTCCGGAACCTGCACGGCCGACAGCGGTGAGCTCGAAGGCATCGCACTCGCCGGCAAGCGCAGCTTGCGGCTGGCAGCATCGCTCAAGCTGATGCGACGGGCGTAGGGCGGTTATTCAAAGGTCCGGGGTGTCCGCTTGCGAAGATAAGCAGGCGGCGTTCCGCTGAGGTCGAGGTCAGCACGTGACCCCATTGCGGATCTCTCGTTGAACTTCCGATAGCGGCGCTTCTGAACGAAGCGTCATTCGGTAATTCCGCCATTGCAGATCATCCTCGATCGCACCACCACCGTGTCAACCTGTGCCGTTCCGGCGAGGACGCCCAAAATTGCGAGCAGGGTGGATCCGTATTTTTACGTAACGGAATGTTAAGACTAACAATACCAGCCGTGCCTCAGATTTAGGCAGAGCACCGCCGCTCGCCCCCCAAATCATCAATTGCCGACCGCACATCGTTGATGGGCTGAACACATTTTGAGGAAACGACATGATTGGCATGATCCAGAATTTGCGCATTGGAACCAAGCTTGGGATCGCTTCGGCCCTGAGCATTCTTCTGGTGGGCCTGATGATCTACACCCAGATGTCCGGCAACTTGGCGGTTAAAAGAGCTAATCAGACTGCGACCGAGCAACAGACAATCGCGCTCACTGCTGCAGAGGCGAAGGCGGCGCAGCGCGGCATGCAGATCGGCCTTCGCGACATGCGCCTCGCCAATGGCCCCGAGAGCTTCAAAGCGGCGAGCGAGTACCTTGCGGCCCGGGTGACGCGGGCACACGGATTTGCCGACGCGATGTTGAAGCTGAGCCATTCCCCGGAAAATCGAGGACGCATGGAGAAGCTCAAGGGCGGTATTGGAGAATATGCCAAGGGTGCCCAGCAGATCGCAGCGATCAAGACCGAGATCATTGGGATCGAAGCTAAGCGCGTCGCCGGCGGCGAACTGCCGGCTGATGCTGTTGCAAAGATCGCAAAACTCAACGACGAGGCAGTCCGCGTCGCTCGCGAGGTGACTTTGCCCGTCGCGAACGAAGTTGAGGTGCTGGCCAACAAAATTGTTGAATTTTCGAAGAGCAGCGCCGATGAGGCCAATGTCACTGCCGCAAAGGAAATGGCTTCAGCCGAACTCATGTCGCTGGCGATCGGCCTGTCGGCAGCGTTATTGTTGGTCGCAAGCTGCGTGTTCTCGATTTTCAGCATTGCCCGTCCCATGCGCGCATTGAGCCTTTCCATGGAGAAGCTTGCCGAGGGTGATTTCGGAGTGGTGCTGCCCGGCCTCGGCCGTAAGGACGAGGTTGGCCAGGTCGCTGGAGCGGTCGAGAAATTCAAGGTGGTGTCGGCACAGAAGGCCCAAGCGGAAGCCGAAGCCAAGATCAAGCAGGACCAAGTTGCCGCGCAGCAGCGCAAGGCGGACATGATCAAGCTCGCTGATGGTTTTGAAGGCGCTGTCGGCGAGATCATCGAAACCGTGTCTTCGGCCTCGACCGAACTCGAGGCCTCCGCGGCAACGCTCACTTCCACCGCCGAGCGAGCGCAGGAGCTCACCACCATGGTCGCTGCGGCCTCGGAGGAAGCCTCAACCAATGTGCAGTCTGTGGCGTCCGCCACTGAGGAACTGACGTCGTCCGTCAATGAGATCAGCCGCCAAGTGCAGGAATCGGCGCGAATGGCCAATGATGCCGTCAACCAGGCCCGCACCACCAACGATCGAGTCGGCGAGTTGTCGAAGGCTGCCGCGCGCATCGGCGATGTGGTAGAACTGATCAACACCATAGCCGGCCAGACCAATCTGCTGGCTCTCAACGCAACCATCGAGGCGGCCCGTGCTGGCGAGGCCGGTCGCGGCTTCGCAGTCGTGGCTTCGGAGGTTAAAGCCCTGGCCGAGCAGACCGCAAAGGCGACCGGCGAGATCGGTCAGCAGATCACCGGTATTCAAGCCGCGACCCAGGAATCGGTGAGCGCCATCAAGGAAATCAGCGGCACCATCGAGCGGCTGTCGGAGATTTCGTCAACCATTGCCGCAGCAGTCGAAGAGCAGGGCGCGGCGACGCAGGAGATTTCCCGCAACGTCCAGCAGGCGGCGCAAGGCACCCAGCAGGTCTCCTCCAACATCATGGATGTGCAGCGGGGAGCTAGTGAGACCGGGTCGGCTTCCTCGCAAGTTTTATCTGCTGCGCAGTCACTCTCAGGTGATTCTAATCGTCTCAAGCTGGAGGTTGGCAAGTTTCTTAGCACAGTGAGGGCTGCGTAGTCCTGGGCCCGGATATCTGGAGGCAAATGCACTCGAGCGATATGAAGCCTTCAATAACGAGGCAGACCAAAAGCTCGAAAGCTTCTATGGAGGATGGCTTCTGTTTTCGCGAGCGCATGGTCCCTGCCGGCCGCCGCTAGTTTGCGGCGTCACGGATTTGAATCGTGATCGACGTGCTGACTTCCTCTGTTGGCCCATCGCTTCGGTTGACGCGGTGCGATGCATGTCGGCTCGAGAGGTTAGAGCGGAAGTTTGCAGCCGAGAGCCAGTTCGGCGTGGTGAGATACATGTGGTGAGTTGACACTTCCGGTGTTGGCCCTTCGCATTGCCCGGACGCCGTGCAGCGATCTATCTGCAGTTCGGGTCAGTCCGGAAGTGCCACGACTCCAGTCAAACCGGCTTTGTTGACCCAAGAGGACATGGAGGTTCGCGTTCTATGCCGATTTGTTCTCATTCTCGGCGCGACACCGGGGCTACTTAACCCCCGCAGCCTCAGTTGAATTCGCGCTCGCCTGGTTCAATCTGCGGAACAATTGTGCACGTTGGAACTTAGTGATTCTCGCAACCTGAGTGCAGTACAGTGGACCGCGATTTCAAAAACGAAGTCTTTTCCAGCTATCAGCCAAATCCGACCAAGCCCTGCAATCACTGTGGCCGAAGGCTGGCCCTCGCGGTGAAGATGCTCAACCCGGATACCGGTGGAATCGTTCGCATGTTCAAGTGCCAGTGCGGCGAGCAAACCTGGACTGAGAACAAAGAGTAAGGCTGCCGCGTCGGCGCGCTCATGCACTGCGACTTCTGCTCTTGGACCATCAGCGAAGTAGCGGCGCATTTCATTGAGGGCCGCGTGGTTATCGCATCGAAGCTCGACTGCTGCGACCGGTGGCGGTTTCGCCGGAAGGCCGGGTCAGTTGCGAAGTCCTGATCTAAGAAATTTCGACCACGCGAGAGCCCGGTGCCGCAGCGGCTCTTTGACTTGCGAGGCGCGCCACAGACCAAAGGGCTTCGGTTGTATAGAACTCCCATCAAACGATTTCCTCGTCGGTCAAGGGGTGCATCGGCCCGCCGTCCGTGTTTGAGAACAGCCTCTACCGACCTGTGTCAGGCCGGGTTAACTGCGGACTTGAGTTCGTTTATTGCAGCTTGCCGAGCCACAGGGCGGCGAGCGACTGGCGATTGCGCACGCCGAACTTGGCGTAGATCGACTTGACGTGAAAATGCGTGGTGTTCGGACTCTGCTCGAGCTTTTGCGCGATCTGCCTTTCCGTGTCCCCTGCGAGCAGTCCGAGCAACACCCGGCGTTCAGCTGGCGTGAGGGGCGCGTTGGCGATGAGCAGACCATGGCTGAGCAATTGTTGACGGTGAAACCATCTCAAGGCGCGCATCACGGAGCCCAGACGCTGGCCGTCCTGTGCCGTAAAGCGGGGTTGCTGGGCATCACGAAACACGAACAGGCGAATCCTCAAATCGTCATTGAGTGCGATGCGCACGGAAATGCTGTCGGCGAAGCCGACATCCAGATAGTGCCGACGATAGTGCTTGCCCTCGAACCATGCCGGCGGCAGCGTTTCGAACAGCAGACGGACGCGGAACGGCTCATCGCCCGACATTGACAGGATCTGCGACAGGTCGACGTCGTCCGACCAGAGCGTATCGTACTGCTTCTGCACGGATGCCGCGACCGCCGGTACCGGGTCCAGCACCCTGACGAGGCGCGGACGCCAGCCGAGCAGGGGATCGGCCCGCTTCGGCGAAGGCAATCGCACGACCACGCCCCACAGCACATTGCGTGCCGACAACATGGTGCGCAGTGCGGACATCAGGTGGGTCAGCGCAGCATCACCATCGGCTACCGAGAAGTCGGCCAGTTGATCCCAGAGTGCATAGACGTCTTGATTTTGCGGATCGATGGGATCCGTGGAGAGAAGCATGTCATTCCCAGTGCGCGTGCAGAGTTTCTCTGACCTCAGAGGTCGCCGACCTGCGCGGGCATACATAAAGCACGGCGAACCACCTTTCTAGGTAGTTCTCAGACCTATCCAGTGGCGCGATATTCGGCGCCGTGACTGGGAAGACGGATTCTCTCAGCGTAGCGACATTGGGAGATCAGCGATGCGTACGACGACGGGCGCGCGCCGGCTTAGATGGCCCGGCGAAGGCCGGACGGACAGGCGATGGCCCGGCTCTTTCTTCGTCCTGTCAGGCGCTATTCCGGCACTCGCAGCTTCCACTGGCCAGGGTGCCGGCGGTGGAGCAATGAAGTGAAGAATACGCCTGCCCGTCGACAGCGCCGCGAGCTTCTGGTGCGATCAACTCTCCTGAGCGGCACGGCTTATGCCCTGATCAGTTGCACCTGTGCGCACGCCCAGACGGTCATCAATGTGTCCGACGGTGCCAGCCTGTCGGCGGCGATCGCGCAGGCCGACAGCAATGCCAGCGCGAGTTATGTCATCAATTTCCAGAACAACATCACGCTGACTGGCGCAGCGGCCGACACGCTCAGCGCCTTCAACACCACCAGCAACGTCACGGTGAATGGCGGCGGCTTCAGGCTGGACGGCGGTGGCGTGCAGCGCGGGTTCTTTGTCTACGCAGGCACTGTCGCCATTAACAATCTGACGATCCAGAACACCCAGGCGCTTGGCGGCGACGGGGGCAACGTTGGATTCGGTAGCGGGGGCGGCGCTGGCGGCCTCGGTGCAGGCGGCGCGCTGTTCGTGGCGAGCGGTGGCCATGTGACCGTGAGCAACGTCGTTCTTTCAGGCAACAACGCAACCGGCGGCGCCGGCGCTGTCGGCGGTGACGGCGTGCCGGGCGCAGGAACGGCCGGCGGCGCAGGCGGCGGTCTCGGCGGCCATGCAGTGGGCGGGTTCGCCGGTGGCGGTGTCGGACGCGGCGCCGATGGCGACACAGGGGCCGGAGGCGGGGCGGGCATTGTCGTTGGTGCGGCAAGTGGCGGACAGGGTTTCGGCGGCTCCCCCGGTGGCATTAACGGCGGAGGTGGCGGCGATGGAGGTGCCGGCGGGATCGGCGGAAGTCCCATATTCGGCAATGGCCAAGGCGGTTTCGGCGGCGGCGGCACTCATAGTGCTGCGGACGACAGAGGCGGCTCGGGGGGATTTGGCGGCGGCGGCGCAGGGGGTCACTCGATAGCGGGCCATCAGGGAGGCGCTGGTGGCGTTGGTGGCGGCGGCGGCGGCGGCGGGGCAGACCATTTGGGTGAGGTGGCCGGAACCGGCGGGAGTAGAGGATTTGGTGGTGGCGTCGGTGGCAACGGCAGCAGCATCGCGGCGAACGGTGGCAGTGGTGGAGGTGGCGGCGGCGGCGGCGGCGCCGGATTGGGCGGCGCCATGTTCGTTCAGGAGGGCGGCTCGCTAACGATCGCCGGCGCGTTCAACGTCAACGGCGGCAGCGTCGCCGGGGGAGTCGGCGGCACGGGCGGCAACGGTTTTGGCGGCGTGGACAATGGCACGGCGGGTAGTGGCGGTTCTGCTTTCGGAGCCGGCATCTTCCTTCAAGGCAACGGCATCCTCAACTTCCAGCCCGGCGGCGGCGCGACGCAAACGCTTTCAGACGGCATCGCCGACCAGACCGGTTCTGGCGGCACGGGTGTCGAGGCCGGAATATGGGGACTGAACAAGAACGGCGTCGGCACGCTGGTGCTCTCGGCGGCCAACACCTATAGCGGCGCAACGATGGTAGACGGCGGAACGCTGCGCGCCGGACACGCCGCCGCGTTCGGGACCAGCAATCAGTTTTCGGTCGCGGGCGGCGCGACGCTGGATTTGAACGGCTTCAACCAGACATTCGCCGTTTTGCAAGGCACCGGCACGGTGACCGGCGCCAGCAGCACGATCTCCGGCATGTTTACGCCTGGCAACGGCACGCCGGGTTCGTCGATGGTGATAACGGGCAATCTCGCGTTCCAGGCGGCCGCGCAATATCTGGTCCAAATCGACCCCACGACGGCCTCATTCACGGTCGTCAACGGTACAGCGACGCTTGGCGGCGCTGCGGTGGGCGCCAGCTTTGCGCCCGGGACCTATGTGCAGAAAAAGTACATCATCCTCACCGCGACGGGCGGCGTCAGCGGTGCCTTCGGTGGCGTGATTACTTCCAGTGCGCCATCGAACTTTTCTTCGACGTTGAGCTACGATGCCAACAACGTCTACCTGGACATGGTCTTGAATTTTGGCATTCCAGGCGGCCTCAACCCCAATCAGCAGGCGGTCGGCGACGCGCTGACGAAGTTCTTCAACACCACCGGCGGCATTCCCGCAGTGTTCGCAAACATGTCGCCGAAGGGGCTCTCGCAGGCGGCCGGCGAGACCGGAACGGGATCGCAGCAATCCACGTTCAACGCGATGAACCAGTTCATGGGCGTCATGACCGACCCGTTCATTGCCGGACGCGATGACGGCGGAACTGCCGGCGGCAACGCCCCCGGTTATGCCGACGAGGAAGCGCTCGCCTTTGCCGCGAAGAAGCGCAATCTGAACGATGCGCTGGCGGCGATTTACACCAAGGCGCCAGCTGCGGTGCCGTTCCAGCAGCGCTGGAGCGTGTGGGCGGCCGGCTTCGGCGGCTCGCAAACGACGAATGGCAACAACGTGACCGGCTCCAATGCGGCGACGTCGCAGGTCTTTGGCACAGCTGTTGGCGCTGACTATCGCTTCTCGCCGTTTACCATCGCCGGCTTCTCGCTGGCCGGCGGCGGTACCAGTTTCAGCGTCGCCAATAACGGCACCGGGCGTTCCGACCTGTTCCAGGCCGGCGCGTTCGTTCGGCACACTATCGGCGCCGCCTATGTTTCCGGCGCACTCGCCTATGGCTGGCAGGATGTCACCACCGATCGCACCGTCACCATTGCCGGCATCGATCGGCTGCGCGCGCAGTTCAACGCCAATGCCTGGTCCGGCCGCGTCGAGGGCGGTTACCGCTTCGTGGCGCCCCTGATCGGCGGGATCGGCTTCACGCCCTACGGGGCGGGCCAGTTCACCACGTTCGTACTGCCGGCCTATGCGGAAGGTGTCATCTCGGGCAACAACACCTTTACGCTCGCTTATACGGCGAAGAGCGTGACCGACACCCGCAGCGAACTCGGCGTGCGCACCGACAAATCCTTCGCCATGCAGAGCGCGCTGCTGACGCTGCGCGGCCGCGTGGCCTGGGCGCATGACTTCAGTTCCGACCGCGGCATCGGTGCGACGTTCCAGACTCTGCCGGGCGCCAGCTTCTTCGTCAACGGCGCCCCGCAGGCTACCGATTCCGCGCTTCTCACCGCATCCGCCGAAACCAAATGGATGAACGGCTGGTCGACCGCCGCGACTTTCGAAGGCGAGTTCTCCAACGTGACGCGCAGCTACGCCGGCAAAGGCGTGGTGCGATATGCGTGGTGAACTCCTCGGGTGGCAGCGGTGCCGTCGGAAATGATCAGGCCGCGCGATCACGTGATGACGCTCGGCGTGAACTACAATTTCGATTGGACTCCGTTCCCGGGACGGAGTGCGCTTGAGAAATGAGATCGATTGGCGCGCTGTTGAGATCGCGAAGAAGCGGCGGCGCGCGGGCGCCGCCGACCCGAATGACGCTGTCTGCTTGCTACCGAGCGTCATTCTTACTGAAAGACGAGTCGGGAGCGTGACGATGAGGACGCACTGCTACCGTTCTCGAAAGCTATGAATACAGTCGATAACTTAAAAAACAGGTGGGCTTTAATGAAGAAGATCTTGATGGCCTCGGTGGCCTTACTGACTATGGTTGGCTCATCATCGGCCGCTGACTTGTACGCAAAGGCGCCGGCCCATGCCGCTCCGGTTTTCAATTGGACAGGTTTCTACGTCGGTGTGAACGCCGGATATGGCGGCGGTGAATCGGCAATCATCACTGAGTCTCCTTTCGGGAGCGGAGTGTTGGCCCTCAAGTCGAACGGATTTCTCGGCGGCGGCCAATTTGGTTACAACTGGCAGGCCGCACAGTTCTTGTATGGCTTCGAAGCTGACATTCAGGGCACCGATGTGAAAAGCAGCCTCGGGATCCCCGCGCTTTTTGGCGGCGCCGCCGGCACGACGGTGGATTATTTCGGTACGGTTCGCGGACGCATTGGTTTCCTGCCGTGGGAGCGTTTCGTCGTTTACGCGACGGGCGGTCTCGCCTATGGACAGACAACAACCAACAGCGGCGTTCCACTCGGGACGAATACGAAACTCGGTTGGACCGCCGGCGCCGGCTTCGAATACATGATCGCACAAAACTGGTCTTTGAAGACCGAGTACCTTTACGTTGACCTGGGCAAGGACGCATTCAACCTAGATCAATTTGGCCTTCCCCCAGGCACCGGCTTCTCTGTCAGCGAAAAAACAGACATGCACGTCGTGCGCGCTGGTGTGAACTATCATTTCTAAGCGAACGAAGCTTAAGCGAACGAAGCTTTCAGACGTTGGCTGAGAACGAGACGCAAGAGGGGCCCCGGCGACGGAGCCCCTCAGTTATTTTTCACACTGCGTTGGTTTGCATTTTCTCGGCGTCGAAGGAGTGAAGCCTCGATGCCCTGTCACCGTACTGCTGCTTCACTGGAGCTTTTTTGTCATGCTTCGACGTCGTCAAGGCGCCGGACACGCCGCTCCCGTCTTCACCCAGGCCTCCACCAGCGCGCCGGCCTGCTGTTGCGTGCCCGGCACGGGTGAGCGGCCGAAGCCGGGCTTCCAGGCCCAGCCGACGAGGGTGTCCTTGCCGATATGGTCGATCAGGTCTTCCACCTTGCGTCCGCCATTGCGCGCGGGATCCCTGATCTGCTCGCAGATCTCGCCGACGGTCTTGCCCTCCCAGGCCATCTCGCGCGGGGCGAGGTGCCAGTCGGGATGGCCGGGCATGCGGCCGGGCTCAAAATTGGCCTTCTGGTGGCAGGTGTTGCAGCGCATCGCCTCGAGCCCATGGCCGTCAGCGCCGCGCGTGACCGGCGGCTGATGCAGGCGGGCACTGTCGCCCTGGTGCGGCCTGTCGCCGGCCGGATGACAGTTGGTGCAGCGCGGATGCGTCAGCACCTTGCCGAGCTCAGTGAAGATTGCGGCCGAACGCTTCTCGGTGTCGCCGACCGAAGCAAAGCTCTCGGGCGAGGCGAGGGCGTGGCTTGCCGTCTCCGACGCCGCGTAGCCCGCACTGAGACTGCCGGCGAGTGCGGCGACCACGGCAATCATCTTGAACCGCACGTCGGAGATCATGATGCGTGTCACTTGGTGGCCATGAGGTAGCGCTTCGAGTCGGCGAGGATCACGTCGCGCACCGCCTCGTGATATTTGACGTAGCCGGTGCAGCGACAGAGATGACCGTCGAGCGCATCCGCGATGGTCTGCTCCAGCGCCTCGCGCGCGACCGGTGCCCGCGACAGGCGCTCCAGCAAGACCTGGCCCTCATTGAGGAAGCCCGCGGTGCAATAGCCGCATTGAAAGGCGAAATGCGCGATGAACGCCTTTTGCAGGGTCGAGAGCTCGCCGTCCCTCGCGTGCCCCTCGACGGTGCGGATCGATTTGCCGTCGAAATTCATGGCGGGCGCGACGCAGGTCGGGCTGGTGGTGCTGGTGCCGTCGGGCGCGTCGACGATGACGGCGCAGCTCAGGCATTGCGCGGCGCCGCAGCCGAACTTGGTGCCGGTCATGCCCAGCATCTCGCGCAGAAAATCGTTCATCGAGAGATCGTCGCGGACGTCCATCGGACCGTGCTTCTGGCCGTTGATGGTGAGGCTGAGGGTCGTCACGCGAGCACTCCCTTCAATAGGCTTGCGGTGACCGGCAGCGCGCGGAAGCGATGGCCGGTGGCGTCGTGGATGGCGTTGATCAGCGCCGGCACGATCGGGATCATCACGACCTCCGCCATGCCCTTCGGCGCTTCGTCTGGTACTAGCGGCTTCAGCATCTCGATCTCGAGATCGCGGAGCGGCAGGTCGGAGCCGCGTGCGACCAGATAGCGCCCGAGATTCCATTCGCCATTGCCCGGCCCGCCCTCGAACGGGGGCAGGGTTTCGAGCAGCGCGTAGCCGACGCCCATGGCGAAGCCGCCCTGGGCCTGGCCCATCACCACCTCGGGCACCAGCGCGGTGCCGCATTCGAGCACGCTATAGGCCTTGGCGATGCGAAGCGCGCCGGTTGCGCGCTCGATCTCGACGCGGACGACCGTGCCGCACATCGAGGTGTAGGCGGTGCCGATCCGGTTGTTGTCGGTCGGCGGAAACTTGACGCTGCTGCGGTTGATCCGCTCGAACTTGCCGTTGCCTTTGCGGATCGCCAGCGCGTCGATCTCGGCGCGGTATTGCTCGCCGGACAGCGGGAAGCGTGCCCGCGACCACGCCCAGCGCGAGAAGCTGTGCGCAACCGCACCGGTGACGAAGCCGCGCGCGTGAGCTGTCGCCGCGAGCGCAGGGAGGGCGAGCGGTTCGAGGCCGGGCATGATGAGCTGGCCGTTCTGCCAGCTTGCGCTGGCCCATTGCCCCGCGCGCGGATCGGTCTTTGCGATGCGCCACAGCTCGAGCGCCGCGGGCCACAGGCCGAAGCGGAAAATCACGCGGGCGGCTTCCGCGGCGGAATGCGTGCCGACATGCGCGCCGATCGAGGAGCTCGTTGGCGAGCTGATCGCGGGCACCCAGCGCGGGTTCTTCTCCGCGGCATCCTGGGTCTTCTGGTCCATGGTTGAGGGATCGCCGGATGTGACCAGCCCGAGTACGTCATAGCTGGCGACGCGGGCGACCGAGACCTCATCGGCGATGGCGCCGAGATGGCCGGCGACCCGGTTGGCCAGCGCCGTCCCGATGCCGTTGCCCATCTCGACATGATCGCAATAGATGACGATCCTGCCGTCGGGACCAAGCTCCACGCGTCCGAGCGAGCCGTCCGCGCCGGAGCCATAGTCTTTCGTCACGCAGGCGACGCCGGTGCCGACCAGCCGATCCGACGAGGTCTGCTTGAACTGCGCCCGCTGCTGCCAGATCGGATGCTTCTCGAGCTTGTCGAGGATTTCAGGCGTGCGCACCGAGACGATGTAGGGATTGCCCGTCATGGTCCGACCGTTCTGCGGCAGCGCGTTACGCCGCCGGAAATCGATCGGATCGCGCTTGAGCTCGGACGCGGCTTCGTCGATCAGGACCTCCAGCGCCGTCATGGCTTGCAGGATGCCATAGCCGCGCATCGAGCCTGCGCTCACGCCGCGCGAGTGCACCGCGACGGTCCTAACGTCGACCTTCGGAATGTCGTAGATGCCGATCGCGCCGGTGGCCGCGACGATTGCGACGCTGGCCGAGAAATGGGCGAGCCCGCCGCCGTCGAGCACGTGATCGGCGGCGAACGCCTTGATCTTGCCGGTCGCGCGATCGATGCCGATGCGTGAGCGCATCTTGATCGAATGGCGTTTGATGCCGGCCTGAAATTGCTGGTAGCGGTCATGGGCCAGCCGCACCGGCTTGCCGGGAAAGCAGACCGCCGCGAGCGCAACATAGAGAATGAAAGGCGTGTGATCGCGGCCACCAAAGCCGCCGCCGACATGGGCGAACTGCGCGTTGATGTGCGCCGGCTTGTACGGCGCGCGGGCCTTGCCGAACAGATGCGCGATCGACTCCGCCGCCTCGTAGGGCGACTGGACGCCAAGCAGCAGTTCGAGATTGCCGCCCTTGCCGTCGTACCAGGCGAGCCCGCATTCCGGCTCGAGGAACATCGGGTCGACCGATTGCGTCTCGAACTCGCGGTCGAGCACCAGCATGGAGGCGTCATCCGCTGCAAGCTCGGCGCGGATCTGCTCGCCATGTTTCGCCGCCTTGGCGTAATCCGCCGGCATGTCCTTCGCGAGCGGTGACCACACCGGCAGCGCCGCGCTCTGCACCTTCTTGGGCGAGACCCAGCCGGCCTGGAGCGGCGAATAGACATCCGGTTGGTCAGGCGAGGGACCTGCCACGCGGGTGAAGCGGAAGGCCCCGTAATCGGGGACGACGACAGGCCCGGTCTCCTCGCCGAATTGGACGAACGTGCCGTCGCGCAGCGCGAGACGCGCCTGGTCGAAGGCGTCGAACTTTTCGAAGATCAAAAGCGCGACCGGCTGTCCCAGATAAAGCGGCGTCTTGCCGATCGGACAGAACAGGTCGCCCGCATAGAATTCCGGCACCTGCGTCCCGATCCGGTCGAGATCGGCGGCTGTCACCACCACCGACGGCTTGAGCGCGCCGCCGAGGCGGGCGAGGTCCAGTCCGGTATAGACATGCGTGGCGTCGTTGGCGCGGATCAGGATCGCGTGCGAGGTGGTCTGTGGCCAGCCCTGCAGATCGTTGGCGCGGAAGTCGGAAGCGTAGAGCTTTGCGCCGGTGACCTTGGCGACGCCGTCGACGCGGCCGGCGCCCGTTGCCGCCGGATTGAACTTGCCGCGTCCGGGCAGCGTCTCGTGCGCTGCGAAGGGCACGCCCGCCGCGGACGCCAGATGTGACAGGCTGACCGAGATGCCTCCCGCCGACAACCACTTCACGAACTCACGTCGCGAAGGCCCCATGATCATATCCTTGTACAGAGTTTCGAGAACATCGGGATGCGGCCAGCATGCGATGTCCGGAGGGCATAGGTCAGCGCCAGCGCGAATCCGTCACGATGCATCATGCGACGATAGAACGGGTGAGAAGGTTTACAACCGCTGAATGTCGTGCGCTCGCAGATCGAATTGTGGTTTCGTGCTTGCTTTGAAATCGAATCGAACGGAAGACGGTCCGGCAACAGGGGGCGCGATTCAAATGCAGCACGATCCGAACGGTGCGTCTTCAGTCACCAGCACCATGGGCACGACGACATTGTCGCGCCGCCAATTGCTGGATTGCGGTCTCAAAGCGGGCGCGTTGTCGCTGTTCGCAGGTGCAGCGAATGCCCAGCACGCCGTGCACGACCATGCAGGCACGTCCCACACCGCGGACATGTCGCCGACCATGGGAATGATCGCTGATACGCCCGTTCCCGCCATGGACCAGCCGCTGCTCGAGCCCGAGGTGCGGCGGTCCGTCAATGGCGTGCTGAGCACGACCTTGCGCGTCGGCTATGCCTATCGCCAGATCGGCGGCGTCCGGCTCTATGTCAGGTCCTATGAAGGCGGCAGCCCCGGCCCGACCTTGCGCATGAAGCCCGGCGATACGCTGCGCATCAAGATGATCAACGATCTGCCGCCGAACCGCGATGGATTGCCGGCCGACATCAGCCATCCGCACCAGTTCAACAACACCAATTTCCATTTTCACGGCGCGCATACCAGCCCAAGCGGGATTTCCGACAACGTCATGCGCTCGATGGCGCCGGGCCGCAGCTACAACATCGAAATAACGCTGCCGGCCGATCACACCAGGGGCACCTACTGGTATCACCCACATCACCACGGCAGCGCTGACATCCAGATGTCCTCCGGCATGGTCGGCGCCGTCGTCATCGAGGGCGATTTCGCCGAAATTCCAGAGATCGCGACCGCCCGCGAACGTCTCATGGTGCTGACCCAGGTGGTCTACGATGCAAACGGCATGGTCGAGAATTTCGAGACGCTGTTTCCCGAGACTGCGACGCGTTTTCTCGCCATTAACGGCCAGCGCCGGCCAATGATCGAGATGCGGCCCGGCGAGGTGCAGCGCTGGCGCATCCTCAATGCCGCCTATCAGGACGACATGCTGCTCGACCTGGAAAAGCACGATCTGCAAGCGATCGCCTATGACGGCATCCAGCTCGGCGCCATGCAGCCGCTCAAGCAGGTCCTGATCGCGCCCGGCCAGCGCGCGGACATTCTGGTGAAAGCAGGGAGCCCCGGCACCTACGCCTTCAACGCGGCGCAGTACGACCAGGGCCATCCTTCGCCAGTGGGACCGCTGGCGCGGGTTGTGGTCTCAGGCGCGCCGATGGACATGAAGCTGCCGCCGGCCCTGCCGCCGGCGCCGCTCGCGACCATCAAGGACTCCGAGATCACCAACCGCCGCAAGGTGGTGCTGTCGGCGACCGCGCCGGAGGCCGATGCCGCAGGCCATTGGCAGGAATTCGAGTTCTTCGTCGACGGCAAGAAGTTCGACCCCGGCCGCATCGATCAGCGGGTCAAGCTGGGTGCGGTCGAGGAGTGGACCATCGTCAACACCCATGAGCATGACGACCACGTGTTCCACATCCACACCAACCCGTTCCAGGTGATCTCGGCCAATGGCAAGGCACTGGCGGTGCCGGAATGGCGGGATTCCGTGATCGTGGAGCGCAAGGGCGGCCAGGTCGTGTTCCGCTCGCGCTTCATCGATTTCACCGGCGTCTACATGCTCCACTGCCACATGATGAACCATGAGGAGATGGGCATGATGCAGACCGTGGAGGTCTACAAGGCCTAAGCTGCGGGTCGAATTGCGCGAATTCGGCGGCGCGCGGGGCTGATCCGGGTCCGGCCGGGCTTCCCCTGGCGGCCGGCATGGCCTATGACGCTGCAACGCAACAATCCCCCAAAAAGACCCCATGATCCGCCTCGACAACGTCAGCAAGCAAGCCGGCCACCAGATCCTGTTCATCGAAGCGTCCGCCGCCCTCAACAAGGGCGAGAAGATCGGCCTCGTTGGCCCGAACGGTGCGGGCAAGACCACGCTATTCCGGATGATCGCCGGCGAGGAACTGCCCGACGAGGGGCAGGTCTCGACCGACCGCGGCATCACCATCGGCTATTTCAACCAGGACGTCGGCGAGATGGCCGGCCGCAGCGCCGTGGCCGAGGTCATGGACGGGGCGGGACCCGTGAGTGCGGTCGCGGCCGAGCTGCGCGAGCTCGAGACCGCGATGGCCGATCCCGACAAGGCCGACCAGATGGACGAGATCATCGCGCGTTACGGCGAGGTGCAGCACGCGTTCGAGGAGCTCGACGGCTATGCGCTCGACGGCCGTGCGCGCGAGGCGCTGTCCGGCCTCGGCTTCAGCCAGGAGATGATGGACGGCGACGTCGGCAAGCTCTCCGGCGGCTGGAAGATGCGCGTGGCGCTGGCGCGTATTCTCCTGATGCGCCCCGACGTCATGCTGCTCGACGAGCCGAGCAACCATCTCGATCTCGAAAGCCTGATCTGGCTGGAGAAGTTCTTGCACGACTACGAAGGCACGCTGCTGATGACCTCGCATGATCGCGAGTTCATCAACCGCGTGATCTCGAAAGTCGTCGAAATCGATTCCGGATCGCTCACCACCTACGCCGGCAATTACGAGTTCTACGAGCAGCAGCGGGCACTGAGCGAGAAGCAGCAGCAGGCGCAGTTCGAGCGCCAGCAGGCCATGCTCGCCAAGGAGATCAAGTTCATCGAGCGTTTCAAGGCGCGCGCATCTCATGCGGCACAGGTCCAGAGCCGGGTGAAGAAGCTCGACAAGATCGAGCGGGTCGAGCCGCCGCGCCGCCGCCAGACGGTGGCATTCGACTTTCCGCCGGCGCCGCGGTCGGGCGAGGACGTCGTGGCGCTCAAGAGGGTGTTCAAGGGCTACGGCAGCAAGCGCATCTATGACGGGCTCGATTTCATGATCCGCCGCCGAGAACGCTGGTGCGTGATGGGCGTCAACGGCGCCGGCAAATCGACGCTGCTCAAGCTCGTCGCCGGTGCGAGCGAGCCGGACGAGGGCACGGTCGCGGTCGGCGGCAGCGTCAAGATGGGCTATTTCGCCCAGCACGCGATGGATTTGCTCGATGGCGAGCAGACGGTGTTCGAGTCACTCGAATACGCGTTTCCGACCGCGGGGCAGGGCTCCCTGCGCGCGCTCGCCGGCTGCTTCGGCTTCTCCGGCGACGACGTCGAGAAGCGCTGCCGCGTGCTGTCAGGCGGCGAGAAGGCGCGCCTGGTGATGGCGAAGATGCTGTTCGACCCCCCGAACTTTCTGGTGCTGGACGAGCCGACCAACCATCTCGACCTTGCCACCAAGGAGATGCTGATCGCGGCGCTGTCGGATTTCGAGGGCACCATGCTGTTCGTCTCGCATGACCGGCATTTTCTCAGCGTCCTGTCGAACCGCGTGCTGGAGCTGACGCCCGAGGGCATCCACCAGTTCGGCGGCGGCTACACCGAATATGTCGCGCGCACGGGGCAGGAAGCGCCGGGGTTGCGGAGCTAGTTCTTGCTCTTGCCCTTGCCCGCGATCGTGGCGATTGCCTCGATCTCGTTGGTCCAGATCCCGCCGGAATAGCCTTGCGGGAGCCGGGCAATGAGCTCGGGCGTATCGATGCCGGTGGAGAACTCGCCTCGGCTGTAGGGACCGAGCACGAACACTGCGCTGTTCGCGCTCTCCATGCGCGCGAGGAAGCGGTCAGGCCAGCCCCATAGAAAGGGCGCGATATTGATCGGCACCAGCACCATCGCGTTCCGACAGGATGCCGGCACCAGGCCGGTCCAGCCGTAGCCGATATAGCCGATCAGGCAGCTTCGGATTGCCGCGCGCGAGATCGTGCGAACTTCCGGGGTAAGGCGACGCATCATGTCGATGGGCTCGTCGCCGCCATAAACCATGATCGTCCGGCGGCGCTCGGCCGGCAGCGCGTTCAACACCGTGGCAAGTTTCTCGCCTTCGTATGCGTCGCGGCTCTTCACGTTGATGAGCAGCTTCCTGTCAGGGAAGGCGGCGAACACTTCCGACAATTTCGGCATCATCCCGATGCCTTTGCCGCGAAACGGAAATGTCTTGCCGCCGTCGGCGGTGTAACCATAGCCGATGTCGAGCAGCTTCAGCCTCGCCATGCTTTGCTCGCGCGTCACGCCGTGGCCGTCGGTGCGGCAATCGAGCGTCCAGTCGTGGAAGACGGCAAACTCGCCGTCGGTGGTCGGGTGCACGTCGAGCTCGACCACATCCGCGCCGGCGTCGAAGCTTGCCCGCATCGAGCGAACAGTGTTCTCCAGATAGTCGTGTGTCGGCGGCAGCATTTGTGCGGCGGTGCAGGTGTCGTTCTTCACATCGCGCTCATCGAAGCGCTGCGCCATGCCGCGATGGGCAAGCAGCACTGGCTTGCCGTCACGACGAGGCGCCAGCAGACTCGTGTTGTTGACGTAGACGCCCGCGGCGACGGCGATCATGGCTGCCGTCGCGACTCTCAGTTTCGTGCCCACCGATTCTTCCCCCAATTCCGTGATCACCGTCGGCGGCGTTTGGGGTTGATTTGCGGCAATCGTCACGCAAGGGGACGGCTCAGCGCCTTCCGGCTTGAACGGTCCGATGCCGCCCGCTACGCTGGTTTAAAAGCTGGGGTGGAACGCACATGAAGCAGCTGCGGATCGGCGACATCACCATCGATGCGGTGATCGAGCGGGAGGGGCCGTGGCGGCGGCCGCAGGATTTTTTCCCGGCCTATGACGAGGGTGTGTTCAAGCACCATCTGCCGACGATGGAGCCGGAGGTGTTCGACGCCGCGCGAGGCATGATGGTGATCACCTATCAGACCTTCGTGGTGCGCACGCCGCGCTACACCATCCTGGTCGATACCTGCACCGGCGAGGACAAGGGCCATCCGCCGCCGTTCGATTTTCCGGGCAAGGCGCGCTGGCGCAACGAGCTGTTCGCGCTCGGCATCGGCTTCGAGCAGATCGATTACGTCTTCTGCACGCATCTTCATATCGACCATACCGGCTGGAATACGACCTTACGCGACGGCCGCTGGGTGCCGACTTTTCCGAATGCGAAATACGTCTTCCACAAGGGGGAATATGCGGCCTGGGAGGCCGAGCACGCCAAGGGCAGCAACCCGCCCGGCACCGTGTTTCGCGACAACTGCCTGCCGATCGTCGAGGGCGGACAGGCACTGCTGGTCGATGACGATTACGCGCTCGACGACACCGTCACGCTGACGCCGACGCCGGGGCATTCGCCCTGCCATTGCTGCGTGAACATCTTCTCGAAGGGCCAGCGCGCGGTGGTGGCCGGCGATCTCATGCATCACCAGATCCAGTGCCGCGAGCCGGACTGGTCGGCCAAGCCGGATTGGGATGCGAAGCAGTCGGCGGTGTCGCGGCGGAAGTTTTTTGCTTCCGTCGTCGACACCGACACGCTGATCCTGCCGATTCATTTCCCGGCGCCGACGGTCGGGCTGATCAAGCCGTTCGGCGCCGCCTTCGACTACCGTTTCAAGCGGGAGTAGGGCGACCGGACGGTCTAGTAAGTGAAGAACATCCGCTGGATTTCCTTGGTGTCGGTCGTCTTGGTTAGCGCCAGCATCAGCAGAATACGCGCCTTTTGAGGATTGAGCGTATCCGAGACGACGAAGCCGTGTTCGTCATCCTTGGCCTCGCCATTGCGTGCGACGATGCCGTTGCCGACACGGCTGCTGCGCACGATCACGACACCCTTCTTGCGGGCCTCGTCTAGGGCCGGTTCGACCGCGGGACGAGCCAGGCTGCCGTCTCCGACGCCGGCATGCACGATCCCCTTGGCCCCGGCGGCGACAAACGCGTCGATCGCGACCCGGTTCATGTTGGCGTAGCCGTAGACGATGTCGACTTGCGGCAGGACATCGAGGCTGGAGACGTCGAATTCAGAGTCCGCCGTGTGCCGCCGCGTCGATTGACGATAGAAGAACGGCTTGTTGCCCTGCATGTAGCCGAGAAAGCCGAGTTCAGGCGTGCGGAAGGTGTCTGCCGTCGAGGTGTTGTTCTTGGTCACATCGCGAGCCGCGTTGATCTGATCGTTGAGAGCAACGAGTACGCCCTTGCCGACGGCCTCGTCGCTGCCTGCGAGGATCACCGCATTGAAGAGGTTGATCGGCCCATCCGCGCTGATCGCCGTCGACGGCCGCATCGCGCCGACGACGACGACAGGTTTCTTGCTCTTGACGACGAGATCCAGAAAATAGCTGGTTTCCTCGATCGTATCGGTCCCGTGCGTGATCACAATGCCATCGACGTCGTCCTGCGCGAGCAGCGTGTTGACGCGCTTTGCGAGCTTGAGCCAGTAGTCATTGTTCATGTTCTCGCTGGCGATCTGGAAAACCTGCTCACCCTTGACGTTGGCCACCGTTTTCAGCTCGGGGACGGCGTTCAGGAGCGTCTCAATGCCCACGGTGGCGGCGGTGTAGCCGACCACGGTGGTGCTGCTCGCCCCGCTGCCGGCGATCGTGCCGCCGGTTGCGAGCACCATGACGTTGGGAAGTCCCGGGCCCCTCGCATGCGCGACGTCAAAACTGATGAGCAACGCGAAGAGCACGCTCATTATCGCCATCGTGTAATCACGCACTCGAAACTGCAACATCTCGACCACCCTTTGCTGGAAGATTCGTTGGTGCGCCCCTGTTCGCTCAGCGCTGCATGTTCCGCTAGCCGAGGCACTCTGTCTAGGGTGGCGACGATTTTGCTCTGCGCGCTCGGCGCATGCGAGAAGAGGCAAACGGTCTTTGCCTCTGTTATTCAGAGACAAAAACGTCGATGCCCGGGACAAGCCCGGGCATGACGAGTTTGTGGAACCGTTGCTCGCTAAATGAGCACCAAAGTCGCAGCGGTCAGGCGCCGACTTCGCACTTCTTCATAAAGCTGTTCTTGGCGGCGCCGGCGAGCGGCTTGCCCTCGGCGCTGACGGCCTTGGGCGCGCAGGCGTCGGCCTTGCACTTCTTCATGAACGAGGTCTTGGCGGCACCAGCCAGGGCCTTGCCGTCCTTGCCGACGGCCTTGCTTTCGCAGGTGTCCTCCGCGAAGGCCGAACCCGCCGCAAACGTGGCAACGATCGCAGCCAGGAAAATCCGCTTCATCATGATTGTCTCCCTAAACCAGAAATGGCGCGCGGATTGGAGCCGGGAATCGTGGCGCAATCAAGCTGGATGAGCGCCTGCCGTCCGGTCTTCCTGGCGATTTTTCGTGCGCGGGTGCGAAGGGGCCGACGGCCTGCTGCACTGCTCGCTGACCGGGACGGGCGATCCTGCTAGCTTCGGGCGAGTTTAGCCGAAGGGAGCATCGTGATGGAGACCCTGATTGCGAACATGCCGGATGCCGCTTCTGACCGGCATTCTCACCTGGTTCGGCCGCAAGAGATGGAATGGCAGAAGACGCGCTTTCCCGGCTGCGAGGCCAAGACGCTGCTGTTCGATCGCAGCAGCGGTCTGATGACGGCCTTGATGCGCTTTGCGCCGGGATCGGTGCTGCCCGATCACGAGCATGTCGGGGTCGAGCAGAGTTATGTCATCGAAGGCGCTCTCGTCGACAACGAGGGGCCGGCCAAGGGGATTGCCTGCAAGGCCGGCGAATTCATCTGGCGCGAGGCCGGCAGCCGGCATGCCGCCTGGTGCCCGGAAGGCGCCCTGATCCTGGCGATCTTCCAGGTGCCGAACAAGTTCTTCGAAGCCGACGGCCGCGTCGTCGATGCCGCCGGTCAGGATTGGGACCAGACGTGGGGGCACACCGACGCGCAAAGGGCGGGGAGATAGGCGGCTGTTCGCAGCTCAAACGCTGTCATCGATGCTTCTGACGAGCATGGTGACCTGAACGGCGATCAGCCGCCGCATCTCCTTGCCGGTCCTGGCGGTTTCGCGCAGCCCCCGCATGCCGAACACCAGGCATCGCGCCAGTACTTCCGGCTCGTCCGCTATTGCAGCGGCCTTCACCTGATCGCGGATGAGGTCGGCGACCAAAGACTGGAAGTTGTCGTAGACGTTTCGGACTGCCGGGAAACGGAGGTCGAACAGATCTGCTGAATCGGGATGCGCCTCGATCAGGTCGAAGCCATGGGATCCCCAGGATTTGCCGGCGTGGAGCAGCTTGGCATGGAGACCGTCGAGACGCGCGATCGCGGCCTTAATGTCGCGATGCTTCTGCTCGTCCATTCTCTGGATCACCGCCGCGAACACGGCATCCTTGTCGGGAAAGAGCAAATAGAGCGCCGGCCGCGACATGCCCGCCTTGGCGGCGATATCGCCCATCGTCGTACGGGCATGGCCGTAGCGGGAGAAGACCTCCGTCGCAGCCTCGATCGCGAGCTCCTCTTTCGAAATGCTGGAACGAGCCATGAGCCTCACCGGCGTCGGAATTGAACCTCCGTCATATTGACAAAAGAACAAGAATTGTCAATTTGGAAGTGGCACGAAGCCATGAGAGGGTCTGCGAGATGAACGATGAAGCGCGACTGAAGACCTGGAACACCTATCAGGCGGCGTGGGGACCCGTCGACGAGGACGAGCGGCGTCGGCTGCTCGAGCAAAGCGTCGCCGCGGACTGCGTGTATACCGATCCGGGCTCTCAGATTGAGGGACGCGACGCCTTGATGGCGCGCATCGGTCAAACCCAGCTCAAGTTTCCTGGCGCGCATTTCAGGAATGACAGCTTCCTCGAACACCACGACCAGGGGCTTTTTCGCTGGACTATGTATGATGGCGCCGGTCGCGTGTTCGTCACGGGTGAGAGTTTCGGCCGCTTCGGCGGCGACGGCCGGCTCGTTCAGGCGACGGGCTTCTTCGAGGTGCCCGCTGCCAAGGCCTGAACGCCGGCCGGCGTGGCGGCCGATCCTGCCGCTCCCGATATCGCCCTCAGGCGCCGCGCGCGAGAAGCGCCTTGAAGTCCGCGCGTGCGCGCTGCGCTTCCGCGCGCGCCACCTCGGAGGCATCGCCGAGGCCGAAATAGCCGTGGATCAGGCCGGGGCCTTCATGGTGCTTTACCGGCACACCGGCGGCTTCCAGCGCGTGCGCATAGGCTGTGCCCTCGTCGCGCAGGGGATCGAACCAGGCGGTGGTGACGATCGCGGGCGCGACGCCGGCAAGCGAATTCGCGCGCAGCGGCGAGACGCGCCAGTCGGTGGCGTGCGAGGGATCTGCGAGATAATGACCGCAAAACCACTCCATCACGGCTCGTGAGAGGAAGTAGCCTTCGGCATTCTCTGCGCGCGAGGGAAAGCGTGCGTTCTCGCGCGCGTCCGCATAACTGCCGAGGACGTCGGTCACGGGGTAGACCAGGAGTTGCGCAGCGAGCTTGATGCCGGCGTCGCGACAGGCGATCGCAGTGGTGGCGGCGAGATTGCCGCCGGCGCTGTCGCCGGCAACACCGAGGCGTTTTGCATCGCCGCCAAATTCCGCGACGCGGCCAAACACGTCGCTGACCGCGGCAAAGGCGTCCTCGAACGCGCCGGGAAAGCGCGTTTCGGGCGGGCGGCGATAGTCGACGGAGACGACGACGGCGCCGGTCTCGATCGCAAGGTTGCGGGCCTGCCGGTCGTGGGTCTCGAGGTCGCCAGCGACCCAGCCGCCGCCATGGAAGAACACCACGGTCGGCGCCGACATGGTGCCGACCCGGTAGACACGTGCATCGAGCGGTCCGGCGCCGCCTTTCACCTTGATATCCGCGACAGTGTCGACGGGTGGCGGCGGTATGGCCGCGCGCGAGGCAGCCAGTGCGCGCAAGGAATCGCGGGCGCTCTGTGGCGTCATCGTGGTGGCATCGCGCATCGGCAGCAGCGGAATGATCTGGGCGATGACGGGATCGAGCGGTGCGGCCATGTTGGCGGATCCTCGCAGGGTTGTTGGTCTTGCTTGCGGGTTAGCATAGATATGGCGCGCCGCATCGGCAACCGCTCGCATGTGGCAATGTCAGGGAATGAACGGGCAGGGAGGTCTTGAGGTGGAATTCGAAACGCTGGTCCAGTCGCGCCGCAGCGTGCGCGGCTTCAGGAACGAGCCGGTGCCGCGCGCGGTGATCGAGGCGATCATCGACAGCGCCAAGCGTGCGCCGTCATCGATGAACACCCAGCCCTGGCATGTCCACGTGCTCACAGGCAGTCCGCTGGAACAGCTGCGCCGACGCAACATGGAGGAAATGGTTGGCGGCGCCAAGGTCAAGCGCGACATCGTCAGCCACGGCGAGTACCAGGGTGTGCACCGGACGCGGCAGGTCGACGTCGCCAAGAAACTGTTCGGCGCGATGGGGATCGCGCGCGACGACAAGCCGATGCGCCAGGACTGGGTGCTGCGCGGCTTCCGCCAGTTCGACGCGCCGGTCTCGCTGGTCTTGACCTATGACCGCGTGCTCGATCCCGGCGCGGTCTGCCATTTCGACCTGGGCGCGCTCTGCTACGGCATCGTGCTCGCGGCCTGGGACCGCGGGCTCGGTTCGGTGATCAACGGGCAGGGCATCATGCGCTCCGACATCGTGCGCGAGGTCGCAAACATTCCGGAGGACGAGGTGATCATGACCTGCGTCGCGATGGGCTATCCCGACGACAACTTTGCCGCGAACGCCGTTCGCTCCGATCGCGAGGGCAACGACGATTTCGTGCGCTACGTCGGATTCGCCGAGTAGCGCAGGCAGAGGAGATTATTCTCTCGCCGAATTTTTTTGGTGCGGACCGTGTGGCGGCCTCTTGCAATCTCGATCGTGCAGGAGGAACAATGTACGGACTGAAAGGTTTGATGCTGGCGCGAGGGAATTGACATGCGGCGGCTCGCTAGCCTGGTTCGACGGTTCTTCGGCCCGCGAGTGCGGCGTCCGATCGATGATGATCCAAGTCTTCCTTTCACACCCGAAGAGTTCGGCCGGCTGATCCGGAGCGGCCGGCACGAGGACATGAAGCTGCTGGCCGAAGGGCTCGCGTGCCGGACCGTTCCGCGCCGCACCAGACATCGCGCCGCGCACTAGACCGGGGTCGAGACGGGTTGCTGCGCTCATCTCGTGAGCGCGACCTGTCTGAACGCGGTCAGCAGTGCCTTTTCCAGCTTTCCACTCATTCCGCAGAGAATGTTATAAGCCTCTGCCCGCGGTATCGTCGGCTTGTAGTGCCGGTGCTCGATCAGGGCAGCGAAGATGTCCGCGATCGTCAGGATGCGCACGACATCACCGATGTTCCCGGCGCAAAGCGCATCCGGGTAGCCGCTGCCGTCGAGAAATTCGTGATGATGCCGCACGGCATCAAGGATCTCCGGCGAGATATTGTCGTGGTCTTTCAGAAAATCGTAGCCCGCCACCGGGTGCGTCTCGATTATGGCACGTTCCTCCGGATCGAGACGGCCGGGCTTGTCGAGGATGGCAAGCGGAATCCGGGCCTTGCCGATGTCGTGGAACATGGCCGCCGTGTATAGCCGCTCCAGATCTGGCCTGCCGACGCCAAGGCTCAGGCCGAAGTCGATGGCGACGCCGGTGACGAGGAGGCAATGCTGATAGGTCCCCTCGTGATGGCGCCGCACCGTGGTGAGCCACTCCGACAAGCCATGCTGGGTGATGCGATCGGCGATCTGGCGGCCGGCTTCCTTCGTGCCGTCGACGTCGACAGGCTCGCCGAGCGTGACGGCCGTGAACATCGACGCGATGGCGATCGCCGCGGTCTCGACGGCGTTGTCCGGCTGCGGCGCGTGACCTGAGGAACCAGACGCCTCTTCGGCGGGATGAGCCAGCGCTGCCAGGAGCTTGATCTTGTCGATCGTCCCGGGAAGGACGAGCGTGGCTCCGAGCGCGTACGCCTGCGAGATACTCATGTGAGAGGAGTGCTCGACCAGGAAGATGCGTTTCGTTGCCTTCGCGAGCTTTGCGGCTCGTTTCTTGATGGCCGCAATGGTGCGGACGTCACGCAATTCCGCACGGATCACGATCGCGAACGGCACCTCGGACAGCTTGGCTTCCGCGTCGAGCCGTTCGCCTGCGACGGCAAACTGCTGCTCGAGAATCGAACAGACGCTCGACAATTTGTCCGAGGAATCAGCCAGCACATGCACGAACGGGCGTGCCGCTTCCTTCTGTCGGATGCCGCCGTCGCCTTTGACGGGGCGGGATATAATTCGCGCGTTCTGCACGGTTGACCTGAATCATGCTGGAGTTAACTGGGGCTGATGAATCCTTGAGGCTATTTGCTCTGAGCGGCAGTCTGCGCGGCGGCTGCCGGTTTCCTCTTTCCGTCTGCGGTGACGAAGTGCACGCCGGCGGTGGTGCCGTCGATCCAGACCAATTCGCAGCGCCGGTAGGCGAGCCCCGTCGACGATAGCAGCAGGAAGAATTCCTTTGCCCGCAGCACGTCGAGCGTGCCCTCAACTTCGATCTTCGCACCGCTTTGCGATATGTCGAGCAGAACGCAACTGCGCCGCCACGTGCCGTCCGAGCCCATCAGATTGACCGGCTGCTTGTGATCCATTTTTACGCGCTGCGCTTTGCGACCGTCGAACTTCATCGGTTAACCACCATCTTCGAGCCGCGATCTACCGGATCGCGCGTGTTGGCGCTTGCTGCTATTTCTCCCCATCGCACTGCCCATTGGCTGGTGGACAGAAGCAGCGTCTCGAAGATGCGTTGCGCGCGCTCGCGCTCGGCAAAAGAGAGCCTTTTCCCGCCGCGGTTGCTCAGGATGGTAAGGGTGGTCTGCCAGTTCAGCCGCGATGCCCGGCACGCCATGACCAGCCCTTCGCAATCGTCGTCGCTCACGACACGCTCGATGATCTCGAGCGGCGCCCCTGAAAGCACCGACAGCGCCGTGAACAAATTAGCCGTTTCGCCGCGGATCGCAAAACGGTTCACCGTGGAATCGTTGAGCTTGCCGATGCGGTTGAGGACGACGATCTCCGGCCTCGCGCTTGCGTAGTCGGCCCTGCAAGGCCGCTTTGGCGGAGCCGGCTCCGCTTCCGGCACCGGCGCCGCGGCGGGCGGGTTGGGTGTGGCCGGTGCCTTCCGGGCTGGTGGGGCGGAGAGCAGCTTGCGTACGACCAGGTCGGGCGTGCCGGGCCGGAGCACCAGCGCCTTCGCGATCTCGCCGTCCTGGTCAGCCTTGGCAATCAGCGCCGCATAGGCTGCGTCGGAGAATTTCGTTCCCGGGTTCTTGATCAGGGCAAGGCAGATCGGGCCGCCGTGCTTGATCAACGCCTCGGCCACGGCCGGCGCGATCTCGCTGCGGGCGGCGATTGCGCGTCGATGCCGCTCGCCACGGGAGTCAATGACAGCCTCGAGGTCTGCCGCGGAGAGTGCCTGCGATTTGAGCAACACCGGACACGCCACGTCGGGATCGTCGTGTGAGGCCAGACGCCACAATGTTTCGGGAGGCGCAACGTCAAGCTCAGCCAGTGCCGTGCTGAGCTGAACCAGCGCGCTGGCATCGACCCGTTCCGTCAAGCGCAGCAGAACACCGTCGACCACGTTGACGAGCAATTCCCGGCACTGGTCGTGGCTGCCAATGAGCAGCTGCACCATGCCGGAGAGAATGCGGTCGCAACGCTCCGCCGGGCACGCTGCGACCGCCTCTTCCAATTCAGCGAGAATATCAGCAGGCGAATTTGCCATCATGGCAGGGGCCTGACTCAAAATTGATTTTGACTATCGAACAGTGCTCATTCCGCCCGACAGACGTTAATTTGAAATGTTGCTTTCGATCGTTTGGGTATTGGTGCACCGCTGACACGGCAGGAAACGCTATCGAAAATTGGCGAGATTTGATGCGCCGGGTTGTATTTGGACTTCAACGCTCGCCAACTGGTCGGCATAGTTCGAAGTGATTCTTTCAGACTGAGGGGACACCGGAACGGGGAAGTTGGGCCGGCATCGTCGCCGGACGCGCGCGTGTTGCGACGCGAAGTTTCACATTGCCATGAACAGAACTGATGATGCGCCGACGCTGGCGCCAAAGGTATTTCGTTTCTCTGACGTCGATGAATTTCGAAATGCCATACGGGGCCTGAACTTCGAGTTCACGCCTTTCGTACGGAGGATTTCGGCCGAGCAGACCATTCTGTCGCTGCCCGGCTGCGACGTGAATTTGACGCGGGCATTTCCGCGGGTCGTCGACGCACAGCTCGTCGAGAATTGCACCGCGATCGGATTCACGATGGACGATTTGGACGTGTCCGTTCGATTCAACGGCACGCGGCGCACACGACCCGTCATCGTCATCGGCAGCGGCGGCGCGGCCTACACCACCGTCGAGGAGGTTCAGCGGGAAATCGCCTCGGTGGTGTTCAGGCCGGAGGTGACGGATCGCGGCTGGCCACAAGCAGCCCTCTGCTTCAAGATCTTCGAAACGACCGCCGCGGGCTTGAACCGGCTCCGCGTTGTGGTTCGGGAGGTGTTGACAGCCGCGTCGGAGCCGGTCGACGCGCCCGACGTGCCGCTGAAGGCGGCCGCCATGAAGGAGACCCTGCTCGGCGCCGTGGACGTAATTTTCCAAAATATGGGTCCCGCGCGATGGACCCTGCATCCCAATGACGAGCGGAACTTCAAGGTCTTCCAGGACATCCGCGCGCTGCTTTCCGACGACCTCTCTCAGCCCATCTACAGCGACGAGATCGCGCGCAAGCTTGGCCTGCCGGTTCGCACCATGCACGACGTCGTCCGCCGCTATCGCGGCATGAGCCTGCACCGCTATCTACGTCTGCGGCGGCTGTGGCTGGTGCGCCAGCGGCTGCTCGCCGGTGCCGACAGCGTCAAGGCCGTCGCGCTGGCGTTCGGGTTCTGGCATTTCGGCGACTTCTCCAGAAGCTATCGCGATCAGTTCGGCGAGACACCGTCGCAAACGCTCGAGCACGGGCGGCGAACCTAGCGCGTCAAAACGTTGAGGCCGGCTTGCTGATCCGTGCTATACTACCGCCCATGAGCAATCGCATCCTCGTCCTCTACGGTTCCTACCGTTCCGACCGCATGGGCATCCGCCTTGCGAATTTCGTCATCGATCGCCTGCGCGCCCGCGGCGACGACGCCGTGTTCATCGATGCCAAGGCGATCGGCCTGCCGATGCTTGATCGCATGTACAAGGAATATCCCAAGGGCTCCGCACCCGAGGCGCTGGAGAAGCTGGCCGGAGAGATCCGCGGCGCGGACGGTTTCGTCTTCGTCACTGGCGAATACAATTGGGGCATCCAGCCGGGCCTGAAAAATCTCACCGACCACTTCCTCGAGGAGTGGTTCTGGCGTCCGGCCGCGATCGTGAGCTATTCGGCCGGCCGCCTGTCCGGCGCGCGTGCCTCGACCGCCTGGCATGGCACGTTGTCGGAGATGGGCATGGTGGTGGTGTCGAGCACCATCGGCGTCGGCCCGATCGCACAGACGCTGTCGGAAGCTGGCGAACCGATCGGCGAGGGCGGCAAAGCGCTCGAACGTTCATTCCCGCGCTTCGCCGACGATCTCGCTTGGTGGATCGAGGCCGCCAAGGCGCAGCGGGCGCGCAAGGCACCGCCTTACTGACGGTCTCGGACTACGAAGCTGCGCGTTTGCCGCGCTTACGCGGCCCTGACCTCACCGAGGAAACGGTCGAACTGTCCGGCGAGATCGCGTGACTGGGTCGAGAGCTGCTCGGCCGCGCCCAGCACCTCCCTCGCGGCCGTGCCGGTATGGTCCGCGGCGCGCTGCACGCCTGAGATGTTGGTGTTGACCTCCTGGGTACCGCGCGCGGCCTCCTGGACGCTGCGGGCGATCTCCTTGGTCGCCGAGCCCTGCTCCTCGATCGCGGCCGCAATGGCGGTGCCGATCTGGTCGATCTCGCCGATCACGTCGGCGACGTTGCGGATTGCGGTCACGGTCTCGTCGCTCGCGGCCTGGATCGCCGAAATCTGCTCGGAGATTTCGGTGGTGGCCTTGGCGGTCTGGCCCGCCAGCGATTTCACTTCGGCAGCAACCACCGCGAAACCGCGGCCGGCGTCGCCGGCGCGGGCGGCCTCGATGGTCGCGTTGAGCGCCAGCAAATTGGTCTGCTCGGCGATGCTCTGGATCAGCGTGACGACGTCGCCGATCTTCTGTGCGCCCTCGGCCAGCGCTCGGGCGGTGTCGCCGGTGCGGCGGGCGTTGTCGACGGCGCGGGCCGCGATCTCGGTAGACTGGGCCACTTGACGGCCGATCTCCGAGATCGAAGAGGTCAGCTCTTCGGTGGCGCTCGCGACGGTCTGGACGTTGCTCGATGTCTGCTGTGAGGCGGCGGCAACGACCGCGGCCTGGCTGTTGGTCTGGGCCGCCGTCGAGGTCATCGACTGCGCCGTGCTTTCCATGGTGGATGACGCGCGGGACAGTCCGCCGACGAGCTCGGTGACCTTGGCTTCGAACGCGCGGGTGATCCCGTCGAGCGCCTGTGCGCGGCGCATCTTGCCGTCGTTCTCGGCCTGCTTCTCCGCCGCAAGGCTGTCGGCCCGGATCATGTTGTCCTTGAACACCCGGACGGCCGCGGCCATGGCACCGATTTCATCGGAACGCTCGGCGCCGGGAATCTCTTCCGCAACCTCGCCATCGGCAAGCCGCGACATCCGGGTCGTCAGGTTGACGATCGGGGCGCAGACGCGGCGGCGGACCGTGACGATGAGGCCGGCGCTGGCGATCAGCACGGCGAGGAGGCCCGCGAGTGCGATGGTGAAGCTGGTATGGGCGGCCGTGGATGCACCGGCGAGAATCTGCTCCGCGTTGTCGTAGAAGGCATCGCGGACGTCGATGATGGTGCTGAGGCCGCGCTGCGTGGCGGTGTAATAGGTGTCCATGTCGTGTTCGTACTTGCCGCTGACCGCACCCTCCTTCACCAGCTTGAGCTCGCGGCCGAACTCGTCGATATAGATCGCGTTGAATTTCTCCAGTGCGGCGGCAACGTTCGCCGGCGTTGCGGGATTGCCGCGCAACTCCAGCAGCGACATCACGATCTGGTCGTTGCGGCCCTGCGAGCGGCTGATCTCGGCCTTCTCGGTATCGGTCGCCGGCTTTTTGCCCCCGACGAGATTCTTGTGCAGGCTGGAGTTGAAGCCGCCCACGTCGCGCAATGTCATGGCGATGTTGGCGTAGCTGGCCTGCCGGTAGGCATCGCCGTTGAGGATCGCCATGCGGCGGACCTGCTCGTTGAGCAGCGCGGTCACGCCGGCGTTGAGCACGGCGTTGTCGGCGACGATCTTCTTGGCCGCGTCCTTGCGCGCCTCCGGCGGGCCCGACATCGCCTTGTCGATGGCCTCGCGCAGCGCGGTGAACTTCGAATTGACGGCGTCGATGTTGCCGCCGGTGGTGTTGCCGTCGTCGAACGGGCCGGGCAGGTCCTTGCGCAGCGCGTTCATCCTGTCGCGGGCGGCATCGGTCTGCTTGCGCAGCTTGTCCTGCTCGGCAAGCAGCGCCGGGTCGACGGCGGGAGGGCCATAGAGGATGTTGGTGGAAAAGCCGCGCTCGGGATTGAGGTAGCGTGGGATGTCGCTGACGGCGCGAACGATCGCCAGCCGCCCCTGGGCCTCGGTGATCCGCTCCATGGTCTGGTATTTCGTCACGGCGACGTAGACGGCGAGGCCGCCGCCCACTGTCGAGAGCGAGACGATGGCGGTGGTCAGGAGCGTACCGATTTTCATGATTCTGTCCGGCAACTGGCGCGGGAAATTATTTGCACGGACAATAAGCAGGCGATGTTAATCCCGGGTTTACGCTGGTGGCCGCGGGCAGCCGCGCGCTGAGTCTGTCCGTCTAGGCGTAGGTCGCGCTTACGGTTCCGAGCGGACCGAAATCGGCGACGTAAGTCTCGCCCCGCTTCGGCCGCAGCATGCCCGTCAGCGTGCCGGTGGAGATGGTCTGGCCGGCCTTGAGGCCGATGCCGGTTCGTGACAGCTCATTGGCGAGCCAGGCGAGCGGCACCAGCGGATGATCGATCGCCTCTGCAGCGCTGCCGCGGCGCCTCTCGGCGTCGTTGCAGTTCAGGACGACCTCCTGATTGGCAATGTCGCCTTTGCGCCAGTCCGCGATGGGCTCTCCAAGCACGATCGTTCCCGATCCGGAGCCGTCGGCCATGATTGCGGGCATCGGGGGAAACGCCGCGTCGTGGACGAAGCGGCATTCCGCGAGCTCGATGCCGGGATGCAGCGAAGCGACCGCATCGCCGACCTCTTCCACCGTATAGGGCTTCGCGCGCGGCGGCAGGTCGGCGCCGAGCCGGGCCTGGTACTCGACCTCCGGAATCGGACTGCATTGTTTGACGTGTTCCACGCTCGCGGGCGAGGTCTTGATCAGTGGCGCGAACACCCGCCCATAGATCGGCGTGGAAATGCCAAGCTGGCGCTGGAGCCCGGGCTTCATGCCGGCGATCTTCCAGCCGACGACGTCCCAGCCCAATTCTTCTTCCACCATCTGCGCGATGCGGTACGCCGTGTCGGCATCCGGCGGCACCAGCCGCTGCTCGAGGCCGCTTTGCTGCCGGCCCTCGCGGCGCAAATCGGCGAGATGGCGGGCGAGTTCGCGTTGTCGGGAGAGATCCATCGGTGCGTCTCCATTCTATCCTGGTGTGCGGGCGAGGGCGGAGGACAGGACCGTCTCCAGCTCCTCTTGCACCTGATCGAGCGCGTCGGCGCTGCGATTTGCACGGCACATTGCGACCGTGCCTTCGATCGAGGCGACGACCAGCGTTGCAAGCCGCTCCGCGCGTTCGGCGGCCACTCCCTCGCGCAGGAGGGCTGAGCGCATGATCTGTCGCCAATCGGCGAACACGCCGTCGGCAAGATCGAGCAGGTGCTGCTGCGCCGTCTCGTCGTCCCTGTCGGAGGCTTCTCCGACATAGCGGTCGACGGCGACCGCGAGCACGGGGCAGCCGGCCTCGAAGCCGGTCGCTTCCAGCTGGCGGCGCCACGATGCGACGAAAGCTCGCAAGCCACCGATCACGCCGCGTTCGTTCATGGCCCTCTCCAGGGGAATGGACACCTGCTTGCCGGCAAAGGTTACGGCCTCGGCGATCATCTGCTGCTTGCCGCCGGGGAAGTGGTGACTGATCGAGCCGCGTGGCGTCGCCGTATGGCGGACGACGTCGCGCATGCTGGTGGCGTTGACGCCGCGCCGGCTCATCAGGTCGGCGGCGCCGGCGATCATCTTGTCGCGCGTGGTGGTCATCGGAACTTCCGCAGTTGGCTGTGCTTTATCTAAACTATGACGATTGACATAGGCAAGCGGCACTGCGATATGACGTGCGTCATAGTCGCAGAAAGGAATAGGTTGACCATCATCACCGTGACCGCACCTGCCGGCCGGCTCGGACTGGCGCAGCGCCGCTGCCTCGCCGAAAGCCTGACCGACGCCGTGCTCTCGCCCGAGATCGGCCAGCATGCGCCGGCGGCGCGAATGGGCTTTCAGGTGCATTTCCATGACCTGCCAGCCGACTGCATGGCGATTGGCGGCCGGCTCCTGTCGGACCAGGAAACGCCGCGCGACGTGATGACCGTCAATATCGCGGTGATGAACGCAGCCTGGCCTGCCGAGGTGCGAGCGGAGGTGATCCGCAATGTGCTGGCGCGGCTTGCGGAGGCCTGCGGCATGCAGGCGCCTGCGCCAACCTGGTGGGTCAATTTCGAGATCATCGAGGAGGGAAGCTGGGGATCGCGCGGCGGCGTGCTCTCGATCCTCCAACTCCTGGATTCCGGTGTGTTCACGCCGCAGCGGATCGAGGCTATCCGCGCGGCAATTCAGCCGCCGGCCTGATTTGCCCACCGACTAATCCGGAGAGAAGCGAAATGAGCGAAGGTCAGATCCGCACCGAGGTGCACGGCCATGTCTTCAAGATCATCATCGACAACGCCGCGAAGAAGAACGCGTTCACGCCGGCGATGATGGAGCAATTGTCCGATGCGCTGACTGAGCTGCACGACAACGATGCCTATCGCGTCGGCGTGGTTTGCGCCGAGGGCGGGGATTTCACCGCCGGTCTGGACATGCCGAAATTCTTCGGCCCGACTGCGGAGAAGCGCAATATCAGGGAAGGCAATGTCGATCCGTTCGGCCTTGCCAAGCGCTGCCGCAAGCCTGTTATCACCGCCGTGCAGGGCATCGTGTTCACGATCGGCATCGAGCTGATGCTCGCCGGCGACATCGTGGTCGCCGCCGAGGATGCGCGCTTCTGCCAAATGGAGTCCAAGCGCGGCATTGCGCCGCTCGGGGGCGCGCATTTCCGCTTTTTGTCGCGCGCCGGCTGGGGTGACGCGATGTATCATTTGTTCCTCTGCGACGAGTTTTCAGCCGAGCGCGCCCACACAATCGGTCTCGTCCAGGAGGTCGTGCCGGCGGGAGAGCAGGTCGAGCGGGCGATGGCGCTCGCCGCCATCATCGCGCGCAATGCGCCGCTCGGCATCCAGGTCACCAAGGAAGCCGCGGCCAAATATGTCGAAGCCGGCGAGGCCGCGGCGATCACCTATATCCCGATAATCCGCGATCGCGTGCTTGCCAGCGCCGACGCGAAGGAGGGCATTCAGTCCTTCATCGAGCGTCGCGCGGCCGTCTTTCAGGGGCGCTGATCCGACGCGCTATGTCGGCCGATCCAGCTTCGACAGGATCTCCAGCGTAGCGTCGTCGCGCTCGCCGGAAAAATATTTGGCGAGCGCCTCGTCGAAAACGGGTTCGTCGGACACCGCGTCGAACAGCGTCATCGACGAGCGAAATTTGGCGTCATCGGGCGCGCCGAGGATGGCGTTGATGCTCCGACCCTCCATGGCAAGCACGAGGCGGGTGCATTCGATCAGGCGCGGACCGAGGATGGGGTGGGCGAGATAGGCCTTGGCCTCGGCGCGGGAGGCGATGGCGTAGCGCTGCGACATGGCGCTGAAGCCGAGGCCGGCGACCTGCGGGAAGACGAACCACATCCAATGGCTCTGCTTTCGGCCCCGGGTCAGCTCCTCTTGGATGTCGCGATAGACCGGGTCCTGGGCCCGGACAAACCGCATGAGGTCGAAAGGATCGGTCATTGGATACCTTGGGATACCCTGGAATGGCTTGCCGGAGCCTTGCCGGCCGCGATTATGCCTAACTTTTGGCTCCCAATGTGGTAGCTGGTATAGAATCTCCGGGTTGGGGTGGGTCCCCCCGGGGATCGATTTTGGGGAGCTGATGGTTTCCGACCGGGCACAAGCCGAGAGGCTATTGTCGCGCCGCCGTCTTGGGCGAGCCGAGACGATATTGCTGTCTCTGGCCGCTGTCGCGCTGGCACTGGGCGCCGCCGCCTGGGTCGCGGATATCGGCGGTTCGGCCTCGCTGGTCACCGCTGCGCTGCCGCCGGCCAATGCGCCTTCATTCGATGATCGTTTCGCTTCGGCTTCCAGCAGTCCGCCCGCCCGCGAGCTCGGCTTGCGGACGCTGGAGCGCTCCGCCGTGAGTGCAGTCCAGCTCAAATTGCGCGACGCCAAGGCGGTGCTTGCCCAGAAGCTCCAGGGCGACGACTGGCGCTCGACCCTGACCGACGACGACCGGCATATGTCGGAGGAGACGAGACAATCGCAGCGTGCTGACGCCATCCCGATGCCGCGCTCGCGCCCGCCCCAGGCCGACATCTCCGCCCAGATCGCCTCGAGCCAGGCTTACGCGGAGACCAACCCCAGGGTCGACAACCGCAACTTCTTCGAAAAATTCACCGACAAGATCAGGCTGGCCTCGCTGACGCCCGACAGTGGCCTGTTCGGCAAGGCGCCGGACCTCGCCGCGCTCGGTTACGATTCGCGCACCGCGGTCTACGACATCTCGGCCAAGGCGCTCTACCTGCCGAGCGGCCTCGCGCTCGAAGCGCATTCCGGCATGGGCGCGCTGATGGACGATCCGGAGCACGTCGACCAGCGGATGGTTGGCGCGACCCCGCCCGCGACCTACGACCTCAAGCCGCGCGAAAAACTGTTTCACGGCGTCCGCGCACTGCGCTTGACGCCTACCGAAGGCACCAGCGCGCTCGGCCGCGTCGGCCTGCTCACCCACAATTACATGCTCGGGCCCCGTGGCGACTCCAACGGTTGCGTGTCGATCAAGGACTATGATCGGTTCATGAAGGCCTACGACAACGGTGAGTTCAACCGTCTGGTCGTGGTGCCCAGGTTGACCCCATCGGCGACCGCCTCGCAGCGCGCGAGCACTGAGTCCTGATATCTGCTCCTGATATTTGCCTGCCGCGGCGGGGCTGCCGTTTTCCCTTCGTTAAGCCGTCATCGTCCAGAAGCAGCCCATGAGTGATCCGCAAAGTTCCGAGACCCCGCTGCGCACGACGTTCAAGATCAAGCTGAACGGCGACACGCTGGCGATCGCGACCGTCGGCCAGGCCTATCAATTCCTCACCAATTTCAAATCGGTCGAGTGGATGGAATTCCGCTCGCTGCACGAAGACGCGGTCGCGGCGCTCGAAGGCGCCGCCGAGAACGCCATGCTCGTCGTGCAGGCGACCAACGCCGTGCGCGCGCTGTTCGTCAGCGCCAAGCTGCTCTGAGAGCGACACGGCAGATATTTGGGGAGATTCCCGGATTGCGCTGCGCTCCATCCGGGCTACCGCTCACCACTTGAATTCCGCTATAGGAACGGCAATAGCTCGCGAAGATCGCGCTCAAGCCGATACATTGAAACGTAGTTCAGGGAGAGACCCATCATGAAACGCCGTACATTTCTCAAGGGCGGCGCGGTCGCCGGCGCGACGACGCTGGTTGCCGCACCCGCGATCGCGCAAGGCGCGCCCGAGATCAAATGGCGCCTGACGTCGAGCTTCCCGAAGTCGCTGGACACCATCTACGGCACCGCGCAGACGTTTGCGAAATATGTTGCCGAGGCCACCGACAACAAATTCCAGATCCAGACCTTTGCGGCCGGCGAGCTCGTTCCCGGCCTGCAGGCGCTGGATGCCGTCAGCACAGCCTCCGTCGACATGGCGCAGACGCCGCTCTATTTCTACATCGGCAAGGAGCCGGCGCTGGCCTATGCGACCGGCGCGCCGTTCGGCATGAACCATCGTCATCAGGAGTCCTGGTGGCATTTCGGCGGCGGCGCCGACCTCACCAACGAGGCGCTGAAGCCGTTCAAGGCGCATGCCATCCTCTGCGGCAATTCCGGCACCCAGATGGGCGGCTGGTTTCGCAAGGAGATCAAGACCGTCGACGATCTCAAGGGCCTGAAATTCCGCATTGCGGGCATGGGCGGCCATGTGCTGGCGCGCCTCGGCGTGGTCCCGCAGCAGATCGCGGGCGGCGACATCTATCCGGCGCTGGAGAAGGGCACGATCGACGCGGTCGAATTCGTCGGCCCCTATGACGATGAAAAACTCGGTTTCCAGAAGGTCGCCAAATACTATTACTTCCCCGGCTGGTGGGAAGGCGGCGCCATGCTGCACATGATCGTCAACGACGAGAAGTGGGCGTCGCTGCCGAAGCAGTACCAGGCGATCGTCAATCAGGCCGCGTCGGCCGCGGGCGCCTGGATGCTCGAGAAATACGACAGCGTGAATCCGGCGGCGCTGAAGCGGCTGATCGCCAATGGCGCGGAGCTGAAGGCGTTTCCGCAGCCGGTGCTGGAGGCCTGCTATGCGGCGACCCAGGACCATCTGAACGAGCTCGCCACCAAGAGCGACCTGTTCAAGCGCACCAAGGAAAGCCACGACGCCTATATGAAGGAGCTGCTGTTCTACACGCAGATCGCGGAGAATTTCTACGACAATTATCTGCTCGGCAAGATGCGCAACAAGACCTGATCGCGCAAACTCCCGCAGGGTGGGCAAAGGCGCACTTGCGCCGTGCCCACCACTGCTTGCTCGACTCGCCATGGTGGGCACGCTTCGCTTTGCCCACCCTACAGCATCTATCGTGCGGTGAATTAAGCCGCGCCCAAACCCAGCTTCTCGTAAATGCGCCGTGCATAGGCGCCGAACGCGTCCGTCGTCTTCAGCGGCAGAGCCCGCGGGAAGGGCAGATCGATCGGGAAATAATCGGCCATCTTCGCCGGGCCGGCGGTCAGCACGGCGCAGTGCGAGGACAGGAACACGGCCTCCTGAATCGAGTGCGTGATGAAGATGATGGTCTTGCCGCTCTCGCGCCAGATCCGCAGCATCTCCAGATTCATCTGCTCGCGCGTCAAGGCGTCGAGCGCGCCGAACGGCTCGTCCATCAGAATCAGTTTTGGGTCGTGAATGAAGGCGCGCGCGATGGCGGTGCGCTGCTGCATGCCGCCGGACAGCTCTCGCGGATATTTCTGCTCGTAGCCGGCAAGCCCCACCAGATTGAGCAGATCGCGCGCCCGCTCGCGCGCGGCCTTCATCGGAAGGCCGACGATCTCTGCCGGCAGCAGCACGTTGTCCAGGATGGTCCGCCATTTCAGCAGCAGTGCCTGCTGGAACACCATGCCGATGTCGCGGGTCGGATCGAACGGGCTTTTGGCATTGCCGATCTTCACCGTGCCGCCGTCGGCGTCGTGCAGGCCGGCCAAGATCTTCATCACCGTGGTCTTGCCGCAGCCGGACGGCCCGACCAGCGAGACAAGCTCACCCTCCTGCACGTCCATGGTGACGTCGGACACCGCGAGGAATTCGGCTCCGCCGCTACGATAGACCTTGCGGACGCCTTGCAGGCTGATGAAGGGGGTTGAGCTCATGCCAGCCATTTATTCAAGTTTGCGGCCACGAAGGCATCGTCGCTGAGATCTGTATGCTCGCGAGTGACGCGGTCGATCTCGTCCTTCTGGCCGGGGCTCAGGCCCTCGTTCGGATCGAGGCACCATAGGCCCTGCATCAGGCCCTGCCGTCGCAGCACCTCATGGCAGCCGGCGATGCAACCGCGAAAATCGTTGGCGACGTCGAAGAAGGCGCTGTTGCAATCGGTGACGCGGGCATCGAGCGCGAGCAGTTCGGCCGGGACGCTGTCCTTGTGCCGTGCCGCCTTGCAGCGCTCGAACTGCTCAATCGCGCTCGCCGTCCACACCGACCAGTGGCCGAGCAGACCGCCCTTGAAGTAGGTCCGCGTGGTGACGCCGTTGTCGCGCAGATCGAACGGCAGCATCAAATCGAGCAGGATATGATCATCATTGCCGGTGTAGATCGCGACGCGGTCGAGCGCGCCAGCCGCCGCGACGCCGCGCAGAACATCAAGGGTCCTGTAGCGGTTGAACGGCGCGATCTTGATCGCGATGACATTGTCGATCGAGGCAAAGCGCTGCCAGAACCGGCTCGACAGGACCACGCCGCCGACTGCCGGCTGAAGATAGAAGCCTACCAGCGGAATCTTGGCTGCGACCGCTGTGCAATGCGCGATGATCTCGTCTTCGGACGCGCTCTTCATCGCAGCGAGACTGAGGAGCCCTGCGTGGTAGCCGATGTCGCGCGCGGTGCGAGCTTCAGTGGTGGCCTGCCTGGTCGGACCTGCGAGGCCCGCGACCAGCGCCAGCGGACGCTTGGTCCAGTTCGCCGCCGTCTCGGCAGCGAGCTCGAGCACGGGACGATAGAGGCCGACATCGCGGATCGCAAACTGCGTGGTGTGCACGCCGACGGCAAGGCCGCCGGAGCCGGCGTCGATGTAATAGCGCGTCAGCGCGCGCTGATGCTTCTTGTCGAGCTGGCGTTCGGCGGTGAGCGCGAGGGGATGCGCCGGCAGCACGGTGCCGTCGGCGATCAGCTTGCGGATATCGCGATTGATCTGGCTGTGGTGCATGATGTCCTATCCAAATTCAGGGCCGGCGACGGCGAATGGCATGTCTTCCCCCGCGGCAGTGGCGGGGCCGAACCGCATGCGCTGGAATGGCCGTTCGATGCTCCAGCCCGATGCGGTCAATCCGTCAGGGAACGCGGCTTGCGACGCGACGGCATCGAGGAGCAGCGGCCCGGTCTCCGATCGCGCGATGGCCTCGACCAGGGTCAGCGCGGCTGCCGTGTCGTCGGCAAACAGCGGGCCGATATGGCGCGCGGTGCGTCCGTCGCGAACCAGCGCGATGGCGCCGTTCGCGGAGACGATGCGTGAGCCGGGACGCTGAGCGAAGTTGGAGAGCAGGGCGGTTCGATCGAGGCCCGTGGCCTGCCGGTCACGCATGCGGAGCGCGTCGAGCGTCGCGGATGAAGGTGGCTGCGCGGACGCGAACGCGGATTTCACCAGCTTGAGACGGCGCAATTGCAGCGTCGGCGTGAACCCGAGCGGTCCGTAGACGGCAGCACCGTCGGGTGTTGCGTCGAGCCAGCTCGTCAGGCCGTTCCTGCGGGCGGTTTCCAGGCAGGCATCGACGAGGCGCGTTGCAAGGCCGCGGCGGCGATGGGTGCCTGATACCAGCACCATGCTGATCCAAGCGTTTTTGCCGGAGTAGGGCAGCAGGGCCGCGGTTGCCACCAGCCGTCTGCCGTCGCGAATGCCGAACACGATTCCATCGTGCAGGAAGATGCGCCAGTCCTCCTCGGTCTGGTTCCAGTGTGCTTCCGTCGACAGCACGAGCCCGGCGATCGCATCGTCGACGCCGAGCTTGATGATGGCCAGCTCGTCAGTAGCGTCCATCGCGCACCTCGTATTTGGTGGGCTTGCCAAGGCTCGGCATGGCGCGGGACACCCAATCTGCGGTCCAGGCGATCAGCTGCTCGGTGTCGACGACCGGCAGGCCGAACAGCTCGACGGCCTTGGACGTGTCCGTCAGCCACGCCGTCGGCTGTTCGTTTCCTGTCAGCACCGGCGCGCGGCCGAACCTGGCGCCGAATCGTGCTGCGAGGTCGCGCACGGCCAAGATCTCGTGGCCGCTGACATTGATCGGCGAGGTCGGCGTCGTGCAATGCGCGAGGCAGCGCAGCGCCTGGGACGAGGCATCGCCCTGCCAGATGAAATTGACATGGCCGATGCTGACGTCGATCGGCGAGCCCGTGAGCACTTTCGATGCGATGTCGTGGAGCACGCCATAGCGCATGTCGATCGCGTAGTTGAGGCGGAACAGCCGCCCGGGCATTCCGAACTTGCGCGAAAAATGCTCGAACATGCGCTCGCGGCCGACGCAGGACTGGGCGTATTCGCCGGGCGGATTGGGCGCCATGTCCTCGGTTGCGCCTTTGCCGTCCACGAGGACGAAGGGATAGATGCAGCCGGTCGAGAACGCCACGATCCGCGATGACGGGAAGGCCTGCGCGACCAGTGCCGGCACGTGCGCATTCATCGCCCAGGTCAGCGAGAGGTCGCCCTCCGCGCCGAATTTGCGGCCGGCCATGAAGACGATGTTGGGCGCCTTCGGCAGCGCCTCAATCGCGGTCTCGTCCATCAAATCGCAATTGATGGTCTCGACGCCACGCGCGTGCAGCCAGTCCTTGACGCCGGCGTCGCTGAAGCGGGCGACGCCGATGATGCGCCGATCGGGCGCTGCGGCTTTGGCAAGCCCCGCCAGCGTCGGCCCCATCTTGCCGGCGACGCCGAGGATCATGATGTCGCCATCAACCCTGGCGAGGTCCTCGATCAATGCCTGCGTCGGCTGGCACAGCAGATCGTCGAGCGCAGCGATATCAGGGATGGTCTTCGGCAGTGTCTGGCGGGTGAGGAGCATGGTTGTGGTCCTTGGTCTTGGCTTTGCCGTTCAAGTCGGTGTTGCGTCACCGACCACGAACATGCGTTCGAGGACGAGCACGAAGCCGTAAAGCGCGACGCCGAGCAGCGTCAGCAGCACGACAGCCATCACCATCGCGGGCGTGTCGAGCGACGACTGCACCTGGATCATGAGGTAGCCGAGCCCGCGCTCGGAGGCGATGAACTCGCCGACGATGGCGCCGGCCACCGCGAGGATGGCGCCGACCTTCATGCCGGAGAAGATGTAAGGCAGCGATCCCGGCAGCTGGATCTTGCGGAACAGGGTCCAGCGCGAGCCGCGCAGCGATTTGACCAGGTCGAGCAGATCCGGCTCGACCTCGCGCAAGCCCCGCGCGGTGGTGAGCAGGATCGGAAAGAAACAGATGCTGAAGGCGATCAGGATGTTCGGCACGATGCCGTAGGAGAACCAGACGATGAGGAGCGGGCCGAGCGCGACCTTCGGGATCATGTTCAGCGTCACGAACAGCGGCAGCAGCACGAGGCTGATCAGCGGCGCCCAGCTGAAGATGACGGCCAGCGCCACGCCGACAAATGCGCCGAGCGCAAAGCCGCCGAGGATCTCGATCGCCGTCACCAGCGTATTGGCGCCCCAGGCGTAACTCGCGGTTCCCAGCGTCTGGATTGTCGCGAGCGGCGAGGGCAGGATGAACTTCGGCACGTGGAAGGCATCGACCAGGACCTGCCAGAGCACGAGCACGGCGAGGTGCACGATCAGGACGATCGCAAAGCTGCGCGTATTGCGGGCGCCGTCTCCTGTCACCGGTTGCTCCCTGTTGCTGCCGGCCACCTTGCTGCCTGGTCTCAAGCCTAACCGTCCTTGAGGGAAGTTTCAACCAGTTGGTTGATTACGGACGGAGCGAATGCAGCACGAGATCTGCGACGTGCCGGCGGCGGGCACGGCGCGCGGCCCGGCTCGACAGGTCCTTGCCGAAGATCGCCGATAGCGTCGGCGTGTTCGAGAGATAGAAATAGCTGAGGCCCGCGATGGAGATATAGAGCTGGATCGGGTCGATCCCCTTGCGGAACATGCCGGCGCGGACGCCCTCGTGGAGGATGTGGGACACGCTCTTCACCAGCGGCGAATGCATCGCCTCCAGCCGCGTCGAGCCACGGACGTGGCGGGCGCCGCCGCGGTTCTCGTCGTTCAGAAGCACGATGAAATCGGGGTTGGCCGCGAGGTAATCGAACGAGGCCTCGATCAGTTTCCGGATCGCCTTTTCCGGCGGCAGGCCTTCGAGATTGAGCTGGCGCTCCTGCTCGCGGATATCGGCGTAAACCCATTCGAGCACGGCAAGATAGAGCGCGTCCTTGTCGCCGAAATAATGGTAGACGAGTTGCTTGTTGACGCCGGCGCGCTCCGCGATCTCGTCGACGCGGGCACCGGCAAAGCCGTGCCGGGCGAACTCCTCGCGCGCCGCGGTGAGCAGCTTCTTGCGGGTGGCGACCGGGTCGCGCCGCTGCGGCACGGTGTCGCCTGAACGTTTTGCGGGCATTTCCAACCAAACAGTTGACAAGTTGAGGGCGGCCTTGTTGCATTGGTATCCTCACAGGGGGAGAGCGACAAGCCGGTCGCGGGCAACGAGGAGAGATGCGATGAAGCGTTTGCAGGCGGCGGGCTCGGCCCTGGCTGTGGCCCTGATGCTCGGATTACCAGTCGTGCCGGCGACCGCGGGCGAGGCGGTCAACCTGATCCTGAACTGGGCACCGACGGCCGATCACTCGCCGTATTATTACGCCAAGGCGCAAGGCTGGTACGAGAAGGCGGGCATCGATCTGACCATCGAGGTCGGCAAGGGCTCCGGCGTCTCCGCCGCCAAGGTCGGCTCTGGGGGCTCGCCCTTCGGCGTCGCTGATCTCGCCACCATGCTGGTGGCGAAGAGCAAGGGGGCTGACGCCGTTGCCGTGATGAGCGTCTACGCCAACACCGGCCAGACCTTCTACTGGCTGAAGAGCTACGGCGTGGACGGGGTGAAGGATTTTGCCGGCCACAAGATCGGCAATCCGCCCGGAGACGCCTCGCGCGTGATGTGGCCGGCCTTCGCCAAGGCTGCAGGGCTTGCGCCCGACTCCGTCGGCTTCGTCAATGTCGGACCGACGGCGAAGATCGCCGCGCTGAAGAGCCATACCGTCGACATCATCAGCGACTTCTACAACGAGCACGATTTGAAGGTGATCGAGTTCGGAGCCGATCTCGGCTACGTCAACTGGAAGGACATCGGGCTCAATCCTTACGGCAATTCGCTGATCGTCAACGGCGGCTATCTGCAGAAGAACCCGAAGCTGGTCGAGGAGTTCGTCCGCGTCACGCAAAAGGCCTTCGCGACTTGCGTTGCCGACGCCGCGCCCTGCCTGAAGGCGCTGCTCGACCAGGTCTCCGGTCTCGACAAGGAGAACCAGGAGCGCCAGTGGGAGCGCATCAAGTTTCTGATGACGGACGAATTCACGACGACGAAGGCGCTCGGCTGGATCGACGGCGAGCGGATGAAGAAGGACTACGATCTGGTCCAGACCTATCTCGGGATGGAGAAGCCGTTCGACGTCACGACGGCGTTCACGACCAAGATGCTCGATCCGACCATCAAAATGGATGCGAGCAAGGTGAAGAAGTAGGGGGGGCAAGCGCTCGCCCCGCATGTCGCTGTCATGCCCCGCGCAGGCGGGGCATCCAGTACGCCGCCGCCTGTCGATTGCCCACTACCGTCTCGGAGTACTGGATCGCCCGCCTTCGCGGGCGATGACAGCTCTGTGCTGGGCGAGCACATTTGCCCCAACGCCCAGCCGAGCCCACCACTCACGTAACCGCACGGAGAAATTAACCAGCCATTAACCATATCGGCGGCATCGTTAACCATTCAATAACAGGGAACGAGTCGGCCGCTATGGAGGCTGCAGTAAAACCTCAACGCCAAATGGTTCGCCTGCGCGGGCGCTCCTATGTGGCCTTCGTGTTCGTGCCGACGGTTCCCATCCAGGACTGGCTGCAGGAGATCGACACCACCATCGCGCGCTCGCCGGGCTTCTTCGCCGGCCGCCCCGTGGTGATCGACCTGTCCTCGGTCGATCTCAGCCAGTCCGGCATCGGCCATCTGCTCACCAGCCTTCAGGACCGCAACATCCGCGTGCTCGGGATCGAGGGCGTGGAGGAGGGCCGGCTGACCCCCATGATGCCGCCGCTGCTGTCAGGCGGGCGGAGCTGCGTGGTCGAGCCGAGTGCACCCAAGAAGGTTGAGGCAAAGGTCGAGACCAAGCCGACTTCGCTGCTGCTCGAAAGCCCCGTGCGCTCCGGCCAGACCGTGATCTTCCCCGAAGGCGACGTCACCATTTTGGGTTCTGTGGGCTCCGGCGCCGAGGTCGTTGCCGGCGGCTCCATTCACATCTACGGCGCGCTGCGCGGCCGTGCCATGGCAGGCGTGAACGGTCACACGAGCGCACGCATCTATTGTCAGAAGATCGAGGCCGAACTGCTTGCAATCGATGGTTTTTACCAGACCGCCGACGATATCGACGCGGCCCTGCGCGGCAAGCCGGCTCAGGCCTGGCTCCAGGGCAACACCATGCGAATTACTGCGCTGAACTGACCAGAAGGAGATTTGAGAGATGGCCAAGGTACTGGTCGTGACGTCAGGCAAGGGGGGCGTCGGCAAGACCACGACGACCGCCGCGCTGGGAGCTGCGCTCGCGCAACGCGGCGAAAAGGTCGTGGTCGTCGATTTCGACGTCGGCTTGCGCAACCTCGACCTCGTGATGGGGGCCGAACGCCGCGTCGTGTTCGACCTCATCAACGTGGTGCAGGGCGTCGCAAAGCTGCCGCAGGCCCTTATCAAGGACAAGCGGCTGGAGAACCTCTGGCTGCTGCCGGCCTCGCAAACCCGCGACAAGGACGCGCTGACCGAAGAGGGCGTGGGCAAGGTCATCGACGATCTGCGCAGCCGTTTCGACTGGGTGATCTGCGACAGCCCTGCCGGCATCGAGCGCGGCGCCTCCATGGCGATGCGCTTTGCCGACGAGGCCGTGATCGTCACCAATCCGGAAGTCTCCTCGGTGCGCGATTCCGATCGCATCATCGGCATGCTCGATTCCAAGACGGTGCGGGCCGAGAAGGGCGAGCGGGTCGAGAAGCACATTCTCATCACCCGCTATGATCCCTCGCGCGCCGCGCGCGGCGAGATGCTAACCATCGAGGACATCCTCGAGATCCTCGCAACGCCCTTGCTCGGCATCATCCCGGAGAGCCAGGACGTGCTGCGCGCCTCCAATGTCGGCACGCCGGTGACGCTGTCGAACGCGGAAGGTGCTCCGGCGCGGGCCTATATCGACGCGGCGCGGCGGCTGTGCGGCGACACCGTGCCGATGCAGGTGCCGACCGAGCGCAAGGGCTTCATGGACCGCCTGCTGCGAAGGAGGGCCGCATGAGCATGGGTTTGCTTCGGCTTCTCCGCGGCAACAAGGCCTCTGCACCCGTCGCGCGCGAACGGTTGCAGATCCTGCTTGCCCATGAACGCGGACTGCGCGGCCAGCCCGATCTGCTCGGTGTGCTGCGTGAGGAAATTCTCGCGGTCGTCTCCAGGCACGTCACGCTGGACCCGACCAAGGTCATCGTCCGGCTCGATCGCGGCGACGAGGTCTCGACCCTCGAGGTCGATATCGAGGTGCCCAACGATTTCGAGCGCAAGCGCGCGGCGGCCGGGTAGGATTTCGGCCGCGACGCTTCGAATTTGGGGTGGGTGAGAAGGCGGTCCGCTGGGTATAGCGGGCCGCCTTTTGCGCGTCGAGTGAACGCTACGGAACGAGGTCCGGGGCTCAATCGTTGTGAACAACCCGCGGCGGCGCGATGCACCGCGGTTTCGTCAAACGGGAGAACGCCCATGATGACCGAGGTCCAGGTCCACACCGTCGCGCGCCAGATGTTGGAACAGCACGGTTTTGCGGCGATCGCGAAGGCCGCGGAACAGGCCAGGGCTTGCGAGGGCCGCGGCGAGGCCGATGAAGCCAAAGAGTGGCGTCACCTCGCCGACGCGATGAAGATCATTCGCGGTCCGCACCAGAGCTGACACTCCCGCGCGTTCAACGCTCCCCGCGGTCGGCGCCTTGCGGCGACGTACGATGCTGCGTCTGCGGCTGGGAGCGCTCGCCCGTTTCCTTGCAGGGCAGCGGCTCCCACGAGCCGTCCGGCGCCTGCTGATAAGCGCTGCACGATGACGACGAGGTCGATTTGTCCTCACCCTTCTGGGCGTCGGAATTCTTTGCCAGCACGGGCGCAGTCAGGATCGTGGCGACGGCAAACGCCACGGCGAGAATGACATGGTTGATCCGCATGGGGCTCCCCTGTTCGAGATTCGAAGAGAGCCGCATGCTGGCGAGGATTGTGACGATTATTGGCCGAAGCAAAAGTTCCGGCGCGGCGTGCTTAACGCCCCGCGACAACGCTAGCCGCCCTTGCTGCGGATCAGGCCGGCGAGGTTGGTCTTCTGGGCCTCGCACCAGCTGGGCATGCCGAGGCGGCGTTGGTTGAGGTCGGTCGCCTGGGTGGCCACCGCGACCTCGGCCATCAGATCGTCGTCCTGCTTCTCGCCCAATTTGCCGCCGGTGTGCATCCACGCGATTGCCTTGCGGACCTTCTCGGTGGTGCCTTCGGGCAGCTGCATCTGCTCCGCCTTCTGCACCAGATCCTGGTAGACGACATCCGTGCCGGGACATTCGACCTTGGCGGCGAAGGCCTGCAAGACCAAAGTGACATAGGTCGAACGTGGATGGTCGGCCGCTTGGGCCGGCGCCGCCAGCAGCAACAGGGCCGTCATCAGAAAACCAGTGCGCATCCTTGGTACCTCCCCGAATTTTCGGGAAGGCTAGCGGCTGCCGCGCCGCTCCGCAATGGGGATAGCGTGCGGCTGCGAAGCCGGTCGGCGACCTAGCGCCGCCAGGCCGGCACGGGATCGAGCGGCGTACGATAGACCTCTTTGTGATCGCGGTCGGTGACGCGCACAGCGCAACCCTTGCTTTGCAGCTCGGGCTTCACCTGCGACAGCTCGGTGGCCAGTTGAACGGCGCGGTCGGAGGCGACCTCGATGTCTTCGAGGATGATGCCGCCCTGGTTCTTGAACTCTTCACCAACCACGAGATCGAAGGAATAGTAGGGCATCCGAATTCCCCGGTGTGACGAATTGAGCTTCAGGTGGACGTTTCAACACATGACCGATGGTACCACTGAGTCGATGTTTATCGAATGAACGGCGCGCGCAATCTCTGTGCTTATGGCGCAGAAATGATGTGCAGCATTCAAGCGTGTTAAGATTTTATTAAATATGTCGGCGTGATCATGAGGCATGGAATTGCAGCAGAACCGGGCTCCGGGAACCGGCAGCTGCAAGAGAAGGCCGCCGGCATAAATCCCGACGGCCTTTTCTCTTGATCGAGAACGATCGAAGCGCCGCGTCCCGTAGTCATCCGGAGTCAACGCATCATATCGACTCGGACAGCATCGCTCGCGCGACGCTTTCGTGTCATCGCGTGACGATCGTTCAGCGCAGCGGCATTGGCGGTCGTACGACAGGTCCGTCGTCGTCGGCAACGGCTTGCGTCGTCATGGCAGCTGGCGGTGGGACTGCGGCAGCCTGCGAAGGCGGCGGCGGAGCGAGCGGCGCGGGCGAATAAGCCGGCATGTAGGTGTGCGACACGACCGGCTTGGGCTTGCGAACCGGCGGCGCCGCGGGTCGCGGCGGCAGCGCAGACATTTGCGCGCGCGGATCGATGCGCGGCTTGGCATCGGCCACCGGCTTCGGCGCGGGTGGCTTCGCCATCTCGCGTGCCATCTGCTCCTGCCCGGCCTTCAACTCGGCGATGTTGGCCTTGAGCTGCTCGATCTGTTGCGCCATCGCGGCGAGATCGCGCGTCATCGACTGCACCGATTGTACAGGATCGGATTGTGCTGCCGCGGGCACCGCTGCTGCAAGCTGGGTTGCGGGCGGAGCCGCAGATTGATCGGTTGCTTGATCCGTTGCGGCTTGATCCGTTGCAGCCTGGTCCGCAGGCGCCGCGGCTTGTGCGGCGGCGACCGGTGCCGTGTGCGAGGTCGACGGCAGCAGCGACGACAATGCCGGGGTCCATTCGGCGAGCATCTGTCTTGCGGTGTCGCCATGTTTCTCCCAGGCGACAGTGGCGGCCGCGCTTCCGCCCGCAAACAGCATCGTGACGAACGCGCCGCGCAGCCATTTGCCGGCTGAGGAGCGCTTCTGCCGGCTGAGACCATCACTGGCCGCGACGCGCACGGCGGTGTCGACCGAGGGCGCTGCCGCCTGCGGCTCCACGAGGGGACTGAACTTCGGCTCCGGATTCGTTCTGGACTTCAGCGTGAACGCCGGATCTATCTTGGGCTCCGGACGGGCCGTAATCTCAGGCGCGAGCGCGGGCGCGACGCTGAGAGGGCGCGAGGCCAGCACAACGTCAGGCGAAATCTGCACGGCGTCGTGCGGGTCGTTGTTCGTGACCGTGTCCTTCACGATCTCATCGACGATTTGCCGAGAGTTCAGCGTCGCGAGCATCGCAGCTCCTTTGAAGCCTGGGTGTTTTGAAGCCCAGTTGTTGAGTAGTTGAAGTGTTGGCCGTCCGCATTCGCGCGAGCAGATCCGTGAGGTGAGCCCATCCAATTCCCCGAGGCCCAAGCACATGACGCACGAGTCCAGCCGGGTTTGACCAAAGCAAGGCGAGGGGATGGAGACTGTGCGACGCTCTTGCGCCGTTTGTGGTGATGGAACCCGGTTGATCAAACACGCGCAATTGTTCCGCAATGCCTTGTTTTCAGCACGATTTTGGCAGCATCTGGTGTTGCTGGGGGTGCTGCTATCGCTATCGGGGCCGGCGGTGCCAAGATCCTTATTTGTTCTATTCGTCCTTGCCATGCTTCCGTTGGGCGGCTGCATGCAGACAACGCTTTCGCCATCGACAGATGCGAGCATGACGCCGCGCGACCGGCAGTTGCTGGCGCATACGCCGTACGCGCAGGCGAACGTGCCCGAGCAATATCTCCGTCATATCGTCGATTATCCGCGCAAGGAGCAGCCGGGCACGATCCTGGTCGATACCGACGCGCGCTATCTCTATTTCGTGCTGCCCGAAGGCAAGGCGATCCGCTACGGCGTTGCGGTCGGCGAGGAAGCCATGGCGTTCTCCGGGGTCGCGCGGGTCGGTCGTCTGGCGGAATGGCCGGACTGGGTTCCGACGGCGGACATCCAGGCGCGGCTCGGACCCTATCCGGCGCGCGTGCCCGGCGGTCCCGCCAATCCGCTCGGCGCGCGGGGCATCTATCTGTATGCCGGCAACAAGGACACGCTCTACCGCATCCACGGCACCAACCAGCCGGAATATATCGGGCAGGCGATCTCGTCCGGATGCATCCGGATGCGCAACGAGGATGTGATCGATCTCTATGACCGCGTGAAGCTCAATTCAATGGTCGTGGTGCTGCCGCCCGGACAGAACGCGCAGGTCGAGGCGCGGCCCAGCTGGCGCGGGTGAGGTCGCCCTAGTTCTCGGGACGGGCGATGCGCCATTGCAGCGTCGTGGCATTGCCGTTGGCCTCGCCCGGCGCCTTGTCGGCCGGCGAGGTGTAGAGCGGACGATAGCGATATGCCCACATCTTGCTGCCGTCGTTGCGGTTGATCACGGTGAAATCGCCGATCGCCTTGGCATCGGCTGTTGCGGAGAGCGGAATCCAGCTCTCGACGCATTTGCCGTTGCAGTTCGACGTCTTGCCGGTGGTATCGCGCTCGTAATAGTAGAGCGTCATGCCGTTGAGGTCGACGAGCGTCGGGCCCTGCTTGGTCAGGATCACTTTCGCCGGTGAGGTCGCGGGCTTCGGCGGGGGAGGGGCATCGCCGCCGCCATGGCCATTCGCGAGCGCCGGAGCGGCCGAGAGCGCGATCGCCGCCGCCGCAATGAGGAACCTGAACATCCGAAACTCCAGACCGGCAAAGTTAATCGCGCGTTAAACGCCGAATGCCGCCGACCGTAACAGCCGAAGGTTAGTTCCTGGTTTCGCGATACTGCGACAATGAGGGGTAGAATTACGGGGGCCTTCTGTCGTGGCGCGTTTTCTTGACGCGAAGCGGTGCCCCTTCGCTCGAAAACGCTCTATGCCTGCACCTCGCGCAACGGGGCGCGGCTGAGCTCGTTACCGGCGGCAATGGCCTTGTGCAACAGCCGCATCAGATCCTCACTTTCCTTCGCGCTGAGGCCACGCAACATGATGCGTTGCGCGGATTCGACGGCCGGCGTGATCTTGCGCAGGGTGCGGCGGCCTTCGTCGGTGATCTCGAGCTCGCGGGCACGACGGTCGCGGCGCGAGGCGCGGCGCTCCGCGAGCCCCTTCTGCACGAGGCGGTCGATCACGCCGGTGATGGTGGTGCGGTCGTAGGCAATCAATCCTGCGAGCGTCACCTGGTCGAGCCCCGGATTAGCCTTGATGGTCGCGAGCGCGGCGTATTGCACCGGCGTGAGGTCGAAGCCGGCATCCTCGACCTCGGCCAGAAACACCGCGACCGCGATCTGCTGGAAACGGCGCGCCAGATGTCCGGGCATGTCGTTGTTGTCTTTCACTGAATTTCTCCGTTGGGGTAGGACGGCCGGGATCGTTGACAAGTATACTGATAGTCAGCATACTGAGCAATATCCAAACAGAACATCGGCGGGAGAGGTGCTCATGCAATTCCATCTCAATGGATTTCAGCCGGGTGACCCTGAAATCGCAGATCCCGCCGCGCGCATTCAGCCTTCTGGCGCAACGGGCGCCGTGCCTGAAGAGGTCGATGTCCTCATCGTCGGCTGTGGTCCTGCGGGCCTGACGCTTGCGGCCCAGCTTGCGCAGTTTGATGACATCAAGACCTGCATCGTCGAGCAGAAGCCGGACCGCTTGCTGGTCGGGCAGGCGGACGGCATCGCATGCCGCACCATGGAGATGTTCCACGCCTTCGGATTCAGCGAGCGCGTCCTCAAGGAAGCCTGTTGGGTGAACGAGACGACATTCTGGAAGCCGGACGAGCGGCTGCCAGAACATATCGTCCGCAGCGGCCGGGTGCAGGACGTCGAGGACGGCTTGTCGGAATTCCCGCACGTCATTCTCAACCAGGCGCGCATTCATGACGGTTTTCTCGACGTCATGCGCAAAGCGCCCGCCAGCCTCGAGCCCCATTACAGCCGGCGCCTGCTCGACCTTCAGGTCGATCCGGCCGCGGGTCCCGCCGACCATGCCGTGACGGCGCGGCTCGAACGGCTCGATGCCGGGAACGAGGGCAAGATAGAGACGATCAAGGCGCGCTACGTCGTCGGCTGCGACGGCGCCCGCAGTACAGTGCGCAAATCGATCGGCCGCGAGTTGCTCGGCGATTCCGCCAATCATGCCTGGGGCGTGATGGACGTGCTGGCGGTGACCGATTTTCCGGACATCCGCTTCAAGGCCCTGATCCAGTCGGCGAAGGACGGCAGCCTGCTGATCATTCCGCGCGAGGGCGGTTACATGGTCCGCCTCTATGTCGAGCTCGCCAAGCTCGACATCGGCGAGCGCGTCGCCAATCGCAACATCACCGCCGATGACGTGATCGCGAAGGCGCAGCGGATCCTCAAGCCGCACACGCTGGATGTGAAGGAGATCGCGTGGTGGTCGGTCTACGAGATCGGCCAGCGACTGACCGACAAGTTCGACGACGTGCCGGGGATCGAGATCGCTAAGCGTCTGCCGCGGATCTTCATCGCCGGCGATGCCTGCCACACCCACAGCCCGAAGGCGGGGCAGGGCATGAACGTCTCGATGCAAGACGCCTTCAATCTCGGCTGGAAGCTCGCTGCCGTTTTGCGGAAGCAGTCTGCGCCAAGCCTGCTGCATTCCTATTCGGCCGAGCGCCAGGCCGTTGCGAAAGAGCTGATCGATTTCGACCGCGAATGGGCTGGGATTCTTGCGTCCGCCGCCAAGGCCGGCGGCGCCGATGCCGCCAGGACGCAGGACTATTTCGTCAGGCACGGTCGCTACACCGCGGGCACGGCGACGCATTACCGCCCGTCGGTTCTGACCGGAGCGACGTCCCACCAGCAGCTCGCGCAAGGCCTCGTCATCGGCACGCGCTTTCATTCCGCACCCGTGATCCGGCTTGCGGATGCCAAGCCGGTGCATCTCGGTCACGCAGCGTCCGCGGATGGCCGCTTTCGCATCTACGCTTTCTCCGGCGCTGAGGATCCGGCAACAGCCGGCTCGGCTATACGCGCCTTGTGCAATTTTCTCTCCGAGGCGCGGGAGTCGCCGGTCCGGCGTTACACGCCCGTGGCCGCCGACATCGACAGCGTGATCGACCTGCGGGCGGTCTTCCAGCAGGATCATCGCGAGCTCGCCGTCGAGGCGATGCCCGCGCTGTTGCTTCCGCGCAAGGGCCGGTACGGCCTGATCGACTACGAGAAAATGTTCTGTCCGGACCTCAAGAATGGCCAAGCCGTTTTCGCGATGCGCGGTATCGATCGTAAGGCCGGCTGCGTGGTCGTGGTGAGGCCGGATCAGTATGTCGCGACCGTGCTGCCGCTCGATCATTTTGCTGCGCTTGCTGCGTACTTCGACGGTTTTATGCAGCAAGTGAACTGACGGGACGGCGGCGCACACACTCGCGCGTGCGCGCGATGTCGATGAACGGCGAATGAATATTGAACCGCGCGCGGCATTCGTCTCGATCTTTCGACGGATGAGACCTTCGTTCGCGGAACGCCTGTTCCGCTTGCGCGTTCCGACTCGAAAGAGGAGGACTACGCCATGAAATTCCGAAGCATGTTGTTAGCCGCATTGCTGCTCGCCCCGACGGCCGCGCTGGCCGCTCCGGGTATGGTCACCGTCTCGACCGGCCTGCGCGCCGGGCCGGGTTCGGGCTTTCCGCTGGTCGATCGCATCCCCGAGGGCGCCCGCGTCGATATCCATGGTTGCCTGCGCGGCAAAGCCTGGTGCGACGTGAGCTTCTCGGATGACCGTGGCTGGGTGTCGTCGCAATATCTCGAATATCTCTACCGCAATCATTACGTCTATCTCCCCGACTATGTCGACGAGATCGACGTGCCGATCGTCCCCTTCGTGCTGACCTCGTACTGGTCGAGCTATTATGAGGGGCGGCCCTGGTATCGGCGGCATGCCCACTGGAATAGCTACTGGACCTCGCATCAGCGCGAAGCGACGCGGATGACGATCGATCCGCGCGCGGCTCGCATGGGCCGCGCGGCAACGCGCGATGCGGCGGTCGCACTCGGGCGCAACAGTGCGAATGCCAGGGAAAATGCGAAGGAAAGTGTCAAGGGCGCGGCCGCGGTCTCCGGTCGTGATGCCATAACTTCACGGCACGACGCCGCGATGGCCAGGCACGAGAGTGCGACTGCGACGGACCGGAGCCGTGCGGGACGAAGCGACCGCATCGCGCATGAGCGGACCAATCTTCAGGGCCGCAATCCGCACGATGCACAGGCCCGCATCATGCACGAGCAGGCCGCACACCGCGCGGCCCTGCATGCGCAGCCGACGGCGCGCCCGCATGAGGCGCCGCGTGTCTCAGCAGCTCCCGCAAGCCGGCCCGCGATGCCGCATGTGGCCCAGCCTAATGTGAGCCACGGCTCGCCGATGAACGCTCATGCCCAAATGCCGGCGCCGCGCACGGCTGCGCCTGCGATGCCTCATGGCGGTGGCGGCGCTCCTCACATCAACGCCGCGCCGCACGGCGGCGGTGCGCCGGCCGGCGGTCCCGGTGGCGGGCACCAGAAGCACTAGCTTTGCCAACGAAAGCCCGGCCCTCGCGCCGGGCTTTCTGCTGAGGCCCGAGCGGGTTCCTTGCCCATACAATTTAAGAAGTTTCTTCGCGGGAAGATTTCATCGATCGTAATATGTCTACTCAAAGCTGTAAGCATTCCACTCGGGGCAGCGGGGCACGGGAGGATGACGACGATGAGACAGAACCAGGCGGAGACGCGCCGCCATAATGTCGCGAAGAGGTCGATGACCAAGGAAGCCAAGCAGCTGTCCGGCCTGATTGCCGGATTGCGCCAATCTCTCGAGGTGATTCACAAGGAGCGATCGAGCACCAAACTCTCCGGCGCCGAGATGGGCCTTCTCGACGAACGCCGCAACAATCTGTTGCTGACCATCGCAGCCCTCGACGACCGCCTCTCCGCGGTGCAGGGGCTGATCGATCTTGGCCGCCCCCACATCATTCGCGTCCACTGATCGGAGCGCAGACCTGATGCTATCGGCTTCGTCGCGGCGGCGACGGAACCGGGCTCAGCTGCCGGCTCTGCGTGGCATAGGGATTGGCGTAGCACTGGGCGGATTGCCCGGAAGCGGTCGCGGCGCACTGCGCGATCGTCGCAAAGCTGCAATCGATGCTGCGGCCGTCGATGGTGTAGATCTCGATGCAGACGGGATGGCGCGGATCGTAGGTCTGAGCCGCTGTGGGCGCCGCGCCAAGCAGGCCCGCACCAAGGCACCCCACGACAAGCAGGATCGCATTCATGATGCGGCGCACGAAAAGCTCCTTTCGCAATCGGAACCAGGCACAATGCTGCCGCGGATGGCACCAAATTGCCACGCTCCCGGCGAATTGCCGCCAAAGCCCGCTGCCACGACGAGAGCGGGTGCAGGCAACGCTAAGGGGATGCGCATTGGCCTACAAGATGATCGCAGAACGCGACAATGAGAAGTGCAGTTTTGCCCGCGAGAGCCGTTTGCTCATCGTGGCGAAGGCAAAGGTTTGGGCAAGCGAGGGGTGGAAGGTCGTTATCACCGACCAGGACGGCAAGGCCTACGCGCCACCCGAGTTCGATCAGCTATTGGCGGCCTGACCGCAAGACGGGGCTGGGCAAGACATTGATTTCGCCATTTCGATTGGGGCGTGGCGTGATCGCGCCCCCTATGACTCTTCCAACGATGACTCTTGCGGCGGCCGCCGTTCTGACGGCGACGGTTGCCGTGGCGCAAAATCTCGATGCCGGCAAGTCGCCGCAAAAGCTTTTCGCCGATGGGTGCGCGACCTGCCATCGCAGCCCGCGCGGTCTTGCCAAGGGGCGCTTCAACCTGACGCTGTCCTGTTTTCTGAAGGACCATTACGCAACCAGTTCGGACACAGCCAAGGCGCTTGCCGCCTATCTGGAATCGGTCGACACGGCGCCGCCGCGAGCTGCGGCCAAGCCTGGCGCGAAGCGATCCGGGCCGCGTGCGCCCAAGCCGTCGCAAAGCCAGTAGGCGTGGGTCGGCTGCCGGCAGGGCGTCGCGAAGCCGAAGGCCTTGCCGGTGAACACCGTGCTTGCCGGCATCAATGCACCGTGGTCGCCGAGAACAGGTTGATGACCACCACTCCGGACACGATCAGCGCGATGCCGACGAAGGCCGCAGCGTCGAGCATCTGGCGAAACAGCACGAAGGAGATCGTTGCAGTCAGGATGATGCCGACCCCGCCCCAGATCGCATAGGCGATGCTCAGGGGGATGACCCGGATCGCGACCGACAGCGCGTAGAACGAGGCGACATAGAACAGCACCATCCCCAGCGTCGGCCACAGCCGCGTGAACTGCACGGATTGCTGGAGGAAGGCGGACGCCGTGACCTCGAGGACGATAGCGAGGGCAAGCGCTGCGTAGGCATTGAAGGCGTAAGTCATCACGGGCTCAGGCGTATTGTGCAAAGAAAGATACCGCACGGTACGGGGAATATGACGTTTGCCGGGGTCCAGCTATCACGTGTCAGTGACGAGCCTGCGACACGGAGGAGCGCCGCACGAAACCGCCGCGCGATGGTTCGCGCGGCGGCTCATTGGTCGTGGCGTTAGTTGATCCGCACGGAGAGTTCGACGTCCTCGGCAAAGGCCGTGGACATGTAGCCGCTTCCGGGCATCCGCATGCGCGCCAGATAGTCAGGGCTGTCGTCGGCGTTGTCGGCGACGATGATCGCGCCTGGCCGGAGATGGCCTTCGACCAGATCCAGGACATCGGGGTAGAGCGCCTTGGCGCCGTCGAGTAGCACGAGATCGATCGTATCAGGCAGATCGACTTGAAGCGTCTTCAGCGCGTCGCCTTCGCGGATTTCGACGAGATCCAGCAGCCCGCCGGCCGCGAGGTTCTCGCGCGCCCGGGCCGCCTTGGACGGTTCGAATTCGCTGGTGATGAGGCGGCCGCCGCCATTGTCGCGCAAGCCCGCGGCAAGGTGCAGGGTCGAGATGCCGAACGAGGTGCCGAACTCGACAATCGCTTTGGCGCGGCAGCTGCGTGCGAGCATGTAGAGCAGGTGACCGGTCTCGCGGGAGACCGCGAGCGGTGCGTCCTTCAGCCGCCCGTAAAGGTCGCGGTAAGCGGTCTTGCTCCGCATCATCCGTGCGCGGTCGGCGTCGGTCACATCGGCGAAGGCGGCTCGCATCGCGCCGCGCGCGGCTTCGTCCTGGTCGAACAGACGATCGAGCAGTGGCGCAAGTGATGTGATGGTCGGGGTGGTCATGTGTACTCTCCAGATGTCGCCGAGAGGCGAGTGCTTGCGTGAGAATTGAAATACGACTAATTCGTCGCATTCGCTATTCGCATTGCCCGAGGGCCCCATGGCCGATCGCCGAAGCCGTTCAGTTTCCTCACGAAAACAGCCGCAGCAGGCCCGCTCGAACGAGCTGGTGGCGGCCATTCTGGACGCGGCTGTTCAGGTCCTGGCAAAGGAGGGGGCGCAGCGCTTCACGACGGCGCGGGTGGCCGAGCGAGCCGGGGTGAGCGTCGGGTCGCTCTATCAATATTTTCCGAACAAGGCGGCGATCCTGTTCCGCCTCCAGAGCGACGAGTGGCGGTGCACGAGCGAGCTCCTGCGCGGCATCCTGGCGGACCGGGCGAAGCCGCCACTGGTGCGGCTGCGCGCGCTGGTCCACGCCTTCATTCGCTCCGAGTGCGAGGAGGCTGCAATCCGCACGGCGCTCAGCGACGCCGCGCCGCTCTATCGCGATGCGCCCGAAGCACACGACGCGCGGGCCGCCGGTAAAGGCATCGTCGCGGCCTTCATGCGGGAGGCCCTGCCCAAGGCGCCGGATGCGACGCGGGAGCTTGCCGGCGAGCTGATCAAGACGACGCTGAGCGAGGTCGGCAAGCAGTTCTCGGAGACACCGCGCAACGAGGCGGAGATCGCGCGTCGTGCCGACGCAATGGCCGACATGTTCTGCGCCTATATCGATGAGCTTGCGCGGCGGCGAGATCATTCCTGACATCTGCGTTTGCGGGCCAATATCGCTTCTGATCTGACTGGATCATGAGTTAGCCTCGATTTGTCCTCCAGCCCGCTAACGAGCGCCCCGCCATGCATGTCCTCCGCCCCCAATTCCGCATCGAGGAGCAGCAAGCGCTGGAATTCGCAACCCAGCGCGGCTTCGGCATGATCGTCGCTGCGGATGAGCGCGGTCCGCGCGCCTCGCATGTGCCCTTCGTGCTGGAGCAACGTGAGGGGCGCGCGATCGTCCAGATCCATTTCACCGCCAGGAATCCGCTCGTTCCGCTCGCGGATGGCGTGCGGCGCTTTCTGCTGATCGTTGCCGGCGATGACGCCTACATCTCCAACGACTGGTATTCTTCGCGCGACAACGTCTCGACCTGGCTGTACGAGGCCGTGCACCTGTCGGGCGTGGCGCATGTGCGCGGGCTCGACGAGAACCGCGGGCACGGCGATGCGCTACTCGCGGTCGCCGAAGCGCGGCTGCCGAAGGCGCCCTGGGACCTGGCGCAGATGGAGCCGGACAAGCGCGAGACCATGTTAGCCACCATTCGCGTCATCGATCTCGTGGTGGATACCGTCGAGGGGCAGGCCAAGCTCAACCAGCACAAGAGCGATGCGGATCACGTCGCGGTCGCCGGCCGGCTGGCGCGGTCGGAGGAGAGCGGGCATCGGCGGCTGGCGCGGAAGATGCAAGCGCTGCGGCCGGGGCTTGGATATGATTTTTCGTGATCTGGGCGACCCTTGCCCGCTTGACGATTACTCCTACGGACCTCCTTCATGCTCGTCATCTCCATTCAAAGCCAGGTGGTCCACGGCCATGTCGGCAACAGCGCCGCCGCCTATGCCATGCAGGCGGAAGGTGTGAATGTCGCGGCGGTGCCGACCACGTTGCTGTCGAACCATCCGCGCTATCCGACCCTGCGCGGGCGGGTGCTGGAGACCGAGCTCGTTGCAGACCTGCTGAGAGGCGTCGAGGAGCGCCATCTCGTCGACCAGGCCGCGGTCCTCGTCACCGGCTATCTCGGTTCGTCCGGCAATGCCGCTGTCATTGCCGATTTCGTCGAGCGGGCGCTGACACGCAATCCAAAGCTGATCTATCTCTGCGACCCCGTGATCGGTGACGATGGCCGCGTCTACGTCGCCGACGGCATCCTGGACGTGGTCCGGCACCGGCTGCTGCCGGCCGCCAATCTGACCACGCCGAACCAGTTCGAGCTCGGGCTGCTCGCAGGCCTCGACATCACAGATGCGCAGGGTCTGCGCGCGGCGTGCGCAGCGCTGGCCGGGACCGGCCACATCGACGTGGTCGCCACCGGTTGCACGCTCACTGATACGGCGGAAGGGCAGGTGGAAACGATTCTGTGCGCCGACGGTCAGTTGTCGCGCTTTGCGACGCCGCGCCTGCCGATCCGCCCCTCAGGCACCGGCGATCTTCTCACGGGCCTGATCGCGGCGCATCTGGCCAAGGGCACAGCGACCGAGGCGGCGGTACGGCTCGCGGTCGAAACCATCTTTGCAGTGCTGGTGCGGACACAGGAGGCGGGCACCGTCGAGATGCAGCTCGTGCCGCTGCCGACGCCGGGACGATAAGGTGTGATACTCAGGTCGCGCGTTTCGCGGCCGATTGCGCTGATTTCTGCGGCTTTGCCGGAACCTTCTGCTCGCGCGTCGCCTGTGCCTTCGCCTTTGGCGGCTTTGCGCTTGCCACGGCCCGCGCCTTCCTCGGCTTGACGCTGGCTTCCTTACGGTCCGACGTGCCTCGGCGCGAGACATATTCCGAACCGTCGACCGGGCCGACATGCGGCGGATCGCGGCCGAGATAGGGTCGGCCGATACCGAGCGCCTTGCCATTGGCATCGACCCACTTCCACAGCACCTCGGTCGAGACCCAGCGTTGCGCGCGGTTGTCGCCCTTGGTGCTGACGATGTCGGCCGCCATGCCGTGGCCGTAGCCGCCGCGCGTGCTGCCGCCGTGATAGGATCGGTCCGAGGCAGCCTTCAGGCCGCTCGCGATCGACTGGCGATAGTCGTCCCGAAACGCGCTGGTGATGCCCGGCGAAAGCCCGGCAGCCTCAGCCGCGAGCAACGTGCGAAACAGCTTTTTCTTGAAACTCTTGTCCATGCCGCCGATGACGTAGTCCATCATCGACATGCCGGCGCGGTCGGCCGCCTTCGGATCCTTCCAGCCAAAGTCCTCGTCGACCAGTTTCGTGAAGCTGCGCATCACGGTCACCATCTTGCCCTTGCGCTTGACGGTGACAGCGCGGCGATCCTCGACCTTGACGGAATCTTCCTTGGGCGTGCGCTGGTAGAGCGCCCAGAGATAACGGTCGATGCAGGCTTCGATGACGTAGCATTCGTCGAGCACCGCGGTCGTGTCCGCAGACGGCGAGGCCTTGCTCGCGGCAGGCGCAGGGCCGGTCGCGATCGTCGCGGGCGACAGTGCGTCCGTCGTCACGATCTCGGTGGGATCGGCCGAGGCGAGCTTAATCACGGGCTCCGGCGCGGGAGCCGGAGCCACCTCGCTGGCGACTGGAGTCGGCTCAGTTGAAATCTGCGGCACGAGCGGCGCTTCGGTCGGCAAGATCAGCAACGGGTCGGCCGAGGCGAGCTTGATGGCCGGAGCTGGCGCCTCGGGCGCTGCCGTTTCAGTGGTTACGATCGACGGTGTCGCAGCGATGGCGGCCGCGATGTCGGCGGTCAGGGCGACGCCGTCCTCGATGGCCCCAGCGTGCGGGATGTCCGCGAGGTCAAGCCGGCTGAGATCCTTCGCGCGCGAGACGGCGGAAGCATTCGCGCCGCTGTTCTCGATAAGGGCAGGGGCATAGGCGGACAAAGAGAGCGCCAGCCAGCCAGCGAGAACCGCCGAGGGGCAGGAGACCGCCACCAGAAGAGACCGCCGATCATTCATGATCCCTGCCTCCAAACGGTTCTGTCGAACCGCGTCTTCTCCGAACAGTCTTGACCAAACAGTCTTGCACGAAAAGGCACGCTACGCGTCGATTGTTCGGAGGACGGTGTGGCGGCGCAATGGCGCAATTCGGCGAAATGGGGCTTTTCGAGCGGGTGTTGCGCGCGGGCAACGCGGGTTCCATTGTGGTTTCAGGGGGCCGTAGTCGAAAGGGCCCGCAAATGCGGCATTCATTGTCATCAACTTGAGGCGACTGAATTTACTCAATCTTGGATTGTGGCTGTGCAAGTCTCCCGTGTCGGCGATTCCGGCAGAGTTGGGAAGGACACGCACATGAAACTGAAATGCAAATGGGCCGAATTCGCTGCCGATGAATCCGGCGCTACCGCGATCGAATACGGCCTAATCGCAGCCGGCATCGCGCTCGCGATCATCGAGATCATCTACGCCCTCGGCACCAACCTCGTCGCAAAGCTGCAATCGCTGGCGACGGTGCGGCGCCCGGCGCTTCGCAACCTTGGGCCGGCTGGCGCGTTAGGCGGCCATGACGCATTCGTCGCTTCGTCCCATGGACGCCTTCGATCCTTCCGAGCCCGCCATCCTGCACGACCAGCTCTCCGATACGATCATCACGTGGACCGCTGAGCAGGCTGACGATTTCAGGCGTGCCAGCCAGCCGGGACAGGACGGAACCGTGATCTGGAAGACCTACGTCTTCGACGGCTGGGGACACGTGCTCGGCGGCTGACCGCCGCTCATAAAAGTATCATGTCGCAGTCGGCGGTGATTCGGCCAAAGCCTTGTGCGCATTAAACATATTGCTATGCACCGGGCGCGTTGTTGCAATGCAGCAACGCATGTCGCAACGCAGCAAAATGAGCTTAGATGTGCTCCGAACCTTCCATCAGGAGCATCACCCATGAACAAGAAGACTCTGTCGATCGCCGCCGCCATTCTGACGATCGCGGGCAGCACCGCGGCTTTCGCCGCCGAGCTGCCGACTTATGAGGTCAACGGCTTTCCGGTCTCCCCGATGCAGGTGCGCGTGCTCGGTGCAGCGCATGTCGAGCAGCAGGCCTCGGCGCCCACTACTGTCGCTTCGGTCCACCAGACCCGCGTTCTGTCGCCGCGCAAGGTGAAGACGGCTGACGTCACGACGGGCAGCGCCCGCTGATCTGGGGACGCCACAAGCCAACATCAAGCCAACGTGATGCAGGCTCGTTTTCTCCGAGCCTGCCTGGACCGCGTTCCCTTTCGGGAGCGCGGTCTTTTTTTTGGCGCAGCGAGTCATGATCACGTGCGGTTGTGTACGGCCGTTCAAAGCGAGTGTGATCTCTTTAATAGTTGCTTTGCAGATCGCGGCGCTTGATGCGGGCGCCGCTTATTGAGCAGCCAAGAATCATTTTCATAATGGAGTAGTCATGCCTGTTGCACAGAAAGCCGTTGTTGCAAGCGTCTCGCCGCGCGCGTTCATTCTCAAGCATCTCGCCTTGTTCGCAGCCGCCGCGCTGTTCGTGTTCGTTCTGAGCCTGACCTATGGGCTCGATCTCAGCCCCGGGTTTTTCTGAGAGAAGGCGCGCTGGCGTCTCTCGCTTGCGTGCCAGCCTTGCAGGCACATGGGTTGAGCCATGGCCTCTGTCGGCGTACCGCTTTGTCCCATGGATCAGCGGACGAGCGGCGCCGACGCTCTCATTCGGAAGAACGATCAGGCGCCGGCGCTTGTCGGCGTGCTCTGCGGCCTTGCCGCGGCGGTGTTCTGGGCGCTCGGCTTTGCCGGCACGCGGCACGGGCTCAAGGTCGGCTTCACGCCGGTCGATCTGCTCGTGCATCGCTATGTCTGGTCCGGCATCGCGTTCCTGCCGCTGGTGATACGCGGCGGAATCTCCGATCTCTGCGGCATCGGCTGGGGCAGGGGCCTTGCGCTGATGGTGCTCGGCGGCCCCGTGATGTCGCTGATCTCCTACACCGGTTTTCTGTTCGTGCCGCTCGGCCATGGCAGCGTGATCCAGCCCTCCTGCGCGACGCTCGGCGGCCTGCTGCTCGCGGCCTTGTTTCTGAAAGAGCATGTCTCCGCGTCGCGCATCGCTGGCGCCCTCGTCATCGTCGCCGGGCTCGGCGTGATCGGCGCGGAATCGATCGGTCATATCGGCGTCGATGGCGTGCTGGGCGATCTCACCTTCGTGCTGACCGGATTGATGTTCGCAGGTTTCGGCGCGCTGGTGCGCCACTGGCGTGTCTCCGCCGTGTCGGCTGCGCTCGTCATCAACGTGCTGTCGCTGCTGCTGCTGCCGATCTACCTCATGACCGGCGGCCTCGCGCGGATCGCGGCGATCGGTATCGGTGAGAACGCCATCCAGGCGCTGGCGCAGGGCGTGCTTGCAGGCCCGGCTGCGCTTTATCTGTTCGCCGTCTCGGTCCAACGCCTCGGCGTTGCCCGCGCCGCCGTTGTCCCCGCCTGCGTGCCGGCGCTGACGGTGCTCACCGGCTGGCTCCTGCTCGGCGAGCCGCCGACACTATTGCAGACGGCGGGATTGGTGACGGTGCTGTGCGGATTCTATCTGGCGCAGAGGCAGCGATAGACCGCAAGCCTCCGCACGGCGCTTACCATTCGATGGTGGTGAACTTGACGCCGCGGCCGGTCAGCTCCCGCCCGAGCCGCTCGGCGCGCTCGCTGGCGGATTTGCCGAGCAGCCGATACCTGCCTCCGAGCGCCTTGTCGGCGGCAACCTGATGCCGGATGTTTTCGTACAATCGCAAGACGGCCTGATCGCTCAGATTGTCGAACATGTCATCGGTCGGGTTTGGTTTGGTCGCGTCGCTTGTTGGCGGTCCTCGCAGAGCGGCCTCCCAAGTCTTGTTCGTACGGATGTCGGCTCATGGGTAGCGGTCCGGCGCAGCAACGTATGTCCACTTCTGAACATTGCGACATGCGGCCGCCTCGGCTTACGCCTTCCTTACGAACTCCGATTTCAAATTCATCGCGCCGATGCCGTCGATCTTGCAGGCGATGTTGTGGCCGTCGGTCGCGTCCTGCAGGCGGATGTTGCGGACCTTGGTGCCGCCCTTGACGACGGAGGAGGAGCCCTTGACCTTGAGATCCTTCATCACGATGACGCTGTCGCCATCAGTTAGCGCATTGCCGTTGGCATCGCGCACGCCGGCCTCCTGCGCGGCGTCCGCGGCGGCCTCCGCCGTGCCGCTCCATTCATGGCCGCATTCCGGGCAGACCCAGAGGCCGCGATCCTGATATGCGTGCTCGGAGTTGCAGGTCGGACATTTCATCGCGTCGGTCATCGTTTGCCTCGTCGCCCGTCACGGGCGCGCCGCACGCTTTCCGCCGGAAAAGATGGATTGGGAGCAAATCCTTTACCATGGCTTTCAGTCCTGGTCGAACCCCTGGAAATTTAGGAGTTCGGGAAAAATTCTGCGGTATCGAGGTCCGGAATTTGTGGCTGCGCCGGTTCGACGTCGCGGCGGAAGGGAGTGTTCTGGTCATGAGCGAGCATCGCGCCGCAGTCAGACATCACACGCTGCGCACCGGCATTGTCGAATTCGACAACGGCACCGGCAAGATCATCAGCGCGCCCTGCACGATCCGCGATGTCTCGGGCACCGGCGCGCGCCTTGGCCTCAACGCCTCGCTCTGGGTCGCCGAGCAGTTCACGCTGGTCTTCAGCAGCGGACTGCGCAAGGACTGCCGCGTCGCCTGGCGCAAGGGCCGGCTGATCGGCAGCGCATTCGCGGACGGCTATGCGAGCGCGGACGAGCAGGCCGTGATGATGACCGCGGACGAGCAGTCCCGCCACCGGCTCGGGATCGGTGCGCGCCTCAGGGCTGCGCGCGAAAAACGCGGCTACACGCAAGGCCAGCTCGCCGAACTCATCGGCGCCACGCCGGCCTTCGTCTCGCTGGCCGAGCAGGGCCTGGCGGACATTCCGCTGTACCAGCTGATGCACATCGCCGATCTGCTGATGGTCGGTCTCGACGGGCTCGTCGCAGGGCCGGCGCCCGAGGACGTGGACGCGGCGTAGGCGGCACCGCCTCAAAACAAAAACGTCGAAAACAACCCCATGCACAGTAGAAATCCCGAGGGATTTCAGCGTGTTGAAAATCCGAAAAAGCGGTGGTGTTGAGCCGTAGCACGGATGGAGCGCAGCGGGCTACGGGCCTCGCACCGACTTCGGCGATACCGAATCGAATTTGACTCGTCGGGCAAAACAGGGGCAGTATGGCATGATGGCGCCGCTGGAAGCTGGTGGCTCGCCAGCTGCGGAGCGACATGCCGAAGACACCAAAAAGAAAACTGAAGACCTACCAGACCTCGCTCGGCTTCTACGACCAGGCGATCGCCGCGCCCTCGATGAAGGCGGCGCTGGACGCCTGGGGCGCCAGGTCCAATCTGTTTCATCAGGGCGCCGCGAAGGAGACCGACGATCCCGACATCGTCGCGGCGACGATGGAGAAGCCGGGCGTGGTGCTCCGGCGTCCGGTGGGGTCGGACGGGGCGTTCACCGAGCATTCCGAGTTGCCGACAGATCTCGCTGACGACGAGGCCACGCCGAAGCGCAAGGCCAAGTCCAAAGTAAAGTCCAAGCCGGAAAAGCGTCCGTTAAAGGCTGCAAAGCAACCAGCCCGCAAGATCGACGATCAACAGGCGCGCAAGGCCGCCGCGGCGTTCGAGAAGGAAGAGCGGCGGCGGGAAGCCGAGCGCCGCAAGGAGGAGGCCGCTCGCGCCAAGGAGCGCGCGCGCCGCGACAAGGCGGTTGCGAGCGCGCAGGCGGCGCTGGACGAGGCAAAGCGGGAGCACGAATCTCGGGCGGAGGCAATCGAAGCCGAGCGCGCTGCACTCGACGAACGCGCCGAAGCGGAGCAGAGCCGGTGGGACAAGCAGAGGATGAAGCTGGCGGAGGCTGTGCGTCGCGCGCGGGAGTAAATGCCCGGCCATGCGCGCCGCGTCGTCGTCCTTGGCGGCGAGGTCGCGGTTCCATGCCTATATGGACTGACGTCCCACATAGGTTGCCATGTCTGAAAAGCCGTCGATTTCTAAAAGCCCCAATTCTGCAAGCCCAATGATCGTGCGCTCGCGCCGCGCGGCGCCTGTCCTGGTTTGCCGCAAGTGCCTCAAGCGCAGCGACGACGGCCGCGACGTCAGGCGTGCGCTGAAATCCGAACTGAAGGCGAACAAGCGCGACGGCACCAAGCCGGCCAAGCTGATCGTGACCGGATGCTTCGGCCTGTGCCCGAAGCAATCGATCGTGATCGCGAGCGGCGCCAGCCTGGCGCGGCAGGAATATGTGCTGGTTGCGGACCGCGATCAGGTGCCGCGAGCGCTCGCGCTGTTGGATGGCAAGCCCGGCGCATGATGGTCGGTCTGCGCTGCGCCGAAACGGCGGAGCGGCCGGCGTCGGTCATTCCGGCAAAGCTTGATCGCAAATTCGCTTGCCTTGCCTGGCGTCCTTTTGCACTCTGGCGGCAAGGAGACCAACGCATGAAGATCATGACTGTCGCGTGTGCGCTCGGAACCGCCCTGGTGCTGTGTAATCTCGGGATATCGGATGCCGAAGCCCGGGTGCGGAAGGCCCGAGTGGTGGATGAACAACGGCTGAGGGTGGATGTTCCGGTGCTCCGGCCGACGCCGTGGGATTACAATATCGTTCCACGGTATCGTTACCGCCCTGAAGACGACCGGGTCGATCCCTACGGCCCGCCGCTGGTGTCGTCGTATGTCCGCTACGAGGGCTGGCGGTGGCCGTATTGGTGGTGAAGGGCGACGTTCCTAACCGCCGTCATCCGCCGCAAGCCGCACAAACTGCCGCTTCATCGCGTTGACCCTGGCGACATAGCTCGCGACGAGGTGATCGCCGCAGCGCTCGTCGGCGCTCATCGCAAACTTGCGGCGCGCATAGGCCGTGGCGGGGCCGGCGCCGCAGAGATGGATGAAGGCGGCGAGATCCTGTCTCTCGCGCGCGCTCGCCTTCACATCGCCCGCGCGGGCGAGAACATCGGCGACATTACGGTCCAGATACACCGATGCGAGTTCGATGGCGTGGCTCGGGATCGCGCGGACATAGAGGAAGGGAGACCCGCAAGCATTCTCCGTGACTGCGTTGCCACGAACGCAGAACCGCGCGGCGTCGGCATAGGCTGCGTCCAGCATCTGGAAGAGGCCGACGGCGCTGGAGGCGGGCCGGTAGATCGCGAGCGGATTGAAACTCCATCGCCAGCGCCAGTAGGTGCGCGCGAGCGGATTGCCCGATGTCTCGACCTGCGCCAGCGCGGCCAGCAATTCGGGCGTGATCGTCGCGGTGGCATGCTTGCGGAATAGCGGCCCGTATTGCCGCCAGGTCTCCGGTGGATCCTTGTCGAGCGCGTGGCCGACAAGGACGAACAGCTCGGTCGGCTTGCGCATGGTTTGATAGGCGATGTTCACGAGCACGACGACCGCAAGCAGCATCGCCACGCCGCCCGCGATCCGGACCATCCGCGGTGCGCGCGCGAAGGTCTTTCGCATCCATCGTGCGCGTCGCCTGAGCTTGCGAAGGCGAGAGAGGAGGGGCTTGCTTCGTCCTGGCATCGGTCTTCTGGGAGTGCATTGCGGAGGCTTTGCACCTGGTTAACGCTGCCACCAGGCCTTGAAATCCGGCTTCTTTTCGCTCCGGTCGCGTCCTTTCAAGCCGCCGGTCCGTACTCCCACGGCAGTTCGCATCCTTGATGGAAATAACCCGAGGTTGTACTGTGCGCCGCAACAGGGTTAATTTTGTGTGAATGGATCGGCTGGAATGACCGTAATCGAAAGCGTGGTGTCGGCGGAAGGCGCGGAGCGGAAAATGCCGCCGGGCGTGCTGGTCGAAGGGCCGGTGGTCGAGGCCAAGTTTCGCGACTCCTACATCTCTTTCGTCATCATGATCGGCGGTTCGATCGCGGCGCTGGTCTGGGCGTTCTGGCAAGGCATCGGCTGGGTGGAGGTTTCGGTCTTCGCCGGCACGTTCGCGCTGTCCACGGTCGGGATCGGCTTCATGCATCGCTACTTCGTCCACCGCAGCTTTCGCTGCGGTCCAGTGATGCGGACGCTGTTCGCGGCCATCGCCACCATGGCGGTGCAGGGCTCGATCCTGAAATGGGTGAGCAATCATCGCCGGCATCATCTGCACTCCGACAAGCCCGGCGACGTCCACAGCCCTTACTATGACGGCGACGGCAACCCCTATGTCACATTCGCCAAGGGGATGATGCATGCGCAAGGCGGCTGGGTGTGGGACCAGGCCACCACCGATGCCGGATACTACGCCAAGGATATCCTGGCCGATCCGATCGCGATGTTCTTCACCAGGACACGCTGGTACTGGTACGCGCTCTCGGCGGTGATCATTCCGGGCGCGATCGGCTACGCCTTCGGCGGCGTGCACACGATGACCGGCTGCATCCTGTTCTCCGGCCTGTTCCGCAGCTACCTCATGACCATGGCCACCTCGATGGTCAATTCGGTCTGCCACAGCGACGGCCGCTACGGCTACCGCCGCTTCGATCTCGACGACGGCACCACCAACGAGTTCGTGACCACGATCCTCACCTTCGGTGAAGGCCTCCACAACAACCATCACCGGTTTCCGCGCGACGCCTACATTTCGCACGCCTGGTACGAGATCGATATCAACGGCCTGATCATTCTCGGGCTGGGGAAGCTCGGATTGGTGCACGACATTTTCGCGGCGGGAAGCAGGGCTGTTCGCTCTGGAGACTCGGAGGACGGAAAGCGTCCAGTGGCAGATACCGAAGCGATGGTCTGAAGCAGGTAGGATGGGTCAAGCGGAAGCGAAGCCCATCAATTGCCATTATGACGCGATGGGTTTCGCAAGTGCTCTACCCATCCCACGTGCGTGAGGCGCGGGCCAAAACCGCATCTATCCCGCGTTGGCTTGGACGCCATCGGTGAAATCCAAACATAAGTTGTGTTCGGAGGGAACTCTGGCCCAAGGGAGCCGTTGAGCCTGTGATCCCCGAGCGTAGCGAGATCGAACCTCCGATCCTCGCCTGAACAAGACCGCAGTCGCCTTGTGAGAGCGGCTCGGCGCGAAGCGTCCTCCGTGCGTATCAACCGGAAACCTTCATGAACAGCCCCGATGTTCGCAATGCCATTCAGATCGACCGCGGCTCCAGCCTGGCGATCTGCAATGAAATAGGCGACCGCCTGCGGATCAAGCTTGGCGGCGAGCACGACCCATTGCCGCGACATCTAGCGGCCCTGGTCGACCGGATCGCGCATATCAGCAGCCATTCGAACCAAGCGACGCCCGTGATGACCTCCAGATCGGATCCAGCATGTTAGACTTTTCGAATGCATCTTTTACGCCTGAAACCATCGGCGTCATGAAAACCGCGCTGGACACGGCGGTTGCGTCACTGCCGGCCCCGGTCAGCTCTGCGCATGTTCGCTCGATCGCGGAAACAATCCTTCGCACGGCGAAGGAGGGCGAGCGAGACCCCGCTGTCCTGGAGCGCATGGCGTTGATGGAGCTTCAGATCTCGCCGCGTGATTGATGCCGGCTCGCCAGCTTGTGTGCTGGCGCAGACTTGCTCGCGTTGATTGCCGTGCCCGGATGCCTCGATGGAACTCTGGGGCCGCGGAAGCATTCACATCTGCAGCCGCGATCACGCGGCTCCTGGAGAATCCCCAACATGATACGTCATTTGTTGATCGGCGTTGCCGCGTGCGCAATCGCGGCAATGTCGACACTATCCGCTTCTGCCATGCCCCGGGTTGCGGCGGAGACGCTGGTCGCTGGCTCCGACAGTCCGGTGATTCTCGCGCGCGGCGGTCATGGACACGGCCACGGTCACATGGGACGTGGCGGCCACGGTCATCACTATGGCTGGAGCAGGGGCCGTCATCGCGGCTGGCGCTAAACGCAATCCGACTCAACATCCGGGGCCGCCTTCGATCGGCGGCTCCGTAAAGTCGGCTCATTCGCCCAGCGGGCTCACCAATCCGGATCGCCGTAATAGGGATCGACCATATAGGGCGGGGGCATCCAGGGCCCTCGCGACGGCCTGGGCCGCCGAGGTGCGGCCGCTTGAGCGTGCGGCCGTGCAGGCGCAGCGGTCTCGTTGTTCATCACGCTCCGCGCGGCCGGCTTCCCGGATGCAGGTGCGGATGCGGGTGAAGTCGTCAGCTCCTTTTGCAGCGTCTGGACCTGTGCGGCGAGGCGCGCATTGGCCGCCGCATCCTTCTCCTGCGCCGCCTTGAGCTGTTGAATGGTGTCGGCCTGCTCGCGCAGCGTCTGCTCGCTGCGGCTTTTCAGTTGCTCGAGCTTTCCGTTGATGTTCGCGAGCTCGCTGCTGATGGTCTTGAGCGATTGCGCGAGATCAGACGACGACGGATCAGGCGTTGTGGCGCCGGTTCTTGAGGCGTCGGATCTCGAGGCATCGGGTCTTGAAGCGTCAAATCCTGCATTGCTCTCCGTGTCCTTGGCGACCGGCGGCGCTGGCACCGTGCCGGGCTCATCCGCGGCAGCCAGTTGCACGGCCCGCGGTGGCGCCGGACTTTCGACAGCGGAGGCTTGCGGAGGCGCCTTCGCGACCGGCGGAGCCCATCGCGCCATGATCGACCTGCCGATCGACCTGGCCTCATCGCGATATTGCGAAGCGAAGGCGACACCGAGAATGCCGATTGCCAGCACGAGGCCGATCAGAGCGCGCAGCATGGGACGATCTCCCATCAGGCCTTGATCGCGAACTTGGCTGTCCGGCGCCGGCGCCGCTGCCTTGGGAAGCTCGTCCTTGGGAGGCTCCTCCTTGGGAATCTCGTCTTTGGGAGGCTGGACAGCCTCCGCGGCGGCGCTTGCTCGCGGGGCCCGTGGGCTTTCGCTGCTGTGTTCCATTCCGGAAACCAGCCGGTCCAGCCGCGCAAGGTCTTGCTCCGCGCTCTTGATCCGGTCGTAAGCCCGCGCCAGCCCGCCATCGGCGCGCCCCACGTCCGGCTTGGGGGCCTCAGGTTTGGGCGCGTCTGCCTTGTGGTCGTCAGGCTTGGGGTCGTTCGTCTCGGGCACCGATGCGCTCTCGATCCAGTCGGGCGTCAATGGGAGTGCGGCAGTTCAATCGGAACGATAGGTCTCGCCGCTGTCCCACACAACGCGCGTGCGAAGGAGAAATTATGGCGGGCTCGGAGGAGGGCGGGTCGCGGGGTAGCGGGCCCCTTGATCTGGATCAAGCAGGCAGCGCCCGACCGCCTCCAGCGTGCAGGCATTCATCGGAAGGAAAACATGGTTCAGACAAGAGTGATCGTCCTTGGTGCCTTCGCCGCCCTGCTGCTGGCCGTGCCGGCCAAGGCCCAGGTGCTGGTCGATGTTTCCAAGATCAGCTGCGACCAGTACATCACCCAGCGCATTACCCACATGCAGACCGTGAACGTCTGGCTGGCCGGGTTCTACGCCGGCCGCCGCAACAATCCCGTTGTGGACACGCAAGCGCTGAACAAGAACGGCAACAAGCTCTCGCGCTTCTGCGAGTCGCATCGCGAGATGCCGCTGCTGGATGCGGTCGAGGCCAATACGAAGTAGCGCCTCGCTCGTCCACCCGACGAGCTCTTGCCGTAATGTTGGGCTTGGGAACCAAATGCAAAATCATTCGATTGATGAGCATCACCCCACGATCAACGGAGACACGGATGGAACTGTCCGGGAAAAAGATTGCGATTCTTGCGACCAACGGCTTCGAGCAATCGGAGCTCGAAGTGCCGCGTGATACCCTCAAGGCGGCCGGAGCGACCGTCGAGATCATTTCGCTGCAGCCCGGCGAGATCAAGGGCTGGGACGAGAAGGACTGGGGCCGCCCCGTCAAGGTCGACAAGACCCTCGATCAGGCCGAGGCCGGCGATTATGACGCGCTGGTGTTGCCCGGCGGCCAGATCAACCCTGATCTCCTGCGCGTCGAGCCCAAGGCGCTGGCCTTCATCAAGAGCATCTTCGATGCCAAGAAGGTCGTTGCCGCGGTCTGCCATGCGCCCTGGCTGCTGGTCGAGACCGGCATCGCGCAGGGCCGCAGGATGACGTCCTACAAATCGATCAAGACCGACATCGCCAATGCCGGGGCGAAGTGGGAGGATTCCGAGGTCGTCGTCGACCAGGGCATCATCACCTCGCGCAACCCCGGTGACCTCAAGGCCTTCAGCGCCAAGATCATTGAAGAGGTGAAGGAAGGCCGCCACACCCAGCGCAGCAACGCGGCGTAAGGGTGTTGGCGGTGCGCGAGGCGATGCCATCCAACCCCGGTTCACGTGGCGTGATCGAACTGAAATTGGCTCGTAGCTCGTAGGGTAGGTTAGCCGAAGGCGTACCCCCCACGACTTGCCGGAGAAAACAAAAGAGGTGGGTTACGCTTCGCTAACCCACCTTACGCGCCAGAATTCTGGAGCCAGCAATCAATAGCGGCTGCCGCTGCCCTTTTGCTGCGTGATCCAGTCCGACAATGTTTTCGGTCTGGATTTCTCGGTCCGGCCCGGTGGTGCCTTTGAATGGTCGCGGGTGCCTCTGGTCGAACGGGTGCGCGGCGCATCCGTTGCGTGGACGCTCCTAAAGGCAGGCGTCGATGCCTCAGCGGCTTCCTTCTCCAGGCGCAACTGCTTCAACCGCGCCATCTTGAGGCGCTCTGCCTCGACTTCGGGTCGTTCGGCGAGCCCTGGCTTGTGTTGAGCAAGCTCGGCCGGGACCAAGACACCGAGAATGGTCGTCTCGCCGAGCGCCTTGCAGGCTTCGAGCCGATGCAGTCCATCGACCAGAACGAGGCGGTCTCCGTCGAGCCGAACGGAAATGGGGGCCTGTTGTCCGATCTCCAGCATGCTTTCCGCGATCTCCCCGACGACCTCGGGCTTGAGGGCTTTCTTGATTTTCGTGGGAACGAAAATCTTCTCGATCGGGAAGCTTTCCGATTTGGGCATAACTCGACTCCGCTTTTACCGGGCCCGTCGGAACCCATGCCGGTGTGTCGGGAGTTTAGGAGGGAAGGGCTCTACCGCAAAGGCAATTCGGAGGAAGGGTATTGATGAGCATCGAAGTCGGAAACAAATTGGACTATCCAGATAGTGCACTCAATTGATAGGACGCACCAAACGCGAGCTGAAGCCGCAGATCGGGAGGATGGGCGAGTGAATTTGGTGCACTGTCACCGCAATTTCCTCATCGCGATAGTGCGAAGCGAAGGCGGCACCGAGAATGCCGATCGCCAGCACGAGGCTGATCAATGCGCGCAGCATGGGCCGATCTCCCTTCAGGCCTTGATCGCGAGGCTTGCTATCCGGTGCCGGTGCCTTGTCCGTGGGAGTCTTGTCCTCAGGAGTCTTGTCCTCAGGAGTCTTGTCCTCAGGAGTCTTGTCCTTGGGAGTCTTGGCTGCCTCCGCACCGGCGCTTGCTCGCGAGGCCCGCGGGCCTTCGCTGCCGCGTTCCATTCCGGAAACCAGCCGGTCCAGCCGCGCAAGGTCTTCTTCTGCGCTCTTGATCTGGGTGTAGGCCCGCGCCAGCCCGCCATCGGCGCGCACCGCGTCCGGCTTGGCGGCGTCAGGCTTCTGGTCAACAGGCTTCTGGTGATCAGGTTTGGGGTCGTTCGCTTCGGGCACCGATGCGCACTCGATCCAGTCGGGCGTCAATGGGAGTGCGGCAGTCCGATCGCTGGAACGATAGGCCTCGCCACTGTCCAACACAACGCGCGTGCGAAGGAGAAATTATGGCGGGCTCGCGGGTAGGGCGGATCGAGGTCCGACACCGAACTGTAGCTCCCAGCCCGGATGAGCGACTTGTCCGCCGTAGCTCGCAGAGCGAAGGCGGAACGATATCCGGGACCCTGCCGCCGAAACTGCAACGATCCGTCCCTGACAGTTTAGTGCACTGTCGTTGTAATCGTAGTTCCACTCACCTGCGGATTTCGCACCATCCTACGAGCCTCGACTGCGCAACAGCCTGCAGCGAGCTATAAGCAGTTTTGCGCTGCGATCAAATGAGTTGATATGGTCCACGCGCACACCAAAGAAATTGAGGCTGTCCTCCGCAAATGTAAATTTGAAAATCGAATAGGGCTCCATTGGCAGGCCCGACTCAGCAACTGGAACGAAATATCGATTTGTACTTGTCCGCTTGGTTTTCGTGCCTCCGTGTACAAACGCGCCCGTGCCAAAATCAAATGCAAGCTCGACGATAGGGGGCTGGTCTGGTTCGTGAATAAACTGCGAAAGAGTAATGCGGGTTCGACTCAAATCGGGCCCTCGCTCCCAGTACGCGCCCAGCCTCAAAGTCACACTCTCAATGCTGACGCCGTCGTCGGGGATTCGAAAATCGGACAGTTCATTAGTTAGAAGGGGTGGTGCTGATGACTTGTCTCCCGTCGCGGCCGAGCCGCTCATATTTGATCCTAGTAGGTCGAGCTTTTTCGATAGTCGATGGTTGAAGAACCAAATGACGCACACGGTAGTTATTGCGGGAAAAATGATGATCGGCCATATCTTCAGAAGGCCTGCAGCCCCCTGTTGCACGGGAAGTTGCGGTAACGCCACGTAGATACCTAAGAATAGCGCTACAAAGGCGATCACCGCTTGTATAATCTGGCCCCGATTAGCAAACCACTTTCCTGCCATCGATCCTCACATATCGCTCCCGCTAGCTCGTGCGCTGCGAATCCGCCATTTTGAACTGAGCAACTGACAATTATCGCTTCGCATCAGACATCCTACAAACTGTCGCCGCGGGTCCGCGCTCATCTGGGTTATGCTTGCTGCTCCGGGGTGCGACGAGGCACTGTCTTAAGCCTTTCTGGCAAAGGTGGTCTATCAGGAAGCACCACCGTCTCTTTGCGGCCGTCTGGAAAGATGAGTGTACCGCGGCCAATAAGCCAGAGATTGAGGTCGGATCCGAACGACCAATAATCGCGAATCGAGTCTGCGATCCCCCTAATTTCTGGCAAGCTCAGGTGGACAAAACTCCAAACGTTGGGCTTGCTTCGAGACCCTTTCCCGAAAGTCAGATGAGATTGCTCAGGGTTGTTCAAGATGGAATGAGAGTGCGCGAGAAAATTTCTATTCCATTCCAGAGATTCGAACCCTTTCAGGAAGTGCAGCACAGATTCTCGTGCAATTTCATCTTCTTCTTTCGCCTGTGCAGATTCTCGTATCAGATCGCAAGTATTGCAATTTGAGAGAAGTCCGAAAATTCTTTGGGCGGCCGCAGGGTCTGCTACGACGTACTTCATGAAGAACGTCAGCAGCACGAATTCTAGGTGATTGTATGCAGAAGTGATCACGCCTAGTGCATGAAGGTGATCAAACTGTCCGATGTGCCAGTTGGGATCAGGCCAATCGGCTTTGCTGGTCATGCAAGAAACTTCCAAGTATTGATTGCTTGGCTTGCGGATATCGCTGCGCTCATCCGGGCTACGGTTGCAATCGAGATCAGGCGCCGTCGATTGGTGGATCTATTCCAATCACAAAACCTCCACCATCGATAACGATCCTCATGAGAATTCCCTCAATGGATATGCCGGAAAGACGGTGTGCGAAGGGACCAGTTTCGAGGCGCGTTTTTATGAATACGTCAGACTGCCCCTCGCGGCGGCGGTGGTCCACTTCGTTCTTTACTTGTCTTATCACTTCTTGCCGTTCACTAACGATTAGCTCTTCCGGTGAGGGCGGCGTAAACCTCGTCAGAGAACTCTCCAAGAAAATCATTCGCTCTTGCATGTCCGCCAGAACTCGCTCTCGGGGATCTTCACTTCGCCGCATCCGAAAACTGGCATTTGCTTGGGTAATAGGATTGCTGACTTTGTAGTCAGCGGCCCTTATCGCTTTGGCTGCGTCTGCAAGGCGGCTTCGGGCAATTTCAGTGCTGTGCCAATCCATCAAATCAACGAAGATCGTTCGATGAGAAATGTTGTCAAATGGTAAAGCTGTGCCCAGCTTGGCCATATGTATCGTTGGTTTCTCTGTTGAGTGCCTAATCCCCAACTCATAAAAGGCATTGGGATTTAGATCAGTAAGATCGGCAACCACGAGATCAGAGTTTATTATGTCGCTTACGACGCGATCGCCGATCATGCCGGGATCAGCATCCTCGTCGGCGCGCTTGACTTTGTAGTTGAAATCCCCGGATTCAAGTACATGCCTTATTACTGAATGCAGAAGCAAGTCAGCGTGTTTTCTCTCGGACGTGCCATCCCTGCCGATCGGGCCGATAACAAAACATAGGGGAGGCTGCGTTGGCTTTTCGGGCAAAGGGTTTCTCCTAAAAAGCCAAACTTAGATGGCACGTCTTGTGGTTGTAAATGAAAAAGGCGGACTCGCGGCCGCCTTTCCCTCAATGCATACTCAGGTCAAGCTCGGTCGCGACCTAGCCCCCTCACGAACACCCCGTCGTGCTGCCGCAAGTATCGCACTTCATACACGTCCCATTCCGCACCAGCGTGAAGTTGCCGCACTCGCCGCACATCTCGCCTTCGTAGCCCTTGGCCTTGGCTTCCGCGCGGCGCTCGGCCTTGCTGGGGACTGCGACTTGCGCGCTGCCGGACTTGCTCCACTGCAGGGCCTCCAGCTTCTCGGTGGGCGAGAGGTCGTGTTGGACTTCCTGCTTCAGCGCGACCGCGCCTTCCAGGACGTCGCCGGCGCGGCCTGACGCACCGTGCGAGGCGAGCGAGGTGACCTTGCTGCCGCCTGATGGTGCGCTGTCGTTGCCCTGCGCGACCGCGGTCGAGCCGCCGCGCATCACCACGAGGTTGTCGGTGCGGGAGCGGGTGAGGCCGCGCGACACCAGCTTGGAGGCGCGCTGGCCGTGATCGTCGGGCTCCTTGCCTTCCTCGACGCCCTTGCCGAGCACGTCGAACCCGGTCTCGCTGGGATCGACATGGGCGAGGTCGAAGCGGCTGAGATAGCTCACCGCCAGCTCGCGGAAGACGTAGTCGAGGATCGAGGTCGCGTATTTGATGCTGTCGTTGCCCTGCACGGGGCCCGCCGGCTCGAAGCGGGTGAAGGTGAAGGCGTCGACATATTCGTCGAGCGGCACGCCGTACTGGAGGCCCAGCGACACCGCGATGGCGAAGTTGTTGATGAAGGAGCGAAGTGCGGCGCCTTCCTTGTGCATGTCGATGAAGATCTCGCCGATGCGGCCGTCGTCATATTCGCCGGTGCGCAAATAGACCTTATGTCCGCCGACGACCGCCTTCTGGGTGTAGCCCTTGCGACGATCCGGCATCTTCTCGCGCTCGCGCATCACGATGATGCGCTCGACCAGCTTCTCGACGATCTTTTCCGAGACCTGGGCGGTGCGTGCCGCCATCGGCTTGTCGTAGAGATGCTCGATCGCATCGTCCTCGTCCTCATCGTCGGCGATGAGCTGCGAGTTGAGCGGCTGGCTGAGCTTGGAGCCGTCGCGATAGAGCGCGTTGGCCTTGAGCGCCAGCTTCCACGACAGCATGTAGGCGGACTTGCAGTCCTCCACAGTCGCGTCGTTCGGCATGTTGATGGTCTTGGAGATCGCACCCGAGATGAAGGGCTGCGCCGCCGACATCATGCGGATGTGGCTCTCGACCGACAGATAGCGCTTGCCGACCTTGCCGCAAGGGTTGGCGCAGTCGAACACCGGATAGTGCTCGGCCTTGAGGTGCGGGGCACCTTCCACCGTCATCGCGCCGCAGATGTGGACGTTGGCCGCCTCGATCTCGCGCTTGGTAAAGCCCACGGCCTGGAGCAGGTCGAAGCCGGGGGTCGCGATCGCCTCGGCGCCGATGCCGAGCTGGTCGCGGATGAAGTCCTCGCCGAAGGTCCATTTATTGAAGGCGAACTTGATGTCGAAGGCGGTCGGCAGCGCCTTCTCGACCTTGGCGATGGCCTCGTCGGTGAAGCCCTTGGCCTTCAGCGTCGAGGCGTTGATGCCGGGCGCGTTGGAGAGCGAGCCGTGGCCGACGGCGTAGGCCTCGATCTCCGCGATCTCGCTCTCGCGATAGCCCAGCGCGCGAAGCGCTGCGGGGACCGCGCGGTTGATGATCTTGAAGTAGCCGCCGCCGGCGAGCTTCTTGAATTTCACCAGCGCGAAATCAGGCTCGATGCCGGTGGTGTCGCAATCCATGACCAGGCCGATCGTGCCGGTCGGCGCGATCACCGTGGTCTGGGCGTTGCGATAGCCGTGCTTTTCGCCGAGCTCGAGCGCCGCATCCCAGGCCGCTTGCGCATGCGTGACGAGGTCGGTCTGCGGGCAGGACACCAGGTCCATGGGCACCGGGTTGACGCTCAGCGCCTCGTAGCCGTTGGACTGGCCATGGGCGGCGCGGCGGTGGTTGCGGATCACGCGCAGCATGTGCGCGGCGTTCTTCTTGTAGCCGGGGAAGGTGCCGAGCTCGGACGCCATCTCGGCCGAGGTCTTGTAGGTGATGCCGGTCATGATCGCGGTCAGCGCGCCCGCGATGGCGCGGCCTTCCTTGGAGTCATAAGACAGGCCCATGGTCATCAGGAGGCCGCCGATATTGGCATAGCCGAGGCCGAGCGTACGGAACTCGTAGGAGAGCTCGGCGATCGACTTCGACGGGAACTGCGCCATCATCACCGAGATTTCGAGCACGACGGTCCAGAGCCGGCAGAGGTGCTCGTAGCCCTCGACGTCGAAGCGCTTGGAGGGGATGTCGTAGAACGTCAGCAGGTTCGCCGAGGCGAGGTTGCACGCCGTGTCGTCCAGGAACATGTATTCCGAGCACGGATTGGAGGCGCGGATGTCGCCGGACGCCTTGCAGGTGTGCCAGTCGTTCATGGTGGTGTTGAAGTGCAGGCCCGGGTCGGCCGACGCCCAGGCGGCGTAACCGATTTTTTCCCAGAGGTCGCGCGCCTTCAGGGTCTTGGTGATCTTCTTGGTGGTGCGTCCGACGAGATTCCAGTCGCCGTCGGTCTCGACCGCGCGCAGGAAGTCGTCCTTGAGCGAGACCGAGTTGTTGGAGTTCTGGCCGGACACCGTGAGATAGGCTTCCGAATCCCAGTCGGTGTCGTAGACGTCGAACTGGATGTCCTTGTAGCCTTGCTTGGCGAACTGGATGACGCGCTTGATGTAATTGTCGGGCACGAGCGAGCGACGGGCCAGCTTGATCTCGCGGCGCAGCGCCGGGTTCTTCTCGGGATCGAAGCAATCGTCGCCCGAGCCTTCGCAATTGACGCAGGCCTTGAGCACGGCCTTGAGGTGCTTCTGGTTGATCTTGGATCCGGTGACGAGAGCCGCGACCTTCTGCTCCTCCTTCACCTTCCAGTCGATATAGGTCTCGATGTCGGGGTGATCGACGTCGACGACGACCATCTTGGCCGCGCGGCGCGTGGTGCCGCCCGACTTGATCGCGCCCGCGGCGCGGTCGCCGATCTTGAGGAAACTCATCAGGCCGGACGAGCGGCCGCCGCCGGAGAGGCGTTCGCCTTCGCCGCGCAGGCGCGAGAAGTTGGAGCCGGTGCCGGAGCCGTATTTGAACAGGCGGGCTTCGCGGACCCAGAGGTCCATGATGCCGCCCTCGTTGACGAGGTCGTCACCGACGCCCTGGATGAAGCAGGCGTGCGGCTGCGGATGCTCGTAGGAGGATTTCGACCGGGTCAGCTTGCCGGTGAAGGGGTCGACGTAATAATGGCCCTGGCCGGGGCCGTCGATGCCATAGGCCCAATGAAGCCCGGTGTTGAACCATTGCGGCGAGTTCGGCGCGACCATCTGCATGGTCAGCATGTAGCGGAGCTCGTCGTAGAAGGTCTGGGCGTCTTCGTCGGAGGAGAAGTAATTGCCCTTCCAGCCCCAATAGGTCCAGCAGCCGGCGAGACGGTCGAACACCTGCTTGGCCGAGAGCTCGCTGACATAGCGCTCTTTCTCGGGCAGGAGGGCGAGCGCCTCGGTGTCGGGCACGGAGCGCCACAGGAAGGAGGGAACGGACTCTTCCTCGACCTTCTTCAGGCGCGCGGCAACGCCGGCCTTGCGGAAGTACTTCTGGGCCAGGACGTCGGAGGCGACCTGCGACCACGTGGTCGGCACCTCGACGTTCTCGAGCTTGAACACGACAGAGCCGTCGGGATTCCTGATCTCCGACGTGGTCAGCCGGAAATCGATGCCGGCGTAAGGTGACTGTCCCGAAGTGGTGTGGCGCCGCTCAATCCGCATGGTCTTGCCCCGTCCTATCTTTGACCGGACCGCCTCCGTTCAGGCGTGCCGGGTCATCATTTCATTTCGCGGTGCTTGAGGGCGGTCGGGCCCCTTGGCAACGCAGCTCAGCCGGTAGACCCGGCCCATTTTCTCCCGACGCGATTCCTCGATGCGCGCACCGATCATCCGCCGGCACGTCCAGACCCATCCGCCCCAAAGGGATGAGCCCGACATGCGTTCAACGCCCCACACATCAAGTCTTCAACCACTGCACGTCTTCAACCATTGCCATCCGGGCCTGTTTCCAGCCCGTTCAGGCGCCCGAAAGGTCCGCTCTCGCCGGGCAGACAAGCCCGTATCCCGCTGCCCTTGTCTGGCTTGGCGGAGTGCTGTTTTGCAGACCCTTTGGGGGAGTGCCGGCGGGACGCAAACACACTCGCGCCGAACGGATCGAAAACTAGGACTCTCCGTTACGCCCGTCAAGAACTAGTGCGAGTTCCTGAATCAAATACTAAATATGGTGGATTGTGGGGGATAACAGGGGGCAGGCCCGCGCCTGTTGTTGAGCCAAGTATCAGTGAGTCCTCAGGGATTCCCAACCGAAAAAATTTGCATCTTGTGGTGCCACGGAGGCTTCACCCCGCTGTTCACAGGGCAGGTATATTTTTGAATCGCGGGCTTGCCTCCGGGGGACTCACGTAGGGCTACGGAAGGTGAGGGCAGGCATGCCCGCCGGGGTGGTGGTGGGAGGCGCGAATCCGCGCCAAGCTCCGTCAAATTTTGCCGGACTACCCACATGCTTGATTCGACTCGGCCGGTGCTGCGACCGCGCATCGCCCCGGCCGGCCTGATGTTCCTCGCCATCACCTCGGTAGGCTGGGGCTTCAACTGGCCGGTGACGAAATTCCTGCTCTCCGAGCTGCCGCCGCTGACCTTGCGCGGGGTCACCGGCGTGCTGGGCGCCGTGCTGCTGGCGGCGCTGGCGCTGATCCGCGCTGACAGCCTCAGTGTCCCGCGCGCGATCTGGCCGCGGCTCGTCACCGCGGCGCTCCTCAACGTCACCGGCTGGATGGTGCTGATGGGCCTGGCGCTGCTGTGGCTGCCGGCGAGCGAAGCGGCGCTGATCGCCTACACCATGCCGGTCTGGGCCTCGCTGATCGCCTGGCCGGTGCTGGGCGAGCGGCCGACCTTGTTGCGGACCATCGCACTGGTGATGGCCTTTGCTGGCCTTGCCTCGATCATGGGCGGCAACGGCTTTGCCGCCACCGCGGACAAGCTGCCGGGCATCATCATGGCGCTGTGCGGCGCGATCGGCTTCGCCGCCGGCACGGTGTTTTCGAAGAAGTACCCCATCCGCCTGCCGCCGATCACGGCCGCCGCCTGGCAGATCGGGATCGGCTGCCTGCCGATCACCATCATCGGCCTTGCCGTCGAGACCACGCATCTGGAGTTGGTGACGCCGGTCGGATGGTGGCTGCTGGTCTATTCGACCGTGGTGCAGTTCTGCATCGCCTATGTCAGCTGGTTCGCGGCCCTTGCGCGCTTGCCGGCCTCCGTCGCCGCGATCGGGACCATGGCGGTGCCGGTGATCGGCGTCGTGGCGTCGGCGATCGCGCTCCACGAGCCGCTGGGAGCAGGGCAGATCGCCGCACTGGTGTTCACGCTGGCGGCGGTGGTGCTGGCGACGCGGTAGAGCGAGTCCTCATGAAGCGGCTGGCCGCCTGATGTCCGCTTTACCGCCATCATCGGCCGGAGAGCGGAAGGCTTCCGAGGTCGCGGATGGACCGATCGGCGACATGCTGAGCACACAAAAAAGCCCCGGAGGATGCCGGGGCTTTCGCAGTGCTCTTAAGGATCAGTACCTGGCGACGACCGGACCGCCGAAGTTGAACTTGTAGTTTACGCCGACCGTCGCGGTAGACACCTCCAGCCGAGTCGAGATGACTTCGGAGGGAAGTCCCGCCACGAAGCCACTGCCGGTAACGGCCGAGATGTGCTGAACGTCTCGACGGCCGAAGTCCATATAATTGTACTCGGCAAAAGCCGACCAGCCCGGAGCGAACATCCACTCGAGACCGCCACCCACTGTCCAACCAGAACGGTTCACACCCAGAGCCGTTTCGGAAAGAGCTCCGCTGGGCTGCACGACGATATTGTCCTGCCGGGTCCAAGCGCCACCGCCCTTGATATAGCCAAGCAGCTGCGGAACGAATAAATAGCCGACGCGGCCCGTGACAGTCCAAACGTCTTTGGTCTCGTTAACGGAGGTAAAGGTCGGGAACGCTGGCAAAGCGTGCGAGCTGCCGATGCGAGCATAATCGTACATGCCTTGGATGCCGACCACCCAATTTCCAGCAAATTGGTAATCGCATCCGATCTGACCGCCGCCAATGACCTGGCTGTTATCGCTAGAACCATAGTCCGCCGGAAACAGTACACCGAGTCGCGACATTCGGGTTTGATCAGTCCGGGCCCAACCACCGCCGACGTTGCCGCCAACATAGCAACCCGTCCAGTTATAGACCGTGACAGGTGCGGGGGGTGGAGCCTTCGCATAACGAGGAGCCATATCTGCGGCGATAGCTGATCCGGTGAATGCTGCTATAGCGGCGATAGAGATCACGATCTTTTTCATGTCCACTCTCCCATGGCGCATCCGAAATCGTGGCCCGAAAGTAGCGCTATTCTGGCAAATTACTGTCCCCGGAAAGCCACACTCGCCTGTTGTCGCGACGATTGGTAGGCATCGAAACACTGCGAAATGTGCGAAGAGCGACAAGTCGGCTATGGGGCCAATTGCAGAAGTCTATGTTGTTGACGGGCTACCGTCGGGGCAGGAAGGATCGACGGCCTTGGTGTACGCACAAAAGCCGAGGTGTCAGATGTCATTGCGTGGAGTGATCCGCAAATCGGACCGGACTGCATTGGGAAGCGTGGCTGACGTTCAGCTGCAGCTCAGTCGGGTTTTTCCTGGGGTTCGGTTTGTCTACCTGGCCGAGGAACCGCCAGGTGCGATCGAGACGCGAAAACACATGTCTCTTACGCTGCGGCTATGGCTTATGTTGTTCGGAGTAAAAACGCACGCTACCCCTGTTGCAACGGCTCCTGGGAGCGGGCCTGTCCTATTTCGACGTCATAGACCTGATCGCGGGCGTCGCCTCGAAGGCCAGAATTGTCGGTCTCGATCTGGTCGAATTGGTGCCGGAGCGTGATGTGCAGACTATTCGGGCGATCTGCGCAGCGCGGATCATCTGCAACGCCATTGGATGTGCCGCCAAGCAGAAACTCTAGCCGGCCACCCCGCCACCGAGCGCCTTCCTGATCATCTCGGCGAGCTGGTTGCGGCGGTAGGGCTTTGTCAGGAGCATGACGCCGTCGTCGAGCTTGCCGTGGTGGACGATGGCGTTGTCGGTGTAGCCGGAGGTGTAGAGCACCTTCACCCCGGGGCGGATCGTCGCCACCTTGTCGGCGAGCTCGCGTCCGCTCATGCCGCCGGGGATGACGACGTCGGTGAACAGCAGATCGAACGGCTGGCCGGCCTGGATCAGCTCCAGCGCGGCCTTGCCGTCGGGCGCGGCGACGGTCTGGTAGCCGAGGCTCTGGAGCTGCACGGTGACGAAGTTGCGCACCAGCGGATCATCCTCGACCACGAAAATGGTCTCGGCGCCGCCTTCCGCCTGCGGCGTCGTGGTGGGGGCCACTTCGGCCATGCCTTCGCCCGGCGGCAGATAGAGCTTGATCGTGGTGCCGTGGCCTTCCTCGCTGTAGATCTTGATGTGGCCGCCGGACTGCTTGACGAATCCGTAGACCATGGAAAGGCCGAGGCCGCTTCCCTTGCCGACCTCCTTGGTGGTGAAGAACGGCTCGAACGCCTGCTGCTGCACCTCCGTCGGCATGCCGGTGCCGGTGTCGCTGACGGCGAGCATCACGTAAGGACCGGGCCGTACGTCGGGATTGTTTTGCGCATAGGCCTGGTCGAGCACGACGCGGTGGGCCTCGAGCAGCAGCTTGCCGCCGTTCGGCATGGCGTCACGCGCGTTGATCGCCATGTTGAGCAGGGCATTGGTGAGGCGGGACGGATCGATGTGCGCGGTCATCTGCCCCTGTTCGAGCACGGTCTCGATCTCGATCTGCTCGCCGAGGGTGGGGCGCAGGAGTTTCGCGATGTCCGCGACCGCGGCGTTGATCTCGACGTTGCGCGGCTGCAGCGGCTGCCTGCGCGCGAAGGCGAGCAGATGCTGGATCAGCTCGGCGCAGCGTTCGGCGGCCTCGTCGATCAGGCGCGCCACGCGCTGGAGCTCGGGCTGCTGCTTCAGACTTGCCACCAGCGTCTCGGTATTGCCGGAGATCACGGTCAGCATGTTGTTGAAGTCGTGCGCGACGCCGCCGGTGAGCTTGCCGATCGCATCCAGCTTCTGCGACTGGTACAATTGCCGCTCGGTCTCGCGCGACATGGTCGCGTCGTGATAGACCAGCACCGCGCCGGAGACGTTGCCTTGCCCGTCCAGCATCGGCCGGCCGCTGATCATGAGATGACGGGGAGCATTGCCGCTGTGCGGGCGGACGATCATCTCCATATTCTCGAACGGCTCGCCGCGCAGCACGCGTGCCGACGGCAGTTCGTCCGGCTTGAGCGGGGTGACGCCGTCGCCGTGAAGCACGTTGGACAGCGCCCGCAGATTGCGCAGGTTCATGCCGGTCCGGTGCAGCAGCATGCGCTCGGCGGCGGGATTGGACAGAAGGACGTTGCCCTCGGCGTCGATGACCAGCACCGCTTCCGCCATGCTGTGGAACGTGCTCTGGAGCACGTTGACCGACAGGCGGAGCTCGTCATGCGCGGTGACCAGATGCTCGGTGCGCTCGGCCACTGCGGTCTCGAGCTGCTGGTTGGCGGCCGTAGTCTCCAATAGCGTGCTCTTGAGTGCGCCCTCGGTGCGCCGGCTCTCGCGCATCATCATCACGACCAGCAGCAGGATCACCAGCGCGCCGGCGACGTCGATGCCGAGCAGCACGATGCCGGTGCGGCGCGAATCCTGGGAGCGCGCCGCGAGCAATCGTTCTTCTTCTGCGCTCAGATGATCGAAATTGCCCATCACCGTGTCCATGAGGCCACGGCCCTCGCCCTTGCCCTGGAGCGCGGCAATGCCGGCCTGGTCGTTTCCGGCGCGCAGGCGCATCACTTCGGCGGCGATCTCGATCCGGCGCAGCGCCAGCGGCTCGGTGCCCTCGAGCAGCGCGACATGTTCCGGAGTGTCGCGCACGCTGCGCTTGAGGTCGGCGAGTGCCGGTGCGATCCGGGCGTGCACCGCCTGGAATTCCTCGCTGAAGCTCGGGTTGCGATAGATCTCGTAGCCGCGTGCGGCGCTCTCGGCACTGCGCATCAGCACGCGCAGGTCGGAGATTTTCTTCAGCACCTGGACGGTGTGATTGACCCAGGCCGCGTCGGACCGCGACTTGACGTCGAGGCCGATCGAGGCTGCGGTGATGATCAGGAGGATGGCAAGTCCAGCACCGAGAATGACGCGCTGCGTTGGGATCAAGGGGCTTCTTTCTTGTCCTTCGGCTGCGAGCCATCGCCCGGCGCGGCGATGCATTCCCGGATCGTGGTCAGCAGCGCGTCCGGCGTGAACGGCTTGCGCAGGCAGCGGGTCGCGCCAAGCTCCAGCGCCATCCGGAGGAAGTCGGGAGAGGGCGAGGCGGATGAGGCGAAGGCGTAGCCGGACATTGCGATCAGCGGAACCGCCGGCGCGCGCTCGTGAAAGATGCGAATGGACTCGAAGCCGCGCATATGCGGCATGAAGATGTCGACCAGCATCACGTCGAAACTCTGGGTTTCGAGCGCAGCCAAACCCGTTTCTCCGCCGTCAGTCAACGTGACGTCGAAGCCCTGACGTTGGAGGAGGACCTCGATGGTCGCACCGACCATCGGATCGTCATCGACCACGAGAATACGCGGCATGACACTTCCCAGTCATCGAAGTCCCCATAGCCAAGTTGATACAGGTGAATCGCGCGTCGGGTCAATTTGGGATTGGATAAGGGTAGGTATGCACGGTGCGGTGAATAAAGGTCCGCGCATCGGTTGTATGCGACAGTGGCCGATGGCGAACATGAGGCGAGCGAAACAGGTGAGGCGCCCGAATGCGAAAAAGGCGCCGCATCGCTGCGACGCCTTCTTCTTCACGTGTTGCAGGTCGTGTTACGGGCAGGGATGACGCTGGCCGTCATAGCCGAGATAAGTGCCGGACGCCGGATCGTAGGACTTGTAGCGCTGCGCGCAGTAGCCCGCGGAGTCGCCGCCGCTATCTGGGACCACGGCTACTGACGGCTCATCATAATAGCTGTCGTCGCCATAGTAGTACGGGTCGTTGTAATAGCCGCCGCCGTAATAGGCGTACGAGCCGAGGCCGCCGATCGCAGCGCCTGCCGCGACACCGGGCCAGAAGCCGCCGCCGCGATGGCGCCAGCCGCCGCCGTGCCAATGACCGCCGCCGCCATTCCAGTGCTGACCCCCGGCTGCTGCGAAGCTGCGCCCGCCGCCGCCGTTGAAGGCAGCTCCGCCGCTGGGACGCATGGCTGTACCTGCTGCGAAATTGCCACCGCCGCCACCGATCCTCGCGCCGCCGAAGTTGCCGCCGCCCATGCGGGCGCCGCCACCGCCAAAGTGAGCGCCACCGCCGCCGCCGCCGCCGAAGTGGGCACCGCCACCTCCGCCGAAATGGCCACCGCCGCCACCGCCATGTCCGCCGCGACCTTGCGCGAAGCTTGGCGTCGCCAACGGGAGAACCAGCGCCACGGCCGCAGCCGCGCTCAAGACTTTCAGACTTCTCATGATCAAAACTCCTTTTCCCGGAAGCAAACCCGATGAAAGGGCTGTGGTTCCTGGGATCACGGCGGTTTGCGTGCGAGGACAAGTTTTCATGGCGAGGCTGTATCCGGCATGAACGGATCGCGTCCGATTTGCGGCAGAGTCCGTGTGCCCGGCGACCGCATCTGCAGCAGGGCACCGCCGCCCCCGCCGAACTGGACATTTCGCCGTCCGGATGGCATCAGGACCCGACGAAGCAGGGCCCTTGCCGCATGAAACAATTCTTCCTCAAGTTCTTCACCTGGTGGAATGGCCAGACGTTTGGCACCCAACTCTGGACCAGGCGCTATGGCGAGCTGGTCGGCCAGGACGAGCAGGGCAACCTCTATTATCGCACCCGCGGCGGGGCGATCGATCCTGCCCTCGGCTTCGAGCGGCGCTGGGTGGTCTATAACGGCTACGCCGAGGCCAGCCGTATCCCGCCGTCCTGGCACGGCTGGATGCATCACACCGTCGACGTGCCGCCGACGCAGGACAACTACCAGCCGCGCGAGTGGGAAAAGCCGCACCAGCCCAATCTCACCGGCACGGCCAACGCCTACCGTCCCTCGGGCTCGACGCTCGCCAGCGGCAAGCGGCCCAAGGCGACCGGCGACTATCAGCCCTGGACGCCCAGCTAGGCTTCCGATTCCCGTCTCAACCCTTGTCGTTGGAGTGGATGCACCCGCATCCGCCTCGCTCTGCTGTGGACAGCGGGAACAGCGGGGATGAGTCCTGCGCGGGCATTGCAGCCACGCGGGCGATGCGGCTCAATGGTCGCATCTTACGGAGATGGGAGACCATCGCGTTCGGTTCGGGCAACAGTTCGCGACTGTCCCGAAATGCAGCGGCCGCCGACCAGGACTCGATCGGGAAATAGGCCCCCGGTCTGGAAGCTCCGAAATCGCCCGATGAAATGTGCAGCCGCCGTAAGACAGGAAAGGCCGCTCGGGAAACCGGGCGGCCTTTTTCTTTCATGGAGGCACAACTGGATGTCGCGTCCGTGCGCAGCACCGCTACGCGCTGCAGCGCGCCCGGGACACGAGAGCGGAGACTAGGTCATCCTTTCAGCCGCGCGCTTCACCGCCTCTAGCCGCCGCGCCTGACCCTGCGCGCCACGCTCTTTCAGCAACGCCAGCACCTCGGCAGGCGCGGTATCCGGCGAGCCTGCATTGAACGGCGGGGCCGGATTATATTCGAGCTGAAGCTGGATCGCTTCCGCGGTGGTGCGATCGACCATGATCGACACCAGGGTCAGCGCGAAATCGATTCCCGCGGTGACGCCGCCGCCGGTGACGCGGTTGCGATCGACACAGACGCGCGTCTTGGTCGGCGTCGCGCCGAACTGAGCGAGCATCTCCATCGCGCTCCAGTGCGTGGCGGCGCGGTAGCCCTTCAGGAGGCCGGCGGCGCCGAGCGCCAGCGATCCCGTGCAGACCGAGGTGACGTATTTGGCGCCCTCGGCCTGCCGGCGCAGGAAACCGAGCACCTCCTCGTCATTGAGCAGATCGTTGGTGCCGCCGCCGCCGGGCACGCAGATCACGTCGAGCTGCGGGCAGTCGGCGAACGTCGTGGTCGGCGTCAGCGTCAGCACGGAATCGCTCGGCACCGGCTCGATCCGTTTCCAAATCAAATGCAGTTTTGCGCCGGGCACGGAGGAGAACACCTGCAAGGGACCCGTAAAATCGAGCTGGGTGACGCGCGGAAACACCAGGAGACCGATCTGGAGCGGGGACGACATGAGAGCCTCCAATTATGAGCTTGACGGAAGCAGCCTCTCATGATGCCCTTCTGTCCAAAATGGCGTATTTCCCTCGCTTTCGGACATGACCATGATCGGCATCCTGATCTTCCCGGATTTCCAGTTGCTCGATGCGGCCGGCCCGATCTCGGTGTTCGAGATCGCGGCGCGCTGCACGGGCAAGACGACACCCGGGATCCGCGTGCTGGCGGTGAACGCGGGGCCCGTGCGCAGCTCGTCCGGCGTGGAGATGATGGCGCGCGACTTCAAGTCGGCGAATACGATCACGACGCTGGTCGTGGCGGGAGGCGCGGGCGTGACGGATGCCGCGCGCTGCGAGGTCACGCGCGCCTTCGTGCAGCGGCTGGCGCGGCGCGGCGTGCGGGTCGCCAGCGTCTGCTCGGGCGCCTATGTGCTGGCCGAGGCGGGCCTGCTCGACGGCCGCCGCGCCACCACGCATTGGGGACGCACGCGGGATTTCGTCGCGCGCTATCCCAAGGTGAAGTTCGAGCCGGACCAGATTTTCACGCGCGACCGCAATGTGTGGACGTCGGCGGGCATCACGGCGGGCATCGACCTTGCGCTCGCGATGGTGACCGAGGACCACGGCGAGCAGATCGCGCAGGACACCGCGCGGCAGCTCGTGCTCTATCATCGCCGCAGTGGCGGCCAGTCGCAGTTCTCGTCACTTCTGGAATTGAAGACGCCGAACGGGCGCTTCGGCGCGCTGCTGTCCTGGGCGCGCGAGAACCTCGACGCCCGCTTGACGGTCGAAGATCTCGCCGACCGCGCTGGCATGAGTGCGCGGCATTTTGCCCGCGCCTTTGCCGCCGAGACCGGCACGACGCCCTCGAAAGCCATCGAGCGCTTGCGCATCGAGGTCGCGCGCGAGCGCGTGCAGTCCTCGCGCGAGGCGATCGAGCTCGTCGCGGAGACAACCGGCTTCGGCGACCCCGAGCGCATGCGGCGCGCTTTCATCCGCGCCTTCGGCCAGCCGCCGCAGGCGCTGCGGCGCGCGGCAAGGGCCGGGTAGGGAGAATTCACCGATTTGGAGAGGCCGCTTGAGCGGGTGAACACACTTGGATATTTGAGCAGACTTGCATATTGCGCGGCATCTCGCCTTTTGGACCCGGAACCGACCTCCTCAAGCGAATGCAGCCGTTGCGGACGATCTGTACAACACGTACCGTCGCCGAAACCGGTGCAAGGAACCCCAATGACCGATCGAGAAAAGATTCTGATTGCCCTTCGCGAAAAACCTCTGAAGACTTTCGACATCATGAAGCGCGTGAACATCAAGAACCAGGACGACTGCCAATCGCTCCTGTTGAAGATGCGTGACGACGGTGCCGTGAAGTTCGATATTCACAAGGGACATTGGCGCGCTGCGTGACGACATTCGCTTGGTCACCAGCGGCGTCGCATGGCAGCGGACATGACTTTCGGATTGGTTCAGCCCGATGCGGCCTTGCCGCCGGTCGCCGCGGCGCCCGAGGCCTGTGCGCGCGCCGTCAAGCGCCGCGCGATCGGCATCAGCATGTAGGGCGCCAAGTGTATGGGAAACTGCGTCATCGCGAAATAGAGCCAGGTGGTGGGCGGCAGCGCGCCGGCGGTCGCGGCGAGCATCAGGCCCAGATTGCGCTGTGACACCATCAGCCCGAGCGCCAGCGCGCGCTCATAGCCGATGCGGCGGAACAGCAGCGTGGTCACGGCGAGCAGCGTGAAATAGATCGCGAAGGCGAGAGCTGCGAAGCCCAGGGTGGAGACCGGCCGGGCGACGAGATCGCTTGCGACATCGCCCATGATCGCGGTCGCGAAGACCAGCAGGATGACGATGTTGAAGCCGTCGATCGGCTGCCTGTGGCGCTGGATCGCGGCCGCGCCGAAGACCTGCCGGATCACGGTCGCAGCCAGCAGCGATGCTGCGAGGATGCCAAGCAGCTTCAGCCCCAGCGCAGGCGGCGAGATGCTGAGCATGTCGCCGAGGAACAGGCTCGCGAACAGCGATGCCGTGAACGGCACCAGCGCGGTCGCGCTCACCAACGTGACCAGCACCAGCGTGGCATCGAGACCCATCAGCGCGGCCAGCGCCGGCGCGGCCATCATCGGCGAGGCCATGCTCTGCAGCATCAAGGCCAGGGCAAGGTCGGGGGCGCGCGCCGTGAGCCCGGTGACATGGACGATCAGCCCGACGATCACGGGCACGCCGATCATGGTCCAGACGGTGGCGGTCCCGACCAGCGCTGGCCGCCGCAGATGGCCGGTGAGCGCGGCGAGATCGACCCGCATGAAGGAGATGCAGAGCAGAACGAAAATCGCCTCGGTGACGAAGGGGCGCAGCAACATCCCGAGCGGCGGCACCGCGAGCGCGATGAACACGACGGCGGCCACCGCGCGGGTGCCTTGGCCGCCAAGCCATGTCAGCCAGCGCAGGGGGAGGACGAATATGCTTTGAAGAACGGGCGGCATCGGGAACGGCGTTTCAGCCCAATCCTTTCAGCCACGCGCCGATCTCGCTCACGGCGACATTGGCCTCTCGCAGCAATTTCCCCATCGTGAAAAAGCCGTGGAATTGGCCGGGATAATGCTTGTAGGCCACGGGCACGCCGGCCTGCCTCAGGCGCTCGGCATATTCGTCGCCTTCGTCGCGCAGGGGATCGGCACCGGCGGTGAGCACATAGGCCGGCGGCAGCCCGGCCAGGTTTGTCGCCCGTGCCGGCGAGGCGCGCCAGTCGTGGATATCGGCGGCGCCGTTGAGATAATGGTCGCGAAACCAGCGGATCACCGAATGCGTCAGCAGCACGCTGGTCTCGGGCTCGCGGTGAGAGCCATGCGTCATGGCGAAATCGGTCGCGGGGTAGATCAGCAACTGGGCCGCGATCGCGGGACCATTGCCGTCGCGCGCGGCGAGCGCGACGACGGCGGCGAGATTGCCGCCAGCGCTGTCGCCGCCGATCGAAAGCCGGGAGGCGTCGATGCCGAGCTCGCGCGCGTTGGCGGCGACCCATTTGGTCGCGGCGATCGCGTCATCAATGGCGGCGGGAAATTTGTGCTCGGGCGCTAGGCGGTAATCCACCGAGATCACGATCAGCGCGCCGGCGTCGGCGAGCTGGCGGCAGACGACGTCATGGGAATCGAGATCGCCAATCACCCAGCCGCCGCCGTGGAAGAACACCAGCGCTGGCGACAAACCATCATCCCGGCGCGGCTCCTTCGGAACATAGAGACGCGCGGGAATGGCGCCGTGCGGTGCCGGGATCGATAGCGGCGTGACGCGCGCGAGGTCCGGTGGCTCGGGATTGGTCGCAAAGCGTGCCTGCGCGTAATAGGCCCGCGCTTCCGAGGCGGTCAGCGTCTCGTAGGCGGGCCGACCGGCCTCCTGGAAGGCCTTGTAGACGGCGGCGGCATCGGGATCGAGCACGACGGGCATGAGGGAGCGACCTTGCGGGTTTCTGATTGTTCGTTGGACGTCGTTTTCGGGGGCGATGCCCGCCTGACCCCTGAGAGGAGTGCTCGACTATCCCATCCGGGGGCCGATCTGGCCAGACCGGGCCGGGAAGGGCAGGGATGCCGCCCTTCCCCCGCCGTATTCGCCGTGTTAACCGGATGGCCTGCGAGCGGCGGTATCCCCTGTAGAATGTCCAGCAAGCCCGATTCGCTGTTGAAGCCGCGCGAGATGTTTCGAACATTTACTCTGACAGGTCTTGCGGCGCTTCTGGCCGCCACCGCACTGACGGCTGCGACGCCGGCGCAGGCGCAGATCGGTACGATCTTCTCCGATCCGCCGCCGCTGCGGCCGCCCGGCAACATTCCGCGTGGCCAGCCCCAGCCGCAGCAGCAGATGCCCGACGACGACGAAGAGGTGCCGGAGCTGCCGCCGCAGGGCCGTGTGCTGCCGTCGCGTCCCATGGCGCCACCGCCGGGTCGGCAGGGCAATGTGATGCCGGGGCCGGTCGAGACCCAGCCTCTGGCGCCGCCGCCAGGGTCTAGCGCAGCTCCGCCAAACCAGCCGCCGTCCGTCGCGGTCGCTCCACCCAATCCGCAAGGCGCGCCGGGTCAGCGCCAGCCGCAGCAGAAGGGCGCGCCCGGAGGCGCAGTCCCGCAGACGCCGGCGAGCCTTCAGCCGGGCGACGAGGTCGTCACCGAGCCGCCGGCCCAGAAGATCGTGAACAAGAAAGCGACCTTCTCCGGTCTCGACAAGATCACCGGGCGCATCATCAATTTCGACGAGGAGATCGGCGAGACCGTGCAGTTCGGTGCGCTACGCGTCAAAACCGACGCCTGCTACACGCGGCCGGCGACCGAGGCCGCCAACACCGATGCCTTCGTCGAGGTCGACGAGATCACCTTGCAGGGTGAGGTGAAGCGCATCTTCTCGGGCTGGATGTACGCGGCAAGTCCAGGCCTGCACGGCGTCGAGCACCCGATCTACGATATCTGGCTCACCGACTGCAAAGAGCCGCAGCAGACGATTGCGACCGCGGCACCGGATCCCGGCACCAAGCCGGCAGCACCGCCGCCGCCCGCGCAGAAGAAGGCCGCGCCCAAGCAGGTGCAGCAGCGTCCGCCGCAGCCGCTGCCGCCGATCCAGCAGCAGCAGCCGGCACCGCCGCCACCACCTCCGCCGCCCGAGCAGCGCCCGGGTCTGTTCGGTATCCCCGGGTTCGGCCGCTAGGCCAAATCCCCGGGGGTTGGCTAATATCCCTGATTATTGCCGCGCGGCGATGATCTCGAGCGCGCGTGCGCCCGGCATTGCTTCGCCGGCGGAGAGCCTCAGGAAATCGCCGGGCTCGCCCGCGAGCGCCTTGTCGAGCAGCGCGGTGTAGCGCCGCCGCGAAATCTCGGCCGCGCCAAAACTCTTCAGGTGCTCGGTGACGTACTGGGTGTCGAGCAGCTCGAAGCCGCCATGGATGAGCCGCGCGACCAGATGCACCAGCGCGACCTTGGAGGCATCGCGCGCGGTGTGGAACATGCTCTCGCCGAAAAAGGCCCGGCCCAGGCTGACGCCATAAAGCCCGCCGACGAGGTCCTCGCCCTGCCAGGCCTCGACGCTGTGGCAATGGCCGAGCTCGTACAGCCCGCCATAGAGGTCGCGGATGCGCTTGTTGATCCAGGTGTCCTCGCGCCCGGCCTGCGGCGCGGCGCAGCCGGCGATCGTTGCCTTGAAGGCGGTGTTGACGGTGACGCGGAATGAATCCGAACGCACGGTGCGCGCGAGCCGCGAAGCCACGCGAAATCCGTCGAGCGGGATGACCCCGCGCAACTCCGGCTCGACCCAGAACAGGGTCGGATCATCGGCGCTTTCGGCCATCGGAAAGATGCCGCAGGCATAGGCGCGCAGCAGAACGGCCGGCGTGATTTCAGACGGGGCAGAGTCGCGCGAAGTCATGGCTCGCCATAATAGCAGGATCGCAATGCGGTTGCGATGGGCGGTGCGGATCAGTTCGCTGCGGCAGCAGCCGGCTTGCCGGCGGCAGCCGGGACACGGCGGAACATCAACATGACGCGGGTTCCGGAATGGGTGGGGTCGCGCTCGACCGAAGCATCGAGCTTCGTGGCCATGGCTGCGACGATACGCTGGCCCATGCCGGTCGAGCGCGGATCGGCCTTGACGTTGTCGCCGACGCCATCGTCGCTGATCGACAGCAGGAGATCGTCGCCCCGCGAGGTCAGCTCGACATGGATCGGGCCGGCGCCGTCAGGGTAGGCGTATTTCACCGCGTTCATCACCAGCTCGTTGACGATGATGCCGACGGCGACCGCACGGTCCGGATCGATCTCGATCGGTTCGGCCTTCAGCGTCAGGCGCGACATCCGGTTGCCCTCAGCCGAGCGGCGCAAATCCTCGAGCAGCGAGTCCAGATACTGGTTCAGGACCACGCTCTTCAGGTCCTGCGAGGTGTAGAGGCGGCGGTGCACCTGCGCGACCGCGGCGACGCGGCCCATCGCATTGGTCAACGCAGCCTTGACCTCGTCCTGCGCAGCGGAGCTTGCCTGCAGATGCAGCAGGGAGGCGATGATCTGGAGCGAGTTGCCGACGCGGTGGTTGACCTCGCGCAGCAGCATTTCGCGTTCGGCGGCAAGGGCCGCGTAGCGGTCGCGCGAGGCATGGATCTCGGCTTCGGCTTCCTCGCGCGCCTTCTGCATTTCGGCCTGGCGCAGCGCGCCCTCGGCCGCGACGTGAAGCAGGGGGATGAAATCGCCCTTGACGTCCTTGACGAGATAATCGGCCGCGCCCGCTTTCAGCGCCGTCACCGCAATGCTGGAATCCTGCGAAGCGGTGACGAAGACCACCGGCGGCGCGCCCGGGATCGCCATGATCTGCTCCAGCGTCTCCAATCCGTCGAGGCCGGGCATGTACTGGTCGAGCGCCACGACGTCGATGCCGCGGTCAATGCTGTCCTGCGCGCCCGCGCGGCGGATGAGCTCGAGGCCTTCCTCGCCGCTTGCGGCGCGAACGACCTTGTAGCCGCGCCGTGTCAGGCCGCGATCGACCAGACGCGCAAGCGCCCCGTCGTCGTCGATGTAGAGCAGTGTGGGCATGCGCTGGTTCATGGGGCGGCGGGCGGGACCTGGATGACCGAGAAGAACAAGCCGAGCTGCCGGATGGCATTGGCGAAATTCTCATAGTTCACGGGCTTGGTGATGTAGACATTGCAGCCGAGCTCGTAGCAGCGCTTGATTTCCTGGGAATCGTCGGTGGTGGTCAGCACCACGACGGGCGAGGCCTTCAGATATTTGTTCTCCTTGATCTGCTTGAGAATGTCGATCCCGGTCATGTCGGGAAGGTTGAGATCGAGCAGGATCAGGAGCGCATTACCTTTCTGCACGAGCCCGCTGCCGTCGGGCCCGAACAGGTATTTCATCGCGTCCGCGCCGTTGGCAAAGGAGATGATCTCGTTGTTGACGCCGGATCTTCGGATGTTCCGCTCGATCAGCCGCGCGTGCCCTTCGTCGTCCTCGATCATGATGATGCTGACGGGTTGAGTCATTGATCCGCGTTCCGGTTGCTGGTGTTCCAGGTGATGGGCAGCGTGATGGTGAAGGTACTGCCCGTATTCAGTTCCGATGATACCGACATGGTGCCGCCGAGGCGACGCACAAGTGCACGCACATGCGCAAGACCGATGCCCTGACCGGGCTTGTCCTGGGTTCCGGCGCGGCGAAACAGGTCGAAGATCCGCTGGTGGTCCTTGGGGTCGATGCCGCGGCCGTTATCGCTGATCTCGAAGATAGCGTAGCCGAGCTTGGTGCGCCCGCGGATTCTGATCTCGCCGGGGACGCCGGGCTTGAGATATTTGATGGCGTTGTCGATCAGATTGGAGAAGATCTGCTCCAGCGCCAGGCGGTCGCTGACGAGATTGGGCAGGGGGGCGACTTGGATCTCCGCCTGCGCCTCGGCGGCCTGATGCGCCAGCGTCGATACGATCGCTTCGATCAGCTCGGCGGTGTCGATCTTTTCCGGCTGGAACTCGCGCCGGCCCTCGCGGGTGAGATTGAGGATCGCCGAGATCAGGCGATCCATTTTCGCGATCGACGACTTGATGAAGCCCAGCGCTTCGGAAAAATCCGCTGAGAGCTGCTTGTCGGGACCTTCGAGCGCGATCTCGCCGTCCGGCAGCGGCGGCCCGTCGGCCGGGACGTGGGTAAGGCCGCCGATACGGCGGAAAATGTCGCCGCCGAGCTCTTCGAGTTCGCTGGTGAAGCCCATGATGTTGACGAGAGGCGAGCGCAGATCGTGGCTGACGATATAGGCAAAGCGCTGGATCTCGTTGTTGGCTTCGCGCAGATCGGCCGTGCGTTCGTCGACCACGGCCTCCAGGTTGACGTTGGCGTCGCGCAGGCGCGCCTCGGCATCGTCACGGGCACCGGCCGAGCGCCGCACCAGCCAGATCGATATCAGCGCCAGCAGCACGACGAGGCCGGAGCCGATGCCGGTCATCGACGCGGCGAGGGTCTGGCTGCGATCCGAATTGACCGTTCGGAGCCGGAACAGCCGCTCCTCCTCCTGAATCATCCCCGTCGCGACATTGGCGATCACGGCTGTTGCGTCCGTGGAGGCGATCTCGCGGACCAGCGCTGCGGCCTTCTCCGGCTCACCCCGCCGGATGAAATCCATCTCCTGCGCGAACTGCCCGAGCCTGGTCTCGATCGCCGCGCTCAGCTTCTCGATGCTTTGGCGTTGCGCCGGGTTGTCGCCGATCAGGCGCGTGAGCTTGTCGAGAGCGGGGATGACGGCCGCCACGGCCTTGTCATGCTCGACCTTGAAATCCGTCCCCTGTGTCAGAAGGTAGCCGCGGGCGGCGCTCTCGGCCCGCCGGATTTCCAGCAGGAGGGCGTTGATCTGGTTCTCCGCCTCGATGGTGTGAACCACCCATTTGCTGTCGTCTCTCGCCTTGTTGACGAGGTAGACGGAGCCGGCGCTGATCACGGTCAGCACCAGGAGTCCCGCTGCGAACAGCAGGATCTGCCAAAATGTACGCCGTCGCTGCGCGTCAGCGGTCACGACGGTCTCGCTCGATCAGGATTGCCGGACTTCAAAACGCCCCCTCGGAACTGTCCCCATCGTCCCAAACGCGATTGGGGCCAAAGGGTTCCATGCGGAGGGACGGCTACTTCGGGGCGGGTTCCGCCTTGCCGGCAAGATATTGTTCCAGCCAGTGGATGTGGTAGTCGCCGTTGATGATGTCGTCTTCGCGCACCAGAGCGCGGAACAGCGGCAGCGTGGTCTCGATCCCCTCGACCACCATCTCGTCCAGCGCCCGGCGCAGCCGCATCAGGCACTCGCCGCGGGTCTTGCCGTGCACGATCAGCTTGCCGACCAGCGAGTCGTAATAAGGCGGGATCGTGTAGCCCTGATAGACGGCGGAATCGATCCGCACACCGAGCCCGCCGGGCGGGTGATATTGCGTGATGCGGCCGGGCGAAGGACGAAAGGTCTGCGGATTCTCGGCGTTGATGCGGCACTCGATCGCGTGGCCGATGACCTGGACCTCTTCCTGCCTCGCCGGCAGGTCGCCGCCGGCGGCGATGCGGATCTGCTCCAGCACGAGGTCGATGTCGGTGATGCTCTCGGTGACGGGATGCTCGACCTGGATGCGCGTGTTCATCTCGATGAAGTAGAACTCGCCGTCCTCGAACAGGAATTCGATAGTGCCGACGCCGAGATATTTCATCTCGCGCATCGCCTTGGCGCAGGTCTCGCCGATCTTGGCGCGTGCAGCCGCGGTCAGCACGGGCGAGGGGCCTTCCTCCCAAACCTTCTGGTGGCGTCGCTGCAGCGAGCAGTCGCGTTCGCCGAGATGAATCGCGCCGCCGCGGCCGTCGCCGAGGATCTGGATCTCGATGTGACGCGGCTTCTGCAGATATTTCTCGAGGTAGACGGAGGCATCGCCGAAAGCGGATTTGGCCTCGTTGGCAGCCGTCGACAGCGCGACCTGAAGATCGGCCTCGCTCTCGGCCACCTTCATGCCGCGGCCGCCGCCGCCCGCCGCGGCCTTGACCAGCACGGGGAAGCCGATCTTCCTGGCGATCGCCATCGCGTCGTCGTTGGGGCCGACCCCTCCGTCGGAGCCGGGCACCACGGGAATGCCGAGCTTCTTGGCAGTCCTCTTGGCCTCGATCTTGTCGCCCATCAGGCGGATGTGCTCGGCCTTCGGGCCGATGAAATGCAGATTATGCTCGGCGAGGATTTCGGCGAAGCGCGCGTTCTCCGACAGGAAGCCGTAGCCGGGATGCACGGCATCGGCGCCGGTGATCTCGCAGGCCGCGAGCAGCGCGGGCACGTTGAGATAGCTGTCCTTGGACGCCGGCGGCCCGATGCACACGCTCTCGTCCGACAGGCGCACATGCATGGCATCGGCGTCGGCGGTGGAATGCACGGCGACGGTCGCGATCCCGAGCTCCTTGCAGGCCCTGAGGATGCGAAGGGCGATCTCGCCGCGATTGGCTATGAGGATCTTGTCGAACATGGTGTCCTTATTGGACTGACGCGCGGAAAGCGGCGAGGGCGATGAGACCGCCCTCGAACGTCACTCAATGATCACGAGTGGCTCGCCGTACTCGACCGGCTGGCCGTCCTCGATCACGATCTGCGTCACCGTGCCGGCGCGCGGCGAGGGAATCTGGTTCATGGTCTTCATGGCTTCGATGATCAGCAGCGTCTGGCCGACCGAGACCTTGCTGCCAACCTCGATGAACGGCTTGGCGCCGGGCTCCGGCGCCCAATAGGCGGTGCCGACCATCGGCGAGGTTACGGCGCCGGGATGCTTCGACAGGTCGGCAGCGGGAGGCGCGGCGGCAGCTGCAGCCACCGGGAGCGCGGCGGGGGCAGCCGCCATCTGCATCGGCATGGTCGCGGCGACGCTGATGTTGCGGGCGACGCGCAGGCGCAGGCCGGCACGCTCGATCTCGATTTCGGTGAGGCTGGTCTCATCGAGCAGCAAGGCGAGCTCGCGGACGAGGGCGGAATCCTCGCTGGAAAACTTTGCGGCTGCTTTGTCGTCTGGCTGGCGCGCCATGTTGTTTGATCCGAATGTTCTGTGTGAAGGGGGAGCGTCAGGCTTTGGGCTTGATGCCGAGCTTGGCGGCAAGGCCCTGGATGGCGAGGCGGTAGCCCTCGATGCCGAAACCGCAGAGCGAGGCGAAGGCCGCGCGCGCGGTGTAGGAGTGATGTCGGAAATTCTCGCGGGCGTGGATGTTGGTGACGTGCACCTCGACCGTCGGGATCTGCACCGCCAGCAGCGCGTCGTGCAGCGCGATCGATGTGTGCGAATAGCCGCCGGCATTGATGATGATGCCCTTCATCTTGCGGGCATGTGCCTGGTGGATGAAGTCGATCAGCTCGCCCTCGCGGTTGGACTGCCGGCAGTCCGCCTTGAGGCCGAACGTCGTTGCCGTCTCCCGGCACAGCGCCTCGACGTCGGCCAGCGACGCATGCCCGTACTTCTCGGGCTCGCGTGTCCCCAACATGTTGAGGTTCGGCCCGTTCAGGACAAGGATCGTGTCGGTTGCTGGTTCGGCCATTCCAATCCCGCAAGAGGTGCTTCGGCGTGGCGGGGGTTATAGGTAACAAAGCGCGTGAGGGGAAGCCTTGAAGGACCTCCGAGCTGGCTTCAGATGCCTCATCCGGGGTGCAAAAACCTGTGCGCAAGCTACGGAAATTGCTTGTTAACCAGTCCGAAGCATGGCTGCCGCAGCGCCAGAGGGGCTGGGTCTCCCGAGAGACCGAAAGCCCCCGCCGATCTCTCGGCGGGGGCTCGTGCGGACGGGTCGGTCAGCGGACCGGCTTACCCCTCGATGACGTACACGATCTCGCGCGTCTGCGGACGAACGATCACGTACTGGCCGTGCACGAAGATCACCTCGTAGCCGCGCCACTCCGGATAGATCTCGACGATCCGCGGCGGGAGCGGGTGGAAATGAACGCTGGCAGGGATCGTCGTGCCGACCGAGATGTTGAAGTTGACGTTGGTCGTTTCCTCGATCTTGGTCGACTTGATCGCGGATGTGATCTCGGTCCGCTTCTCGGGCGGCGGTGCAGAAGCGGTCGCGGAGGCCGTGCCGGTCGTGGTCTGAGACTTGGTATCGGCAGCCTTGTTGTCCGCACCCTTGGTCTGACTGTCTGCGCCCTTGGTCTGGGCGTTCATATTGCCGCTCTTGGTGTCAGTCTCCGTGCTCTTGGACTTGTCCGTCTGGGACTTGTCCATTGTGCTCTTCGACTTGTCCTGCGCTGCCTTGTCCTGCGCTGACTTGTCATGCATGGACTTGTCCTGCGCGGACTTATCCTGCGCGCCTTGGGCGTGCTCACCCTTCGCCGCGCCGGCCTTCTCGTCGGCCGCGTTCTTGTTCATCGCGCCGGACTTGTCCATCCCACCCGACGACTTCTCCTCGGCTGCACCGCCGGGCTTCATGGCGCCGCCAGTCTGGCCGACGGTGCCCTTCTCCTGAGCGGATTCACGGCCCATCGAGCCGCCGCGCTCGGCGGCGCCGGAAGGCTGCGAGTGCTGCGTCGGCTGCGCGCCAGCGCCGCCACCGCTGTCGCGGTTCATGGTGCCCTGTGCGTTCGCCAGACCGGTGCCGGCGACGAGCGCGAGCGCGGCGACCGAGATCATAAAGCGGTTAGACATGGAATTCTCCTCACGTGTTTCTCTGCGTCATTGCCCGCGCCGACAACGAAAGGAGGTATCAGGAGTTCCGGAACATTGGCGGTTCCGCGGCATTTGTTTGTTGAACGCCAGATGAACGCGCGCGCCAGATTTCGGCGCAATGAAAAGGCCGGCGTTTCAGCCGGCCTTTTGCATGCGTGAGTTGTAGAGCAGATCGCTGATCAGCAAGTCGCCTTGTCAGCAGGTCGCTTTGCCGCAGCGGGCCACAGCGATCTTTTCCTTCAGGCTATCGACACCGACGGCGCCGACAACGATCTGCTTGCCGATCACGTAGCTGGGCGTGCCGTTCATGCCCATTGCTTCGGCGAGCTTGAAGTTCTCCTCGATGGTGCTGCGCACCTCGGCGCTGCCGATGTCCTTCTCGATCTTCGCGACGTCGAGGCCGGCTTCCTTGGCCGCCTGAAGCGCGCGCGCCTTGTCGGCCGCGCCACGGCCGCCGAGCAGCTTCTGATGGAAATCGAGATATTTCTTGCCGGAGGGATCCTGCATGCGGACCGCGACGGCGACCTGGGCTGCTTCCACCGAACCCTGGCTCAGCACCGGAAACTCCTTCAGCACCACCTTCAGCTTCGGATCAGCCTTCATGAGGGTGAGCATGTCGTCCATCGCGCGCTTGCAGTAGCCGCAATTGTAGTCGAAGAACTCGACGAAGGTGACGTCGCCGTCCTTGTTGCCGAGCACGACCTGGCGCGGCGAGTTGAAGATCGCATCGGAATTCTGCGCGACGCTGGCCTCGTGTTTCTGCGTCTCGGCCGCGGCCTGGCGCTTGGTGAGCTCGGCCATCGCTTCCTCGAGCACCTCGGGATGGGTGACGAGATAGTTCTTGATGATCACCTCGATGTCCGTGCGCTGGGCATCGGAGAAGCTGTCGGCCGACGCGGGCGCGGCTGCGCCGAACATGGCGAGCGCAAACAGCGCGGGAGCAAGCAGGCGCAGCGAAGGCATAGGCAAATCCTCTTATCCAAAGCAGGTTTCAGAAAACGTCCCGGCAGACTTAAGCTCAGTGTCGTGACGTCGTTTCGTCAGGCGTCGTTTCTTAAGGCGTCGTGGCGTAAGGCGTCGTCTTGTCAGGTCGTCTTGGTCTTGTCAGTTGCGCGGCGGTTTCGACGCCACGATGTCGTCGGCCTTGACCCATCCGGGCGTGCCGACGGCGAAACGGGTTTTCGCGCGCGTCGCAAGCTCGCGGGCGGTCTTGTTGTCGCCGCGCAGATAAGCGGCCTGCGCCGACGCCAGATCGGCCTCGGCATAGTCGCCCTTCCGGCCATAGGCCATCGCGAGCTGCATGTAGCCGAGAATGGCCTCCGGTTCCCGTGCGACCGCGGCCCGGAGAATCCGAACGGCGTCATCGGTGTAGGCCTTATTATCGGACCCAACCAGAGCCTGCCCAAGTAACATCTCGATGAGGGGCGCGTTGTTCGAAAGTGCGACAGCCTTGCGCAGGGCAGGGATCGCCTCGGCCGGCTTGCCGCCCTCCAGCAGGGCCTGGCCGCGCACCTCGTAAAAATACGCATTGTTGGGCTGGACCTGGATCAGCGCGTCGATCTGGGTGAGCGCGCTGCGCAAATCCCCGTGCAGATAGGTGCTGATGGCGCGGGCGTAGCGCGCCGGCATGCTGTCATTGGTCAGGGGATAGCGGCGATACACCGTCTCCGGCCGCTCCATGAAGGCGGAGATCTTGGCGCGCACCATGTCGTGGCGGAGCTGGAGCGCTGGATCGTCCTTCTTGTCCCAATAAGGGCTGGAGCTGGCGAACTCTTGCAAGGAAGCGACGCGCTCGGCCGGCATCGGGTGCGACTGGAGATAGGGATCGGCGCCTCGTGCGGCGAACAGGCTCTCGCTGGTGAAGCGCTTGAACGTCTCGTACATGCCCTTCGGCGACTGCTGGGTCGCAGTCAGGAATTTCACGCCGGCGCGGTCGGCGTTCTCCTCCTGCTGGCGCTGGTAGGACAGCAGCGTCCGGCGGATCATCTCCTGGGGACCGGCGAGGGCGGCGGCTCCTGCATTGGCAAGGCCATTGTTGCCGGCGCTGCCACTGCCGCGGGTGCTGCCTACGGCCATCGCGCCCGCGCCGAGCAGCATGGCGATGATCATCTGGGTCTGGGCATTGGCGAGCTGCTCGCGCAGCTTGGACAGATGGCCACCGGCCAGATGCCCGGTCTCGTGCGCGAGCACGCCGATGATCTGGTTCGGCGTCTCCGACTGGAGGATCGCACCGTAATTGACGAAGATGCGGCGGCCATCGGCGACGAACGCGTTGAACGAGCCCTCGTTGACGATCACCATCTGGATGTTCTGCTTTTCCAGACCGGCGGCGCGCAGGATCGGGCGCGTGTATTCGCGCAGCAGCTGCTCGGTCTCGGTGTCGCGCAGGACCGGCGGCCCCTTGGCCTGCGCATGCGCGGCCGAGAACGGCGTCAGCGCGATCGCAGCCGCCGCGACGAGGGAGGTGAGGGCGGTGGCCGTCTTGCGCAATGCGATCTGGAACAACATCAAGCGGTCTGGGTCAAACGGTCTTGTCAGCAGGCTTGTCAGGCATTCCTGGTCAAGCAGTTCAGTGATTGGTTTTGGCGATTGGCGGCGGACCGGATACGCGATATGCCCCTTTGAGCCGTACCCCTTATGAGCCGTACAATGCGGCCAGTCTGGGGCGCAAGCACCCCGTTTTGCCCGGGTCGGACGGATCGGCCCCGCCAGCGAATAGCAGAAATCGATGCACGATGCGACATTGAGGAACCGGTTGGGGCAGTGGCTCGCGCCCTCCCGCCGTAGCGATGTTCCCCCGTTCATGGTGATGGACGTGATGGCCGCGGCGGCCCGAATCGAGGCGGCCGGGGGCCATGTCATCCACATGGAGGTCGGCCAGCCGGCCGCCGGCGCGCCGAAGAGCGCGATTGCAGCCGCCCATGCGGCGCTCGAGGCAGGGCGGATCGATTATACCTCCGCGCTGGGCATCCCCTCCTTGCGCGCGCGCATCGCGCGGCACTATCGCGACGCCTATGGCTGTGACGTCAGTCCGGAGCGGATCGTGGTGACAACCGGCTCTTCCGGCGGGTTCATTCTGGCATTCCTGGCGATGTTCGAGCCGGGCGACCGCGTTGCCGTGACGGTGCCGGGTTATCCGCCGTACCGTCATATCCTCACCGCGCTCGGCTGCGAGCCGGTGCTGATCGAGACCACGAACGAGACGCGCCATGCGCTGACCGGCGAGGCGCTGCTGGCCGCCCATCGCAAGGCGCCGCTGAAGGGCGTGCTGGTCGGCAGCCCCGCCAATCCGACCGGGACGATGATGTCCCGCGAGGCGCTCGCCAGCCTGATCGCGGCGGCGGAAGACGCGGGCATCCGCTTCATCTCGGACGAGATCTATCACGGGCTCGACTACGCGTTTCCCGCGGTGACGGCGGCGGCGCTGTCGGATCATGCGCTCGTGATCAACTCGTTCTCGAAGTATTTCTGCATGACGGGCTGGCGCGTCGGCTGGATGGTCGTGCCCGAGATTCTGGTGCGGCCGATCGAGCGGCTGCAGCAGAACCTGTCGATCTCGGTGCCATCGCTGTCGCAGATCGCAGCCGAAGCGGCCTTCGACGGCGCGGCCGAGATGGAGGAGATCAAGCACGGCTATCAGGAAAACCGGCGCATCCTGATCGAGGGATTGCCCAAGGCCGGCCTGACCAGGTTTCTGCCGGCCGACGGTGCATTCTATCTCTATGCGGACGTCTCGGATTTCACCTCCGACAGTTTCGAGTTCGCCAAGCAGATGCTCGAACAGGCCCATGTCGCGGTCACGCCGGGGCTCGACTTCGATCCCATCCATGGTCGTTCATTCATAAGGCTCTCTTACGCGCGTTCGGCTGCGGAGATGCGGGAAGCAGTTGACCGGATCGCCCACTGGCTTAAATAGCCGCCAGTTTTCGACAGCCTTCTGGAGTGCAACTTGTCTGACCGTTCCGTCCCGTCTACCGCCACGCATTCTCCTCTCGCCGCATTGATGTGGCCGATCCGGCCGGGTGAAACCGTCGGCGCCTTGCGCGCCGTCGTGCTGATTGCGCTCGGCACCGCCTTGATGGCGCTGTCAGCCAAGGTGAACCTGCCACTGCCTTACGTGCCCATGACATTGCAGACGCTGGTCGTGTTGATGATCGGCGCCGCCTATGGCTGGCGGCTTGGCAGCGCAACCATGATCGCCTACCTCGCCGAGGGCGCAATGGGCCTGCCGGTGTTCGCCGGTCCCGTTGGTGGAATCGCACCGTTGGTCGGCCCGACCGCAGGCTATCTGTTCGGCTTCATTGGCGCCGCGTTCGTCACCGGCTGGCTCGCCGAGCGCGGCTGGGATCGCAGCGTAATGCTGCTGTTTGCGGCCATGGCCGTCGGCCACATCCTCATTCTGGCCGCGGGCTTTGGCTGGCTGGCCTTCGGTCTCGGCCTCGGCGCCGCAAAGGCGTGGCAGGTCGGCCTGATGCCGTTCGTTGCGGCCTCGCTGGTCAAGAACGCGCTGGGCGCAACGTTGATGCCGGCGATACGCCGGGTGATCGACCGCGGGTAAAGCGCGCAATATCGAGCAGTTCCGATTGACAGGGCCGGCCAAGTTGATCTTGGCTGGCCTGGCGTTTTGAGGGGGAGTGAAACAATGACGACGACAACGATGGTGGGGGCGCCGGTCGCGCCGCCCGCCGCCAAGCCGTGGTACAAGGTACTTTATATCCAGGTGCTGATCGCGATCGTGCTTGGCGCCATCGTCGGCTGGCTCTGGCCGTCAGTCGCTACCAATGAGTGGATCAAGGCACTCGGCGACGGCTTCATCAAGCTGATCAAGATGGTGATCGCGCCGATCATCTTCTGCACCGTTGTCTCGGGCATTGCCCATATCCAGGACGCCAAGAAGGTCGGCCGCATCGGCGTCAAGGCGCTGGTCTATTTCGAGATCGTCTCGACCTTCGCACTGGTGATCGGACTTATCATCGGCAATCTGGTGAAGCCGGGTGCGGGCTTCGGCGGCGCCGCCGCCAATGCGCAGGCCGTCGCCAACTACGCCAAGCAGGCCGAAGGCCAGAAGTCGGTCGACTTTGTGCTGCACATCATTCCGGACACCGTTGTCGGCGCCTTCGCGCAAGGCGAGATCCTGCAGGTGCTGCTGTTCTCGGTGCTGTTCGGCTTCGCCATCATGGGGCTCGGCGAACGCGGCCACACCATCCGCAGCTTCATCGACGACGCTGCGCATGCGGTGTTCGGCGTCATCTCCATCGTGATGCGCGCAGCCCCGATCGGCGCCTTCGGCGCGATGGCCTACACCATCGGCAAGTTCGGCACTGGGGCGATCCTCAACCTCGTCGGCCTGATCGCGACGTTCTACGTGACCGCGGCGCTGTTCGTATTCGTCGTGCTCGGAACCATCGCGCGCTTCGCCGGCTTCTCCATCTTCAAGTTCCTTGCCTACATCAAGGACGAGCTGCTGATCGTGCTCGGCACCTCGTCCTCGGAAAGCGCGTTGCCGTCCTTGATGGAAAAGCTCGAGCGCCTCGGCTGCTCCAAGTCGGTGGTCGGCCTCGTGGTGCCCACGGGCTATTCGTTCAATCTTGACGGCACCAACATCTACATGACGCTGGCGACCCTGTTCATCGCGCAGGCGCTGGGCTTCGATCTCACCTTCGGCCAGCAGCTCACCATCCTGGTGGTGGCGATGCTGACCTCGAAGGGTGCCTCCGGCATCACGGGCGCGGGCTTCATCACGCTGGCGGCGACGCTCGCCGTGGTCGATCCGCGCCTCGTGCCGGGCATGGCGATCGTGCTCGGCATCGACAAGTTCATGAGCGAGTGCCGCGCGCTGACCAATCTGTGCGGCAACGGCGTTGCCTGCGTGGTCGTCGCCTGGTGGGAGGGCGAACTCGATCGCGACAAGCTCAACGCCAATCTCGCCAGGCAGATCGATCCGACTGACATGGAAACGGCGGTCACGACGGACTGATCTGCATTTGGCGGTGCCGAGCGCCGTCAGATCTTGAAGTAATAGGGCTGGTCGAGATCCTCGATCAGCCCTTTTTCTTTGGGCGACCAGCCGAGAGCAGCACGCGTCTTCGCGCTCGAGGTCGGAACGTCGGCGGCCGCGAACTGTGCGAACCAGCCGAAATGCGCGGCCGCTTCCTCGGGCGATTGGGACACCACGGGCACGCCCAGCCGCCGGCCGATCACTTCCGCAATCGCCTTGAACGGCACGCCTTCCTCGGCGATCGCGTGATAGTGCTTTGCGGTTGCGCCTTGCTCCAGCGCCAGCCGGTAGACGCGCGCGGCATCGATGCGGTGCGCGGCGGGCCAGCGGTTGCCGCCATCGCCGACATAGGCCGATACGCCTTTCTGGCGCGCGAGGTTGATCAGGATCGGGACGAAGCCGTGGTCGCCCTCGCCATGCGTGGAGGGCGGAAGGCGCACAACGGCGGCGCGGACGCCGGCCAGCGACAGCGCGGTCGCTTCCGACACGCGCGGAAAGCGCTGCGCCGACACATCGTCCTCGGTGGCGAGGCGGCCGGGCGCAAGCAGCGCGACGCCGGAGGTGACGATGAGGGGGCGACCGGAGCCCTTGAGCTCCTCGCCGATCGCCAGGATCGCGCCGCGGTCGAGCTCGCAATTGTCCAGAAACTTCGAGAAGTCGTGGTTGAAGCCGAGGTGCAGGACGCCGTCGGAGGCGGCGGCGCCGCTGCGCAACGACGCGTGATCCTCCAGCGACCCGCGGTGGACATCGGTGCCCATCGCGGCGAGCGCCGCGCCTCCCGCATCGGAGCGGGCGAGGCCCGTGACCCGGTGGCCGGCGGCGATCAGGTCGCGGACGACGGCGGAGCCGACGAAGCCGGTGGCGCCAGTGACGAAAACACGCATGAGTATCTCCAGGCTTGGTGGAGACGACCATCTGCGCTAGGATTATCCGGGTAAAGTAGTGACATTATCAGGGTATGATTGCTAACAGGATGAGCGAGAGCGCGACAGCTGAGAACCTCTTGGGGACCTACCTCAAGGACCGCCGCACCCGGCTCGATGCCGCCGCGTTCGGCTTCGCGGGTAGCCGCAGGCGCACGCCCGGGCTGCGCCGCGAGGAGGTGGCGCAGCGCGCCAATATCAGCCCGACCTGGTACACTTGGCTCGAGCAGGGCCGCGGCGGCGCGCCGTCGCCCGATGTGCTCGACCGCATCGCGCGAGCGCTGATGCTGACCGATGTCGAGCGTGAACACCTGTTCCTGATCGGGCTCGGCCGCCCGCCCGAGGTGCGCTACCAGGCGAGCGAAGGCGTCTCGCCGCGGCTGCAACGCGTGCTCGACGCGCTGGAGACCAGCCCGGCGATCATCAGAACTGCAATCTGGGACGTCGTTGCCTGGAATCGCGCCGCGACCATCGTGCTGACCGATTACGCCAAGCTCCCGCCGGAGCGACGCAACATCTTGCGGTTGATCTTCTGCGAGCCGCGGGTGCGCGCCGCGCAACATGACTGGGGCCGTGTGGCCCGCTTCGTGGTCGCCGCCTTCAGGGCGGATGCAGCGCGGGCCGGGGCCGTCTCGCATGTCGCCGACTTCGTCGATGAGCTCTGCCGCCTTAGCCCCGAATTCGCGTCGCTATGGCGCGACAACGACGTCCGCGCCCATGGCGAAGGCGTCAAGCATCTGCGCCACCCCGTGCTCGGTCCGATCGCGTTCGAATATTCGGCCTTTGCCGTAGATGGTAGGCCAGATCTCGGCATGGTCGTCTACAATCCGGCGACGCCTGATGATGCCGAACGCATCAGGACACTTCTCGCCGAGCGCGCTGGCTGACGGAATTTGCGAACTCGCGCGTTCAACCTGCATCGGGCGACGCGCGCGCGGTGCTTGCCGTCAACACTGCGAATTAGAATCGCTCCGGCCGGTACGGCGTCGGATCGATCGCGGGCGTTTCGCCGCTCATCATCTCGGCGAGCAGGCGCCCGGTCGCGGGTCCCAGCGTAAAGCCCTGGTGGCCGTGGCCGAAGTTCATCCAGAGGCCGGGATGGCGTGGGGCGGGGCCGAGCACCGGCAGCATGTCGGGCGTGCAGGGGCGGGTGCCGAACCACGGATCGGGCTCGACCCGCTTGCCGAGATCGATCAGCTCGCGCGCGGAGGCTTCCGCGCGGGCGAGCTGCACGGGCGTTGCGAGCGCGTCCAGGCCGGTCAGCTCCGCGCCGGTGGTGATGCGGATGCCTTTGGCCATCGGACCCATGGCGTAGCCACCGGCCTTGTCGACCAGAGGCAGATCGAGCGAGGCGCCACCGCTGTAATGCATGTGGTAGCCGCGCTTGCGCACCAGCGGGATGCGATAGCCGAATTTGAGCAGGAGATCGGGCGACCACGGCCCGAGCGTCACGACGGCGTGGGCGGCGTCGATGCGTCCAACGTCGGTCCCGACCGACCAGCCGGTCGCGGTTTGCTGCAAGCTCTGGGCATCGCCTAGCACGATGGTGCCGCCGAGGCGTTCGAACAGATCGGCATAGGCCGTGACCAGCGCGCCGGGATCGGACACGGTCCAGGTGTCGAGCCAATGGATCGCGCCGGGCAGGTCGTCGCGCAGGACAGGTTCGGCCTTGGCGAGCTCGGCGCCCGAGAGCGCACGAAACCTCACGCCGAATTCGCGCTGGTCCTCTTCCGCCGCCTTGACGGCGAGATCGAACGAAGCTGCGTCGCGATGCAGGTGTCGGTATCCCGCGCGGCGGATCAGATTGTCGGCGTGGGCTTCGCGAATGAGAATGTCGTGCTCCGCCGTCGCGTAGGCGATCAGCCGCGCCCAGGCGTCGATCGCCTCGCGATGCCGCTTCGGCGCCGAATGCCACCAATAGCGGAGCAGGGGCTCGATATGGAGATGAAGCGACGACAGGCTGTAACGCACGTCGTTGGTGCGGCCGGTCGCGATCTTCAGGAGTGTGGCGAGGTCGCGTGGCATCGGATAGGGGCGCACCGCTTCCGCCTGGATCATCCCGGCATTGCCGTAGCTGGTCTCGCGGCCCGGCTCCCTGCGGTCGATCAGCGTGACGGACCAGCCGCGCTGCTGGAGGTGCAGCGCCGCGCTCACGCCGATCATGCCGCCGCCGAGGACGATCACGCTTTGCATCGAACTGACCTCGCAAATCAAAACCGCCCGGTTTGGCCGGGCGGTTTCAACAGTTTTGTTCGCTTTATTCGCCGCCGCCGAAGCGGCGCGACCACCAGCCGGCACGACGCGGTGCGGCCGACGTTTCGCTTGCCGCTGCGGGCGCGGGCTCCGGAGCCGGTGCGGGCGGGGCAACCGGCTCGGGCGCCTGAGCAACCGGCGCCGGTTCACTCTGGCTGCTCGACAGGAAGCTCACCTTTTCCCGAACCGTCGAACGGCGTCGTGAGGCCTTGTCGTCGGCGTTCTCTTCGTCCGCGGCAGCAGGAGCCGGCTCAGGCCGGGCCGTTGCCTCGATGCTTGCCTCGATCTTTGCTGCGGCGCGCGGCTCTGGCTGGGCGACCTGCGGCTCCGAGGTGTGCTCGGCCTGCGCGATCGAGGGCGCAGCCTCGCCGCTGAAACCGTCGAAATCGGCGACTGCGTCGGTCGCTTCCGACGGCGCATTGGCAGCGAGCTCGTCGCCGATGGAGCCGGCGAGACCTTCCTCGCCAGGACCACGCCGGCGGCGTCCGCCACGGCGACCACGCCGGCGGCGGCGGTCCGCGCTGCCCTGCTGCTCGCCACGGGCTGCCTGGTCCTCGCCGTCCTCGCCGTCCGGCTCGGCCTCGGCATCCTCTTCGCCTTCGCCGGCCGCCATGGCCGTCTCGGCAAGAGCGGGAGCGCCATCCTCGCGCGTCTCCTCGTCGCGCGGGCCACCGCGACCGCGGCGACGACGGCGACGCTTGCGGCGCTGGCTGTCCTGCTCGGTAGCGTCGCCTGCGGTCTGCTCGCCTGCGGTCTGCTCCTCGGCGAGACCTTCGGTCTCCTCGGTCTCGACCTCGGATTCGGTCTCGGGATCGAATTCCTCGTCGTCATAAGCCTCTTCGACCAGGGGCGGCGGGCTTGCGGCCGCCTGCGCCGCCAGCAGAGCCTTGGCGGCTTCCAGCGTATGCACCTGCTCGCCGCGGTCGATGACATAGGCCTGAGGTCCGTTGACGCTCGGGTCGGCGATGACCGCCAACGTGACCTTGAAGCCGTTCTCGAGGTCGCGCAGATGGCCGCGCTTGTGGTTCAGCACATAGAGCGCGACGTCAGTGCGGGTGCGGACCACCAGATTGTGGGTCGCGCCCTTCATCAGGATCTCTTCGAGGCCGCGCAGCAACTGGAGCGCAACCGAGGACACCGAGCGCACATGGCCGGTGCCGCCGCAATGCGTGCAGGGATCGGTCGAGGATTCCAGCACGCTGGCGCGGATGCGCTGGCGCGACATCTCGAGCAGGCCGAAATGCGAGATGCGGCCGACCTGGATGCGCGCGCGGTCCTGCCGGAGGCAATCCGACATCTTGCGTTCGACCGCGCGGTTGTTGCGCTTCTCGTCCATGTCGATGAAGTCGATGACGATCAGGCCGGCGAGGTCGCGCAGCCGAAGCTGACGGGCGACCTCCTCAGAAGCCTCGAGATTGGTCTTGAGCGCGGTGTCCTCGATATGATGCTCGCGCGTCGAGCGTCCGGAGTTGACGTCGATCGAAACCAGCGCTTCGGTCTGGTTGATCACGATGTAGCCGCCGGAGCGCAGCTGCACGGTCGGCGAGAACATCGCATCCAGCTGGCTTTCGACGCCCATGCGCGAGAACAGCGGCTGGCCGTCGCGATACTGCTTCACCGCGCTCACATTGGCGGGCATCAGCATCTTCATGAAGTCGCGCGCTTCGCGGTAACCGGATTCACCGGCAACTGAGATCTCGTCGATCTCCTTGTTGTAGAGGTCGCGCAGCGAGCGCTTGATCAGCGAGCCTTCCTCGTAGACGAGGGTCGGGGCCTGCGACTTCAGCGTCATGTCGCGCACCGTCTCCCACATCCGGATCAGGTACTCGAAATCGCGCTTGATCTCGGGCTTGGTGCGGGCGGCACCGGCGGTGCGCAGAATGATCCCCATGCCCTCGGGCACGTCGAGATCCTGCACCACTTCCTTCAGGCGCGAACGGTCCTGCGCGCTCGTGATCTTGCGGCTGATGCCGCCGCCGCGCGCGGTGTTCGGCATTAAGACGGCATAGCGGCCGGCGAGCGAGAGGTAGGTCGTCAGCGCCGCGCCCTTGTTGCCGCGCTCTTCCTTGACGACCTGCACCAGCATCACCTGGCGGCGCTTGATGACTTCCTGGATCTTGTACTGGCGGCGGGGGCGGAAGGTGCGCTCCGGCACTTCCTCCAGCACATCGTCGCCGCCGACGGATTCAACGACGTCCTCTTCGGCTTCCTCGTCGTCCTCGTCTTCGTCGTCATCCTCGGCCGTGGCTTCGGATTCGTGATGCGGAGGCTCCGCACTCTCGCCTGCGGCGTACACGGCGTCGGCAGGCTCAGCAGCCGATGTCACGGCCTCGGCAAGGTCGTCGGCGTGTGCGTCGGAGGCAACCTCCTGCGGCTCGGCAACGGCCTCGGTGGCGACCGCGGGCTCGGCACCGATCGCTGCGACAGGCGCCGGTGTCTCGTCGGCATGATCATGGTCGTGATGACCATGGTCATGATCGTGGTCGTGATGATCGTCACCATGGGCATGATGATGGTCGTCGTGGTCATGCCCTTCGTGGTCATGTGCTTCGTGGCCGTGATCATGATGATCGTGGCCTTCGTGCTCGCCGTGATGCTCTGCGCCGGCGTGCAGGTGCTCGCCCTCGTGCGACGCGCCCTCGGGCAGGGCCTCGCCCTGGACCTGCCGGGCCGCGGGATCGCTGCCTTCGACGATTTCGCTGCGGACGCGCTCGCCATGACTACGGCGGCGGGAATTGCGGTGGCGGGAGCGACGGCGACCTTGGGAGCGGTTCTCGCTCTCTTCCTCGGCCTCGCGATGGGCCTGCTCCTCGGCTTCGATCAGCGCCTGCCGGTCGGCAACCGGGATCTGGTAGTAGTCGGGATGGATTTCGCTGAAGGCGAGGAAGCCGTGGCGGTTGCCGCCATATTCGACGAAAGCGGCCTGGAGCGAGGGTTCGACCCTTGTGACCTTGGCGAGGTAGATATTCCCGCGCAGTTGCTTGCGTTGCGCGGTCTCGAAATCAAACTCTTCGACGCGATTGCCGCGGACCACGACGACCCGGGTCTCTTCCGGGTGGGTGGCATCGATCAACATCTTGTTGGGCATGTCTTAACTCTTGGCGGCGGCGGGCGCGATTCACCGTGGGCGCCATCAGCGCTGCCGGGTGACGCGACGGTCCACCTGATTCGGGGGTGAGGGGAAGGCCGAAACACCGTCTCTCGCGCCTTGCCGAACCGAAAGCCGGAGGACCAAAGCGGCGCACGGAATTGTCACTCCGCAGCGTCGCGAATGGTCCTTCGGAATTGGTCGGCACAGTCTGGCGCATCAAGCGTCGGCCCGTATGAAACATTGGGCGGCGGGGCCGCCCCTCAATCAGTTGCTGATGGCCAGGCATGGCGCGAGCGCGCTCGCCTGGGTATTACGAACCGCTCCCTTGGGATTAAGGGACCGGGTAACGGGTTGCGCCGCTGTCAGAACCGTCCCGGAAACGTGGTGGTAACCAGGGACCGTCCGCCACCGGGGCTTGCCCCGTTCACCTCGCTGCCGCGCACCGCGCTGGACTTAGAGGGGAACGGAAAAACGCTGGAATTCCCAAACCTTGAGAGTTCCGGCGCTGCACCGGGAGGCTGAATGCGACACAACCGGAAATATCGGCCGTCAGCATTCCGTACATACGTGGATTGGGCCATTCGTGCAAGGAGCGTCGCACGGCGGTCACAGTCAGCGAGTTTCGCGTGTCCGTCATTAAGGATCGTTTAACCCTGTGGTTCTATTGCGTTAAAGAGGCTGCTCGGAGGCACGGAATCGGTGGCGAGCCGCGCAAATCAAAGGATCCTGCTGGGATGCGTGCTGCTCTGCGCGGCGGCATTGCCGTGTGCTGATTCCTCGCGCCTGAAGGCTGCGGAAAGTCAGCCTCAACTCCCTGTTGCATCTGCGAATTTCCCGACGGCCTCGGCCGCCCGGCTGGCCGGCGACGGCCGGCAAACGCGCTTTGTCCTCGACATCGACCAGACCGTGACCTTCCGCGCCGTCACCTTGGCTGACCCGTACCGGGTGGTGGTCGACGTGCCCCAGCTTAATTTTCAACTTCCCGCCGGCACCGGTTCCGGCGGACGCGGACTGGTCAAGGCCTTCCGCTATGGGCTGGTGATGCCCGGCGGCTCCCGAATCGTGTTCGACCTGACCGGCCCGGCCAAGATCGCCAATTCCTACGTGGTGGAGGCTGCCAACGGTCAGCCGGCGCGGCTGGTGCTCGAACTGGAGGAGGTCGAGCGCACCGCCTTCGTGGCGTCGTTAGCTCCGGAAAACCGCCCTGAGCTGCGGCCGGCAATTGCCGATCCGCCGCCCGCGACGGTTCCGGCATCTGCGCACCCTGAAGCCGGGCAGAAGGCCGATGGCCGCGCGGTGGTCGTCATCGATCCCGGCCATGGCGGGATCGACAACGGCACGCAGTCGAGCGGCGAGAGCGAGAAGAATCTGGTGCTGGCCTTCGGCCTGGCGCTGCGCGAACGGCTGGAAAAAACCGGCAAATATCGCGTGGTGATGACCCGGGACGACGACACATTCATCCCGCTCAACGACCGGGTCAAAGTCGCCCGCAACCTCAAGGCGGCGTTGTTCGTCTCTATCCATGCCGACGCGCTGCCGCGCGCCGAGGGCGATGCGCAGGGCGCGACTATCTACACATTATCCGACAAGGCATCAGACGCCGAGGCGCAGCGGCTGGCGGATGCGGAAAACCGGGCCGACGCCATCGCCGGCTTCAACCTCGCGGAGGAGCCGACCGATGTCGCCGACATCCTGATCGATCTTACCCAGCGGGAAACCCGCACCTTTTCAAGTCGTTTTGCCCGCCTGTTGATGGGCGAAATGAAGTCGACGGTGCGCATGCACAAGCATCCCCTGAAGTCGGCTGGCTTCCGGGTGCTAAAGGCGCCCGACGTGCCGTCGGTCCTGGTCGAGATCGGCTACGTCTCCAACAAGGGCGACCTCGAGCATCTGGTCTCCGAGGGATGGCGTTCGCGTGCGGTGGGCTCGATGGCGCAGGCGATCGACGGGTTTTTGGCCAAGCGGATGGCCACGGCCGGATCGTCCAATTGACGACCGGGGGATCGACGAACTGACGTGATATTGACGACCCGGGGATCGTCGAATTGAGAGTGATTTTCCGTCCCGCCGCAAAAGCCCTAGTTTGGCCACAGCGGGCGCTTTATAAAAACGCCGCAGGGGGTTCCGGAATCGGCGAGAATCCCGCTCGGCAAGCGTCGTGGGTCCGGCACTGATAGTATTGAGTAAGGCCGGTGAATTCGCGATGGTTTGGTGCCTGTTTTCGGTGCCAAGGGCTGATCTTAAGCTGGTCTTGGGCTGATCTTTGGGCTGATCCAGAGTTTGAACGGATAAACAGATAATGCGCTTGCTGGTGCGGTTCATGGGCTTCCTGTTCGCCGCGGGAACGGTGTTGTTCCTTGTCGGGGTCGGTGCCATCGCAGGCCTGATCTGGCATTTCTCCAAGGACTTGCCGGACTACTCTCAGCTTCAGGATTACGAGCCGCCGGTGATGACCCGCGTGCACGCGACCGACGGCTCGCTGCTCGGCGAATACGCCAAGGAGCGGCGGCTTTACCTGCCTATCCAGGCGGTGCCGAAGCTCGTGATCAACGCTTTCCTCGCGGCCGAGGACAAGAATTTCTACGAGCATGGCGGCATCGACTACACCGGCATGGCGCGCGCCGGCGTGGTCTACATCCAGAACTACGGATCCAATCGCCGCCCGCAGGGCGCTTCCACGATCACCCAGCAGGTCGCCAAGAACTTCCTTCTGACCAACGAAGTCTCCTTCGCCCGCAAGATCAAGGAAGCCTTGCTGGCGATGCGGATCGAGAAGACCTACTCGAAGGACAAGATCCTCGAGCTGTATCTGAATGAAATCTATCTGGGCCTCGGTGCCTACGGCATCGCGGCTGCGTCGCTGGTTTATTTCGACAAGTCGGTGAACGAGCTGACGGTGGCAGAAGCGTCCTATCTCGCGGCGCTGCCGAAGATGCCCGCGACGCTGCATCCCGTTCGCAACCGCGACCGCGCCATCGAGCGCCGCAACTACGTCATCGATCGTCTGGTTGAGAACGGCTGGGTCAAGCAGGCCGACGCCGACAAGGCGCGCAAGGAGCCGCTGGCCGTGACCAGCCGTTCCAACGGCGCCCACACCTTCGCCGGCGAATATTTCGCCGAGGAAGTGCGCCGCGACATCTTCGAGCGCTATGGCGAGAAGAAGCTGTACGAGGGCGGCCTCTCGGTCCGCACCACGCTCGATCCGAAGATCCAGGTCATGGCGCGCAAGACCATGGTCGCCGGACTCGTCAACTATGACGAGCAGCAGGGCTATCGCGGCGCCATCAGCAAGCTCGACATTTCGGGCGACTGGGGCGTCAAGCTCGCCGAGATCAAGTCTCTGTCCGATATCTCGCCATGGCGCATGGCGGTGGTGCTGGAGACCAGCGACCAGTCGGCGCGCATCGGCTTCCAGCCAAGTCGCGAACTCGGCGGCGCCATTAGCAAGCAGCGCGAGACCGGCCTCATCACGCTCGACGGCATCAAATGGGCACGAGCGGCCTCGGGGGCTGCGAAGGGCAGGGCGGCGAGCGCGGTGTCGCAAGTGCTTCAGCCCGGCGATGTGATCTATGCCGATCCGCTGTACAAGGACGCCCAGCCTGTCGAGGGCCAGTACCGGCTGCGCCAGATTCCCGAAGTGTCCGGCGCGATGGTGGTGATGGACCCCTGGACCGGCCGCGTGCTGGCGATGGTCGGTGGCTTCTCGTTCGACCAGAGCCAGTTCAACCGCGCCACGCAGGCCTATCGGCAGCCCGGTTCGTCGTTCAAGCCGATCGTCTACTCGGCCGCGCTCGACAACGGCTATACGCCCTCGACTGTCGTGCTCGACGCTCCGATCGAAATCGACCAGGGCCAGGGCGCCGGCGTGTGGCGGCCTGAAAACTTCTCCTCGGGCAAATTCCAAGGGCCGGTGACGCTGCGCAATGCGCTGCGGCAGTCGCTCAACACGGTGACGGTGCGCCTCGCCCAGGACATCGGCATGCCCCTGATCGGCGAATATGCCCGCCGCTTCGGCGTTTATGACGAACTGCCGAACTATCTCTCCTACGCGCTCGGCGCCGGCGAGACCACGGCGATGCGCATGGTCACGGCCTATTCAATGCTCGCCAATGGCGGCCGCCGGGTGAAGCCGACTCTGATCGACCGGATCCAGGATCGCTACGGCCACACCATCTTCAAGCACGACCAGCGCGAATGCCGCGGCTGCGACGCGCCGGGTGGTTGGAAGAACCAGAACGAGCCGCAGCTGATCGACCGCCGCGAGCAGGTGCTGGATTCCATGACCGCCTATCAGATCACCGAACTGATGGAAGGCGTGGTCCAGGCCGGTACCGCCACCGTGGTCAAGCAGGTCGGCAAGCCGATCGCCGGCAAGACCGGCACCACCAACGAGGCCAAGGACGCCTGGTTCGTCGGCTTCTCGCCCGACGTGGCCGTCGCCATCTATATGGGCTACGACAAGCCGCGTCCGCTCGGCAAGGGTAACGCCGCGACCGGCGGCCATCTCGCAGCTCCCATCGCACGCGACTTCCTCCAGCTCGCGCTCGCCGACAAGCCGGCGGTCCCGTTCAAGGTGCCGGCCGGCATCAAGCTGGTGCGGGTCGTCGCCAAGTCCGGCATGCGCGCCGGTCCAGGCGAGACCGGCGGAACCATCCTCGAAGCCTTCAAGCCGGGTACGGCGCCGCCGGATAATTATTCGGTCATCGGCGTTGCCGATGCCGACGGCCGCATGCCGGCGTCACAGCAGCAGCAGCCGGATTCCGGTTTCTTCATGCGGCCGGGCACCGGCGGGCTGTACTAGGGCTTAGGACAATAAGGGCGTTCTTCGCCGCGGCGGTTGCGCTTTGCAGCCGCCGCCGCTACATCCCGTTGCAACGAGACGCGGAACAATCCCGCGAGACCAGAGAATCACATGCGCGCCGAAATCGAACGGTTGGTAGAAGAGATCAAGCAGTCTGTCGGGCTGCTGAGGAGGCATCTTTGACGTCGAGAAATCGACGGCGCGCCTCGCTGAGCTGAACAAGCTCGCAGAAGATCCCAACCTCTGGAACGATCCCCAGAAAGCCCAGAAATTGATGCAGGAGCGCACCTCGCTCGAGGATGCACTCTCCGGCATCGGCAAGGTCGAGCAGGAGCTCGAAGACGACATCGGCATGATCGAACTCGGGGAAGCCGAGGGCGATGAGGGCGTCGTCAAGGAAGCCGAAGCCGCGCTGAAGACCCTCAAGAAGGAAGTCGCCCGGCGCGAGCTCGAGGCGCTGCTGTCGGGCGAGGCCGATAGTTTCGATTCCTATCTCGAAGTGCATGCCGGCGCCGGTGGCACCGAGAGCCAGGACTGGGCGCAGATGCTGCTCCGCATGTACTCGCGCTGGGCCGAAACCCGCGGCTTCAAGGTCGAGATGCTGGAAGAGTCCGAGGGCGAAGAGGCCGGCATCAAGTCCGCGACCATCCAGGTCTCTGGCCACAATGCCTATGGCTGGCTCAAGACCGAGGCGGGCGTGCACCGCCTGGTGCGGATCTCGCCGTTCGATTCCAATGCGCGGCGGCACACCTCGTTCTCGTCCGTAGCTGTGTTTCCGGTGATCGACGACACCATCAAGATCGACATCAAGGAATCCGACGTTCGCGTCGACACCATGCGCTCCGGTGGTGCCGGCGGCCAGCACGTCAACAAGACCGAGTCCGCGGTACGGCTGACGCATATCCCGACCGGCGTCGCCGTGGTCTGCCAGGCCGGCCGCTCGCAGCACAAGAACAAGGCGCAGGCCTGGGACATGCTGCGCGCCCGGCTTTACCAGATCGAGCTGAAGCGGCGCGAGGAGAAGGCCGCCGCCGACCAGGCCGCCAAGACCGACATCGGCTGGGGCCACCAGATCCGCTCCTACGTGCTGCAGCCCTACCAGATGGTGAAGGACCTGCGCACGGGTGTGCAGACCTCGGACACCTCAGGCGTGCTCGGGGGCGATCTCGACGAGTTCATGGCCGCAACCCTGGCGCAGCGCGCCTTCGGCACTCCCGGCGCCGACATCGAGGACGTCGACTGATGCTCCGCATCGCCTTCATCGGGCTTGGACGGATGGGCCATGGCATGGCCGGCCGCTATCTCGATGCCGGTTTTACGGTGACGCTGTGGAATCGCAGCAAAACAAAAGCGGAAGACCTGATCGCGCGCGGCGCGCTGTGGGCGACCTCGCCCGAGGACGCGGCGATCGACGCCGACGCCGTCGTGACCATGGTCGCCGATGACGAGGCCTCGCGCGCAGTCTGGCTCGGCCCCAAGGGCGCAGCCAAGACGGCGAAGGCCGGCACCATCGCGATCGAATGCTCCACCGTCTCCTATGACCATGCGCGCGAGATGGGCCGCGAAATGAACGCGCGCGGGCTGATCTATATCGATTGCCCCGTGACGGGATTGCCGGATGCGGCCGCGAGCGGAAAGCTGACGCTGCTCGTTGGCGCCGATGCGGCCGATCTCGAACGCGCGCGGCCCTATCTGACACCGATCGGTTCGACCATCCGCCATTTCGGCTCGGTCGGCTCCGGCACGGTCTACAAGCTGATCAACAATCTGATGGGCGCGATCCAGATCGCCGGCCTCGCCGAGGGACTTGCCATCGCCGAGCAGGCCGGGCTCGACATGAATCTGGTGCTGGACTCGATTCAGGCTGGCGTCGCCGCGAGCCCGCAGGTGCAGCGCCACTCCAGGCGCATGGTCGCCCGCGATTTTTCCGGCGCAACGTTCACGGCGGCACTGCGGCACAAGGATGCCGCCTACGCGGTGAAGCTCGCCGAGAGCCTGCTGGCCGACAAGCCGCTGGTCGCGCGCGCCGCGGTGGAAGCCTACGCACAGGCGAAGGCCGCGATGCCCGATGACGACGAAGGCAAGATGATCGAGCTTGTGTCGCGGCCGAAGAAACCGTCCTAGCGGTCGCATCGACATGGGGCAGCCTCGTTCGCCTCGTTCGAGCATCGGCCTTGTAAACGGTGCGTCGTCGGAAATCGGGTGGCGCTGTTCGCCGTGTTGTCTTAGGCGGCTGTCTCGGCCACCGTCATGAGACGCCATGTCCCCGAACGACAACCGTATCGACGCGCGCGACTGGTCGCTGCTCGCTGTGCTCTCGGTGCTCTGGGGCGGCTCGTTCTTCTTCAACGGCGCTGCGTTGCGGGAATTGCCGCCGCTGACGTTGGTGCTTTTGCGTGTCGCGCTTGGCGCGGCCATTCTGCTGCCGCTGCTCCGTATCCAGGGCGTCGGCTTTCCCAAGGGTGTGACGGGCTGGAAGCCGTTCGTGGCGATTGGGCTCTTCAACAACGTCATCCCGTTCTCGCTGATCGTGATCGGCCAGACTTTCATTCCAAGCGGGCTGGCGTCGATCCTGAACGCGACCACACCACTCTTCACGGTGATCGTGATGGCGGCCGTGGGCGAAGAGGCCTTGCAGCTGCGGCGCGTCGCCGGCGTAGCGCTGGGCCTCGCCGGCGTGATTATCCTGCGCGGATGGGGCGCGGAAACGCGGGCAGGGCAGGGGCTCGGGATCCTGCTTTGCCTCGGCGGTGCCCTCAGCTATGGCTTTGCGGCGCTGGCGGCGCGGCGGCTGTTGAAGGACTCGGCTCCGCTGGGGACGGCAAGCTTCCAACTCATGGCGTCGACGGTAATGATGGCGCTGGTCGCGGGCGCAACGGAGCAGCCGTGGCGTCTGCCGATGCCGGGCCTCACGACATGGCTCGCGGTGCTTGGCCTTGCCGGCTTGTCGACAGCGCTCGCCTATATCGTCTTCTTCCAGATCCTGCGGCGCTCGGGCGCGACCAATGTGATGCTTGTGACGCTGCTCATTCCCGTCACCGCCATTCTTCTGGGATGGCTTGTGCTCGACGAGCCGATCTCCATGCGTGAGATCGCGGGCGCGATCGTGATCGGCAGCGCGTTGCTGGTGATTGATGGGCGCGTTCTGAACCTGCTGCGGCGCGGCACATAGTTCCAGAGCCGCCGTTTCACCTCGCGGAAAATCGCGGCGCTTGCCAGCCGAGAGCCACCTTGCGACACTCCCAGCAAAACAAGACTACAAAACACAGGGGAGAGAACGATGCCGGGTTGTCGCAATAAACTTGCAGCCCTCGCCATGCTTGCTGCCGCCGTGTTGGCCACAACATCGGCTCTGGCGCAGAAAAAATACGATCCCGGTGCCACCGACAACGAAATCAAGCTCGGCAATATCATGCCCTATAGCGGGCCGGCATCGTCCTATGGCGTGATCGGCAAGACCGAGGCCGCGTTCTTCAAGATGATCAACGATCAGGGCGGCATCAACGGGCGCAAGATCAATTTCATCAGCTATGACGACGCCTATTCGCCGCCGAAGGCGATCGAGCAGGCGCGCAAGCTGGTGGAGAGCGACGAGGTGTTGCTGATCTTCCAGCCGCTCGGCACACCCTCGAACTCCGCGATCATGAAATACATGAACGCCAAGAAGGTACCGCAGCTCTTCGTTGCCTCCGGCGGCACCAAGTTCGGCGACCCCAAGAATTTCCCATGGACCATGGGATTTCAGCCGAACTACCAGAGCGAGGGGCGGATCTACGCGAAGTATATCCGTGACAAGTTTCCGAACAGCAAGATCGCGGTGCTCTGGCAGAACGACGACGCCGGCAAGGACCAGTTCAAGGGCCTGAAGGATGGGCTCGGCGACAAGGCCAATATGATCATCGCCGACAAATCCTATGAGGTCAGCGATCCCTCGATCGACTCGCAGATCGTTGCGCTTCACGATTCCGGCGCAGACATCTTCTTCTCATGGGCCGCGCCGAAAGGCTCGGCGCAGGCGATCCGGAAGGTCGGCGAGCTCGGCTGGAAGCCGAAATTCTTCCTCGCCAATACGGCTACGTCGATCGCCTCGGTGCTCAAGCCCGCCGGGCTCGACTATTCCAAGGACATCATCTCGACCGCATATCTGAAGGATCCGACCGACCCGACCTGGGACAAGGATCCGGCGGTCATCGCGTGGCGCACCTTCATGGACAAGTACTATCCCGAAGGGGACAAGACCAACGCCAACAACCTTTACGGCTACGTCCAGGCGGAGGCGATGGCGCAGGTGCTGAAGCAGTGCGGCAACAACCTCACACGTGACAACGTCATGAAGCAGGCCACGAACCTGAAGGATTTTCACACCGACCTGATGCTGCCCGGCATCATGGTCAACACCTCCGCCGACGATTATTTTCCGATCGAGCAGATGCAGCTGATGCGCTTCAACGGGCAGGCCTGGGAGCTGTTCGGCGACGTCATCACCGGCGAGGTCGGCCACGAGCGCGGACAGTAGTCAGCTCATTTTCGGCGTCTCCCCGCTTATTCGGTGACGAGATCGGCGGCGCGTTTCGCCTTCTTGCCGGTATTCTTGACCGTCTCTTCTCCGACCTTTTCGGCGTTGGCGCGAAGCTCACATTTGGTGCGGATCTCGTCGAGCTCGTCATCGGTCAAATGCTCAATTCCGACGAAGGAATTCTGCACCGCGCTCACCCGGATCAGTTCGTCAAGCTTCACCTGGATCGCCGCGCTATCGCGATTCTGAGAATTCTGAATCAGGAAGACCATCAGGAACGTCACGATGGTGGTGCCGGTGTTGATCACCAACTGCCATGTGTCGGAGTACTGGAAGATGGGACCGGTGACCGCCCAAACCAGGATGATGCCGGCTGCAATCATGAATGTTAGCGCGCGCCCGGCCGCTTGAGATGTTCGGTTAGCAATATCGCTGAAGAGTTGAGCCGCGCTGTTACGTGGCTGGTTCGCTTTGCCCTTGGCCGGACGAGCTTTGGTATCGGTCTGTTGCATCGGAAGATCGCGCTGATAAGGGAGCTGCGATCTAACGTCGAGGGAACTCCGAAGTTCCGCGATGTAAACAGGAACTAGGCGAGCGGACTCTCAACGAGCCTAGCCCGCGCTCAGGCGCACGCCGGCGCGCAGGAATTTCTGCGGATCGACTGCTTCGCCGTCGATGCGGGTTTCGTAGTGCAGGTGCGGGCCGGTGGAACGGCCGGTCGACCCGACGAGCCCGACGACCTGGCCGATCTTCACGATCTCGCCGACCCGGACATTGATCTCGGAGAGATGGCCGTAGCGGGTCGCAAGGCCATTGCCGTGATCGACCTCGATCATGCGGCCGTAGCCGCCGGACCAGCCGGCGGAGACGACCTTGCCGTTGGCAGTGACACGAACGGGATCGCCGCTCGCGGCGCGGAAGTCGAGCCCGGTGTGCATCGCGGGCCGGCCGAGGAACGGATCGCTGCGCACGCCGAAGCCGGAGGTGAACTCGACCTCGCCGATGACGGGCTTGCGATAGGGCACGAGTGCGAGCGTGCGATTGAGCCGGTCCATCTCGGCGCGGGTGCTGTTGATGCGATGGAGCTGCTTCTCGAACGGCCCCGAACTGGCGGTGAGCTTAACGGGTACGAAAGGCCCGCCCATTGCCGTGCGTGGCACGGCGGCTTCGAGATTTGCGAGGTTCAGGCCGAGATCGCTGACGACGCCGCGCATCCGGCGCATGCGCGAATCCATGCCTTCCTCGACGGCGTTGAGCGCCGCCATCTGACGACGCTCGACCTGGTCCAGCGAGGTCGTGAGCCGAACGACGACGTTGTCGAACCCTTGATTCTTGGCGAATTGATTGACGGGCGGAGCTGCGAGGGTCGGCGCGCGCGACTCGAGCCGCGCCTCGCGATCCGGCGGCGCCACGAAGATCACGGTGTCGCTGATCGGTGAGGGCTTTGGCGTGCCCTGCGTCGTCTGGCTGGCATCGCCACGCTGCGGGGTGGAGCGGGGAATCGATCCGGTCACGTCCGGCATGGACCCGAGCGCCGTGGCACGGGACTCCAGCGCCGTCTGGCGCTTCATGATCTGGTCGAGCTTCTGGTCGAACTGCTCTTGGTCGAGCAGCTGCCGACTGGTGGTGCGGTCGACCTTGGCGCGGAGCTCGGCGATGCGGTCCTCATAGGCGTATTGCATCTCGGCCTGCCGGGCGATCAGCCGGGTGAGGACGTCGTCGCGGAAGGCGAAATAGGTCGCGGTTGCGGCCGACCAGAGCCCGAGCAACACGATCGTGCCGACCACGATCCAGAACACCACAGGCCCCAGGCGAACCTGCTTGCCGTGATGCACGATGGTGTAGGCGTCGTCGATGTCCGGAAGGGGAAGTGCGGTTGCCACCGCGGCGGCACGGCGATGAAAGGCTCGGCCGTGGTCGTGGGGGTGATGTTGGGGGTACTGCGAGAGTTGGGCAGAACTTTTCGACATCGGCACTCCCGCGCCGATCGGATGAGTCCGTGCGGCCTAATTGCCGCGGCAATCTGGGCCGGTCATGGTTAATTTTCCGGAAACGGAACCGCTTGAATTTAAATGATTGGTTAAAGGCTCCTTGCGGCTTCCAGCACCTCGTCGGCGTGGCCGTCGACCCGAACATTGCGCCAGATCCGGGCGATCTTGCCGTCGGCGCCAAGCAGCATCGTGGTGCGAAGAACTCCCATGAAGCTCTTGCCATACATGGATTTTTCGCCCCAGGCGCCGTAGGCCTCCAGCATCGCGTGCGTCTCGTCCGAGATGAGGGGCACGCCGAGACCGTGCTTGTCGCGGAACTTGTCCTGAGCCTTTACCGGATCGGCGGAGATACCAAGCACGGCGGTGCTGGCCTTGGCGAAGGCGCCGGTCAGCCGGGTGAAGTCGATGGCTTCCCTGGTGCAGCCCGGCGTGTCGGCGCGGGGGTAGAAGAACAGGACCAGCTTCTGGCCGGCATAATCCGACAGCGCAACGACACCGCCACCGTCGCGGGGCAGGCGGAAGGCGGGGGCCTTCTGACCCTCGGCTAAGCCGGCCTTCGCCGCCGTTTTGGGCGCGGATGCCGATTTGGAAGAATTTAACCGTTTCGGTGCGGCCTTATGCGATGCTGTCTTTGCTATGATCCCAGTTGATTTGCTCGCTGGTGTCCGCTGTGTTTTCGCGGACTTAGTTTGAGTCGCAGCCCGCGCTTTCACGGGCGTCTTTTTAGCCGTCGGACTGACGGAGGGCGTTTTGGACGATTTCTTTCGGGATTTCTTGGACATACGCCTTCCTTTCGTCGCTTTCGGCGGGTCAACCAAAGCGGTATTGCAGCCTTTTTCCGGTATGCCGGAATCGTGCCCTCGGCTGGATGAGTCTGACGACGGCGAAGTCTGGTTACAAAGAATTACACGGACCACCCCACTGCTCGTTGAACGCGCTCCCGGGGCGACATGACGAACAGAAGGAATATTCGAGGTATGGCGGCAATGCCGGCGCGGGAAGCTTCGCTTCCCGACGACGGCTGCGGCCCCGGCGGCGCTCAATCCCACGACGGGCGCCTGTATCGAGAGGCAATGGCAAGGAATACGTCGCCCCAGGATTACAATCGGGATTCGGATCGGCGCGGCAGCCAACCAGAGCAGCAGCAATGGGACGACGCCCATTGGGATCCGGATCAGGAAGCGGCGGCGGGCTATCGGGCGCGCCGGCTGTTGTCGCGTTCCAATTCGGGCTTCCATCGCTTCGCTGACGGGTTTGGTCCCTTGCGCCGCTGGCTGGGCGGCGGTCGCTGGGTGAAGCGCGTGGCCGTGGTCGTCGGTGCCCTGGTCGTCATCTTCGTCGGCTGTTTCGGCGCGCTGTGGTGGCGGCTCGGCGCCGGTCCCATCAATCTCGACATTGCGACGCCGTGGCTCGCGGCCGCGATCGAGGACAATATCGGTCACGGCAACACCGTGGAGGTCGGCGGCACGCAGATCGAACGGGCCGGGCGGATCCGAATCGCCGTGCGCATCCGTGATATCGTCGTGCGCGACCACGATCACGTCATTGTCGCCACCGCACCGAAGGCCGAGGTGAAGCTGTCGGGTGCAGGCCTGCTGATGGGGCATTTGCGCGCCGAAAGCCTCAACCTCGTCGATGCCGAGCTCGCGATCCGGATCGCGCCTGACGGCACCGTCACGGTGTCGGCTGGCGACACCGCAAAGCCGCTTGCAACTGGCGTCGCCTCCAAGAAGGACGCGGGGCTGCCGCCGACTTTCCCGCGCAATGGTGTCCCACCGCCGCCATTCGCCACCGGGCCTGCGACCCCCGACGCATCGCAAGCCGCGACCCAGGCCACGGCCCCGACCGGCATTCTTCAGGGCCTCGACTGGCTCGACAGTCTGAGCATGACCGGCCTCGACGGCCAGAATCTCAACGAGATCGGCCTGAAGAACGGCAATCTGATCGTCGACGACCAGCAGCGCGGCAGCAAATGGACGTTTGAGAACATCACGCTCAGCCTGCGCCGACCCAGCCGTGGCGGCGTCGCGCTCAGCCTCGGCGAGGAGGGCGCGCGTCCGTGGTCGTTGCGTGCCACGATCGGCCCCACCGAGAACGGCGTGCGCTCGGTCGATATCCGCGCCGACAAGGTTTCGACCGCCAACATCCTGCTGGCGCTGCGGGTGAAGGATCTCACCTACACCGCCGACCTGCCGCTGACCGGCGAGCTCAAGGGCGAGCTCGGCCGCGACGGCGTGCCGACCTTCTTTCGCGGCAAGATCGCCGTCGGTGCGGGCAACATCATCGACACCGATACACCCGATTATCCGATGGCGATCGACTCGGCCGAGATCAATGTCGAGTGGGACGCCAATCGGCGGGTGCTGGTCGCTCCGTTCAAGGTCCTCTCGGGCGCGAACCGTCTGACGCTTCTGGCTCATGTCGAGCCGCCCAACGGCACCGTCAATGACTGGCAGCTCGGTTTCAGCGGCGGTTCGATCCTGCTCGGCGGCATCGACAACGAGCCGCCGCTGGTCTTCAACCGTATTGCGATCGGCTTCCGCTTCGACACCGACCACAAGAGGCTGCTGTTGACGCAGGCCGACATCTCCAACGGAGAGATCGGCGTCGCCGGCACCGGTGCCATCGACTATTCGGGCGAGCCGCGGCTGACACTGGGTTTTGCGGGAACGCCGATGTCGGCCTCCGCGCTCAAGCGGATGTGGCCAACGCTTGTCGTTCCCGAGTTGCGCGAATGGGTGATCGAGCGGATCGAGCGTGGAACGCTCCAGCGCATCGAGATAGGCGTTAATTCACCGACGAAGAATCTTCCGCGCAAGGGCCCACCCATTCCCGACGACGGCCTGTCCGTCAATATCGTGGCGAGCGGTGTCACGGTTCGCCCTGTCGATGGCCTGCCGGTGGTGCACGATGCCGATTTGAAGGCGCGCGTGACCGGCCGCACCGCGATGGTGAACATCGGGCAGGGCATTGCCGATACGCCGGCGGGTCGCAAGGTCACGATTTCCGACTTCGTCTTCGAGGTGCCCGATATGGCGCCCAAGCCGTCGCCGTCGCGGACCCGGTTCCGTGTCGAGGGTCCGGTGCCCGCAGCCGCCGAAATGCTTTCCAACGATCGCCTGAGCGATCTGTCGTCGACCGTCATCGATCCCAACACCAGCAAGGGGACGTTCTCGGCGAACGTCCAGCTTGGGCTGCCGGTCAAGGGCGAGCTGACCAAAGCCGACACCACCTACAGCGTGACTGCCGATCTCAACGGTTTTGGTGCCGACAAGCTGGTGATGAACCAGAAGCTGGAGGCCAACAACCTCAAGATCGTCGCGAGCAACCAGGGCTATCAGGTCAAGGGCGACGTCAAGATCAACGGGCAGGCGGCCTCGCTCGACTACCGCAAGCCCGCCGAGGGCGATGCGGACGTCAAATTGCAGACCACGCTGGACGATGCGAGCCGCGCGCGTCTCGGGTTCGATCTGGGCCCCGCCGTCAGCGGATCGGTGCCGATCAAGCTGTCGGGCAAGATCGCCGGGGGGCCCGACCAGACGACGAAGCTCGGCATCGAGGCCGACCTGACCTCGGTCAAGCTCGACAACATCCTGCCCGGCTGGGTCAAGCTGCCGGGCAGAGCGGGCAAGGCCAGCTTCAAGGTGGTGCCGACGGCGCAATCGACGCGCCTGGAGGAGATCGTCATCGAAGGCGGCGGCGCCTCGATCAAGGGGTCGATCGAGGTCGATGCCAACGGCGATCTCATGAACGCGAACTTCCCGACTTACGCGCCGTCCGACGGCGACAAGGCGTCGCTGAAGGTGGAGCGCAGCCAGGACGGCGTGGTCAAGGGCACCATGCGCGGCGACGTATTCGACGGCCGCGGCTTTCTGAAATCGGCGATCTCAGGCAATTCCAAGGACGATGCCAAGAGCAAGACGAAGAACGTCGATTTCGACATGGACGTGAAGCTCGGCGCCGTCATGGGTTTCAACGGCGAGGCGATGCGCAGCGTGGAGGCCAAGATGTCGCGGCGCAATGGTGCGGTCAAAGCCTTCACGCTGAGCGGCAGGATCGGAAAAGACACGCCTGTGGCCGCCGATTTGCGCGGCGGCCGGGCCCAAGGCAACCGCGAGGTGATCTATCTCCAGACCAGCGATGCCGGCAACTTCCTGCGCTTCACAGACACCACCAACAAGGTCTTCGGCGGCCAGATGGTGGTGGCCATGGAGCCGCCGACGTCGGAGCCCACGACCCGGGAAGGCCTGATCAATGTGCGCGACTTCTCGGTCAAGGGCATGGATCAACTCGATCGCGTCGCGGCGGGCGCTCCCAACGGGGCGCAGAGCGGCGTGGCCTTTACGGCGATGCGTGCGGAGTTCACGCGGCAGAACGGCGCGCTCACGATCCGCGACGGCGTGGTCAAGGGGCCGATGATCGGCGCCACCATCGAGGGCTCAATCGACTTTCCCGGCAATCAGGTCTGCATGAGCGGCACATTCGTGCCGATGTATGGCGTCAACAACATCTTCGGCCAGATCCCGTTGTTCGGCATCTTCCTCGGCGGCGGCAACAATGAAGGATTGATCGGCGTGACCTACGAGGTCGTCGGCACCCCGGCCGCGCCCGTGATGCGCGTCAATCCGATTTCGGCGATGGCACCCGGTCTGTTCCGCAAGATCTTCGAATTCAACACCGGCAAACAGAACTCGCCGTTCGAGGAATTCCCGTCGCAGTCGAACGATGGTTCGACCGGAACGACGCGCCAGCTCTCGAGCGGCTGCACCCTCGCGCGGCGATAGCGGCGAGGCTGCCGAGCTCCTTCCAACAAGCGCGCAGAACGTGGATGGCCGGGACAAGCCCGGCCATGACGACGTGCTGGGTTTGATGCCGGCCGCTTACGCCGCGCGCACGCCGGCCAGGAAGGTTCCGACTTCGCCGGAGAGCTGCTCGGCCTGCTTGGAGAGGTTTGACGCAGCTGCGAGCACCATGCCTGCCGCATTGCCGGTCTCGTTCGCTGCCGTGCTGACGCCGCCGATATTGGTGGTGACCTCCTGGGTCGCCTCCGCCGTCTGCGAGACGCTGCGGGCGATCTCGGCGGTGGCGGCGCCTTGCTCCTCGATCGCGGCGCCGATCGAGGTGGCGATCCGGCTGACCTCCTCGATGGTGGCGGTGATGCCGCCGATGGCGTCTACCGCTTCCTTGGTCGCGCCCTGGATCTGGGCGATCTTGTCGCCGATCTCGCGGGTGGCTTCCGCAGTCTGGCTCGCCAGCGACTTCACCTCCGAAGCGACGACCGCAAAGCCGCGGCCGGCTTCGCCGGCGCGTGCGGCCTCGATGGTGGCGTTGAGCGCGAGCAGATTGGTCTGCGCCGCGATGCTGGAAATCAGCTCGGCGACATGCTCGATCTGCTGGGCGCCGTCCGAGAGGGCGCGCACGATGGTGTCGGTGCGGCGTGCGCTGTCCACGGCACGGCCGGTGACCACGGCGGACTGCGCGACCTGACGGCTGATCTCGGTGATGGAGGAGGAGAGCTCCTCGGCGGCGGCCGCAACCGTCTGGACGCGCTGGCTGGCTTCGGTGGCGGCCGAGCCCACGACGGCGGCGCGGCGGTTGGTGCCTTCCGCGGTCGACGACATCGACTTGGCAGTGACCTCCAGTTCGCCGGAGCCCGAGGCCATCAGGCCGACTAGCTGGCCGACGGAGGCGTCAAACCGGTCGGCAAGCGAGATCAGCGCGTCACGCTTCTCCTGTTCGCTGCGGGTCTTGGTGGCGACCTGCTCGGCCTCCAGCTTGCGCGCTGTCAGCGCGGTCTGCCTGAGCACTTCGAGGGTCTCGGCCATGCGACCGATCTCGTCGCCGCGACCGGTCTCCTCGACCGCCGCGTCGATGGCGCCTTGGGAAATGGCCTGCATGCGGTTCTTCTGGCGGTCGAGTGCGCCGAGCACGTCGCGGGCGATCAGCCAGGACAGCGTCGCCATCAGCAGCATCAGGCCGATGCCGATCGCCCCCAGCTCAAGCGTCAAGGCTCGTACGTCCGCATCGATGTCGTCGACATAGAGGCCGTAGCTGATCGTCGCGTTCCAGGGCGCGAATTTGCGCGCGAACACGGTCTTGCGGACGGGCTCCGTCTGGCCGGGGCGGGGATAGAGATAGGAGGTCACGCCGCCCTGTGCGGTCTCAGCGCCAGCCTTGATAATGGCGTCGGCGATCAGGACGCCATTGGAGTCCTTCGCACCGGTGATCTTGCCTTCGAGCTGCTGGTTGGCGCCGTTGACGATGAGGGACGTATCGGCGTTATAGACCACCGGATAGCCTTGGCCGCCATTGAAGCTCATGCGGCGGCCGCGCTGGTGGAACTGGACCTTCGCTTCGGCCTGCGTCAGCTTGCCGGCGCCGACTTCTTCTTCAAGTGATTGGGCGAGGTTGTGGAGCATATCGACCGCGGTCCGCATCTGCTGGACGCGGTCCTCAAGCATGCGGCTCTTGCTGAGCACGGACGACACCCCGATGATGGCCGTGACCGTGAGTGCCGAAAGACAGACCATGCTGGCGAGCTTGGTGCGGATCTTGAGGTGGCTCAGCAGCTTCATCACGGCCTCGACGGAATGGTTATTGTTGCTCGCGTCGGTAGCATGAAATTCTTACCAATCATGAATGGACGCGTGCGACGGCTGCCGCGCAAGCGGCGTCCGCGAGCCGCATGCGCAAACATCCATGCGGAAATGCGCCACGTGGGCGCATGGCGCGTCAACTGGGAGAAAGATTGTGTGGGTCTTTAGTCCCGACCGAATTCGGTGGGAGCGGACATGAACCGATTCGTTCACCGCCTCATCATGTCGATGCTGCTGGTCGCGGTCCTCGTCCTCGTCTGGAACGTGCTGGGCTCGCGCTGAGATGGCACCCGTAAATGTACTGGTGCCATCCCCTTATTCGCGAATCAATTGCTGCCATCTCAGCGCCGCGCGACGCGAAGGGTTGTGCCGCTAGTCCTTGCCCATCGCCGCATCGGCGCTGACCGAGCCGCCGCCGGCTGCCGAGAGATAGAGGCAGGCGAAGCAGAACAGGATCGCCGCGGTGCCACCATTGAGCAGCGGCAGGAACACCGGCGTCTCGCCCTTGAACATGTGGCCCATGAAGTAGGCGAAGGCCATCTCACCCGACAGGATGAACGCCGCGAGGCGGGTGAACAGGCCGATCATCAGCAGCGCGCCAAGCACGAGCTCAAGCGTACCGGCTGCGTAGATGAGCGGCGGGATGTTTGCGAAGTAGGGAAGCACCGGAAACTTGAACAGCTTGGCGATGCCGTACTGGAGCAACAGGAGTCCAGTGATGAAGCGAAACAGGCTCAAGAGAACCGGTTGAAAGCGAACGAGATAGGGAAAGTTCATTGGTTTGTGCCCTCCATCCAATGCTTGCGACTAGGACCGCATTCAGTTCTGCCCTGCAAGCCGCCCAAGGGCAATTTGCGCTGACATTTTTGTCATGTCGGACAAAACACCGCAGGAGGGACTTTCACCCGCGCGCCATCCACATCTTTTGCAGCTGTTCGCGTCGTGCCCATCCGTAATTTCCCGGTGACGCGAATGCCCGCAGGTTACCTTCGGGAGACCTAGCGCCGCAAGGCGGGCACGACCAGGAACGGGATCATCCCGAGCACCACGCTGGCAAGCGCGAAGGCGAGCAGCGCGTTGTAACCGTGGGTCGCGTCATGGATCAGGCCGCCGCTCCAGGAGCCGAACGCCGAGCCGAGTCCGCTGCCGATCGAGATCGTGCCGTAGATGGTGCCGACGCGCTTGCCCCCGAAGATCTTCATCGCGGTCGCCGTGATCAGCGGTCCACGTGAGCCCATCATGCTGCCGAAGCAGACCACGAATCCGGTGAGCAGGAGGAGATTGGCGGAGTATTGCAACAGCCACAGCAGGAAGATGCCGAGGATCGAGATCGCGTAGCTGAGCAGCACCGACGGCCGACGTCCGATCAGGCCATCGAGCGCGGACACGCCGAGCATGCCGAACACCAGCACGACGCCGGAGAAGCCCCAGGCGGTCGCGGCCTGCAACGGTGGAAAGCCGGCATCGATCAGATAGGCCACGATCTGGGCGGCAATCGCGTACATGCCGACCGCGGTGAAGAAGAAGGTCGAGAACAGCGCCCAGAAGGCGTGATGGCGCATCGCGCTCGGAAGGGTCCAGCCGTGATCGACGAAATCCGGGTCGGTCTTCTTCGCGATATGCGGCGAGCCCGAGGCGAACAGCCGCCATGGCAGCAGCATGAGCGGCACCAGCAGGCCGAGCGCGGCGAAGCCGAACAGCTGGTAGGTTTCGCGCCAACCGAGATGATCGATCAAAAGCTGCGAGGCCGGCAGCAGTGCCAGCACGCCGCCCCCCATGGCCGAGTAGACCACCGCCATCGCGGTCGGCAGCTTTGGGCCGAACCAGCGGCCCAGCAGGATCGAGTTCGGCACATTGCCGATGAAGGCGACGCCGATGCCGACGAAGAGTCCGATCGAGAGCTGGAACTGCCAGAGTGACTGCGCGTGCGCCGCAATCAGGAAAGCCGAGCCGAGCAGCAACAGGCCGAGTGCATAGACGATGCGCGGTCCGGAATGATCGAAAAGCCGTCCGACCAACGGCGCAGTCAGTCCGCTGACGAGCCAGGTCAGCGAATAGATCGAGACCACCTGGGCGCGATCCCAGCCAAAATTTTCCGAGATCGGCTTCAGGAAGACGGTAAAGCTTTCGCTGAGGCCGCGGCCGAGCACGGCGAGTGTGAAGCAGAGCGCGAGCACCACGAGCGCGGTGCGCACGACGCCCTGCGGTGTCGCCGTGACGCGTTCCCTGGTCGCTTGCTTGGACTGTTCCTCTAGCGTGTTCTGGTCCATTGCCGATCAGGGAGCGCGCTTCGGCGCGCCCTGACAAGCAGCGAAAATCTCATACGCCTATGCAGGCCTGAGCAGGATGTGCTTCTTCTTGCCGAACGACAGCTTGATCACGCCTTCCGGCGTCAGGTCGGCCGCCGACAACGCCATCTTCTCGTCGGTGACGGGCTCGTCGTTGACGCGCAGGCCGCCGCCCTTGATCTGGCGCCGTGCTTCGCCGTTAGAGGCAACGAGGCCCGCCTTGACGAAGGCATTGAGCACGCCGAGGCCGGCGTCGAACTCGCCGCGTGGAATTTCCACGGTCGGCAGGCTCTCGGCCAGCGCGCCTTCCTCGAAGGTGCGGCGCGCGGTCTCGGCCGCCTCGTTCGCTGCGTCGCGGCCATGCAGGAGCGCGGTCGCCTCCGTGGCGAGCACCTTCTTGGCCTCGTTGATCTCGGAGCCGCCGAGCGCCTCGAGCTTCCTGATCTCGCTCATTGGCAGCGTCGTGAACAGCTTGAGGAATTTGCCGACGTCGGCGTCCTCGGTGTTGCGCCAGTACTGCCAGAAATCATACGGCGAGAACTGGTCGGCGTTGAGCCAGACCGCGCCCTGAGCGGTCTTGCCCATCTTCGCGCCCGACGCCGTCGTGAGCAGAGGCGTCGTCAGCGCGAACAGCTGATGCGTGCCCATGCGGCGGCCGAGATCGACGCCCATGATGATGTTGCCCCACTGGTCGGAGCCGCCCATCTGCAAGCTGCAGCCGGTCCGCCTGGCGAGCTCGACATAATCGTAGGCCTGACAGATCATGTAGTTGAATTCGATGAAGCTCATCTCCTGCTCGCGTTCGAGGCGGAGCCGCACGGAGTCCATGGTCAGCATGCGGTTGACCGAGAAGTGCCGGCCGATGTCGCGCAGCATCTCGATCCAGTTGAGCTTGGTCAGCCACTCCGCGTTGTCGAGCATGATGGCGTCGCTTTTGCCCTCGCCGTAGCGCAGCACTTTTGCGAACACGCCGCGGATCGATGCCTTGTTGGCCTCGATCTCGGCGACGGTGCGGATCGCACGCGTCTCGTCCTTGCCGGAGGGATCGCCGACCATGGTGGTGCCGCCGCCCATCAGCGTGATCGGCTTGTTGCCGGATTGCTGCAGCCAGTGCAGCATCATCATGGTCAGGTAATTGCCGATGTGCAGCGAGCGTGCGGTGCAATCGTAGCCGACATAGGCCGTCACCTCGCCCTTGGCGGCGAGTGCGTCCAGCCCCTCGAAATCGGAGCATTGGTGGATGAATCCACGTTCCTGCAGCGTGTTGAGGAAATCCGATTTGAATGCGGTCATTTGTCGGAGCGCCTGACAATTCTTGGTTTACTGTTTCGGGAGCAATTTAAGGGTCTTCCGTGGGAACTCGGTTGCTGCCCGCTACTTTGGCCTGTGGCATTATAAGATGTGTCCCTCTGGCACAAGATCGGCATGCCGGATGGGGCTCTTGAGGACGCTGATCCATGATGTTGACGGCACTCGGTTTGATGAGCGGCACCTCGCTGGATGGGGTGGATGTTGCGCTGATCGAAACCGACGGAAAGCAGGTGAAGGCATTCGGGCCGTCCGGCTACCGGCCCTATAACCCGGCGGAGCGCAACCTGCTGCGTCAGGCGCTGAGCGAGGCCGTGCACCTGCCGCAGCGCGATGCCCGGCCGGGAATTCTGGCCGAAGCCGAACGCGCGGTGACGCTCGCGCATGCCGAGGCGGTGGCCACCTTCGTCGCCCAGAACCGGATGAAACCGGAAGACATCGACATCGTCGGCTTCCACGGCCAGACCGTGCTGCATCGCCCCGAGAAGCGACTGACCGTGCAGATCGGCGATGCGCCGGCGCTGGCCAAGGCGATCCATATCCCCGTGATGCATGATTTCCGTGCCGCCGACGTCGAGGCCGGCGGACAGGGCGCGCCATTCGTGCCGGTCTACCACCGGGCGCTCGTCCATTCGCTGGAGCGCGAAGGGCCGATCGTTGTCGTCAATATCGGCGGCGTCTCCAACATCACCTATATCGACGGCAACGACACGCTGATTGCCTGCGATACCGGGCCCGGCAACGCGCTGCTCGACGATTTCATGTACCGCACCATGAATCAGGCGTTTGACGCGGACGGAAAGTTCGCAGCGCTCGGCAAGGTGGACGAAGCCTGGATCGCGCGGGCGCTGGAGTTGCCGTTCTTCGCAAGCCCGCCGCCGAAATCGCTCGACCGCAACGATTTTGCAGCACTGAAGCTCGGCGAGGTGCTACCGGCCGACGGCGCCGCAACGCTGACCGCCTTCACCGCGGCGGCCATCGCCCGCATCGTCCCGCTGCTGCCACGCAGGCCGCGAAGCTGGATCGTCTGCGGCGGCGGCGCCCGCAACCGGACCATGCTGCAGATGCTGCGGGAGCGCGTGGGGTCCGCCACTGTCGAGGCCGCCGAGACAGTCGGCTGGGCCTCCGACGCCATCGAGGCGCAGGCCTTCGGCTTCCTGGCTGCCCGCGGCCTAAAGGGCCTGCCGCTGTCATATCCCGCGACCACGGGCGTGCCGATGCCGATGACAGGCGGGGTGATCGCGCGGCCGTGAGGTGATCCTACATCGATACCGGTCAATGCAAATGCATCGAACTTGACGAATGAATGCAAATGCATCTATATTTGATGCAGTTGCATCCAACCGCCGGGATCTTTGCCATGACCGCTTCACTCAAACTGATCAGCCATAAGCTTTGTCCATACGTGCAGCGCGCCGTGATCGCGCTCAACGAGAAGGGCGTCCCGTTCGAGCGGGTCGACATCGATCTCGCCAACAAGCCGGACTGGTTTCTCAAACTATCGCCGCTCGGCAAGGTGCCGGTGCTGGTCGTGACGAGCGAGAAGGGCGAGGTCGCGCTGTTTGAGAGCAACGTGATCTGCGAGTACATCGAGGAGACGCAAGGCGGCCGAAAACTGCATCCGACTGATGCGCTCGAGCGTGCCGAGCATCGCGCCTGGATGGAGTTCGGCTCGGCGATTCTCGGCGATCTCTGGGGGCTGGAGACCACGACCGACCCGGCGACGTTTGAGAGTAAGCGCCAGGCACTCGTGGCGAAGTTCGCGCGTGTCGAGGCCGCGCTCAGCGCAGGCCCATTCTTTGCCAGCGATGCGTTCAGTCTTGTCGATGCGGTGTTCGCGCCCGTCTTCCGCTATTTCGATGTGTTCGATGAAGTGACCGAACTCGGCATCTTCAAGGATCTGCCGAAGGTGCGCGCGTGGCGCGCCGAGTTGGCAAAGCGTCCGAGCGTCCGTACTGCGGTGGGCGCGGATTATCCGCAATTGTTGCGCGCCTTCCTCGTGCGTCACGACGCGCATCTGCTCAAGCTTGCGGCCTGAGCCCACGCCGATGTCGCAATCCATGGCCTGGCTGATGCTGGTGATCGCTGGCGCACTCGATGTTTGCTGGGCGATCTCCATGAAATATGCGGAGGGCTATACGCGCGCTGGCTGGAGCATCGTCTCGCTCGTGCTGCTCGCAACCTTCGTTGTCCTGCTCGGGCGTGCCTTGAAGGTGCTCGAGGTCGGCGTCGCCTGTTCGGTGTGGACCGGCATCGGCGCCGCCGGCACCTTCGTCATGGGCGTCGTGCTGTTCGGCGAGACCTTGAGTGCGATGAAACTAGCGGGCATCGCGCTCGTCTTGATGGGAATCGTCGCGCTCAAGCTGGCTTAAAACCGAGCTTTAGTTTGGTAGCCCGGATGGAGCGAAGCGCAATCCGGGGCCTTGTCTCAGCAGATGGAGCTTCCCGGATTTCGCTTCGCTCCATCCGGGCTACAAGGCTCAGCGACGAGGCCTTAGCGCACGTTGGCGAGGCGCATGTCGAGATAGGCCGTGATGGTTTCCATCAGCGGCTCGAGCTTGGCGTCGAAGAAATGATTGGCGCCGGGGATGACCTGCTGGTCGATCACGATGCCCTTCTGCGTCTTCAGCTTCTCGACCAGCGTGTTGACGTCCTTGGGCGGCACCACCGCGTCCTTCTCGCCATGCACGATGAGCCCAGAGGACGGGCAGGGCGCGAGGAACGAGAAGTCGTAGAGGTTGGCGGGCGGCGCGATCGAGATGAAACCCTCGACCTCCGGACGGCGCATCAGCAGCTGCATGCCGATCCAGGCGCCGAAGGAGAAGCCGGCAACCCAGCAGGCGCGCGCTTCGGGATTGATGGTCTGCGCCCAGTCGAGCGCCGCGGCCGCGTCCGACAATTCGCCGGTGCCGTGGTCGAACGAGCCTTGGCTGCGGCCGACGCCGCGGAAATTGAATCGCAGCACCGAGAAGCCACGATGCGCGAACGCATAGTAGCACTGGTAGATGATCTGGTGATTCATCGTGCCGTGGAACTGCGGATGCGGGTGCAGGACCATCGCGATCGGCGCGTTCTTCTGCTTGGCCGGATGGTAGCGGCCTTCGAGACGGCCGGCGGGGCCGGTGAAAATAACTTCAGGCATGATGATCTCTTGATTGATCCCTTGAAGACGCTCTTCAACAATCAACCGATTGTGCGGACTTCGTCGGCTGCTGGGCCGATCAAGCCGCGAATGGAAGGGTGGAGCGGCGCCCTCGGATGATGCGCGAGCGGCGCGCGGCGAACTGACGCGCGCGTTCTAACATGAGGCGAGGGTCAAAAAGCAAGCATCTTGAACATCGCCCAATGAGCTCAAGAGCTTACCCGGTCATGCCAGTGTCGTGCCGACGGCTGCCGGGACCCAACCAGGTGACGGCCAGGATCGGTGGTGTGGCAACAACCAATTGGAATCACGATTGTTTATCGTTTGTCGGGCGATCGCCGGTGGCGATTCACACCGGCTCGGTGCGATCTCCCAGGGAGGCGACCGCGGGCCGATAGCGGCGGCTGCCCCCAAGCGTCTGCCCATTGTCGAATGTGAGCTCGAAATCCCCTGACGGCTTGAAGTCCACGGCGCTCACCCGGTCGAGATTGGCGAGCCTGGTCCGGTGCACGCGCACGATGGCGAAGCGGGCGAGCTCGCTTTCGGTCGCGGCCAACGTGCCGCGGATCAGGTGCTGGGTGCCGCTGGCGAGGTTGTATTCGATGTAATTGCCGGCAGAGGCGACCCACAGGATGTCGCGCGGCACGACGCGAATGCGGCTGGTGCCGTCCCGGAGCCAGATCAGATCGGGGGACGACTGCTCCAATGGAACGGCCGGGATGGGCATCGCCGCCCGCACGGCCTTCCGCAGCTCGCGCCGGCTTTCGAGCAGCCAGAGCGTTGCTCCGAGCAGCAAAGCGGTCACGGCATCCTTGCGGAACTCGTACAGGACCGCCGCCAACGAGAAATGGAAGTCGTAGGCACTTCCCGCGAGCCAGAGCAGGAATTTCCGGACCGCTACCATTCCGGTGATGTGGAGGGCCGAGAAGCCAAGCAAGGCGACCGCGGCGATTCCGATCCGAATTGCCAGCGGCCGTGTCTGGCGCATGCGCCGGACGGCCAGCACCAGGATCGGCACCAGCAGCAAGATGACGATGATGCTCGACAGCTCCCAGAACAGTCGCCGGCCAATGTCATAGCTGTCGCCACGCCAGGCGGCGTCCTGCGCGCCGGAGAGCGCATTGACGATCCCGATGGCGAGCGAGACGGCGGCGATCGCGGCGAACATCGTCCCGTCGCCACTGATCCCGCCGGGCCAACCGCTCGTCCCGGACCCCGACGCCTCGTCCCCTCGCGCCCGGTCCTGATCCCAAACCGTCTCGACACGCTCCGTTTCGGGGGCATTTTGGCCGTCAGCCATGGCCCAAAACCCGTGTTTGCCGTCCCGCCGAGGAGCAGAGAACCATGTCAACACCGCAACAAATTTCGACTTCGGAACGACGCATCGATCTGGATTGGGTGCGGATTTTAGCGTTCGGGCTCTTGATCTTCTACCACGTCGGCATGCTCTACGTGTCCTGGGGGTTTCACATCAAGAGCGAGCACCGGCTGACTTGGCTCGAGCCCCTGATGCTGGTCATCAATCCCTGGCGGCTGTCGCTGTTGTTTCTGGTTTCCGGCGTCGCCACCCGTTTCATGCTGGGCAAGTACAACCTCGGTGCCTTCGTCCGCACGCGCTCGGCACGACTCCTGATCCCACTGATCTTTGGCATGTTCGTGATCGTGCCGCCGCAGTCCTACCTCCAGATCGTTGAGAGCCTCGGTTACCCCGCCGGCTTCGCCGATTTTTACGTCCGGCACTATCTGGCGTTCGGAGCGCAATTCTGCCCGAACCCCTGTATCGTGCTGCCGACCTGGAACCATCTCTGGTTCGTAGTCTATCTATGGGTCTACACCGTCGCGCTGGCCGGCGTGCTCTGGCTGCGGCCCATGCTGGCCGATCGGCTCGGCCCGAGACTGGCTGTCCTCCTCACCGGACCCGGGCTGCTGGTCCTGCCGTGCCTTTTGTTCGCGGCCTGGCGCTTGCTCCTGTTTCCGGCCTTCCCGTCGACGCACGCGCTGTTCGGCGACTGGTACAACCATGCGGACCATGCGACCGCGTTCCTGATTGGCTTCCTGCTGGCGAAAGAGGGCGGTATCTGGCGCGATATCGAACGGCAGCGCTGGATTGCGCTCGCAGTTGCCGCAAGCCTGTTCGTCCTGTTCATTCTGCTTCGTGCCGGCCTGGTCGAGCCATCGCCGATGCTGAGATGGTTCGCGAGCTCGGCCTATGGCTGCTACCAATGGCTGGCGATGGCGGTGGTGCTCGGCTTTGCGCGACGCCACCTGACGGCCGACGGCCCCGTGCGCCGCTATCTGACCGATGCGATCTTTCCCTATTACATCGTGCATCAGACCGCGATCATCATGATCGCGCACGCATTGCAGAGCAGCGGGCTATCAGCCGGAAGCGAAGCCGCCATCGTAATATCAGGCACCGCGCTCACTTGCCTCGTCGCCTACGAGATCGCGCGTCGGATCGCCTGGCTACGGCCACTGTTTGGCCTCCGGACAGAGGTCCGATCCTCGGCCGGAATTGCGCAGCAACAGCCGGCCTGATGTGCGGCGGCTGCCGATTGGCGCGAGGGTAAAAGATGCTAAGAGGGCGCCATGCCGAGCCGCGTCTATCTCGACTGGAATGCGACCACGCCGCTGCGCGCCGAGGCGCGCGCAGCGATGCTGGCCGCCTACGAGCTGATCGGCAATCCGTCCTCGGTTCATGCCGAGGGGCGACAGGCGCGGCGGCTGGTCGAGGACGCTCGCGCCGCCCTCGCCGCAGCCGTAGGCGCGCTGCCGCGGAACGTCGTCTTCACCTCCGCGGGAACCGAGGCCAACGCGCTGGCGCTGTCGCCGGGCCTGCGAGGGCCGTCTGGCAGGCCTGTGGAGCGGCTTCTGGTCTCGGCCGTCGAGCATGCTTCGGTGCTGGCAGGCGGCCGGTTCCCGGCAGATGAGATCGGTCAGATCAAGGTCACGCGCTCCGGCGTGATCGACCTCGATCATTTGAAGGCGCTGCTCAGCGAGGGCCCGCCGGCGTTGGTCTCCGTCATGGCCGCCAATAATGAGACGGGCGCGCTGCAGCCGGTCACTGACGTCGCGGGAATCGTTCACGGGGCCGGCGGCCTCCTGCACGTCGATGCAATCCAGGCGCTTGGAAAAATCCCTTTTGATATCAAGGTGATCGGCGCGGACCTTGCGACCTTTTCTGCGCACAAGATCGGCGGCCCCAAGGGGGTCGGCGCGCTGGTCGTGGCCGACGGCGTGGCCGGACTTGCGCCGGTGCTGCGGGGCGGCGGGCAGGAGCTGAACCGGCGCGCCGGAACCGAGAATGTCGCCGGCATTGCCGGCTTCGGGGCATCCGTGCGGGTTGCCCTTCAGGCTTTGCCGGAAGATGCGGAGCGCATGGCAACCCTCAGAGATCGCTTGGAAAATGGCATTCGCTCCATGGCCGGCGCCACGGTCTTCTCAGACGACGTCAAGCGGTTGCCAAATACCGTTCTTTTCACGGCTCCCGGCTTGAAAGCCGAGACCGCGGTGATTGGCTTCGACCTCGAGGGCGTCGCCGTGTCCTCGGGCTCTGCCTGTTCCTCGGGCAAGGTGCAGCCGTCCCACGTGCTGTCGGCGATGGGGTATGATCCCACCGTCGCGCAGGGAGCGGTGCGTCTAAGTCTGGGCTGGTCCACGGAGCCGGATGACATCAACAGGGCGTTAGAGGCTTGGCGAAAGCTCGGTAATACCCTACTTAAGGGATAAGCGATGAAACACGGCTTGAACGGTTCTAAGCGCGTGCGTCCCGCCAAGAAACATCGTAATAGTCGTCCGAGTTTGATGATCCACCGCGGTCCTTGAAACCGCGAGCGGAGGATAGAATGCCAGCCGTGCAAGAGACGGTCGAGCGCGTGAAGCGCATCGACGTCGATCAGTATCGTTATGGATTTGAGACCCTGATCGAGTCCGACAAGGCCCCCAAGGGGCTGTCGGAAGAGACCGTCAAGTTCATCTCCGAGAAGAAGAACGAACCCGCCTGGATGCTCCAGTGGCGGCTCGAAGCCTATCGGCGCTGGCTGACCATGACCGAGCCGACGTGGGCCCGCGTCGACTATCCTAAGATCGACTTCCAGGACCTCTATTACTATTCGGCTCCCAAGCCGAAGAAGACGATCACCTCGCTCGACGAGATCGATCCCGAGATTCTGAAGACCTACGAGAAGCTTGGCATTCCCTTGCGGGAAGTCGCCATGCTCGAAGGCGTCGAGCCGAAGCCCGGCGAGGAAGACCCCAACAGGCGCAAGATCGCGGTCGACGCCGTGTTCGATTCTGTCTCGGTTGCGACCACCTTCAAGGCCGAGCTGAAGAAGGCCGGCGTGATCTTCATGCCGATCTCAGAGGCGATCCGCGAGCATCCCGAGCTGGTGCAGAAATATCTGGGATCCGTGGTGCCGACCTCGGACAATTTCTATGCGACGCTGAACTCGGCGGTGTTTTCGGACGGCTCGTTCGTCTACGTGCCGCCGGGCGTGCGCTGCCCGATGGAGCTGTCCACCTATTTCCGCATCAACGAACGCAACACCGGCCAGTTCGAGCGCACGCTGATCATCGCCGACAAGGGCTCCTACGTCTCCTATCTCGAGGGCTGCACCGCGCCGCAGCGCGACGAGAACCAGCTGCACGCGGCCGTGGTCGAGCTCGTCACGCACGACGACGCCGAGATCAAATATTCGACGGTTCAGAACTGGTACCCGGGCAATTCGGAAGGCAAGGGCGGCATCTACAATTTCGTCACCAAGCGGGGTGACTGCCGCGGCAACAATTCCAAGATCTCCTGGACCCAGGTCGAGACCGGTTCGGCGATCACCTGGAAGTATCCGAGCTGCATCCTGCGCGGCGACAATTCGCGTGGTGAATTCTACTCGATCGCGATCTCGAACGGCTATCAGCAGGTCGACTCGGGCACCAAGATGATCCATCTCGGCAAGAACACGTCGAGCCGCATCATCTCCAAGGGCATCGCCGCCGGCAAGTCGCAGAACACCTATCGCGGGCTCGTCACGGCGCATCGCAAGGCGACCGGCGCGCGCAACTTCACCGCCTGCGATTCGCTATTGATCGGCGACAAATGCGGCGCGCACACCGTGCCCTACATCGAAGCCAAGAACTCGTCGGCGACGTTCGAGCACGAGGCCACCACGTCCAAGATCTCCGAGGACGTGCTGTTCTACTGCATCCAGCGCGGCCTCACGCAGGAGGAGGCGGTCGGCCTCGTCGTCAACGGCTTCGTCAAGGACGTGCTGCAGCAACTGCCGATGGAGTTCGCGGTGGAAGCGCAGAAGCTGATCTCGATCTCGCTCGAAGGATCGGTCGGCTAACGCCGACCCTCGCGGCGCGCATCGCGCGCCCCATGCATCATTTGAATAAACTGGACACCAAGATGGCTTTGCTCGAAGTGAAAGACCTCAAGGTTCGTGTCGAGGAGCGTGAGATCCTCCATGGGCTGACGCTGACCGTGAACGAGGGCGAGATCCACGCGATCATGGGGCCGAACGGCTCCGGCAAGTCGACCCTGTCCCACGTCATCGCCGGCAAGCCCGGTTACGAGGTCACCGACGGCGAGATCCTGTTCAAGGGCGAAGACCTGCTCGCGATGGCCCCGAACGAGCGCGCGGCCAAGGGCGTGTTCCTGGCGTTTCAGTATCCGGTCGAAATTCCCGGCGTCTCCACCATGAATTTCCTGCGCACCGCGCTGAACGCGCAGCGCAAGGCGCGCGGCGAGAGCGAATATTCGACGCCAGACTTTTTGAAGAAAGTCCGCGACGTCTCGAAGTCGTTGAACATCCCGCAGGACATGCTCAAGCGCGGCGTCAATGTCGGCTTCTCCGGCGGCGAGAAGAAGCGCAACGAGGTGCTGCAGATGGCGCTGTTCGAGCCGAGCCTGTGCATCCTCGACGAGATGGATTCCGGCCTCGACATCGACGCGCTGCGCATCGCAGCCGACGGCGTCAACGCGCTGCATTCGCCCAAGCGCGCGATGGTCGTCATCACCCACTATCAGCGGCTGCTCAACTACATCGTGCCTGACGTCGTGCACGTGATGTCGAAGGGCCGTGTCGTGAAGAGCGGTGCCAAGGACCTGGCGCTGGAGCTGGAGTCGTCCGGCTACGCCCAGTACGAGGACGCGTAAGGAATTTTGCGATGAACGTTGCTGTGGCAAAGACCGGAAACGGCCGCGCGGTGAGCGATCTGTTCGCCAGCGCCGAAGGCCGTCTGCCGGGTTCGCCTTCCGTGATCGCCGTGCGGCGCGAGGCGTTCGAGACCTATGAGCGTCTGGGCCTGCCGCACCGCCGGATCGAGGAATGGAAATACACCGATCTGCGCGCGCTGGTCGGCGAGGTGCTGCCGCTTGCGGCTGCGCCCGATGCGGCTGCGTTGAAGCGCGCCGCGAACGCCGTGAAAGCGCACGCGATCGCGGGCGCCCGCAAGCTGGTGCTGGTGGACGGCGTGTTCGCTCCCGATCTCTCGGACGTCAAGGCGCTGGCCTCCGAGGTGAGCGTTAAGACCTTGCGGGAGACGCTGGAGAAGGATTCCGGTCTGTTGAAGACCGCGGCCACCGATGCGGTGATCGCGCTGAACGCGGCTATGGCGACCGACGGTGTCGTTCTTGATATCGCCGACGGCGTGCAGCTCTCCGCGCCGATCCAGATCATCCACATCGCGATCACCTCTTCCGCGTCGACGTTCACCCGCTCGCAGGTCGCGGTCGGGAAGGGCGCTCGTGCCACCATCATCGAAAGCTTCGTCGCGGCCGGCGCCAAGGCTTACCAGGTCAGCGATGCCGTCATCCTCTCGGTCGGCGACAACGCCGACGTCGCGCATATCCGCCTGTTGGATGATTCGCCGGATGCGGTGAACATCACCTCGCAGTTCGTCGCGATCGGTGCGAACACGAAGCTCAATTTCTTCAACATGACGACCGGTGCTGCGGTCAGCCGCCTGCAGGGTTTCATCACGCTGGCGGGTGAGGGCAGCGAGCTCTCCGTCAACGGCGTGAACCTGTTGCAGAAGACCGAGCATGGCGACACGACGCTGGTGGTCGACCACGCCGTGCCGAATTGTGTGAGCCGCGAAGTTTTCCGTGCCGTGATCGACGATCGCGCCCATTCGGTGTTCCAGGGCCGCATCATCGTTCGTCCCGATGCACAGAAGACCGACGGCAAGATGATGATCCGTGCGTTGCTGCTCTCGGACGAGGCGGAAGCCGACAACAAGCCCGAGCTCGAGATCTTTGCTGACGACGTCTCCTGCGGTCACGGCGCCACCGCCGGTGCGCTCGACGACAGCCTCCTGTTCTATCTGAAGGCGCGCGGTCTGCCGGAGAAGCAGGCCCAGGCGCTGCTGATCCAGGCTTTCGTCGGCGAGGCGATCGAGCAGATCGCCGACGATGATCTGCGCGAGCACGTGATCGGCATTGCCGAGCGCTGGCTGGAGCGGCGCCAATGAGCACGCATCCGGCAGTCAAGAACGGCTCTTACGACGTCGCGCGCGTGCGCCAGGATTTTCCGGCGCTGGCCATGCAGATCTACGGCAAGCCGCTGGTCTATCTCGATAACGCGGCTTCTGCGCAGAAGCCGAGCGCCGTGCTCGATCGCATGACGCAGGCCTACACCTCCGAATACGCCAACGTGCACCGCGGCCTGCATTATCTCGCCAACGCCGCGACCGAAGCCTATGAGGGCGGCCGCACCAAGGTGGCGCAGTTCATCAACGCTGCCCGGACCGAGGAAGTGATCTTCACCCGCAATGCGACCGAGGCAATCAACCTCGTCGCCTCGTCCTGGGGTGAACCGAACATCAAAGAAGGCGACGAGATCGTCATCTCGATCATGGAGCACCACTCCAACATCGTTCCCTGGCATTTCCTCAGGGAACGCCATGGTGCCGTGATCAAATGGGCGCCGGTCGACGACGAGGGCAATTTTCTCATCGAGGAATTCGAGAAGCTCCTGACATCGAAGACCAAGCTGGTCGCGATCACGCAGATGTCGAATGCGCTCGGCACCATCGTTCCGGTCAAGGACGTCGTGAAGATCGCTCACGCCCGCGGCATCCCCGTGCTGGTCGACGGCAGCCAGGGCGCCGTGCATCTGCCCGTCGATGTCCAGGACCTCGGCTGCGACTTCTACGTCTTCACCGGCCACAAGGTTTACGGTCCGACCGGCATCGGCGTGCTCTGGGCCAAGTACGACCACCTCGTCGCGATGCGTCCGTTTAACGGCGGCGGCGAGATGATTCGCGAAGTCTCGCGCGACATCGTCACCTATGGCGATCCCCCGCACAAATTCGAGGCCGGCACGCCGGCGATCGTCGAGGCCGTCGGGCTTGGCGCCGCCATCGACTACGTCAATTCGATCGGCAAGGAGCGTATCGCCGCGCACGAGCACGATCTCGTCACCTACGCCCAGGACAAGCTGCGCGAGATCAATTCGCTGCGGCTGATCGGCACGGCACGGGGCAAGGGCCCGGTGATCTCTTTTGAGCTCAAAGGCGCCCACGCCCATGACGTCGCCACCGTGATCGACCGCCAGGGCATCGCGGTGCGCGCCGGCACCCATTGCGTGATGCCGCTTTTAGAGCGGTTCAACGTCACAGCCACATGCCGAGCGTCGTTCGGCATGTATAATACGCGGGAAGAAGTCGATCATCTGGCACAGGCGCTGTTGAAGGCGCGGGATTTGTTCGCATGAGTGACACGGCCGAAATCAAAGCCAATCCGATGGAAACCCAGTCGGCACTGCCGCCTGAGGAGACCGAGCGTTTGACCACCGAGATCATCGCCGGGCTCAAGACCGTGTTCGACCCGGAAATCCCGGCCGATATCTACGAGCTCGGCCTGATCTACAAGGTCGAGATCAAGGACGATCGTTCCGTCGACGTGAAAATGACCCTGACGACGCCGAATTGTCCGGCCGCCGGCGAGTTGCCGACGATGGTCGAGAACGCGGTCGCCAGCGTCCCCGGCGTCGGCGTGGTCGACGTCAAGGTGGTCTGGGAGCCAGCCTGGACGCCGGAACGCATGAGCGACGAGGCCCGCCTCGTGCTCAACATGTGGTGACGCGTAACCCTCTGGCTTTAGATACTCGTTAGATCCTTGGCATTGAATTCGCTCGGCAACGGACCACATCACTGACATGACACAGATATCGTCGGGTTCAACACCAGCATCCACTCCGAAGCCGCGGCGGCCGCGCCCGCAGGTGATGCGGCTGACGGACGCTGCTGCCCAGCGCATCAACGAGCTGACCCAGCGGGCCGATTCCGAGATCGTGGGCCTGCGCGTCGGCGTCAAGAACGGCGGCTGTGCCGGCCAGTCCTACACCGTCGAATACGCCCACGATGTCCGCCCGACCGACGAGGTCGTCGAGGACAAGGGCGTCAAGATCCTGGTCGATCCCAAGGCTGTGCTGTTCCTGCTCGGCACCGAGATGGACTACAAGGCCGACAAGATGCAGGCCCAGTTCGTCTTCAACAACCCCAACCAGATATCCGCTTGCGGCTGCGGTGAGTCGGTCGAACTGCGCCCGGCGCAGATCGACGGGTAGTTTTTCCTTCGTTGCGAGGAGCACTTGCGACGAAGCAATCCAGACTGTCTCTGCGGCGACAATCTGGATTGCTTCGCTTCGCTCGTAATGACGGCGGTGGTATGAACGCTGGGCTGCTCGCCCCGGGAAGCCTGCCATGGACCGCGAATTCCTGATCGACCTGTTCACCGATTTCGGCCCCGTCGCCATCCGAAAAATGTTTTCCGGCTACGGCATCTCCGCCGACGGCATCAATTTCGCGCTGTCCCTGCGTGCCGGCTTGTTCTTTCGCGCCGACGAGATGACCATCCCGGACTTTGAAGCGGAAGGCTCGAAGCCATTCCAATACTCGACCCGCGCCAAGACGGTGCTGGTGAACTCCTATTGGGAGCTGCCGGCCCGCCTGTTCGACGATTCCGAGGAGCTTGCGCAATGGACGAAGGCGGCTCTCGCCGCCGCCCAGCGCGCCAAGGTGAAGAAGCGGCCCAAGGTCAAGAAGGCGGCGAAGAAGGCCGCCAAGTCTGCGAAAGGGCGGAAGAAGGCGAGCAAAAAAAAGCGGTTGGGAAGCGGGCCAGGCGACTGGGTTAAGCTCAGTCCAGGGCCTTTGTCAGGCCAACCCTCATGTCTTTGGCGATGTAAACGCAGACACCGTCAGCTAGCACGCGGCCGTCGGCAAATCCCAGGACCAGCCTGCCGCGCCTCACCTGGCGCATGACGACCTCGTAGCGCACGCATCGTGTGTCCGGTGTGATGGAGCCCGTGAACTCCACCTCGCCGACGCCGATCGCGCGGCCCTTGCCCGCTGAGCCCGACCAACCGAGCCAATAGCCGATCATCTGCCACATGGCATCCAGTCCCAGAGACGCCGGCATCATGGCATCGCCGCGAAAGTGGCAATCGAAGAACCAATGGCCTGGCGCGATGTCGAGCTCGCCGACGATGTGGCCCTTGCCGAACTCGCCGCCGTCCAGGCTGATCTCCGTGATGCGGTCCATCATCAGCATTGGCGGCGCCGGCAATTGCGCGTTGCCGGGGCCGAAATAGCTGCCCTCGCTCGATCTCAGCAGGTCGTCCCTGGTGTAGGACGGTTGCGGCGTGTGAAAATCATGCGGGTTGGGCAAGACGACAAGTCCTCCGGATGCTCGCAGTCGGACGCCTCGAGACGGCGAGGGAGATGTCGTTCGTCAGGCCAGAATGTCAAGCGCAGCTAGCGGTGCGCAGCTTCTGCCTCACGCCACCCGGTTGTGCGTCTCGACCGCGAATTCCGGATCGGCCTCGCAGATCACGCGGTTGCGGCCGTTGCGTTTGGCGGCGTACAGGCAGGCATCCGCGCGTTCGATCAGCGCATCGGTGTCGTCGCCCTGCTTCAGCATGGAGACGCCGATGGAGATGGTGACGCGGCCGAGGATTTCGCCGGTGGACTTCTTTTTCAATTCCTTGGCCATCACCGCGCGGCGGATGTGATCGGCCACTGTGAGGGCCTGGCGCAGCGCGGTGTTGGGCAGCACGACCGCGAATTCCTCGCCGCCATAGCGCGCGGTGATGTCCTGGCCCTTGATGGTCTGCTTCAGCGACAGGCCGACCAGCCGCAGCACCTGGTCGCCGGTGAGATGGCCGTAGGAATCGTTGAACGACTTGAAATGATCGATGTCGACCAGCAGCAGCGACAGCGGATCGCCGGAGGCGAGCGCGCCTTGCACGGCCATGTCGATCATGCGATCGAAATATTTGCGGTTGCCGAGCCCCGTCAGCGGATCGGTCAGGCTCTCGGCGCGGATCGCCTCCAGGCTCTGCTGGAGGTTGCTGATCTCGCTCTTCGACAGCGTCAGCCGGTCTTCCAGCGCCTTGTTGGTCTCGCGCATCTCGCTGGTCGAATGCAGCAGCGTCTCGACGATCGACTTGATCTGCTCGCGGCTCTTGGCCGATGAGAGCTTTTCGGTCGCGCCCGACAGGCTGGCATCGTAGGAGCCGGTCATCCCGAGCGCGTCACCGAGTACCTTCATCACGTCGTCGATCTCGCCGATGACGCGCGCGCCGACCTTGTCGATGCGGTCGGTGGTCTTGATGTGGGAGAGGTAGGTCTCGTAGATCTGATCGAGATCGGCTTCGGTCAGCGTGCCGCTCCGCGCCAGTGTCTCGTTGATAATCTTGTTGAGCGGGGCATTGTAGCCGGTGGCGTAGACGAACCAGATCTCGTAATTGCGGGGAATTGCGGTCTGTCGTAGCGATCGGATCTGACCGAGCGCTACCTCGGCGAACGCCATCGTGCGTTCGTGTTCGTCGAGCACCTTGACCACGGAACATACCCCACAGCGATCGGCGTGCCGTCGACCGCAGCAATACTTAAATTATGTTCGTAGGCTAACGGACGATCGTGAACGCCCCGTAAATATACGTCCACGAATACGTCCAGAAAAGTGCGCGCAAGCTTTATTTCAACCAAAGCCGGGCGCGCATCGGGCTTCAGGCGCCGGCTGGGGAGCGAACCGGACGCAGCAGAAAGGCCGGCAGATGCGAGTGGTCGCCCGGCTCGCTGTCGGCCTCGCGTTGGCGGCGCGGCTCGGGACGGCCGATCGACGGCACATGCGACGGATTGGCCTGCTCGCGCGCACCGTCACGCGGCTCGGATGATGGCTTGGCTTCGCGCGGAGGCCTGGCTTCACGCGAAGGTCTGGCTTCACGCGAAGGTCTGCCTTCACGCGAAGATCTGGCTTCACGCGGAGGCCTTGCCTCGCGCGCGGGCCTTGCTTCGGAAGCGGGCCTTGCTTCGGGAGCGGACCGTGCTTCGGCTGAAGGCTGTGCCTCGCCACGCGCTTCGCGCGGCTCCTGGCTGCGCTCGCGACCGCGTTGCGGCTTGCCGCGTCCGCCGCGTGAACGTTCACGGCCGCGCTGCTCGCGCGGACGCTCGCTCGCATCGGAAGCATCGGTGCGGACTTCGAAATCGCCTTCGGCGCGCGGAATGCTCTGTCCGATCAGCTTCTCGATCGCCACCATCGACTTCTGGTCGGGCGGCGTGACGAGCGAGATCGCCATGCCGGACCGGCCTGCGCGACCGGTGCGGCCGACGCGGTGGACATAGTCGTCGGGATGGTGGGGAACGTCGAAATTGAAGACGTGGCTGACCTCGGGGATGTCGAGGCCGCGGGCGGCGACGTCGGATGCGACCAGCAGCGGCAGCTCGCCCTTGCGGAACTGTTCGAGCGCCGCCGTGCGGGCCGACTGATCCATGTCGCCGTGCAACGCGCCGACGCTGAAGCCGTGCTTTTGCAGCGATTTATGAACGACGGCGACATCGCGCTTGCGATTGCAGAAGATGATCGCGTTCTGGAGATCCTTGGCCTCGCGGAGCAGTCGGCGAAGCAGCTCGCGCTTCTCGTGCGCCTCGCGCCCGGCCGGGACCTGACACTGCGTAACCGTGACAGCGGTGGTGGCGGGCTTCGATACCTCGATCTTCTGCGGATTGTGCAAAAAGGTTTCGGTGATGCGCCGGATCTCCGGCGGCATGGTCGCGGTGAAGAACAGGGTCTGCCGCGTGAACGGGACGAGCTTGCAGACGCGCTCGATGTCGGGAATGAAGCCCATGTCCAGCATGCGGTCGGCTTCGTCGATGACGAGCAGCTCGACGCCGGTGAGCAGCAGGCCGCCGCGCTCCGTGTGGTCGAGCAGGCGGCCGGGAGTGGCGATCAGCACATCGACACCGCGCGTCAGCTTGGCATCCTGGTCGCCGAAGGAAACACCGCCGATCAGGAGGGCGACGTTGAGTTTCTGGCCCACGCCGTAGCGGTCGAAGTTTTCCTTCACCTGCGCCGCGAGTTCGCGGGTCGGCTCAAGGATCAGCGTGCGCGGCATGCGCGCCCGGGCGCGGCCCTTTTCGAGAATGGTGAGCATCGGCAGCACGAAGGCGGCGGTCTTGCCGGTGCCGGTCTGGGCGATGCCGAGAACGTCCTTGCGAGCAAGGACGTGAGGGATCGCCTGTTCCTGAATGGGGGTGGGGGTGGTGTAACCGGTGGCCGCCACTGCGGCGAGGACTTTTTCGGATAGTCCGAGATGGGTAAAAGACATTGAGCCTCTGGTCGAAACCGCCGTTCGGATTCGAGGGTAATAAGGCTGTCGCGTTCCACCCCAAAACGGCGCGCTCTCAAAGAAGCTGGGGGTGCTGACTCACGCGAACAAAGCGCCAAGCTCAGGAATCGCTCTTCGATACCGAGCCGCGTCGACCCGGAACATAGGGGGGAATCGGCCAAAGTCAATGGAGCAGCCGCGGGAAGGCCCTAAAAAACCTGAGGTTTTCGCTCAAATAGCGGGCGAGGCTGCGGTTTTCCGCCCAATCCAGCGGTCGGCCGGAGCTGTCCAAACGTCGGCTAACGCACTTCCGGACCCTGGGCGCGGAAGTCGCCGGGGGCCATCCCATAGGCGGCGTTGAAGACCCTGTAATAGGTCGCGAGGCTGTCGAAGCCGCAGGCGGTCGCGATGTCGGCGATCAGCCGGTCCGGGGCTTCGCGCATCAGGCGGCGGCTCTGGTTCAGGCGTTCGTCCGTCACGGTTTGCGAAAAACTCTTGGCCGCGCTTTCGAACAGCATGTGCAGGTGACGGACCGACACGCCGAGAAGGTCGGCCACCATCGTCGGCGCCATATCCGGGTCTTGCAGGTGACGCGCGATCAGGCGTCGTGCCAACGAGAGCCGGGCGGTCCGCAGCGCGGCCTGCCCGAGGCGGCTGCCGGGCCGCAGGATGCCGCGCTCGATCAGTGCCAGATGGGCTAAAGCCTGGACGAGGGGGGCGGCATCGGCGGCGCCGTCATCACCCGCGGCAACCGTACCGAGGTCGGCAAAGCAGGCGTCGAGCAGGGGCGCCAGGCTGGGATCGACGAACGTCCGGGGCGCAAGCTCGCGCATCCGCTTGTCCTGCGTGGAGAGACCGCTCACGGGAATCTTCAGGATCCGCAGGTGGAAGCCTCCCGCGCCCAGCGGCGCGGCGCGATAGGGCTGGTCGGTATGGCTGGTGGCGAAGCTGCCGTTGGCGATCGTGAAGTCGCTGCCGCGCATGCCGCCGAACCAGGCGCCGCTGCCGAGTTGCTGATAGACGCAGAGGCTGTCGCCCGGCGCGTCAGCGATGTCGGTCATGCTGCGCTCGACCGTGTAATGCGAAGCCTTCAGCTCGACGAGGCCGGCTCCGCCAAGCTGACACAGCGAGAATTCGCCGAAGAAGTCCGCGCGGCGTTCGCGCTCGAGTTCGACGGTGACGCCGAACAGGCCCTTGGCGCGCACCTCGCGCCAAAAGTCGAAGCGGTCGTGCGGCTCGACCTCGTCGGTGCACCAGCGATACACGGCGTCCCCTCGCTTCCAGCGGAATTGCCCACAAGAATTGACCGAGAAAAAGCAAATTCCGGTGGCATCTACCATAGGCTAGACGACAGACCTGAGTCCTCAGGGCTGTTGAACCAGCGCTATGGCTGGGCCGACTATCACATCAACGATGCGGTTCCCATGAACCGCTGTTCGAAGGAACCGGCGTGGGCCGTTCTTGAGGGATTTTCGATGACACGTCGGCTTCTCAGAGTACTGGCAGCGCTTGGCCTCGCGGCCGGCCTCAGCGGTTTCGCGCTTCCCGCCTGTGCCGAGAAGCGCGTCGCGCTCGTGGTCGGCAACAACGACTATAGGAACGTTCCGAAGCTGCTCAAGGCGGTCAACGACGCCCGCACCATGGGCGATACGCTGAAGCAGCTCGGATTCTCGGTGATGCTCGCCGAAAACCAGAGCCGGCAGCAATTTTCGGAGACGCTGCTTGCGTTCGATCGGACGATCGAGCCCGGCGACACCGCGTTCTTCTTCTATGCCGGCCACGGCTTCGAGATCGCAGGCCAGAATTACCTGCTGCCGACGGACGTGCCGGCAGCGACGGAAGGGCAGGAAGAGCTGGTGCGTGACGCCTCCATCCTGGCCGATCGCATCGTCGAGCGCCTCCAGAACAAGAAGGCGCGAACCTCGATCCTGGTGTTCGACGCCTGCCGCAACAACCCGTTCGAGCGCAAGGGTACCCGCGCCGTCTCCGGCGGTGGCGGGCTTGCCCCGATGGTGCAGCTGCCCGAAGGCGTGTTCTCGGTCTTCTCCGCGGGCCCGCGCCAGACCGCGCTCGACCGCCTCTCCAACGACGACGCCAATCCCAATTCGGTGTTCACGCGCACCTTCGCCAAAGAGCTGCTCCAGCCCGGCGAGAACCTGGTGCAGGTGGCGCAACGTACGCGCCGTCTCGTCAGTGAGATGGCCGACACCGTCAAGCACAGGCAGGTGCCGGTCTATTTTGATCAGATGGTCGACGACGTCTTCCTGAGCGGCATCGCCAAGGATGTCGCCGCGCGCCCGGCCGATCCGCCGGCGCAGAAGCTCGCGGCGCTGCCGCCAGTGTCGGTGCCGCGCGTGCCGAAGGAGGAGACCACCAACGCGCCGATCGCGAGCTTCTCGCGCCACAATGGCGGCTGGAGCGTGGTGTTCTCCTTTGCCGATCCGACGCTTGGCGTTTCCTGGCGCATGGCCGGCAATGGCGATTTCCGCGAAACCGGCTTCATCGATACGCTCGACCCGCGCACGCGCAAGAGAATGCCGAACCCGTCGATCGAATTGCCGCCGGACGCGCAGGCCGGCACCATTGAGGTCCGCTATGTCGACCAGTCCGGTGACATGCAGGGGCCGTTCCCGATCAGGTTCGATCCCGAAGCCGCGCTGATCCGCGACCAGCGCAAGATCCTCGACATGACCGCGACGAGCTGGCTGTCATTCCGCGAGTTCAACGGGCTGCTGGTCTACTACACGCACCTCGTGTCTTACCGCTGCGCCATCCGCGAGGTGCGCATCGGCATCGACACCGCCGTTCCGAACCAGGTGTTGAAGATGCCGGGCTGCGACATGCGCGATCCCAGCGCGATCAGCGCCGGCATGCCGCTCTACATGAAGCTCGCGCCGGCAACGCAGTTCATCTCGGTGGAGCTGACCTATCGCGACGGCAGCGTGTCGGAGATCAAGAGCTTCCGCAGCGCGAACCGCAGCAACAATTGATGAGGCGGCCGAAGGCGTCGCGCGCGCTTCTTGTTACCCGCGGCGCTTCCTGATGAAGCTCTTGAGCTTCTCCTACTCCTCGTACGGATAGCCGTTCCGTTCGATGCGCACCGGCGCAAGCGGCGGCCTGCGCGGTGCGATCATGATCAAGACGAAAAGCACGTTGATCAGGATCCAGACGCCGAGCAGTATGAGGATTGTCTGCACTGCAATTTCCTGAATGAGTCGGAATTGGCGTAAAGGCTAACGGCCATTCACAATCGCGGCAAATGAATCTTGCTTGCTGCACTGCACAGAAACCTTGACCCTAAATGAGAACCCGGCCGTGAAACCCGATACGTCGCAGAATCTCCAGGGCGCCTCGCTGAAAGTGCGGTGTTGCATCGTCGGCGGCGGACCGGCGGGCATGATGCTCGGCTATCTTCTGGGGCGCGCCGGCATCGATGTCGTGGTGCTGGAGAAGCATGCGGATTTCTTCCGCGACTTCCGCGGCGACACCGTGCATCCCTCGACGCTCCAGGTGATGGACGAGCTCGGCCTGATCGACGGATTCCTGAAGTTGCCGCATCAGCGCTTGCAAAAGATGGACGGCCTGTTCGGCGGTACCCCCGTTCGCATCGCCGATCTCAGCCGCCTCCGCACCAAGTACCCCTTCATCGCCTTCATGCCTCAATGGGATTTCCTGAACTTCCTGCGCGAGGCCGGCCGGCGCTTCGCCTCGCTGAAGGTGATGATGAACACGGAAGCGGTCGATCTGATCCGCCGCGGCGAGACCATCGCCGGCGTGCGGGCGAATACGCCGGACGGCATCGTGGACATCGAAGCCGATCTCACCATCGCCTGTGACGGCCGGCATTCGACCGTGCGCCAGCGTTCCGGCCTCGAGGTAGAGGAGATCGGCGCGCCAATGGACGTGCTCTGGTTCCGCGTCGGCCGCAAGGAGAACGAGACCGAGAACGTGTTCGCGCGCGTCGAGCCCGGCAAGATGATGATCACCTTCGACCGCGGCGACTACTGGCAATGCGCCTATGTCATCGCCAAGGGGCAATACGACGCGGTGAAGGCGAGGGGATTGCAGGCGCTGCTCGACGACGTCGTTCGCATGGCGCCGATCCTGAAGAGCGGCATTGCCGATGTGAAGAGGTTCGACGATTTCAAGCTGCTCACCGTCGCGATCAACCGCCTGCCGCGCTGGACGCGGCCCGGCTTGCTTCTCATCGGCGACGCCGCACATGCGATGTCGCCGGTCGGCGGCGTCGGCGTCAATCTCGCCGTGCAGGATGCGGTCGCGACCGCAAATTTGCTGGCGGACAAGCTGCAAAACGGCTGCCCGTCGGAGAACGAACTCGATGCCGTGCGCCGTCGCCGCGAATTCCCGGTGAAGATGACGCAGCGAATGCAGATGATCGTGCAGAACAACATCATCAGCGGCGCCTTGCAGGGCGGCGACCGGCCGCTGAAAGTGCCGCTGATCGTGCGCCTCATCACCGCGCTGCCGTGGCTCCAGGGCATTCCGGCGCGTCTGCTCGCGCTCGGCGTCCGGCCCGAGCACGTGCAGTCGAAGGCTGCGCCGGCACGGTAGCGCAAGGACTCGGTAGGGATAACGCGGCGTTAAATCGCGCTCAGCGCGTTGCCTGCGTACAACAGTTCAGATGGATTGAAGGCGCGCTGCTTGCCAATCCGGCGTCTTAACTGTCTTGATTCAAATTTGAGTAAGAACTGCGTGTGAGCGTGCACCCATCAAAGGACACGGGGTGTACCATGCGTAACAAGTTGATTGCCGCCTTCGCCTGCACGACCGCTCTGGTTTCGACCGGCGCCGCTTCCGCCGCCGATCTCGGTGCGCGCTACACGAAGGCGCCCGCCTATGCGGAGCCGCTGTTCAACTGGACCGGCTTTTATGTCGGCGGTCACATCGGCGGAGCATGGACCAACGAGCAGTTCATCAACAACGGGACCGGCGCGCCGTTCGGCGATCTGACCCCGGGGCAGGGCTACCGTCAGCGCAACTCCGGCATCCTGGGCGGCGCCCAGATCGGCTACAATTGGCAGGCCAACAACTACGTGTTCGGTATGGAAGGCACGATCTCGGGCCTCGACAACAAGGGCTCGTTCTTGAACACCGCGTTCGGCGCGGGTGACGACGTGTTCTCCTGGCGCGCCAATGTGCTTGCCACCGTCGTCGGTCGCGCGGGCTTCGCCGTGCAGAACAACCTGTTCTACATCAAGGGCGGCTATGCCGGCGTGAACAACCGTCTGTCGGTTACCGATACGGTCGGTCCGGCCACCGGTTCTGGCGGTCAGACCCATTGGGCCAACGGCTGGACCGTCGGTGCCGGCTGGGAATACGGCATCACCCGCAACTGGATCGTCGGCCTCGAATACAATTACGCAGCTTTCGGTAGCCAGACCTATCAGCTCGGCGGCACCTCGGGCAATTACAGCTTCGATGCCAAGCCGCGCGACCTCCAGTGGGCCGTCGTGCGCGCCAGCTACAAGTTCGACGCGCCTGTGATCGCCCGCTACTGAGTGGGTCAACGAACGACCAAGCAACCATAAAAGACGATCACTGCCCAAATTCAAAAGCCCCGGCATTGTCCGGGGCTTCTTTTTTGTGTGCAGGTTTCTGGCGTACGGCCTACGCCATCACCGAGAACCCGCCATCGACGGGGATCGCGGTGCCGGTGACGAAGTTAGACGCGGACGAGGCAAGGAACACCGTGATGCCGGCGAAGTCGTCGATGTCGCCCCACCGCCCCGCCGGCGTGCGTGCCAGCACCCGCTCGTGCAATCCCGATACCTGCTGCCGCGCACCGCGGGTCAGGTCGGTGTCGATCCAGCCGGGAAGGATGGCATTGACCTGGATGTTGTCGGGCGCCCACGCATTGGCGCAGGCGCGCGTGTACTGAACGATACCGCCCTTGCTCGCCGCATAGGCCGTTGCGAAGCTCGCGCCGAAGATCGACATCATCGAGCCGATGTTGATCACCTTGCCGTTGCCGGACGCCTTCAGCGCCGGATAGGCCAGCTTCGAGCACAGGAAGGCGCTGGTGAGGTTGGTGTTGATCACCGTATTCCATTCGTCGAGCTCGAGCTCGTGCGGCGGCTTGCGGATGCTCATGCCGGCATTGTTGATGAGGATGTCGATGCGGCCGAGATCCCCGACGACACGCTCGACCATCGCGGCGATGGCCGCCTTGTCGGTGACGTCGGTGGCAACACTGATCGCCTTCACACCGCGTTGACTGAGATCGGCCACGGCGGCGGCCGATTTGGTTTCGTTGCGTCCGACCACGGCGATGTTGGCGCCGGCATCGGCGAGGCCGCGGGCCATGCCGAGCCCGATGCCGCCATTGCCTCCCGTGACGATCGCGACCTTGCCGCGGAGATCGAACCGACTGGATGTCATGCTGCTATTCCCTGGTTTCTTCTATTGGTTACTCTGCCAGATCAGCACCAGCCCAAAGCCTGCCATGGCTGCGCCATAGCCGGCCCATTGCAACTGGTTGACCATGAAGCTCGATCGCGGCCACGCGACGGTGCCCGTGCCCTGTCCGATCCAGAGCAGCCCGACGGCAAGGGCAAACAGGCCTGCTACAAGCAGAAATCTGCGCATGCATTCGTCCCCATAGGTCCGCTTCTGTCGTGACGCGGCTGACCACTGCCGCGGCCCGAAAACTTGCCGGGAGACTAGCCGTAGCCGTGGTTCGGATACAATGGCCGCTGATGCAGGCCGCAGGGCGGATGCATGTCCATACGCAAGGTCCGCTGAAGCACCGTACAACGAAAAAGCCCCGGACGATGCCGGGGCTTTGACGTCTGAACTTGCGTTCGGATCAGTACTTCGCGACGACCGGACCGGTCCAGTTGAAGCGGTAGACCAGCGAGGTCGAAATCGTCTGGTTCCAGCTGTTGGCGCGGATGTCGCGGCCGACGGGGACGTTGCCAGCATCGAACAGTTCGTTCTGGGTCTTGGCGTTGTAGAAGGCCGAGCGATATTCGGTCTTCATGAACCAGCCGGGCGACTGGATGCCGAAGATGTTCAGGTTGTTCTCGACGCCGCCGCCGATGAACCAGCCATTGCGGTTGTAGCTGTTGAGATGGATACCGGCGGGCACGCCGGCCAGGGTCATGAAGTTGGTCTGGCCGAAGTGAGCGCCCGAGTAACCGCCGTTGACGTAGGAGAGAACGTTCGGAGCGACCAGCCAGCCGAGGCGGACACCAGCGGCCCAGGAATCTTCCAGCTTCTGGTTGCCAGTGATGCCAGCGATCGGGTCCTGAATGGTAGCACGGATGCTGCCGAACTGACCGTCAGCGAACACGCCGGCGACCCAGGTGCCGCTGAACTGCCAGTCGTAGCCGAGACCGACGGTGCCGAACCAGCCCGAGCCACCCTGGCGCTGATCGATCGTCAGGGGAACTGCGCCAACCGTGGTCTGCACGCGCTGGTCAGAGGCCGAGAGGCCGCCGCCGGCGCCGCCGAAGATGTAGAAGCCGGTCCAGTTGGCGACGGGGGCCGCCATCGGCGCCTTCACGTAGGGACGGGCGCCAAGGTCAGCGGCCGAGGCCGAACCGGTCATCGCGGCAACCGCGGTCAGTGCGAGCAAAATCTTCTTCATCTTAAAATCCCCAAGCTTTGGTCTGTCTGGAAGGCGCGAGCGCACTGAAGTCCGTGTGATCTGATGTCCCGGACTATACCTGCTTCTCTCCGAAATGCTGTTGCAGAGCAGGCACAGTCGCCGGGAAACGCCGCACGGCAGGGATTCTGAGCACCATCGTGGAAATTCGAAATAGTCTTGTATTATCAACTCAGTAGGTCGAATTTTGCGATTTGTATTTTGGTAACTTCTCGTTAGTAAATCCGGCTTTGTCCGAAATGGAGGCAATCCTGCATCAGCCCGGCTGGGTGAGTCGTTGGCCGAGTCGCAGTGCGACGAGGCAGGGAATCACCAAAGCCGTGGCGGACCGTTGGCAGGATCGGCGGGCAGGATCGTCGGGAAATGGCGGTTGTCGTCCCCAAAAACAAAAGAGCCCCGGGCTTCATGCGGGGCTCTTGATGGGATGCGACCGGGCAGCGCCTGCGGATCAGACGTCCAGCAAATCGTCATTGGCGAATTCGGCCTTGTCCGAGATGAACGCGAAGCGCGCTTCGGCCTTGGTGCCCATCAGCCGCTCCACCGAATCCGCCGTGGTGTCGCGGTCGTCGGCGAGCAGAACCACTTTCAGCATGGTCCGCTTGGCCGGATCCATGGTGGTTTCCTTGAGCTGCGCCGGCATCATTTCGCCGAGGCCTTTGAAGCGATTGACCTCGACCTTGGCGTTGGCGTTGAACTCGCTCTTGATCAACGCTGCCTTGTGCGCGTCATCGCGGGCGTAGACCGACTTCGTGCCGTTGGTCAGCTTGTAGAGCGGCGGCACGGCCAGGAAGAGATGGCCTTCGTCGATCAGCCGCGGCATCTGCCGGTAGAAGAAGGTGATCAGCAGCGAAGCGATATGGGCACCGTCGACATCGGCGTCGGTCATGATGATGATGCGCTGATAGCGCAGATCCTCCTCGCGATACTGCGCGAGCATCCCGCAGCCGATCGCCTGCACGAGGTCGGCGAGCTGCGTGTTCGCCGTCAGCTTGTCCTTGCCGGCGGAGGCGACGTTGAGGATCTTGCCGCGCAGCGGCAGCACGGCCTGGGTCTTGCGGTCGCGCGCCTGCTTGGCGCTGCCGCCGGCCGAGTCTCCCTCGACGATGAAGAGTTCCGAACCGTCCAAACCGGCATCGCTGCAATCGGCGAGCTTCCCCGGCAGGCGCAGCTTTTTGCCGGCGGTCTTGCGCGCGGTCTCCTTCTCTTGCCGGCGGCGCAACCGCTCCTCGGCGCGATCGACCACGAAGTCGAGCAGCCTGTTGGCCTGGTTCGGATTGCCCGACAGCCAATGGTCGAACGGATCCTTCATCGCCTGTTCGACGATGCGCTGCGCTTCGGCGGTGGCAAGGCGATCCTTGGTCTGGCCCTGGAATTCGGGCTCGCGCACGAATACCGAGAGCATCACGGCTGCACCGACCATCACGTCTTCAGACGTAATGGACGACGCGCGCTTGCCTTGGCCGACGCGCTCGGCGTGATCCTTGAGACCTCGCAGCAGCGCGCTGCGCAGGCCGGATTCATGCGTACCGCCATCGGGCGTCGGCACGGTGTTGGTGTAGGACGACAGGAAGCCGTCGGCATCCGCGGTCCAAGCCACCGCCCATTCGCAGGCGCCATGCGCGCCGTTGCGGCCCGACTTGCCGGAGAAGATGTCGGGATGCACCAGCGTGTCGGCGTGAATCGCCGCCGCCAGATAATCCTTGAGGCCACCGGGGAAGTGGAACGTCGCTTCGGCCGGCACGTCGTCGACGCCCTTGAGCAGTTCAGGCGCGCAATTCCAGCGGATCTCGACGCCGCCGAACAGATACGCCTTCGAACGCGTCATCTTGAACAGGCGCTGCGGCTTGAACGCTGCCTTTGCACCGAAGATGTCGGTGTCCGGCTTGAAGCGCACGCGGGTTCCGCGGCGGTTGTTGATCTTGCCGAGATCCTCGAGCTTGCCCTTCGGGTGCCCGCGCTCGAACGTCATGCGGTAGAGTTTCTGGCTGCGCGCGACCTCGACCTCGAGCAGCGAGGAGAGGGCGTTCACCACGGAGATGCCGACGCCGTGCAGGCCGCCCGAGGTCTCGTAGACCTTGGAGTCGAACTTGCCGCCCGAGTGCAGCGTGCACATGATGACTTCGAGCGCCGACTTCTTCGGAAATTTTGGATGCGGATCGATCGGGATGCCGCGGCCGTTGTCCGTGACGGTCAAAAAGCCGTCCGCGCTCAACTCGACTCCGATGAAGGTCGCATGCCCCGCGAGCGCCTCGTCCATTGAGTTGTCGATGACTTCGGCGAAGAGGTGATGCAGCGCCTTCTCGTCGGTGCCGCCGATATACATGCCGGGCCGGCGGCGCACCGGTTCCAGGCCTTCGAGCACCTCGATGTCGGCTGCGGTGTAGTCGGCCTCGGCACCGCCTGCGCGCGGGGTCGCCTTGGCGGCGCGGGGCTTCGGCTCATCGCCGCCGAAAAAATCGTCTTTTGCTTTGGGCTTCAACTGCTTGGACATATATCTTTATGCGTTTTGAGGGCCGCATGAGCGGCGAATCGGTTGGGCCGACTATGCCACTTCTGACCTGGAAAGGTTATCGCAGGGCGGGCCGGGCGGTGTGGTTGGGAGCCAATCCCGGCGATTTTGCGCCGCACCCCCAACGAATTCCCGGCAATGTGACGGTCCGGTCCGGTCTGGACCGGACTTTGTGACTTGATGTCACACAAGTCCTTGGCTTACCAGTCCTTTTCATCGAACAGCACCTTCGGGCAGGGCGGAAAGGCTATTTTGAATGGAGCAGTTTGCGCACGCGCTGGCGGATTTCGTGCGCGCTCACCAGACATGGGCAGCTCCCATCGTGTTCGTGCTCGCCTTCGGGGAGTCGCTCGCCTTTATCTCGCTGCTGATCCCGGCCTGGGGCGCGTTGGTCGCGATCGGCGCGCTGATCGGCGCGAGCGGCATCAGCTTCTATCCGGTCTGGATCGCCGGCGGCATCGGCGCCGCGCTGGGCGACTGGGTCTCCTACTGGTTCGGCTACCGCTACAAGGAGAAGGTCGCGCAGATGTGGCCGCTCTCGCGCTATCCGGAACTCCTGCCCCGGGGCGAGGCCTTCGTTCGCAGCTGGGGCGTGCCGAGCATCTTCATCGGCCGTTTCTTCGGTCCCTTGCGTGCCTCCGTGCCGCTCGCAGCCGGCATTTTCGAGATGCCCTATTGGAGCTTCCAGGCGGCCAATTTCGTCTCGGCGCTCATCTGGTCGGCGGCGCTCCTGCTGTTCGGCGACGTGATCGCGAAGATCATGGAATGGATCTGGCGGGTGGTGTGACGTCCGAACCTTGACGCGAACCGCAACTGGCCCTATAGCCCCGCGCCATGATCAACGCCGCGACTATTTTGTTCGCCCGTCGCCGCCGCCGCTCTTTAGCGGTTTGGGCGGTCGATCGCGTTTGAGATCATCGTCTTTGCCGCTGGATCCGATCCGCGGCATTCTCTCTCCTGTCAGTGCGATCTGATCCGGCGGCCCCAAGGAGGCCCAGCAGGAGACAACGATGTACACGCCACCCTTTTTCAAGCAGGACCGCGCCGCGAGCCTGAAGTTCGCCGACACGCGCGGCTTCGGCACCATGTGCGCGTTCGACGGCCTCAAGCCGATCGCCTCGCCAATTCCGTTCTATTTGACCTATGCCGCCGACGGCACGCCGCATGCCGCCTTTCACGTCGCCCGTCACAATCCGCTGCTAAAGCTTGCGGACGGGACGACCTCCTGGCTGCTCGCGGTCAACGGCCCCGATGCCTACGTGTCACCGGACTGGTACGTCTCGCCGGATCAGGTGCCGACCTGGCTCTACCAGTCGGTCCATCTGACCGGGCCGGTGCGGTTGTTGTCGGATGGTGAACTGGCCGTGCAGATCGACACGCTCAGCGACAAGTTCGAGAGCTGGCTGTTGCCGAAGAAGCCGTGGACCTCAGCCAAAATGACGGCGGGGCGGCTCGAGGCGTTGAAGAAGGGAATCGTGGGTCTGGTCATGACGGTCGAAGAGGTCGAAGGCAGCTTCAAGCTCAACCAGCACAAGTCCGACGCCGACTATACGGCGATCGCCAACGCGCTTGGCGCGCAAGCCCATGCCGACGCCAGGGAGATCGCGCAACTGATGCAGGACGTCAGGCCGGAGGCCTTCGCGTCCGAAACCAACACGCTCGAAAGGAGCGCGCCATGACCTTTTCTGAAGCCAGCCTCGTTGATACCAAAAATGCCCCGAAGCCGGGCGCTGCGACAAAGCCCGCCACCGTCTTCGTCGACGGCGGCTCCGGCACCACCGGGCTCGGCATCAACGAGCGGCTGAAACTGCAGAACGACGTGGTCGTGAAGACCATCGCCGACGACAAGCGCAAGGATCCCGCGGCCAAGAAGGCGCTGATGGAGGAGGTTGATCTCGTCATCCTCTGCCTGCCGGACGACGCTGCCAGGGAAACGGTTGCGCTCATCGACAGCATGGGACCGTCAGGCCCGAAGGTGCTGGATGCATCGACCGCGTACCGGGTCGCGCCCGATTGGGCCTATGGCTTTCCGGAACTGACGCCGGATCAGGCTGGCAAGATCAAGGCTGCGAAGAAGGTCTCCAATCCCGGCTGTTATCCGACCGGCGCGATCGCGCTGCTGCGACCGATCGTCGATGCCGGCCTGCTGCCTGCGGACTATCCCGTCACCGTCAATGCGGTGAGCGGCTATTCCGGCGGCGGCAAGTCGATGATCGCGAGTTTCGAGGACGGCAGTGCGCCGTCCTTCGAGCTCTACGGCCTCGGCTTCGAGCACAAGCACCTGCCGGAGATGCAGCTCTATTCGAACCTGACGCGGCGACCGATCTTCATCCCGTCGGTCGGCAACTACCGGCAGGGCATGCTGGTGTCGGTGCCGCTCCAGCTCGACACGCTGCCCGGCAAGCCCAGCAGTGCCGATCTCCAGGCCGCGTTGGCAAAGCGTTACGCCGGCTCAAAATACGTCTCGGCGATGCCGCTGCAAAACGAGGCGACCAGGGGCGGCCGAATCGAGCCGGAAGCGCTCAACGAGACCAACACGCTCGAGCTCTACGTCTTCGCCAGCGACAAGTACCACCAGGCGGTGCTGGTCGCCCGGCTCGACAATCTCGGCAAGGGCGCGTCCGGCGCGGCAGTGCAGAACATGCGGCTGATGCTGGGCCTTGCCGAGGAGTAGCCGATGAGCGTTGCCTGCCAGACCGGTCCGGTGGACGAAGCGACGCTGCAACTTTCTACTCCGGCAAGACGATCCAGCGACGCCTGAAAGGAACGTGTGATGAGTTTGAAGAAAATCGGCATTCTCGGCGCCTCCGGCTACACCGGCGCCGATGCGGTGCGCCTGCTGGCGCGGCATCCGAATGCGGAAATCACGGCACTCACCGCCAATACCCATGCCGGCAAGGCCATGAGCGAGGTGTTTCCGCATTTCTTCATGCTGGATTTGCCCCAACTCGTGGGATGGGAAAAGGTCGACTGGACCAAGCTCGACGCGGTGTTCTGCGGACTGCCGCACGGCACCACGCAGCAGATCATCGCGGCCGTGCTGAAGGCCAACCCGAAGATCAAGGTCCTCGACATGTCCGCCGATTTCCGGCTGCGCGACAAGGAAACCTACGCGCAGTGGTACGGCCACGAACATCAGGCGCTCGAGTTGCAGGGCGAAGCCGTCTACGGCCTGACCGAATTCTATCGGGAGAAGATTACCGCGGCGCGGCTGGTCGCCTGTCCCGGCTGCTATCCGACGGCAGCGTTGTTGGCGCTGGTGCCGCTGGCGAAAGCAAAACTGATCGACGTCGATGACATCCTGATCGACGCCAAGTCAGGCGTCACCGGCGCCGGACGCGGCCTGAAACAGAACACGCTATTCAGCGAGGCGGGCGAGGGGATTTCGCCATATTCGGTCGGCACGCACCGGCATGCGCCGGAGATCGAACAAGAGATCGGCGTTGCGGCGGGCGCGAGCGTGACCGTCAATTTCACGCCGCATCTCATACCGATGTCGCGGGGCGAACTCTGCACGTCCTACGTCAAGCTCAACGGCGCGACGCCGGACGATTTGCGGGCCGCCCTCGAGAAAGCCTACGCGAAAGAGCCGTTCGTGCATGTCGTCAAGAAGGGCGTGCTGCCGCAGACCCAGAACGTACGCGGCTCGAACTATGTCCAGATCGGTGTCATCGCCGACCGGATCAAGAACCGCGCCATCGTGATTTCGGTGCTCGATAATCTGGTGAAGGGCTCGGCCGGTCAAGCGATCCAGAACATGAACCTGATGTTCGGATTCCCCGAGACCGCTGGACTGGAGCAGATCGCGCTGTTTCCCTGATCGGAGTGGTCGCCGTGGACGAAGGGACTTTGCAATTCTATCGCAGCAACGCCCGGTCCTATGCGGACTGGGCGAAGGCGCCCTCGACGCGGCTGCGAGGCTTTCTTGCTCTGCTGCCGTCCGGCGGCTCGATCCTCGAGCTCGGCTGTGGCGCCGGCAATCATTCGGCGGTGATGCTGGCCGAAGGTTTTTCGGTGCGCGCCACCGACGGCTCGCCTGAAATGGCCGAGATCGCGTCGCAGCGGCTCGGTCATGCCGTCGAGGCGATGCGGTTCGACCAGCTTGACGCGCACGAGGCCTATGACGGCGTCTGGGCCAGCGCCTGTCTCCTGCACGTGCCGCGCGACGAACTCGCCAGCATCCTGGCGCGGATTCATCGTGCGCTCAGGCCGTCAGCCGTATTCTATGCCAGCTACAAGATGGGCGAGGGCGACGGCCGGGACAGTCTCGGGCGCTATTACAATTATGCGTCGCCAGAATGGCTCGATGCGACTTACGCCAGCGCAGGCCCATGGATCACGCTGTCGTCGGACAGGAACGTGATCCAGAGCTTTGACGAGACGCCGGCGAACATGCTGCATCTCGTCGTTCGCAAGGCCTGATCTAAAACAACAAGGCCTGATCTTAAACCACCTTGAAAATCGCGACGGTCAGCACGGCCTGCGCGATGAGGCCGACGGTGAAGGCCACCGTGCGGAACACCGGGATCCCGAGCGCATAGACGATCGAATGCGCTGACGAGTAGCAGCAACATTCGCTGCTCGTCATGGCCGGGCTTGTCCCGGGCATGACGGTTGCGAGACGCTTCCTCAGTACTTCGCGATGATCGGGCCGCCGAATTTGTAGTTGATGCGGGCGGTGATCAAATCGACGTCCTGGCCGATGCGGTCGGTGCGTGAGAACGTGCCGACCGGCGTCAGCGCGCCGTTGGAAGTGAGCGTGACGTCGTGACGGCCCATGAACAGATGGTCGTATTCGAGGCCGACCGACCAGTTCGGGGCGAAGCCGTATTCGATGCCGATGCCGACCGTGCCGCCCCAGCGGGTGTCGTCGGCATGATCGAACTCGGCTCCGGCCAGACCACCCGTTCCGATACCGCGGTAGCGATCGCGGGTGACGGCGGCGCCGCCCTTCACGTAAAGCAGTGCGTTATTCCAGGCGTAGCCGACCTGGCCCGTGAACAGGCCGAAAGCATCGACGCGGGTGCGGTTCGCGACGCCGGCTACGGTGCTGGTGTTCCGGCCCGAGAGATCGGCCCAGTCGCCCTGTGCTTCGAGGCCGAACACGAAGGCGCTGCTCTGCCAGCGATAACCGATCTGGCCGCCGGCGACGGCGCCCGTCGCGTCATGGCAGCCTTCCGCAACGCCGGGCGCGAAACCAACAGTCTGGTCCCAGCAATTGCGCGACGAGCCATAGCCGCCGTTGGCGCCAATGTAGAAGCCGCTCCAATCATAGATCGCCGCGATCATCGGCGGCGCCTTGGTGTAGGGACGGGCGGCGAGATCTGCGGCACTGGCCTGGGTCGCGACGGCCGCGAGCGAGAGGCCGGCGAGCGCGGATGCAATCTTCCAATTCATGTTTGCCCCGAATCATCAATGCGATGGGCAAATATACCTGTGGATGGGTGATCCTTCGTGTCAGCCTAGGGATCGCATCCCTGTTTTTGTCGCACTGTCATCCTTTGGCAACACCGGCGGCCGCGGCAGGCCTTCGAGCATTTCACCCCTTTGTTGCAGGCGCTAAGCCATCGGAGATCCGATCAAACCACCTTGAAAATCGCGACGGCCAGCACGGCCTGCGCGATGAAGCCGACGGTGAAGGCCACCGTGCGGAACACTGGGATCCCGAGCGCATAGACGATCAGATGCGCGACGCGCGACCAGAAATAGACGGCGCAAGCAAGCACCGTCCATTGCGAGGAGTAGTCGATCGCGTTCAGGATCAGCACCAGCGGCGCGAACAGCACGAGGTTCTCGACGGCGTTGTCATGCGCGAACATCAGGCGGTTCGCCCATTCCGATTGCGGCTTGTCGGTGCGCGAGGGATTGGCCATCGCGCCACCGAGACCGCGAATCTGGCAGCGGTTGATGGTGTAGGGAATCCAGAGGATTCCGGTCAGGACCACCGTCAGTGTCAGCCAGAACAATTCACGCGTCATAACCCGGTCCCCTCATCAATTTCTGCTGCAGGCGTGGAGCTTATACGAAAGCGCGGAAGATTCTGCTATGCGCGAACCCTGACATAGCTGCCGGGCGCGTCCTCGATCGGGGGAAACGCCTCGCTGCCGACCGTGCGGGCCGGGACTTCCTCGGGATCGAGTGCGCCCAGCCATTGCCGCCAGTCCGGCCACCACGAGCCCTTGTGCTCGACCGCGCCCTTCATCCACTCGGCGACGTTGGCGGACTTCGCGTTGTCGTTGGTCCAGTACTGGTATTTGTTCGAGGCGGGCGGATTGACTACGCCGGCGATGTGGCCCGAGCCGGACAGCACGTATTTCACCGGGCCGCCGAAGAACTGGGAGCCGTACAGCACCGATTCCGCCGGCGCGATATGGTCTTCGCGGGTTGCGAGATTGTAGATCGGCACCATGACCTTGGAGAGATCGAGCAAGGTGTTGTCCAGCACCAACGTGCCGGTCGAGAGCCGGTTCTCCAGATAGCAATTGCGCAGATAGTAAGAATGGTTCGACGCGGTCATGCGCGTCGCGTCCGAATTCCAGTGCAGCAGGTCGAACGCGCTCGGCTGCTGGCCCTTGAGGTAGTTGCTGACGACATAGGACCAGATCAAATCGTTGGAGCGCAGCATGTTGAAGGCCATCGCCATCTTCGAGCCTTCGAGCACGCCCGCCGCCTTCATGTCCTGCTCGAGGGATGCGATCTGCTCCTCGTCGACGAACACGAGCAAATCACCGGCATGGGTGAAGTCGACCTGTGCCGCGAAGAACGTCGCGGAGGCCACGCGCTGGCGGCGCTTCTCGGCGAGCCAGGCCAGCGTGGTCGCGAGCATGGTGCCGCCGACGCAATAGCCGGCGGTGTGCACCTTCATCTCGCCGGTGACCTTCTCGATCACGTCCATCGCCGTGAGCGGGCCTTCCTTCATGTAGTCTTCCCAGCTCTTGGCACCGAGCCGCTTGTCGGGATTGACCCATGAGATCACGAACACGGTGATGCCCTGATCGACGCACCACTTGATGTAGGATTTCTCCGGCTTGAGATCGAGGATGTAGAACTTGTTGATCCAGGGCGGGATGATCAGGAGCGGCGTGCGCAGCACGTTCTCCGTCGCCGGCGCATACTGGATCAGCTGCATCATCTCGTTCTGGTAGATCACCTTGCCGGGCGTCGTCGCCATGTTCACGCCGACGACGAGATTGTCCGGATTGGACTGACGGATCTTCAGCGTGCCCTTGCCGGCGGCGATGTCCTCGGCCAGCATCTTCAGCCCGCGCGCAAGATTTTCGCCGCTGCTGGCCACCGTCGCGCGCAGCACTTCCGGATTGGTCAGCACGAAGTTGGAGGGCGACATCGCGTTGGTGAGCTGCTGGACGTAGAACTCGGCCTTGCGGCGGGTCAGCGGATCGAGCCCCTCGGCGTCGCGCACAAGCTCCTGCGCAAATTTGGTCGTGAGCAGGTAGAGCTGCATCAGGAAATCGAAGAACTGGTTCGACTTCCATTCCGGATCGGCAAAGCGCTTGTCGCGCGGCGACGGCGCGATCGCGGGCGGGGCGTCCTGACCGGCCATGCGGCGCGCCGCCGAGCCCCAGAGATCGAGATAGTCCTTGGCGAGCTTGGTCTGGAGTACGGAGGACCGCGACGTATCCGACAGCCAGTATTCGGCGACGGCAGTGAAGGTCTTGACGACCTCGGTAAGCTCCGCCGGCGGACGATCCTGCACCTCGCCGCTCTCGCGCGGCTTCAGGTACGCGGCGAGCGCCTTGCCGCCGCTTTCCATCGCCCGCGCGACATTTATCGCGAAGGCTTCCGCATCGAACTTCGTCTCGGGTTTGGGCGTATCGGTCGTGGCCATACTCATGAGCAGAACAGTAACGATTCATTCCGTATTCGTCACCGCGAAGCTCGCATGTTTGGCATTAAACACTCTCGAAGATGTGTTGCAGTGCGATAAATTTTCTTGGTTCCGTCACAATCGAGCCGCACCGCTCGGCTTGGTGGACCGGGGCTATTTTCTCGCTCGGACCATTTGGGCAGCAATGGTTTGAGCTTGGGCGCGGACTTGGGTAAGGTTGCCCGGGGCCGTGCTTTGGGACGAAGTGGGGATTTCCCTGGTGTTGGCGTTGAGGGACCTGCAAAAGTCGCGACGGATCTGTGGCGCGCTGCTGATGGCGACGCTCGCCCTGGGCGGCTGCTCGAGCCAGCTCGCGGATATGACGCCTTCCGATGCGCAAGCGCATCCCAGGGAGGCCGGTAGCTATCTGCCGGTGCACGATCTGCCGCCGGATCGCGATCAGGCGGTGATGCCGCCGGACCAACGCGCCAAGATCGAGGCCGAACTTGCTGCCGCGCGCGACCGTCAGGCGGTTGCCACCAAGGACGCGAAATAGGGCGCTGCAAGGTAATCGCTGGCGCCTCCGCCTCGCCGTGCTAAAAGACCTTAGTTCAGCCGAGAGTCAGGGCGAACGACTTCAGTCAGCGTCGTCGATAATTGCTCTAAGTATTTGATCTTGAGTAATTTTCGCGAGGGATGCGGGCGCCTTTCCGCCTGGTCTTTTATGGCCTGTCGATTCTGTCCTGACCGGTTGCCCGGAGCCGAGAGAGCCATGGAAGAGTTTTACCGCATCCGCCGCCTTCCGCCTTATGTGTTCGAACAGGTCAACCGGGCCAAGGCAGCCGCGCGGAATGCCGGCGCCGACATCATCGACCTCGGCATGGGCAATCCCGACCTGCCGGCGCCGGCGCACGTGCTGGAGAAGCTGAAGGAGACGCTGGGCAAGCCGCGCACCGACCGCTACTCGGCCTCCCGCGGCATTCCCGGGCTGCGCCGGGCCCAGGCCGGCTACTACGCCCGCCGCTTCGGCGTGAAGCTCAATCCCGACACCCAGGTGGTGGCGACGCTCGGCTCCAAGGAGGGGTTTGCCAACGTGGCGCAGGCGATCACCGCGCCCGGCGACGTCATCCTTTGTCCGAATCCGAGCTACCCGATTCACGCCTTCGGCTTCTTGATGGCGGGCGGCGTGATCCGCTCGGTGCCCTCGGAGCCGACGCCGCAATTCTTCGAGGCGGTCGAGCGGGCGATCGTGCATTCGATCCCGAAGCCGCTGGCGCTCGTCGTCTGCTATCCTTCGAACCCGACCGCCTATGTCGCGAGCCTCGATTTCTACAAGGACCTGGTCGCATTCGCGAAGAAGCACGAGATCCTGATCCTGTCCGATCTCGCTTATGCCGAGGTCTATTTCGACGAGAACAACCCGCCTCCGTCGGTGCTCCAGGTGCCGGGCGCGATGGACGTCGCCGTCGAGTTCACCTCGATGTCGAAGACCTATTCGATGGCTGGCTGGCGTATGGGCTTCGCGGTCGGCAACGAGCGGGTGATTGCGGCACTCGGCCGCGTCAAATCCTATCTCGACTACGGTGCGTTCACGCCGATCCAGGTCGCAGCGACCGCCGCGCTGAACGGACCGGACGATTGCATCAAGGAGATGCGCGACACCTACCGCAAGCGGCGCGACGCGCTGGTGGAATCGTTCGGCCGTGCCGGCTGGGAGATCCCGCCGCCGGAAGCGTCGATGTTTGCCTGGGTGCCGCTGCCGGAAGCCTTCCGCAGCGTCGGCAGCATGCAGTTCGCGACCCTGATGGTTGAGAAATCCGGTGTCGCGGTCTCGCCCGGCGTCGGCTTTGGCGAGCATGGTGAAGGATATGTCCGCATCGCCATGGTGGAAAACGAGCAACGGATCAGGCAGGCCGCGCGCGGCGTGCGCCGCTTCCTTGAAAGCGGCATCGAAACGTTGCACAACGTCGTTCCGCTCGCCACTCGGCGTTAAGTTCTCTTCCGCAGGTTTTCCAAGGCATCATGGTTGCACCCCTGAAAGTGGGCATAGCGGGGCTCGGCACCGTGGGCGCCGAAGTTGTCCGTCTGATTGAAACGCAGGCGCGCGTGCTTGCCGGCCGCAGCGGCCGCGGCATCCGGGTGGTCGCCGTCACCGCGCGCTCGAAGGCGAAGAAGCGCGGCGTCGATCTGCGCGGCATCGAATGGGTCAAGGATCCGCTTGCCCTCGCCACGCATCCCGGCATCGACTGCTTCGTCGAGCTGATGGGTGGCTCCGGCGATCCCGCGCTGGCGGCGGTGGAAGCTGCGCTGAACGCCGGCAAGTCCGTTGTCACCGCCAACAAGGCGTTGCTGGCAAAGCACGGCCTCAAGCTGGCAAAGGCCGCCGAAAAGCACGGCGGCGCGCTGAATTTCGAGGCAGCTGTCGGCGCTGCGATCCCTGTCATCAAGACGTTACGCGAAGGTCTTGCCGGAACCGGCATCGACCGGGTCTACGGCATCCTCAACGGCACCTGCAATTACATCCTGACCCGGATGGAGCAGGAGGGCCTGTCCTTCGCCGAATGCCTGAAGGACGCGCAACGGCTCGGCTATGCCGAGGCCAATCCGTCGTTCGACGTCGACGGCCACGATACCGCGCAAAAGCTCGCCATTCTCGCCAGCCTCGCTTTCGGCACGAAAGTTGCTCAAAGCGCGGTGTATGTCGAAGGTATCTCCTCCATCGCGCCGGAAGATCTCCGTGCCGCCGACGATCTTGGTTACCGGCTCAAGCTGCTCGGCGTCGCCGTTCGCACCGCCAAGGGCATCGAGCAGCGCGTCCATCCGACCATGGTTCCGAAATCCTCGTCGATCGCGCAGGTGATGGGTGTCACCAATGCGGTCACGATCGATGGCGAAGGCATCCCGCCGATCACGCTGGTCGGCCCCGGTGCCGGGGGAGCGGCGACCGCATCCGCCGTCGTGGCCGACATCGCCGACGTCGCGCGTGGCATCCGCGCCAATCCGTTCGGCCGGCCGATTTCGCAGCTGCGCGATACCAAGAAGGCGCCGATGGAGCGCCACGAGGGCGGCTACTATATCCGCCTTCTGGCCCGCGATTTCCCGGGCACCGCGGCTGCGATCGCGACGCGGCTCGCGGAGCAGAAGATTTCGATCGAGTCGATCGTGCAGCGCCATCCCAATGGCGGCGCTGCGCCGGCAGACGGGAAGGCGGTCCCGGTGCCCGTCATCCTCATCACCTATGCCACGCACGAGGACGCCGTGCGCCGCGCGCTCGCGGCCGTGCAGAAGGACAAGGTGATCAGCGGACGGCCGCAGGTGATACGGATCGAGAAGAACTGAGCATGCTTAAGCAATGACACGGTTCGAACGAACTGTGGGTGTTACGAGTTGATGCGGCGGAGATGTCCGTCCAAAACTGTTTCGAAGGAGTGAGCCGATGTCGACCCATATTTCAGTCCCGCCGCAAGCATTGCTCGAGCGCATTCTCACGCTGGAGATCGTGCGGGTGACGGAGCGGGCGGCGGTGTCTTCGGCGCGTCTGCGCGGGCACGGCAACGAGAAGGCGGCCGATCAGGCCGCGGTGGACGCGATGCGGCGCGAGCTCAACAAGCTCCCGATCGAGGGCACCATCGTCATCGGCGAGGGCGAGCGCGACGAGGCGCCGATGCTCTTCATCGGCGAAAAGGTCGGCATGAACGCCGGCCCGCAGGTCGACATCGCCGTCGATCCGCTCGAAGGCACCACGCTGTGCGCCAAGAACATGCCAGGCTCGATCGCCACGATGGCGATGGCCGACGGCGGCACGCTGTTGCACGCCCCCGACGTCTACATGCAGAAGCTCGCGATCGGTCCTGGCTATGACAAGGGCGTCGTCGAGCTCGATGCGACGCCGGCCGAAAACGTCCGCCGCCTCGCCAAGGCCAAGGGCGTCAAGCCGGACGGCATCACCGTGCTCGTGCTCGACCGTCCGCGCCATGCCAGCATCATCGAGAGCGTGCGCTCGACCGGCGCCGCCGTGCGCCTGATCACCGACGGCGACGTCGCCGGCGTGATCCATTGCGCCGACCCCGACAATACCGGCGTCGACATGTATCTCGGCACCGGCGGCGCGCCGGAAGGCGTGCTCGCGGCCGTGGCGCTGCGCTGCATCGGCGGCCAGATGCAGTGCCGTCTCATCCTCGACTCCGACGAAAAGCGGGAGCGCGCCGCCAAGATGGGCGTCAACGATCCCAAGATGATCTACGGCATCGAGGACATGGCGCGCGGCGACTGCCTGTTCGCCGCCACCGGCGTCACCACGGGCTCGCTGCTGTCAGGCGTCAAATTCCGCAAGGACGGCGTGATCGAGACCGAGACGGTGGTGATGCGTTCCGTCACCGGCACCGTACGCTACATCAAGGCCGAGCACCGCGAACTGGCGAAGTTCCATTTGGACTGATTTTCTCCGTCATTCCGGGGCTCGCAAAGCGAGAAGCCGGAATCTCGCGCCACAACTTTTGGATTCCGGGTTCGCGACTTCGTTGCGTCCCGGAATGACAACAAAAAAAATCAGGGGAGCGCCCATGTCTGATCTGTCCGTCGTCAAAGCGCTCGTCTTCGATGTGTTCGGCACCGTCGTCGACTGGCGCACCAGCCTGATCACGGACTTCATGTGGTGGGCGAAGGGCCGCGGCATCTCCGCCGACTGGACCGCACTGGTCGACGGCTGGCGCGGCATGTACATGGCTTCGATGGATGACGTGCGCAAACATCCCGAGCGCGGCTATGTCATGCTCGATGATCTGCATCGCCGCTCGCTGGAAAAGCTGGTCGCGCAATTTTCGATTCAAGGCCTGACCGAAGCCGATCTCGATCACCTCACCAAGGGGTGGCACCGCCTGCACCCGTGGCCCGACAGCGTCGCGGGCCTGACGCGGTTGAAGACGAAATTCGTGATCTCGCCGCTGTCGAACGGCAATGTCGCGCTGCTGACCAACATGGCAAAGTTCGCGGGGCTTCCCTGGGACCTCATCATGTCGGCCGAGCTGTTCGAGCACTACAAGCCCGATCCCGAAACCTATCTTGGCGCCGCGCGCCTGCTGTGCCTCAAGCCGGAAGAGGTGATGATGGTCGCCGCCCACAACGGAGATCTCGCCGCCGCGCAGAAGAACGGGCTGAAGACGGCCTTCGTGGCGCGGCCGACCGAATACGGTCCGCTCCAGAAAGTCGATTTCGAGGCCACCGGCAATTGGGACATCGTCGCCAGGGATTTTGTCGGAATCGCGGACAAGCTCGGGTGCTAGGGCGGCTGCGACTTTGCAGAGGGCCAAGGCTCAGCGTCGCAGCACGTTCCACGGCGCGAAGGCGTTGTTGATACCCTCGAGCGCCGGTCCGAGTTGCGGCATATGCCGCAGCAGCACCGATTTCATTCCGTTGTTGTGGATCCAGTCCAGACCGAAATTGGTGTAGACTTCCGCCCGGTAGTCATCGGTGAAGAACCGGTCGCTCTTCAAACGCCGCGATGCCATCAGGATGAAAATGCGGAAGGCGGTATCGCTGAAGCCAAAACCGTCCGGCAGGTCCTCGGCCAATAGTCCGACCATCAGATCAACGCGATCGACGTCGCCCTTGTAGATCGCGCGCATCTTCCCGGCCGCGCCGGGGATGCTGGTGATTTCCTCGAACGTCTTGACTCGCTTTTTGCCGACCAGTTCGCGGAACCGATTGTAGCGCGGCACGCCGCGCTCGCGATCACGCATGATGTCGATCGCCGCCACGTCGAGCAGCGGCTGGTCGTCTTTCGTGAACCGGCGCAGAAAGTTGGGATAATTGTGGAGGCGAATGGCGCCGGGATGAGCGGTGCCGAACGAGTACAGCAGGTCGACGAAGCCGTGAGTCTGCATGAACTCCCGGGAGGCGCGCCCCTGCATATTGACCAAGTCGCTAGGGGTAATCTCTGTGCTATCGAGCCGCCGTACATCCATCGTTTCGGGGATCAGCGGGTGCAGGCGGTACACGGCGGTGAATTCCTCGGTCATCGCATAGGGCGCGCTGTGCTGATCCGTCGGAGAGCCGATGATGCCAAAGGCGGCTTCGCTGTTCTTGCCGAGCACGGCGCGCAGCACCCGGCACGGGATCCCCGACCAGTTGGCGTGCATGCCGAAGTCCAGTGCGGGATGGCCGAGGATGCCTGGCGTCCATTCGACGGTGTGGATCTTGGCGATCAGGGCCGCGTTGATCAGGCGAGCGCGCTGGAATAGCTCCTGGTCCTTCCAGGTCGGATACCGCGCCTTCAAGCCGTCGCAGATGAAATTGTGCTCGCGTGCGAAGAGGTTGTGCAGCAGGCTGAGCCCCACCCACCAATTGTCGTTGAAGCCGGTGAGATCGGCGCCCGGATGCACCGGATCGGCTGGAAGCATCCCATCATTGCCGACTGCGATCTTCCCATCTGCCCGCGAACGGATCTGCATCTGCCTCGCGCGGTCGCTGCCGTAGATCTGTCCGGCGTCCCACCAGTGCGAGTTGAGGTTGCGGAACGTGGGGGTCGCGCCGAGCCATGGTTCACGTGGCGTCTCGTCGCAAACGGTCCGACGGATCTTCATGCAGCCGTCGATCCGCTCATCCGCAGGCCATTCGTCGTTTGGCTTCAGCGGAATTTTGAACTCGTTTCTCGACTTAGGGGCCCCATGGCTGAACCAATTATGGGTTTCGAACTGGATCCAGGCGGCGGCCAGCAGATTGAGGCTGGTCGCGGGAATGAATTCGCGGCGCGCCAGCAACTCCTCCGAGATCACGCGCGGACTGGGTTCGAGCAGGTCGTCCAGGCGGTCCGGCACGCATTCAGGCAGCGCGAAATTGCGTCCGAACCGCGCGCCAGCCATACCCATGCGCGGATGGTCGAGGCTGTTGAACGAGCCGTCGGCGGAACGCCAGCGGTCATTGCCCGTGCTCCAGCGAGGCGATGTCGTGCCGTAGCCGGTATGGTGCAGATTGTGCTCCCGCAGCCGGTCGCGGAACGCCGAGAGATTGGCAGCTCCGAGCAGCCTCGGCAGTTTGTCCCATCTGACAAAGAAGTTGATGGCCCGATAGACAACATCCGGGACCCATTGGAGCAGGCCGCGATGGAAGACAAAACCATCGTTCTCGCGGGACATTGACGCTCCCAAACAAATTCGCGTGAATAAATTCGGTTTGCAATTAGTAGATGTAATTCAATAACACCAAAATGTCCGCCTGCCAACGCCGCCGGAGACATTGCGGATTGCAGTTGCTTGCCGGTCAGCCGGACGGCGGTGATCGTTCGGATGGTCCGGGCGGCGCTTGCGCCACCCGGACCTGATCCGGCGATTACAACGTCATCTGCATCGGTTCGGGATAATAATGGAATCCTTCGCCGGCCTTGGCGACATGGCCATAGCCCGGCCAGGCGAAGTGATAGGACATCACGGGCACCTTGTTCGCCGCAAGCATGGTCAGCAGCTTGACGCGCGACTCGGCCGCCTGCTTGGGATCGGTGTCGTAGGAGAATTCCATCCGCGGCCGCTCCAGCAGCAGCACCGAATGATGCGAGAGGTCGCCCATGAAGGCGAAGGACTTGCCGGCCGACGAGACCATGAAGATGGTATGGCCGACGGTATGACCGGGGGCCGAGATCGCCTGCACGCCCGGCAGGAATTCCTGGCCGTCCTTGAAGAACACGATGCGGTCGCGCACCGGCAGCAGGTTCTTGCGGGCGTGAACGACGAAATCCTTGGCGTCGCTGCCGAGCTTGCCTTCGTCGGTCCAGAAGTCGAAATCGGTCTGCGAGATGTAGATCTGCGCGTTCGGAAACAGCGGCTTGCCGCCGTCGTCCACGATGCCGCCGATGTGGTCGATATGGGCATGTGAGCAGACCACCGCATCGATGTCCCCGGGCTTGATGCCGGCCTCGGTCATGCTCTTCTGCTGCCGGCCGGTGGTGGCGCCGAACAGCTTGGAGCTGCCCATGCCGGTATCGAACAGGATGAGCTTGTCGCCGGTGTTGACGATCGGCGAGTTCTGTTCGAGCACGACATTGTCCGGCGACAGGAAATTGTCGGCGAGCATCTTCTTCACCTCTTCCTTGGGAACGCCGGTGAAGGTCCCGGAGGGGTCGCCGAGCGGAAGCGGTCCGTCGGAGACGATCGTGACTTCGGCATCGCCGAGAACGAAGCGGTGCCAGTAAGGCGTCTGGGTGCCGAGCTTGGGAGCGCGCGCCATCGCGCTGCTGCCGAGCATTGCGCTGGCACCAAGGCCAGCCCCGAGGGCAAACAAGGACCGACGTGAGACATCGATTGTCATGCGTTTCCTCCGCTTTTGTGTTTTGTTTTGCGCAATTGTTCGCGCGTTACCTTCGGCCTGCGCCGATCGCCTCGCGTCAGCACGATCCGACCGATGCAGTCAAATGCAATCAATGATTGTGTCGCGATTGTGTCTCTTGACCGAGCGTTGTGGCGGGACCGCAGGTTTCTTTCTGCGTGGCGAATGCCGTCTCACGCAATCCGCGGCACCAGGTCACTGCCTTCCGTTTCGGCAAAGCCCGCCTGCAAAACCTCTTCGCGCTTGTGGCGTAGATGCGCGCGCAGGATATGGGCGAGGCCGACGCCGTCGCGCCTCTGCAGTGCATTCAGGATGGCGTCATGCTCCTGCACTGCGACCGCCCAGCGCTCGGGCGTCATCGGCGTGACATAACGCGCGCGCCGGATGCGCGCGGTCACGGACGCATACAACCCCGCGAGCACCGGGTTGCCGGCCGCAGCGACGATGCCTTCGTGAATGGCGCGGTTGCCGCGATAGTACTGGATGAGGTCGCCATCACGATAATGCCGCACCATGTCTGCGTGCGCGGCGGCGATCGCGTCGATCTCGGCATCGGTGATGCGTTCGCAGGCGAGTTCGCCGGCGAGCGCCTCGAGACCCTGGCAGACCTCGAACAGGTCGCGCATGTCCTTGTCGGTCAGTTTTGCCGCACGCGAGCCACGGTGGGGCAGGAGCTGCACGAGCCCTTCGGCGGCGAGCACCTTGAGAGCCTCGCGTAGCGGCGTGCGCGATATCTGGAGCCGCTCGCACAGCTCACGCTCGGGAATCCGCGCGCCCGGCGGGATTTCGCCGTCGAGCAGGATGGCCCGGATGCGGCCGACGACTTCCTCATGAAGCATGGGTCTGAAGTCCATTTGAATGCAAAAATGAAGATATATGCGGATTAAGGCAAGTTCCAGCTTGTAAATCGACAATTTTGCATTCAAAAATGTAGAAAAGCAGAAGGACATGAGGAAATGGACCAGCAGGTGGTGGCGGAAGACCTCGTTTTCGAGCGCCAGGACGGTATCGGGCGGATCACCTTCAATCGTCCGCAGGCCCGCAACGCCTTCACCTTCGCGATGTACGAGCGGCTTGCCGCGATCTGCGAGGAGATCAACGACGATCAGGCGATCAAGGTGCTGGTGCTGCGCGGGGCCGGCGACAAGGCGTTTGCCGCGGGCACCGACATCAATCAGTTCCGCGATTTCAAGTCGCCGCAGGACGCGGTCGACTACGAGAACCGCATCGATCGGGTGCTGACCACACTCGAACAGTGCCGCGTGCCGACGATCGCCGCGATCAATGGGTTCTGCACCGGCGGCGGCGCCGGCATTGCCGCGGCCTGCGACCTCCGCATCGGCACCCAAAGCGCGAAAATCGGCTTTCCCATTGCCCGCACGCTCGGCAATTGCCTGTCGATGTCCAATGTCAGTCGTCTCACCGCGCTGATCGGCGCTGCCCGTGTCAAGGATCTGATCTTCACCGCGCGCTTGGTCGACGCGACGGAGGCCGCCAGCGTCGGGCTGCTCGGCGAGATCGTCGAGGATCTCGCCGCGCTCGACCGGCGCGCCGATGAGGTTGCCCGGCTGCTCGCCAGCCACGCGCCGCTGACGCTGAATGCGACCAAGCAGGCCGTGGCGCGCCTGCAAAGGCGGCTGACGCCGGACGAGGGCGAAGACCTCATCCTGATGTGCTACACGAGCCAGGATTTTCGCGAAGGGCTCGATGCTTTCCTCACCAAGCGCGCGCCGCAATGGCGCGGCCAATAGGACGCCCCGATGCAAAGCGATCGCTCGCAATCAACCTCCGCCCGTTCGGGGCCGCTTGCCGGCCTCAAGGTCATCGACCTCACCCATGTCATGGCAGGGCCGACCTGCACCTTGATGCTGGCCGATATGGGCGCCGACGTGATCAAGATCGAGAAATCGCCGAACGGTGACGACACCCGCCATTCGGTGCCGCCGAAGATTGGCGACGAGGCGGCCTCCTTTCTGATGATGAACCGCAACAAGCGCGGCATCGTGCTGGATCTGAAGACCGATGGCGGCAAGCGGGTGTTGCGGCGGCTGATCGCGGGCGCTGACGTGCTGGTCGAGAACTTTGCGCCGGGCGCCATGGAGCGCCTCGGCTTCGGCTATGAAGACCTGCACAAGCAGCATCCAGCGCTGATCTATTGCTCGCTGTCGGGCTTCGGCCGCACCGGGCCCTACAAGCATCGCCGCGGCTTCGATCTGGTCGCCCAGGCCATGAGCGGCATCATGAGCTTCACGGGCGAACGTCCCGATGGTCCGCCCGTGAAATGCGGCCCGCCGCTGTCCGACATCACCGCCGGCCTGCTGGCGAGCATGGGCATCCTCGCAGCCTACACGCACCGTCTCAAGACCGGCGAAGGGCAGTGGGTCGAGACCTCGCTCTATGAGGCCGCGCTGGTGCAGACCTACTGGCAGTCGACCATCGCGCTCGCCGCGGGCACCGCGCCGCGCGCGATGGGTTCGGCCCATCCGCTCAACGCGCCATATCAGGCCTTCGAGGCCTCCGACGGCTGGCTGGTGGTCGGCGGCGCCAACAAGAAGCACTGGCTGTTGATGCTGGACGCGCTCGGTGCGAGCGAGCTCGCATCCGATCCGCGTTTCATCAACGGCGCCGACCGCATGGCCAATCTGAAGGAGCTCGAAGCCGTCCTGAGCGAGCGCTTCCGCACCCGGACGCGGGCGCACTGGCTGGCGGCACTGGACGAGAAGGGCGTGCCGTGCGGACCCGTGCACGACATGCTGGAGGCGCTCAGCGATCCGCAGACGCTGGCGCGCGAGATGGTCGTCGAGGTCGAGCATTCCACGCTCGGTCCGGTGAAGACGATCGGCTTGCCGGTCAAGTTTTCGGAGACCCCAGGCAAAGTGCGTACGGGCGCGCCGGTCTACGGTGAGCATACAAGCGAGGTCCTGGTCGAGCACGGGTTCGACCAGAAGCAGATCGAAGCGCTCGAAAAAGAAGGCGCAATCGTGCTGGCATCGGGAAGACGCGAGGAACGCGTCGCCTGACCGGGCGTCGAAAACGACAAGAACAAGAGACAAAAATCAGCTGGAGGACATCATGGGTCGGACGTCAATACTTCTGCTCTCCGCCGCCGCAACCGTGCTCGCCGGCACGGTGCCGGCGCTCAGCGCCTGGCAGCCGCAAAAGCCGATCGAGTTCGTGGCGACCGCGGGACCCGGCGGCGGCACCGACAATCTCGCGCGCGCCGTGCAGAACATCATCACCAAGCACAAGCTGGTGGAGCAGCCGATCGTCGTCGTCAACAAGGGCGGCGGCAGCGGAGCGGAAGGCTATGTCTACGGCAAGGCATCCGCCGGCGATCCCTACAAGGTGATCTTCGGCACGTCGAATGCCTGGCAGCAGCCGCTCGTCTCCAAGGTCGCCTTCAACTACACCGATCTCACTGCCATCGCGGCAATGGCGCAGGACGAGTTCCTGCTCTGGGTCAAGCAGGACGCGCCCTACAAGACGGCGGGCGACTATCTGAAGGCGGCCGCATCCGGCGAGTTCAAGATGGGCGGCGCGCAGTCGAAGGATACCGACGAGGTGCTGACCCGCATGATCGAGAAGGCCGGCCACATCAAGCTGACCTACATCCCCTTCAAGAGCGGGGCCGAGACTGCCGTGCAGCTCGCCGGCGGACACCTCGACTCCCACGTCAACAATCCCAGCGAAAGTCTCGGGCAATGGCGCGGTGGAACGCAGCGGCCGCTTTGCGTTTTCAGCCCGAAGCGGTTGCCGCAGGGCGCCAAGGTCACCGCCACCGAAGGCTGGGGCGACGTTCCGACCTGCGTCGAGCAGGGTCTCGACATCAAGCAATATGAGCAGCCGCGGACGGTGTGGCTCCCCGGCAAGGTCACCCCGGACCAGGCGACGTTCTATGTTGACCTGATGAAGAAGGTGCAGGCGACCCCGGAGTGGAAGGACTACATCGAGAAAACCTCCCAGGTCGACACGTTCCTGACCGGCGCCGATTTTGACAAGTTCATCAAGGACGACCTCGAACACGTCAAGCAGGTCGCGGGCGAGCAGGGCTGGTTGGTCAAGTGAGGCGGCGCAAGCCTCCAACCCCTCCGTCGTCCCGGCCTAGTGCGCAATTGCGCACTAGGCCGGGACGACACCGAGCGTTGGGGAACATGTGCGCCATAGCCGGCCATTGTACTTAGCCTGACCGGAGCCTCCCATGATATCGCGCCGCGCCCTCGAACTTGCGACCGCAATCCTCACCGGCAGCTTTGGTGTGGCCGTCGTTGTCTCCAGCCTCGATAACGGTATCGGCTGGTCGAGCGCGGGCGTGGACGCCGGCACGTTCCCGTTCCTGACCGGCATCATCATCATGCTTGGAAGTCTCTACAATCTGGTGCGCGGTTTGATGCCGGTTACGTCACTGGCGAATGTCCCCATCGCGATCACGTCGATCGAGTTGCGCCGCCTTGCCGGCCTGTTCGTGCCGGCGGCAATTTTTGTGGCTGCGATCCCGTTGGCCGGGATGTACGTCGCCTCAGCCCTGTACATCTTCGCGGTGCTGGCGATCCCCCGACAACAATCCGTGCCGCGCGCGCTTGGCATGGCGGCGGCGACGGCGCTCGCGCTCTACATCGTGTTCGAGCGCATGTTCCAGGTGAGCTTGCCGCACGGCGCGCTCGCCGCGGCCTTCGGCTTCTGACGGAGAGGCCGATGGACAATCTCCAGGAACTCCTTCACGGCTTTAGCATCGCGATCACGCTGCCGCATCTGGCGCTGATGGTGATCGGCGTGCTGCTCGGCATTCTTGTCGGCGTGCTGCCCGGGCTGGGTGCTCCGAACGGGGTGTCGCTGCTGCTACCGCTGACCTTCGGCATGCAGCCGGTCTCCGCCATCATCCTGCTCTCCAGCATGTATTGGGGCGCGTTGTTCGGGGGATCCGTGACCTCGATCCTGTTCAACATCCCGGGCGAGCCGTCGTCTGTCGCCACCACCTTCGACGGCTATCCGATGGCGCGCGATGGACGGCCGACGACGGCGCTCGCCACCGCCTTCGGCTCGGCGGCGTTCGGCGCGCTGATCGGCGTCATCCTGATCACCTTCCTCGCATCATGGGTGGCGCAGGTCGCACTCGCTTTCGGGCCGGCGGAATATTTCGCGGTCTATTTCCTGGCCTTCGCCAGCTTCGTGGGCATGGGCGGGGCGGCGCCGATCAAGACCGTCGTCGCGCTGGCGATCGGCTTCGCCATTGCCGCCATCGGCATCGACACCGTTTCCGGCAGCGTGCGTCTCACCATGGGCGTCGACGAACTGGTCAAGGGCGTGAACTTCGTTGTCGCGGTGATGGGGCTGTTCGGCATTGGCGAGCTGCTCGTCGCCGTCGAAGAGGAGTTTCATGCCCGCGCGGTCTCGTCGAAGATAGAGTGGCGCGAGGTATTTCGCGCGATCGGCCGCCTGCCGCGGCATAGTGTGGCACTGCTGCGCAGCGCGGCCATCGGATGCTGGATGGGGATCACGCCAGGCGGCCCGACCGCGGCATCCTTCATGAGCTACGGCATCGCCCGCCGCTTCTCGCGCCGCGGCCGATACTTCGGCACCGGAGAGGTCGAGGGCATCATCTCGCCGGAGACGGCCGATCATGCCGCCGGCACCAGCGCGCTTCTGCCCATGCTCTCGCTCGGCATTCCCGGCTCGGCCACTGCGGCCGTCATGATGGGCGGGCTGATGATCTGGGGCCTCAATCCCGGGCCGATGCTGTTCGTGGACCAGAAGGACTTCGTCTGGGGCCTGATTGCCTCGATGTATGTCGGCAACATCGTCGCCGTCGTGCTGGTGCTGCTGACCGTGCCGGTCTTCGCCGCCCTGATGCGGATTCCCTTCGTGATCATCGCGCCGCTGATCGTGATCATCTGCGTCGTCGGCGCCTATTCGGTGTCGAACTCCTATCTCGATGTCGTCATGATGCTCGGCTTCGGCATCGTCGGCTACCTCTTCAAGAAGCTGTTCTATCCGCTGGCGCCGCTCGTGCTCGCGATCGTCATCGGCGACAAGGCCGAGGATGCGTTTCGGCAGTCGATGCTGATGTCCAAGGGATCGCTCGGGATATTCTTCGCCAACAAGCTCGTGACGTGCCTGATCGTGGCCGGCATCGTGCTGTTGCTGCTCCCGCTCGTGCTGCAGCTTGCGCGCCTGGTGCGCAAGCCTGCGCCGTCCGCTGACGAGATTACAGCCCAAGAGAGAGCTCAAGAGACCGCTCGGGAGAAAGTGATCATATGACCGCACAGCCGCTCATTGCATTGGCAATGGGAGATCCCGCCGGCATCAGCCCGGAATTGACCGCCAAGCTCGTGGTGCAGGACGACATCCGCGCGCGTAGCCGGATCGTCGTGATCGGCGACCGCCGCATCTTCGACGAAGGCGCGCGCATTGCCGGCGTCAAGCCGGAGCTGACAACAGTGGAGCCGGGGGCCGATCTGCGCCTGGCGGAGGGCGAAACGCTGTTCGTCGATCTCGGGCACCTCGATCCTAGCGACGTCCAACAGGGGGTCGCGAGCCTCGCCGGCGGCAGGTTCGCGCTTGCCAACTACAAGCAGGCGCTCGAGCTCGGCCGCGACGGCCGGGTCGATGCCGTCTGCTTCACGCCGTTCAACAAGCAGGCGATGCGGCTGGCCCGCGCCGAGTATGACGACGAGATCGCGTTCTCCGCGGAAGTGGTCGGGCTCAAAACCCCCGCAAGCGAGTTCAACGTGCTGGACCGGCTCTGGAACGCCCGCGTGACGTCCCATATCCCGCTCAAGGACGTCGCTGCGCGACTGTCCGGCGAACGCATCCATCGCGCGCTCAAGCTGACCGATGTGTGCATGCGCAATGCCGGCTTCGCCCGGCCGCGCATCGCGGTCGCCGGTCTCAATCCGCATGCCGGCGACGGCGGCAATTTCGGCCGTGAGGAGATCGATGTCATCGCGCCCGTGGTCGCGGCCGGCCAGCGGGAGGGCATTGCCGCCGAGGGGCCGTTCCCTGCCGACACGGTGTTCCTGCGCGCCAAGGGCGGCGCCTTCGATGCGGTGCTGACGATGTATCACGACCAGGGCCAGATCGCGATGAAGCTGATGGGTTTTGATCGCGGCGTGACGTTGCTCGGCGGCTTTCCGTTCCCGATCTGCACGCCCGCCCACGGCACCGCCTACGACATCGCGGGCCAGGGCATTGCATCAATCGGTGCCAGCCGCGCCGCGGTGTTGCTCGCCGCGGAGATGGCCGCGCACCGCGTGGCCTGAAGCGTATCGGACGGCAGGCTCACATGTCGGCCTTGAGGACAGGGCTGGCGGCTCGGGGTCCGCAAGCCAGGCGCGGGCGCATTGCCTGGCACGCCGCCCAGGGCGCGATGTCCCGGTTCGGGGCGAGGCCGCAATTTCGACACCCGTTGGTCTCCTGAAGGGAATGCGCCCCATGGTTGTGGGTGCTGGTCTGCGGCGGCTCTGTTGTCGCAACGGTCCAGGCACTTTCGCGTAAAAGGCGAGTGTTCCCATTTGCTTGTTGAACGAGGCTTTGGTCGCGTCACCGTGGCGTGAAGATGATTGGCGTTGCCAACCGTCAGCTTTGGCGGCGGCCGTGGAAGCCTTGCATTTGCCCGACAGTCCCTGTCTGCTACAATCTCGAGGCGCCGCAATGGTGTGGCCGCCCGTCGGTTGTTGCGCTTGATGATGATCAAAGTCGACAACACGTCCCCGGACGCCGGCTCCGATCCAAGTCGATCGAAACGGCGCACCACTGCCACTGTCTTCATCGACGTCGTCGGATATTCCCGGCTGATGGGAAGTGACGAGGACGGCACGCATCGACGATGGATGTCGATGCGGGCAGACCTGATCGAGCCGCGGGTTGCTTCGAATGGCGGCAAGGTGATCAAGAGCACCGGCGACGGCCTGCTCCTAGAATTCGAGAACCCGGCTGACGCGATCAGCTTCGCGCTTGGCACGCAGCTGCATTTGGCCCAATCATCCTCCGACGGCGGTAACCCGCTCCAGTTGCGGATGTCGGCTAATGTCGGCGAGATCATCGCCGAGCGCGACGACATCTATGGGGACGGCGTCAATATTGCGTCCCGGCTTCAGGAGTTCGCCGGCTCAGGCGGGGTCGTCATTTCGGGGGCCATCCACGATCAGGTGAAGGATCATCTGCATTACCAGGCCGCCGACCTCGGGTTTCTCACGCTCAAGAACATCGAGCGACGCATCCGGGCGTTCAAGATCGCCCATCGCGATCTCCGGGCTCCGACCATCTCCGTGGCTCATGCGCTGAAGCCATCTGTGGCCGTCCTGCCCTTGCAGATGCTCGGCCTTGAGCCGGGGGACGCTTATCTCGCGCAGGGTATCGTCCACGATATCGTGGCATCGCTGGCGGGCATCCGAGAGCTGTTCGTCGTGTCAAGCACCTCGACGCTTGGTTTCACCGACCCTACCATCGACCCCGGTGCGGTTTGCCATCGCCTGGGCGTGCGATATCTCGTCACGGGAACGCTCAAGCGCAGCGGCGAGCTGCTGAGAATGCGGGTGGAGTTGATCGACGTCGATACCCGATCCATGTTGTGGACCAATCAGTACGAGGCATCGATCAGCCAATTGTTCGACGTGCAGGAGAAGATCGCCACAAGCATCGCTTACGCGCTACTGCCCCACATCCATATATCCGAACTGAAGCATGCCGAGCGCAAAATCCCGCAAAGCATGAATGCCTACGACCTGGTGCTGCAAGGGATGTACCGCCTGTACCGTCTTGGCCATGACGACATGCTGGTGGCGCGAACCCTGTTCGAGCGGGCCCTGGACCATGACCCTCACTATGCGGCGGCCTATGCGCTGATGGCCAAGTGGTACATCTTGCACATTGGCGAGGGGCATACGACCGACTTCGAGGCCGACTCACGCGAGGCCCTCAGGCTTGCTTCGCGCGCCCTTGAGTTCGAGCCATCGGACCCGATGGCGCTCGCTATCTTCGGGCATATCAATTCCTTTCTGTTTGCCGCCTATGATCGCGCTGTCGATGCCTTCGACCGTGCAATCGGCGGAACGCCGAATTCCGCGATTGCCTGGTCTCTGAGCGCGTCGACATACTGCTATCTCGGCGATGGACCGCGGGCGGTCGCGCGCGCGTCATACGGGATGTCGCTGTCGCCGCTCGACCCCTACGCTTATTTCTATCAATCGGCCCTCACCAACGCCCATTATACCAACGAGACCTTTGACGAGGCGGTGCACTGGGGCACCAAGGTGATGGCGGCGGCTCCGCAGTTTGTCGCAAACCTGCGGCTTCTCGCGGCGAGCCTGGTGGCCGCTGGTTCTCTCGATCAGGCGCGCGAAGTTGGAGCCGCGCACATGCGAATTGATCCGTCATTCTCTGTCGACAAATATTGCACTTGGTACCCGATCAAGCAGCCAGCGCGGCGCGCACTGCTTGGTGAAAGATTGATTGAAGCCGGGCTGCCTCGCTGATCGCGAGACGAATTGCGCCGCAGTGCCTGGTCGCCTTCGAGAAACAGTTTTCGCAAAACAACCTCAGGAGGACGACATGGGAATGGGCATGGGAATGGGTATGGGCATGGGTATGGGAATGGGTATGGGGATGGGCATGGGGATGGCCTTCGGGGCCACCCCGCCTGAACTCGGCTTCCGACCTCTCACGCTGCAATACGAGCTTGGGCCGAACAGCGATCCGAGTTTCCCGGACAAGTCGCTGCCAACGGCGGACTGGCAGGGCAGGGTCGGACCTTGGGATCCCGACGTCCTCTCGTTGCTCTTTCTCACCGAGTTCATGGAAAAGTGCGGTCCCGGCTGGAAGTCGATCAACCTTGCCGGACAGACTCCGGACCTGCTGGGTTGGCAGCCGAGCAAGAAGAACTTCGTCAAATTCGTCAACGCCGAGATTCGCCACCTTCAGCAACTCATGCAGACCGATCGCGAACGCTATATGAACGAGATCGTGTTCCAGCACGACAACGCGCCTGGCTACTGGGTGAATATGCTGGACATCAACAACCGTTCGCACTTCAAGACGTTGGTGATCATCAACCTCGCGGTGCGCATTGGCCAGATCGTGGCGGCCCACTACAAGAAGTTTTACAGTCGGCCGCGAGCCTCGTTCGTGTGTCCCGGCTTGTTGCCGGCTTTCGGTCCGCCGGCTCATGCCTCGTTCCCGAGCGGCCATTCACTCCAGAGCTGGCTGATGTCGCTCTTCCTCGCGGAAGTGTTGCCCGACTACAAGGAACAGCTCGAATGGCTTGCGAGGCGGGTTGCGTTCAATCGTGAACGTGCCGGCCTGCACTATCCGAGCGACAGTGCGGCGGGTGAATTCATTGCTCGCGCGTGCACGGACATGATCAAGCACCAGTGCCACGAGATCCCGAAGCTGTTCCAAGATGCCCAGACCGAGTGGAATCTCTCGACGGCACCTGCGAGCGACCCGTTCCCCAACTTCCCTTAAGACCACGGCGGCGTCCGGACCGAACCTCCCGCCGTGGCGGGTTGGCTTGGCCCTGGCACGGCGGCTACGGACTTGGCCACGCCCGGTAGCCAAGGTTGTTGTCGGCGCGGACTAGATCTGCGACCGGCACGGGTCCGACGGCACAGGGCAGGGTGGAGTAGTCGTCGATGTTGCTCTGGTCTCCAGTAACGGTCGCGCGGACAAGGAGTGCATTTTTGACGTCGGCCCGCGGTCTCCACTCGAAGGGACCAAAAATCACTGAGTATCCGCTCTCAACGTCCTTGCCCGCGTTGCTTCCTTGCAGCTTTTGCCAAAGGCCTGACGTCGCATCCCAGGTTTCGGCGGCGTCTCCGAAGGCTGCAAAAACATCAACTGACGCCGCCCTTGCCGTTTGGTCGCCCCGATTGCGCAGAGCGACGTAGACATAATTGACCCGTTCCGGGATTGGCTGCTCGCCGGGAGCGCTGCAATCCGGAGTGCTACAGATCCACAGGACATCAGGAAGTGCGTGCCAGTGCGCGCTGTACGCGTATGTGCCGGCGCGGCCATCGTCGACGTAGATGTCGATCGCCGTCGCGCGCCCCGGCTCGTCCTGTGTGCCGGCCGCTGTGCCCCGATAAAGGCCCTGCTGCTCGAACGCCCAGCGGATGACTTTGTGGACCATTCCGCCCAGCATCGGCGATCCGTCATAGTCGAGATCAGGTGTGCCGATATCCGCATCCATCAACGCCGTGGCGAACTGGGTGGCCTCACGGGTCGGCTCGGTCTTGACCTTCCCCAGCGAAGCGATCGCGCGCACGATGAGGTATGCACAATGATAGGCCGACGCCCTGCGGCTTTCGACGTCCGGCTCACATTGGCCCGCGTCGTTGCGGCGGAGCGCGTCCCCGCCCAAGGCGCAATAGAGCTGGAACAGTGTGCTCGACAGGATCTGCTCCGCGTTGTAGCCGGCGGGATCCCGTAGCCCGTAGGTGGGGAGAGGTTTCTCATACTGCGTGCCGTTCCAACCCCATCCGTCCTCGACCTTGCGGTCGTGGCGCCGCAACGGCAGTTGGATGAAGGGAAACGTGACGCCGCGATACCGGGCGGGAAGCTTCGATGAGGGATCGCACATGATCGCCGCCAGCGCGTCGCCTGCGCTATGAGCGAAGTCGAACTCCGTCGAACCGGTCGCGGCAAGGATCAGGACATGGCAGAACTCGTGCCACACGAAGCGGACGTCGGCGGCGAGCCCCAACGGGTGTTTCCAGGTATCGGCAAAATCGGCGAGCCCGAACAGCATCCTGACGTCCCAGGATGGCGCCAATTGGTCAGCGCGGAATGGCGTTACATACGCATTGATGCCACGGCCATCGCGCGCTCCCGAGCCCGTCAACATCTTGGCCCGGTGTTCGACGGTCAAAGGCAGGGCGACCTTTCCGAAATGGTCTTTGAGAACAAATCCGAATTGTTCGACCAGTTGCATCATTGAGTCGCAATGACAGTAGGCGCTGACGGCGGCAAACTCGTTGGTTCGGGCGGAGAACGCGAAGGGAGGTCGCTGGTGTGGCGGATCGAAATCTTTCCCGAGTGTAGCCGGTGTCAGCACCCGCACGCGCGGACCTGACAGCTTGCGGCGTCCGCCGGTGCCATGATCGAGGTCGAGCAGTCCGACCGGATCGCGCTCGTGATCGAGCAGGTCGGCACCGCTGTCTGGACGCAGATGGAGGGCGCCTGTCTTGCTGTCGGGATCGTTGAGGAAGGCATAACCGGCGCAAGCCGAGGCGATCGGCGCCCGGCGCAGAAGCTCGTCCTCCAGAGGGTCGAACAGGATTTGATGCGCAATCGAATCACCGCCTGCCGCAGGCATGAAGACAGTGGCGCTGATCGCCAGGCCCAGCACGCCACCATAAATCGCGTTGCGGTCGTCACGACGATAGGCAACGAGCCTGGCATCGGTGATAGCACCCTCTGAGTCGGAATCGGCAAGGCCAAGAACCGGGGCTAGAAATCGAAGGGCCAGGTTGGCATCGAGCTCGTCCGCCCATGCCGGATCGAGGCGGACGAACGTTCGCTCGATACTCTCCAACGCGATCGACAGACTTGCGTGCCCGATCGTCGTCAATCGCAGGCTGGTGATGTGAGGGATCCCCCGCCGATGATGGACAACCACGCGTATACTGTGCCCCAGCGTATCGGGGACGAATTCAGAGTTCTCCTCAAGTGGAGCGGTCTGCTGGCACCAGACGATCGTCGTCTCGAGCTCCGAATTCCGCTTCAGTTCACGAGGGGCTTCCCATCGATATCTCGATTTGCCGGATCGAGCCGGTCCATCCGTCTCGACCGTATCGCTCAGGTGGTCCCAATCGCTCTGCGCCAGTGGAAACAACCCTCTGTCGAGCGCGGCCTCTTTCAGATAGGCGAGCGCTGCGCGCTTCGCCGATTGGCCCGCTTCGCCCACTGCCGGGGCCTGCAAATGGCGCAGCTCCCGAACGTTCCCGTGAGCGTCTCTCTCGATTGATAAATCTGGCTCTTGCGGAAGATTCACAGCTTACCTCAAGGGGTCTTGATCTCCGGCACCGCGGGGCTGAGCATGCTCCCAGTGGTTGCGGGAGGCAAGCGGCCTTCTTGTCTCGGGCAAGACGGCGCAAGTGGGGCAAGGGCGGGCATTGCCGCCGAGCGGCCATTCCCGATCTGCACGCCTGCCCACGGTCGCGCCTACGACATCGCCGGCCAGGGCATTGCATCGCTCGGCGCCGGCCATCTCCGCGGTGCTGCTCGCCGCGGAGATGGCCGCTCCGCGCGCCACCTGATTACACGCGATGACCTGGCGTTACTTCGCGACAGGCGTCACGAGCTCCTTGTCAGCAGTATCCACGACAAAGACCGCCAACAGCTTCGCGGGCTCGGTGTCGCTGGCATTGGCGCTGACGGCGTGGCGGTCGCCGGGCTTTTCAGAGAAGTTCTCTCCCTTGTGATAAACCTTGGCAGGCTCGTCATTGACCTGGCTGCGGATCGCTCCTTCCAGGATTGTGGCATAGATGAATGCGGAGCGCGGGTGCATGTGGGCGGGCGAGGAGCCTCCTGGGCCGTACTCGACCAGCACGCCCTTCATGCTCTTGCCGGGAACATTGGGCAGCGCCTGGTCGAACACGACGGTCACCTTGGCCGTGGGTGTCGCCGTCTCGGCGGCATGGGCCGTCAGGAATGATGCGGCATAAACAGCGGTTGCGATCAGCAATCTGCGCATGGGAGTCTCCTCAAAGTTTCGCGAGCCAGGTTGCGAGCGACGTTTTCCCGAGCCGCGCCTCGCCGAGAGGGTTCAGCGACGTGTCGTCGATGGGAGCGCCGTAGTACGGCGCCCTTGGGTCTCCCACCACCGGTCGAGCGTCGCCGGACGCCTTCAGGCGCCGTGCGATGAAGTCATTGAAGGGCGCCTTCTCAGGTCCTGCGATATCGATGGTGCCGTTGAGCGGCTGGCCCATTGCGACCTCCGCGAGGCGATCGGCGACGTCCTCGGCGGCGATCGGCTGAAACAACGCCGAGGGAACGACGATCCGGCCATCGGCCGCACCCATATCGCCGATGGCGCCGAGGAATTCGAAGAACTGGGTGGCGCGGACGATCGAGTAGGGGACCGGAGATGCCTTGACGATGGTCTCTTGCGCCAGCTTGGCCCGAAAATACGCGATGTCGGGCGAACGCTCGGTCCCGACGATCGAGAGCGCCACATGATGCCTCACGGCCGCAGCCGCCTCGGTCGCGGCGAGGTTCTTGCTCGAACGCTCGAAAAATTCGAGCACGGCGGCGGGCTCCCACGACGGCGCGTTGGCAACGTCGACCACGACATCCGCGCCCGCCAGCACTGCTGCCAGGCCTTCTCCGGTGACGGCGTTCACGCCCGATTTCGGCGAAGCCGCGACGGCGTCGTGGCCTTGTTGCTTGAGCTTCGCTACGAGCTTGGATCCGATCAATCCGGTCCCGCCGATCACGACGATCTTCATGGCATGTCTCCTCGGCACGTCGCGGGCGCGAGCGTTTCGGGGTTGACGGCGCGCGCGTCGCGAAAGCGATGAGGCGACTCTTACCGGGGAAATGGGGCAGGCTCTTGCCTGTAACCGGCCCGCCTTGTCCAAAAATGCTGAAGACGTCTGTCGGATCGCCGATAGATAAAGTTGCATATCGAAATCATCCGACGCGCGGAGCGCACCGCTGACGCCGGCATCCGCCAGCGGCGCTCGCTAGATTGCAGCGCGTCCTTGTTGGTGTTCGGTCACAGACGGCATTCGCACCACGCAGCGGAACCCGACATGGCTGGTCGAGGTGTCGACCGGTTCGGCGTGCCGCGCGGCCGGGCGATATCGGCGGCAATAATTCGGCGCGCAGAGGTGCGAGCCGCCCTTGAGGACCTTGCGCGGAATCTGGATGTCGGGGAGGCGCGGGTCGTAACTTGTGTGCTCACCGCCGCCGCGAGGATTCTTGGGGATGCAGCAGGGTTTTGCGGCATCGGCGGCGTGCTTTGACGACCACCAGTCGGAGGTCCACTCCCAGACATTGCCGATCATGTCGTAGAGGCCGTAGCCGTTCGGCGGGAAGGCCATGACCGGCGAGGTACGCTCGTACCCATCCTCGCCGAGATTCTGGACGGGGAAGTTGCCCTGCCAGATATTGGCCATGTGCTTGCCGCCCGGCATCAGCGCGTCGCCCCAGGCGTATTCCTCCGCCTCGAGGCCGCCACGCGCCGCGAACTCCCACTCCGCCTCCGTCGGCAAGTCCTTGCCGGCCCAGCGGGCATACGCTGCCGCATCGCTGAAGGAGACGTGGACGACGGGATGGTCGTCGAGGTCCTTGATGTTGCTGCCGGGACCATAGGGATGGCGCCAGCTGGCGCCGCGCAGGAAAGTCCACCACTGGCTCCAGTCGGTGAGATCGGTGATGCGCGGCAGCGGGGAGAACACTAGCGATCCCGCGTAGAGCATCTCCGCCAGCGCGCCTGGATAGTCCTTCGGATCGGGAACGACCTGCGCCTCGGTGACATGGCCGGTTGCGTTGACGAACTGCTTGAACTGCCGGTTGGTCACGGGCGTGCGGTCAATCCAGAAGCCGTCGACAGCGACGCGATGGCTCGGCGCCTCTTCGGAATAATGATGGTCCGAACCCATGCGAAAGGTTCCGCCGGGAATGAAGACCATCTCGCCGCTCTTCAAATCATCCGGCAACCACTCGCAGTGATCCAGATCCGCTCGCAACATGGTGGAAGCTCCGATACGCGCATTCCACCCGATGCTACTGCGCCAACTCTGGGAGACTTCGACGATAGCTCTTTGCCCTGCTCATTAGACGCATTGTCTGGTCTCCTCTTTTTGGCGCTCGGGGGAGAGGCGGACGCTTGCGTTGCGTCAACATCTCTTTCCTTTGCACGCACGTCTTGAGCACGCGGCAAATCCATGCCGCATGCGCTCTGCCATCCGCAGAGCGTGTCCGCTCATCTCGCTAAGGTTGCAAACGGTATCCGAAGATTGGACGGCTGTGATGTGCAGTTTGTGCCAGTCTGCGCAGGCAGTTGGTGAAACCTAGGGCGCGGACTCATAGCGCGCGGCCAGCCATAGCCGGATAGATGCGAGGTGGACGAAGGTGAGGTAGGTTCTTGCAAGCCTGTCGTAGCGCGTCGCCACCCGACCGCACTGCTTGATCCTGTTGAAGAACAGTTCGATGAGTTGCGAGCGCGATAGAGGTGCGGGCCAAAGCAGATCAAGCCGACTCATTTTTTCGCCGTCGGCAATCAAAAACGCTCATTCAACACGGCACTTTAGTGAGCTACGTTCGCACAACGTAGAGGGATGGTGGATGAGCGACGTTAAAGACAAAGTTGTTCATATTCTTGGTGGCGCTGGCGGCATCGGATCAGCAGCGGCAAAGGATCTCGCATCAAAAGGGGCGAAGATCGCGGTCGCCGAGATCAACGAAGCGAAGGCCGAGGATGTTGCAAGGGCGATACGCAACATGGGTGGCGAAAGCCGCGTCTATCCCGTCGACGTGACACAGAAAGAGCAGTAAGGGCAACAGTCGCGAAGGTCGCTCAGGATTTTGGTTCGCTGGATACGCTGATCAACTGCGCCGGGATCATGTTTGTCCGCCCGCTGATCGAGATCAACACCGTGGAATGGGAGGCCACTATCGACTTAAATATAAAGGGGGCGCTGTGGGCAATCGCGGCTGTTCTGCCGGTTTTCATGCGCCAGCAGCGCGGGCATATCATCAGTCTCAGTTCCATCCATGGCCTCAAGGATTTTCGCCAGGCGGCGCAGTGCATTCGGCTTCTAAATTTGCGCTCCGGGCGCTATCCGAAGGTCTTCGAGCCGAACTTGCAACTACGCCAATACGGTCGACTTTAATCACGCCAGGTGCCGTCGACACCGGCATCCAACATAAGACCACAGGGTCCGACAGTGCGCGCATGCTTGAGATCTATAAAAATGCGATTTCGCCCGAAGCGGTAGCTCGTACAATCGCGTTTGCAATGGAGCAACCCGCCAATGTCGATATAAATGAGATTGTGGTTCGCCCGACGGCGGTTTTACTCACGAGTGACGTGATTGAGGAGCTGCGAGACCGCAGTGATGAGCTGGGCCGGCGCGAACGGCTTCTGCAGCAAGATACTGCTTGGGACCCCTAGCGAGCCCCAATCGTCCGCCACACCACCGGTCATGTAGACTACGGGCAACGTCGGCTCTCGTTCTCTGACCTGTCTGGCCAAGTCCCAGCCGCTGAGCCTGCCCTTGAGGTTTACATCCGCGACGAGCGCCCGGTACTCCTTCATTCCGCTTCTGAAGAGAGTCAGAGCTTCCTCGGCAGACGACAGGATGTCAGTCGCGAAGCCGGCCTCCAGCAGGGCTTCCTCGACCACCGCCTGCAATGGATATTCATCCTCCACCACCAGGATGAGAGGCGACGGCGCTGTCCGTCTCCGAAGGCTGGAACCTACGATTTTGCCCCGGCTTTCTTTCCCCAAAATGTGTCCAAAAGTGAACACAGGAGGGTGCCGAGGCCCCAGGAACTGTTGGGCCGCATGACGCGACGTACATTGACATCAGGCCAACGACGGAGCATGGGCGCACTCACAATTTTCGCCGTGGAGGACGTAGCGCTGATCCGTACATTCGTATGATGGTCTGCGACATGCTCGAGGAGTTGGGTCACAAAGTCGTCGCCGAAGCAGGCACCCTGAAGGAAGCAATCGAAGTCGCGCGGGTGGCTGACTTCGATTTGGCCATTCTCGACCTGAGGCTTGGCGATGAAACGACCGAACTGGTGGCGGAGATCACTCGTGGTCGCGGCTTGCCATTTTTCTTCCTGACCAGCCACACATCCGATGGATTGTCAGTTGGCTTCCGCAATGTCCCCGATTGGAGAAGCCGGTTCTCCGCTCCGCACTCGGGAAGATGATCGAAAACTGCGCGAGATCTTGAGCGGCTAGCAGGGGTTGGCTGTGACCTTCAGGCTGCCGCCTTGCCCTTCGCCAGGCTTGCAAGGTCCTTCCAGGCCAAGGCGGTCCGCAACCACTTCAACCGCTCGGCGGGACATGTCGCGGCGATCGCCTTCTGCATCGCGGCGATGGCTTCTGCTTGATGGTCGAGGTCTCCAATCATCGGAGCAATCATTCGCCAGAATTATTAAGACCGGCGAAAATCTACAGCCCGGAAAACTACCGGCTTACGCCGCCGTGGAGCCTACGTCCAAGCCCTGGCCCTGTGGACGCGCCAGTCCGGCGCCATCCGCTCGCCCCCGTCCTGCGGGGGTTGGCTATCATAGGTTAAAGCGCGACTCAGCAAATGCAGCCGAGGATAAACTGCAACAGGCTGGGGACGCCGGGCGATGGCACAGTCACGCTATCCGTTGATCCGGAGGTGGACACCGGAGGAGCATCAACAACTGCTGGCGATGGCGGCGGCCGGGTGTCGACCCAGCGAGATCGCGCAGGCGCTGGGCAGGACAGAACCGGCCGTGCGAGGCCGCGCGAATTTGCACAACATTCCATTGCGACTGGTGACGCAAAAGCGGAAGGGCCCATGATCAAGGGCGTGGCCATGGCTGCTCTCGTCCTGGCGGCGGCGAGTCTCGCAGACCAGCAGTTGTCCTACGGGCGGTATACTGACCGGGTCTTGGCAATGCTGCGCGAGATCGAACGTTCATTCCGGCGATAGTCACAGAGCGAGAGGGCAGCGATCACCGATGCAGGACTTTTGCCGTCCAGTCGGGCCTCATGTCCGCGGCGCGCCTGCCGCGCGCGGTGCAGAGGGGGCATCGAAGCGCCGCGCGTGCCAACACCGGCAGCCGATCTGCAGACACACAGTCTTATCGGAGCGCGTCGTCTCGGCGTAAGTAATTGCTTAATGTGGTGAGCGCGCTGGGGCTCGAACCCAGGACCCCGTGATTAAAAGTCACGTGCTCTACCGGCTGAGCTACGCGCTCCCATGGCCGCCGATGGCTTTGAAGAAATCGCCATCGTCTTCGGACATTTGGAAAAGCATGTCTTGCTGCCACATCGACGCAAGCGTTGCGGAAAACCGGCTGTTTCCGGATCATGCTTTCGGCCCGCGCTGTGTAGGGGGACGGGGCCCGGAGGTCAATAGCAGGCGAGGGTGCCGAAGTTGAAGGCAACAGCGGGAATTCGCTCGCCGTTTCCAATGCTTGAGCCGGGATTCTCAACCGGAATAGCGGCCGTCATCCACGCCGAAGAAGCCGCGACGTCCGCCCCACAGGACGGATGCCGCGTTCGGAGCCCCGTCAGTTCGCCTCCCGCCGGACCTCGCTCGGCACGGGCACTTGCTGCGGCGTGCCGGCGGGGGTCGGCAGCGCGACCGGGCGCAGGCCGATCAGCTCGGCGGTGCGGATCGCGCTGTCGCGCCAGAACTGGAACGAGTTGATGCGGCTGAGCTCGAGGATGGCGATCGCGACCGCGGCCAGGAACGGCAGGCTTTGGAGCACCAGTACGCCGGCGAAGATGTAGATCTCGGTGATCTGGCGATAGCTGTTGGAGGCCACCAGCACGCCGGCGCCGATCAGGAGCAGGGCGCCGATCACGGCCTCCCAGAACGCCTGGAACTCGATCGACATCCTGGACAGGCCGCCCTTGGACGTGCGCGCGAACGCGATGTGCTCGGTGATCAGTCCCTGCGCCACCGCGCGCGACACCGTCCACTGCACGCTCATCGCGGCGATCATCGCGCCCAGCATCTGGCCGGGCTTGATCGCGACGCGGGCGCGGTACATCGACAAGAAATGCGCGAGCGAGACGACGAAGGCGCCGATGATCGGTAGCGTCAGGATCTTGTCGGGGATGGCGATGTCGGCGAAGGCGACGATCGGCACCCAGACCAGGTTGAGCAGCGCCACGACCACGCCGAGGCTTTCGGCGCCCAGCCAGTTCAGCCAGCCCAGGCCATATTCGCGCTTCTGGTCGGGCGTCAGCCGGCTTCGTCCCGGCAGGAAGTTCCGCCAGTGCTTCTTGACGATCTGGAGACCGCCATAGGCCCAGCGGTGACGCTGCTTCTTGAACGCCTCGTAGGTGTCGGGGAGCAGGCCCTGGCCGTAGCGGTGGTTGGTGTAGTGCGTGGTCCAGCCGAGTTGCTGAATCGAAAGGCCGAGATCACTGTCCTCGCAGATCGTGTCGGACGACCAGCCGCCGGCCCTGTCCATCGCGGCGCGGCGGATCAGACACATCGTGCCGTGCACGATGATGGCGTTGGTCTCGTTGCGCTGGACCATGCCGATGTCGAAGAAGCCGGCATATTCGCCGTTCATGATGTAGTGCATGATCGACAGATCGCCGTCGCGATGTTCCTGCGGCGCCTGCACCAGGCCGACGCTGGGATCGGCGAAAGCCGGCACGAGGTCCTTCAACCAGTCGGGATCGACGACGTAGTCGGCATCAAGGATGCCGATGATCTCGGCGTCGACGGCGGTGCGGTCCATCGCGATGCGTAGCGCACCGGCCTTGAAGCCCTGCACCTTCTCGGCGTTGATGAACTTGAAGCGTTCACCGAGCGCGCGGCAATGATCCTGGATCGGCTGCCAGAAGGCAGGGTCCGGCGTGTTGTTGATGATGACGACGCATTCGTAGTTCGGATAGTTCAGCCGCGACAGCGCATCGAGCGTCTGCTTGAGCATCTCGACCGGCTCGAAATAAGCGGGGATGTGGATCGAGACTTTTGGGAAGTAATTCTCCGGAACGCTCTCGACCGGCTTGCCCTTTGTGAGCAGCCGCTGCGGCGGCCGGCCGAACGCGACGGCCGCGATCTCGTCGATGCGCGCCATCGCGATCAGCACGAGGGGAACAAGCAGGATCATACCGAGCGTGAGCGCGAAGGCGGAGCCGAAGATGAAATAGTGCCCGTTCCAGAACGCGAACACCGTGGCGGCCCACGCGCCGACGCCATTGGCGGTGGCCGACAGCAGGAACGCCTGCTTCGCCGTCGGCTGCTGCAGCCGCAGGATCGGTAGCGACAGCAGAATTCCGACCAGGAGCGCGACACCCATCAGTTTCCAATAGTCGGGATTCTCCACCGGGCCGGTCCAGGCGAATTTCGGCTCGCGGCTGGCGTTGAGGATGCCCCAGTACGGACCGACGCCGCCCTCGGAATACTTCCAGGGCTGATCGATGGCCTCGACGATGTTGTATTCCATGCCGATGGCGTCGGCGCGGCTGACGAAGTTGCGCAAGGTCAGCGCCTGCTGGAACGGACCCGGATCGGCCCTGCCCAGATTATAGCCGGCGCTGGGCCAGCCGAACTCTGCGATCACGATGCGCTTGCCGGGAAACAGGTTGCGCAGCAGGTTATATCGGTCGACGGCCTGGTCGACCGCCTCGTTCGAGTGGAAAAACTCCCAATAGGGCAGCACGTGGGCAGCGATGAAGTCGACGTTGGAGGCGAGGTCGGGGTTGTCGCGCCAGATGTTCCAGATTTCGCCGGTGGTGACGGGCACGCGGACCGAGCCCTTGACCTTCTTGATCATCTCGATGAGGGCTTCGACCTTCTGGTCGGCGCGATAGATCACCTCGTTGCCGACGACGACGCCGTTGACGTTGCTGTTCTTGCGGGCGAGTTCGATCGCCGCCTTGATCTCCCGCTCATTGCGATCCTCGTCCTTGCCGATCCAGGCACCGACCATCACCTTGAGACCGAACTCGGCGGCAATCGGCGGCACCAGTTCGTTGCCCTCTGCCGCTGCGTAGCATCGGATGGCCCGCGTGAGGGTTGAGAGCTTCTTCATGTCCGCGCGAATCTTGTCGGGATCGACGTTGAGGTCGACGACATGCCCTGGCTCGAATGGCATGTAGGAGAGGCTGGGCAACAGGCCCTTGAAGTCGGGCGCGGGTTCCTTGTCGCGCAAGACTCCCCAGAGGCCGGCGTGGAGCGCGGACACAAGCAACAGAACGGCGGCGACAACCCGCATCGCGGCTAACCAAAAAGGGGCTGAGGGGGCAGGGAAGCGGATCCGACCCCGAGATCCGACCAAGTCCGCGGCAAATGGAGCATACCTCTGCCGCGCGGTTTCACAACTGTCATCGCCTCATGACCATATGAGGGCATGCACATTTCGGAATTCGCAGCAGTGCCAATTGCCTCTATCGCCCATCGTTCCTGAACGGAGGCTGAAACAATCGCGGCTATTTCGGGGGCGCCGGTGACGGGCTTGCCGCCGGCGAGGGGCTCGCGGCCGGCTGCGGCTGCGCATTGCCCGCGGCCGGCGCGGCCGGCTGCGATGCCGCGGCCGCGGCCGCCGCCTGCTGTGGCTGCGACGCCGGATTGATCCAGCAGGCGTGCACACGGCTATCCAGGGTCTCGGCGACCTTGGGATCGATCTGGCCGCCGAAGCGGGTCAGGCAGCGGAACGCAGCCTGGATGTGGCCGCCGGGGCAGCCGAAGCGGTCGTAGAGGTCGAGATGGCGGAATGCGGTATCGAGGTCATCCCGCCACATCAGCCGCACCACGCGGCGGCCGAGCCAGACGCATTCGGGATTGCCGGCCGGGCCGCTGATGACCTGGGCTGCTTCGGCGAACTCGTCGGTGCGGCGCTGGTTCTGGGCGGCATCCTTGGCCGCGTCGGCGGGTTGGGCTGTTGCCTTGCTCTGGTCCGGGGCGGGCGTGCCGCTCTGGGCGGAGGCGGCGCCGATACCCATCAGGATGACAAGGGAAGAAACGGCCAAGGTGGCGGCGAACTGCCGCAGGACCGCATTTCGTAACTCGAACACCCGTTGCCGCATGAATTCCCCAATATATCACTGACCGTCCGCGTCAGGACCTTCGCGGACGCGCCGGTGATGGCGTCCAAATGGGTCTCCAATGCGGCGGAAAAGTCCTCCCGAGTCCATGGCCTGAATTTGGAATTTTGTCCAGCAAAGTCACGATCCTAGGCCTCGGTCGAACGGCCGCAGGTAAATTCCTCAGGGGAGGGATGGATCCATAACGGAGTCACCCCCTTGGCAGACGGCGTGCTAGCAGGTAATCGACGGCCCTTCGCGGAGGACGGAACCGATTTCTCTTCGTACGCCACTGGCGCTTCTGCTCGTTTCACTGGGTGCGATCGCTGCCGTGTGGTGGTGGCTTGCCACGCCGATCTCGCTCGCGCGCGCCCCGATCGATCCCGCCGACAAGGTCCGGTGCGTCTCCTACGCGCCGTTCCGCGGCGAGCAGTCGCCGCTGAACGCATGGACTCATATCGAGGCCGACCAGATCGAGCAGGACCTGCGCCAGCTCAAGGAGATCACCGACTGCGTCCGCACCTATTCGATGGAGAACGGGCTGGACCAGGTGCCGGCGATCGCGGCCCGGATCGGCGGGCTGAAAGTGCTCCAGGGCATCTGGCTCTCCAGCAACCGCACCAAGAATTTCGAGCAGGCCGCGCTCGCCATTCGCCTTTCCAAGGATTTCCCCGGAATCATCACCAGCATCATCGTCGGCAACGAAGTGCTGCTGCGCGGCGAGATGACGACCGCGGACCTGGTCTCCATCATCCGCTCCGTGAAGGCCCAGGTCAGCGTGCCCGTCACCTATGCCGATGTCTGGGAGTTCTGGCTCAGGAACCGCGAGATCTATGACGCCGTCGACTTCGTCACGATCCACATCCTGCCCTATTGGGAGGACTTCCCGGTCAAGGCGAAGTTTGCCGCTTCCCATGTCGAGCAGATCCGCGAGCGCATGGCAGTCGCATTTCCCGGCAAGGAGATCCTGATCGGCGAAACCGGCTGGCCGAGCGAAGGGCGCATGCGCGAGGGCGCGCTGCCGTCGCGCACCAACCAGGCGCGCGTGGTCTCGGAGATCCTGAGTCTCGCGAAAGCGCAGAAATTCCGCGTCAATCTGATCGAGTCCTACGACCAGCCGTGGAAGCGCAAGCTGGAAGGCACCGTCGGCGGCTATTGGGGCCTCTATGATTCGGTGCGCCGGAGCCTGAAATATCCGCCGGGCCAGCCGATCAGCAATTTCCCTTACTGGAAATGGTACATGGGCGCCGGCATGGGCCTCGGCGTGCTGGTGTTCGCGGTCGCCGGCCTGACGTTGCGGCGCAGGCCCTGGACGCCGCGCTTCTCGGCCTGGCTCGGTGTGGCGATCTCGGCCACCTCGGCCGGCATCCTGCTCGGGATCGGCGCCGACAAGATGTACTACGAGAGCTACGGCATCGGCGGCTGGCTGCTCTGGGGCACGCTGCTCGCGGCCGGCATCCTGTCGCCGATCTTCTGCGCGCAGGCGATGGTGATCGGCCGCAGCCTTCCGACCTTCCTCGATCTGCTCGGTCCGCGCGAGGGCCGGAAATGGTCGAAGCTCACCGCCGTGCTGGGTCTGACGCTGGCGGTGACGGCGGTAATCGCGGCGCAGACCGCGCTCGCCTTCGTGTTCGACCCGCGCTACCACGACTTCCCCTACGCCTCGCTGACGATGGCGGTGGTGCCGTTCGCGCTGTTGATGCTGAACCGGCCGCAGATCGGCCAGCGTCCGATCGCGGAGTCGGTGTTCGCCGGTGTGCTGACGCTGTCGGCGGCCTATGTGCTCTTCAACGAGGGCCGCGACAATTGGCAGTCGCTGTGGACCTGCGCGATCTATCTCTTGTTCGCGCTCACGCTGTGGCGGGCGCGGGCCGAGCAAATCCAAGAATGAACAGGCCGATCGCCAGGCCCGACAGCACCACATTGTAGAGCACGATGCCGAGGCCGGCGGCGATGATGCCGACGGTGAGCAGCACGATCGACGGCCGCATCAGGTTCAGCGTCGCCACCACCAGTGCGACGATGCCGAACACCGAATTCTTGAACAGCACGGTCGAGACCGAGCGCGCCTTGCAGACCAGGGTCTGAAGCCCGGCGTCGCAGGCGAGACCGACCTGCGAGTTTTCGATTCCGAGGTAGCGCAGATAGAGCGCATAGCCGACGCTGGCGAAGCCGACGACGATCAGGAACTGCACCTGGTAGGGCGTGAGACGGAAGGGCTTTTTTGTCATGGCGGCAATATGGTCGGGATGGCGCGGACGGGCAACAGGGAAGGTGAATTTATGTCGATTGCGGCCAGTTAAGGGAGGAGCAAGGCGGCCGCGCCTGGCCCGAAGATATCCAGGAACAGGCTGGGGCTGCGCAGGTTTTGAAACGGTGTGACCGCGCACGCACGCTGCATACAAGGAGCGAGCATGGAAAAGCCAACTCAGGAGCAACTGGACGAACTCAAGCGGCTGAGCAAGCAAGCTCGGGTCGAGGATTGGTCGGAACTGGTTCAGTCGAAGGATGAGGCTGACAACCGCATTCGTGACCTGAAGGAAAAAGCGCGCATCGAGTAGGTGGTTGCGTGCGCCGATGAGCTCTCAAGGGCGAGGTTATATCGTCCGGTTCTGGTCCCTCAGCCGACGTTCGTATTTTTCGGCCAAGGCCAGCAATCGCTTCCTGATATAGGGGTCGGCCTGTTCGGCCAACTCGCGGATAAGCGCGAGGTGCTCGCGCAGAAACGTCTCGTCCGCCATCTCCGCTCCGAATCATCTTCGTCGCGGATACTGCCGTCTTATGTCGGGCGCCTCCGTATCGTTTGATACGTTAGCCGCGAGATGGTCTTCCCGCCGCAGAGCGGCTGCGGCGTCTACCGCCTGAAGAACGACGACAGTGTCGATCCCGCCGACGCCGTCTCCGGCTTCGGCTGTGCGGCCGGCTGCGCCGCAGGAGCAGGCGCGGGCTCCTCGCGCTTCGACGAGCGTTTCGAGGAATAGCTGCGGCGATGCTTGTCCGGCTTGGCGGCGGGCGCGGGCGGTGGGGCGGTCTCGGCTTGCGGCACCGAGTCCTGGTTCTTGTCGGAGTTCTTCTCCTGAACTCGATCCTGAGTCTTCTCTTGTCCCTTTTCCTGGCCGCCGCGCATCGACAGCCGCTGGCCGTCGAACACGGTGGTCTCGCAGTGGCGGTCGTTCTCGGCGAGGCCGGCGCAGAGTTTTGCCGCAGCTGCTGCGTTGATGAGCGGGCCGGCGCCGAGGCGGAGCTGCATGCCGAGGCCGGTGTTGCCTTCCTTGATCATGATGATCGGCCGCAACGCTGCGATCTCGGGATTGGATTTGGTCACCCCGCGCCACAGTGCACGCAGGCCTTCGAGCGAGTTGGCGCCACCGAGATCAATCGCAAAGCGCGTCTGCTGGACCGCGATCGCGGGAGCCTCGCTTTCGGCGGCCTCCGGCGGCTTGGCTGGTGCAGCGGCGACTTCGATCGGGGCGGGCACTGGATCGGGCTTCTTCTCGGCAGCCTTCTCAGTGGTCTTCTCAGCGGCCTCGGGCTGAACCAGTTTCGGGGCGGCCGGATCGGGCGGCGCCATGATCGATTTGGATGGGACCAACGGAAGCATCGGCAGTGCCGAATTCGTCGCCGGCGACTGCGCGACCAGCGAGGCCGCCGCTGCGCTCTGCGGCGGCGGGCTCGACGGCTCCTTTGCGGCCTCAGTGCGCGGCTTGTCGTTGGCCGGAGCTGGTGTCGAGGCGACCGGCCCGATGCCGGGCGTCGGCGGCCCGATCAAAGCCGGCGCGTCCTGCGGCTTCGCAACGGACGCCTGCGGCGGCGTTGTCGTCTGCTTGGCGATGGCGCCGGTGACGGAATCGAGCCCTTGCTCCAGCACGGTGACGCGCGAATAGAGCCGGTCGCGATCGGTGTTCAGCGTCTCGATCGCGGAGGCGAGCCGGCGGGCCTCGTTCTGGCTCTCCTTGGTCAGGATCTGGAGCCGGTCGGCCTGCCGCGCGAGATCGGCGGACGCAACCTGATCGCGCCGCCAGCCGAGCTGGGCCTGGTTGGCGAACACGGCAAGCACCACGGCGCCGACGGCCGCCACGCCCCATGAGCCGAGCCGCCACATCATGCCGCGATCGAACGAACTCTCCTCGGCCACAAGTCCGGAGAACAGCCCGCCGGTCTCCTTGGCGCCGAAGGCATCCGCCAGTGGGTCGGAATCCTTTGCCATGAACGTTAAGTGCCCAACCCCTGTCCGGCTTCCCCGAATCAATCAGGGAACATTAACAGGAAAAGCGTGTCGCACTTGAACTCCGGGCGTTTGCGGGGGTAGCAAGGCGATAACTCATCAGGGCGGCCGTCGCCCGCTGGCGCCACTTGATTCGGCCGATTGACAGGATTTCGATGACCGCCCGTTCCAGCCTCACGATCGTGCTCGCCGCCGGCGAAGGCACGCGTATGCGCTCACACCTGCCGAAAGTGCTGCATTCGGTCGCGCATCAGAGCCTGCTCGCCCACGTGCTCGCCGCGGCGCCCAAGGGAACCGGCACCTCGCTCGCGGTCGTGATCGGACCCGACCATCAGGCGGTGGCGGACGAGGCAAAGCGCATCCGCCCCGACGCGCTCACCTTCGTGCAACAGGACCGGCTCGGCACCGCGCATGCGGTGCTGGCGGCGCGCGATGCCATTGTGCGGGGCGTGGACGACCTGCTGATTGCGTTCGGCGACACGCCGCTGATCTCGGCCGGGACCTTTGCGCGGCTGCGCGCGCCGCTCGCCAAAGGCGCCGCGATTGCGGCGCTCGGCTTCCGGGCCGCCGATCCCACCGGCTATGGCCGCTTCATCGTGGACGGCGACCGCCTGGTCGCGATCCGCGAGCAGGCCGACGCCAGCGCAGAGGAGCGCAAGATCGACCTCTGCAATGCCGGGGTCATGGCGATCGACGGGCGCCGCGCGCTCGCGATCCTCGACAAGATCGGCAATGCGAATTCCAAGAGCGAATATTATCTGACCGACGCGGTCGGCATTGTCAGCGAACAGGGATGGGATGCCGTGGTGATCGAAACCAGCGAGGACGAAGTGCGCGGCATCAACACCAAGGCGCAGCTCGCCGAGGCCGAAAGCGTGATGCAGGCGCGGCTGCGGAAAGTGGCGATGGAGGCCGGCGTCACGCTGATCGCGCCCGAAACCGTTTATCTCGCCGCCGATACCGTGTTCGGCAAGGACGTGACGATCGAGCCGTTCGTGGTGATCGGCCCCGGCGTTTCGATCGGCGACGGCACGGTGGTCCATTCCTTCTCGCATATCGTCGAGACCAAGCTCGGCAAGAAGGTCTCCATCGGCCCCTATGCGCGGCTTCGGCCCGGCACGTCGCTCGGCGACGGCGCGCGCATCGGCAATTTCGTGGAGACCAAGGCCGCGACGCTGGAGGCCGGCGTCAAGGTCAACCATCTCTCCTACATTGGCGACGCCACGATCGGCGCCAATTCCAACATCGGCGCCGGCACCATCACCTGCAACTACGACGGCTTCAAGAAGCACAAGACGATCATCGGGCAGGGCGCCTTCGTCGGCACCAACTCCTCGCTGGTCGCGCCGGTGACGATCGGCAACGGCGCCTATATCGGCTCGGGCTCGGTGATCACCCGCGACGTGCCTGATGACGCCCTGGCGCTGGAGCGCAGCGCGCAGACCATCCGCGAAGGTGGTGCGGCGCGCTATCGCGAGATGAAGACGGGTGGGAAGAAGGCGGAGAAGTGAGCGGCTGAATTGATCGGTGCTGCCAGAGCTGCGCGCTCATGAACGACGATAACGACTACGAAGTACTCAAATTCTTCGTCGAGAACGTCATCAAGCCGCCGGGACGATGGCTGCTGGAACAGTTCGGCGTACGCCGCCCGCATGAGCATGAGACCGCGCCGCTGTTCACCGGAATAGCGTTTTGGGCGTTCGTCGTATTCCTCGTGTGTGCCCTGGTGCTGAGGTGGTGAGGCGCGCCGCTATTCGTCGTCGGCGAATTCCGAGAAGATCGCGCGCGTCAGGCGCCAGCCGCGCGGTTTTGCACGCTTCGCCGGCTCGCCGGCGGCGTGCTTGATGAAAACGGGCTTGCTTTCCTTGCCGCGCTGGGGCGGAGGCCAATGCGCAAGGTGCGTGCCGGTGGTCTCGCTGGCGCGCACCGCCATCGATGACGGACTTTTGCGGTTGGATGAGCCTTTCATGGCCTCTCTCCTTGGGACGCAAGGGTTGGCCAAATTCGTTGACAACAAGTTAATGCGCGAGGTTTAAGGCTCAGCCAGTTCGACGCAGGCGAGGCGCGTTGCCGTCGGTGCTGTCTCAATCGGCAATAATTATTGAGTATCTGGTTCCTTAGGAACTTCGCTAAAAACCGAGCGCGTCGTTTAGGCGATTTTTCGACGATTTGGGGGATATTGATCCGCATGTGCGGGATTGTCGGCATTCTCGGGCGCGAGCCGGTTGCAGAGCAATTGGTGGATTCGCTCAAACGTCTTGAATATCGCGGCTATGATTCCGCGGGCGTCGCCACGCTCGAGGGCAAGCATCTCGAGCGCCGCCGCGCCGAGGGCAAGCTGAAGAATCTGGAGAGGCGGCTGGAGGCCGAGCCGCTCAAGGGTACGACCGGAATCGGTCACACGCGCTGGGCCACCCACGGCAAGCCGACCGTGAACAATGCGCACCCGCACGCGACCGAGCGTGTCGCCGTCGTTCACAACGGCATCATCGAGAATTTCCGCGAGCTGCGCGAGGAGCTCGAGAAGAAAGGCACGGTGTTCCACACCCAGACCGACACCGAGATCGTGCTGCATCTCGTCGACGATCTGCTCACGCGCGGCAACAAGCCCGTGGAAGCGGTGAAATTGACGCTGGCGCGGCTGCGCGGCGCCTTCGCGCTCGGCTTCATCTTCGCCGGCGAGGACGATCTCATGATCGGCGCCCGCAACGGTCCGCCGCTCGCGATCGGCTATGGCGACGGCGAGATGTATCTCGGCTCCGACGCCATCGCGCTCGGGCCGTTCACCGACACGATCAGCTATCTCGAGGATGGCGACTGGGTCGTGCTGACCCATACGAGCGCTTCGGTCTTCGACAAGGACGGCCACGCCGTCCAGCGCGAGAAGACCAAGCACGCCGCCTCGACCTCGCTGGTCGACAAGGCCAACTATCGCCACTTCATGGCCAAGGAGATCCACGAGCAGCCTGAAGTGGTCGGCCATACGCTGGCACGCTATGTCGACATGGCGACCGAGCGGGTCTCGCTGCCGGTCAAGCTGCCGTTCGACTTCAAGAATATCCAGCGCATCAACATCACGGCCTGCGGCACTGCGAGCTACGCCGGGTTCGTCGCAAAATACTGGTTCGAGCGTTTCGCGCGCGTGCCGGTCGAAGTCGATGTCGCCTCCGAATTCCGCTACCGCGAGGCGCCCTTGCGCAAGGGCGATCTCGCCATCTTCATCTCGCAATCGGGCGAGACCGCCGACACGTTGGCCGCGCTGCGTTACGCCAAGGACCAGGGCGTGCATACGATCGCCGTCGTCAACGTGCCGACCTCGACGATCGCGCGCGAAAGCGAGACCGTGCTGCCAACGCTGGCCGGCCCAGAGATCGGCGTCGCTTCGACCAAGGCCTTCACCTGCCAGCTCATGGTGCTGGCAAATCTTGCGATCGCAGCCGGCAAGGCCCGCGGCGAACTGTCCGACGAGGACGAGACCAAGCTCGTCCACGGGCTCGTCGAGATCCCGCGTTTGATGTCGGATGCGCTCACCACCGAGCTCCAGATCGAGAAGCTCGCCCGCGAGATCGCCAAGTCGCGCGACGTGCTCTATCTCGGTCGCGGCACCAGCTTCCCGCTCGCCCTCGAAGGCGCGTTGAAGCTGAAGGAGATCTCCTACATCCACGCCGAGGGTTATGCCGCCGGCGAGCTCAAGCACGGTCCGATCGCGCTGATCGACGAGACCATGCCCGTCGTCGTCATCGCGCCCTACGACCGGGTGTTCGAAAAGACCGTCTCCAATATGCAGGAGGTCGCTGCCCGCGGCGGCAAGATCATCCTGATGACCGACGCCAAAGGCGCGGCGGAGGCGACCGTCGAGTCCCTCGTCACCATTGTCATGCCTGATATGGCGGCGGCGTTCACGCCGATGGTCTATGCCGTCCCGGTTCAGCTGCTCGCCTATCATACGGCGGTGATCATGGGGACCGACGTCGACCAGCCGCGCAATCTCGCGAAATCCGTGACGGTGGAATAGGCGGAAGGGTCGGGCCGGAACGCTTCGTGGTCTTCCAAAACCTGCTAGAAGACCCTAGCTTGAACGAAGCGACCGACCTGGAACCCTGATGAACCCCCGTGACGACGCGCCTGCGCCTCTTGATCCCGTGCCGGAGCCGCATACCGGCCTGATAGGCCGCTTCCGCAATTATTTTCTCACCGGGCTCGTGGTGACGGGACCGGTTGCGATCACCTTTTATCTGGTTTGGTGGTTCGTCACCTGGGTTGATGGCGTGGTGCGGCCATTCGTGCCGCTGGCCTATCGGCCTGAAACCTACATGCCGTACGTCATCCCCGGCTGGGGGCTGATCGTCGCATTCTTCACGCTGACTCTGGTCGGCTTCCTCGCGGCCAATTTGATCGGCCGGACACTGGTCGATGTCGGCGAGACTTTCCTCGGCCGCATTCCGGCAGTGCGCGCCATCTACCGCGGCCTGAAGCAGGTGTTCGAGACCCTGTTCTCGGGCAAGGGCTCGAGCTTCCGCAAAGTCGGCCTGGTCGAGTTTCCCTCGCCGGGCATGTGGTCGATCGTGCTGATCTCGCAATCGCCGAACGAGGATGTCTCCCGCAGCCTGCCTGGTCAGGAGGAGCACGTCTCGGTGTTCCTGCCTTGCTCGCCGAACCCGACCACCGGCTTCTTCTTCTACGTTCCCAAGAGCAAGATTGTCGAGGTCGACATGAGCACCGAAGACGCCGCGACGCTGATCATGTCGGCCGGCGTGGTGCAGCCGGGCTCGGCGCCCGATTCGAAGAAGGCGGCGGCCCTCGCTGGCATGGCGAATGCCGCGCGTATTGCCAACGCCTCGGCGCTCCAGCCTCAGCCTGCGAAGGTGGAGTAGGGCCATTCCTCTGCGGGATGGCCGGCGCTCACGCTGGCGTCCCGTCCTCTGCTAGTCTCCGGTTGAACCGAGCGCGTTGCTCGAAATTCGATCTGGAGTGCACGATGTCCAAAACCATTGCGATCCTCGCGCCCGGTGCCATGGGCAGTGCCGTGGCCCGCCGTCTCGGCGAGCACGGTGCGCGCGTGCTGACGTCGTTGAGAGGGCGGAGCGAGGCGACGCGCAAACGCGCGGCGGATACCGGCATGATCGGCGCCGAGGACGACGCGATCGCGGACGCCGACATCATCCTCTCGATCGTGCCGCCGGGCGAAGCCGTGGCGCTCGCCGAGTGGCTTGCCGGGCTGATCGTCCGGCGCGAGAAGAAGCCGGTCGTGGTCGATTGCAATGCCGTCAACGTCGATACCGTGATGAGGATCGAGCAGATCATCGGCTCGGCACAGGCGCCGTTCGTCGATGCCGGCATCATCGGGTTCCCGCCCCAGCCCGGCGGCAAGAGCCCGGCCTTCTACATGTCGGGCGAGCACGCCAAGGATGTCGCCGTGCTGAAGGATTTCGGGCTCGACGTGCGGATCGTCGAAGGGCCGGTCGGTGCCGCGTCCGCGCTGAAAATGTCCTATGCCGGTATCGTCAAGGGCCTCGCCGGCATCGGCTCGGCTATGGTGGTCGCGGCAACGAAGGCGGGGGCTGCGGATGCGCTGCGCGACGAACTCGCACTCAGCCAGCCCGCGGTTCTGGCCCGGCTCGAAGTCGCGCTGCCGGACATGATCCCGAAGGCCTATCGCTGGGTTGCCGAGATGCGGGAGATTTCCGGCTTCCTCGGGCCCGATCATCCGGCCAGCCAGATTTACGAGGGCTTTGCGCGCTGGTTCGAGCATCTCGCCGAGGACGCGAAAGGCGAGTCGGCAGATACCGACCTGATGAAGGCATTCGCCGCGCGTATCGCGCAAAAGAAATCCTGATCGTCGGGTCTCGCGTCACGGCCATCGGTCATGTGCCGTGCATCGAATCCAGAAACCCCTGGATGTCCCGATCGCGTCTCAAGCGCACGACCGGGACGTCTGCGCCATACTGCAGGCGCTCGGCCTCGATGACAGGCGCGCGCTCGGTGTCGTAGCGCCATGCTTCCCGCATCAATTTCCAGTCGAACTGTTCGGGACACCCCTCCGGGAGGTCAGGCCGGGCCTTGCCGCGATCGAAGGCGGAGCGCAGGAGAATGCGCCACTGGCAGAGCCAGCGCGGGCGGTCGATGACGACCAGCGTGTCGGCGCGCGCCAGCGTCAGATCGAAGGCGAGTCCCGAGAAGCTGCCGTCGACAACCCATGCGTCGCCCGCGATCGCATCAGTCACGCGTTCCCGGAAGCCCGGCTTGTCGGATGGCTTCCAGCCCGGCCGCCAATAGAGCACGTCGAGATGCACCACCGGCAGCCCGAGCTTTCGCCCGAGATTCCGGGAGAGGCTCGTCTTTCCGCTGCCCTGACAGCCCACAACGATGATCCGGCGCATCGTCGTAGGGTTCCATAAAGTCGGGCTCAGGGAAAGAGGAGGCCTCCTGAACGCACTTTATTACCTGGCATGTAATTGAGCCAATCCGCAGCCTGGCTACTGTCCCGGTCATCCACCCGACAGGAAGCATTTTATCAAGCCTCCTGTTGCGCGTGTGTCAGTGCATGAGGAGACAGAAATGCAAGTCATGTTTACGAAGAAGGAGCCGCCGCGATGGCTGCTCGACATGTGGCGGGAGATCGACGACAAGACCTTTGGACGAGGTTTTGATTGTTTTGCGGAGGATGCCGTCTGCAACCTCGGCGTCGCCGATTGGAAGGGGCGCGAGGCGATCCGCGCCAACCTCAAAGCCTTCATCGACACCGGCTTCACCGCGCTGCATCACGTCACCGAATACTGGGACGCCGGCGCCCTGAAGGTGTTTCGCGGTATCGTGGACATGACACCCGATGATCCCTCGATGAAGACGGTTCATCCGACGATGACGCACTTCTTCTACATGGACGAGAGGGACGCTACCAAGGTACGGCACTGGGTCGGCGCCGTGGGACCGGTCGCCTTCGGTTGATCGCTTCGAACCTGCTACCATCGGCGGCGGTGTCTCGGATAAGCCGACGCACCGCCGCCGATGCGCGTTGACGATGCCGCACATTGACAGGAAGGATCAGTCGGCCATGAAAGCGACGGCCAGTGCCCTCAAGACGCGCGCCAGTTCCGCGGGCGCGCTGCTGCGTCAATGGCGGGACATTCGCGGCAAGACGCAGCTCGATCTGTCCTTCGACGCCGGCGTCTCGCAGAAACACATCAGCTTCGTCGAGAGCGGCCGCAGCGTTCCGAGCCGCCAGATGCTGCTCGATCTTGCGCAAGCCCTCGACGTGCCCTTGCGCGAACGCAACGAGCTGCTGCTGGCCGCCGGCTATGCGCCGTCTTATTCCGATCCCGCGCTCGAGGCGCCCGCCATGACGAGCATCAAGCGTGCCCTGCAACGCATGCTGCGTCAGCACGAGCCGTTTCCCGCCATCGTCATGGACCGCTACTGGAACGTGCTGATGACCAACGAGGCTGCGCCGCTTCTGTTCAATTGCTTCATCGACATGTCCGCACGGCCGGCGCCACGAAACCTGCTGCATCTTATGTTCGATCCGGAGGGCATGCGCCCCTTCATCGCGAACTGGCCGCAGACCGCACGCGGGCTGCTGGCGCGGGTGTATCGCGAGGCGGTCGGACACGTCGTTGACATCAGGACGAAGGCGCTGCTGGAGGAATTGTCGCAATACCCCGGGGTGAAGCCGGACTGGCGTGCGCCGTCGGCCTCCGATGCGATGCCGATGATCCCGCTGTCCTTCGTCAAGGACGGCGTGACGCTGGACTACTTCTCTCTGATCACGACGGTCGGAACGCCGCAGACGGTGACGGCGGAGGAACTGCGGCTCGAGTGCATGTTCCCCGCCAACGATGCGACCGAAGCGGAGCACGGCAAATTTTTGCAAGCGCATTCGGGGTGAGGGGGCGTCGCTGCGATTCCACCGGTCGCTATGTGGCAGGCTCGACCCACACAGTCATTGCGAACGCAGCGACTTCCGCCTTCGCTAAAGCTTCGGCGGACAAGTCGCTGGGCTCGCAATGACGGGGAGGAGACGTCGCGAGGCTCATCTGTTATTGTTTCTGCGGAAGCGGTCACTCCGCATTGGGAGTTCGAATGAGAGTCCTTGTGATCGGCGCGGGAGCGCTTGGAGGCTATTACGGCGCGCGCCTGGTCCGAGCCGGCGGCGACGTGACCTTTCTGGTGCGGGCCGGGCGGGCGGAGCAGTTGCAGCGGAATGGATTGCAGGTCGTGAGCCCGCACGGCGATTTCGCCGTGCAGCCGAAGGTCATCCTCGCCAACGATCTCAAGGAAGCGTTCGACGTCGTGCTCGTCGGCGTGAAGTCCTACTCGCTCGACGACGCGATGGCCCAGTTTGCCCCGGCCGTTGGCGCCAACACGGTGATTTTGCCGATCCTCAACGGCTTGAAACATGTCGACGCCCTGACTGCGCGGTTCGGCGCGAGCTCCGTCCTCGGCGGGCTCGCAAACGTCAGTGCCGGACTCGATGCGGATGGCCGAGTCGTTCAGTTCATGGCCAATCAAACCATCGTCTTCGGCGAGATCGAGGGGGCGTTGAGCGAGCGCGTGCTCGCCCTGGAGACGCTGCTGCACGTGCCCGGTATCGACGTGCGCGCCAGCGAATCGATCATGCAGGACATGTGGGAGAAATTCGTCCAGCTGAGCACGCTCGCCGGCATCACCTGCCTGATGCGTGCAAGCATCGGAGACATTCTGACCGTACCGAAGGGCGAGGAGTCCATTTTTCGCCTGTTCGCGGAATGCTGTGCCGTGGCGACGGCCTCGGGTTTTGAGCCGCGAGCGCCTTTCATCGAGTTTGACCGGAAGCTGTTCACGACCCCGGACTCCCCGCTCAAGGCCTCGATGTTGCGTGATATCGAGCGCGGCTCGATCACCGAGGCGGAGCACATCCTCGGCGATATGGCCAACCGGGCGCGTGCACTCGGCATCGACACGCCGCTGCTGGATCTCGCCCGCGCTCATGTGGCGGCCTATGAGATTGGACGGCAACGAGCGGCCAGCTAACCCGCTCCGATCAGCGGGATCGCCTCGTCCCGCTCATACAGATACAGCAGGCATCGCAACGCCTCGCCGCGCTCGCCCTTCAGCTTTGGATCGTCCTTCAGGATGCGCAGCGCCTCGTCGCGGGCTTGCGTGATGAGCTGGCCGTGCACCTCGGAGCGGGCGATGCGGTAGCCGGGCAAGCCGCTCTGGCGCACGCCGAGCACATCGCCTTCGCCGCGCAGCTTCAGATCTTCCTCGGCGATGCGAAAACCATCGGTGGTCTCGCGGATCACCTTCAGCCGTGCCTTCGACATTTCGCCGAGCGGATCGGAGTAGAGCAGAAGACAGGTCGAAGCCTCCGAGCCGCGCCCGATGCGGCCGCGCAATTGATGAAGCTGGGCGAGGCCAAAGCGTTCGGCGTTCTCGATCACCATGATGGTCGCCGCCGGCACGTCGACACCGACTTCGACCACGGTGGTCGCGACCAGCAAGCCGATCTCGTGGGCGGCGAACTGGCCCATGACGCGGTCCTTCTCGGTGCCCTTCATCTGACCGTGGACGAGGCCGACACGGTCGCCGAAACGCTTTTGCAGGCTTTCGAAGCGCTTGGTCGCATTGGTCAGGTGCTCGGTACCCTCGGCCTCGGATTCCTCGACCAGTGGGCAGATCCAGTACACCAGCTTGCCGGATTCGAGCGCGCGGCCGATGCTATCGGTGACCTCGCCGAGGCGGCTCATCGATATGGTGCGAGTTTCGATCGGCTGGCGGCCGGCCGGCTTCTCCCTGAGCTCGCTGATATCCATGTCGCCGAAATAGGTCAGCACCAGCGTGCGCGGAATCGGCGTGGCGCTCAGCACCAGCACGTCGACGGCCTCGCCCTTTGACGTCAGCGCCAGCCGCTCGCGCACGCCAAATCGATGCTGCTCGTCGACGACGGCGAGGGCGAGATCGCTGAAGATCACGTCGTCCTGGATCAACGCATGGGTGCCGACGAGGAGGTCGATCTCGCCGGCTTCGAGGTGTGCCAGCAGGTCCCGCCGCTCCTTGCCCTTTTCGCGGCCGGTGAGGATCGCGACCCGCATGCCAGCGCGTTCGGCGAGCGGCGCGATGGTCTTGATGTGCTGACGGGCCAAAATTTCGGTCGGCGCCATCAGCGCCGCCTGCTTGCCAACCTCAGTGACGGCAGCGGCGGCCAGCAGCGCGACCACGGTCTTGCCGGAGCCGACGTCGCCCTGGAGCAGGCGCAGCATGCGCACCGGTTGTTGCAGATCGTCGGCGATGGCCGCGGCGGCATCGCGTTGGGAGATTGTCAGCGCATAGGGCAGGGCATCGATGATCTTGTTGCGGAGGTGCCCGTCGCCGGCGTTGCGCACACCGGCCGGGCGACGCAATTGCGCGCGAATCAGGGCAAGGGCGAGTTGCCCGGCCAGGAGTTCGTCGAAGGCGAGGCGCGACCAGAACGGCTGGTCGGGCAGAATGTCGGTGAGCTCGACCGGCTGATGCACGCGGATGAGCGCCTCGGTGATCGGCGGGAAGCCGCAGCGGCGCAGCACCTCCGGGCTGATCCATTCCGGCAGTACCGGGAGCTTCTGCAGCGCCTGCGCGACCGCGCGGCGCAGCGAGCCGAGCGCAAGGCCTTCGGTCAAGGGATAGACGGGATCGATGCCGGATAGTTTTGAAATCGCCTCCTCGTCCAGCACCCGGTCGGGATGCACGATCTGCGGAATGCCGTCGTACATCTGCAGCGTGCCGGAGACGAAGCGCTTCTCGCCGATCGGCAGCAGCTTCTCGACATAGCCGGGCTTTGCGCGGAAGAAAGTCAGCACGACGTCGCCGGTATCGTCGCTGGCGTAGACGAGGTAGGGCGCACGCGCATTGCGCGGCGGGGGCGGGCGGTGGCGGTCGACGGTGACCTCCAGCGTCACCATGGTTCCCTGCACGGCATCGCGGATCTTCGGCCGCGCGCGGCGGTCGATGACCTGGCTCGGCAAATGCAGCAACAGATCGACCAGCCGCGGCGTCTCATTGCGGCTGAGCAGATATTGCAGCAGCTTGTCCTGCTTCGGACCGACGCCGGGCAGGCTGGTCACGGGGGCAAACAGCGGATTGAGCAGGCTGGGGCGCATCAGGCGAACCTAGGATCGTTTTCGCTGGTCATGCCCGGCTTTATGCCCGGCATCCACGTGTTTTTTCGTGTCCCTGCGGCGGCGGCGGGCCATGACAAATCGAGGGCTGACAGGGCCCGCCCGAGTGGCTATATCACCCCGGCCCGGCACGTCCGGGCTTTTGGCGTTTGACTGGAATTGAGACATGACGGGAACGACACGATCGAGCAACGGGCTGGACGACCGCCGCAAGCGGCTTCTGTTCCGCTGCTGGCACCGCGGCACGCGCGAGATGGACCTGATCCTCGGCCGCTTCGCGGATGCCGAGATCGGCAACCTGTCCGATGACGAGCTGACGCAGCTCGAGACCTTGCTCGAAGAGGCCGATCCCGACCTCTATGCCGCCATCACCGGCGACAAGGTGCTTGCCGCCGACGTCGTCGGCCCGCTGTTTGCGCGCATCAAGGCGTTTCCGATCGCGGACCGCGACGTATGAAGCAGGGGATGAAATCGCCGGCCGAGCTGCTCACGCCCGGCCGCGCGCTCACGCTTGCCAATGTCGCCGAGGGTGCCGAGGGCCTCGTCGTTTCCGATCTCGCGCGCGCCATCGCGGCGCGGCCGAAGAAGCCGGCTGTCAGCCTCGCGGTGATCTGCCGCGACGGCCCGCGGATGCAGCAGCTCGAACGCGCGCTGCAATTCTTCGCGCCCGATTTGCCCGTGCTGACATTTCCGGCCTGGGATTGCCAACCCTATGACCGCGTCTCGCCGCATGGCGGCGTCCTCGCGCAGCGGCTGACGACGCTGGCCCGGCTGGCGTCCTTGACCGGCAGCGACAAGCCCCTGATCGTGCTGACCACGGTGAACGCCGCGGTGCAGCGCGTGCCGGCACGCGACCTCGTTGCGGCGCAGGCGCTGTCGGTCGCGCCCGGCAACGTCGTGCCGATGGACACCATCGTCGCCTGGCTCGAGCACAACGGCTACAACCGTTCCTCGACCGTGCGCGAGCCCGGCGAATATGCCGTGCGCGGCGGCATTCTGGACCTGTTTCCGGCAGGCCTCGACCAGCCCGTCCGCTTCGACTTCTTCGGCGACAGCCTGGAGTCGATCCGCACCTTCGATGCCGAGACCCAGCGCACGTTGCTCGACATGCGCGCGCTCGATCTCGTGCCGATCTCCGAATTCCAGCTCGTCACCGACACCATCCGCCGCTTTCGCATGGGTTATGTCGCCGAGTTCGGCGCACCCGAGCGCGACGATGCGCTCTACGAGGCCGTCAGCGAGGGTCGCCGTCATCCCGGCATGGAGCATTGGCTGCCGCTGTTCCAGGACCGCATGGACACGCTGTTCGACTATCTGCAAGGAGCAGCCGTCGCGATCGAGCCGCAGGCCGAGGATGCCATCCGCGAGCGCTTCAAGCAGATCCTCGATTATTACCAGGCCCGCCGCGACGCGATGGAGCATCCGGGCGGCGGCGCCATCTACAAGCCGCTGCCGCCTGACCGGCTCTATTTGACCGAGGAGGAGTGGGCCAAGCGCGAGAGCGGGATGCCGCTGGTGCGGCTGACGCAGTTTTCGGTGCCTGCCGATGGCACCAGCGTGGTCGATGCCGGCGCACGCAAAGGCCGCGACTTCGCGCCGGAGCGCAACGATAACAATGTCAATGTCTTCGAAGCCGTCGTCGCACATGTGCATGGGCTACTGACAAGCCGCAAGAAGGTGGTCATCGCGCTCTGGACGGAGGGCTCGCGCGACCGCATGACCTCGATGCTGCGCGATCACAAGCTCACGCCTGTGACCAGCGTCAATAGCTGGCGCACGGTGCAAGCGACCCCGCGCAACGAGACCATGCTCGCCGTGCTCGGCCTCGAAAGCGGTTTCGAGACCGACGAGATCGCGCTCATCAGCGAGCAGGACATCCTTGGCGATCGGCTGGTCCGGCCGCGCAAGGCGAGCCGCAAGCTCGACAATTTCATCTCGGAGGTGACGAGCCTCGCCGCCGGCGACATCGTGGTCCACGTCGATCACGGCATCGGCCGCTTCATCGGCCTGCAGACGCTGGACGTCGCCGGTGCGCCGCATGACTGCCTCGAGCTGCATTATGCCGCCGAGACAAAACTGTTCCTGCCGGTCGAGAACATCGAGCTGCTGTCGCGCTACGGCTCCGACCAGACCTCGGTCGAACTCGATCGTCTCGGCGGTTCGGGCTGGCAGACGCGCAAGGCCAAGCTCAAGAACCGCATCCGTGAGATCGCGGGCGAGCTGATCAAGATCGCCGCCGAGCGGCATCTGCACGAAGCGCCGAAGTTGCCGGTGCAGCCGGGCCTCTACGACGAGTTTTGCGCGCGCTTCCCCTATGACGAGACCGAGGATCAGCTTGGCGCGATCGAGTCCACGCTGAAGGACCTCGAGCTCGGCCGTCCAATGGACCGGCTGATCTGCGGCGACGTGGGCTTCGGCAAGACCGAGGTGGCGCTGCGCGCTGCCTTCGCCGTGGCGCTCGAAGGCAAGCAGGTCGCGGTCGTGGTGCCGACCACGCTGCTCGCCCGCCAGCACCACAAGACGTTCACCGACCGTTTCAAGGGTTTCCCGGTCCAGGTCGCGCAGGCCTCGCGCCTGGTTCCGGCCAAGCAGCTCAATCTGGTCAAGAAGGGCCTCACCGACGGCTCGGTCGACATCGTCGTCGGCACTCACGCGCTGCTCAGCAAGTCGATCAAGTTCCGCGACCTCGGCCTGCTGATCGTGGACGAGGAGCAGCATTTCGGCGTCACCCACAAGGAGCGGCTGAAGCAGCTCCGCGCCGAGGTGCACGTGCTGACACTGTCGGCCACGCCGATCCCGCGCACGCTCCAGCTCGCGCTCACCGGCGTGCGCGAGCTCTCGATCATCGCATCGCCCCCGGTCGACCGTCTCGCGGTCCGCACCTTCGTCGCTCCGCACGATCCCCTGATGATCCGCGAGGCGCTGCTGCGCGAGCGCTATCGCGGCGGCCAGGCGTTCTACGTGGTGCCGCGCATCGACGACCTCGCCGAGGTCAAGGACTTCCTCGACAAGAACGTGCCGGAGATGAAGGTCGCGGTCGCGCACGGGCAGATGCCGCCCGCCGTGATCGAGGACATCATGACCGCGTTCTACGACGGCAAGTTCGACATCCTGCTGTCGACCACGATCGTGGAATCCGGCCTCGACATTCCCAATGCCAACACGCTGATCGTGCATCGCGCCGACATGTTCGGCCTCGCCCAGCTCTATCAGCTCCGCGGCCGCGTCGGCCGTTCCAAGCTGCGGGCCTATGCGCTGTTCACGCTGCCGGCGCAGCAGAAGATCACGGCGCAGGCCGAGCGCCGGCTCACCGTGCTGCAATCGCTGGAGACGCTGGGCGCGGGCTTCCAGCTCGCCTCGCACGACCTCGACATCCGCGGCGCCGGCAACATCCTGGGCGAGCAGCAGTCCGGCCACATCAAGGAGGTCGGTTTCGAGCTCTACCAGTCGATGCTGGAGGAGGCGATCGTCAACCTCAAGGCCGGCGTGTCCGAGCCCGCCGCCGATCGCTGGTCGCCGACCATCACCATCGGCATGCCCGTGCTCATTCCGGAGGACTATGTCGGCGATCTCTCGGTGCGGCTGTCGTTGTACCGACGGCTCGCCGACCTCGACAGCGAGGAGGAGATCGAGAACTTCGGCGCCGAGATGCGCGATCGTTTCGGTGTGCTGCCGGACGAGGTGCGCTATTTGTTCAAGGTCGCCGCGATCAAGGCGTTCTGCCGTCAGGCCAATGTTGGCAAGATCGATGCCGGTCCGAAGGGCGCCGTGATCGCCTTCCGTGATAATTCATTCGCCCATCCCGACCGCCTGGTGTCGTTCATCCGCAGCCACGGCCAGGCCGCGAAGGTGCGGCCCGACATGAAGGTGGTGTTCCTGCAGGACTGGGAGACGCCGGAAGAGCGTCTGGCCGGCACCACCGAGATCATGCGCCAGCTGGCCCAGCTCGCGCAGAGCAAGAAGGCGGCGTAGAAGTTTCCGGAGGCGGTGCGGCGCGAAACGACGCGCCGCACCCGGATTCCGGAACAGCGACATATGATCACTTGCGGAACGATCGAACAGTTGCTACCTTCAATCTATCGAGTTTCGGCCGAACGACTTGGCCTCGCCGCTGAAAAGCGCGCCTGACTGACGACCCTCCCTCCAGATCTCGACGACACCCACCGCGCTTCTGAGCGCGGCTAACGTTTATCTATCTTAAAGGACGATCCCCATGACGACGGGAACTGTGAAGTGGTTTAACAGCCAAAAGGGCTTCGGATTCATTCAGCCGGACGAAGGCAGCCAGGATGTCTTCGTTCATATCAGCGCCGTTGAACGCGCCGGCATGAATACCCTCAACGAAGGGCAGAAGGTTTCTTTTGAAATCGTTGCAGATCGCCGGACCGGCAAGTCTGCTGCTGAAGATCTGCGCGCCGCATAGGCTGCCGCAATCTCATTGACGTTGCTTTGACCACGGATGTACTGGCAGAGCTTCGGATCTTTGGACCCGCGACCGTTCACCGGCCGCGGGTTTTTTGCGCCGGCTGCCGCCCGTCGCGAATGAGAATGCGAATGGTGTTTCGCGTAAAGATTCCACATAAGAGCAGTCGAGTCCGACGGCAGCGAGCGTTGGCGGATGATTACGACGCTGCCCGCGACGCATCGGCCGACAGCCGCCCAAGCAGCGACCGTGCCGTATCCGACGGCGACAGCGAATCCACCGAGACGACGGGATCGCTGCGCATCTCGTGCTTGCCGTTCGAGGTATGCCGCATCACCGCGGAGAGGCGGCGGGCGATCATGTGGGCGGTGCGGAAGTCGGTCTCCGCGAACACGACGATGACCGAGCCGTCCTTCTGCGCCACGCCGAAATCCATCTGCCGCATCAGGCGGCTCAGAATACGCGCGGCATCGAGCTGGGCGCGGGAATTGCCGGGGTCGAAGGCGAAGCGCGCGACCGAGAGGCCGCCACCGCGGGCCAGTGTCTGCTCGACCGCCTTGGCAAAATCGCGTGCAAAGGCTTCCACCGTGAGCAGGCCGCTGCGCGGGTCGAGCCAGCCGCCGGCATCGATCGAGCGCAGGGTGCGGCTCAGCTGGGCTTCCATCGCGTGCTGGCGGATCAGGGGCAGCGCGTTGGCGGCGACCTTGGCCGGCTCGCCCGGGATCAGCTCGAGATTGGGCAGGTCGTAAGTCTGCGTGAGCTGATGCGCAGTGACGATCACGGGCAGGCTGCGGAAGCGGGTGTCCTCGGCGAGCACCGTGAGGAAGGCATCGGTCACGCGGGGGGTAAAACCTTCGGCGAGCACGACGCCGTCGAGGTCGCGGGTGTTGAGATGCTTGGCCGCCGCCTCGATCGACAGTGCCCCGATGACGCCGACGCGCTCGCCGAGCGCGACGGAAAGCGCGGGGTAAGCCGCGCCGCGACCGATCAGAAGCACCGTGGCATCGCGAACGGGATCAGCCTCCGGCAGCGCGACTTTCACCTCGGGCAGCCGGCGCAGCACCGTGGCATGGAGCGTGCGAATCCGTAGTGCGGCGCGAAGCCGCGCGATCAGGCGTTCGGAATGGCCGGCGCGCGAGGAAGAGAAGGGCAGGGCGTTGTGCGGGAGTGCGCCTGCCGCATCCAGCGCCACGAAGGGAAGGTAGGGCGATTGCTCCGCGATCTTTCTGGCGAGCGGCGCCAGATGCGGCTCGTGCCCGGCATCCATCGCGGCGAGAACCACGGCCGGCTGTACCTCTTCGACCGCGCGCACCGCGCCGGCCCAGGCGGTGTCGATCACGGGGAAGAATCGCGCCTCGTCCAGCGCCGCGATGAAGGCCGGCCGCTCGCCATTGGACACAAACAGGATCGGGCCGGCCTGGGACATCGAGAGACTCTGATCACGCGACAGGTGCCGCGCAATCTAGTCCGGCCGCCTTAATGCAGCGTCAATGGAACGGTCGAAACTACGCTTAGACCGCCCCGGAACGGTCGCGAAAAGCTTCGACCATCAGGGGGTTAAGCCCGAGTTCGCTGAGCGCCTCGCGGGCGCGGGCGTTGTCCTGGGCCCGGCCCGCGAGCCGGTGACCGGAGAGCCGGTCGGGCAGCGCGGTCAGCAAGGCGCCCTGGCCGAGCCGGCGCGCCCATTCCTGGAGGTCGTTGGACAGGAAGCGGTAGCCGCCGACCGCCATGATCCCGGAGGGCGGCGCGGTGATGCAGATCGCGCCGCTGGGACGATCGAGCCGCGCGGCATAGCCGGTGTCGACATAGTCGCGTGGTGGCTGCGCGATCAGGCTGTCGCCGACCGGCGGCGGCGGGGCGTAGGCCGCGATCGGCACCATCGGGCCGCGCAGCCCGAGCGTGCCCTTCGGCGTCAGCAGAATCTCGCCGGCGATCGACGAACCCGACTGCTCGCGCGGCGCGCCGTGCGGTCCCGGCATCACCGGCACCGGCATGCCGTCCTCGCCACGCCGGGCGCCGAACAATCCGGCCTCGCCGAACAGATAGACGTCCGTGAACGGCGCATGCGGCGCGATCCATGCCTCGCTCGCCGCCACCTGCTCGGGGGCACGCCACAGGCCGATGACGTTGCGCAAGGTCGGCATCCGCGCCGCCAGATCGGAATCGCCGAGCCGCTGGGCATACTGCGCCGGTGCGATCAGCACGTCGCATTCGTGCGCGTTGATCTGCTGCTCCAACACGTCGTTCTCGAACGGATGATGCAGCGCCAGCGTGCCGCCGCACAGCAGCCACACCGCGAGCGAGGAGGCGAGTCCTGCGAACGACATCGGCGTGAACGCCGCCATCACGGTCGCCCCCTGCCTGATGTCGGCTTCCAGCGACATCGCGAGCCCACCGGCGATCAGGCTGAAATGCGGCCGCGGCACCGGCCGAAAGCCTTCCGCGGTGACGTCGAAGGAGATCATCGCCGCCTTGCGGCCATCCTGAATCACGGCGCGCGCGGTGCCGGGCGGACGGGCCAGCACGTCGTCGAGCGAGGCCATACCTTCGGGCAGGTTGGTGCCGAAGCCGCAGACATGGCGGATGGAGAAGGCTTCCGCGGCCGCGTGCATCGCGAGATCGGAATAGCTGACGCCGTCGACCGTGCTCATGGTGACGATGGCCCGCGCCGCGGTGCGGTTGAGAGCGGCGGTCAGTTCGGCATGGCGCCAGAGCAGCGGCAGTACGGCGACGACGAGGCCGGCGCGATGGGCGGCGAGAACGGTGAGCACGAACTCGACCGTGTTCGGCAGCTGGATCGCGATGACGGAATTGGCCGGCAGGCCCGATTCGACGAAATAGGCCGACAGCGCCTCGATGGCCGTGTCAGCCTCGGCATAGCTCATCCGCCGCGGCTGGTGACCGGTCACGCGGAACTTGTTCAGGGGGTCGAGCAGAGCGGTCGCGTGCGGCTGCCGCATCAGCGTGCGCTGAAACAGCGTGTCGAGCGTCGGCGATACGGCTGGCTGGTTCACGGCGTCACTTTGCTTGATGAGCTTGCGGCGGCCCCCTCGACGACCAGGTCTCCGGCAAATAGCCGGACAGCGAGGTGGCCTCTGGCCGTTCTATCCGATTCCAGCGCGCGATCCATTGCTCCGATACGCTAAACAGGGGGATTGTGTAGAAACCGGAGATCAAAGCGCGATCGAGCGCCCGCACTGCGGATACGAAATCCGTATGTTCACGGGCTTCCAGCAGTGCGGCGATCATCGCATCGACCGCGGGATCTCGGGCGCCCATGTAGTTGCGGGTGCCCGGATTGTCAGCGGCAGCGCTCCCCCAGTAGAAATATTGTTCGTTGCCGGGCGACAGCGACTGGTCCCAGCGGTTCTGGATCATGTCAAATTCGTAGGCGAGCCGGCGCTGGTCGAATTGCACGGGATCGACCGATCGCACGCTCGGCTCGATGCCGGCGCGCTTGAGGTCGCGCTGGAACGCAAGCGCGACGCGTTCCTGGTCGCGGGTCGTGACCAAAATCTCGAAGGTGAAGGGCGCCTTGGTCGCGCGGTTGCGCAGCACGGTGCCGTCGAGATCGTAACCGGCTTCCGACAACAGCTTCAGGGCTGCGCGGAGCGTGGTCCGGTCGCGGCCCGAACCGTCGGTCACCGGCAAGCGGTAGCTGCCGTCCAGGATGTCAGGCGGGATCTGCGCGGCGAACGGCTTGAGCAGCTCGCGCTCGCGCGCATCGGCGGGATGGCCATACGCTGACAGATCCGAGCCGGCAAAATAGCCGGCGACGCGCGAGTAGAGGTTGAAGAAGTAGTTGCGGTTGACCAGCTCGAAATCGAACAGCAGCGTCAATGCCTGACGCACGCGGATGTCGGCGAAGATGGGGCGCCTCGTGTTGAACACCAGAAATTCGGAAGGTTGCGGCACGCCCGGCCTGAAGGTGTCGCGGATCACGTCGCCATTCTTCGCCGCGGGAAAGTCGTAGCCGTCGTGCCAGCGCAGCGGCTCGTGCTCGATGCGGAAATCATAAAGGCCGCGCTTGAAAGCTTCGAACTGGCCGTTGGCCTCGCGAAAATAGTCGAGCCTGATCTCGTCGAAATTGTAGAGCCCGCGATTTATTGGGAGGTCGCGGCCCCAATAGTCGGGATTGCGGGTCAGCGTCACGCTGGCGCCGGGCCTCACGGCGGTGACGCGATAGGGGCCGGAGCCGACCGGGCCCGTCAGCGTCGTCTCCTCGAAAGCCGCGACGTCGACCGCGTGTTTCGGCAGGATCGGCATCAGGCCGAGGATCAGCGGCAGTTCGCGGTCATTGGCTCCCGCAAGGTCGAAGCGGACGGTGAGGGGATCCAGCGCCTCGGCCCTTGCGACCTTGCCGTAATATTGCCGGTGATTGGGGCGGCCGTGGTCGCGCAGCAACTGCCAGGAGAACAGCACGTCCTCGGCGCGGACTGGCTTGCCGTCGGAGAAGCGGGCGCGGGGATCGATGTGGAACGTGACAAAGCTGCGCTCGTCATCGGTCTCGACCGATCTGGCGAGCAGGCCGTAGAGCGTAAACGGCTCGTCATTGCCGCGCGCGAGCAGGCTCTCGACCACGTAGTTCCGGACCGGCTGCACGGCCAGTCCCTTGACGATGAAGGGATTGAGGCTGTCGAAGGTGCCGAGAACGCCCCAGGTCAGCCGGCCGCCTTTGGGGGCTTCAGGGTTGACGTAAGGCATGTGGGTGAAATCGGCAGGCATCGCCGGCTTGCCGTGCATGGCGATGGCGTGGGCTTCCGCGGCCCTTGCGCCGCTTGCCGGGAGCCCCAAGGCGAAAGCCAGGATGCAGAGGCGGACGCAAAGACCCTCAGGGCGGCCCTCGAGAAGGCGCTGGAACATGAACATCTGCACACGTTGATTCGAGGACTGCGGGCCTGAATCCTATCACAGGGATTTTCCCGGGGGCGCACGCCGGCGCGCGGCCAAAGACGCTTGTCGGCATTGATCTTTTCGTCGGCCACGTTAAGAAGGCACGCAATCGCGCACGAGCGCCGAGCCGTCACTTATCCGCCTCATTTGACGGGGAGAGAGCCGCGCCCAACGCGGCCAGGTTCGGTGCGTCGAAGCGGTTCGGGCACTTCCCGTTCAGAAAGGGTTTTCCGCAATGAATTTCCGTTACTTGGCCGCGTCCGTCCGGCCGCGCGGGCGACTTCTCGCCTTGTTGACGGCGACAGCGTTGGCCGTCCCGTTTGCCGCCGAGGCTCAGGCTCCCGCGCCAGCTCCGGGCGCGCCCGCGCCCAAGGCGGCTCCGCCGAAGGCGGCTCCGAAGGCTGCCCCCAAGGCGCCGGCGCCGGCCGCTCAGGCACCCGCCCAGCCGGCTCCCGCCCAAGGCGCTCCGGCTCAGCAGGGCGCGGCTCAGCCCGCGGATCAGCAGATTCAGCTGATCTATGCCCCCTGGACCAAGTTCTGCCTCAAGGGCCAGGACGCCAATGCCAAGCAGGTCTGCTTCACCGGCAAGGACGGCCGTATCGAGTCGGGCCAGCCGGTCATCGCGGCCGTCATCATCGAGCCGGAAGGCGAGCCGAAGAAGATCCTGCGTGTGACGCTGCCGCTCGGCATGCAGCTGGTGCACGGCACCCGCATCATCGTGGACAACAATGCGCCGTTGCAGAGCCCGTACGTGATCTGCTTCCAGAACGGCTGCATGTCCGACTACGAGGCCACGCCCGAGTTCATCAACAGCATGAAGAAGGGCCAGAACCTCGTTGTTCAGGCGATCAATGCCAACGGTGCGCCGCTGACGCTGCCGCTGCCGCTCGCCGGCGAATTCCAGAAGGCCTATGACGGTCCGCCGACCGACCCGAAGGTGTTCGAGGAAACCCAGAGGAAGCTGCAGGAAGAGCTCCAGAAGAAGGCTGAAGAGCTGCAGAAGAAGCAGCAGCAAGCGCCTGGCGCCCCTCCGGCTGGACAGAAGTAATCGGGACCCGATCCCGGACATGAAAAAGGCGCTCGGTTCGAGCGCCTTTTTTGCTGGCCAGTTGATGGCTGCGAACTCAGTTCAGCGACGGATTGCGCGGGCGGTAACCGCCGGTCTTGTCCTTGACGAAGATCTCGGCGACCTGGGAATGCCGGACCGGTTCGCCGGAATCGTCCGGCACTAGGTTCTGTTCGGAGACGTAGGCGACGTATTCCGACTCCGCGTTCTCCGCGAGCAGGTGATAGAACGGCTGGTCCTTGTGGGGCCGCACCTCCTCGGGGATCGACAGCCACCACTCCTCGGTGTTGTTGAATTCCGGATCGATGTCGAAGATCACGCCCCGGAACGAGAAGATCCGGTGGCGCACGACCTGTCCGATCTGGAATTTGGCGGTCCGCGCTTTAATCATTCCCCGTCGATAGACCAGGATTGTGGCCGATGCTAGTGCCCTGATCTGGAATTAACCCGCGGGTGCGGGACAGATAGCCCCCAAATCTTCAGAAAACACTTTATCAATGGTCGATATCCTCAATCTAGCTCTACCTTATTTCGGCTTGATCTTCGTTGGATTCGCTTGCGGCAAGGTCAAATCCCTGCCGGAATCGGGCCTCGCCTGGATGAACTTCTTCCTGCTCTATGTGTCGCTCCCGGCGTTGCTGTTTGCGATCATGTCGAAGACGCCGTTCTCCGAATTGAACAACCCGCCATTCCTGGTCGCGACCACGCTGTCGACCGTTGCGGCGTTCACACTCGCGCTGGTCGTCGGCAAGGTTCTCGGCGGGCTGACATTGCGCGAGGCGACGCTCGCCGGGCTCTCCGGTGGCTACGGAAACATCGGTTACATGGGACCCGGCCTGGCGCTCGCCGTGCTCGGGCCCAAGGCCTCGGCGCCCACTGCGCTGATCTTCTGCTGTGACAGCATCTTCCTGTTCACCATCGTGCCGCTGCTGATCGAGCTTTCCGACCGCGATCATCCCTCGATCGTGCATGCCTTCGGCGTCGTGCTGAAGCAGATCGTGCTCAACCCGCTGATCATGTCGGCCTGTTTTGGCGCGGCCTTCGCATCGCTGCATATTGAGATGCCTGTCGCGCTCGATCGCACCATCACATTCCTCCAGAACGCAGCCGCCCCGACCGCACTGTTCGTGCTCGGCGTCACCGTCGCACTCCGCCCGTTCGATCGGGTCCCGTGGGAAGTGCCGGGCGTGATCGCGGTCAAGCTCCTGATCCACCCGCTCGCAGCGTTCGGCCTGATGCTGGCGTTCGGCCCGTTCGCGCAGCCCTGGGCGGCGACCGCCGTGCTGATGGCCTCGCTGCCGCCGGCGTTGAACGTGTTCGTCATCGCCCGGCAGAACGACGCCTGGATCGAGTCCGCCTCCGTCGCGGTGCTGCTCGGGACGTTTGCGTCCGTGGTCACCCTGACCAGCGTGATGTGGGCGATTCAGACCGGCCGGCTGGCGTTTCCTTGAGCGGTCGTTACTTCCGCCAGGTCGGCGTCAGCCCCTCGCGCATCGCAAAACGCCGGAGCGGGCCGATGGCGCCGAGCAGGTGCATGCCGACCGCGCGGACCGGCTGGAGCGGCAGGAAATCGTTGAGCAGCGAGCGGTTGGCGATGTCGATCGCAAAGGTTCGGCTCAGGATGTCGGGACGCCGGGCCCGGTCGTAACGCTTGAGCACGTCTGCTGCGCCAGGATCCTGACCGGACGCGATGGCCTCGCCCGCAAGCCGCGCAATGTCGGCGGCATCGCGGAGGCCGAGATTGAGGCCTTGGGCGCCGATCGGCGGAACCACATGGGCGGCTTCGCCGACTAGCGCGATGCGATCGCGGCCAAAGGATTTGGGACGTTCGATCGCCAGCGGAAACAGATGGCGGCCCGGCTCGACCGTCATGCGTCCGAGGATTGAATGCGACTGCTTCTCGATCGCGGCGGACAATTCCTCGTCGCTCAATCCGCGAAGCCGTTCGGCCTCCGCAGGCGCCGAGACCCAGACGACGCTGGAGCGATCGCCGGGCAGGGGCACGAACACGCAAGGACCGTGCGGCGTGTGGAACTCGGTCGAGACGCTGCGATGGGGCCGCGCGTGGCCGACGTTGAAAGTCAGCGCCGTCTGGGTCAGCTCGCGCCGCGTCACCGCGATGCCGGAGGCTTCGCGACAAAGCGAATGCCGGCCGTCGGCTCCGACCACGAGGCGGGCCGAGAGAAATTGCGCCGCGGCAGTGCGGATCGCGACGTCATCGGCTTCGATGACGACAGTTTCGGCCTCGTCGTCGAAACGGACGAGACCAGGCAGCTCGGCCGCACGCGCTTCCAGCGCCAGCATCAGCGAGCGGTTGTCGATGTTGTAGCCGAAGGCATCGCGGCCGATTTCATGGCAGGAGAACCGGACCTCGGGGCTGCGAAACAGCCGACCGGTGTCGTCGACGAGCCGCATGATTTCGAGCGCGGCCGCCTTGTCCTTGCAGCGGGGCCAGACGTCGAGGCTCTCCAGCAGATCGACGGAGGCACCGAGCAGCGCCGTGGTGCGATTGTCGGCATAGGGCACGCGACGCGCCACCAGCGCGGTCCGTGCGCCCGCCTGCGCCAGTGCGATGGCCGCGCTAAGTCCCGCCGGTCCGCCGCCGATCACGGCCGCGTCAAAGAGTGTCGATGCATCTGTCATGGAACGACATTGGACACGCCCCGCGACAAATTCAAGCCCAGTCATATTGCCCTGATTTTATGACGAATTGTGCGACCGGGCGTCGCAATGGCTTATGTGCAAACCGGCGTCATTCTGATAGCAGAAGCCATGGACAGCCAAGAGGATTCCCTGAAGCCCAGGCCCGCGATCCGGGCCGCTGCCTTCTCGGTGCACATCTTCACCGCGTTCGGTGCGGCGATCGCGCTGCTGGCGATGCTTGAGGCCGTGCGCGAGCACTGGGCGGCGATGTTTCAATGGCTGGGCGTCGCCCTCATCATCGACGCGATCGACGGGCCGATCGCGCGCCGGCTCAACGTCAAGGACGTGCAGCCGAACTGGTCGGGCGACGTGCTCGATCTCGTGGTCGATTTCGTCACCTACGTCTTCGTGCCGGCCTATGCGATCGTGGCCAGCGGCTTGCTGTTGCCGGTCGCAGCACCCTTGCTCGGCGTCGCCATCATTGTCACCAGCGCACTATATTTCGCCGATCTGCGCATGAAGGCGGACGACAATCATTTCCGCGGTTTTCCGGCGCTGTGGAATGCCGCCGCGTTTTATCTGTTCCTGCTGCACTGGCCGCCGCTGCTGTCGACGCTGTTGGTCGCAAGCCTGGTGGTGCTGACCTTCGTGCCGTTCCACGTGCTGCATCCGGTGCGCGTCGTGCGGCTGCGCTGGCTGACGATGTCGCTGATCGCGATCTGGGCTCTGCTTTCCTTCTACACGCTGCAGATGGACTTCCGCGTCGGCACCGGCGTGACTGTCGTGCTCTGCGCGATCGCACTCTGGATCAGCTTCAGCGACGCATTAATACGGCTGACAAGATCCTTCGCATGATGCACCTGTTGACCAGCCCAGAAGCCTGGGCCGCGCTCCTCACTTTGACCGCGCTCGAGATCGTGCTCGGCATCGACAACGTCATCTTCCTGTCGGTGATCGTCTCGCGCATTCCCGAGAAGCAGGCGCACCGCGCCCGCCAGATCGGGCTCGCACTGGCGCTGGTCTTCCGCATCATCCTGCTCAGCCTGCTGGTCTGGCTGATCGGCCTGACCGCGCCGGTGTTTTCGTTTTCGGGCTACGGCTTCTCGTGGCGCGACCTCATCCTGATCTGCGGCGGCCTGTTCCTGATCGCGAAGGCGACGCACGAGATCCATGGTGAGGTCGAAGCCGATGACGGCGAAGGCGACGCGAAGTCCCCTCGTAGCGCATTCTTCTGGGTCATCGTCCAGATCGTGATCATCGACATCGTGTTCTCGCTGGACTCGATCATCACGGCGATCGGCATGGCGCAGGACATCGAGATCATGATCGCGGCCGTCGTGATCGCCTGTCTCATCATGTACATTTCGGCCGGACCGGTGTCGCGATTCGTCGCGGAGCATCCGACCACGAAAATGCTGGCGCTGGCCTTCCTGGTGCTGATCGGCGTCGCGTTGGTTGCGGACGGATTCCAATTCCACATCCCGCGCGGCTACATCTATTTCGCGATTGCGTTCTCGGCGGCGGTCGAGTTCTTCAATGTGCTGGCCAAGCGCAACCGCAGGAACACCCGCAAAAAACCGTCGGTCTAGGCGTTCCAGCCGGCGTCGAGTTGACAAGGCGGGCGCGATGTCTTTCGCTGGCCCCGCGAGAAGAGGAGGTCAGGCGATGACCAAAGCCGTCCGTGTGCACAAGGTCGGAGGCCCCGAAGCCCTGGTCTATGAGAGCGTCGATGTTCCGGCGCCCGGCCCCGGCGAGGTGCGCATCCTCCAGCATGCCGTCGGCCTGAACTTCATCGATGTCTATTACCGCACCGGCCTCTACAAGGCGCCGGGGCTGCCCTTCATCGCCGGCAACGAGGCCTCGGGCGAGGTCCTCGCAGTCGGGCCAGGCGTGACGAATTTCCATCCGGGCGACCGCGTCGCCTACTACCACAATCTCGGCGCCTATACCGGGGAGCGCAACATCCCCTGGGAGCGGCTGGTCAAGCTGCCCGACCACATCACCCACGAGCAGGGCGCCGTGCTGATGCTGAAGGGGCTGACGGTCTGGTATCTCCTGCACAAGACCTTCAAGGTTGAGCCGCATCATCGCGTGCTGATCCATGCCGCGGCCGGCGGCATCGGCCTGCTCGCCTGCCAATGGGCGAGGGCCATGGGCGCCCACGTCATCGGCACCGTTGGCTCGCGCGAAAAGGCTGCGCTTGCCGAGGCCAATGGCTGCGACCATGTCATCCTCTACAATGAGGAAGACTTCGTTGCGCGCGTCAAACAGATCAGCCGCAACGAGGGTTGCGACGTGGTCTATGACGGCGTCGGCAAGGCGACGTTCCCGGGCTCGCTGTCCTGCCTGAAGCCGCGCGGGATGTTCGTCTCCTTCGGCAATGCCTCAGGGCCGGTGCCGCCGTTCTCGATCGCCGAGCTCAATACCCACGGCTCGCTGTTTGCGACCCGGCCCAAGCTCAACGACTATATCGGCACGCGCAAGGAGTTGCTGGAAGGCGCCGACACGCTGTTCGCTGCCGTCATCAACGGCAAGCTGCACGTGCCGATCAACCATGCCTACGCGCTCAAGGACGCCGCCAAGGCGCATATCGATCTCGAAAGCCGCAAGACCACGGGCGCGTCGATCTTGAAGCCGTAACTCAGGTCATTGCGAGCGAAGCGAAGCAATCCAGAATCTTTCCGTTGAGGCAGTCTGGATTGCTTCGTCGCTGCGCTTCTCGCAATGACGAGCTTAGGCCACCCGCCGTGCCGCGCCGGCCCTGGTCAAGATCCCGTCGAGACAATCGATCATCTCGGCGATCTCGGCCCTCGTGACGTTGAGCGCCGGCATGAAGCGCAGCGTGTCGACCTGCGGTGCGTTGAGGAGCACGCCGGCCTCGAACGCCTGCGCGACGATGCCGGGCGCGATCGGCAGCTTGAGGTCGAGCGCGAGCAGGAGCCCGCGGCCACGCACTTCGCCGAGCCCATGCCGCGCCGATACCTTCTGCAGCTCGCTTTCGAGCAGCAGCCCGGTTTCGGTCGCCGTCTTCAGGAAGTCCGGCTTACTGACCTCGTCGAGCACCGCAAGTCCCGCCGCGCACATGATCGGGTTGCCGTTGAACGTGCCGCCCTGGTCGCCGTGCTCGAAGCAGGCCGCGCGTTCGGTCGCGAGCAACGCCGCGAGCGGCACGCCGCCGCCGATGCCCTTGCCGAGCGTCATGATGTCGGGCGCGATGCCGGTGTGCTCGTAGTGGAAGAGCTTGCCGGTCCGGCCCATGCCGGTCTGGATCTCGTCGAAGATCAAGAGGAGGCCATGGGCATCTGTGAAGGCGCGCAACTCCTGCAAGAACCGATCGGTCGCCGGCCACACGCCTGATTCACCCTGGATAGGCTCGAGCATCACAGCGACGGTGTTGTCGTTGATCAGCTTTTCGACCGACGCGAGGTCGTTGAGCTTCGCCTTCTTGAAGCCGGCGACCTTCGGCTCGAATAGCGGTTCAAAGGCCTTCTTGCCCGAGGCCGACATCGTCGCCAGCGTGCGGCCGTGAAAGCCACCTTCGAAGCTGATGATCTCGAACGCGCCACCTCTATGGATGCTGCCATATTTGCGCGCGAGCTTGATCGCGCCCTCATTGGCTTCCGCACCCGAGTTGGCAAAGAACACCTGATCGAACGCGCTGTTTGTGACAAGTGCCTGCGCGAGCTTCAGGCTCGGCTCGTTGTAGAAGGCCGGGCTCGGCGTCAGCAGCCGCTTGGCCTGCGCGGCAAGCGCGTCGGCGATCGCGGGCGGGGAGTGGCCGAGGCAGTTGACGGCCCAGCCCTGCACGAAATCGAGATAGCGCTTGCGGCTGTCGTCCCAGAGGTAGGAGCCGGCGCCGCGGACGAACACGGCCTTGGGCCGAGCGGTGATGTCCATCAACGCGTCATACGGATGGGTAGTGTTGGTCATGTCGAACTCCTCTGGAGGCGGGTGGAAAGGGCGCGCGAAAAGCAAAAAGGCCGCACCTTGCGGGTGCGGCCTTTTCGAAAACTTACGCTGAATTCAGTGGTTCAGCGGCGTCGTCGGACATGGCGCACCCTCTCATCGTCGCGGAAGCGACGGCGGAGCATTTCGGTGCGCTGATGGGTCCGAGCGTTGATCATGGGGCGCGGCAATACATGCGAATGGCGGGGCTTGTCAAGCGGGCGCTTTCCAAGACACACGCGCAGCGTGCATGGGCAGGTGAAAGATGCGCGCCTGGAAACCATTACGTCTCTAGCGCGTTTGTGATCACAGGACGCGAATTGGTTCGAACCGAACGCATGACGGTTCGGACCAAGAGGGGCGGGACCAACCAGATAGTTTTAAGCCTTGTCCGAGACGCCTTATCCGATCGACCTCGACAGCATTCGCGGCGCGTTTCCGCCGGGTATCGAGGCGCCGCCGCTGTTGCTGGACTTCGCCGGCTGGCTGAAGGGACGGCCCTGGGGCAGCGTCGGTTGTTTCTCGCTGCAAGGCCAGTTTTCCGATCACGCGCCGATTGTCGACGGCAGTCCCTTGCGCGACAGGTTTTCGCTGTTCATGCGGCTGCCGGATGGCTCTACGGTTGGCGGCTGGTATGGCGCGGGTCTCGACCGCGACAATCCGCCGATCGTGGGGCTTGGTTCCGAGGGCGATTACGAGCTGCTGGCGCCGAGCCTCGATGGCCTGCTCGCAAAACTGACGTCGCAACAATTCGACAAGGCTTGGAGCGATCTGAAGCCGCACGACGAGGTCGAATGCCAGACGGTCGAGCTCGCGCAGTGGCTCATCGGACGCCTGAGCGGGGAGATGGTGGCGCCCGATGACGATCCGTCGGAGCTGCCCGACTTTCGCGGCTTCATGGAAAAATGGAGCCGGGATCGCGAAGACTATTGGGCCAATCATCGCTTGATGGCCGAACTCGGCTGGCGCCTCGCCGCGCATCTGCCGAAGGGCAAGAAGCCCCGGGACAAGACGAGCTTCGAGATCGCGATCGTCGGCAGGCAATACCAGGCGCGCGTCCTGTCGCGCGGACCGCAGCCGTTCGAGGAAGCCGCCGCGATCGAATCCCTGCTGCGCGATCTGCGCGAGGAGATGCGGAAGGCGCAGCCCGAGCTCGGGCTGTGGTACGCTATGAAGTTCGGGCTCTATGCCGATGGCCTTGTGATGCCGAACTTCGAATACGATGTGCGCCCGACCATCGACGGCGAGCCTGCGAAGCTGTCCGAGGCGCAAGCTGATCTAGCCCGCGCGCCTCGGCCGGAGCGCTGGGTGCCGAAATGGCTGGCGGGATCTTGAAGCTCGGAGTGCCGCGACGCTGCCGCCCAGCCGGCGCGCCGAAATCTTTGCACCTTCGATCCCCCTTGACTTAGAGCGCGCTCGAAGGGGTATCTGTACGTGCGTCAGTACGAGAACGGGCACACATGAAGATCGGCGACCTCGCAAAACGGACCGGCCTGTCGACGCACACGCTGCGTTACTATGAGCGCATCGGGCTGCTTCCATACGCCGACCGGGATCGCTCCGGCCAGCGCGACTTTGACGCATCGATCCTCACATGGATCGCATTCCTTGGGCGGCTCAAGACCACGGGAATGCCGATCCGGGACATGTTGCGTTACGCGGCGCTTCGGGATGAAGGCGACGCTACCGGCACAAGCCGGCGGCAGATCTGGAAGTCCACCGGGAACAGGTACGCACGCAGATTGCCGAACTCCAGGAATGCCTGCTCGTCCTTGATACCAAGATCGCCGGCTATGCCAGCGACGAACAGAGGACGAAGGAAAATGACGCACGCCCAAACACAAGACGAAAGCCGCTTCGATCGCGGCCAGCGGGCCCTGTCACGCATTGACGGCAGAGCTGGTGAAGCGGTCGTCGCTTCACTCGCCGACATCGCTCCGGATTTCGCACGATACGTGATCGAGTTTCCGTTCGGCGACATTTACTGCCGCCCGGACCTTGGCCTGCGCGATCGAGAGATCGCGACCATCGCCGCGCTGACGGCGCTCGGAAATGCCGCGCCTCAGCTCAAAGTCCATCTCGAGGCAGGTCTGAACGTCGGGCTCTCTCGCGACGAGATCGTGGAGATCATCATGCAGATGGCCGTCTATGCGGGCTTCCCGGCGGCGCTGAACGGGCTGTTCGCAGCCAAGGAAGTGTTCGCCGCACGCGACGAACAGCAGGCGTCGGGAGAAGCGAACGGCGGGCGTGATGTTGCTGTAGCTTAGCGACGGCTCGCGACCTCTCCCGCTTGCGGGAGAGCTTGCAGCGAGATCGTGGCTGCACCGGCCGTGACAGCCGAAGATCAGAATCCCGCGACGCTGCCGTGCAGGTCGTATTGGTCGGCGCGCTCGATCTTGGCGGTGACGATCTCGCCAACGCGCAAGGGGCGGCGGCTCGACAGGTAGACGGCGCCGTCGATCTCCGGCGCATCGGCCTTGGAGCGGCCCTTCGAGACGGTCGGGCCGACCTCGTCGATGATGATCTGCTGGCGGGTGCCGACCTTGCGCTTCAGCCTGCGTGCGGAAATCTTCTGCTGGCGCGCCATCAGCGCGTTGTAGCGCTCCTGCTTGATCTCTTCCGGCACGGGATTCTCGATCGTGTTCGCGGTCGCGCCGGCGACGGGCTCGTATTTGAAGCAGCCGAGCCGATCGATCTCGGCTTCGTCCAGCCAGTCGAGCAGATAGGCGAAGTCGGCATCGGTCTCGCCGGGGAAGCCGACGATGAAGGTCGAGCGCAAAGCGAGATCGGGACATTGCTCGCGCCAGCGCTTGATGCGCGCCAGCGTCTTGTCCTGCGCCGCCGGGCGCTTCATCGCCTTCAGCACCTCGGGGCTCGCATGCTGGAACGGGATGTCGAGATAGGGCAGCACCTTGCCCTCGTTCATCAGCGCGATGACCTCGTCGACATGCGGGTAGGGGTAGACGTATTGCAAGCGGACCCAGGCCCCCAACTCACCGAGCTCGCGCGCGAGGTCGATGAACTTGGCGCGGACCTGGCGATCCTTCCACGGGCTTTCGGCGTATTTGAGATCGACGCCGTAGGCCGAGGTGTCCTGCGAGATCACCAGCAGCTCCTTGACGCCGGCATCGACCAGGCGCTCGGCCTCGCGCAGCACGTCATTGGCCGGTCGCGAGACGAGGTCGCCACGCAGTTTTGGAATGATGCAGAAGGTGCAGCGGTTGTTGCAGCCCTCGGAAATCTTCAAATAGGCGTAGTGCCGCGGCGTCAGCTTGATGCCCTGCGGCGGCACCAGATCGAGATGCGGATTGTGGGCGGGCGGCAGCGCGCGATGCACGGCGTCCAGCACGCTCTCATATTGCTGCGGGCCGGTGATCGAGAGCACGCCGGGATAGGCCTGCTCGATCTGCTCGGGTTCCGCACCCATGCAACCGGTGACGATCACCTTGCCGTTCTCGGCCATGGCCTCGCCGATCGCCGAGAGCGATTCCTGCTTGGCGCTGTCGAGGAAGCCGCAGGTGTTGACGATGACGATGTCAGCCCCGTCATGCTTGCGGGCGAGCTCGTAGCCCTCGGCGCGCAGGCGCGTGATGATGCGCTCGGAATCCACCAAAGCCTTGGGGCACCCGAGCGACACGAAGCTGACCTTCGGCGCAGCCGTCTGATCCATATCCAAATCTGCCTGATTGACAGGGTTGAGCTAGTCCCAATTGCCCATAATTACAACCCTTTGCATGGCCTGCGGGCATGCTATGGATGAATCACTGGTGGTGAGTGAGCAATGAGCGCCGAACAGTCGCCCAAAATCGTGATCGTCGACGAAAGCCCGATCCGGGCTGCGATCCTCGAAGAAGGGTTGCGGGAGGCCGGATTCACGCAGATCGTCCATATCCGCGAGATGCAGAGCCTGCTCGCCCGTATTTATGCGGTCGATCCCGACATCATCCTGATCGATCTGGAAAACCCCAGCCGCGACGTGCTGGAAGCGATGTTCCAGGTCAGCCGCGCCGTGAAGCGGCCGATCGCGATGTTCGTCGACCAGAGCGATTCATCCTCGATCCAGGCCTCGGTCGAGGCGGGGGTCTCCGCCTATATCGTCGACGGGTTGAGGAAGGAGCGCATCAAGCCGATCCTCGACCTCTGCGTCTCGCGCTTCAATGCCTTCGCGAAACTCCAGGAGGAGCTGGAGCGCACCAAGTCGCAGCTCGAGGATCGCAAGGTCATCGAGAAGGCCAAGGGCATCCTGATGAAGGTGAAGGGCCTCACCGAGGACGAGGCCTATGTGCTGCTGCGCTCCACTGCGATGCGCGAGAAGAAGAAAATCGGCGAGATCGCCCAGTCGATCATCACCGCGTCGGAGATGCTGAAATGACCGCTCCCCTCCGCATCGGGTTCATTCCGCTGGTGGACGCCGCAGCGCTGATCGTTGCTGTCGACAAGGGATTTGCCGCGGCCGAAGGGCTCGAGGTCGAACTGGTCCGCGAGGTCTCCTGGTCCAACGTCCGCGACAAGCTCAATATCGGCTTGTTCGACGCCGCGCATCTGCTCGCGCCCGTCGCGATTGCGTCCTCGCTCGGTCTCGGCCACGTCAAGGTGCCGATCGCGGCGCCCTTCAATCTCGGCATCAACGGCAATGCGATCACGGTCTCGCCTGCGCTTCATGCCGCGCTGATGGAGGAGATCGACGGCGACCGCTTCGATCCGCTCGCCACGGCAAAAGCGTTGGCGCGCGTGGTCGCCAAGCGGCGCAAGGCGGGGGCCGACCCGTTGACCTTCGGCATGACCTTCCCGTTCTCGACCCACAATTATCAATTGCGATTCTGGATGGCGGCGGCCGGCGTCGATCCCGACGAGGACGTGCGGCTGGTGGTGCTGCCGCCGCCCTATATGGTCGACAGCCTCGCCAATGGTCATGTCGATGCGTTCTGCGTCGGCGCGCCCTGGAATTCGATCGCGGTCGATCTCGGGATCGGCCACATCCTGCATTTCGTCTCCGACATCCTGGCCCATGCGGCGGAGAAGGTGCTGGCGCTCCGCCAGGTGTGGGCCGACAAGAATCCGGACGTGGTCGCCAGCCTGGTGCGCGCGGCGGTGAAAGCCGCCGAGTTCATCGAGCATCCGGAAAACCGGACCGAAGCGGCGCGGATCCTGGCGCAGCCCGAGCGGATCGGCGTCGATGCCGAAGTCATCCAGCGCACCCTCACGGGACGCCTCAAGATTTCGCCGGACGGCACCTTTCGCGAGAGCGGCAGCTACCTTCTGGTGGGACGCGAGGAAGCAGGGCGCCCCGATCCGGTCCAGGCTGCTTGGCTCTATGCGCAGATGGTGCGCTGGGGGCAGACGACGCTGACGCCCGACGGGGTCAAGACGGCCATGGCCGTGTTCAGGCCCGATCTCTACGACGGCGCCCTCGGCCGCCGGCCGCCCGCCCAGGCCCCCGCGGCATTCGGCGCATTCGCCGGCCCCGCTTTCGATCCCGGCAATATTCGGGGGCATCTTGAAGCCTTCGAGGTGGGCCGCTGGAGGGCGTGATTCGGGTCTGCATCGTTTTTAAGCGCTGGAGATCCGAGTCTAAATTTTAGGCCGACTGCTCGAATTTCATAAGAGTTCCAAAGGCCGGAGTTCCCACGGGCGCCCTTAACCGGCTGATACCCCACACATTTTCATTTCGCCGAAGCTGGCACGCAACTTGAATGTTGCAGTGCGGCCAGCCTGTCACAGATGCCTGCTGAGCCAAGTCCCCAGCAACGAAGCTGATCGGACCGTCGGGTGCACAGCCGGCTATCGAGCCAGCCGAGCTCCTCGCGGGTCGTGCACTTTCCGTCGATACCACCCCGGTGGCCGCAGGAGCTTCGTTACTGACCATGAAAATCGACACCGTCTCAGTCGACTTTACCGACGACCAGAAACGCTACCTCGAAGGCTTCACGACCGGTCTGCAGATCAGTCGCGTCGGTCGCGGTCTCGGCGGCGGCGCCGGCAAGGCGAACGCGGAGCCGACCGGTCCCGATGCCGTGCACATCAAGGCGCAGGACAAGGTCATCGCCGCGGGCAAGAAGCTCGCCGACCAGGAGAAGGTCAAGCGCGACGAGCATCCCTTCGATGCGTATCCGCGTCTCCGCCAGCAGGCCCTCGACAATACGCCGCCGAGCCCGGCCGATAATTTTCGCTGGCGCTATTACGGCATCTTCTACGTCGCGCCGACGCAGGACTCCTACATGTGCCGTCTGCGCATTCCGAACGGCATCATGAAGCACTGGCAGCTGTCCGGCCTTGCCGATCTCGCCGATGAAACGTGCGGGCCTTATAGCCACGTCACGACGCGCGCCAACCTGCAGCTTCGCGAGATCCCGCCGAAGAACGCCGTGAAGCTGATCGAGGGCATTCAGGACCTCGGCCTGGGCTCGCGCGGCTCCGGCGCCGACAACATCCGCAACGTGACGGGAACGCCGACGGCGGGCATCGATCCGCAGGAGCTGATCGACACGCGGCCTTATGCGCGCGAGTGGCACTACCACATCCTGAACGATCGCTCGTTGTATGGCTTGCCGCGCAAGTTCAACGTCGCCTTCGACGGTGCCGGCAAGATCGCCGTGCTCGAGGAGACCAACGACATCGCTTTCACGGCGGTCCAGGTGAAGGACGGCTTCGGCGTGGAGCCAGGCGTCTGGTTCCGCCTCGGCCTCGGCGGCATCACCGGTCACAAGGATTTCGCAAAGTACTCCGGCATCATCGTCAAGCCGGAGCAGGCGACCGCTGTTGCCGACGCCATCGTGCGCGTCTTCATCGAGCACGGCGACCGCACCAACCGCAACAAGGCGCGGCTGAAATACGTGCTCGACGCCATGGGTCATGACGGCTTTCTCAAGATCGTCGAAGAGCGGCTGAAGACACCATTTACGCGCGTGCCGGAAGAGGCGCTTGCGCCACGGCCGGCCGCGGACCGCATGGCGCATATCGGCGTGCACAGGCAGAAGCAGGACGGCCTGAACTGGATCGGCGTGTCGCTGACGCTCGGCAAGATCAGCTGCGATCAGATGAGGGGCCTCGCCAAGGTGGCGCGGGACCTCGGCGACGGCGAGATCCGTCTGACCGTCTGGCAGAACCTGCTGATATCAGGGGTGCGTGACGAGAATGTCGAGCTTGCCATTGCGGCGATCAAGCAGATCGGGCTCGCGGTCGAGGCGTCGCATATCCGCGCCGGCCTGATCGCCTGCACTGGCAATGCAGGTTGCCGCTTTGCCGCCTCCAACACCAAGCGCCACGCTGCCGAGATCGGCGACTGGTGCGAGCCGCGCGTCGAGATGGACAAGCCGGTCAACATCCACGTTACCGGCTGCCACCATTCCTGTGCCCAGCATTACATCAGCGACATCGGCCTGATCGGGGCGCGCGTGCCTGTCAACGAGGAGGACACGGTGGAGGGTTATCATCTCTTCACCGGCGGCGGGTTCGGTCCTGACGCCGACGTCGGGCAGGAGGTCTACCACGACCTCAAAGCAGAGGACGCGCCGAAGACGGTCGAAGGACTGCTCAAGGCCTATATCGCCCATCGCTCGTCTCCCGACGAAACCTTCCTGTCCTTTGCGCGTCGCCACGACGGCGAGACGCTGCGCAAGCTTGCCGATGCCGAGGTGTCCTCATGAACCAGATCAGCCCTCCGCCCAAACTCGACATCATTCCCACGAGCGCTCCGTTCTCCGACGCGCAACGCTCGTGGCTGAACGGCTTCTTTGCCGGGTTGCTTTCGCCTGAGGCGGCCACGCCGCTGTCGGCCGAGCAGGGCGCCGCTGTCATGCAGGCCGGTGACGGCGACGACGGTGAAGCGCCGTGGCACGACCAGACCATGCCGATCGCCGATCGGATGAAGCTCGCCGAAGGCCGTCCCGTACGGCGCAAGATGATGGCGGCGATGGCGCAGCAGGATTGCGGGCAGTGCGGCTACAATTGCCACGACTATTCGGAGGCGATCGCGAGCCGCAGTGAAGCGCGGCTCAACCTCTGCGTCCCCGGCGGCAAGGAAACCGCGCGGATGCTGAAGTCGCTGCATGAAGAGCTGGACAAGGCGCCGGGGGCCAAGGCGTCCGACAAGGTCGACGCGGTGGCGGCCCCCGCCGTGACCGTGACGATCGCCGAGCCCGGCCGCTCGCGCGACAACCCCGTGGCGGCGACCTTCCTGTCGCGCCGTCTTCTCAACAAGGGAAAGTCGGAGAAGGAAACCTATCACGTCGAGTTCGACCTTTCCGACAGCAAGCTCGACTATGTCGTCGGTGACAGTTTTGGCGTGTTCGCGCGCAACGAGCTCGGTCTCGTCGACCAGGTCATCGCCTTGCTTGGCGCGTCCCACACCACGAAGGTCAATGGCAAGACGCTGCGCGAGGTGCTGATCGACGATGTCTCGCTGTCGCCGGCGCCCGACACGCTGTTCGAACTGCTCTCCTTCATCACTGGCGGCGCGCAGCGCGAGAGGGCGCGGGCACTGGCGCAGGGCGAGGATCCCGATGGCGATGCCGCCACGCTCGACGTCATGGCGGCGCTGCAGAAGTTCTCGGGCACGCGGCCGCATCCAGAAGCCTTCGTCGAGGCGCTGGAGCCGCTGCAGCCGCGGCTCTATTCGATCTCGTCCTCGCACAATGCGACGCCTGGAAGGCTGTCGCTGACGGTCGATTCCGTGCGCTACATGATCGGCAAGCGAAAGCGCATCGGCGTCGCCTCGACCTTCCTCGGCGAGCGCATCGCCGAGGGCGACAAGCTCAAGGTCTATGTCCAGAAGGCGCACAATTTCGGCCTGCCGCAGGATCCGAAGACGCCGATCATCATGATCGGCCCCGGCACCGGCATTGCGCCGTTCCGCGCCTTCCTGTTCGACCGCAAGGCGACCGGTGCGCCCGGCAAGAACTGGCTGTTCTTCGGCCATCAGCGCAGCGATTGCGACTTCTTTTACCAAGAGGAGCTCAACGCGATGAAGACCTCGGGCCTGCTCACGCGCATGTCGCTGGCCTGGTCGCGCGACGGCGAGAAGAAGTTCTACGTGCAGGACCGCATGCGCGAGGTCGGCCGCGAGCTGTGGACGTGGCTCGCCGAGGGGGCGCATCTCTACATCTGCGGCGATGCCAAGCGCATGGCCAAGGACGTCGAGCGCGCACTGGTCGACATCGTCGCCCAGTTCGGGGCGCGCTCGACCGACGAAGCCGTCAGTTTTGTCGCCGAGCTCAAGAAGACGGGGCGCTTCCAGGCTGACGTCTACTAGCTGTCATCCTGCCGTCATCCGGGCCGGTTCCATCTGGCTCGGATTTGAACGAATAAGGTTCTCTGAAGTTGGGGGTGGGGAGAATTTGCTCCTGCGATGCAGGGTTTTCAGAGAACCCGCATCGCTATTTCCGCGGGTCTCTTGCCCGCCACCCGGGTTGATCCCTCATAATCCCGCAAATGGGGCGTTGGAGATCGACCATGCGCGAACTATCGGCGGAAGCCAGGCTGCACTTCTACGCGCGCTCACTCTCGCGGCGGACCGGTGCGAGCGTGCATCATGCCGCGATGTACAGCGCCTTCGCGGTCATCGCCGCCATCGTGTTCGGCACGCTGTCGGTGCACCCGTTCTAACGAGTCTTCGCAGCTCTCGTAGGGTGGGCAAAGGCGCGCTTGCGCCGTGCCCACCATCTCTCAGCAAGCAGGATGGATTTTGGTGGGCACGCTTCGCTTTGCCCATCCTACGGTACCGAGCAAGCCTCACGCCCCGCGCTTGAACGGCGCGACCTCGATCCCTGCATCTTTCAACGCCTGCCGCAGGCCGCGTGCGATGTCGACGGCGCCGGGCGTATCGCCGTGGATGCAGACCGTGTCGGTGCGCATCTTGATGACCTTGCCCGTGACCGAGACCACCGCGCCGTCCTGCACCATGCGCACCACGCGGTCGGCGATCGCCTTGACGTCATGCAGCACCGCACCAGGCTTCTTGCGCGAGACGAGATTGCCGTCGTCCTCATAGGCGCGGTCGGCGAACACCTCGTGCACCATCGGCAGATTGGCGGCTTCGCCGGCCTTCACCAGCTTCGAATTGGCGAGCACGACGAAAATCAGGCCGGGATCGACCGCCTTGATGCCGGCCGCGATCGCCTTCGCCGTCATGTCGTCCTCGCAGGCGACGTTGGAGAGCGCGCCATGCGCCTTCACATGCGTGACCTTGTGGCCGGCCGCCGTCGCAATCGCCTGCAACGCGCCGATCTGGTAGGCGACGAGATTCTCGATCTCGGAGGCCTTCAGGCCCGCGATCGGATGGCGGCCGAAGCCGTGCAGGTCGCGATAGCCGGGATGCGCGCCGACGGAGACGCCGCGCGCTTTCGCCAGCTCGACCGTCCGGCGCATGATATCGGGGTCGCCGGCGTGGAAGCCGCAGGCGACGTTGACCGAGCTCGCCAGTTCGATCATGGCGGCATCGTTGCCCATCTCCCACGCGCCAAAACCTTCGCCGAGATCGCAATTGAGATCGATCGTCTTCATGGGGTGCTCTCCGTCTCTGGTCGTCTTGTCGTTTACGGCTCGTCCGCAACCTGCCAGGTCCCGGCGTCGACGGCACTGACAGCATAGCCCGCGACATTGGCATCGCTGAGCGCTTCGATGTTGAGCGCGACGGTGTCGGCGGCGCGCAGGCGATCGGGCAGGTTGCGGATCAGCTGCGCAAATTTCCTTGCCTCGTCCTGCGCCTCGGCCATGCTGACCGCCTTGAAGCGGAACGCCGTTCCTGCCGAGGTCTGCGCGAGACGGCCGACATCGGCCGTGATCACGGTCGCGATCTTCGGATAGCCGCCGGAGGTGCCGCGATCCATCATCAGCGCGATCGGCGCGCCGTTGCCGGGCACCTGGATGCTGCCGTTGACCGTTCCGTCGGAGACGATGTTGTGGCCATGCAGATGCTTGATCGCGGGGCCTTCCAGCCGGTAGCCCATGCGGTCGGAGGTCGCCGAGATCTTCCACTCGCTGTCGAGGAATAGGGCCTTGTTGGCGTCGTCGAACTCGTCGTCCTGCGGTCCCAGCAAGACGCGGATCGGACCGTTCGATGGCTTCGGCAATTCGATGCGCAGTTCCGGTGCACCGCTTGCGGCATCGACGGTGAACTCGTCGCCGGCCTGCAGCGGGCGCGGGTAGGGGCTGCCGAGCCCGGCACGGGCGTTGACCGCGAGACTGCCGAACACCGGCTCGCCCTTGATCCCGCCTTCGATCGCCAGATAAGTGAACGCGCCGCCGCGGGCAAAGCCCAGCGTCAGCGTCTCGCCGTCCTTCAACGTCACCGATGTGTCCATGGCGACCGGACTTCCCGCGACGTCCGCATTGCGCGGCGCGCCTGAAACCGCGACGCGCACGGCACCGTCGCGCGCGGTGAAGGCGGCGCCGAACGGGCCGATCTCGACAACGGCTGCGAACGGTTCGTTGCCGACGAGCGTGTTCGCTGCCGCGAGCGACAGTCGGTCCATCGCTCCGCTGACCGTCAGGCCATAGCGTTGCGCGCCATGGCGTCCGCCGTCCTGGACCGAGCTTGCCGGCCCGATGCTGGCGATCACGAGCCGGCTCATGCGACCACCTGCTCGGCAATGATCTCGCCGGCCTCGGCGGCGCGGTCCTGTTCCTCGAACGTCTTGTGGTCGATGGCGAAAAACGTCACGCGATCGCCGGGTTCGGTGAGGAAGGTCGGATTGCGGTGGAGCTGATAGGTCCGCACAGGCGTGCGGCCGAGCAGGTGCCAGCCGCTCGGCGCTGCCAGGCACTGGATTCCGGCCTGGATGCCGCCGATCGAGATCGTGCCGGCAGGCGTCAGCAGCCGCGGATTCTGCCGCCGCGACATCTGCAGGGATTTGTCGAGCCCGCTGAGATAGGACCAGCCCGGTGTAAAGCCGATCATGGCAACCTTGTAGTCGCCGGCGACGTGGCGCGCGACGATATCGTCGGGTGTGGTGTTCAGCGCCTTCGCGACGTCCTCGAGGTCGATGCCGTGCTCGCCGCCATAGGCGACGGGAATACGCCAGCGGCGCGCCTTAGTGGCCGGCGGCAGCGGCTGGCTGGCGAGCGCGAGCAGCTTTTCGCCAAGTGCGTCGAAGTCGATCTTGCCGGGATCGTAATGCACCAGCAGCGAGCGATAGGTCGGCACGGACTCGGTGATGGCATCGATCGAGCTTGCTGCGAGCGCCTTGTCGAGCGCCAGCACGCGCTGGTTGGCGTCGTCGTCGATGGTACGGCTGAACTCGACCGTGACGGCGCTGTCGCCACTGGGCAGAAGGCGGGGCGGGGGAAGCGTCGCGGACATGGGCTGTCGAAATCGGGCTTCTGGAGCTACGCGGGCTCGGCCTTGAGCTCCGCTCGTTCCTGCTTCGCGTAAATGCGCCCGCAAGTCCAATAAATTAATGCAGGGGGAGGCGATAAAGCCTTGTTATCGCGACGCATAACTGCGCTGCGGCCCTGCATGATTGGTATCCTCTTGGCCCTTGACGCAAGGCCCGCACCCCGCAAGATGCGCGCGTTCTTTCCCGCCCATCCGGAGCTCGTCTGTTTCCATGTCGCTGTCCCCCGAAGCCCGCAAGACCCTCGCCGGCATCACCACTGCCACCATCACCACGGTCCTGCTGAAGAAGGGCCTGCGCAACATCTGGATGCGCGGCGCGCGTCCGCTGCGCCCGGGTCTGCCGCGCCTGGTGGGACCGGCCTTCACGCTGCGCTTCGTGCCCGCGCGGGAGGATCTGGCGACGCCGGAATCCTGGTCGTCGCCGATCTCGACCCGCACCGCGATCGAGGCGATGCCGGAGGGCTGCATCGCCGTGGTCGATGCCATGGGCATCACCGACGCCGGCATCTTCGGCGACATCCTGTGCGCGCGCATGATGAAGCGCGGCGTCACCGCACTCGTCACCGACGGTGTCGTGCGTGACGTCGAGGGCGTGCTCGGCACCAACTTGCCGGTCTGGTGCGACGGCTATGCCGCGCCGCCGTCGGTTGCCGGCCTGACCTTCGTCGGCTGGGGCGAGCCGATCGGCTGCGGCGGCGTTGCGGTGTTCCCGAACGACATCGTTGTCGCCGACCAGGACGGCTGCGTGCTGATCCCGCAGGCGATGCTCGAGCACGTGCTCAATGAGGGCGTCGAGCAGGAGCGGATGGAAGCCTGGATCGTCAACGAGGTGAACAACGGCGCGGTGCTCCCGGGCCTCTATCCCATGAACGCCGAAACGAAGGCGCGCTACGCCGCAAGCAAGAAGTAATCGGGAAGGAAACGAGGTAAATCCAATGGAGATCACTGTAGCAGGCACGCGGCCGACACGCCGTGCGCCCGGGGAACACTTCACCGGCACCGTGTGGCAGGACCCCGTGATCATGGCGCCCGCGCCGGCGCGGCTGAACTGCTCGCGCGTCTCGTTCGAGCCGGGCGCGCGCACCAACTGGCATCACCATCCGCTCGGGCAGACGCTCTATGTGATTTCGGGGGTTGGCCGGGTCCAGACCAAGGGCGGCCCTGTCATCGAAATCCGTCCCGGCGACACCGTCTGGATTCCACCGGGCGAGCTGCACTGGCACGGCGGGTCGCCGACCAATGGCATGACCCACATCGCCATGCAGGAAGCGCTCGACGGTGTGTTCTCGACCTGGTTGGATCCGGTGACCGACGCGGAATACGGCGCGGCGGTCGGCTAGTTTGCGTGACCCGGCTTTGCGCAGCGACGCTTTGCGTCGCTGTTCGTCCGGGACACGGCACCCTACATCCGCTCCGCCGTCCAGGTGCCCGTGCACATGCTGCCGCGCCAGGTACCTGAGCCAGAGGTGCCGCTGAGCCGGCCGAAGCCGACGGCGCGCTTGATGCCGGTGCTCAAGGTGACGTTGATGCTGCCGGCATCCGCGACGCGGCCTGACGCCGTCACCATGGCGCTGCTCGAGGCGATCTGACCGTTGTTGATGCCGATTGCGACGGTCGAGCCGTTACCGCAGGTCTCGCTCGACGACGAGATACGGACATTCCATGCGCCGTCAAAAGTGCTGGCGCTGGCCTGCGCGGCCGGCAACGCGATGATGATGATTGTGGCGAAGAGAGCCTTGCGAAATCCGTTCATGACACGCCCCTGGGGTTGATCATGCGGGGATCGTGTCACGGACGCGGAACCGGCGATGTGAGGGCTGTCACGCGCGCGACGGGCTCTGTGATGTCGCGCACGTCGCAATCGATTTGGCGGCAAAAGCAAAGGGGACCCGCGCTGCGGGTCCCCTTGTGCCGGTCAGAGTGTCGCCCCGAGGTCAGTTCACACGCGTCCAGGTCTGGCCGCCGCAGAACATGCCGCCGAAGGCGCAGCCCTGCACGCGCAGGCGATCGGTGCCCTTCAGCGCGATGGTTGAATCGTAGGTCGAGCCGGAGTTCGGATCGAGGATGCGACCGGACCATTTCTGGTCCTTGTTCTGATCCTTGCCGGGCTTCATGTTGATCAGAACCTGCTCGCCATTCTGGTTCGATTTCGAATCGACCGAGTAGCCGCAGAGATTGCTGCCGCATTGCTCGATCCGGACCTTGCCTTCCTTCTCCTCGGTGAGCCAGACGCCGAGCGGTGAATTGAGGTCGCGCGTGGGTGCGGCTGCGGGAGCCGGCGGCGCGACGGCAGCCGATTGAACGGGGGCGGGCGCAGGCGCCGGGACGGGAGGCGGAGATGGCGCCGGAGGCGCGGCTGCGACGGTCGGGGCGGGCGGCGGCGGCGGTGCGGGCGGTACTGCGGCCACCGTCGGGGCAGCACTCGGGGCCGGCTGAGGCGGCGGCACTAGCGCGTCTTCGGCCGGAGCGTTGTTCGCAGTGGTGGCCGGAGGCGCTGGCGGGGCAAGAGGCGCGACGGCCACGGGGGCTTGGACGGGAGCTTGGGCAGGTGCCTGCTCCGCAGCCGGAGCCGCCGTGACGGGTGGCGGGGCTGGATTGGCCGGCGGCTGCGGGTCAGCTTTGGCTTGTTGCGGTGCCTGCGGGTCCGCTTTTGGAGCCCCCTTGGCATCGTTCTTGGCCTTCTTCGCCTTGCCCTGGCCGGTGTTGTCGTAGACGCCGGGGATTTGCACCGTGCCGCGATCGGGATCGATGCGGATGGTACGCCCGCCGTAGTCGAAGGTGTACTGCGCCTGCGCAGCGGTGCTCGCCAAAAGGAATGCGGCCGTGGCCAACAGCTTCCTCATTTCGCATCTCCTGAAACAGGTGGTCGCCGCACCGACGCTTACGCCCCGGTCCGATCGCAAAAAGTGATCTAGATCACTGTCACCGTATGAGTCGTGCTTTCTGCGTTTCGGGTTCAATAACACCGGAGCCGGTCCAAAGTTTGGCCGGGGCAAGCGACAGGAGGACGCGGTCCTAGTCGAACCAGGCGGCGTAGATCTTCTTGTAGCTGCCGTCCTGCATGGAAATGTGCAGCCATTGGTCGACGAACGCCTTCAGCGCCATGTCGCGCTGGAGCCAATAGGCCTTCTCTGAGAAGTCGAACGGCTTGTCGGGATGCACCGCGCAGAGCACGCCTTGATGCTGCTTCTGCTGGTAGCGCGTCTCGGAGGCATCCGTCATCATCAGGTCTGCATTGCCCTTGGCGATCTCGTCGAAGATCACGGTATTGTCCGGGAAGACGGTGATGTCGGCATCCTTGATGTTGGCACGCGCGAAGCGCTCGTTGGTGCCGCCGGGATTGACGATCACGCGGGTGCCCTTCTTGTCGATGTCGGTGATGCTCTGGTATTTGCCGACGTCGGCACAGCGCGCGATCGGCGTCTTGCCCTCGCGCATGATCGGCGTCGAGAAGAAGCCCTTCTTCTGCCGGTCCAGCGTGACCGAGACGCCGCCCATCGCGATGTCAAACTGATCGGCTTCGAAATCCTTCATCAGCTTCGGCCAGGCCGTCGGCACGAATTCGACCTTGACGCCCAGCGCCTTGCCGAGCGCCTCCGCCATGTCGACATCGAAGCCGTTGAACTTCTGCGTCGTCTTGTCGAGATAGGTGAAGGGCTTGTAGTCGCCGGTCATTCCGACGCGCAAAGTGCCGCGCTTGACGATCTCGTCGAGGCGGGACGGCGCCGCCTGCTGTGCCTGCGCCGAAAGGTTTGCCAGCAGCACCACGGCCAAAGTCGCCAGAATTCGAATGGTCATTCGAACGATCATCTCTTTTCCACCCATGCCCAAGCTGTCATTGTGCAGCTCTCGAGGGTTGGATTTAGACCAGATGCCCGTGGCTGGCGAGGCGGAAGTGAAGGGAATTTTGAAGTGACGATCTCGATGTATGACGCCTCGGTGGGCGTCTTCGTGCCGTATCTGCGCAATCTGTCCGCACTGCTCGACAAGGGCGTTGCCTATGCCGAATCCCGGAAGTTCAATCCGGCCGTCCTGCTCGGCATGCGCATCGCGCCCGACATGTACGATCTGGCGCAACAGATCGGCGAGGCCTGCCGCCATGCCACGGTCGCCGCGGCCTTGCTGGCCGAGCGCGAGCCGGTGACGCTGCCGGTGCTGGAGCACGACATGGCCGGACTGCAGGCCCGCATCGCGACGTCAATCGAGTTCATCGAAAGCCTGCCGCGCGCGGAGATCAATGCTGCGGCGGAACGGAATGTCTTCTTCAGGCTGAAGAACGGGACCGAGTTGCCCTTCACCGGGCGGACGCTGCTGCTGACCTTCAGCGTGCCGCAGTTCTTCTTTCACGTCACGACCGCCTACGACCTGTTGCGGCACGCAGGCGTCGAGCTCGTGAAGAAGGATTATCTCGGACGACGATAAGCCGAACCGGCATCCACTTCGCGCGAAAAAGCGCTAGGCTTCGCCCTTGCGCTCGTAATCGGCGAGCGAGCTGCGGCCGGCGATCTCGCTGCGCAGCTCTTCGAAGCGCCGATGTGCCTCGTCCTCGTGCGCGTCGACGAAATCCACCGCGGCTTCGCCGGTCATCGGGCCGCTGACCACGGGCACTGACTGCTCGCCGATGGTCTCGTGGACGTAGAACTGGCCGTCATCGCCGCGATGGACCGTCCATTTCAGACGGATCGCCACCATCGGCCCGGGGCCGACCTTGCTGTAGCCGTCGGCATCGGTGTGCTCCGGCACCAGCGGCTGCTCCTCGACCACCGGATGCTCATCGACCACAGGGGGCTCGTCGGCGACCCCATGCTCACCGGCAACCACCATTTCGGTCACGGTGACGGTCTCGGTCTCGCGCACGGTCTCGGTCTCGCGCACGACGAGAACGGGTTCAGGATGCTCCAGGATGCTGGCGATGGTCGCCAACGCGTGGTCGGTCGGGTCGATCTCAGACAAGGGTCCATCCTCCAGCTCGACGCGGCCGGCAAGTCTGTCCCACTGCCGCCGCGGCCGGACCTATTACGCGGGTTTGATTAAGGCTGAGTGAGGGCTCGATCTGCACCAAAATGGGACTCATTCTGGCGTTCCGAAGGCGGGGGTCGGCCGCCCGCCCTTGAGATAGCTCAGCCCAGGACATCCTGATTGATGATGTTCTGCCGGATCGGATCGCCGTCCAGCACACTCAGGATGTTGCGCGCAGTCTGCTCGCTCATCCGGCTCACCGCCTCGACCGTGACGCCGGCGACATGGGGGGCCATGATGACGTTGGGCAGCGCGAACAGCGCGTTGCTGACCGGTGGCGGCTCGACCTCGAAGACGTCGATGCCGGCACCGGCGAGCTTGCCCGAGACCAGCGCGTCGTACAGCGCCGCTTCCTTCACGATGCCGCCGCGTGCGGTGTTGATGAGGTAGGATTTCGGCTTCATCCGGCCGATCCGCGCCGCGTCGAACAGGCCGACGGTCTCCGGCGTCTTCGGGCAGTGGATGGTGACGAAATCGGCGTGAGGCAGCGCGGCATCGAGGTCGGCGACCGGCTCGCAGCCTGCCGCCTTGATCTCTGCGGCTGCCTTGTAGGGATCATAAACCTGCACATTCATGTCCATCGCCAGGCAGCGCTTGGCGGTGCGGGTGCCGATGCGGCCGAAGCCGATGATGAGGACGGTCTTGCCGTAGAGATCGAACGGCAGCATGCCGAGGCGGTCGGCCCATTTGCCGTCCTTGACGCAGGAATGCATCTCCTGCGCGCGTTTGGCCAGTGTCAGCATCATGAACAGCGCCTGCTCGGCGACCGAGGGCGAGTTCGCGCTGCCCGCGACCATCAGCGGCACCTTGCGGCGGGAGAGGGCGGGGACGTCGACGGCGTCGTAGCCGACGCCGATCCGGGTCACCACCTTCATGTCCTTTGAGGCTTCAAGCTCGGTTTCGCCGAACGCGGTGGCGCCGAGCGCCACGCCATGGACCGGCGCGTGGCTCTTCAGCAACGCCTCGAAATCCCTGGCGGAGATCAGGTTCGGAAACTCGATGAGCTCGATGTCATCGCGCTGGGTGAGGAGGGCGCGTGCCCCTTGCGACAAAGTTTGCGTAACAAAGATTTTCTTCTTGTTGGTCGACATCGTCCCTACCTGCACGAGTTTCTTGCCCGGCCGTCACAATACGGCGCCGGTCGCCTCGTTTAGCAGGTGCATATTGTTGAGGTCCATCGCCAAACGCATGGGGCCCCCGTCCTTGGCGCCCGCATTGGGATCGACACGGCCGCAGATCGGCGTGCCTTCCAGGCCGAAATAGACCAGCGTCTCCATTCCCATCGGCTCGGTGACATCAAGCACGGTGTCGAAGGTCTCGACACCCGGCTCCAGATGCGCATGCGATTCCGTGAGATGTTCGGGACGGATGCCGAGCAACAGGTTTTCAGTTCGGGGCAGCGCGCTGTAACGGGCGGCGCGGGCCGGCGGCAACGGGAACGAGATGCGGTCCGTCAGGCGGACGTTGAGCTTGCCGCCGACGTCCTGGAGCCTGCACGGAATGAAGTTCATCGCCGGCGAGCCGATGAAGCCGGCGACGAAGCGCGTCGCAGGCTTGTGGTAGAGTTCGTTCGGGGTGCCGATCTGCTCGATCCGCCCCTTATTCATTACCACCACGCGATCGGCCAGCGTCATCGCCTCGACCTGGTCGTGAGTGACGTAGACCGTCGTGGTGCGCACTTTCTGGTGCACCTTCTTGATCTCGATCCGCATCTGCACGCGCAGCTTGGCGTCGAGATTGGACAGCGGTTCGTCGAACAGGAAGACTTTTGGGTTGCGCACGATGGCCCGGCCCATTGCAACGCGCTGGCGCTGGCCGCCGGAGAGCTGCTTCGGCTTGCGGTCGATCAGGTCGGTGATGTCGAGGAGGCGGGCGGCCTCGGTCACCCGCGCCTTGATCTCGGCCTTCGGGTAATGCTTGAGCCGCAACCCGAACGACATGTTCTCCGCGACCGTCATGTGCGGGTAGAGCGCGTAGTTCTGAAACACCATCGCGATGTCGCGGTCCTTCGGCGGCACGTCGTTGACGACGTCGCCGCCGATCATGATGTCGCCGTCGGTGATGTCTTCGAGTCCGGCGATCATCCGCAACGTCGTCGACTTGCCGCAGCCGGAGGGGCCGACGAGCACGATGAACTCATGGTCGGAGATGTCGAGATCGATGCCGCGCACCGCCTCGACGTCGTCGTAACGCTTGACCACCTTCCGCAACGCAACCTCAGCCATAAGACATCAACCCTTTGTCGCGCCGGCGGTCAGGCCGGCAATGTAATAGTCCATCAGGAAGGCGTAGATGACCAGCGGCGGGGCAGCGCCAAGCAGCGCGCCGGTCATGATCTGACCCCAGTTGAAGACGTCGCCCTTGATCAGCGTGGTGGTGATGCCGACCGGCAGCACGAGTTGGTCGATGGATGTCGTGAACACCAGGGGATAGAGGAACTGCGCCCAGGACACGGTGAAGGCGAAGATGGTCGCTGCGATCAGGCCCGGCAGGGCGACGGGGATGAAAATCCGAGTCAGGGTCTGGAGCCAGGAGGCGCCGTCGATGAGAGCCGCCTCGTCCAGCTCCTTCGGGATCGAGGCGAAATAACCGATCATGATCCAGGTGCAGAACGGCACCGTCAGCGTCGGATAGATGAACAGCAGCACGTACCATCGGTTGAGGAGCGTGATGCCGGTGATGTCCTGGACAGCAGCGAGCATCTTGAACAGCGGAATGAACAAGAGGCTGTCCGGGACCAGGTAGGTCAGAAAAACCCCGGTCGCCAGCGTCGTCGAGCCCCAGAACTTCATCCTTGCCAGCGCAAAGGCCGCAGGAATGCTGATCAGCATGGTGACGCACACAACGACGATGGAGACGACCGCCGAATTCCAGAAGAAGCGCAAAAACTGGTTCGACGTCAACAGCTCGACGTAGTTCGCCAGGGTGGGATGGAACACCCACCAGGGATTGGTGGCCGCCGAAATCTCCGCGCTGCTCTTAAGGGAGGTGATCAGCATGTAGATCGGCGGGACGAGCGAAAAAATCGCGAACAGCACCAAGAAGAAGTAGGACCAGCGCAGGGCCCATGTCCGATCCCGGCTCATGCTCCGGTACTTGACTTTGCGCGTGGGACCGCCCTTGTCGATTGCAAGCGTGCTCATCAGGCTTCGTTCCCACGTTTGTTGACATCGCGCAGGATGAAGACCGCCGCGACTGCGAGGATAGGCACCATGAACAGCGAGACGCATGCGCCGAGCGGAATATCGCTGCTCTGGATTCCGACCTGGAAGGCCCAGGTGGCGAACAGATGCGTCGAATCCAACGGGCCGCCCGAGGTCAGGATGCGCACGATGTCGAAATTGGCGAAAGTGACGATCAACGAGAACAGCGTTGTGATGGCGATGATGTTGCGCATCATCGGCAGGGTGATGTGCCAGATCTTCTGCCACCAATTGGCACCGTCAATGGCGGCCGCTTCGTAGAGCTGGTCGGGCACCGATTTAAGCGCGGCCAGATACATGATCATGAAGAACGGTGCGCCGTACCAGACGTTGACGAGGATGACGGAGAAACGCGCCCAGAAGGTGTCGCCAAGCCAGGGGATCGGGCCGACACCGAAGAACGACAGCGTGTAATTGAAGGCGCTGTAGGAGGGATCGAACAGCCACAGCCAAGCCAGGGTGCTCATCGCCGGCGGGATCACCCAAGGGACCAGCAGCATGCCGCGCCACTTGCGCTGGCCCTTGGCCGGGAGGTTGTGGACGAAATGAGCGACAATGAAGCCCATCAGCGCTTTGAAAAACACCGCGGTGAGGGCGAAGATGCAGGATTGCCTCACCACCATCCAGAACGTGTCGCGTTTGAACAGGAAGGTGAAATTGCTCAAGCCGACGAACTTCTGCATCGACTTGTTCAGCGTGGCGAGATGCATTGAGTAGAAGGCAGGATAGAGCACGAACAGCGCGATCAGGAGAATCAGCGGCAGCGTCAGGAAGAACGCCATCGTCGACTTCCGCCTGAGTGCATTTTTAAGGCTCGCCCGTTTGCGTGGCCTGGCGGCACGGACGGAGCGAGCTTGCTCAACGACGACATCGGCCATGGTCAGACTTTCTTACGGTACATTCAACAGGGAAGCCGCCCGCATCGGTCGGCCTCTCTCGCAAGACGATGGAAAAAGGGGGCGAATCCCCGGCGGCTCACGCGCGAACGCGTGAACCGCCATGCCACATACCCGGCATCAGCTGCGCATGAAGCCTTCGCACTCGCCCTCGGCCCAGGCGAGCGCCTGCTCGATGGTCTCGCCACGGGCATAGCGCAGCGCCAGTTTGGTCAACGTCGCCTGGTTGTAGATCTGCTGGGCGATCTTCGGCGGCGCCGGCGAGGCCGCGATCGACATCGTCTGGCGGCCGTGTGGGTCGGGATAGCTATAAAGCGTGCCCTTCGGCGGCCCTTCCTCGGCCCACGTCTTGAGCTTCGTCATATTTGCGAAAGCCGGGAGATCGTAGCCGCCGCTCGCCGCGACGAACTTTTCGATCGACGACGGCTGCGACAGATGGGTCAGCAGGCTCTTGGCGGCTTCCTTGTTCTTGCCGAAAGCCCAGACGCCCCAGAAATAGGGCAGGAACGGTGCAAAACGGCCCTTCGGACCGGCGGGCATGCCGTGCGTCCAGCATTGCTCAGCGACTTGTGGTGCGTCGCGTTTCGCAACGGCCCAGGAGCTCGGCGGATTCAAGATCAGTGCTCCGCGGCCCGAGATCAGCCATTTGTTATTAGACGCGTCATCCCAGGAGGCCGCGTCCGCCGGAAGCACCGCGATCAATCTCTTGTAGAATTCGAGAGCCTGACGCACGGCGTCAGTCTTTACGGTGATGTCGCCCTTGGCATTGACGAGCTCGGCGCCGAACGACTGGAAGATCGCGCCGGCGGTATCGACGCTGTCGGTGGTCTCGCCGAGGCCGATCCCGAACGGGACGCCAGCCTTGCTGCAGGCTTCGGCGGCCTTGAGAAAGACTTCCATCGTCCAGTTCTCGTCCTTGGGCACGCTACCGGCCGGATACATCTCCTGGACGTCGATGCCGGCATGCTTCTTCATCAGGTCGATGCGCGAGCAGGGGCCCTTGATCTGACTGCCGACGGTGGCAGGGACGGCAAGCCATTTGCCGCCGGCCTGGCCGAGATATTTGGTCGTGCCGTTCACCTCGCCATTCTGCTTGATGATCGGCTCCATGATGTCGGTGACCGGCTCGAGCTGCTCCGCATAGGCGTGCGGCCACCAGGTCGGCATCTGGAGAATGTCGTGACCGGATTTTGCCTGCGCCTCGGCGGCGACGGTTAGTTCGAGCTTCTTGTTGTTGCTGGTGATGTAGTCGATGGAGACCTCGACCTTCTCCTTCGCTGCCCATTCATTGACGAGCGCGGTGGAGGCAGAGTTGGCACCAGGGACCCAATGGTCCCAGAAGCCGATCGAAAGCTTGCCGGCGGCGTAAGCGCCTCGGACATAGGGCGCGGTGACCAGCGCCGCGGAGGACATTGCAGTGGCAGCCACAAATTGACGTCGCGTCAGTGTCTTGCGTGACATCTCGTTTCCTCGCTTGGGTGTTTTATTGGTCTGGCGTTTCCTCTGAACTCTTCCGAGTTCTACTTTTGATTTTCTTTTTTTAAGTTTCTCGTTCGACGTTTCTTGTTGATGCCATCGGCTTCGAAGGCAAATTGGTAGCGCGATCAGATCATGATTGATTGCGTCTGTCGAGAAAACCGAGCGGCTTGCGCCTAGAACTAACGTTGTGTCCGCCAAGGTGGCGCTGCCCTCGACGTCACGCGCGAGCCCTAAACCACAGTCGGTCGTTTTGCGATGCACACTGGGCGCGGGCGCGCTGGACCGATACGTGCGCAATTACGCCGCAGTTTCCAAGGAGCCTGCATAAGCACCTCGCGGCAAACACTTTTCGGGCGTGTATAGCAATTATCGGTGGCTAGACCTCGAAGCGGTGAAAACGATAGAGTTGCAACTGGCAAGTGGTTCTCACCCCCAGCAGCCTAATCAGATCGAGATGGAGACCAGAATGATCAACCCGGCGCCGCTCGCGCGGCTTAACCTGCGACGATGGTTCGCGCTGGGATCCGTTTTCGTGTTGCTGCTCGGCGCAGCCGCGGTGGCGAACGCTCAAGGCCTGGTCAAAGGGGTTCAGGAAGGAGCGGCGGCCGGGAACAAGGCGGCAGGTCCGGTCGGCGGCGTGCTCGGCGGCGCGATCGGCGGTGTGGTCGGCGTCTTCACCGGCGTGCTCGGTGTTGGCAATAATGGCAATCAGGCGCCTCCCGCCAAGGATTCAAGCAAGGATTCGAGCAAGGACGCTGCCAAAGACGCCAAGCAGGGCGCCGGCAAGGACAAGGATGCCAAGAGCGCCAAGGCTGGCAAGGGCGCCAAGGCGAGCAAGGAGGCGAAGAACGCGCCGCAGGACAAGGATGTCACCGTCCTCACCCAGACCGGCGCACCGCAATTGACCGCCGACCAGATCGTCACCAACAGCGACTCCTATATCGAGCGGATCAAGACCGAACTGAACCTCACGCCCGACCAGGAGAAGCACTGGTACGGCTTCTCGAGCGCCATGCACTACCTCGGGCATAACGGTGCCGAGCGGCTAAACCTGCGGGTCGCGCGCGCCAAGCGGGATCCGCCCGACGACATCGTCGAGCAGATGCGCAACGAGGCCCAATTCCTCATCGACCGCGCTGCCGACCAGCGCAATGTCGCCGACGCCGCTGAGCCCCTCTATTCGAGCCTCGATGACAAGCAGAAGCAGGTGTTCGTACAGGAGATGGTGCGGCTCAGCCACGAACGAGGACTGGATTGATCAAGTTGAATCGGATCGGGCGCGTCTGAATTAACGGACCCCGCCACGAATTCGTGAATCCTCTTCGCGATTCGGTTATGATCAGCTTCGGAAGCTGATGGGCGGGGTTGATATGGCGGACGGACTCTCCGTTTTCCTGGTCGAAGACGAGACGTTGATCCGGATGATGATGACGGACATGGTGGAGGAACTCGGCCACCACGTCATCGCGGAAGCGGATAATGTTCGGGACGCCAGCGCTTTCGCCATGACCGCGCAGTACGATCTTGCGATCCTCGACATCAATCTCAAGGGCCTCTACGTCGATCCGGTCGCCGACCTGATCGAGCGACGCGGCAAGCCGTTTCTGTTTGCGACGGGCTACGGTCCGGAACTGCTGCCGTCCTTGCTCCGGCGCCGGCCGATCCTGCGCAAGCCGATTTCGATCGATCAGCTCAAGGCAATGATCGATTCGATGTTTCCGGAAGCGGCAGCAAAGACGCCGCACTGAGACCAAAAACAAAAATGGCCGCCCGTCAGGGGCGGCCATTTCGCGACGGAATTCGTCGCGGTCTCACATCAGGCCGGCGCCGAGATCGATGCCGCGCGCCATCAGGCCGAACGAGGCGACCAGGCCCGTGCAGCAAAACAGCAAGATGGTCTTGAATGAAGAAAACGAGGAATCGGCCAAACGCGTTTCGCTGGTGGCCGGCATCGCGACGATCGAAATCATGCTCATGTTCATTCCCCCCTTTGTTGCCCCTGAATTGCATCAGGTAAGGGAACTCCTAGAGCAAAAAGTTTGACGCGAGCTTTCGAGGGATCGTTAACGAAATCGCAATTGATGCCGCGTTTCGGGCACCGTAGCGCAACCACTCGTTTCACTGGCGCCCGTTCTTCAGCACGGTAGCGATAGTGTGGGCCGTCATGGCGGCGCGGTCCGAAGCGCGCTGGGCGGCGAGGCGGTCAAGCGCCTTTTCCTCGATCAAGAGCTCGATCAGGGCCAGCCGCTTGCCATCGTCGTCCGCCTCGAGCAGCAGGCGGTGATAGCGGTGATAGTCGAAACCCAGATCCTGCTTACGCATGTCACGCCCCCGCAACTACGCCACACACAAGCCAGGATTGTTTCTCATCCGGGACGAACGCGCAAGCACGATCCCGCGTCGAGCGGGCGTGCCGTGCAATCAGCTGTGCATGACTGGAACCCGCGGACGGAGGCGCGCGCCGTTAAGGCTGGTTGTGCTCCGCGAACATCTTCAGGCCGAGGAAACTCGCATCAGGTTTCGTGACCAGCCTGGTCGGGATGTCGCGGAGATAGTCCTGGAAGCGTCCCTTGGCTTCGAAGCGCGCCCGGAATGCGGAAGCCGTAAGGAACTCCGGAAAGCGCGGCACGATTCCGCCGGCGATATAGACGCCGCCGCGGGCGCCGAAGGTCACCCCGAGATTGCCGGCGACCGAACCGAGGATGGCGCAAAACATGTCCAGCGTCGCGCGGCAGAGTTCGCAACTGCCCTCCAGGGCCGCCTTCGTGATGGCAGCGGCATCGCGATGCGGCACCTGCGCGCCTTCCACTTCGGCCAGCGCCTCGTACAGGCTTTGCAGGCCGGAACCGGACAATGCGCCACGCTCGATGGAGACATGGCCGAGGCGCCGGCGCATGCACGCGATCACGCGTTCCTCGCGCTCGTCCTCTGCCGGCAGGGTCGCGTGGCCCGCCTCGGTGACGACGGCCAACCGTGAGCCGTGGCGCTCGACCAGACAGGAAACACCAAAGCCGGTTCCGGGACCGACCACCAGCAACGGTTCTCCGGGAAGACCCTCCTGTCCGCCGAGCGGGATCAGGTCGGCGGGCTGCAGGGCGGGCAGGGACCAGGCCACCACCTCGAAATCGTTGAGAACATGGACGCTGTCGAAGCCGAGAGCCGGCTGAAGCTCGTTGCCGTCGATGACCCACGGGCTGTTGGTCATGACGCAGCGGTTGTTGGTCACCGGCCCCGCGACGGCCAGCACAGCCCTTCGGGGCGTTTTGCCGTCTGAGCGACGCGCGAGAACATCGGCAATGGCTTCCCGGACGGTCGCGAAGTCCGCCACTTTGACGTAGTCGATCGGTCCGGTCTCATCGCCCTGACTGAGCGCGAAGCGCGCATTGGTGCCGCCGATATCGGCGAGAAGAATCCGTCCTGTCTTGCCGATGGTCATGTGGGTATGGCTGCCACAACCCCTTTCGGGCTGCGGTAACCGCTTCCTCCGCTCTATCCGGTCGCAAAATGCGAACGGCTTTTAGAATCCGTCCCCTGGTGGATCTAGTCAACACGGATGAGCCCAAACCGTTGCATCCCGGCACCGACGGGGTGCATTCGCGCAGATCGCCGCACCGCTTCGGTGGTTGCGAAGCAGCGCGGGAAGATCGACACTGGAGACGTTCGTTCTGCGCCGGTCGCGCGGGATGGCCTGGAATGGACCTTGCGATGAAGATTTCCGACCGCGACGTGCTGCTGGTCATCGATGTGCAGAACGATTTTTGCACGGGCGGGGCGCTCGCCGTGCCCGGCGGCGAGACGGTCGTCCCCGCCATCAATCGGATCGCCCAAAAATTCGCCAATGTGGCGCTGACCCAGGACTGGCATCCCCGCGATCATGTCTCCTTTGCGCCGAACCATGCGGGCAAACGGCCGTTCCAGACTATCGCGCTTGACTACGGCGTCCAGGTGCTCTGGCCGAGCCATTGCGTCCAGGGCACGGCGGGCGCGGAATTTCATCGCGATCTCGACGTCACCCGCGCGAGCCTGGTGGTGCGGAAGGGGTTTCGGCGCGGCATCGATTCCTATTCGGCGCTGTTCGAGAACGACAGGAAAACGCCGACCGGCCTGCTCGGATATTTGCGCGAGCGCGAATTGAAGACGATCTTCGTCGTTGGCCTCGCGCTCGACTTCTGCGTCCGCTTCTCGGCGGAGGATGCCCGCAAGGCGGGGTTCGAGGTCGCCGTCATCGAGGACGCCTGCCGCGGCATCGATCTCGACGGCTCGGTGGCCGCGACCCATCAGAGTTTTCGGGAGCGCGGCATTTCGCTCGTCAGCTTCGAGGCCTTCCTGTGAGGACCGTGAGATAGTCATGGCAGAGAAGACCGGCAAACAGCAGCGCGCACCGGGCGCGGTCCCGGATGACCCGCTGCTGTGGCCGTTCGCTGCGGCTCGGCTTGCGATGGACGCCTGCTTCGGATGGCTCGAGCGCGGTGTGCCGGAGCAGGCCGACAGCAGCCTGCCGTGGACCACGCCCAACTCGGTCGCGCTGGAGCTTGCGACCATGCGCCTGCGCAATTGCGGGCGGACGGGGTCCGGTCAGCCGGCCCTGGTCTGCGCGCCCTATGCGCTGCACCGGGCCCTGATCGCCGACTTCGCCCCCGGCCACAGCGTGGTGCAGTCCCTGCAAAATGGCGGCATCGACCGGATCTATCTCACCGACTGGCGCTCAGCCACGCCTGACATGCGCTATCTCTCGATCGACAGCTATCTTGGCGATCTCAACGTCGCCATCGACGAAATCGGCGCGCCGGTCGATCTCGTCGGACTGTGCCAGGGTGGCTGGCTGTCGCTGCTCTATGCGGCGCGCTTTCCCGCCAAGGTGCGGCGGCTGGTGCTGGCAGGCGCGCCCGTCGACCTCTCGATCGACTCCAGGCTGTCGCAGCTCGCCCGCAACGCACCGGAGATGGTCTATGACCAGCTCGTCGCCCGCGGCGGCGGCAATGTCAGCGGCGAGGAGATGCTGCGGGTCTGGTCGAAGGCGCCGAGCCGCGACGACATCGTGACGGCGCTGCAGAGCGACCTCTCCGGCGAGGAAGGTGCGGCGCTGCTGGCACGCTTCGAGCGCTGGAATGCCGAGCCTCTCAATCTGCCCGGCACCTATTATCTCGAGATCGTCAATTGGATTTTCCGGGAGAACCGGATCGCGCGCGGCGAATTCACGGCCCTCGGCCGCGTGGTTGATCTGAAGGACGTCAAGGCGCCGGTCTTCCTGCTGGCCGGGCTTGATGACGACGTCGTGCCGGCTGCGCAGGCGCTCGCCACCGCCGGCTTGCTCGGTACCCCACCGGCCTTCATTGCGGCGGTCTCCGAGCCCAGCAACCATCTCGGGCTGTTCATGGGTGCGCGGACCCATGCCCATGCCTGGCCCCGGATCGCCGAGTGGCTGCGCGACGATCTGCCCCGCACAGCCTGACGCTGCCCCAAGGGCCGGGCAGCGAAGCTGCAAATCCGTTATGCATTCCGTTGAATGGCCTGCACGGGACCATGTCGATGGGTTAAATGGAGTCCAGAGCTGGCGGAGGCCGGTCGCGACGAGACAAAGGGACTGTGCTCGATGAGTTTCCACTCGATCTATGCCCACGGATTTGCGCGCGTGGCGGCCTGTGTCACCACCTCTCATGTGGCCGATCCCACGGCAAACGCGACGGCGGTTCTGGCGGCGGCGAAGGACTGCCACGCGCGGTCGGCAGCGGTTGCCGTGTTTCCCGAGCTGTGCCTGTCGGGCTATGCGATAGAAGATCTCGTGAAGCAGGATCCGCTGCTCGATGCGGTCGAGCGCGGGCTCGTGGCCATCGTCGAGGCATCCTCGTCCCTGATGACCGTCCTGATCGTTGGCGCGCCGCTGCGCTTTGGCAATCGCATCTACAATTGCGCGGTCGTCATCCATCGCGGCAAAGTCCTCGGCGTCGTGCCCAAGAGCTACCTGCCGACCTATCGCGAATTCTACGAGGGACGGCATTTCGCCTCCGGCGCCGGCATCGTCGGAGAGATGGTGGCCTTTGGCGGGCTGCATGCCCCGTTCGGCGTCGACCTCCTGTTCGCGGCCGAGGACGTTCCGGGCCTGACCATCGGCGTCGAGATCTGCGAGGACATGTGGATCCCGGTGACGCCGGCTTCCGAGCTCGCGCTTGCGGGCGCGAGCGTGCTGATCAATCTCTCGGGCAGCCCGATCACGATCGGCCGCGCCCGCTCGCGTGCGCTCTTGTGCCAATCGACTTCGGCGCGCTGCCTGGCGGCTTACGTCTATTCCGCGGCCGGGGCAGGGGAATCGACCACCGACCTTGCCTGGGATGGCCAGACCTCGATCTACGAGAACGGCGTGCTGCTGGCCGAGGGTGAGCGGTTCCGGCAGGGCGGCCAGATCACGCTGGCAGACGTCGATCTGGACCTGCTCAGGCAGGAACGCGCGCTGATGGGCACGTTCGACGACAACCGCCGGCAGCGCGAGGCCTTCTTCCGGAAAGTCGGCTTCGCCTTGAAGCCGCCGGCCGCCGATATCGGCTTCCTGCGCAAGATCGAGCGATTTCCGTTCGTGCCAAGCGACGAGAGCCTGCTCGAGCAGGACTGCTATGAGGCCTACAACATTCAGGTCGCGGGCCTCGTCCAGCGCATGCGTGCGACCGGCACCAAGCGCGTCGTCATCGGCGTTTCGGGCGGGCTCGATTCCACCCACGCTTTGATCGTCGCCGCCAAGGCCGTCGACCTTCTCGGCCTGCCGCGCGAGAACATTCTCGCCTACACCATGCCGGGCTTTGCCACCGGCAGCGAGAGCAAGACCAATGCGCTGGCGCTGATGAAGGCGTTGCAGACGAGTTGGCAGGAGCTCGACATTCGCACCACGGCGACGCAGATGCTGAAGGACATCGGCCATCCCTTCGGCAAGGGCGAGAAGGTCTACGACGTCACGTTCGAGAATGTTCAGGCGGGCCTGCGCACGGACTATCTGTTCCGGCTCGCCAACCACAACGGCGGCATCGTCATCGGCACCGGCGATCTCTCCGAGCTCGCACTGGGCTGGTGCACCTATGGCGTCGGCGACCAGATGGCGCACTATAACGTCAACGCCGGGGTGCCGAAGACACTGATCCAGCATCTGATCCGCTGGGTGATTGCGTCAAAGCAGTTCAGCGACGACGTCAACCAAACGCTTGGATCGATCCTGTCTGCCGAAATCTCGCCGGAGCTGGTTCCGGCCGAGCCGGGCGAGAAGCCGCAGAGCACGGAAGCTTCGGTCGGTCCCTACGAGCTCCAGGATTTCCACCTGTTCTACACGCTGCGGTTCGGCATGCGGCCGTCCAAGATCGCGTTCATGGCGTTGCAGGCGTGGAAGGACGTCGCCGAGGGCGAATGGCCGCCGGCATTTCCGGCCGACAAGCGCAGGGCCTACGATCTCAAGGAGATCCGCCGCTGGCTGGAGGTGTTCCTGCGCCGCTTCTTCGCTTTCAGCCAGTTCAAGCGCTCGGCGATGCCGAACGGCCCCAAGGTTTCGGCCGGCGGCTCGTTGTCGCCGCGCGGCGACTGGCGCGCGCCGTCGGATTCGAGCGCGGCGGCGTGGCTTGAAGATCTCGAACGGAATGTGCCGGTTTGAACGGGAGATGAGCGATGTCGGCCGGCGATGGGCCCGAGCAGGGCGGCAACCCACAGAAGGTCCTCAACGGCCTCTACATCTTTGAGATCGAGATGCGTGACGGCAAGCGCGGCCAGGCCAAAGGCGTCGTCGTGCTCTGCGACGGCCGCATCATGGGCGGCGACAGCTATTTCTACTACACCGGCAGCTACACCTTCCGGAACGGAAAATGGCGCGGCGATATGACCGTCAATCAGCACACCGAGGCCGTCGGCAAGCCGCTCGCGTTCGGCGGCAGGGAAGTGACCTGCGGCTTTTCGGGCGACTATTCCGCCGACGGCGCCGAGGTTGAAGGCATGGCGCTGGTTGGCAAGACCAGCGTGACATTCACGGCGCGGCTCACGATGAAGGACCCGATGTGAGACCGGCCTGAGATGTGAGACCCGCGTGATCGGCCCTCGTTCCTGATCAGGAACCTTCGCACCCACAGAACGTTCGCGTCTGTTGTTGCGAATTTCCGAGGAGAGGGACCATGCGCAAGCACTTGATGTTATCGACTGCAGCGATCGGACTGATGCTTGCTTCCGGCTTCGCCTACGCTCAGGCGCCCGGTGAGCGGAGAGACGAACCGAGACGCAACGAGGAGCCGGCGAAAGGCGCTGCGCCGCAGCGCGGCGGCGCCCAGGAGCGTGTTCAAGAGCGCGCGCAGGGCGCCCAGGACCGATTGCAGGGCGCTGGCCGCGAGGAGAAGGGCGGCGCTGCCAGGCAGGACGCGAGTGACGACAAGCGCCAGCCGGCGAGTTCTGCCGAGCGCAACCAGCCGAAGTCGAAGGATCAGGCACAAGAATCCCGCGAGCCTTCGCGCGATCGCAATCGCGATGCCGAGAGCACGAAACCGGGACGCGACAGCAAGAGCAGCGCCGAGACGAAGCAGGACAAATCGGCGCCGCAGAAATCGACGGCCGAGTCCGAGAAGTCCAAATCCGGCACGTCTAGCCAGCAGAACGAGCGCACGGGTGCCGCGACCAACCAGAACGAGCGCAACCAGACCCAGCCGCCGCGCAACGCGGCTGAGCAGCAGCAGCCGGCGCAACAGAACAACCGGCCGGCCACCGCGACCGACACGAACCGGACGGCCCCGACCAACAATGCGCAGACCTCGCCCGTCACCTCGGGCACGCAGACCAATCAAGCCAACCAGACGACGCAGACCAACACGCAGGCCAATCAGCAGACGCAGGTGACGTCCGAGAAGCAGGTGCGGATCTCCGAAACGGTGAGCCGTGCACGCCTGGCGGAGCCGGAGCGTAATCTGAACATTTCGATCCGGGTCGGCGAGACCATTCCCTCGCGCGTGCGCCTTCACAGGCTTCCGCCCGAGATCGTCTCGATCGAGCCTGAATATCGAGACTACGAATATTTCGCGACCGGTGACGACGTCGTCATTGTGGAGCCGCGGACGCATCGCATCGTCAGCCAGGTCCCTCGCGATCCGTCGCGAGCCCGCGCCCAGATGAGCGGCGGCACCTCATCGGGAATGGCGGCCGCGGGGGGCAGCAATGTGAACTGCCAGATCATGCGGCGTGACGCCTCGGGCAATGTGGCCCAGGCAGAACCCTCCACCGTAGGCTCGACCGCACGAAACGATTCCCTGAGCGTGACCGTCCAGATGCCTGGCGGCGGCTCGTCCGCGCCGATCGCCCTCGGCGCTGCCGCGGGCAACATCGTGGTCGCGACGCAAGGGCAGGGCGACTGCACGGTGACGATCGAGCCGCAGACGCGCTAAGCGCCCGGGTCGGCATAACGACGCCAAAACGACTTCGCGCCGCACGGCTGATCAAGCCGGCGGCCCGAAATCACGTTCAATCTAGAAAGTCCCGAGGTCCGGAGTGCCTAGGAGTCCGGACCTCGTAACCTTGCCCCAGCCTTTGATCCCCCCGCCCCATGTTAT
>NZ_JADPIS010000145.1:0-43509 GCF_023073025.1 Bradyrhizobium sp. 76
GCTTTCCAGTGGCGCGGGAAACAGCAGCGGCGCTGGAACCAGCCGCAGCCGCAGCCTGCTCCCAACGCCATCCACTCCGGCGCCGCAGGCCTCGCCCGCGCCGCCGACCCAAGAACCGCCGACCCAAGAACCGCCGACCCAAGAACCGCCGACCCAAGAACCCCCGGTCGCGCAGCAGGACAACAGACAGCCGATGAACGACGTGCTCCGGCAGCTCTTTAACCGGTAGTCGACGACCAACCCGCGAGGCTCCTTGCCGGTCTTCCTCCTTCCGCTTTTTCATCCGAACGGATGAAGCGAAAGCAATGCTTCCTGCGACAATTCACCGCCCTGCCGGCCCGCCATGCGTCCACGGCAGGTAACCACCCCGACCGGTCCACCAGCCCCCTGGCCCAAATTGTGATAGAAGGGCGCCCGGGCCTATGCGGCCCGTAGCGCCGACGTCGGCCGCGGCGCGAGAGGGATCCGGATGGCGGCAGCGAAAGACAAGACAAGGTTTCTGCGCGGGGGCCTGTTCGCCAAATACGTCGTCTCCCTCGTCGGCCTCGTCGTATTTGTCCTCGCCGTCAACGGCGCGATGGAGACCTGGATCTCCTACCGCGCCACCAAGACACAGCTGACCGACGGGCTTGAGGACAAGGCGCAGGCCGCGGCCCGGCAGATGGAACAGTCGATCTCCGAGCTCGAGCGCCAGATCAGCTGGGTGACGCGGGCGAGCCAGGACACGCTCGAGAAGCGCCGCGCCGACTACGCCCAGCTGCTGCACCAGGTCTCGGTCGTCAACCAGCTGTTCCAGCTCAACGGCGACGGCCGCGAGGTGCTGCGCGTCTCGCGCCAGTCGACCACGACCGGCAGCAATGCCGACCTCTCCCGCGACATGCGCTTCACCGACACCGTCGCCCGCGGCGTCAGCTACGCGCCGGCCTGGTTCTCCGACCGGACGCCGTTCATGTCGATCTCGGTGGCGCATTCCGGTTTCAACGCCGGCGTCACCGTGGCCGAGCTCGACCTCAGCTTTCTCTCCGAGTACCTCTCCGACGCCCAGGTCGGCAAGGCCGCCTTCGCCTATGTGGTCGATCCGCGCGGCCGCGTGCTGGCCACGTCCTCGAAAGGGCCCGATGTCGGCAAAGATCTCTCGAAGCTGCCGCAGGTTGCAGCCGCGGTCGCACCGGGCCACGAGCCCGACGATTCGGGCACCGACTTCAACGGCCATGCGGTGCTGAGCGCCGCGAGCACCGTGCCGAAGCTCGGCTGGAGCGTGATCTTCGAGCAGCCGACCACGCAGGCCCTGATGCCGATCCGCGACCAGCTGGTGCGCATTGCGCTTTTGATCGGCATGGGCCTGATGGTCGCGATCCTTGCCGGCACGCTACTGGCGCGCCGTATGATCATTCCGATCACCGCGCTGCGCGACGGCGCTCACAAGCTCGGCGAGGGTGATTTCAGCCACCGCATCGACGTCCACACCTCCGACGAGCTCGAAGATCTCGCCGGCCAGTTCAACCGCATGGCCGGCCAGATCCAGGAGACTTATTCGGACCTCGAAACCAAGGTCGAGGAGCGCACACGCGATCTCGCGCAGTCGAACAACGAACTCAAGGTCCTGGAAGAAGTCGGCCGCGCGGTCGCCTCCTCGCTCGATCTGAACGCCGTGCTGCCGACCATCGCCGCGCGTGCGATCGAAATCACCCATGCCGACGCGGTGCTGATCTACGGCTATGACGCCGAGGCGCGCCGCTTCAATCTGGTCGAGGCCAACGGCATCGACAAATCCGCCGAAGGCGCCCATGTCACCATCGACGAAGGCCAGAACATCCTGAGCGATGCGGCCGGGAGCGGCGAACCGATCGAGATTGCCGATCTCGACCAGGCCTCCGGGCAGCCGCTGCGCGACGTCGCGATCGAGGCCGGCTTCCATTCGGTGCTGGTGGTGCCGCTGGTCGACCAGCAGGGTACGCTCGGCTCGCTGGTGGTGCTGCGCCGCGCCAGCGGCGAGTTCGCCCCAAGCATCATCGGACTGATGCGCACCTTCGCCAACCAGGCCGTGCTGGCGATGCGCAATGCGCGGCTGTTCACCGAGGTCGACCACAAGGGCCGCGAGCTCGCGGCTGCGCACGAAACCGTGCAGCAGCAGGCCGCCAAGCTCCAGGAGCAGACCGAGCAACTACGCAACTGGAACCGCTCGCTGGAAGAGCGCGTCGAGAAACAACTCGGCGAGATCGGCCGCATCAAGCGGCTCGAACGTTTCCTCGCCCCGCAAGTGGCGCAGCTGATCGCATCGTCCGACGGCCACGACGCGCTGCTCGACAGCCACCGTCGCGAGGTCACCGTCGTGTTCTGCGATTTGCGCGGCTTCACCTCGTTCACGGAGGCAACCGAGCCGGAAGAGGCGATGAACGTGCTGCGCGAATATCACGCCGCGCTCGGCGAGTTGATCCACCGCTATGAAGGCACGCTCGACCGCTTTGCCGGCGACGGCGTGATGATCCTGTTCAACGCGCCGATTCAATTCGCCGACCACACCAAGCGCGCGGTGAAGATGGCGGTCGAGATGCGCGACGTGATTGGCCAATTGACCGAGAAGTGGAAGAACCGCGGCCATTCGCTCGGCTTCGGCGTCGGCGTCGCCATGGGCTACGCCACGCTGGGCCAGATCGGCTTCGAGCAGCGGCTCGAATATGCCGCGATCGGCAGCGTCACCAATCTCTCCTCCCGCCTCTGCGACGAAGCCAAGGCCGGCCAGGTCGTCGTCAGCCGCCGCGTCTACGGCATGGTCGAGCCCTGGGTCGAAGCCCGCGCGCTCGACGATCTCGTGCTCAAGGGCTTCAACCACCCCGTGCTTGCGATGGAGATCCTGTCGTGGCGCGAGGAGGTGGAGAACGTCGTGGATGCCGCCGCGGCAAGGCGGCGCGGCTAGCCAAAACAAAAACTGCGAAAACAACCCCATGCACAGTAGCCGGGGCCTGCAAGATCAATGGGTTACGCGGGCACGGAATTGGCCGGAAGCCGTTTGACTCGTCGGGCAAAACACCGGCAGGATGGCATCATCCCCACGAACCACATCTCTCGTCCTCGCGACTAACGATCGCCTCCGCGTCGAGGCGAAAGTCCGGATGGAGCCGACCTGTGGCGCTTGCCTTGCCGTCGCGTGCGTATGATTTGCAGATGCTGGACCGGCCCGCCGATCGCGCGCGTGATCATGGTTGGGTCTACGGCCTGCCGCCGGGCATCACGAGCAAGCAATGGCCGCTCGACCCAGTCACCGGGTTTCCTCTGATGCATGGTTTTACACTTCTGCTGCCGAAGGATTATCGCGTACACGGCGAGGATATCGTCGCGGTGTCGTTCTTCGCGACCGCACCAGATCACAATGACGGCGGGGCAGCCGACGATCCCGAGATTCGCGAGGCCGTGCTGGCGCGACCAGCGCACCCGCGGCTTTCGCGCATGACCGACATCCTTGATTACGAATATGCCGCGCTGCTGCTGACGAAGCATGAGTACGAGGGCCCGTTCGCGACGCCGCCCGCGCCGCTTCCGCTTGCGACGGCGGAGCGGCCGCGCTGGCTCGATGTCGGCGGCGCCAGCGCTTACTTCGAATCCGCCCCGCCCTTCGCGCAGAAGATGTTCGCCGGCCCTCCGCGGGGTGACCTGGCGGAGAACCTCGCGATCGCCTTGATGCCGCGCGCGACCGATCCCAATGCCGGCAAGGCTCCGCAGGACCCGCACCTCCCGCGCAATCCGCCGAGCGACTATCAGTCCTACTACTACTTTATCGACGGCGTCCCGACCACCGAGAATTTCCGCTCGCACGACTGGGGCAAGGACCACGCCCACAACCATCTCGGCGGCACCATGCGGCCCTGCCAGGCGGTGCTTGAGATGAGCCCGTTCTACATCGAGTTCGAGGAATATTTCGGCGGCTACAATTTCGGCAGCGGCAACGCGGAGCTCGACTTCAAGGACATGAAGTTCGAGTGGGCCTGCGGGTGATCACACGCCGCGCTTCGGCCCGATCGCCTCGAACCCCGCCTTCTGCTCGTCGCTTAAGTCGGCCTCGAAATCGTCGAGCGCGTCACTAACGCCGTTCACCGCCTGCAGCATCGTCTCCAGCCGCGCCTTCGCGGCGGTGAGGCGGGCCTGTGGTGTCGGTGCGGCCTGTGACGGACAGGCGCTCAGCGTTTCCATGGTGCGCAGCGTGGTGTCCTGGAGCACGTCGAGGCGGGCGCGGGCGGTGTCGTCGAGCTTGAGCGTGGAGGCGATCTCGGCCGCGGGCCATTGCTGCTGAATGAGCTGCTCGTATTGGCGCTGCAGCTTCTCGTCGTAGCGGGGATCGCTGTCCGCCTGACAGGCCGATGCCGCCTGGGGATTCTTTTGCTGCATCGCTGCAAGCGCGGCGCGGCGGTCCTTGGCCAGGCCGTCGAGCTTGGCTCTCTGGTCGTCGTCGAGGAGATCGACGAATTTTGCCAGCGAAGGTGCGACCGCGTCCGTCGCCTTGATCATGGCCTCGATGCGCTCGCGCATCAGGCCGAGGCGCTCCATCGCCGTCGCGGGAACCTGCGCCGGACAGGCGGCGCGGATGGTGTCGCGCGCGGATGCCCACGCGGTCGCGAGCTCGTCGAGCGCAGTGCGCTGCAATTCATTCGGCTGCACGATAGCGGCAATGCGATCGACCGGCAGGCCGCCGGTGTCGCTGGCATCGCAGACAGTCTCCGCGGTCGGGACTCGCCGTCCGCGCCGTCCTTGCGGCGCGGTGTAGGCGGCAAGCTCGGTGGCCGCATAGGGTGCGAAGATCGCGGCATAGATGTCGCCATAGCCATAGAGCGAGAGGCTGGTCGCATCGCCGAGGATGATCGCGGTGGTGAGGTCGTCATGCGCGAACGGCCAGAACACCGGGCCGACCCAGCCGTAGCTGCCGTCGGGATGACGCCACCAGCCCTGCGGACGGCGGCCGCCGTGCCATCCCGACAGCGCAGCTTGCGCCGTCATTGCGGCACGAAGGACGTAAGGATTCGCAGGCTGGCCGCGCTCTGCGCCGCGAGGATCTTGCGACCTCAACGCTGCGGAGCGGTATCGGCTGCCCCGCACCGTCATGCGGGCATGGCGCAAGCGAGACATGCCGATCATGTGGCCGACGGCAAAGCGCGCAACACCGAGCGGGCCGCCGCGGAAGCCGAACTGCGCCTCGGCGCGACTTGGCAACAGCACCGCCAGAATCACGAGGGTTGCGCCTGATAGCGCCAGCCCCAGCCTTGGCCTGAGCGCCAAGCGTGATCTCGACATGACCACTGACCTGTCCACCTTGGCCCTCCTCCGGCGCCAAGCGCGCATCGCGTCGCATCACAACGACGCGCGAGGGAACCAAATGTTCCGGAAGCGTACAGGGCAAAGCGTCGCAACGCGCAGCGGCAGAGCCGATGCGGTGTTACTCCGCCTTCTGCGGCAGTACGAAAGTCTGGCCGGGATAGATCAGATTGGGATTGTGGATCTTGGCGCGGTTGGCGTTGTAGATCACCGCAAAGCGGGCGCCGTCGCCGTAAGCGAGCCGGCTGAGCGCCCACAGGCTGTCGCCGCGGGAGATCACCCGGCTGCCGCCTGTTTCCGCCGGTGCACCGCTGACGATTTCCGCCGGCGAGGCCGATGCGACGGTCGTGGCCGCGGGCGCCCGCGCCATGACCCCCGACCCGCCCTTTGGTTTCGGTGAGCCCATCAATCTCGGCCGGGCCGCAGGCCTGTCCGATACCGATGCCACGACGTCCGACTTGTCGTCGGGCTTCTCGGCCTTCGCTTCCTGCTTCGTCTCTTGCCTCGCGGCCGGTGCAGGGCGCGCGGGCGAAGGCGCGGCTTCGGCGATCACCACCGGCATGCTGCGGCCGGATTGCGTGACGGTGCCGTCAGGCGATTTCGCCCGCAGGGTCAGCTCATAGGAACCGGCGGGAAGCTGCGGCGGCGTCATCACGAATTGGCCCGACGCATCCGCCACGACACTGTCGATCGGCTTGCCGTCGCGCAGCAGCTCGACCTTGGCGCCCGGCGTCGCCTGGCCCGCGATCACCGCCGCCTCGCCGTGATCGTCGACGCGCGCGACGTCGAAACGGGGGCCGGTATCGGCAACCGCCGGCGGCGGCTTGACCGGTGCAAGATCGGCAAGCGCGGCCGTGACCTGCTTCTGGGATTCAGCCAATGCACCCGCCTTCGGCTCGGGGGCCGGTGCCGGAGATGCAGCTGGCGCCGGCGGCGCGACCGCGGCGAGCTTGGGCTCTTCCGGCTTGAGTTCCGGCTTGGATTCGACCTTGGGCTCGACCTTGGGTTCCGGCTTGGCGGCGATGTCGGTCTTCGCCCCTATCGGCAGCAGGCGACGCAGCTCGGCGGGGCCGATCACCAGCACGGTACCGCCCACCGCGAGCAGACAGAATGCAATGAAGGCCTTGGATGCGGTCACCATCGGAAACGAACCTTGATCAGGAAGAACCTTGCAAATCAATCGAGCCGGCAAGGTGCGCCGTTTTAGCCACGGCAGCAAGACGGTCGATAGGATGATGAGCCGGCGCCGGGGATGAACCGGCGCACCCCCGCCGACGTCAAATGATCGAGGCCGCATCGCGGTATTTTTCTCGAGGAATTTTCACTGTGAACGCATTTTGCCGTCCCGCACAATTGCCGGTACTTGGGCTGGTGGTGGGGCTCACGCTTGCCCCCACGCTGGCCGCAACTCCGGGGCTCGCCGCGTCCGGCCCGCCGCCGGATTACATCCTCACCGGCAATGCCGATCTCGCCTTCACCTCGCCCGACGGCGCCACCGGGATCGAGCAGTACATGAAGGACAGCGGGGATTTCGACGTCAAATGGCAGGCCTGGGCGAGGCGTGGCGAACAGATGACGGAGCTGAAGCCCGAGCAGGGTTACGGCGCCGGCTTCCGCTTCACGCCCGACTCGCAATGGCTGGTGCGGATGCAGAAGACCGGCTCCGGCGAGCAGGACCTCTATCTCTACCATGTCGAGAAAGGCGCCTTCGTCAGCGCGACGAAGACGCCGTTCAGCGACTTGGCCTGGGCCTATTTCCACAGCCGCCCGGACACCGGGAAGATGAAGCTCGACTACCACATTTCGGCCAATCTCGTGAAAGGCACCGAAGAGGCTTATCGCGGCCTCGGCGTGCACTGGCCGGACAACCGTTACCTCGTCATCTCGCTGTCGGGTGAAATGGACAAGCACTCGAAGAACGTCGCCGTGAAGGGGTTGGCCGACTGGCGCTGCCGCTATGATCTCAAGACCGGGACCTTCGACGTGCCGGCGATGTTCGCCAGGACCAATGCGGAAGCGTTGAGATGGGAAATCCGACGCTGAGGGAACCATGGCCCACCGCGCCTTCAGACAGCGATGGAACCAACCCTCTGATTACGCTCCGATTCATGTTTTCCTAACCCTTACTGGTAACGCGGTCTTGTCGGTTTTGCCGCATCTTGCATCCCACGGGAGGGCTGCATGGGCACATCGATCCGATGGAGCGCGCGCATGCGCGCGTTGCTGCGCCGTTGGCGCGGCGCGCCGCTGACATGGCTGATCGCAGGCGGCTTCGTGCTGATGGCCGCAATGGCGATCGGCACCGCGCTTACCGTCGACCGCTTCCGGCAGAATGCAATCGAAAGCGGCCGCGACAGCCTTGAGAGCGCGGTCCGCTTGCTCGCCCGCCATTTCGACCGCGAGTTCGAGGACTTCGCGGTGCTGCAGAAGAGCATCATCTCCGAGCTCGAAAGCCACGGCATCGAATCCGCCGATGTCTTCCGCAGCGAGATGGGCACGCTCGCCGTGCACGAAGTGCTGCGCGCCAGAGCCAGCGGCTGGTCGGACGTTGCCGGCGCCAACGTGTTCGACGCCAAGGGCGTGCTGATCAACTCGTCGCGGCGCTGGCCGGTCGCCGATGTTTCGGTCGCCGACCGCGGCTACTTCAATCGCCTCAAGAACGACCCGGCTTCGCAGGAGGAGGTCGAGGTCGTGCCCGGACGGTTGGGCAGCGGACCGGCGATCGTGTTCGCGCGCCGCGTCTCCGGTCCTCACGGCGAATTCCTTGGGCTGGTGTCGCGCGCGATCGCGCCGGACCAACTCGAATCCTTCTTCGCCTCGAGTGGGCTCGGCGAGGAATCCTCGATCGCGATGCACCACCAGAACGGCCAGTTGCTCGCGCGCGTTCCGCATGTGGACGCGATGATCGGGCAGAATTTCCGCAATGGAACGCCCGAGCAGATGGCGGTGTTCGAGCGCACCTTCGTCACGACCCAGCTCGCAAGTCCGATCGACGGCAAGGATCGCATCGTCGCCGCACGCCTCCTGACCGGCGAGCCGCTGGTCGTGGTTGCGACCAGGTCGCTGGATGCGACGCTGGCGACATGGCACACGCAAACCAAATTCTTCGTGGCCGTAGCCGTGCTGTCGATCGGCCTACTCGTGCTCACGCTCTATTTCATCTTCCGCCAGATGACCCGCCGGCTCGCCGTGGAGAAGCACCAGCTCGACACCGCGATGAACACGATGACGCAGGGTCTCCTGATGTTTGACCAGGACGAGCGGCTGATCGTCTGCAACCGGCGCTACATCGAGATGTATGGCCTATCGGCCGACGTGGTGAAGCCCGGCGCGTATTTCCGCCAAGTGATCCAGCACCGCCACGACACGGGTTCGTTCCACGGCGACGTCGATTCCTATTGCGACGGCATTTTGGGCAATGCCGGGCAGACGCAGAGCACGATCGTCGAGACCTCCGATGGCCGCCTGATCGAGATCAAGAACCAGCCCGGCGCCGCCGGCGGCTGGCTCGCGACCCATGACGACGTCACCGAGCGCATTCGCGCCGACGAGCGCATCGCGCATATGGCGCATTACGACGCGCTGACCGACCTGCCCAACCGCGTGCTGATGCGCGGCCATCTGGAGCGGCGTGTCGCGGAGCTTGCCCAGGGCAAGCCGTTCGCGATCCTCTATATCGACGTCGACGAGTTCAAGGGCGTCAACGATTCGCTGGGACACGAGGTCGGCGACGAGCTGCTGCGCCAGGTCGCGAACCGCCTGCGCGCCTGCATCAGCGGCAACGACATGGTGGCACGGTTGGGTGGCGACGAATTCGCAATCGTCAAGGCCGGCACCCGCGACGTGGCCGAGCTGACGGCGCTGGCCGAGCAGATCCTGAAGGCGCTGCGCGCGCCCGTAAACTACAATGGCCAGGAAATCCCGACCGATGCCAGCATCGGCATCGCGATCGCGCCCGACCACGGCGACAATCTCGACGATTTGCTCAAGCGCGCGGATCTCGCGATGTATGCGGCGAAATCCGAGGGCCGCCGCACCTTCCGCGTTTTCTCGCCCGAATACGACGCCAAGGCGCGGCTGCGCCGCCAGCTCGAGTTCGATCTGCGCCAGGCGCTGGCCCGCGGCGAGTTCGAGGTGCACTACCAGCCGCTGGTCGATCTTGCGGCCAACGTGGTCACCGGCTGCGAAGCGCTGCTGCGCTGGCACCATCCGGAGCGCGGCATGGTCTCGCCCGCCGACTTCATCCCGGTTGCGGAAGAGACCGGATTGATCGGCGAGATTGGCGAATGGGTGCTGAGGCAGGCCTGCACCGAGGCCGCCTCTTGGCCCGGCGACATCCACATCGCGGTCAATGTTTCACCGGTGCAGTTCCGCTCGCGGACGCTGGCGCTGAAGGTCGCAGCCGCGCTCGCCGAGTCCGGTCTCGCACCCGGACGGCTCGAGCTCGAGATCACCGAGACGGTCCTGATCCGCGACGACCAGGAGGCGCTGACGATCCTGCAGCAGCTGCGCGAGCTCGGCGTGCGCATTGCGCTCGACGATTTCGGCACCGGCTATTCGTCGCTGAGCTATTTGCATCGCTTCCCGTTCGACAAGATCAAGATCGACCGCAGCTTCATCTGCGACATCGGCCAGTCTGAAGATTCCTCGCCGATCGTGCAGGCGGTGGTGCACATGGCCGCCGCCCGCCACATGGCGACGACCGCCGAAGGCGTCGAGACGGAAGCGCAGCGCGCGGTGCTGCTCCAGCTCGGATGCAGCCAGATGCAGGGCTGGCTGTTCAGCCCGGCCGTGCCGGCGGCGAAACTGAAGCAGCTGTTGTCGGCACAGGCGGCCGCGGCCTAGCGCGCCCCGGTCATCGCCGTCGCCTCCGTTTGGAGGATTTGTCGCCGAGCCGGGCAAGGCTTGTCCGTCTTGAAATCCAACCGTTCCACGCCACGAGCGTGCCCGATCGCGACATCGATGTGGCGGCCGTGTGGCGGCCTGCGCCCTTTTCTCACAAGCACTTCTCCTCCTCGGCCGCTCACCGTGCGTTCGCGAAAGCGCGGGCCGGCTTGGAGCAGGATCGGACAAAGCATGGCGGGTTCAGGAAATACGCACCGCAACCGCGGCGCATAGAACACGCGCCGTTCCGTACAAATACGGACGACTGATCGAAAGCCCGAGCTGATCAGCAGGAGCCACACCATGACCGGGAACACTGCACTCATGCGCAATCCCTCGCACAAGGGCTTGCCGCCCGCACCCGACGCACAGCCTGACGACCGCTCGACGTCCGAGCGGCGCGCCGCCGACGGGGAGATGGCGCGCGTGCTCAGGACCCAGCCGTTTCGCATGGCGCTGGACTCCTCCGGTGCCGGTATCGCGCACTGGAAGCATGATCCGCTGCACGACGTCGTCGAGCCCATGCGCCACCACGTGATCATGGCGCATAAAGGCGTGATGCAGCGCATGGAGCGGCGCTCGGGAAGATCGATCGCGATCGGCACGTTTCGTCCGGGGGTCGTGAACATCGTTCCGGAAGGGTCGAGCTCCCGATGGGACATTCCGAAGCCCGTCGACGTCGTGCAGCTTTACCTTCCCGACGCAACGCTGCAGCGCATCGCCGGCGAGGCCGGGACCGCCGGGCCCGCCGAATTGATTGAGCGAACGGCGCATCCCGACACGATCACGTCCCGACTGCTCCTGAGCGCGGCGGATTCGCTAGAGAGCCATGGCGTCCTTGATACGCTATTCCGGCATCAGCTCACGGATCTTCTGGCCACGCGCCTTTTGGCTGCGCATGCAGGGTCGCCAACCACGTTCCACCCGACCATGGGCGGACTGGCGCCGAAGGTCCTGCTCCGTGCGATCGAACGATTGCGCTCCGACAGCGAAGCGGACGTCTCGCTCGATGCGCTGGCGTCCGATGCAGGTTTGTCGCGCTTTCATTTCTGCCGGTCCTTCAAGGAGAGCACCGGGCTGTCGCCGCATGCCTGGCTTCGCCAGCACCGGCTCGAGCAGGCCATGAACATGCTGCGGGAGAGCGACGAATCGATCGTCTCGGTCGCCGCGGCGCTTGGTTATTCCTCGCAGACCGCCTTCGCCGCGGCATTCAAGAAGCTGACGGGCGAGACGCCGAGCGATTGGCGCAGGCGCGTGCGTTAGCAGCAATCTCTCGACAGCGACGGCAATCGCGCTGGGGCAACGGCAAATCGGGTCGGCTACATCATCTCCATGTCCAGACCAATCGAGGGAGACCAAAGATGACCTGGAAAAACTTCGTCAGTCGACGGTTGATCTCATCACGCCGCCGGAGCCTCGCAACCGCGACCTTGTACGGACTCTCGCTGGCCGTTCGCTTCACGTCGGCGACGGGCGAGGAAGTGGAAATTCCGGCTTACACCATGCACCCGGCACAGCCGCCCGTTTCCATCATGATCCGAAATGGCCCCGGGCTTCCCTATCAGGACTGGAGTCGAGGTGAGCTTCAGCCCGTCGTCTTGGGCTACGGCCAGCCGCCGAGATCGGTGATGGCACGCTGCATCGGGCCCTAAGCCAGCGACCCAACCCACCCACGCGCCGACGCCGGCCGCTGCCCTGAACGCAGCAGCGCGGTCGCGCGCGGTCTTTCGAACAGCAACCAAGGAGAAAATCCATGCGACTCGTCATCATCGGCGCCGGCTTCGCCGGCATGTACGCCGCCCTTTCCGCAGCGCGACTGCGCGACATCCGGGGGGTCTCGCCGCAAGATCTGCAGATCGCGATCGTCTCCCCGGAGCCGACGCTGGTGGTCCGTCCGCGGCTCTACGAGCCGAAGCCGGAAACCCTGACGGCCCCGCTGCTAGAGGTCCTCAAGGCGATCGACGTCGACTACATTCAGGGCAGCGCCGAGACGATCAACACCGAGGCCCGAACGGTGCAGATCACGCCCGCGAAGGGCCCGCGAAAGACGCTGTCCTACGACCGCCTGGTTGTGACCACCGGCAGCCGGCTATTCCGTCCGAACATTCCGGGCCTCGCCGAGCACGGCTTCAGCGTCGATTCGCTCAACGATGCCGTTGCGCTCGACAAGCATCTGCATGGCCTCGCGGAGCGGCCTGCCGTGAACGGACGCGACACGGTCGTCGTCGCCGGCGGCGGCTTCACCGGGATCGAGGCGGCCACCGAAATACCGGCGCGGCTGCGCGAAATCCTGGGCCCCAATGCCAGGACGCGCGTCGTCATCGTCGATCGCAACACTGCGATCGCACCCGACATGGGTGCAAGCGCCCGCCCCGTCATCGAGGAAGCCTTGCGCAAGATTGGCGTCGAGACACGGCTCGGTGCCGGCGTCGCCGCGCTCGACGAGACCGACGTCACCTTGTCCAGCGGTGAGCACATCGAAACCGAGACGGTGATCTGGGCGGCGGGCATGCGTGCAGCGCCGCTGACCGGGCAGATTCCCGCCGAGCGCGACAATTTCGGACGGTTGCTGGTCGAACGCTGCTTGCAGGTGCCAGGCGTTCAGGGTGTCTTCGCGGCCGGCGACGCAGCACGCGCCGCCTGCGACGACGAGGGCAATTACGCACTGATGTCGTGCCAGCACGCCACGCGAATGGGCGCCTTTGCCGGCAACAATGCCGCGGCCGAATTGCTTGGCGTTCCGACCAGGCCCTACCACCAGAAGGCCTACGTCACCTGCCTGGACCTCGGCGAAGCCGGCGCGCTGTTCACACGCGGATGGGAGCGCAAGGTCGAGCTGGTCGGCGACGTCGCCAAGAAGACCAAGCGTGAGATCAACACCGTCTGGATCTATCCGCCGAAGGCGGAGCGCGCCCTGGCGCTCGCGTCGGCCGATCCGGAACGAGTGACCAGCCTCTAGCGCACCAAGCGATCACGGCTGCGCACTCCCCGGCGGCGCTGCCTGCTCAACCACCAGCCGGAAGCCCCTATCTTTGAAACAGGAGACCAACATGAATCTGCACAACACCTCGTATCCCGTGTCATCGGGACCCGAAGAGCTCGTTCCGTCGCGCTACGCGCTGAAGATCGGCGAGATCGACGTGCTGGTGGTGAGCGACGGCGTGCTGCCGCTGCCGACCACAATGCTCGCGCACAACGCCGACCCGGCGGTGCGAGCGACCTGGCTGCACGACATGTTCCTGCCGCAGGATGCTTTCGACTGGGCGCTGAACGCCGTCATGGTCCGCAGCGGCGGCAAGACCATCCTCATCGACGCCGGGCTGGGCTCGGACCCGAACTTGAACTTGCCGCGCGCCGGGCAGTTGATCAGGCGACTGGCGGCCGCGGGCATCGATCTTTCGGCGGTAACCGATCTGGTGCTCACCCATCTGCACATGGACCACATTGGCGGGCTGCTGGTCGACGGCGTGAAGCAGCAGCTGCGCAAGGACCTGCGGATTCACGTCGCGGCCACAGAGGTCAAGTTCTGGGAAACGCCTGATTTCTCCCGCACTGCCATGCCGGAAGGGTTCCCGGACGCGCTGCGATCGACCGCCAAGCGGTTCCTGAAGGAGTACGGCAGTCAGCTGCGGCTGTTCGATGACGAGCAAGAGATTGCGCCTGGCGTCGTCGCCCGTCGCACCGGCGGTCACACCCCCGGACACAGCGTGGTTCGCATGGCGGCCGGCGACGACGCGCTGACATTCGCCGGCGACGCCGTGTTTGCCGTCGGGTTCGAGCAACCCGACTGGCACAACGGTTTCGAGCACGACCCCGAGGAGGCCGCGCGCGTTCGCATCGGTCTGTTGCGACAGCTTGCCGAGACCGGCGAAATGCTGGTGGCCACGCACCTGCCGTTCCCGTCCGTGGGCCGGGTCGCAGCCGACGGCGACGCCTTCCGTTGGGTGCCGGTGTTCTGGGACTACTGACCGCTTGCCGGGTTAGAGCTGAAGCAGGGCGCGGACTCGATAGGTCCGCGCCCTTGAAAATAGGATCAAACATCGACCCTCGCGGTTATCGCCCCGCTGAGACGGCTGGAACCGGTCGGCGGCGCCAGCCAGCATTGCGTCACGTGCCGCGCAGGCGGCTCCTCGTCTGCGCTCGTGCGCGCGCGAGATCGAGCGAGGCGATATGGCGATCGCGGCATTCAGGATGGTCACTCTCGTAGCGGTTACTGCCATGATCGGCCCATCCGTGCAGGCCCGCGACGACGGTCGCTACGCAAACTCTCCCCTCAAGGGCTGGTTCGAGAGCCTGCACAGCAAGGGCGGCGGTCCCTGCTGCGCCGACGCCGACGGCACCGCGCTGGACGATGTCGACTGGGACACGAGCAACGGACATTATCGCGTGCGACTCCTGGGCGACTGGATCGAGGTGCCCGACGACACCGTCATCACCGAGCCGAACCGCGCCGGCCGCACCATGGTCTGGCCGTATTACGTCAACGGCCGCGCCAAGATCCGCTGCTTCATGCCGGGCAGCATGATTTGAGATTTTGAGTTCTGATGTCCCGGCTCGGCCCAGCATACGATGATGCGCCGCTGAACCGGCCGGCGCGGGCTCACTTGACCTGCTTGGCCGCGTGGATCTCGACGAACTCGGCATCGGGATGCGCGACGATGGTCGCGAACATGATGCCGCTGATGATGAGCGACCAGGCGGTGTCCCAATAAATCCAAAACACTGCCAGCCTCCGTTTCGATCTGCTCCGCCCGCGGGATCAGGGTAACGGCAAGGCGAGGCTGCCGTTCCCAGTGCGCGGGCGGCGCGGGCGAGGTGCTATTTTGGTTTGGTCGGCGCGGAGTTGGGATCGGTTTGGCCGGTGTGGCGCTTTGCCACGACGTCCTCGTCGCGCTCGCCCTGACGCGGGCGCGGCGGCAGCTTGGGCTGGCCGGCCTGACCGCCATGCTTGCCGCCCATGTCGGGCTTACCTTCGAGATCGTTTTCACGGGGCATGCCGGATCAATGCGCTCGCGCGGCATTGGTTCGTTTCGGCTGTGAACGAGTTCATAGGATCGCGGCGATTTGCAGTGCACGATCGCCAGGCCCGCCCCCGGGAGCATTCTCATTCATATGACTGACGGATACGGCCTGATGCGGAAACCACTCGTCGCCTGGACGATCCTGACCTGCGCGCTGCTCGCGGTCACCGTGTGGACCGTGCTCGGGCCGCCCCACACTCCGCCCGGGCCCCATCTGCCCTCCCGCACAGCGGCGATACGGTAGATCTCCCACCGATACCATTACGGCATTGATCGATCCCAATTGGAGTTTGGTGCGGCGGGGCGGCTGCCGCTATCCTCACCGGCAAAACGACAAATGCCGCACCGGCATCCAGGAGGACCCCCATGGTGAGATCGACCCGACGCATCAGATCCGGCGTGCCCCGTGCCGCGATCGCCACCACCCTCGCTTTCCTCACTCTAATTTCTGGAGTCCGCCCCGGCATGGCCGAGACCTTCGCCTATGTCGGCAATGCCGACAGTAACGACATCAGTGTGTTCAAGATGGCCGAGAGCGGCGAGATGACGCCCGTGCAGACGGCCGCCTTCACCGGCGTCGAAAAGCCCGGCTCCTCGACGCCGCTCGCGATCACGCCCGATCATCGCGTGCTGATCGCCGGTGTCCGCTCGCAGCCGTTTCTCGCGGTGAGCTTTGCGATCGATCCCAAGACGGGCCAGCTCAGCCATCTCGGCAACGGCCCGCTCGCCGACAGCATGGCCAATATCGCCATCGACCGTAGCGGCAAATTCCTGTTCAGCGCCTCCTATGGCGGCAACAAGGTCGCGCTGAATCCGCTGCTCGCCAACGGCGTCGCAGGCGAGCCGAAGCAGGTGATCCCGACCGGGCTGAACGCGCACGCCTTCCTGCCCTCGCCCGACAACCGCTTCGCGTTCGCGACCAATCTCGGCTCCGACCAGATCCTGGCCTTCGCGTTCGACGCCACGACCGGCACGCTCACACCGAGCGATCCGCCGGCTCACAAGGTGCCGGAGAAATCGGGGCCGCGGCATTTCGTATTCCACCCCAACGGCAAGTTCGTCTATCTCCTCCACGAGCTGAACGGCGACGTCGCGGCGTTCGCCTATGAGGCCAAGGGCGGCGCATGGGACGAGATCCAGCGCACCAGCGCCTTGCCGGAAGGATTTACCGGAAAGCCCTGGGCCGCCGACATCCACGTCACCCCCGACGGCCGCTTCCTCTACGCCTCCGAGCGCACCACCAGCACGCTCACCGCCTACAAGATCGATGCGACAAATGGCAAGCTGACCACGATCGGCAGCGTGCCGACCGAGAAGCAGCCACGCGGCTTCCACATCGATCCCGGCGGGCGCTACCTTGCCGCAGTGGGCGAGCTCTCCGACAGCATGACGGTCTATGCCATCGACCAGAGCAGCGGGGCACTCGCCAAGCTGAAATCCTACGCCACCGGCAAGAAGCCGAACTGGGTGGAGTTCTTGAGCCTGCCGTGAGGGGGCTCCGCTGCGAGATGAGTTCGGCCTGCATGGTTCGAGACCCCCGCTTTGGCGGGCTCTCCTCACCATGAGGGCCTGACATCCCGTCGCGAAACACGACCTCATCCCGAGGGCCCGCCGCAGGCGGGCGTCTCGCAGGATGGCCGCCGGGACGGTGGAAGACAGCGAACCTTGGCGCCGGTCCCGAAGACTAAATCAACGGGCGGCATCGCGCCGCCCGTGCTGCGGCGGCATTCTCATCCGCCGGCCCTGATGTGCCATTGGCTCGCAGCGATCACTTCTGCTAACGATGAGGCCGTCAAGGCCCCAACCGGAATGACCCATGCGTTCATTGCCTGCGCGTTCTGTTTCCAGACATCTCGTTGCGCTCGCCGGACTGCTGTTGCTGTCGGCCCAGCCCGCTGCCGCCGCCGATGACGACGCGCCCAAGGGGCCGGCGGTCACGGTGCTGAAGGTCGCAAAATCCTGTTTCTCCGACATCGTCGAGGGCACCGGCACGATCATCGCGCGCGAGGCAAGCTCGGTGCGGCCGGAGCGGCCCGGCCTGAAGGTAACGGAGGTGCTGGCGGAAGCGGGCGACACCACCACCGCCGGCCAGGTGCTGGCGCGGCTCGCACTGCCCGAGGGCGGCACGCTTCAGGTCACCGCCCCCGTGGCAGGCGTGATCGCGACGTCGACCGCGCAGATCGGCAACCTCGCCTCCGCCAAGGGCGAGGCGCTGTTCACGATCGTGGCGCGCAGCGAGTACGATCTCGTCGCCCTCGTCGCGACCAGCGATATGCGCAAGCTCGCGGTCAACCAGATGGCGACCGTGCGCATCGCCGGCGCCGGCGATATCGACGGCAAGGTGCGCCGCATCGGCCCGACGGTCGAGCCGAACATCCAGCAGGGCATGGTCTATATCGGCATTTCCGCGCAGAAGCGGCTGTTGCTGAATGCGAGCGGCCGTGCGCTGATCAAGTCGGGCCAGAGCTGCAACGTCGCGGTGCCGCTGACCTCGGTGCAGTATTCCTCCGCCGGCACCGTCGTGCAGGTGATCCGCCGCAACCGCGTCGAGACCAAGCGCGTCGAGGTCGGACTGATGTCGGGCGGCAATATCGAGATTCGCGACGGCCTCAACGAAGGCGATATCGTCGTCGCCCGCGCCGGCGCGCTGCTGCGCGAAGGCGATCCGGTGCGCACGGTGATGGCCGCAGAAGCGGCGAAGTAGTCCCCGCGATCGTCATTGCGAAGAGCAAAGCGACGAAGCAATCCGCTCGCAATGACGGTGGAGAGGCAGATGTACGTTAAACACGCGGATCGTAGGGTGGGCAAAGCGAAGCGTGCCCACGTCTTCTATCGACCGCGTCTTCTATCGAAATGTTGGAAAGATGGTGGGCACGGCGCGTTGCGCCTTTGCCCACCCTACAAGACCTAAGAAAAACTAGCCGCCGGCTTCGCCGAAATGGACGTCCTCGAGCAGCGAGGAGGAGACGGTCGGGACCTGGTCGCCTTCGCTGGCGCGGGAGATCGCAAGGCGGGTCTTGTTGAAGACGCTCTCGGCGCTGCCCTGCGCATTGAGGTTGTTGAGGAACTCGCTGACCAGCACGCTGTGCTCGCCCTTGCCGTCGTCGACGACCTTGCCGGGCGAAGCCGAGGAGAGGATCAGCGCGTTGTCGGTCGCGCTGATCGGCGCGAGGCCGTGGCTGTAGGAGCGGAAGCGGCGCTCATAGGGATTGCGGCGGGAGGCGTCGACCACGACGAGCTTGGCCTTGGCGCCCTGCTCCTTCATCATGTCGAGCACGCCCTCGATGGAGACGCCGTGACGGCGGACATCGCTTTCCTTCCAGATCACGGCATTGACCGGCAGCATGTAGCTCTCGCGGCCGGCCTGCACGCCGTAGCCGCCGAAGAACAGCATGACGACGGTGTCGCGCTTGATCCGGGACTTCAGGCGATTGACGGCGCGGACCATGTCGTCCTTGGTCGCGTCTTCCACCATGTCGACGTCAAAACCGTTCTTGCGCAGCGACGAGGACAGCGCGCGGGCGTCGTTGATCGACTGCGTCAGCGGCGCGTTGGCGTCGGGGTAGTGCCCATTGCCGATGACGAGGGCGAGACGCGAGGCCTGGCCGATCGAGCCGGTGACCTGGTCGGTCGAAACGGCCTTGGCGGCATCGAGCGCCCGCATGTTGAGGGCAGCATGGGCGCCGATCACGAGCGAGACCGTGCCGATGAGGGCTGCGGCCACCGCGATCGTGCGTCGGGAAATGTCGAGCTGCGTTACATTCATCTCGCGTCATTCCTGTCAGTGCCAAAGACCAGCCAAGCACGCGCACACTGTTTGAGTAGCGCGATAGCGTCTTTGGGTTTGAGGGATTGGCCGGGGGTGTGCCCCCGAATTGCGCGCAATTTGCGGCGCCGCACCAAACAAAGCCTTAACCGGATATCGCCTCCCCCGCAATAGATCGCCGAAAATTTGACCTAAGTCTCTGGAAACGTGGATTAATTTTCATCGCCCAATATGTGATTTTTTTGCGTCCCCGTAGCCTTCCGGAGCCCGATTATGGAGGCTCCGTGCCGGCTTTTTCTGTGACTGTCATCACATTTGTATTTCCTGCGAATCCGGGTAGCTTTTTCAACGACTTGCAGGGGGTGGCACGCGGCTGGGAGCGTGCCGGCCGGCCCCCCGGCCAATTCCCGCGACCAGGTTATTTCATGAGCTTTCAATATTTTGCCGGCGCCGCCTGCCGGGCGCTGACGGCGCGGAAGGACGGCCCCTCGCTTTACGACGTCTGCGATCCCGTACTGTCTGTTGCGGCCAGCGGCGATCCGCATCTGGCCAAGTTCTACAAGACGGCGCTTGGCAATCCCGCACTGCGGGTGCTGCTCCGCCGGGCCGGACTGCCCGAGCTGCGCGACGAAGGCAAACTGGCCCGGCTGCGCGAGGCGCTGGTGCGCGCCCGCGACGAGGCCGAGCCTGATTGGGCGGCGGTCGGCCAGCCCGTTGCCGATCTCGTCGACAGCATCGCGCTGGATCATCCCAAGCCGCCGCCGGCCATGTTCACCGGCGCCATACCGCAACCATCGCAGATCGACAGCGTGATCCGCGATTGCGCGCAGCATCTGCTGGGCTCGTACCGCAAAAATGGCTTTCTGCCGACCTACGCCGCGTTCAACCTGATCGGCGATCCCGATTTCCGCGGGCGCGAGCTGACCATGGCGCTCACGGGCCTCAACGCGCGCGGCTACAAGAACTCCTCGCTGCTGTTCAACCTCGCCCGGGTCTTCATCGCGCGGTCACCGGCGCGCGCTGTCGTCAATCCGCCCTGGCGAGGGGTTGCCGAACCGATGTGGGAGCCGGTGCAGATCCGCCACCGCTCGGCCTATTACGACGCGTTCTTCATCGAGGCGCTGTTGAGCTACGTCGAGACCGGTCTGGCCTCGTCCGCCGACAAGATGTCGGCGGAGCGCGCGGTCGCCGACATGGTCGATTTCTGCGTCAACATCAGCCGCGAAGAGGTCGAGGGCATCGACGGCGCGCGGTTCAACGTCATCACCGCGCTCGCGCCCGCGCCGCATCCGCGCTTCTCGCGCTACTTCGCCCAGATCAAGCAGGACCTCGGTTTCGGCGTCTACGTGCCGGATTGCGACACCACGGCGTGCTCGATCTCCGCGGCGACGCAAGCCGGCTGCACCGATCCGATCCTCGACCAGCCGCTGCTGGATTTCTACGCGGGCTATCAGGTACAGGCGGGCGTCAACGAGCTGCACGTGACCGTGCCGATCAACGACAATATCGACTACGAGGGCGGGGTTGCGACCTGGATCGACAATCTCAAGGGCGAGCGGCCCTATGGCAATGACCTCGATCCGACGCTCAATCTCGACATTCTCGAGGTCAGCTTCCGCAACCTCGCGCGCTGGAAAGTATTGGAGACGCCGGCGCGGCTTGCCACCGTTCATCGCATCATCGGCTTCCAGAAGCGGCTTGCGGCGAGCGGCGCCTTCGCCAATCCGCGCTCGCACATCTATTATTTGCCGGAGCTCTACAGCGCCTATTTCGGCCGCTGCTACGCCGCCTTCCTGGCGCTGCCGCTGGCGGCGCAGGCGATCATCGATCCCGACGGCGATTTCGATTTCATACGCCACCGCGTGCTCTCCTACGTCAAGGGCGAGCTGATGGCCGCCGAGATGAACGTGTTCGACGCAGCGCTCGCCCTGATCGCGCTCGGCCATCTCGGCGCCGACCCGCGCGCCTTTGCGCCGGCGCTGAACGTGATCGTCGCGAGCCTCGGCGAAGGCGGTCGCCGCGGCCCGTTCCGCGCTTATGAATGGAACAAGATGAAGACGCCGACGCGGATTTTGGTCGGCGGGCCTGAGGTCACGTCGGCGTTCGTGCTGATGGGGTTGGCGGTGGCCAAGCGGGCGATGGCGCGGGGATAGGTTTCGTAGGGTGGTTAGCGAAGCGCACCACTTCCGCCACCGTGGAGATGAAAGAGGTGGGTTACGCCTTCGGCTAACCCACCCTACAAACTTCGTTCGATGACAGTAAGTTGAAAGCCCAATTGACAGGCATATGCTGGCCGGGCGGACAAAAGCCGACCACAATTGCGAGGTCTATCGCAATTTTCATCACACGCGGGCCGGCATGTTGCGAAAATTCCTGATTGCGCTGTCATTGCTTGGCTTCTCCTTGCCTGGCTTGCCGTCGCCGGCTGAGGCCGCCGACATCACCGGCACCGCTAAGGTTCGCGCCGGCGACGCCGTGATGATCGGCAACACGCGGATCAGGCTCGGCGGCATCGACGCGCCCGCGGTCGACCAGCTCTGCCTCAACAACAAGGGCGAACGCTGGACCTGCGGCATCGCGGCCCGCGACGAGCTCGCCAAATACGCCGACGGCAAGAACTGGGTCTGCCATGCGAGGTCGATCGACCGGCGCGGCCGCACCGTGGCGCGCTGCGATGTCGGCGGCGAGGATATCCAGAAATGGCTGGTGCGCGCAGGCTGGGCGCTGGCCTACACCCGCATGTCGCACGACTATGAGGCGGACGAGAAGGCCGCGCGGGAGGCCAAGGCCGGTATGTGGCAGGGCGCCTTCATCGCGCCCTGGGACTGGCGCGAGCGCAACAAGAAGACCACCATCCTCGGCGCCACCAAGCCGCCCGACGGCGCGCATGCGATCCTGCTCGCTTCGGCCTCGGGCCCGGTCGCGCCCTCGCCGGACTGCACCATCAAGGGCAATGTCAACTCCGCCGGCGAATGCATCTATCACCGGCCGACCAGTCGCTGGTATGCGCAGATCAAGATGAAGATCAGCAAGGGCACACGCTGGTTCTGCTCGGTGGAGGAAGCCGAAGATGCGGGCTGCCGCGAGACTAAGAGATAGCCCACGTCAGACCTGCGTTTTCCGGCCTTTTCTTGCACCGCAGCGCCGCGTAAAAGTGTGAATCAGCGACCCACCATCCTGTTCTCAGGCAACAAGGACCAACAGCAATGACCGTTCGCGCGGGCCGGGAATTTCTGGCCATCCCCGGGCCCACCAATATGCCCGACGAGGTGCTGCGGGCGATGCATCGTCCGGCGATCGACATCTACTCCAAACAGATGACCGATCTGACCGAGAGCCTGCTCAGCGACATCTCGAAACTGTTTGCGACCAAGGGCAAGTCCTACATCTACATCGCCAACGGTCACGGCGCCTGGGAAGCAGCATTGAGCAACGTGCTGTCGCGCGGCGACAAGGTGCTGGTGCTCGAAAGCGGACGGTTTGCAATCGGCTGGGGCCATGCCGCAGCGCTGATGGGTGCCGAGGTCGAGGTGCTCAAGGGCGACTGGCGCCGCGCGGTGCGGCCGCACGAAGTCGAGGAGCGCCTGCGCCGCGACAAGGATCACACCATCAAGGCCGTCGTCGTCGTCCAGGTCGACACGGCGTCCGGCGTGCAGAACGACATCGAGGCGATCGGCAAGGCGATCAAGGCGAGCGGCCATCCGGCGCTGTACATGGTCGACACTGTGGCCTCGCTCGGCTGCATGCCGTTCGAGATGGACAAATGGGGCATCGACGTTGCGATGTCGGGCTCGCAAAAGGGCCTGATGACGCCGCCCGGCCTCGGCTTCGTCGCGGCCAACGCGCGTGCGCTCGAGGTCCAGAAGACCGCCAACATGAGCACGCCCTATTGGAGCTGGAGCGAGCGCGAGGGCAGCGAGCATTATCGCAAATATGCCGGCACCGCGCCGGTCCATCTGCTGTTCGCGCTGCGCCAGGCGATCGACCTGCTGCACGAGGAGGGACTGGAGAACGCCTTCCGCCGCCACAGCCTGCTCGGCGAAGCCGCACGCCGCGCCGTCGGCGCGTGGTCTGAAGGCCAGGTGCTCGGCTTCAACGTCGCGGAAGCCAGCGAACGCTCCAACACCGTGACCACGGTGACCATGAGCAACGGCCACGATCCGGCAATCCTGCAACGCTATTGCAAGGAGAAGTGCGGTGTGGTGCTCGGCACCGGCATCGGCGATCTCTCGGGGCAAGCCTTCCGCATCGCCCATATGGGCCACGTCAACGCCCCAATGCTGCTCGGCACGTTGGGGGTGATCGAGGTCGGGCTGAACGCGCTGAAGATCCCGCACGGCAAAGGCGGGCTTGAGGCAGCGGTTGCGTATCTCGGCGAAGAGGTGGCGGTGTAGGCGCAAGCCGGAAACTCCGCTGTCGTCCCGGCGAAGGCCGGGACGACGGCGGACTGTTTGGCTACGCTGTGGCCTCATATTGGCAGAGGCCAACGCTTCACCGCGGCAAGCGATACGCCTCGACCTGCGCCTTCAACGCCTCCAATGACGCAAGCGGCGCCTTCGGATCGACCCGATACTGCTCACGCGCCAGCCACGACAGCACCTTCGCATCGATGACCGGCGAATGGTGGATGACGTCACTGTAATTGTCGAGGTTGTGCGTCACGTCCTTGATTGACCGAAAATCGTACAGGCGCACATTGGGAAGCTGCGTCAGGCGCTGCGCCATGACAGCGGTGAGGTCGGTGACGATCTTCAGCGTCGCAGGCGAAGCATCACGCATCGCGACGAATTGCAGGATCGAATAGGGCGGGAAGTAGATGTCGAAGGTCACGTCCGGATGGCGCGCGATCAGGCCGACGGCGTCACGCTCGAAATGCCGGACCATCGCGTCATGACGATAGCCTTCGCCGAGAAAGCGGCTGCGTACGGGATCGGTGATATAGGCGAAGGCCGCGAGCGTCCTTTTCGCATTGTAGGCGCGCGCCACGTCGATATCGCGCGGCAACGCATAGATGTCATCGACATCAGGCAGCGCGAACTTGATCGGCAGATAAGGCGCGGCCCGGGTCAGCGGCTCTCGCAGCGGGGGAAACGACCGCAGCAATGCAAACAGGGATTCCTTCGCCATCGCCGCGCTGAACAGGTAGGACGCGATGCCTTTTGCCGTCCCGCGATAGAGATCGGCGGAGAGATAAGGATCGGCCTCGATGTCGGCCGCATCGACAAAGATGAAATCGTCCATCGCCCAGATCACGCGCTTTGCGCCGCGGTCGATGGCCTGCTCGAGCACAAACCCCTGCTGGCGCGAATTGGAGCCGGTCATCGCCAGCTTGAGCGAGTGCACGCCCAGCGTATGGTCGATATCGCTCTGGCGGAAATGGATCGCGAGCGAGGTGCCCATGAAGGCGGTGTCGAACGACTGGCTGCGGATCAGCCCGGCATTCTGCACCCGCGTGTCGTCGGAATAAAAAGGTGCGACGAGGCGCGAGGGGCGAAACAGTTGCAGGGGATCGATGACATAGGTGAGCGCAGCCGCGCCCAGCACGCACGCGACGCTCGCGAGGAGAAGACGCCCTGGATGTGTGAACGCGCCTTGCATCAGAACCGGAAATAGATGAATTCGCTGTGGCTCTGGATGCCCAAAATCCCGAACGCAAGCACCAGCGACGCACCATAGAGGACCAGCGGCCGCATCCGTCCGGCCATCAGGCCCTCGCCGACCCTGCGATTGGCGTGGTCGTACCCCATGATTCCTTGCGTGTTCGGTGCCAGCCACACCAGCGTGGCATAAATTGCGACCATCACCGACGCCGCAATCTCCTCGCGCCCGAACACGATGTTCGAGGGATCGGCCATCGCATTCAGAATCCGCATGGCCCAATCGACCCGTTCGGCACGGAAGAAGACCCATGCGACAACAACGGCAAGGAATGTCAGCACGGCCCCGGTGACGCGAGCTGGGCGCGCGAGCAGTTTTGGAACATCCGGCACCAGCGCGTTGAGAGCGTGATTGATACAGAGATAGGCGCCATGCAGCGCGCCCCAAATGACAAACGTCCAGGCTGCGCCATGCCAGAGCCCGCCCAGCAGCATCGTGAGCAGCAAGTTGACGTAGCGCAGCACGCGGCCGAGCCTGTTGCCGCCGAGCGGGATGTAAAGATAGTCGCGCAGGAAGTGCGACAGCGTCATGTGCCAGCGCCGCCAGAACTCGACGATGCTGGTGGCCTTGTAGGGCGAGTTGAAATTGACCGGCAGGAAGATGCCGAACATCAGCGATATTCCGATCGCCATGTCGGAATAGCCCGAGAAGTCGAAATAGAGCTGGAACGTGTAGGCGAGCGCGCCAAGCCATGCCTGGTCGAAGCTCGGCGCGCGCGCATCGAAGGCGAGTGCGACCAGCGGCTGGATGCCGTCGGCGAGGCACGTTTTCTTGAACAGCCCGATGGCGAAGATGATGATTCCGCACAGGATCAGATGCGCGTGCGGCTGCTTGGTTTCCTCCCGTTCGAATTGCGGGATCATGTCCTTGTGGTGAAGGATTGGTCCCGCGATCAGATGCGGAAAGTAGGTCACGAACAGCGCGTAATGCGGGAGCGCATAGGCCGCGACCTGCCCGCGCCAGGCATCGACCAGGAACGCGATCTGGGTGAACGTGTAGAAGGAGATGCCGACCGGCAGCAGGATGTGGGCCGCGAAGTGCGTGCCGGTCAGTACATTGATGTTCTCGGCGACGAAGCCGGCGTATTTGAAGATGCCGAGCACCAGGAGATCGCCGGCGACGCCGAGAGCAAGTGCCGCCTTTCGTTGCGACGGAGCAAGCTTCGCCACGATGAGGAGGTGGCCAATGCCGTAGTTGAAGGCGATCGATATCAACAACAGGGCCACGAACTGCCAATTGCCGATGGCATAGAAGGTGAGCGAGGCCACCGCCAGCCAGATCACCGGGGCCAGATTACTGCGCCGCCCGAGCCAGAAATAGCCAGCCAGCGCGGCCGGCAGGAACAGCAGGATGAACGGGTAGGAATTGAACAGCATCAGGCTGGACCGGCGGCGGGGATTAGGAAGCCTAAAGCATAGAAGGGACCGATCAACAACCCGGCGACTGGCGCAGTCCTTGCCGCAGTGGCGCTGGCAATTCGAGGAATCGGGGCGATATAAGGTGAAACACGCATCTGAGTGAGGATCGAGTGACACAGGCCAAAACACCTTCCCAGCCCCCCGTCGCCCCGCGCCGGCCGCATTCCTTCACGCGGCACGGGATCACCGTGACCGACGACTATGCCTGGCTGAAGGACGAGAAATGGCAGGAGGTGCTGCGTGACCCCGCGGTGCTCGATCCCGACATCCGCAAATATCTCGACGCAGAAAATAGCTACACCGAGAGCCTGCTCGGCCATACCGCAGCCCTCCAGAAGACGCTGGTGCGCGAGATGCGGGGGCGGATCAAGGAGGACGATTCCAGCGTCCCGTCGCCGGATGGTCCCTTCGCCTATTTCCGCAAGTTCCGCGAAGGCGGCCAGCACGAGCTGTTCGGCCGCATGCCGCGCGATGGCGGCGAGGGCCACATCGTGCTCGACGGCGATGCGCTGGCCAAGGACCACACCTATTTCAAATTCGGCGGCAGCCGGCACTCGAACGACCACAGGCTGCAGGCCTGGAGCGCCGACACCAAGGGCTCGGAATATTTCTCCATCCGCGTGCGCGACTGGGCGACCGGCAAGGACCTCGACGACGTCGTCGAGGAGACCGACGGCGGCGTGGTCTGGAGCAAGGACGCGACGTCGTTCTTCTACGTGAAGCTGGACGACAATCATCGCCCGATGCAGGTGTGGCGGCACAAGCTCGGCACTGGGCAGGCCGACGACACGCTGGTCTACGAAGAGCAGGATTCAGGCTGGTTCACCCATCTGCAAGAGAGCACCAGCGGCCGCTTCTGCGTGATCGCGGGCGGCGACCACGAGACCTCCGAGCAGCGGCTGATCGACCTCGCCCATCCCGACGCACCGCCGCGCCTCGTCGCGGCTCGCGAGGAAGGCGTGCAATACTCGCTCGCCGACCGTGGCGACGAACTCTTCATCCTCACCAACGCCGACGACGCCATCGACTTCAAGATCGTCACCGCGCCGCTCGCATCACCCGAGCGCAAGAACTGGCGCGATCTGATCCCGTATCGTCCCGGCATCTACATCATCGACCTCGATCTCTATGCCGGCCACATGGTGCGGCTGGAGCGCGCCAATGCGTTGCCGTCGATCGTGATCCGCGACCTCGCGACCAAGGACGAGCACGCCATCGCGTTCGACGAGGCGGCCTATTCGCTCGACACGATGGGCTCCTACGAGTTCGAGACGACGAATTTGCGTTTCGCCTATTCGTCGATGACGACGCCGTCGGAAGTCTATGATTACGACATGGTCAAGCGCACGCGCACCCTTCGCAAGCGGCAGGAGATCCCGTCGGGCCATAATGCGGCCGACTACGTCACGACGCGGATCATGGCGAAGGCGCAGGACGGCGCCGAGGTGCCGGTCTCGATCCTCCATCGCCGCGGGCTCACGCTCGATGGCGCGGCGCCGCTGCTGCTCTACGGCTACGGCTCCTACGGCATGGCGATGCCGGCTTCGTTCAGCGCCAACCGGCTGTCGCTGGTCGACCGCGGCTTCGTCTATGCCATCGCCCATATCCGCGGCGGCGCCGACAAGGGCTGGGGCTGGTACCTCGACGGCAAGCGCGAGAAGAAGACGAATTCGTTCGACGACTTCTCTGCCAGCGCCCGCGCACTGATCGATACGAAATACACCAGCGCAAAGCGCATCGTCGGCCATGGCGGCTCGGCCGGCGGCATGCTGATGGGCGCGGTGGCGAACCGCGCCGGCGAATTGTTCGCCGGCATCGTTGCCGAAGTGCCGTTCGTCGACGTACTCAACACCATGCTCGACGACACGCTGCCGCTGACGCCGCCGGAATGGCCGGAATGGGGCAACCCGATCGAGAGCGAAAAGGATTTCCGCACCATCCTGTCGTATTCGCCCTACGACAATGTCGCGGCGAAAGACTATCCGGCGATCCTGGCGATGGGCGGGTTGACCGATCCGCGTGTCACTTATTGGGAGCCCGCCAAATGGATCGCGCGCCTGCGCGCGACCATGAACGGCGGCGGCCCGGTCCTGCTCCGCACCAACATGGGCGCCGGCCATGGCGGCGCCTCGGGACGCTTCAATCGGCTCGATGAAGTCGCGATCGTCTATGCGTTCGCGCTGTGGGCGGCGGGGATGGCGGAGGCCGGGGTGTAGGCCCAGCGTCGTCCCGGCGAAGGCCGGGACCCATACCGCGTGATTGATCGATGAAGCACGATATTCGTACCGTGGAATCTCTTAATTACGAATCTTCGCGAAACTCCGCCCTGTGGTTATGGGTCCCGGCCTTCGCCGGGACGACATCGAAATTGAGGCGCCAACTATCGCCCCACAAAACCTATACCGCCCCGTGCGCTTCCACATACAGCGCATACACCGAGTGGCTGCTGGCCATATACAAGCGATTGTTCTTCGGGCCGCCGAAGCAGAGGTTGGCGCAGCGTTCGGGCAGCTTGATAAAGGCTAGCGGCTTGGCGTCCGCGTTGAACACCATCACACCATCGAGATCCTCCGACTTGCCCTTGGGCTGATACACCTTGCGCCCGGCGATGTCGGTCGGCTCGGATTGCAGCGCACCGTTGGAGCCCCAGCCGCACCATAGATTGCCGTCGCGGTCGACGCGAAAACCATCCAGCGAGGCCTGGTCGGCGGCGTCGATCAGCTTGGTCTTGCCGCTGAGCGAACCGTCGTCACCGACATTGTAGCTCCAGATGCTGCGGTTGGGCGTCCCCTTCCACTCGACGACGTAGAGCTTCTTCTCGTCTGGCGAGAAGGCGAGGCCGTTCGGATTGACGAGGTCGGTGAGAACAGCGGTGATCTTGCCGTCCTTGGCGATGCGGTAAACGTTGGTGGTGGCCTGCTCGGCCTTCTCCTTCTTGCCCTCCCACTCGCCGTTGATGCCGAACAGGGGATCGGTGAACCAGATGCTGTCGTCGGATTTCACCACGATGTCGTTCGGCGAATTCAGCCGCTTGCCCTCGAACTTGTCGGCCAGCACGGTGATCTTGCCGTCCTTCTCGGTGCGGGTGATACGGCGGGTCACCGAGTGCTCGCAGCTGACGAGGCGGCCCTGGCGGTCGCGCGCATTGCCGTTGGCGTAGTTCGCATTGGCGCGGAACACGCTGGTCTGCCCGGTCTTCTCGTCGAACTTCATGATCCGGTTGTTGGGAATGTCCGAGAACAGCAGATAGCCGCCCTCGGGAAAATAGGCGGGGCCTTCGGCCCAGCGCATGCCTGACGCGACCTGCTCGACCGTCGAGGAATAGAGCCGGTATTTTCCGAAGCTCGGATCGAGGATCTGGATGGCGGAATCGGGATAGCGCTGGTTCGGCGTGAACGGAAACGACTGGGCACCGGCGGCGCGGGCGAGACACGTGGAAGCCGCCGCCGCGCCAGCGCCAGCCAAGAGATTGCGTCGTGTGAAATTCATGGAATCCTCCCCGGGTGATTTAAGGCCGGCGCTTGCTGCGGCCGGTCTGTTTGCTTGGTGCTGCCGGCGCGCGGGCTTATCGGCCGTTCGCCTTCCGCCATGCGGCGAAGTCGGTGAGCGTCTGCGGGTCCGTCGCCGGATAGAGACCGAAAATGCCACGGCCCTTGTTGACTTCCTCGGTGACGAAATCCTCGAACGCCGTCATCTCGAAGGTCTCGTCGGCGATCTCCTCGGCGAGATGCGCGGGGATCACGATCACGCCGTCGCTGTCGCCGAGAATGACGTCGCCGGGAAACACCGGCGCATCACCGCAGCCAATGGGAACGTTGATCTCGATGGCGTGATGCAGCGTCAAATTGGTCGGCGCGCTCGGACGGTGGTGATAGGCGGGGATACCCAGCTTGGCGATCTCGGCCGAGTCGCGAAAACCGCCGTCGGTGACGACACCGGCAACACCGCGCTTCATCAAGCGGGTGACGAGGATCGCACCGGCGGAAGCGGCGCGCGCGTCCTTGCGGCTGTCCATCACCAGCACGCTGCCTGGCGGGCAATCCTCGACCGCCTTGCGTTGCGGATGGGAGCGGTCCTTGAAGACCTCGATGGTGTTGAGATCCTCGCGGGCCGGCATATAGCGCAGCGTGAAGGCTTCACCGACCATGGTCGGCTGGTCGGCACTGAGCGGGTGCACATCCTGGATCATCTGGATGCGCAGGCCGCGCTTGAACAACGCGGTGGCGACGGTGGCGGTGGAGACGGATTCGAGCTTGTTGCGGGTGGCTTCGGTAAGTTTGGTCATGTCACGCTCTCTAGTAAATCGAGGGCTCGCCGATCGGCGCGCCGAAATCGGTCTCGAGGAAGTCGAAGTCGCAGCCGTCATTGGCTTGCTTGATGTGCTTGGTGAACATCCAGCCATAGCCGCGCTCGAAGCGGCGTTCGGGCTGCTTCCAGGCGGCGCGGCGCTTGTCGAGCTCGGCCTCCGACACATCGAGATTGATGGTGCGGGCAGCGACATCGAGCGTGATGCGGTCGCCGTTCCGCACCAGCGCCAGCGGTCCGCCGACATAGGATTCCGGGGCTACGTGCAGAATGCAGGCGCCGTAGCTGGTGCCGCTCATGCGCGCATCGGAGATCCGCACCATGTCGCGGACTCCCTGCTTCACGAGCTTGGTCGGGATCGGCAGCATGCCCCATTCCGGCATGCCCGGTCCGCCCTGCGGCCCCGCATTGCGCAAGATGAGAATGTGGTCTTCGGTGACGTCGAGATCGGGATCATCGACCGCCTTTTTCATCGACGGATAATCGTCGAACACCAGCGCAGGCCCGGTGTGCTTGAGGAAGCGCGGCGCGCAGGCACTCGGTTTTATGACGCAGCCGTCGGGCGCGAGATTGCCCTTGAGCACGGCGAGCGCGCCTTCCTTGTAGATGGGATTGTCGATCGAACGGATCACGTCGTCATTGTGAACCTCGGCGCCATCGATGTTCTCGCCCACGGTCTTGCCGGTGACGGTGATGCAGTCGAGATGCAGATGCGGCTTGATCTGGCCCATCAATGCCGGCAAGCCGCCGGCATAGAAGAAGTCCTCCATCAGATAGGCAGCGCCGCTCGGCCGCACATTGGCGATGACGGGCACCTTGCGGCTCGCAATCTCGAAATCGTCGAGGCCAATGTCGAGACCGGCGCGGCGAGCCTGCGCGATCAGATGGATGATCGCATTGGTCGAACAGCCCATCGCCATCGCCACCGCGATCGCGTTCTCGAACGCCTTGCGGGTCTGGATCGTCTTCGGCGTCAGATCTTCCCAGACCATCTCGACGATGCGGCGGCCGCATTCGGAGGCCATGCGGATATGGTTGGCGTCAGCGGCGGGAATCGAGGAGGCGCCCGGCAGCGTCATCCCGATCGCCTCGGCAATCGCGGTCATGGTGGAAGCCGTACCCATGGTCATGCAGGTGCCGTAGCTGCGCGCAATGCCGGCTTCGATGTCGAGCCAGTCCTTGTCGGAGATCTTGCCGGCGCGGCGCTCGTCCCAGTATTTCCAGCCGTCCGAGCCCGAGCCGAGCGTCTTGCCCTTCCAATTGCCGCGCAGCATCGGACCTGCCGGCAGATAGATCGCCGGAATGTTCATCGAAGTGGCACCCAGCAGCAGCGCCGGCGTGGTCTTGTCGCAGCCGCCCATCAGCACCACGCCGTCGGCGGGATGGCTGCGCAGCAGCTCCTCGGCGTCCATCGCCAGCAGATTGCGATAGAGCATCGTGGTCGGCTTGAGCAGCGATTCCGACAGCGACAACGCCGGCAGCTCCAGCGGCAGGCCGCCGGCCATCAGGATGCCGCGCTTGACGTCGTCGACCCGCGACTTGAAGTGCATGTGGCAGGGCTGCGCGTCCGACCAGGTGTTGAGGATCGCGATCATCGGGCGGTCCTTCCACTCCTCCGGCGCGTAGCCCATCTGCAGGGTGCGGGAGCGGTGGCCGAATGAGCGGAGATCGTCGGGTGCGAACCAGCGCGCGCTGCGGAGCTGGTCGGGCGTTAGTTTCTTCTTGGTCATGATTGGGTGCCCCATTTCTGCACGGTGTTCCGCTCGATGGCGCGGAAGATCAGGTTCTCGACAAAAAGCCCGATGATGATCACCGTCAAGAGGCCGGCGAAGACCGCAGGTATGTCGAGCAGGTTGCGGTTTTCGAAGATGAACCAGCCGAGCCCGCCCTGCCCCGAGGACACGCCGAACACCAGCTCGGCCGCGATCAGCGTGCGCCAGGCAAAGGCCCAGCCGATCTTGAGGCCGGTCAGGATCGAGCCGAACGCCGCGGGGATGAGGATTTTCGCCACGTAAGGCAGCCCGCGCAGGCCGTAATTGCGACCGACCATGCGCAGCGTGTTGGACACGCTCTTGAAGCCGGAATGGGTGTTGAGCGCGACCGGCCACAGCACCGAATGGATCAGCACAAACACCAGACTGCCGTTGCCGAGACCGAACCAGATCAAAGCGAGCGGCAACAGCGCGATCGCCGGCAGCGGATTGAACATCGCCGTGACAGTCTCGAGGAAATCGGTGCCGATGCGGGTCGAGATCGCGAGCACGGTGAAGATCGCGGCGAGCGCGATGCCGGCCGAATAGCCCATGAAAAGGACCTTCAGCGAGGCCCAGGCGCGCATCGGGATGGTGCCGTCCTTCACACGCTCGAACATCGTGATGACGGTGTCGTGCAGCGTCGGAAACAGCAGGGGATTGTCGAGCGTGAGGCCGTAGGCCTCCCAGACCGCCGCGAGAAACAGGATGATGACGGTCTTGCGGACAAAACCATCGTTCCACAACAGCTCGGGCACGCTCAGCTTGCGCTCGACTTCGGCTGCGCTGCCGGCGACCGGCGCCTCACGTAGCAGGATCCTGGCTTCGCCCATGAGAGGCTCCCTCAATGCGCCGTTGCTTCGGAGGCGAACAGGAGATCGTGAATCTCCTTCTCGAGCCGGCCGGCACTGCCGTCCTCATTGGAAACCTTGTCGACGTCGACCACCTCGGCCTTGACGCGGCCGGGATGCGGCGACAGCAGCAGGATGCGGTTGCCGATGCGGATCGCTTCCGCGATCGAGTGGGTCACGAACAGCACGGTGAATTGGGTCTCGCTCCAGAGCTGGAGCAGCTCGTCCTGGCAGGTCCGGCGCGTCAGCGCGTCGAGCGCGGCGAACGGCTCGTCCATCAGCAGGATGTCGGGCTCCATCGCCATGCCGCGCGCGATCGCGACGCGCTGCTTCATGCCGCCGGAGAGCGTGTGCGGATAAGCATCGACCACACGGGTCAGGCCGACCTTCTCGATATACGCCCGCGCCCGCGCTTCGGCGTCCTTGCGCGACAATTTTCGCGCGGTCAGCAGCGGAAACATCACGTTGGCCAGCACGCTCTTCCAGGGCAGCAGCTGGTCGAACTCCTGGAAGATCATCATGCGATCGGCGCCGGGACCGTGGATCTCGCGGTCGTTGATGGTCATGCGACCTTCGCTCGGCGCCATGTAGCCGCCGACGGCCTTGAGCAGGGTCGATTTGCCGCAGCCGGACGGCCCGAGCAGCACGAAGCGATCGGACCTGTCGACGGTGAAGCTCACCCTTTCCGTGGCGGTGACGACGGCGCTGGAGGTCTTGTAACGCAGCGTCACGGAGCTGACGTCGAGCAGCGCCATCAGTTGCCCTTCAGATCGTGGGCGACGGGGAGATAGTAATCGGTCCAGGCCTTGGGTTGAGTCTTTAGTGTACCGGTCTTGAACAGATGCGCGGCGAATTTCATCGTGCCCTGCGGCTCGAGATTCCACTCCATCATGCCGGGCTCCTTCAGGAGGTCGAGCAGCTCTTCCACCGAGGTCTTGTCACCGGTGATCTCCTTGTAGATCTCGACCGCCTGTCTGGTGTCGCTGCGGATCAGATCCTGCGCTTCCTTGGTCGCATCACGCACGGCCTGGATGATTTTCGGGTTGGCATCGGCGAACTTCGTGGTGGTGAAGAACTGCGCCTGGCTGAGCGGGCCGCCCATTACGTCCGGCGACGACAGCACGACATGCGCGCCCGGCACGTTCTTCAGCTCGAGGAAGGTGAACGGCGGGATCGAAAAATGGGTATGCACCTCGTGCTTGGCGTTGGACAGTGCCGCATAGGCGTCGGGGTGGCCGAGCTGCACCGTGTTGACGTCCAGCTTCGACCATTGGTCGGCACCAAAAGCCTCGGCGGCGGCGATCTGGAGCACGATCGCCTGGGTCGAGACTTTCACCGTCGGCACGGCGATCTTGTCGCTGGGGCCGAAATCCCTGATCGACTTGATGTTGGCGTCGCGGCTGATCAGCGTCATCGGCTGCGCCGAGGTCGCGACAATGCCCTTGACGCCGCCGCGCGTGCGATCCCACAGCAACAAAAGATTGCCCGTGCCCGTGTTGAGAATATCGACGCCGCCCGCGAGCAGCGCATCGGTCTGCGCACCGCCGCCGGAGAAGGTGACCCATTTGGTGGTGACACCGGCGACCCCGAGCTGGGCTGCGTGCTTTTCGATCAGCTTCTGCTTTTCCATGATGTGGCTCGGCATGTAGAAAATGCCGGGCTGGCGCGACAGCGAGATCTCGGATTTTTGCTGCGCTGACGCGGACGAAACCGTCAGCGCCGTGGCGGCGATCAGGGCGACGGCCGTGAGGCCACACTGCAATTGCTTGATCATTGTTGTTCGTTTCCTCCGGCCGCCATTGACGAGCGATCTTACTGATGCACTAATGCATTAGTGCCTCAAAGGCAAGGCCGGCCGGAGCCCTTCGCATGGAAACAGCCCAACCCGCATCCCGCGCGGCCGTCCGCCCCGGCGCGCGGCTCGACCGGGCCCGGCAGGCCGCACCGCAAGTGTTCGAGCGCCTGCGCAACGCCATTCTCGCGCTCGAACTGCCGCCCGGCTCGCCGCTGTCGCGCACGGATCTCGCCGCACAATTCGGCGTCAGCTCGACGCCGATCCGCGACGCCTTGATGCGGCTGGAGGAAGAAGGTCTGGTCGACGTGTTTCCGCAGCACGCCACCGTCGTCAGCCGAGTCGACGTCGGCCGGGCCGAGCAGGCTCATTTCCTGCGCCAGGCACTGGAACTCGAAATCGTCCGGCTGCTCGCGGAGCAACATGACGACGCTTTGGTCATACGCCTCGACCACACGATCGCGCTCCAGCAGCAATTCGCCAAGGCCGGAGACTTCGAGAGCTTCATCGCCGGCGACAATGATTTCCACGCGCAGCTTTATGCCGCGGCCGGCAAGCAGGAACTCTGGACGCTGGTGCGCAGCCGCAGCGGACATATCGACCGGCTGCGCCGGCTGCATCTGCCCTCACCGGGCAAGGCCCAGAACATCGTCCGCCACCACAAGCTGATCACGCGCGCGGTCGAGGCCGGCGACGCCGATGCTGCGCAACAGCATCTGCGCAAGCACCTGTCGGGCACGCTGAGCGAGCTCGATACGATCCGGAGCCACTATCCGGAATATTTGACCGACTAAGCCTATGGCGCGTCGCGAGCAGTTGTGCACGTCACCGTGCATAAGTTGACGCAACCGATTCGCCTTTCGCGAGCAATCGTCGGATCGATGGCGAAGTGCTTGCAGGCCGGATGCAATCCGCGCAACAATTTCAGAGTTGATGGTTTGATTTGCGGTCGCTGGGAAATCCCATCCGGCCCGGAGGATACCAGACGTGGCCAACATCCTGATCGTGGATGACGACCCGGCCGTGCAGATGACGATTCGGCTGCTCCTGGAGAGGGCTGGTCATCACATCACCGTCGCCGGAGACGGCCGCAAGGGACTTGCGCTGTTCGAGGCCAGCCAGTTCGACCTGCTGTTTCTCGACATCTTCATGCCCGGCATGGACGGCCTGGAGACGATGCGCCACATCCGGGCGCTGCAGCCAGCGATTCCGATCGTCGTCATTTCCGGCCGTTCGTTCACGCCGGACGCCGATGCGGAGCCGGACTTCCTCAAGATGGCGACCAAGCTCGGCGCGGTGGCGAGCTTGCAGAAGCCGTTCCGGGCCGACGCGCTGCTCGCCGCGGTCGCCGGCTGCCTGGACGCGGCGCGGACGGCATCGGTGAGGAATCCGGATGTCAGCACCGGCCGCCGATGACAAGAACCTTCATTCTATTCCAACCGAGCCCGGGCACGGCCATTCAGGAAGCGGTGTAAATTTCCCCATGACCCTCGCTACGCGGCTCGCCATCGCGATGATCCTGCTGGTGGCGGTCACCGTGGCCGCAGTCGGCTGGCTCGGCTATCGCAACATCACCCAGGCCGTCATTCCGCGGGTCCTGGAACGGATTGAAGCCCAGTCGAGCCTGCTGGCCACCCATCTTGAATCCTACGTTGCCGGCGCCCGTGGCGATCTGCTCGGTTATCGCTCCGCCGCTGCCATCAATGGCCTGATCCGCGCCCATGTCGGTGGGGGCATCGATGCAGTCGACGGCGTTTCGGAGCAAACCTGGCGCGAGCGCATCGCAGCGCGGTTCGCAGCCGAGATCGACGCGAAACCAAGCTACGGGCAATTTCGAATCATCGGCCTTGACGACGACCAGCGCGAACTGGTCCGCGTCGATCGCGCCGGCCCGAACGGAGCAGCACGAATTGTTCCCAACGGCGAACTCGAACGCAAGAGCGAACGAACCTACTTCCAGGAGACGATTCGACTGGCGCCGGGCGAGATCTATGTTTCGCCCATCGATCTCGCCACCCGGCAGGGAGGAACCACGGACCCTCACATTCCGACGTTGCGCGTCGCGACGCCGCTGTTCACGCCTGATAGCAAGCCGTTCGGCATCATCATCGCCAATATCGACATGCGTCCCGCGCTCGACCGCGTTCGTTCAACCGCGAGCGCAGGAGGAGAAATCTATGTCGTGAATTCGCGTGGCGACTATCTCGTCCATCCCGATCGCGCGCGGGAATTCGGTGCATTGCATGGCAACGCCAACGATTGGCGCCGGGACTTTCCTTTCTTTGCAGCCCGGGCCGGCCAGCCGCAAGGATCCACGCAGCTCACGAGCGACCGGTCTGGCCGGCCGAGTGGAGCGGCGATCGCACCGGCGCTGCTTGCTGGCAAGGAGTGGTTGGCCATCATCGAGACGGCCCCCGCATCCGTGTTCAGCCGCGTTCCGGCGGCCATTCAAAAAACCTCCTCGCTGGTCGGTCTGCTTGCTGTCCTTGCCGCAGCTTTGCTTGCGGTGCTGCTGGCGCGCTCATTAACGCGGCCGATCGGGCGTTTGACCGCGGCGGTGGAGGCGATCGGCAGCGGGCGGCGCGCCGATATTCCCGTCGATGCGAGCGGAGAGACAGGCGTGCTGGCGCGGGCATTCGCCCAAATGGTCGAAGAAACCAGAGCGAAGACGGCCGCTCTCGAACGCGAGATCGAGGAGCATCGCCGCACCGAGGCCGCGCGAAGCCATCATGAAGCGCGCGAGCGCTTGTTCAGCGCCGCCGTCGAATCCTCCGACGACGCGATCGTGATGCAATCGCTCGACGCCATCATCACCGGCTGGAATGCCGCCGCCGAGCGTCTCTACGGCTATTCGGCGAATGAGGCGATCGGGCGATCCACCTCGATCATCGTCCCACCCGACCGACGCGAGCAAGGCAAGGACTATTTGTGGCGGATCGCCGGAGGAGAACCGATCGAACGCTTCGAGACCGTGCGCCTGCGCAAGGAAGGCACGCCGGTCGAAATCTCACTCAGCCTGTCGCCGATCAGGGGCCCGTCAGGCGAGATCGTGGGCGCCTCCGGCACCGCGCGCAGCCTCACCGAGGCGCGGCGTGCCGAGCGGGCGCTGCAGCAGCAGCTCGAGGAACGGCGACAGATCTTCGAGACCTCGCAGGATCTGATCATGGTGATGGACGCGCGCGGGCACATCGCGCAGATCAGTCCGAGCAGCGAGGCCATTATCGGCTACCGGCCGGAGCAGATGATCGGCCGCAGCGGCGCCGATTTCATTCATCCCGGCCATCTCGACCAGTCGCGCGACGAGATGCGCGCGCTCAGGCGCGGCGAGCGGCTGAAGCTCGCCGACACCCGCTGCTTCCACAAGGACGGTCGCGAGGTCTGGCTGTCTTGGCTCGGCAGCTGGTCCGACCAGGCCCAGCGCTACTTCTTTGTCGGACGCGACATGACGGAGGCGAGGCTTGCACAGGAGTCCTTGCGGGAGAGCGAACAGCTTGCGCGCAACATCGTCGAGACCTCGCTCGATGCTTTCACCCAGACAGACCACACCGGTGCCATCCTGAGTTGGAATTCGCAGGCCGAGAAGCTCTTCGGATGGACGCGTGAGGAGGCGATCGGCGAGAATGCGATTGAGCTTTTCGTCGCCCCCAGCGAGCGCGAAAGCGTCAGGGCCAGACTGAAGCTCTTTCTCGAATCCGAGCAACAATCGCTGGCCAATCCACGGCGCGAACTTTTGGTACGGCGGCGCGACGGCAAGGAGTTCAGGGCCGAGCTCAGTGTCACGGCACTCCGGCGACGCGAAGGCGTTCTCTTCAATTCGTTCTACCGCGACCTGACCGACAAGATCGCGGCCGACGAGCGCATCCGCCAGGCCGAGAAGATGGAGGCGGTCGGCCAGCTCACCGGCGGCGTAGCGCACGACTTCAACAACATCCTCACCGTCATCACCGGGACGATCGAGATCCTGGCCGACGCGGTGGCCAAGGAGCCGGAGCTCGCCGCGATCGCGAAGATGATCGACGAGGCCGCCGGGCGTGGCGCCGAGCTGACGCAGCACCTGCTGGCGTTTGCGCGCAAGCAGCCGCTTCAACCGCGCGAGATCGACGTCAACGCACTGATCATCGACACCGCGAAGCTATTGCGGCCGACGCTGGGCGAGCAGATCCACATCGAATCGGTGTTCGAGGACGAGAACTGCGTCGCGATCGTCGATCCCAGCCAGCTCACCACCGCGATCCTCAACCTCGCGCTCAATGCCCGCGATGCCATGCCAAGCGGCGGCAAGCTGATCGTGGAGACGGGGGCGGCCTATCTCGACGAGGTCTATGCCAGCGTCAACGACGTCCCGCCGGGCCACTACGTGCTGATCGCCGTGAGCGACACCGGCAGCGGAATTCCCGCCAACATGCTGACCAGGGTGTTCGACCCCTTCTTCACCTCGAAGGGACCCGGCAAGGGCACCGGACTCGGACTTTCGATGGTCTACGGCTTCATCAAGCAGTCCGCGGGCCATATCAAGATCTACAGCGAGGAAGACCACGGCACCACGATCAAGATGTATCTGCCGCCCGGCAAGACGCCGACGGTGGCCGGCGAGGTCGTGACGCCGGCGACCATCGAGGGCGGACACGAGACGATCCTGGTGGTCGAGGACGACCGGCTGGTGCGCGACTACGTGCTGGCGCAGCTGCATTCGCTCGGCTATGTCACCTTGCAGGCTGCGAACGCCGCGGAGGCGCTCGCAATCGTCGCCGCCAAAAAGCCGTTCGACCTCCTGTTCACCGACGTCATTATGCCCGGCAAGATGAACGGACGGCAGCTCGCCGACGAACTGCAGAGAACGCGCCCCGATCTCAGGGTGCTCTACACGTCCGGGTATACCGAGAACGCGATCATCCATCACGGTCGGCTGGATTCGGGCGTTCTGCTGCTGGCGAAGCCCTATCGCAAATCAGATCTGGCGCGGGCCATCCGCAAGGCGTTGAGCAGTTGATAGCGTCGGGCTGGGTGAGAGCCCGTAGCCCGGCTGAGGGAAGCGATACCCGGAAACACTCCGAGCCAAGTCCCGGATGTCGCTTCGCTCATCCGGGCTACGAAATGTCACCTACGGAATTTACGACGCGCGCTGGGCCGCGGTCATCACGATGCGGATCAGATCGGCGGCATTGCGCGCACCGAGCTTCTTCATGATGTTGGCGCGATGGTCCTCGATGGTGCGCGGGCTGATGCCGAGCGTGCGGCCGGCCTCCTTGTTGGAGGCGCCGGCGGCAAACTGCTCGAGCACCTCCCGCTCCCTGCGCGTCAACGGCTCGCGCCCGGGGAAATGCAGCGAGCCGAACTTCGGCGCCGCGTTCTCTGACTGCCTGCGTGCATAAGCACCGATCGCCTCGTCGAGCCGGCCGACGATCTCGCTGCCGCGGAACGGCTTCTCGATGAAGTCGAGCGCGCCGCTCTTGATGGCTCCCACCGCCATCGCGATATCGCCCTGTCCGGAGATCATGAAGATCGGTGCCGGATAGTCTTCCCCGTGCAGCTCATTGAGAATATCGAGGCCCGACTTGCCGGGAATGTGCACGTCGAGCAGGACCGCTGCAGGTGTGCGGCTTCGCGCGACGGAGAGCAATGCTGCGCCGTCCGCAAAACAGATCACCTCATAGCCCGCCGCCTTCAACACCATCGACAAGGTGTCGCGAACGGCAGCGTCGTCGTCGACCACGAAGATTTCACCGCGAGAGCTTTGTTCGGCCATGTGCCACACATCCGGTTGGCATGAAGGACTCGCGTCCGCCCCAACCGTTATGGCGTTCGGCGCGGATTCGGCCCACCGTATTTGTACGGGACATGGACTTAACGCACAAGTAGCGGCGAGGCGCCTAATTGCAGGGGACGGAGAATATCCATGCTAATTTGGCCGCTATGCCGCCTCTCGTGGCAATGCCCGAGGTCGAGAGCCGTGAGCTGATTGCGGCTGACCTTCGCATGCTGATCTCGCAGATCGAGACCAGCATGCGCCGGACCGCCACAGCCATGGATCAAGAACACGGGAGCGATCCGGAAGGTTCCGCCGACGTCTTCGTGCTCGACGATGTCACACCGCGGTATCCACGGCGATCGCCGCTCTCGACGCCTGCCGGGCCGGCCTTGGCCATGCCGTTAACTGCCTGTCGGAAACCGGCAGCACGGTATAGATCGCGGTTGCTGCGGCGCGACGACCGCATTTCACTGCATGGCAGGCACGCGGCTCAGGCGCGGTGCCGCTCCACGATCGCGTCGGTGGCGACACCACCCCAGGTGTGGATCGCCGGCAGGCCCATCGCGGTCTTGCCAAGATTGGCGAGGCTGATGCGCAACGCGGCGAGATCCAGCGGCTTGGGCAGGCTCTGGAGCTCGATCCCGACGGAACGGGCGAAGCTGCGGGCGGCGCTGCGGCGCTTGCCGTCCATGCCGCTGATGACGATCACGGCGCCGCCAAATTTCGCCTTCGCCATCTCGCCCAGCACGTCGATGCCGTCGCCATCCTCCAGCACGAGATCGAGTGTCACGCAGTCGAAGCGCGCGGTGCGGAGCTTTTCGATCGCTTCGGCCACGGACGGCGCCACGCTGACTTCGTGGCCGGCCTGCTTGGCCGCGACCGTGATCAGGCTGCGCTGCGTGGCGTCGTCATCGACCACCAGAAGCTGAAGCGCACGCCGCTCGGCGCCGTCGGGCAGGTTTGACGGGAGAGGTGAGAAAGAGCTTCTGGGCATTGCGGTATCCTGAGATAGAGACCGGCAATGGATACACGGTTCGCGCTTAGGCGACGTAAAGCCGCGACGGCAAATTCAGTCGGTTGTTTCAGCAAATGTGAACCAACCTCGCGGCAAACGGCGACGAGACCAGGTGAAGATCACGCCGCTTCGTCACGGCCACCGGCGGCCCGCTTCTTCCGATTCTTGCCACGTAGGAATTGGATGTCCATTTCGACGCCGTTGACGCGCACCAGTTCGCAGCGGCGGTAGGCAAGGCCGGTGGACGACAGCAGCAGGAAGAACTCTTTCAGGTTCAGGCCCTGAATCGAGCCTTCCACCGTCAGGACGGCGTCGGTGTCGGAGATCGCGTTGAGCTTGCAGTCGCGGCGCCAAGTGCCGTCGATGGCCATGATGCAGACATCATAGCCGCGACTGAACGTCACGCGTTCCGCGCCCTTGCCATCCTCGGCCATGCCTATCGTCCTGCCATGACCGCTATGCGCGGCGCGGCGCCGGCAAGAGCCGGCTTGGCGGCCGCGGCACGCGAGTCGTTCGGCTTGTAGAGACCGCGCTTCTCCGGAATCGGCTTGAACGTATCGGTCAGTCCGACCACCGTTTCGGCCGCGCCCAGCACCAGGAAGCCGTCTCCCTCGATCTGGCGAGCCAGGCGGTTGAAGATATTGATCTTGGTGTCCTGGTCGAAATAGATCAGCACGTTGCGGCAGAAGATGACGTCGAAGGTGCCGAGCTGAGCGAAATCGTGCAGCAGATTGAGCTGCCGGTGCTGGATCATCGCCCGCAGCTCGGGATTGATCTGCCAGGTCTCGCCGGTCTGCTTGAAATATTTCATCAGCATCTGGATCGGCAAGCCACGCTGCACTTCGAACTGGCTGTAGATGCCGGCCTTGGCCTTCTCGAGCACCTCCTGCGACAGGTCGGTCGCGATGATCTCGACGCGCCAGCCGGTCAGGGCCGCCCCCATCTCCTTCAGGCTCATCGCCAGCGAATAGGGCTCCTGCCCGGTCGAGCCGGCGGCGCACCAGATGCGCACGCTGCGGCGGCCGGCGCGAGCCTTGATGATCTCCGGCATGATGGTGTCGCGGAAATGGTCGAACGGGACCTTGTCGCGAAAGAAGAAGGTCTCGTTGGTGGTCATCGCCTCGACCACGCTGGTGACGAGCGCGCCCGAGCCAGCGCCTTGCAGCTTCTGCACGAGCTCGCCGATGCCGGAGATCCCGGCCTTTCGCGCCAGCGGCAACAGCCGGCTTTCAATCAGATATTGCTTGTCTGCGGACAGATCGAGCCCGGAATGATCCCTCAGGAACTTACGCAGATACTCATACTCGGTCGGGGTCACTGATAGGCCTCTCGGAAGCTGTACTGGGAACACTCTGGCCGGAACACTCCGGCAGATAACTCAGACCATGGCTTGTCCGACCGGGATCAAGCCGACTTCAGCGAATTTGTCGGCGATGATGTCTTTGTCGAAGGGCTTCATGATGTACTCGTTGGCGCCGCCGCTGAGCGCCTGAGCGATATGAGCCACGTTGTTTTCGGTGGTGCAGAACACGACCTTGGGCTGGTCGCCGCCGGGCAGTCGGCGCATGTGGCCCATGAACTCGAAGCCGTCCATCACCGGCATGTTCCAGTCCAGCAGCACAGCGTCGGGCAGCTTGCGCTGACAGACTTCAAGCGCCTTGGAGCCGTCCTCGGCTTCCGTGACTTCGAATTCCAGGCCTTCCAGGATCCGGCGTGCGATCTTGCGCACGACGCTGGAATCATCGACCACCAAACACGTCTTCATTTTGGTTCTCCGGCTTCGATGTTTTTGGGGCTCACGCAGCCATTTGCACTTCGGTCTTGAGCTCGAGGACGCGATCGACGTCGAGGACGACCATGAGCTGGCCGTCGAGACGGTGGACACCGCCGGCGAGTTTGGCCATGCGGGGGTCGAGATTGACGGGGTTTTCTTCCATGCCGTCCTCGGCGAGCCGCAGCACTTCGCCGATCTGGTCGATCAGGAGGCCATAGGAT
>NZ_JADPIS010000006.1:0-768 GCF_023073025.1 Bradyrhizobium sp. 76
TGGACCGATTCGTTTTGACTGACGCCCAATGGGCGAAGATGGAGCCGCATTGTCTTGGCAAGCCGGGAGATCCGGGCCGCAGCGGCAAGGACAACCGACTGTTTGTCGAGGCCGTTCTGTGGATCGCCCGAACCGGCAGTCCCTGGCGGGATCTGCCGGCGATGTTCGGCCACTGGAATAGCACATTCACGCGCTTTCGCGACTGGGTGAAGGCGGATGTCTGGAAGCGGCTGTTCGAGGCCATCTCCGACGATCCCGACATGGAATACGCCATGGTCGACGCCACCATCGTCAAGGTCCACCGCCACGGTCAGGGCGCAAAAGGGGGACGCAAAGCCAGGCGATCGGCCGCTCGAAAGGCGGCATGACCACCAAAATTCTGGCGCTCACCGATGCGCTCGGCAATCTCGTGCGCTTCGTGCTCCTGCCGGGACAGCGTTTCGATACGGTGGGCGTGCCGCCGCTCATCGAGGGATTGGCCTTCAACGCGCTGATCGCTGATAAGGCCTTCGATAGCAACGCCATCATCGCCGAACTCGAAGCGCGTGGCGCCAAAGTCGTCATCTCCCAGCATCCGCGCCGTGCACAGCCTCTCGCCATCGACAAGGAGATGTACAAATGGCGGCATCTCATCGAGAACTTCTTCGGCAAGCTCAAGGAATTCAAGCGCATCGCAATGCGCGCCGACAAGACCGACCAGAGCTTCACTTCAATGATCTATCTGGCCGCGGCCGCGATAAACTCCAGATGAATCCCAACAGACCCTAG
>NZ_JADPIS010000147.1:0-764 GCF_023073025.1 Bradyrhizobium sp. 76
TTTCGCGGTTTCAAAGCTGTCCTCGATCGCCCATCGATGGCCTTCGACCGCGACCAACGTTTCAATTGATGTTCCCGCTGGGCACCAGGTGGTGAAGAAGGCGAGGTCATCATCGGCGATGCGACGACGGATCAGTAGACCGCGCGTCCATAAACCATCATTTGCGCTGTTGAACTGCTCGGCCTCGAGGTCGGCCAATTCGAGATAACACCAGTCATGCAGCCGCGGTCCTTTGGTTCCGGCTCCCGCCGACAGGCGCTTCCAGTCGGACGGGCGCCGCGTCCGGGCGAGGTCCGCGGCCGTACCGGCGACCGGCGGTCGCTTGCCCAGGATCGAAACACATGAGCGCTGCTGACCCCAAGCCGAGCGAAGCTGGATCAGCAATGGGAGCGGGCGGCGCCGCATCATGCATAGCGATCTTGCCCTCGACCTCCGCCGCGTGAGCGAGCGCCCTGTTCCAGCGCGCTTCCAGCTCACTCGCCACCAGCCGGTTCGCGGGGTCAGCGGCATCGTATTGCCGGAAAGCCCGGTCGGCGGCATAGCGCGCCGCTTCGAGATCACGACTGAGAGCATCGCGCACCTGATCCCGCCGTTCCCCGGCTTCCTTGGCGGCCGCGGTTGCAGCGGCGATAGCGCCCGGACCAACGACGCCAAGCAGTGCTTCTTCGATTGCATCATCGACGCGCAATCCGCCGAAGGCGATGCAGTGAGGGCCGCCATTGTCCATCCAGGCGCGGCTGCAGCTGTAGCGCGGGATATGGTGC
>NZ_JADPIS010000080.1:0-43332 GCF_023073025.1 Bradyrhizobium sp. 76
TGTCGAAACCGCCGCCGCCAATCGTAGATCTGCCAGCGCGTCGCTCCGTGCTTGCGCGCCACCTCGGACACCTGGGCACCGGGTAACAGACTCTCGGCGGCGATCCGAGCTCTCTCAGCTTCCGAACGTACGCGGCGCCCCGATGGTCCTTCAAGAACCTCCAGCCGGCCCACCGACCCCCTCGTTGAGCCGTCCAAATGGACGTCCTTTTTGCTGTCCAATCCCATCCGAAACCTCCGTCCAAGCCGGAGGCTTCTTTCGCACAGCTATACCGATCCCGAAGCAAGGGTTCCGGCTAAGCGCTTACTCCACAACCAAGCACGCTTGCGAAGATCACTGTGATCGCACGCGCGTCATCGATACGCCGAATAGTCTACCGTCATGGCCAGTCCACGTCGGATTTAGGCGATCGTGCGAACCTCTCCCGCCTCGAAAACTCGACCAACCCTCGGCGGGATACGCATCTATGCCCCCGAAGACGACGAGACGACAGGCTTGTCAGCTATTTGCGGCGACAGCATCTTCTGCACCTTGGGCTGAACGTGTCCTCGCTGTCGTGTTGCCACGCTGGTCAGATCGCTCGCTCGTGACTTCGACATAGGTCGGTACGGGGCAGCGGCGCCGAAACGTCAGATTAGACCGGGGCGAATCGCCTTGGCGAGGCAATGGGTACGGCTGTTCGTCTCTAGCTTTCGCATCGCGTTCTTCAGGTGAAAGTTCGCCGTATTCTCGCTGACTCTCAGGATGACTCCGATTTCCCAGGATGATTTCCCCTCTTCCACCCAGCGGAGGCAATCCTTTTCTCGTTCGGATAGGGCCACTTTCATATGGCATTTGCCCTCCGATGAGGGCGCGATTTCTGTAAATGCATGATGAAACTGCCAAGCCAATGCGTTGAGACGACTGAGGCGACACTGAGGGTCGACATCGTCGAACCTGGATGCAAAGGATACGACGCATAGCCGTCCAAATGGTCCGAACAGTGGTACGGTTACGCCGTGCTTCAGACCCGCCTCTTTGGCCTCGTTCAACACACGCACTTCGCCGGGTTGCAATTGATCTTGTGAGCGAGTTGATCCCATAAAAACGCCGCCGACTGCATCGTCGTACCGAACCACAGGATCGATGGCATTGTATCGGCGTTCAGCATAGCGCTCGCGCCACGCGGAAGGAAAGTTCACTGTCACGGCGGCTGGCAGATACTCTGGCCGGCGGGTCGGCTCCGCGTCCGTCAGCGCCCCGTAAGCGACTTGACTGAAGCCCTGTTCGCTCGAGCAGCTCACAAGCAGATCGAACAACACCTCGGGAGATCGACTGTTTTGCGCATTCGATGAAGCAAAATAGGTCCATTTGGTGCCTCCCGCCACCGACTTAGGCAATCCGGTGCTGCGTCTTTTGAGTGGATCGATTTGGGCAGGGCCCTGCCCACTTTCAGCCTCCTCTTGCTTCGAAGTGCTCGACCGAACGCGACAGTCATACTTCTCGTCATGAGCTGCAATCGAGTTGGCTGAGATTGGGTAGCTGCTCGATAGATAACATTGTGCATGCGCCTCTTCCGGAGGAGGCGGACCTGAAGCGTCCAGAAAATGTCGTCCCAGCTGAGGCGGCAGGAGCACTGCCGCAAACCAGGAGTGCTGGAGAACTGGGCGCCACGTTCACTGCTACAATTCGGACATTCGTCGCAAGAGACACAACCTTGTTGGTGCTAGCTGAAGAATGCATGTCGCATCGGCAAGTACGCGAACGATCGTTTACGCCTTGGGTCAGCCTCCGCGCCTCTGCTCCGGGGGCCAGCCGAGCTAGCGTAGACCCGGCGCCCGCGTCATAGGGCAGAGAGGCAATTAGACGCAGAAATGGCATGCATCCGCTGCGATACCCGTTTGCGGTCGTGCCGTACCGAACGGAACGCCGGAGATTCCCGGTTGCGCGATCGCCTATTGCCAAGCGCTCGTGTTCAAAAGCACCCGGACATGTTTGGGCAAGCGAATCATCCGAATACGGCAATGGCCTGCGGCTTAAATGAGATCCAACTGACCGCACACATGGGCGTTGTGCTCACGCACATTGACAGAAAGAGGCCGTACGGATGGTTGCGATAGCGCCCCCAAGCGTCGCTCTTATCGGCCTCCTCCGCACCATCAATACTGCCGTTGAAATCACCCGTCTCTGCTCTCATCCTGGTAAGCAGCGTCGCTCACGGAGTGTTCGCAGGCGGCTTGCAGCGCCTGATGCATGTCCGCAATGAGATCACTCGGCCTCTCGATGCCGGCGTGAATACGAATCAACGGTCCATCAAATGAAACCTTAGCTTCCATTCGTGGAGGATCATCGACAGGCAGCACAAGGCTTTCGTACCCACCCCACGACAATCCGATTCCAAAAAGGCGCAGTTTCTGGAAGAAAACCGAAAGCTGGGCCTTGGGCATAGCCTTCAGAACGACGCCGAACAGGCCACTTGCACCCAAGAAATCCCGCTTCCAAATATTGTGGCCGGGATCGTTTGGGAGCGCAGGGTGTAGAACCCGGCCCACTGCCGGGTGGTCTTCCAGGCTTTGAGCCAGCTTGATGCCATTTTCGCAATGCTGCCTCATGCGAACGGCTAGTGTCCGCAGTCCACGAAGAGCTAAATAGATGTCATCTGGCCCAGCGATCTCCCCGAAATGATGAGCGCTTGGCTGCAGGAGCGGCCACGCTTTCTTGTTAGCAGTAGCAATGCCCAGAAGGGCGTCGGAATGACCAACGATATACTTGGTCGCGGCATGGATCGAAATGTCGACGCCATGGAGAAAGGGTTTGAAATAGAGCGGCGTCGCCCAAGTGTTGTCCATGAGCACGAGCGCACCCGAATGATGCGCGATCGCGCACAGCGCGGGAAGATCCTGTACCTCAAACGTCAGTGACCCCGGGGACTCCAGGTACACAGCTCGCGTTTTTGCTCCAATCTTCGCGAGTAGATCCGAAGGTTGTGTGGGATGGAAGTACTCCACTTTGACCTTAAATCTAGTTAGAACCTCGTTCGCGAATATCCTGACCGGTTCATAGACGTTATCGCAGATCAAAACATGATCCCCGGCCTTCAGGATCCCGAGAAGCGCGTGGGAGCACGCAGAGAGCCCCGAAGGGAACAAGATCGAACGATACCCGCCTTCCAGTTCACAAATGGCAGCCTCGAGAGCGCGAGACAGCGGTGAGCCGAATCGTCCGTAGTTCGTCACTGGATTCTGCTTGCGCCTATCCCACTCTTCGAGGCTTTCCGAAACGATCGTGGAACCTCGATAGACAGGCACATTGACCATCCCGGCGTGTTCAGCCGGCGCGCGACCGAGATGAGACAATTTCGTGTTGGGCTCTGGCAAGCCTTTACCCGAAGGGATCCGATCCATACTTCTCCTATCTGGGATCGCGCCGCTTAATGCGCAGCGAATGCCCACAACGTGCAACTCGTCTCCGGCGCGACCACTCGAGAACTCTGCATCGACGCCCTCTTCGTCATCATATCCCAACGTTAGAGCAGCTCTCCTCCCGCACCGAAAGCGCGGTCAACCGCACAGCGAGACCGTGCCGGACCGCGCTCCTGAAAGTCGGTGGTCAGCTTCATGCAGATCTACAGTGGGTCCATCACTACAGCAAAGGTTGGGCCAGACGCGCGGGGTGCGGGCTGCAGGCGGATTAACCAGGACTGATCGAATGACTCGGCACCAGGCGACTTTCTTGTCGGACAAAAGACGCTGCATGTGGGCTCCTCGCCAAATCGGTTAAATCGGGACGATCTTGATGTGGGTTGACAATTGCACTTGTTATGAACTCGCGCGTTGGCGTTGTTTTTGCAGCCGCTTGGCTGGATCGCGCCGCTTGGCCGCATCGGCGTGGTAGGTCGAGGGGGCGCATCGGCAGGACCTTGCAGATCGGCTCACCCCCATGCGCCCACGATGGATCATCAAGAGGCGATCATGGCTTGGACCCGCGGTCGAGCTCCGCCATCGCAAAATAGGCGCTTGCGTTCCGTAGGATTTCGTTAGCCTGCCGGAGCTCGCGGTTCTCCCGTCGGGGCCTTCAGCTTCTCGGCCATCTCAGTCGGAACGCCGGTCCGCTGCCCGCTGTCGATCTCGCCTTCTTGACCCAGTCACGAAGCGTTTGCGGTGTGCCGCCGATCTTTGCCGCAACCGATCTCACCGCCGCCCGGCGCGAAGGATGCTCGCCGGAGAGATCCAGAACCATCCGAACCGCTCGGGTTCGGACCTCGGGTGACAATTTGTCCGTCGTCTTGCTCGTCATGGCTCCATTCTCTCAGGAGTTGGAGCGTCCGACAAACCCGGGCGGTTCAAACCGATACCTGACTGAATCGAGAGCTGGACCTTAACACCACTTGAATCGTACCTAGCGTCAAGTTGTACTAACTACCGGTTCGATTCTCCGAACCCGAGACACATTCCGGCCTCAAGGTGCAGGCGCGGGACATTGAGGATCTGCGAGGCGTGCTTGAGATGATGGTGGCAGCTCTTATTGTCCTTTCGATTGTCGCCGCCGGTGGGGCTGGCTACGGCGTCCGTACTCGGCGCTTTCGCATCCGACGAGAGCGCGCGCGGCTGCATATGGCTACGGCCCACTCCGCAGAGAGTTGCAGCAGTCATCCGCCGTCGCGCAACTCGCTCGAGCAACCCGCGTGCTGGCAACCAGAAGCAGATCTTGCGAACCAGAAGCGCTCGACAATAGCCCGCGAGGGCTAAACAAATTCACACGGGCTCACCTCTCACCTGCAGAATTCGCTGCCGGCACCCTCGGCAAGGTGCAGCTGATGCGCGAGTTCTTACGTTGTGCTGCGGCGTGTCGCGGCTCCAGAACTACGACAGATGCTTTGTCTGGCGGGGACGTCCGAACGGAGCGGCGTGCCGCAGGCAGCACGCGTTTCGACACGCTAAGTTCAAAACAATTTGAAACGCAAGTGAGTCAGATGATACCGCGAAGAAGAATCCCAATCCCAGATCGTATGATGGCTGGAGCCACGCGTGTCTCTTCGATTGCCTGCATGCTAACGGAGCTTATGCGCGGTGCAAGGCTTGTTCGTCGATCCTTGCGCTGTACGATCATCGATCCCCTTTCCGAGGCCTTAACATTCGGGCTCATCAGCCTCATACTGTTAATGATCGTGGCAAACCCCGTTTTTCAGAAAACAGGTGATCAGGATTGGAGCCACGGCGACGATCCCACACTCTGTCTGCCGGAATGTCGCATGGGTCTGACCAGCGCTTGCGCGACCTACAGCTCGATTTCAGTGAAGGAGCTTCCGGACGTCTTAGTCAAGGCGACATTGGCAACCGGGGATCGCCGCTTCTATAGCCATTTCGGCATTGACCTTACCGCGATCGCGCTCTCATTGCATGCCGCCCCGGGCACAGAGGCCGTGCGCTCGTCCATTACCCAGCAGGTTGCGAAAATTCTATTCCCCTCAGATCGACCAAATTTGGAGGTCAGGATTCAGGAGACGCTTTTCGCAATTTGGCTCGAGTGGCGGCTCAGCAAGGATGAAATCCTGAAGATCTACCTGAACCGTGTGCAGATCGGAGGCGGCATCTTCGGGGTCAGTAAAGCTGCGCAGACTTATTTCCAGAAGCAGGTTCAGGATATCGAACTTGGCGAAGCAGCCTTGCTTGCCGGCCTGATAAATGCGCCACTAGATCTATCTTCGCATGTTGCTCTTCCGAATGCGCGTGAGCGTGCAAACCTGGTTCTGGACACCCTCCTCGAGACCGGGCTCATCACTAATGATCAGCTGTTCGCGGCAAAGCAACATCCGGCACGCCTGATCTTCATGGATCAGGACGCATCGCCGAATTGAAGAGATCGAGGTGAGCGTGATCTCGCGGAAGATGATTGCCACTGCTGCCAACGAGTGGAGGGTAGCACAGCTGATTGACTGGCTATGAAGCCTGCTCCGTGTTGACGGCTGCGGCCAGCATTGCCTCGCCCATCACATTGTTCCCCTGTGCCTTTAGGGCATAGCCGGCGCCGACAATATCTCGGACCTCTTTGTTCTGGCTGAGCTTCGACTTGCCTATGAGGCGTGTGACCTCGATCTCGACGCCGACGATCATCTTGAGCATCGCGTCGATGTAGTCGTTGGGGCTGTCGGTCATCTTCCAAGGATCGGCTGTTTCGCCTCATGAATGCGCGTCAGGCGCGCGACCATGCCGCGGACATAACGCTCATCATCGCGGATCGTGACACGTCCGTACACATGTGCAACCATGTAGTTCCAGGACGAGACCAGCTTCTTGGACTCGACCTTGCTCGGATACCAGTTTGGCGCGATGTAGGCATCCGCGGCGCGGAAAACGATCAGAACCTCGTCGCCCGTGGCGAGATCCTGACAAATAGGGTTCGCACGAGCGACATGCGAATGAAGCACGCCCTGCTGACCTTCGTGCGCATGCAGCTCGAAGGGAATATGATTCGCGTCAAGCCCACTCTTCCCGTTGGTAAAGAGGAAGCCGAGCGGATTTTTTTAATGAGATGGTGAAGTACCTCGGCGCGAGCCTCAACGAAGTGCGGAGGGACGTACATGATAACTCCTTTGGTATTGTGGGACGCCGTGCACCATAGGGTCGCGCAGCATCAACGGTTTGGTTCAGACCTCGGTCATCTCGAATTCACTTTTGCCAGCACGACAGTCGGGGCAGATCCAATCTGCGGGCACGTCCTCCCAGCGGGCGCCGGGCGGAATGCCCTCTTCAGGCCATCCGTCTCGCTCGTTGTAAATGAGCCCGCACAACGCACACATCGAGGTCTTGTAGAGAGGCGCGTCGGACGCGATCTCGGTGTTCACGTGAGCACTTTCGTTGCTCATGACAGCTTCCATATTCGTCGGGCAGGGTTCATGAGGTCGATAGGGCGAGTCTGGCCTATCCAACTTGTAACTGCATTTTTGCTGGTGCGATCGCGATGGGATAGATCAGGCCGGGGTAGATGTTGCCGGTGTAGCTGACGAGCGAGAGGCTGATCAGCGAAACGAAGCCGCCGAGTATGCCAGTGCCGATGGGATACGGAAGCGACAGCGAGGTATATCGCAGCCGCGCCGGAAAGAGCTCGACGAGAAACGCGGCATTCGCCCATACACCAGCACCATTACCAAGACGAGTTGCGCCAGGATTAGCGCGGTGACGGCCACGTAGTTGTGCGCAGCCGTTGCGCTTGCAACGCCCATGTAGATGGGAATGTAGAGCGCGGCGGCGAGCAGAAGTCCGGTGACGATCAGCGGACGACGTCCGATGCGGTCTGACAAGACCCCGCTCACGACACCAGGGGCGTACCGATGGCTAGGGTAATGGCGACGCAGACATTCGCCGTCAGGAAATCCACCTTGACAACGCTCTGCAGGAAATACAGCGTGTAGAATTGCCCGGTGTACCACACGCATCTCAGACCCGCGTCGCGCCGAAGAGAGCATACAGCGCATAACCCAATCCTTGTCTCGTGCCGAAACTTTCGCGAACCGGCGCGCGCGAGACCTTGCCGGACTGGCGCATCTGCTCGAAAACCGGCGACTCGCTCAGCTTGAGACGAAGATAGATCGAAAACACGACGAGAAGTGCAGACAGCAAGAACGGGATACGCCAGCCCCAAGCACGGAAACCTTCCTCCCCGAGCGTCAGCCGACACGCCAGCACGACCAGAATTGCAACGAAGATGCCATCGCTTGGTAAGAAGAAGTGTCTCGATGGACCTTCAGAAAATTCTCGATCAGAAAATCAAAGATCTGCATGCAGGCCCCTATAAAATCGGCCTAAAGGCGGTGATGGCGCATATTGATGCCGCCATCAAGCACTACAAGCGAGGACAATCCGAGCCAGACCAAACACTATTCACCGATGTTGTCTTTCGCTGCAATCAAGCTTTTGAGGGTAGTGTTAAGGAAGCTTACCGAGTGCTCGCTGGCAAGGACCCGTCGCGTATCGCGCCCCGCAAAATCGAGGAGTTCCTCGGTGAGGCTGATCTACTTCGAAAGAAAGTGTTGGATCAATTTACGCGTTACCGGACCGAATGGCGCAACCCCTTCCACGCACGACTACACTCTCGATTTCGACGAGGACGAAGGCCTGATGGCAATCGTATCTGTCACGGTCTTCGCCATCGTTCTTTGCGATCAGATCGACGGGAAACTTGCTTTTGACACTGCGGCGGACCCACGAGCGCCTGCCGCCACCCCGACGACCCGGCAGGGCACACCGCTGCTTGACTTAGTTACGAGCGCCCTTCTCAGATTTGCTCAAGGACATACAGAAGACCCTTTGGTTTCTCGCGATCAATTGAGACCGCATTATCTTCGTACGGTAGGCACTATTGCGGGATATCTCGTCGGTGCGCTGCGCGGCGGGCGAGGTTTTAGGGTCAAACAGAGCCAACTGTTCTCTGATAGAGAGGCTGATATCGTCGTCGAGCGATCGACGGGAGTGAGCTCTACGGAGAAGGTAATCGTTGAGCTGAAGGTTTCCTCCTCAGGGAAGTCCCTTCCGAGGCGCTTCCTTCGACGTAGCGCGGTCGAAAAAGCCTCTTACTTCTTGCACCTGCCCGACGTGACGGGAGCCGTCGTATTTCTATATTCCGGCAGCAATAAAACGTATGAGATTGCCGATACAACGGAGGCGCCGATAGAGAAGATGCGAATAGTCGGCGCGGCTTCGGATACAAAGTTAGTGAGCCCAAGAGATTAGAAGTGCACCGTCTGTTTGGCATGGGCCTCGGGCTTCTCGTTGGCATAAATGCGGTGCTCTTCACGGCTATGATTTTCTCGGAATGCCGGCTCACAGCCGCGATTGCCGGCGAGCGGTCCGCCGGAATGCAGGGAGATAACGGCTCGGATCATCGAGCGGGAAACACGCATTTCGATCACTTCTCTCGGCCTCCGGCGGCAGTGTCTTTTTCAAGAAGCCGGACAGGGTTTTAATTAGCGATCCAAAGTTTGTGAACGCGAGCGGCTTCCCGTCAAATGATTGGTTTGCCCTCGCCGCGACGGCCGGAAGCGCGGTCACGGGTGTCGATCCGAAAAAACTACAGGCGGCGGCTCATCGATGCCAGAGAACCGCACTCAACGACGACGGCGAACAAGCTACCGTTGCTCTTCCTAACGCAGCAGTCGGGTGTCAGGCGTTCACCAGAGACGGCGGAGGCGTGGTCGTGGATGTGGCAATACCGCTGCGAAAGCACTGAACTGGTTCAACGCAGGTCCCAGCACACCGCCGCGTTGTTGCCCGCGAAATAGCCAGAGCCTGCCCGAATTGGTTAACGGGTTGTTAATCGGGGTTCGGCAGGCTTACCATCAGCGCTGCCGATCAGCCCCCCAGCCACAGGTAGCGCAAAGCGATGGCCGGCGGCAGCGATGCCCGCCGGCCATTGTCGTGACCTAGCCCTTTCAGCGAGCCGAAGGCCATCCTTGCCGCAGCAACCGACGGTACCCACTGTCAGCGCCCCATTTCGCGCGCTCAAGATGGCTTTCGAACGCGCGCCGAGCGCGCGCTGGCTCACGTTCCGGGTCAATGCGCAAGATGATCCGCGATACCTCGCGCCAGTCAGCGCCTTCCGCATCGGCATCAAGCATGCGGAGATAGGTGATGCGGTGCTGCTCAACATGTGCTTCCTTGCGATCGTTGGTTGCAGCGCCGGGACCATTCTCGATCTTTGTGTCGCCCGGGTGGCGCCGGCACGGGACTAAGGCCGCTGCGAAATGTGGCTGATTTATTTCCCGCGCGATCCGGGTTGACGTGATCGGTATGCGCGCCCGCGTTCCCAATTCGGCCCGCGGTAGGGCCGGTCATCCGGCGTTCTTGTGAAGCGCGCCGAGCGAGTACCGAGACAGCGCCGCTGCGACAGTCCATGCAGCCCGCGGCCGCTTCCAAGCCGCTAGGGAAGTTGGACAGGATAGCCAAGTCGCCCCCGCGTTTCGGGGTCCGCACCTACCGCAGCGCGGGGCCGTAGGACTGCCGGCACTCGACAGCCCGGTCATGTTGCACACTGGTTATTGATCCGGCCAGCCCAACATGCAGGCTTGGCATGGGCCGGCGCCGACGCCAAACACGCGCCCAGCTGGGACCGCGGCGCCTGCGCGCCGTAACGGAAGTTCAATGCCAATGTGGAGCATCTCTCGGCGGATCGCGGCCGCCACCTGAGCCGGTAAAACAAGGCGGGCCCGGTATTCCTAGGAACCCGGGCCCACAACCTGAGCAACGTCATGGCGGCGCCGTTCGGCTGCGTGTTGGGTTCTAAGCGCCCTTGTCTCAAACCGCCTTGAGCAAGGTCAAAGACTGCCCTTCTGGCAGTCGGGCTGGTCATCGGTCGACTTGATGCTATCGGCTACAAGCGGATGCAATTCAACCTCGATGGACCAGGCGAGCATAGCTTCGCCTGACAGTGGGCACGAACCAAGCAGATGCGTCCTCCCATGCCGCAAAACAACAACCATGAACCATTCAGAAAAGATTGCCGGCTGTTCCCGATCGTTAAGTGATCGTAAACCATGCGATGGCAACAAACCGCATGGAAACCGAACTCCCGCCTGAAACGATACTGCGAGACATCCGTCGGCAAGAAAAGCGCAGGTCGCTTTTTAAGCACTATCACCGGCAATTTCTCGATCGTCTTCGTGACCGCGATTGGGTGTCTTCGTTAAAGCTTCCCGACAGCCCCGGAACGACGCTCGCTCTTTTACGAAACGGATGGATGGAGCGACGCTCAACCGGCAAAGGCGTCGAATATCGTATGACCGAAGCCGGTCTGTTGGAACTTAGCCGGCCGCGATAACTCAAAGGCGCAGTGGAGGCAACGCAGTGTCAACAGCCATGGAAATGATCGTCGGCGGCTACGTGAAGGTGCGGGACCGACGAGCCTTGACGGACCTGCTCGCGCATCGGCGCAAGATGCTGGGCGAACTACACGCTGTCTGCGGCATCGATCCCGCGAACGCTGTTCAGGCCGTCCAAGACGAAATAACAACTATCGAAGCCGGCCTAGAAGAACTCAAGCCGCCGCCCGGCTCGCTCCCCGAAAACGAGTGGAGCTAGGGCGTGCGCGTTAACAAAATCAATTGGGACAAGATCGGCCGCATGACAGAGCCCGGCCGTTACAAATGCCTCTTCGGCTATCTAACCGTTACGTCAGACGACATCGAAGTGTGGACGCGCTATCCCGACGCGACGTTCACTTTGAGTGTGGGGCCAACGACTGAGCAATCGGTGGGCGAAGATTACCGTTTAGGCGCGTTCGACATCGACGATCCACAACAGTAGGCGGTTCGCCGTCGGCGATGCCTATCGGGCTGCCGCTTGCGCCGACTTCGCCAAGGCGCCAGGCCCCGATCTAGACCGCCTCGCCGGTACATCGCTGGACAAGGGCGCCGAACTTGATGCGCTCGCGGCGATGCCAGCAGACGACCGGGCTTCGCTGATCCGATGGGCGGCCGCCGGCGAGATTGCCGCTTTTGCGGTCCTGCTGGCCGGTTGGTTCAGCGAGCGCGCACTCCGTGCAGAAAGACAGCGCCGGATACCCCATCGACGCCGCTGATCGTCATGGTTGCAATGCTAAGTGAAGCCTCGCCAATCAGTTGAGGGCAACATGGTTCGGGCATTTCGCGATACTGTCATGGCACTCACTTTTCTTGTAGTCGCGGGCAGCAACATTTTGTGGGATTTCATGAATAGCTACCTCGCCTGCGGCCTTGCACTGACCGCTTCAATTACGGCCGGCTTTTGCGTCGAGCGCGACTTCATCACGCGGCCCAATCGCGAGATGGCCCGCCTCCACCGCGAGCATTCGGCAGAAGGACCAATAGGCCGGCGCGGCTGGGAGTAAGGCCAGCTCGGCTTACGAAATACGGCTCCCGTGATTGAGACGCTGCATTCCCGATCGCGGCGAGATCAGCCCTGAGCTATTCCGGGCCGCTTATCGCATGGGTCTTGAGGGGCTGGTATCCAAGCATCGCGATCGGCCTCACCGTGGCGGCCGGCAGAAGCACTGGATCAAGGTGAAGAACCGCAGCCACCCGGCGACGGGACGGGAGCTATAGATCGGCAGCACGGCTGTTCCAGAATTAACCTGATCTCGCTGCATCAAGCTTAATTCTGCAACTCGATTGCAGCATCGCTGCGAAGCGTTACCTTCTGAGCGCCGGACATTGCCCGTCTGGCTCCACCCAAGGCGAAGTCGTCGCACCACCATATTCGACGCGGCGCTTCGTTTGATTGCAGGCGGTTTCGTTTGGAAAAGCAGCCGGACCACGAACCGCTTGATCTCGTCGAGATGCGTCGGCAACTCACCGTACTGCGTTCGCAACATTCCGAAAATCTTGGAATAGCGTCGCTGTTGAACCGCTTCCTCGTGAAGATCGCGTTTCTGTCAGAGCCGAGGGACGTCGCGCACGTCCAACATCTGCGGTCTGAGTTCGCACGAACGCTACAAAAGGTTGAAGCGATCGCCTCGCGGTCCCCATCTGCGAAGCCATCAGGCGCCGTCAAGCAGCCCAAGTAACACTAACGCACAGACGTCCTTGCGCCTGCCGCCGGCGGCGCCGATGCTGGATGCAGTCGCGAAGTCGTCCTCGTCTCGCGTACCGGCGGCTTCGCGGCTAGGGGTCGCCGCCACAAGCGGCGGCCCCGCCCATGATCAGCTCTAGTGACCGCGCGGCACTGCTCGGGGCACAAACGGCAGTCTCGGAGAAAACGACTTGGCGATCGCGAGAACCGCGGCTTCGTCGGTTTCGAGTGCGATCTTCTGGGCGAGCATCACATCGCCAACTGCCAACACCCGTTCGGGGAGGAAGCACCATCCCACCTTAGGCTCCAATTTTTCATCCAGCTCCAAAACATTGCTCATGGTGCACTGATGAATTCGGTATCGACGGCCGGTAAGAGAACCAGTGACTTCAAAAAAGCCATTGACATCAAATTGCGCGCGCTGTTCTGGAGATAACCATTCCCGCAAAAGACGGCGTGCACGCGCTTCCGGGCCATTTTGCTCGTTGAAGCTCCGATAGAGCGCGCGCAGGGCGCGCAAACGCGCGCCCTGCGCGACGTTGCGTCCGAACAAAAACATCTTCGGTGCTACGACGGTTCTAACCGCCGACTAAGTGCGGATAGAACAGCGTTTCCTTCGCTGTTGGATCAAATGTCCGTATCAGCTTGAGATCGCCGGCCGGGGTCCGAGTGGCAGCGGTAAATCCCCGGCCGGTAAACATCTTGAAGCGCCGCTCGGCCTCGGCGAGCCCCTTGGGGTCGTCTTCCTCAAAAAAATGTCTGCTGTCGCCTGTGCTGTCCATTACGATCTGGGTAGCCATGGAAGAGAACTCCGCAACGCCTAGCCTCTGATGAAGAACAAACCTCGCTGCGATCAATAGTGTTCCTGGTCTCGGCAAATTTCATTGTGCCTTCTTGTTAGTCAGCGGTCGTCTACGAACATTCTACCGTCGCGACGCTACCCGCGCCAAGGGGCTAGGTTCTTGGACTATGTTTCAACACGTCGCGCACCAATCGTCAGGAAATGGAACGAGCAGCCACGGCCCGTCCTCAATGTTATCGTTTGCAGCTACGGGTCTGCCGGTCGCGAGGGGCTCGGCTGCGAACTCTTCGACCTCAGCGGTACTCGCCGCGTTACGCTCGGCGCAGCTTAAATCGCTTTGCATGAATAAAACTTCCCACCGGGGCACGATCGAATTTGCAGCGTCTTCGAAAAATATGGACCAAAAAGTTCGGCACGCGACAAAATATCAGGCCCCCTTGGCAAGCGATAGGAGCGCGGACCTGTCCTTTTGCATCCTAGTCGAGCGCGCCATCACGCGTTGCAGTGCAGCCAACAGCCATCTCTCATTCTTTGAGCGCCGTCGCTCCATCAAACTTTGCGGGCGGCGATCATGGCCTGTGAGGGCGGCTCAACGGGGTTCTTGCGCCGCGCGCCGTATCTCTCTGCCGCGCAGCGCACGGCCGAAGCAATCGCTGCTAACCCGGAGAAGTTTGACCGCGCTATCGCGGCGGAAATCGGCGTCAGTCACCCAACCGTAGCGATAGCCCGTCGATCAACTGGAAAGCAGTTACCAGTTGAAAAACGAACCGGCCGCCACGGCAAGCAACGGAAGGCGCCGACCATGTCAGCTGCGCAGGTTGAGGCATTCTCGGTCGATGAACTCGACGCCCGCGGCCGTGCTGTCGTTGCCTATACTGCAGCGAAGCTTCAAGCGCGGCTCGCGAAGGCGAAGAAGGCCCACGACGAACTGATCTGCGCCGCCTACCGCGCGCAAGGCGATGCGCTTAATATCGAGGCGCAGGCAAAGCGTCGGCTTGCCGACGAATACGACGCAGCGCAAGCGCGGGGTGAAGTTGCGCGTCTTGGAGATAATCTGCCTAGAGTTACCACCCGGAACGCTAGCAAGCCGACAGCGGCCGACGTCGGTATCTCCCGCCAAGAATTCCACGAGGCGCGCCAGATCAGGGACGCGGAAAAGCGCCACCGCGGCGCGCCGCTAGGCCGCATTAAACGGGGAAAACCACCGCGGGAGAATTCCTCGCGCCAATCACGAGTGTAATGTCCGTCGGTGCAAAACCCGGCCGCCTCCGGAGTGTTGCAGGGGAGCTGCTATTGGCAATCATTTTGATCCTGGCTCTCGCCGGCGCGATCGTCCTTCTAGCGATCCGCATCGTCATCGGCTGGATTTCCCCGACCGCCGGTAAACAGTTCTCCCCGGCGAACGACATAGCCGGGACGTTCTTCCTGAAACTGATCGTCGTGGTTGCCGCGGTCGCGATCTTGGCCGTCGTCGGCTTCGCGCTGATGACCTCCACCAAGTACAGCAAGCGAACCACGACATCGATATCAGACGCTACTTCGGGATAGAACGTCGCCTGACGATTACCTAGATCGAAGTGAACGCGACCTCGGGCAGGCATGGTTTTGGCCCGAGCTCGCAGATACAGATTGCCGCGGCTTGATTGCGTGAACTCGATCGGCTTGATCGGACAGACGGCCTTCAACATGTGGACCGACAGCCCGCAATAGCTCGCGGCTTGACCCAGCCGCAGCGCCGCCGGCCAGTATGGTCGGTCGGGCTTCATGTCGCTGCTTTGACCCGCCCGGCCAGCGCGGGTATCCGTTCGCACCGACGTAGCCGCGCTTCCCAATCACCCGACCTATATGACCGTTTGGTAAAGCCATCGTCGGTCCACTCCGCAAACAACACCCGCTCGCCGTGGAACCTAATTTCGAGTTTTCTGGTGTGCGCTGGATTGTCGATCTGCCGACGCAAGGACAGCGCCATATGGTTGTATCGGAAGTCGTAAACGCGGGCCCGGCCGTCGAGCGCTTGGATAATGAAACCGGCAGCGTTCCGGAAGGATCGCTAGAGCGACCTTCACCAAAGCCTTGATGCGTTCAGAGCGGTCAGCTTGGTACATGCAATTCAGCTGGGTGTTTTGGCTATAAGCTGGTCAAGTTCACTGGCCGTAATCAGATCGCGGTGCATTAGGACTTTCGCTACACGATCAATCTCGGCCCAGTGCTCGTCGACCAACGCTTCACAATTCTGCAAGATGACGGCCAGTATGTCGTTCGCCTGCCGAAGGACGTCCCGGGGAAGTTCAAGCTCCTCGTTCCCAGCGCCGGGCAACGACTGGCCAGATTTCAGTAGAGCAATAGAACCGGCCGCCACTTGTGCAATCTGCAAGTCGCTTTCGGCGCCGTCAGAAAACGAGCTGGGACGCCCTGAGAAACGAACGTTCGCGACTGGTCCTGCTAATGCTACAGCGCCATCGATCTCGTACCCCGCAATCTTCGCTTCTACTGCTTCTCCACTCTCATAAGACGCCGAAGCGGTTAAGGCTCCGACCGATCCTGACATACGTATTTCCGCGCATGCTAGGCCTTGACGGCGAGCCAGCACTGCGTGGGCCGCTTCATGGTATGCCATCATCATTCGTCTTCGCCTTCGCTCGCCCATGGTTGACCTTTTTCGTAAAGATGGCCCGGAGGACGGCGGCGGAAGCCGCCGCCCCATTCGACGATGTTATGCCGCAATTCCGGCGACGCGAAGGACCGCACTTGCTAACTCGCGGCCCAGAAGCAGACCTCGCCCCTGTTCGCCGCCGCAATAGTTGCTCTTCTGCACTTCCTCGAACAGCATCATGCCGCGCGCCAAGATCAACATTCCTGAGACGGTAAGCGGCGCGTGCTGGCGAATTCTATACAGCAAATAATGGATTTTCTTTGCTTCTATGTGTGCTGCGTCCTTCGCGGCTTCGACACCGGAGACTTCGATAGCTCTGGCGCACTGGGCTCCGTATCGTTCCGCTGCAACAATTCGCGCTGTCAGGTCCCCTTCCAGTCGTTGCCTAGCCCGCTTGCCTCCCCAACGTTCGGTATCCCCCCGGACCGCGGCGAGTGCGATGCGGAGACGATCGGGCTTGAGCAGGTTGAGCCAGGCCGCGTCGGGGTGGACCGTCCCGTTGGCATCGGCAAATCGTGCGATAGAGCGGCTGCCCTTCGAACCCTTCGGCTTGCTCAAAGCAACCTTGGAAGGCCCGCCGGTCGGCCGCGGACGTGATCACGATCGAAGGCGGCGGTTCGGGCCACTGTTCAGCGGCCGGCGCCCGGGCCTGCTCTAGGCGCGCCACCGCGGCCCGGTAAGCCGGCGTGCGGCAGCGGTGCTCATTGGTCACCGCCCGGCGTCAGAACCTGCCGCCACAGTTCGGCGCGGACCTTTGCTTCGATGCGCCGGACTTCCGCGTCGATGGTGAAATGATCAGCGCCTATTTCATCCAGTGTCCGACGGATCGCGTTTAGATTTCGCCGAACATGCTGCTCGCCTTGCTCGGCAGGTCGCGTCAGAACGAATTCGACGTGGCGCTTGATGTAAGCGGCGTCCCGGAAGCGGCCGGGCAAAAGTAAGACCTTCGCCTTCGGCTCGGCGATGCGGACATGAAGCCGGGGATCGCCTTCCTGAGCCGGCGCCACTTCGCGCCGGGCGCTGCGCACGGCGCGCGACACGGCCCGTTCAGTCATGCTGCCCCCCAAGTCCGACGATCTGCGAAGACGATCTGCCAAGCGGCCTTCCCGAAAGCGTGGCAATGCTGTTCGATTTCGGCATCGGTGATGCCCAGCCCAGCGAGCCGGCCCCACTCCATGTCAAGGTGCTCGATCAATATTTCTCAGCGTCGTCAGCCGACGGTCGCTTGCGCATTTCGGCGGCTATGAAAGCGACGATCCGACGGTGGCGGGCCGACGGGAACGCGTAAATGTGCGCTGAAGGAACTGCCTTGCGTCGGCGCTTCATCGGTCAACTCCCGATCTGCTGGATGAAGAGCGGCGCGCTGGGGAAAGGTTCAGAGACCGCAGCGCGCCGCCGCTAGCGCCGCCCGGGTACGTCCGCCGGGTCGGCGCCGGCGCTGACGCGGGACGGAACCGCGCGCGCCGAAGTGGAAGGTTAGGCGGCGGCTTGATCGCCGCGCAGAAGCTGGAACAAATCTTCCACAGGAGCAGTCGTGTGGCGTCCGTTCTTTCGAACGCGGATCACGCCGTCCTTCACTAGCTCATAAAATCTGGTTGTCCCAATTCCAGCGACTTCGCAAAAGCGGTCGACGGGCACGTTCAGGGACAGGTTGCAAAGTTTGACGACGTCCGGGAGCGTCATGTCGCCGGGGCGAGAACGATGGGAGGTCGACAACTGGGGCGGCAATTCGCGGCGCATTGGGAGAGTTCTCCTAGGCTTCAGTTTCGTCCATGAGCGCAATCATTCGCGACACTCAGAGCGTTCGTCAACGTGCCCAAAATCCAATACTAAAGCACCGAAGTTATGTCGTTGATGCGAGGTTTATTCCGGTCCGACGGATTATTGATGAAACGACTACATCGAATGGGCGGGTGCGAAATCGCGCAGCGATGTGATTTGCGGCGGTCATTCCGGGCGCTTTACCGGTTGATTTCGAGCGTAGAGAGACGAAGGCGAATGCAACTGACGGTGCTTTCGTTTCACCGCGGCGTCGAATGCCGGCGGATGACTGCGCCGAGCTGATTACTCGGATGCGTTACGGAGACGCCGTCTTTGGCGACGAGATCGTGCAGTTCAACGGTGGCTCGGCTCATATCACTCGCGCAAAGAATGGATTTTGGCATGGGCCTAACGGTCCGCGGAACACGCATGTGAGCGCAGTTCTATTGTTACCTGAGACAGGATTGTCGAAGCTGAGAGAGGAGAAATGGCAGCCGGTACTCGCAGTTCATCCTTGGGCGGACCACCCTCTTCCGGACGAGCTACGAGAGATCAACCGATTTGAGGCGGACGACGACAAGTGGATGTTTCGGGACGGAAAGCGGTTCGCCGACATTGTCAGCCTGCCTGATCCGTGGTCGCCAAAGGAAGAATGAAAGCTATTCCCTTGCAGGCAAGCGCTGGCGCATCCCAATTCGGGCCGCTGTTCTCATCGATACGTTCGCGGTCGTCGTAGGAATTTTCGTGCCACTGCTTGTGGCCGGCGAAAGCGCCTCATGCGTCAGCGCCATTAGTCGCCGCCGCCATCACACACCTTCTCGTGACCGGGTGTAAATTTAGAACGGCGATCGATCGTCCTTCTCCCAGCGGGAACGACGCACCTGATACTCGTCTGTCTTGAAGACGACGCCCTCCACATGGTGTACGCTGACGCTGTCCGGCATGACGCGAAGGCTTGGCTCCCGCAGATCGGAATCGACCCGTTCTCCCGCCAACGCCGGCATGGCATCGAAGTCGGGCCATCCTGGCGATTTTTCCTTTTCTTCATCAACCTTTGGCCGCGGCGGCACCTCCTCGAATACCGAGTAATCGACTTCCCACCCCTCCGCGGTACTTTGCCCCGTCCTGGCTCTGATCTCGGTCCCGCTCGGAATTTCCATCGCCTCGACGCGCGCAGCCTTGTGGAATAGGACGACGTTGAGCACGTCTCCCGCGACCTGAACCGACGGGAAGATAATGCCATCAATGGGCACCGAGGATTCCGTTGCGAGAAAATCGGCGATGGCTTGCGTTGCCAGATACTCGAAAGTCGGGCATGACCGGTTGGGTGATACGGTTGCTCAGAGATTTCAGAAATTGCGCTCGTTCCAGCCGGCGCGCAAAATCGAGGTCAAAGATGCTTCCGCGCATCTGGACATTCTTGAGCGCCGTCAGATCGAGCAGCCGGAGTTTTCGGATAATCTCGAATTGCGCCACGGCAACCTTGCTTCCAACGGGAGGCCGCACCTCGGCGATGGCGGCCTTGGGATCGTTGGCGCCGTAGAACACAGAAATGCCCCGCGCATTCATGCGACCTGCCGCAGCCACCAGCGCTGGCGGCGACCCGAGCTGGAGGTCGGGCCGACACATCGCCACCTCGAGTTTGTCCTCGGACTGGAAGACCCGGGCACGAGAGAGTGTATGGAAGGGCGTTCCGGGCCCCGCATCTACGACCAGAGGCTGCCCCTGCCGCGTCCGCAAAGCATCCACCCCGTCGAAGATGGCCGCCAGATGCGTAGCTGCGGTGCGACTGAAGAAACGCGCCTCGGTCTTGAGTGAATTCTCGAACCGATACCATTCCTCGCGCCAAGCATCATCGCTGACCTTTTTCTCTTGATAGTAACTGTCGCTCGCGAACTCCGTCTCTTCACCCATGGCCGCGCTGTCGAAATCGCTATGTTCCTCCTCCAGGATTGACTGGACGTCCTGGGCCGCGTCTTCAGGGATTTCGGCGGCGTTTTGAATGGCGTACACGACATCATCGCCATGTCGATTCCATTCGTAGCTCAGCTCCTTGTCGCGCTGGAGCATATATTCGTAGTCGTTTGGTTGATCTGACGTTCGATAGTAGTGCTGCTCGAACGCGGTCGCCACACGTGCGGCCATCTTGTCAAGGCTGAAGGTACGACGCGCCTTGTCGCAATAGCTGCACTTGGCGCGTTTGCCCTTTGCGCGAACTTCATCGCTTAGATACTGCTCGCCAATGCAGGCGTAGCATATGCGCTTCGCTTCGAGGTCGTCACTATCTACGGAATGCACGATATTTTCCACCTTGTTGCGCCATCGTCTCCTACCAAGCCGCTGCCCCCACAGGCAATCTGGCCCCGTCCGCAATCCTCGACTCACTTGATTGCGCTACAGAATACGTCAAGCGCTGAGATACGCTGCTGGCATTGCGTCAAGCTGAAGAGAATATCTCCGGGAACAAGGCCAGCGCGATCTTTCCCGACACGCTTTGGCGATCGTCTTGCACCACTGTGCGAGCTTTGACGATCTTGTTGCGAACACTCTCGATTTCAAAGAGAGCGTCCCTGTTGGTCAGTCGGGCGAAGGTCCGAATGAGGCGCACATAGCGCTGTCGTCGCTCGACATTGAGGAAGGAGTTCAGCACCTCGACAAGATTCTGCTGCCGCGATCCGACTGGCCGACCGTCGACCAGGGAAAGTAAGCAGTTGATCAATGCATCCACATCGAGCGCGTGCAGCTCGTTGACGTCGCTCCCCGGAATCGCCACTTTGGCGACGAGTTCGCCAAACAGGATCTCACGCTCTTTCCATTTCGTACCTCTTTCGCCGAGCGCGCCGCGCCAGCGCGACAGAAAGTCATGATGCCAAGGCGGCCTCGACGGGACCGCGTTTGCGCGCCCCCCCTCGATCCAATTGAGGTCGGAAATCGTGACCAATTTCGAGCGCCATGCGTCTTCATCCAGCCAGAACGCGCGCAAGATTACTTCTCGCCCCGCTGTCTGGAGAGGGCTATCGTTTCATCGTCAATTGAGAACAGGTTCTTGTCGTGGGAGTAGAAAATGTCCTCAAACGAACTGAGTAATCGGCCGCTCGTGGGTGGCTCAATTCCAGGTGAGCCAAATCAGGCGAATGGACGCGCTCTCATAGAAATCTTCGCGTTGCACGATGATGGGGATTTGCGTGGTTGCAAGTTGAACCTCCACGACGAGTGGCATGCGATCATAGATCGCGCGTACGTCCGGCCGCCGCCGTCCATTCTCTAGGATGAGATACTCATCGACAACGACGCTTCCTGCGGTCGTGCGCGGATCGTTGGTCAATAACTCACCGACGATATGTTTGATTTTAGCATGCAGCGGGCTTTCCTGCGCTCCGTCAAATTGCTGCGCGCTAACGATATCGACGCTGGCCGGCGTCCCCGTCCACCAGGGACAAAGCTGTGGGGCACCCGGGTGGTGTTTCCAGTAAGGCTGGCCGGTCCGGCCTTCGCGCGGAGCATAGACGGCATGTCCGCATTTCGCGCAGACGAAACGCGCTTTCCTGTCGAGCCGCGCGCGCGTCGCCGCGCGACGGAGAACCTGATAATCGTCCTTGCTCATCGCTATGAGCGCATCACTCGTGATGCTGTGCATCGATGCAAGGTCAACCACTCTTTTGAGTGTCCTTCGGAGAATCGCCTCGACCATCTACCGAATCTCCCTTCGTCCGGCGTGATCATTGAGCATTTGCGGGATCGCGTGCTATGGAAAATCGCCTGTGTCTCAAGGAAGTCCCGCCGACGGCATGACCGGCGGCGGGGCGAAGACGCAATTCGCGGCTTCACCGATTGTCACCCCGGCATACCGGCCGTCAGGTGTCCGCACCGGGAAGAATGGGTTCTTCGCCGAACGGGCGGTTAATGATCGACAGCGCGTCGGGGGCGGCGAAGACGCGGTTGCGCGCATAGCCGGTACGCTCGTTCAAGATTTTATTCTCGACCAGTTGCTCTACCGCTTGCGAGGCTGCAGGCACCGTAATGCTGAGAAGCGAGGCCAGACGCTTGACGGTCAGCACCGGATAGTGCGGCAGAACATCGAGTGCTCGCAGGCTCGCTGAGCCCTGGCGAAATTTGCGCCGCTTTCGCCATAGATCGCCAATTGCAGACAAAGCGTCGCGCGTCTTCAGCAGCTCATCCGTGGTGCCGACAATTGCGTCTGCCATGAATCCGACCGCTTCATGCCAATCGAGGCGCTGCTGAGCCGCTTTGAGCGATTCATAATAAGCCGCCTTGTGGGCTTCAATGTACGGTGACAGGTAAATCGGCATCATGCCTTCCGCCGCCATCATCAACGGCAGGAGGAGACGGCCGACGCGGCCATTGCCATCACGAAACGGGTGGACTGCCTCAAAATGTGCATGCGCAACCGCCATTCGCACAATGAAGCTCTGGTACATCGCCTGCATGCCCTCGCAGCGCATGTACTTCATCGTGTCCTCAAGACACGCGGCAATGTCAGACGGCGGCGTCGGATTGTAGGTCGAGTAAGCAATATCGCCCCTGCCACCGATCCAGACCACAACCTGGCGAAGATCGCCGGGCTTGTCCTTGTATTCTGCGTCGCCGCGCATGACGGCGTGATGCAGATCCTGCACCAAACCGCTTGTGAAGATTTCCAGTTTCTCTTGTCTGGCCCGCGGCAGGAAGTCATCGAGCGCGAGCGCGTAGTCACGCACCTGAACTACCGCCTCGCCCTGCTGGGAATCTTCGCTTTCTTCACCGGACAGCAATTCGTCAAGCGTGCTGTTGGTGCCTTCGATCGCCGAGCTGCTGACAGCTTCCCGCCGTGGCAAGATGCGGCTGATCAGATACGGGTCCTTTAGTTCGGCCGCGAGCGTCTCGACGCGCACCAAGGCTGCATCCGCCGCCCTGAGCCGGGCAAGGACCGACCCCGCGGCAACCCCGTCCTCAGGCGGGGGCAGCGGAACCACGCCGTAATGCGCCGCATAGGGCGCCGGAAGCCGCTGCAATCGTTCCCGAACGGCGTGAGTGAGATTATCGCGGTTCAAGAGAAACCTTTCGCAGAAGAGCCAAGTCCGACGCCATAATAAAGGTTGTTTATATATACTTCAATAAAGCGACTGGTGGTGGGCCCTATATAACGTTTCTTAGGTTCCATCAAGGAACCCCTTGCCCGTACTGTCGTTACGTATATATCGGGTAACGACAGTACGGAGACATTTCGTGGCCGATCCTACGGTAGTCAGGCGAGTAAGACGCCAGCGCGACGTTCGCCTGGCTGAAGGCTGGCAGGAAGTCCGTGTGTGGGTGCCCACCGAACAAGACGCAAACGACATCAGAAACCTCGCCGCCGATCGCAGGGCAAAAGCAAAAGCGCTCGCCGGCCTTGACGAAGGAATTAAGAGCATGCCCCCAGAAACACTGCACCGCATTGCCGAGGCGATCGCATCCCAGGGCTCGGCAGCCTACACGACCCCTTCCGGTCCTGTACTGGACCTCCTCACCAAACTCGCGGAAGAGGATGATCTCGCGAGCTTCTCGCGGGCTTTCATTCTTCTGGCGCGCGCCGCACCGGCTAGAGCCGCGTTTGTCGCGGGCGCGGTGCCGGCAAAGATCTCCAACTTCCTGATCAAGCATCGCGGCGTCAAGGCGACCGCGCTGATCAAGTGGACCGAGTCGAATCCGGATTGGACTGAGGAGCTCAAGAACGCACTGCGTGATCCCGATCTATTTGTTCGTGTTGTCGAAGACTTCGCCTCTGCGATCAAGCAAGGTGCCGCCGCTCACTAGACCTTTGACAAAGAAACCGGCGCCGTTTCAAAACAGCGGCGCCGGTTTTTTTGTGACTCGGATGAGCCTTTACATTGAATGCGCCTTAGGGCGATTAGCCTTGCCGTGTTAGACTGGACGATGCCCTTTCCAGTCACCCCCGCACCCGGAGACGATCCCCGCCAGTTTCAGATACAAGGCCCGACGGGGGTTCGCCATCCGATTATCTCCTTACTGGCAATCGACAACCACACAGACCGCGTCTCTGGTCTCGGCACGGCGTTCCGGATCGACGCCTTCGGAGGATATCTGACCGCGCAGCACGTGCTTGAAGCATGGCTCGGGCCTTCGCGCCCGCGGTCGACGGTTGTAGGTCTGCTCAACCCGGGGCGGCGCGCCCCGATTGGGGTCGACCGGGATGGTCGTGATTGCGTCAGCGACCGCCTTTCGCACCCCGCCAGAAGATATTGCCCTTGATTGGCTGCTCAACCGTGACTCGAGCCGCATGTCACTCGACTGCATGACGCTGTCGTTCAAAGCGGACAACACGCGCCTGCACGAAGTACGCGATTTTCTGCCCCTGCGGCTGACCGGAAAATGGCCCGAGATCGGCGATGAAGTCATGGCGGTGGGATTTCCCGAACTGCGTTCGATACAGGACCGCGAGATCGACACGGATGTTCTGACCGAGCGCATGTATGGGTCTATTGGCCGCGTAACGGCAGTGCTGCCGAGTGGCCGCGAACATCGTCCTTGGCCGACATTTGCGGTCGACAGCCATTGGCCAGGCGGTATGAGCGGAGGACCCGTGTTCAACCAGGACGGAGAGGTGATCGGCCTCGTCAGCTCAAGCGACGAGCCGGGAAGCGACGGTGCGCAATCCTACGCCTTCTGGTTTGCGCCGATCCCAGGTCCTCAACGCAACCTCCCTCACGTCGACCCATCGAACCCGGGATGGGTGCGCGGTTGGGCGGTGGTGCGCAACGCTCCTTGGCATGTTGCGGCAATGACCAACGACCGCGCACGGGCAGAGGAAATCTGCGCGACGCTGGCGTCGGACTATTCGGTTCGCTTGGGCTCCCTGCGGGCTGGCTCAGATGATTTTATGAGTTCGGCCGATTAGGCGGGTCAGCTAACTTGGAAGCCGACCAGGTTGCCGATTTCACCAAGTCGTAGGCCCGACCTTTCCCACGCGTAAATTCAAGGCAGCGACGCCAAAATGAGCAAACCATTTGATCTTCTCAATCTCTATGCCCGCTTCAGCCGCGAGCGAAAGATTTCGGTCACGGCGCCCCAGACAGCCCAGGAATTTTTGGCGGCGATCGGCGCGCAGCTTGACAAGGCATTGACCGATGACATTCTGATCGCGGGCCAACGAACCGCGGCAATGTTCGAAGCCATGGTGGTGGCGCTTGGTCATTACAAGCTGATGAAGGTCGAAGATACCGGGCGCGTCTATCCTGTCGGCAGATATCGGGCGCCCGATTTCAGAATCGTACTGGAAGACGACGAGCAATGGCTGGTCGAAGTCAAGAACGTCTACGAGGCAGATCCGGTCCGGCAAGAACGTCAGATCATGACACCGTCTTATCTGTCCTCGCTCGACAGCTACGCGCGGGCAACACGGGCCGCGCTCAAGGTGGCCGTCTATTGGGCCAGATGGGGCATCTGGACGCTCGTATCCCCGCACGATCTGCTGGATGAAAATGGCTACCTCAAGCTCGACATGAAACATGCCGTCTGCTTCAATGAGCTGGGCAGGCTCGGCGATATGACAATCGGCACAACGCCGCCGCTCACACTTCGGCTAACCGCCGACACGCCCAACGCCATCGGCCCCGACGGAATGGCGCCTTTTACGGTTCGAGAGGTCACGATGCTCAGTGAGGATCGTGTCCTCACGCGTGCGGACGAGCAGGAGATCGCGTGGATATTCATGAATCTCGGGGAATGGGCCGAGCAGGAGACCAAGGCCATTGTCACTGACGGAAGATTGTCGGCGATCGAGTTTTCTTGGCTGCCCGAGGAACGGCTCAACGAGGACACTGAGAGATTTGAAATAATCGGCACGCTGAGCCGGATGTTTTCCCGCCACTATTCGCAACGGGCCAATGGAGAACCGGATTCAGTGCAAATTGAACTTGAACATCGGCCCAACTGGTTCGCGCCACTGGTATCATCCGACCACAAAAGTGATGCGTTGCCGCTATGGCGCTTCATCCAGCAGCCGCTCGCGGTGAAGACCGCGAACAAGAGTTGAGGTATAGAAACGCCGCGCGGAGTTTGACGGCTCGGTTTGCTGTCCCCCTGCCGATGAATCTCGGTTTCGTCGGATCACGCAGCGACTCTGCCTCGTGAGCCGGCAACAGCGCCGAGAACCAAGAATGCAGCATAAGGCAAGCACCAGCCGATGATCGCAAATACAATGCCCGTGAGGGTCGTCGGAAGCGCGGGTGCATAGGCGCTCCAGGCTTGCGCCATGATCGGCTTGTCGTAGTCAACCGCTACCGCCAGGATGGCCGCAGGCGTGACGCCACTCGCCAAAGCCGATTGCTGCTCGTTCAGCCGGTCCAGCCTTCGAACATATTCCGTCATTCGCTGCGCCTGGTCGCGCACCAGTCGTTCTGGGTTCTTCGCCATCACACCGAGTGCGCCCGATCGGTCATAACCCGAGCGGCGGGAGTCCTCGTCGAAGTTGCGCACAATGACTGTCAGCTCGTCGGCTGCGCCACCGAGCCGCTGCCTATACTGTTGCAGGAGCTCAGGAATCTGCGCAAACAGCAAAGGGTTGCGTCATCTGCTTGCGACCAACGTTCACTGCCGGTGGCCTAGCCTGCCGACGCATCACACACCACGCGGGGTACCGACATGCCTGCCATCGAACCAAAAAACGTCACCGCGCAAATCCTAATACTGTTCACTAGTGTCGACGCCTTTCGCCGTGAATACGAGGGGCGCGCAGCCTGGTTCAGCCAGTGGTGAAGGAGCAGGCGCCGATGTTTTCCTCGTGGCGGCGGCAGCGAAAACCGCGCGGGAATCCGACCTTCATCAGCTTCAGCCACTGCGCGAGATACGAGCGTGATCGGCACGCACATTCCTGCGTGATCTGAAGCTCCGCGCACAGGAACGCCGCGCCGATTTCAGCGACCAATTCCTCGGCGGCGTAGGCCGCCGAAGCGTTTGCCGAACGTGCGATCGAGCCTGTGTTTCGCGCCGGGTCAGCTCGTGGACAAGCGTGCGTAATAGCCTTCGCTTGCGTGACAGCGTTTCGGTGCCTCAGAACATTTCCTCCGGAGGCATCTGGATACGATCGGTGGAGGGCCGGTAAAAGGCCCGGTCGCCGCCGTGCTCGATGCGCGCGCCCGTCCCTCTCACGAACGCATCGGCGCCTGCGATGCGGGCGACCGGACCGAGAGGCTCCGGCACTGGGTTCAGGGCGTAACCCTCGACCTGCGCCGCGTTGAACACCCGCGATGCGCGGGCGACACGCGGTTTGCCGTCGTCATCCGCAACGTCGGGATCGGGCTCGGCGTCGAATTCCTTGTTGAAGATCACAGGGCTCGATTTCACGCCTGCGCGAACCTGAGCGCCAAGCTCCGACCTTGTAAGTGGCCCACACGGGCGAGCTGAACCCCTTTAATTGGGCGGCGACCCAGAGACTCACGATATTGATGCCGGTATAGCCGTTCTTGGTCAGCACATTGACCGGCATGAAGAGAGCGCCGGATGATTTGCGCCAGGGTAATTATGGTCTGTCGGGATTCGCTTCGATTGCGGCCACAAGCTGGGACGTGATCTCGGATTAGCATCCTTCCGGGTGGAGACGCTGGTTGATTGAGGGGACATTGCATCGCCTTTCGCTCTTGCGAGCCCGCCGTGATTGGCGGTCTCGATGCCGAGCGAAGGCGGCGGTGCCTGACGAAGTGCCATACGCTTCGAATCCACGGCTAGTCACAGCACTTATTGCTGTAAGCCCACAAGACTCACAGGGAATTGACGAGCATAGCTCCTGATCTCGTACGTTCAACCTGAAGCGGATTCGAACCAAAATTGTGAAACATCGGCTTGGTATAGCTAATGGTATTCTCGGTTTGGTAAATTATAAAATTGTGAATTTTCAGTTAGTTGGTGGTATTCTTAGATTTCGGCCAGGGGCTTGCGGGTCAGGCCATGGAAACGAAGCTTGGCCGCCACCGCCTTCCTCGACCATGCCGAGGATATTCGACCACCTCTCCGACGAGAGGGATCGCCGCAGCCCGCACCCTCCGGCCAGCTGTGACATAAAGGCGCCAGGCGCTCGGCACCCTTGAAGCCACGGATCGATGGGATCATTCCAGAGCAACTCGATCGTCCCCTGAAGCACTACGACATCGCCAATAACAGAGTCGACGATCCCGCCCTGGGATTTGGAAGAGACCGCACAGGCCATCGTCGCGCTGGGAATGCTTGATCACTTTCTTTCCTATACAAGTCCACGTGACCCAAGCTTTTCCCATAACGAATCAACGGTGCACTGAGTCAGTCGGAGCCCGAAGACATTGGCCAAGACCTGCTGCAGTTCGATCTTCGTTTCCAGTGTTTGTGTTTCCTTAAATTGGCTGCGAGTCAATCTGAGCTTCTTGTTGAGCAAGGTTGCACGTCCCTCCGATGTCAGCACACTCATCATGAGGACGGATGGAAAGGGCATACGGTCCCAGCGTGCGCAGATGAAGTTGGCGCCCTCGAAATCGGGTGGCAGGGCGACGGCTCGGTCAATGCCGAAAAGAGCGAACCATTCATCTTCGTTCTTGCGTTCAAGCACGAGCTCTCTACTGGCCGGGTCGGCCCGCAGACGAAACACGTCCCCGCCAACTATTTGCTGCTCCTTCGCATCGATTCGTAGCGGTGCAATAGGTGCCGGACCGGGAAAGCCGGCATCGGCAAGCCAGTCGCAACCCTCTATGGTCACGATCAATGCATGATGTGTGCGTGGGCCACCTGCCGAAGCCCCCATGCGCACCCTGCAAAGAATTGGCCGGACCTTGAAATCGAGTTCTTCGAGCGCCAAGCCAAACAACTTGTTCAATTCGAAGCAATAGCCGCCTCGCCGGGCATCGATAAGTTTGGCCCAGATCGAATTCTCAGTCAGATCGGGGATATCGCCCAGCAGAACATCAATGTTCTCATAGGGGATCGCTCGCATTTGAGCCTGCTGGAGCGCAAGAAGGCCATCAACCGTTGTCGGGACTTGAGCAAGGCCGATCCGATCGAGATAGGTCGCAATTTTAAATGCCATGGCACGTCCTCTGATGTCTGGATTCGTTTGATTAAGCCGCCGGAAGCGCGATGACTTCGCAGGCGACGCGTAGAAGGTGGCCATCTCTCCTATAGAAATGAAACAGCCCAGCACTTCCGGCGACAGCCTCAGTGCCAGTATCGAGCCAACGGGCCATTTGTGCACGGCCGGAGCAGCCCGTAGGAATCCCGGTCCGCGGCGATTTGCAACGGCGATCTTCCAGCCTTGCGAATCATTTCGTCTCGCCTCGCCGCGAATGCTCCGCGTTTCGAGATCCACTGCCGCCCGCGATCCGCCATCACTAAGTAGAGAACGGCGACAGCTACCAGCTGAGGAATCGCTCTCAGCTACACCAGCAGTTTCTGCCGCGTTCAACATGACATCACCCTTGATGAATCGTAGTTACGAACCTGCAGCTCTTGCGCTACTAACGAGCGGCTGTCGCTCTTTTGGTTGCTCAGCCGACGGCAGCGATAAGGCGCCACGGCTGTATCGGGCAACCAGGCGCCCTCCGGTGGCGCGCCGGTCTGCCAAAACACGTCGATCGGGATGCCGCCACGCGGATGCCGGTAACTGCCGACGCGCAGCCACAGTGGTTTGATCGCCCCGGCAATGCGTCGGCCGACTAGCGCTGTGCATTCATCATGCAAAGCGCCGTGTTTGCGGAACGAAGTCCTGAACTGCTTCAGTGATTTGGAGCCCACCAGTGCCTCGTCGGGCGCGTAGTCGATTACGATGAAACTCGGCTGACCGGCGAAGGGCAGACCGAGGTGAATTCCGGGCAGGTGCAGCGCACGATGGCGGGCGGTCCGTCGCCGCGCCTGAGCGGCGCGTTTTCGAGGACCGCCTTATCTGGGCTTCCTGGCGTCTCGACGTGGGCGCCGACCTGTGTAAAGTTCCGGGTGGTAGGCACGGGCAACTCCTTGATGCATGCCGCCGGAAGTGCGGCCGTCGAGCCGGGCATCGCCGATGAAGTCCTCCTGATCCACTGCCCGCTGCTCTCGAGTGGACGACGACATCGGAGAAGCCACCGCGATCGACGCAAGGGTGAAGCCGCAGAACCTTCCAACCCCGTTACCGCACGCCGAGAAACTTCGTGTTTGAATGATGACGCGCTCAGTCGCGTGCAGTCACCTCCTGAGTGCTCAGCTCCGCTGCCTTCTTGGCTCAACGATTGCATCCATATTGCTGGCTTGGTCGCCCCACCGATGTTGAGGGTTAGTAGTTTGTCGACGTCGGCAGGCTTGTCGACGGCCGACATCTTGGCCCAACAGGCGACAGTGCGACGGCGGGCGCCGCTGGCAAAACGCAGCAGATAGGCCGATTTCACGGCCGTATGTCTTGAGTGATACATAGGTCACGGTTTAGTCCTTGATGAGCGCCAGAAATTCGCTACGCAGTATCTTGCTGTCGCGGAAACACGGCGCATGATGCTGGTCACCATAGTAGTTTCCGTCTCGCGAACGCCTCGCCAGATCACGCACTGGTGCCGCGCCGTAACGATGACGGCCAATCCGTTCGGATTAATGCGGCGCTCCAACTCGTCTGCCAACATAATATCGGCTTCCTCTTGGATTGCGGGAGCGCCATGATCCAGTTGGCCACACGCACAACTTTGCTGATACCGATCACCGACACCAGGCAGCACCCCGACCCACATGCGGTGGAGCTTGTCGGGGCCGAACCATCCCGAGCCGCCGGGCCGCAATGAGCCGAGCGAGGCCGAGAGAAGCGCGCGGCGCGCGCCGGCGGTGAAGCCGGCGAGATCGGGGCAACCCGGCTCGCGGATCACGAGCGTGGGTTGCGGTGTGGAAAGGTCCGGGAGGCGCATCGAAAACCGTTAACGAAAATGCCAATGACGGGAACAAAGCGGTGCGAGCACGCCGATCTCACGGTGATGGGGCCAAGCGCGTAGATCTGTTCCAGGCAGCCCGCGTTTGGCAAGTTCCGTAGCCGCAGGGCTAGCTTCAAAGCGCTCGACGAACACCTGGCGCACGTACATCTTGGCTATCCGTTTTGCGGTCGCAGTCGTGTTGTGGTCGCGGCTAGTGTCGATAACCAAGCCTCAAGCAAGACTGCAAGTGCTGCTCGACTTCTGCTTGTATTATCTCCCCCTCACCGGGCCGCAAGTATTCTGCGACATTAGCGTTTATTCCAAAGGGCAGGCCTGGGTCGAGCAGGCGTTTACGAGTTGCTTGCGTTGAGCTCATCAAACATCCTAGCCGGGCGCTTTGCCTCGCTCTCGCGCGAGCAAGTTGATCTGCGGGCGCTTCTGCATTTCGGTAGTCCACATGATGCCCCTGGCGTAGGAACGGCCGCTTGTCGCCACCCGATCTGCGATTACCTGGCGCATGGCCTTGATATCCTGGATGAGTTCGAGACTTCCACCGTGTCGGCAGTATGGCCAGCCGAGCGATGCCATCCATTGTGCTGCGTAGCGCCTCCAACGTTCGAAGAATGACGGAGTTGTTTGATGGAATAGATAGCTTTCATCTGAACTCTTGAGTGGTGACGGCGAGAGACCGCTGTTTTTGAAATGCGTCCTTCACCGCCGCTGCAATCAACGTGCCGAAAACCGCCTTCCTCGTCTTGCTGCAAGAGAACAACACCATTGCGCTTTGCGAGCGCGCGCGGAAACATTTTACGCCGTGATGTCGGGGACCGGACATTAACCTCTTCAAGACGACACGGCTGAAAACAGACATAGCGGCGTGAAAACATGAGCCGGTCCCCTTGCCGACCTCGCTTGCGTCTGCGCCATGTGCCTGAAAGTACATTCAGTGAAGCCTAGCCGAATCGCACGAGCTTCGTTCACAAACGCCCTCATTTATGTGACGCTTCAATAGCCTTCACTTTGCGTCGATGCCGTCACGGAGCGTCTACCCCTTGAAAGCCGCAACAACGGCGGACAGCGCTGTTCGCTCCGTGACATCAAGGAGATCGGAGGCGCGCACGAATTCAATCAGCAAACAAGGCCCGATGGTCCCTCGGTGGGGCTCCAGTTCACTGAACGTCTTCGTTCTTCAGCGTAGGGTTAGGACTGGCCGCTTGAGGATTGGACCAAGACATTCCCGCCGCGGCAACAGTCGCGTAACGCTCTTTGCTGCGGCTGTTAGGCGGAGCACCGCCGGATGGACCCCGTCAGGCACCGTGCCCACCAAAGTTGACTTTTGGCGGCCGCGCTCTCGGAAGTCCGGCAGCCGGATCAGGGCGGTTGTTTCGAATCACACAGTTCGCTTGCCAAGCTCGGGGAAGCCTCCTGCCCGCGAAAGAGGACTTGGTACGAGCCTTGCTTGCAGAGGCGCAAAACCATGTGCTTCGCGCGAGCCGACGGATTACCTCCGCTCGGTGTCGGTTCCAGACATCGGATATCTGCAACCGGACAGGGGGAAAACAACAACATGCAACGGGCGACATCCATAATCGTCGGTCAAGGAGACATAGCATGTCCGGTGCTGCAGGCGCATTTCTGTTGCCTTTAAGCCGCTCACAAGGGCCGGTTTCCGATCAGCTCAAGCACATGGTGCCGAAGCTTGAAAACCGTGCACAGGGGGGGTTCGGCGTTGCCGCATCTATGCATGAAGAACGGTTTCAACATACAAAGTCATGCCGGCCAGCAGGCAGACTAGCAGATGTTGATTTCACTGAGCAGGACGCGCATTCCAGGCTGCATGTAGCTATAGCACACGTTCGCACTCCCTCTCACAGGGAGAAGAGTGACGCCGACTTGCAGCCCTTTGACAATCATAAAACCTCCTGCCGTCGTTTGACGGTTTGTTTGGACGGGCTTTGGTCAACGCTGATGTGCCCTTTGAAGTCTGCTTTCCTTGCTGCCGCGGGGACATGAGGGAACCGGTCTTTCTGCGTTTACGTTCGAGATGCCGCCCCCTTGGCGGGCAAAAACGCGCAGACGAGACTTCGAATAGATTGATCGCCGATCTCACCTCAACGAAAACGTCTGCAGCATGAGGCCATGATGAAACCTGCTCTTGTATTCGATTGGAACGGCACTCTCCTCGACGACGCCGACGTCTTGCTACAAACGACGAACACCATTTTGGGCCGCTTCGGCCGAGCTGCCATCGACATGCAAACTTTTCGGGATCATTTCGATGTTCCACTTTCGGTTTTTTACCGCAATCTAGGAATGTCGGAGAGTGAAATCGAAACGGTCGATAACCATGACAGCGCTATTTTTCACGATACTTACGAACCGCTGGCGAGCAAAGCCGAACTGCGCGAAGGCGCGCGTTGCATTTTGGAAACGGCACGTCAACAAGAGGTTCCCAGCATTATTGTTAGTAACCATATAGTCGATCCCCTTATTACCCAATTACGAAGACATGGAATCGACGATTGTGTCGCGGAGGTTCTGGCTTTTGAAAGCCGCGCTACTCAATATAAAGGCACAAGCAAAGGAGAGCGGCTTCGTCTGTATATGCGAGCATACAATCTGAACCCCAGCTCAACGTTCATCATCGGGGACATGCCGGTCGAAACGGATATCGCACGCGAACTTGGCCTGATCAGCGTAGCCATTACGGGCGGATTTGTTTCCGAGACGCGTCTGCGAGCGGCGCAGCCGGATTATCTCATCGAGGACCATCATAAGCTGCTGCCCATTCTGCAGGAGCGTGGCCTTTTTCAGAACTCATAACGACGCAGAGCATGACTGAAAACCTCTACCGTCCATGTCTTCCTGTTCTCCAGCGAAGCCTTCACACTGATGGCCGAAGCATCGGCTCTGGACGGACGAGGCCCAAACGAAGGTGCGCGCCTAATTAGTATTGGCCGATAGGGGACTTCGCCGTTCGAGTTTGTCAATCTGCAACCTGACGCAGTCCGACTCAACACCCATTCCCTACGTCGAGGTCCTTCCAGACGGGCTGCGGTCTTGAAGACGTAAGACCCGCGCCGAGAAATTTCCTCTTGTCGGGAGCGCGCTTGCCGCGGCCCTGCCGTCGAGTTCTTATCCAGGAGCGGTTAGAGCCTCGGATTGTGCAGCGACGCGCATGGCTGAAAGCGCCCACAAAGCTGCCCAGATTACTCGCGGACCGGTGCGGCAACTTCCGCTTTAAGCTTTGGCTGGTGCTTGAAGATCGCGTGGATCAAAGCTTGCGGCGGCTGCTCGGAAGCCTCCACCAGCATCGCTTTGTCAGCGCGCGCCGAGGGAGCGAAGACTCACTTGATCACGGTCGGCGAGACCACATTTGGAAAGGTCCTCGAGACCCGCGTCCCGTGCGTTCCATTTCACGATTGGCGCGCGGGCGGCTCGTAGCGCATCCGGCCATCGCGCCGCGGCGAATCTGGTGGTGGCCTCGAGAATCGTAATTTGATACACGCTGGTAAGCAGAACCTGGACACCGCCTTCGGCACGTCGTTCCGTTTGGATTGTGCGCACGGTTAGGTCTAGTGCTCTGATCTTGCCGACGTAGGTCAGCCGTAGCATCCCAGGCCGCTTCGCAATCCCGGGTCCCACCTGGGCGGTGTCACCGTCGATGGTTTGCTTGCCGGTAAAGATGAAGTCGGCGGTCCATGCTCCTTACGAACTTTTTGGATGGCGGCTGCCAATGCGTAAGTTATCACCAGAGTATCAGAACCAGCGAAGCGCCGGTCAGTGAGCAGAACGGCTCGATCGGCGCCGAATGTCAGCGCCTTGGGTACAATCGTCGTCCATCAAGATGCTCACGCAGCATGGACATCAAAAATAAGATTGAGGCGGATCGCCACAATGACGGCTTGGATTCGGCTGGTCGCGCCCAGCTTTCGCATCGCGTTCTTAAGATGAAAGTTCACCGTATTCTCGCTGATTTGTAATATCCTCCCGATTTCCCATGACGATTTGCCCTCTGCCACCCACCCTAGACAATCTAATTCCCGCTGTGATAGCGCAACTCTCATATTGCAGTTATCTTCCGCCGGACGTGTGATCTCCACACAAGCGGTGTGAAAGTGCCAGGCTAGTGCGTTCAGATGGCCTTTGGAATGTTGAGGATCGGCATCGTCGAACCGAGATGCAAACGATACGACCGATAATCGACCCAATGGCCCAAACAATGGTACACTCATGCCGTGCTTGAGACCGGCCTCTCTGGCCTCATCAAGTACGCGCCTTTCGTCGGGCTGTAGTTGATATTGCTCGGCGAGTTGATCCCACAGAAACGGCCGCGAAAGCGTCGGTGTCCGCCGGACCACCGGATCGATTTTGTGGTACTTTCGCTTAAAATATCGTTCACACCACTCGGGCGGCCACTTAACGGCCACGGCGGGCGGCGGATACTCCGGTAGGCGAAGTGGCTCCGCGAAATTGAGCGCTCCGTAAGAGACTTCGCTGAAGCCTTCGTCGCTGGCACAGCTCACAAGAAGCTCGAAAAGCGATCGGAGGGATTGCGTTCGCGTCGCGCATTCGGTGAAGCTGAAAAGATCCATTTTGGGCGCCTCAGCGGGCTGACCCAAGAGGTCGATATTGCGCCGCTCGATTGAGCTTGTTTTAAGCGGAGGCAAGTTCCAATCCGTCGCCGAGCCGCTCCGTGGTCCCGAGCTCAACGAGCCCTGTGTCACCGCGGATGTTCGGCTTGCCGGCGAGCATGAAAAGAAGTGGGCCAAGGTCGTGCACGATCTACGGATCTGCATCGTCAGCCCCCAACTGATCTTCACCGCGCCGGCACCGACGAGAGCCGGGTCGATGAGCAGCCCAACAGACTCGCCGCGCAAGTTTGGCTTCTTGCATGAACAATTCGCGACGTCTGGGTGGCTTAGTCGCACGCCTCCGACGCGAACAATTCTTAAGGGTTGAGCGCGACCGGCCCTCGTGGTGCAAGACGATGTTCGTCGGGGGGATACCCCGATATGCCGGCAGTCGGAAATTCTGCTTGGTGCAGAGGGCACTTTGCATACGCATCTCCGGAAGGGAGAGAACCTAGGGATGAGAACAGCAAGGGTCGTACCAGTTGCACCGCTCCAAAAAATCGGGTTTAACGACAATGACTTGAGAGAATTGGGATAGCTGCCTCGAGCGCGTGCGTTGAAGAATTCGCGACAACAGGAGGAAAGCCGACAGCGTCATTTGGCTTAATTGTTCGTGACGATTGCCTGATTGGCTTTTTCTCTTGACGTGTGACCGGTGCCCTTTGTGCAAGGCACCGCTGAATCGCTCATTATTGCGTGTCGCTTGCCAATAAACTGAAAACGAGCGAAAACGTTCAAGGACAGCGCATGCAGGCTGTCTGAATCCTCTGTGAGCCGAATCCGCTCTGGCCGACCAACACATGCACTTCTGAGGCACTGACGGGAGATGAGCGCTCGTCTGTCTAGTTGCGCGGCGACGCTTCAATCTGTCACTGCGGCTGTTAGCGGCTTACCGACGTTTCTCAGGACAGCGGCGCGGCAGTTGACAAACATCTGCTTCGTGTAATTCTCGCCGAAGTAATCCAGTACGAAGGTGCCTGTATAGTCCGGATCATCGCCCACGCTGCGGATTAGGCTGTCGAGAATCTCGCCGATTTCGGGAATGCGCTCGCAGTAACGGGCACGGAGAACATTAACAGCGTTCATCGAGTGAACTGCCTCGTCGGCAACCACCTCTCTCAGGCAACGAAGGAAGCTGCTGCCAAGTCCGGCATAGAACTCTCTATCCGCAGCATAGGCGCGGCAAGTACACATCTCATCAAATGCGATCATAACGATCAGAGAGAATTCGTCCTTCAAGTATTCATTGATTGCAGAAAAACTATGCGATCGAGCCTCCAATCTGTCTCGAAGATCTTTTTCGGATTCACCAGCGACAAGCTCCATGATCCGGATGAAACTATCGGTGTGACGCTCTTCATCCGTGGCCCAGGCACTAATAAACGCCTCAGCTTCGTTGGTGGCGATCAGATTCCGGTTGAACACTTCTTGTTTTAAGTGCCTTGCATCGTATTCAGTATACAACTCTGGCCACAACTTGTCCCGACGTGCGCGCACAGTCGAAGGTCCGGCCGTGAACATCGCCGGCGTCAACTCATCGAAAATGTCTTTTGGATTCCAGTTCCGTCGAATCGGCGCAATCATCCGACTGTCCTTCTCTGCGAGCAGCCTGGCAGACGGCGCTCGCAAAGCACACTTGCTCCACACCAAGTATGCTGTCTCCCCCTCGTTTTGGTGGGCAATTTCGAGACGCAACTCATCAAACGGTTTGACACTCGCGATCATCAACAGAAGCTCATGGGGGACGGTCAACGTTTTATAGTTCGCGTGTAGTGTAGGCTGCGGCATCCCATCGCTTTCTTTGCAAACCGCTCCCTTTGCTTGCGCGGCGGGCGAACTGGGGGTCGCGGCGGCCTCCCGGCGTGCGTCAAAGCAGAGAGCCGACTGAAGGAATTCTGGCCGATTTGGTGGCCGGCCGCAGGAGCTTCGCTCGGATGTGAAGGAGCATGAGCCAAGCTGGGCCCATCAGCTATGACGGGTAAACCGGACTTGACCTCCCAACGCCTTTGACCGCCCCTTTTGACCCTGGCTGTGTGAAAACGCCTTGTCTGCTATGATTCCCGCACTGAATCGGCGGGGGCTGGGCATGAGTCGCTTCGTTCAAGGGGCTGATCGCGGGCAATCGACTTTGTTGCCGGAATGCCTGGATGACTGGGTTTTAGATGACAATCCGGTTCGCGTGATCGACGCCTTCGTTGCGGCCCTCGATCTGGCTGAACTTGGGTTCGGTGGCGTTGAGCCTGCCGGCACAGGTAGGCCGTCGTATCATCCGGCCGCGCTCTTGAAGCTCTACATTTATGGTTATCTCAACCGTGTGCATTCGAGCCGCCGGCTCGAGCGTGAAGCTGGCCGCAACGTCGAAGTGATGTGGCTGCTCGCCCGGCTTGCGCCCGATCACAAAACGATTGCCGATTTCCGCAAGGACAATGGTCTCGGCATCAGAAAAGTCTGCGCGCGCTTCGTCGAGGTGTGCCGCAAGATTGGGTTGCTCGCGGCAGCCAGCGTCGCCATCGACGGCAGCAAATTCAAAGCAGTCAATAATCGCGATAAGAACTTCACGCGCGGCAAAGTCGAGCGGCGGCGCACGCAATTGGAAGAGAGTGTTGCGCGCTATCTCGCTCAGCTCGATATCGCCGACCGGCAGGAGTCGTCGGAAACGCTGGAATTAAAAAAGACGCGGATCAAAGAACGGCTCGAAAATCTGGCCGTTGAAATGGCGAAACTCGCAGCCATTGAAAAACAGGTTCTGGCGTCGCCCGATCAGCAGATATCGTTCACGGATCCTGACAGCCGTTCGATGGCCACGAGCGGCCGTGGTTCCGGCATCGTCGGCTACAACGTGCAGACGGCGGTCGATACAGAAAACCATCTGATCGTCGCGCACGAGGTGACAACAAGTGGCTCAGACCGGTCACAACTTGCAAACACAGCACAGCAGGCCAAAGCCATTCTTGAGGCCGACACGCTCGATGTTGTCGCCGATCGCGGCTACTTCAAGCGCGAAGAAATCCTGGCGTGCGAGCAATCTGGCATCACGGTGACGTTGCCTAGGGTCTGTACCTAATTAGCGAGTTCTGATTCCCTCGTGCCAAGTTGATTCGGCACGGGGGACTTCGATGCGCAAAGGACTGTTCTGGCTCAACGACAAGCAGTGGGCTCAGATAGAGCCGCATCTGCCAACGAACCAGACCGGCCCGGCGCGCGAAGACGATCGACGCATTATCAGCGGTATCATTCACATGCTCCAGTGCGGCGCACGCTGGCGCGATTGCCCGTCCGACTATGGCCCTTACACGACGATCTACAATCGGTTCAATCGCTGGGCTAAGCGCGGACATTGGCAGGCGATCTTTGAAGCGCTCGCCCGCTGCGGCAAGGACCGAGTGGCTTTGTCGATCGACTCCACCTCGATCAAAGCGCATCGCTCGGCGAGCGGCGGAAAAGGGGGGAGTGTGAACAGGCGATCGGCCGCTCGCGCGGTGGGCGGACCACGAAAATCCACGCGCTGAGCGACCCTGATTGCAAACCTTGCGCATTTCATCTCACTCCGGGACAAGCCGCAGACATTGCCGCAGGGCCGGCCCTTTTGAAGCTCGCGCCGCCCATGTCTTCCCTCATTGGGGACAAAGGCTACGATGGCGACGGCTTTCGCGCCGAAATCGTCAATCGCGGCGCGAAACCCGTCATTCCAAACAAATCCAACCGGGTAACCCTCCACAGCTTCAGCAAGCGCCTCTATAAAGGGCGCAATGTTATCGAGCGCTGTTTCTGCCGGCTCAAGGATTTCAGGCGTGTTGCTACTCGCTACGACAAACTTGCCAGAAACTTCTTGGCCGCCGTCCACCTCGCCGCTCTCGTCGCTTATTGGATCAATTGAGTCTGAACCCTAGCTCAATTTGGAGTGCGCCGAAGCTCGGGACACTAGCTGATGCCCCTGCCGAACGCGCGCATAATGAGATCGCAAGACGGCAATATGAGATTTTCGTGTTTGCCCGTGAGGGGCACCGTTCGCGTTCGGATTGTTTTGGTGCGCGGTGTTCGATTTATCTCCCCCTGTCGTGAACGCAACACTCTGAGACGCAGTTATTCCGCCGACCCGGCCTGCAATGTCTTTGCACCTCTTCAAGCAAGCCCTTCGCTCGCGTCTGGCACGCCGATTGCTAGAAGACGGTAAAAGGCACCGTGATGACCATAGCGTTCTCCCACTCTCCGGACGACGTGTTGACATGAAGCACGCTCGAACGATCCAGATTAATGTGACAGGCGTTGCAGGCGCGCTCTCGCAGGCTCCCATTGTGGGAGCGCAGGTACTCGCAAGCGCGCCGCGAAACACATGCGTTTCGCGCCTCGCTACCGCCTCCTCTATTGGCACAACGAAGGATCTTGCGACCATAGCGGTCTCGCACCCTTGGACCGAGGCCTCGATCAACCAAATCTGAGCCAGTGAAGTTAACAATGCACCAGGAGTAGCTCATGCGAGTAGCAGTCGTGTGGAACGAGCCGATCGAGATCAATGCATCCGGCCAGCCTTATCGGGGGCATCATCGCACGATGATCAAAAACGTGGAGGAGGCACTGCAAGAGAACGGTCACGAGACGTTGCTGTGCGAAGGCGATAAAGGATTGCTTGCTACACTCGAGCGATTCATGCCACCCGACGCGCAAGGCCGCCTGCCCGGAATGGTCTTCAACAAGGCGTACGGAACTAAGGGCGAGTGGCGTGCCAGCGAGGTTCCGGCCATGCTTGAGGCGGCCGGCGTTCCATACACCGGACCGGGTCCGCTCGGGGCTGCGCTGGAGCTCGATAAAGTAATCACAAAGAAGCTCATCCGCGATGATGGTGTGCCCACGCCGAATTTTCGGGTCATGCGTCGCGGCACCGAGAGCACCGGGGACCTCCGATTCCCACTGATAGTGAAGCCATGTTGCGAATCCAGTAGCCTGGGATTGCAGTTCGTACAAGAACCTTCTCAGTTGAGGCAAGCCGTAGAAATGATCGTCACGCACTATGCGGAGAATGCACTCGTGGAAGAATACATCGAAGGGCGGGAGATCTGCGTGGCTCTATTGGGAAACGAAGAGCTGGAGGCGCTACCTCCGGTGGAGCACGACTTTGGTAATCGCAAAACACGTCTTATGACTTTCGAAGACAAGTACCATAGAGCGGTCGCGGAGCCGCACAAGGTTTGCCCGGCGCAAATCGGGAGTGAGCTTGCGACGATGCTGCGGAATCTTTCGATTGCGACCTTCCGTGCTTGCCGTGGCCGAGACTACGCCCGCGTCGACTTTCGGATCGACCGCTCCGGCCAACCCTTTGTCCTCGAGATCAACTTCAGCCCGTCGCTCTATCATGCGCACTCTTACCTTCGGGCTGCGACGGCCGCCGGCTACACTTTTTCGCGATTGGTCAATCGTATCCTCGATATCGCCCACACGCGGCATTTCGGAATCGGCATTCCCAGGTCCGAACACGCCTCCAATCGCGGAGGGCTGCAACGGTGAAACCGTTAAGTTCGTATTCGGTAAACCTGAGGTCTTAGGTCGCACCGATCCGCTGTCGACGAGAAACCGTATCGTTGCGGAAAGCGGAGGCTGTCACACGTTGAGAGGACAATAATGGCGTCTGCAATCGAAGCGACCATCCCCGTACAAGGGCGGCTGACCGTACGCATCCGGTGAAGCCCCTGGTTAAGCCATTTTGGCGAATGGCTGACTGCGCTCAGGCTGCGTGAGCGTCCTCTGAGGTCGCCAAGTCGGTGAAGGCGTTTTGCCCGGCGCGATGTAGTGCCATGCGACACGGCTCTGGTCGGCCCATGCGAGAATGGCGTTGCGGGTGAGTTCGCTGCCGTTGTCACTGACCACCATCTTCGGCTTGCCACGCTCGATCATCAGTCGGTCCAGTTCCCGCACCACGCGGCGCCGAAGAGCAAGGTATCGGGCACCAGCGCCAGGCACTCGCGGGTACAATCATCGACGACGGTCAGGATGCGGAAGCGGCGACCGTCGGTCAGCTGATCCGAAACGAAGTCGAGCGACCACCTGTCGTTCGGCGTCATCGGAACCAGCATCGGCGCCCTGGTCCCGATCGCCGGCTTGCGCCCACCACGGCGGCGCACCGTCAGCTTCTCTTCCCGATAGAACCGGAAGAGCTTCTTTTGGTTGATCAGATACCCCTCCCGCTTGAGCAGAACATGCAGCCAGCGGTAGCCGAAGCGGCGGCGTCCCTGGGCAATCGCCCTCATGCGCTGGCGAAGACTGACATCGTCAGCCGGGGTCGTCCGATATCGTCATGGTCATGCGGCAGCAGCCTATGGTTTTACAGGCCCGCCGTTCGCTCATCCCGTGGGCATCCACCAGATGAGCGACAGCTTTCCTTTTCCCCGCGGGCGTCACCATTAGACTGTATGTCCCCTCCACAAAATGAGGCGACTCACCCTCGATGTTGCGACGAGGGTTGCCTGGATGGACCGGGCAGAGCCTCAAACAAGGAGGGCGAGTCGTGGGTCATCATACCGAGGTCTTTGTCGGGATCGATACGTCAAAATCGCGCAATGCAATCGCCATTGCCGATGGCGGCCGTGGCGGCAAGGTACGATATCTCGGGGAGTTTTCTGCCACGGAGGCAGCGATCCGAAAGCTGGTGGCAAAGCTTGCAGCGAAATGCTGTCATCTGACGTTTTGCTACGAAGCAGGGCCGACAGGATATGGCCTCTACAGACTGCTCAAGAGCCTCGGCCATGACTGCCTGGTGGTGGCCCCCTCGCTCGTTCCGAAGAAGGCCGGCGATCGAGTGAAGACGAACCGGCGCGATGCGGTAAGCCTCGCCAAGCTGTTGCGCGCGGGCGAGCTCACCGCAGTGTGGGTGCCGGACGAGCGCCATGAGGCTATGCGCGATCTCTCGCGGGCCCGTCAGGCAGTGAAGAAGGACCTCCAGGGCAAGCGTCAACAGATCTCGTCATTGATGCTGCGGCTGGGACGCATCTATCCGGGCAAGACAACGTGGGGGCCCGCCCACATGAGATGGCTGATGTCGCAGAAGCTCGAGCATCGCGAGCAGCGCATCACATTCGAAGAGCTACTTGAGGGGATACGCCAGGAAAGTGAGCGGATGGAGCGTTTGGAAGATGCCATCCGCGAGGTAGTACCCGAGTGGTCGCTCGCCGAGGTTGTCGCGGCCCTGCAGGCGATGCGGGGGATTGATCTCATTGCGGCTGTGGGGGTGCTGGTCGAGATCGGTGATCTCTCCCGCTTTCAAAATCCGCGCGAGCTGATGAGCTATCTGGGTCTGGTGCCCACGGAAAACTCAACTGGCGACAAGGTCAAGCGAGGCGGCATCACCAAAGCCGGTAATGGGCGGGCGCGACGTATTCTTGTGGAGGCGGCCTGGAGCTATCGATATCCGCCGCGCGTAAGCCGAGACAAGCAGCCAAAGGTGGAGGCCGCACCGAGACGCGCGCGAGAGATTGCGTGGAAAGCGCAAACCAGATTGTGCGGACGCTTCCGCTCACTCGAGCGGAAGGGCAAGCGGCGAACCGTGATCGTCACGGCGATTGCCCGAGAGCTATCCGCCTTCATTTGGGCAATCAATCGCGAGCTCATGCCACCTCGACAGGCGTAACGTCGTTGGCGGCTGTGGACCGCTCGAGTCGTGAGGTGCGCTCGACCGGCCCACAGCCCTCTTTGTTGCAATCAGGATCAGGGTAGTCGCAGACATCAATCGTGCAGAGGTGAAGGTGGGACCACGGCAGGGGAAATCCCGAAACCCATTATGTGGCCGATCATCCGATCGACGCCCGATGCTAGACCAGGGACAGCCCCAGACGAAAAAACGGAAATGCGGTATCCAACCCGCGCATCAGAGCCTGTTCACCGACGTCTTTGGGTCCCGCCTTCTCCTCTGCACGATCCATCGGCGCAAGAACTTCACGATGAGTCCACGTGGAGATGGGAAACCGTGCGTTGTGTGCTTGACTGGGGACATCAGAATGGGATGACCCGCCCCGTCCTCTCAGTCAGACTGAGTTGGCTTTTGAAAGGAGGAAGCAATGAGGACACGGAACAAGCCCAGGCCGGCAACGGTGTT
>NZ_JADPIS010000162.1:0-42586 GCF_023073025.1 Bradyrhizobium sp. 76
TAGAACACCTGCAGCAGCAAGGCGCTCAGCAATTGCTCCGGAGGGATCGAAGGACGTCCCTCGCTGGCGTATAGCTTTCCAAGGCTGCGGTTCAAATCACTCAAAACATCCCGGACAAGTTCCCGGACCTTCCGCAGCGGATGGTTCGCTGGCACTCGCTTATCCGGCGCGATGTACGAAAACAGGCCGCCCTGATCCGTAAACCTGCCGCGCATGATCGTCTCCGCCGATTCGAGATGATAAAGTGAATCATCAAGTCCCCTCCCTGGCGAGGGGGTTTTTCAGCAGACTGCTAGAGCGATTATCGAGCCAAACGGAAGCGCGCTCTAGCGCCTTGACCGCGAGATCGTAGAAGCCCAGCGACATCGGAAGCGTTCTGAGCCTCCTCGCCATGGTGGTCGGCAGGGCAGCGGCCTCGTCCTAGCGCCGGCGCGACCCAAGTGTCCAGGAGGAACGAGGCAAAGAGCGAAGACAATTGAGGCTGCGCCGCCACCTAGCGCTGATAAGCGAGCCTCTTTGCTCAATGAGGCGCTCTGAAGCACACTCTTACGCCGCCTCGTCGTTCATGGTTGGGTTGGTCTGCTCGGCATGAGAGATCAAGACTTGCATGGACTCAATACAATGTCGAATTTGCTCGCGGTAGAGCAGCCACGACTCGACGCCCTTGTTGCCGTGAAAAATATTGTTACGGTATCGGAAGACGACAAGACAAGAAGAAACAACTTGTCTTCGCTGGTGAGTTCTTCGAACGGGTCTCCCAGCAACGCCGAGAGGCGCAGGGTCTTTTTCCCCATGCATTAAGTTTGCAAATCGTGTTTTGTCCTGATAGCGCGCGTGAAAATGAGCTGCGGTGTCACGCAATTGCGCAAGACTGACGCTTTGCGCCGTGCGCTTCGCGTACCCGCCGAATAATCCACGACAATCCGAACGCGGTGAGCGGCTCGGCGGAGTGGGGGGCGAGGCGGCCGCGATCGAAGCCCGCAAATTTGGGGTTCGCTCTGCAATGCCCTCGGTGACCGTGAAGTGACCATGTCACTGACCTGGTCTTCGTTAGGCCGCGCTTCGAGGTGTACAGGGCGATCAGCCGGCAATACGCGAGAGATCTTCGCCGAGTACACAAAAGTTCGTCGAACCTCTGTCGCTCGATGAGGCCTGTCTGGACGTCACGAAAATCTTCAAGGCATTCCCCTCGCCAGGGTATCGCATTGCGTATCCGCGAGAAGATTCAAGGCGGAGACTGAGCCTGAACGCATCGTCTGGCATTTCCTACAACAAATTCTGGCGAAGCTGGCTTTCGGTCACCGCAAGCCCCAATGTTCGGTTCTTCATCTCGCCCAAGATGGGGCCTGCTTTCGTGGAGACGTTTAGGCACATCCCACCGGATAGGCCCGGCCACGAGCGCTAAGATGAGTCCCTGAGCATATTCACCGGTCTAGACATGCGGGACGCTGCAGATCGCTGAACGCGAACTTCCGCAAGTTGCGTGCCTACTACTATTGGCGCCGACGCTCCGATCAATTGCCTGACCCGAAGCCGGTGCATTTGGACTAAACCACCAGTTGCGCCCCTGGCCTGTATGAGCTTATAATTCAATAGAGGGCGCACGATATGGCAACAGCTATTTTGGAAAGCGTGTGCCGCTGGGTATGAATTCTCAGGTCGTGAACCAATACTACATTCCTGTTCGTCTCCAAGAATTTCGTTCTCGATGGATGACCTTCGGCCACGCAGCCTTCTCACATTGCGGTTAACCGAACAGCCAATCATCGATTTGGCTTGAGTCTCCCTCATCGGCGCTCACTGTTGTGAACCGTCTTCATTTAGAATCGAACGCTGAAGGCTTACAATGCTCAGCTTGGTCCGGAATGTGAGTGGAGTCGCAATTCGATCTCTGTATGTCGCACTTGCATCTTGCTTTTTAGGTGGCTGCGCCGAAGTGCAGATGGGCTACAACGTATTAACGTACGACAACGCAATCGCGGATACGGCCAATCAACTCCTCCTTTTAAATGCTGTCAGAGCAAGCCAGCACTATCCAAAATCCTTTACGTCAGTCGGTCAACTTGCCGCCAGCCCACCGATATCGGGCAGTCTTGCTAGCACGTTGAACTTCACATCTCTCGCTGGCTTGCAAACGTACTCTCTCAATCCCTCGGCTAGTGCCGGCGCTGGTTACAGTCAGTTTTCCCTCGGAAATCTGAATGCCCAGAAGTTTATGTTGGCCATGAGAGCGCCTGTTAGAAAAGAAATAACGGCAGCCTTTCGCGAAAGTACGGGATGGCCCCGCCAGCTATTGGACCTCGTCTATTTCCAAGAGTTTAAACCGACAGAACAGATCCTCAGAGCTGTTGATGCTAGACGCAGAAGCCAATGCCTCGCGCCAACAACTACCGGCGCAGCGTCACGCTGCGAAAGGATGAGCGAGCAAATTGCGGAATTTACATCACGCTGTAACTCACATTTTGTCGACGTAAGCGCTCGCATTGGCGAGTTTAGCAATGATCGTGGAATATACTACAATACGGCGGTCAACTATTGTCACTACACTCGGTTCAGACTCTTTCTAGAGGAGGTCAGGCTCACCAACTATCCAGTTTGCAGCGAAAGACCTGCTCCGCAGTGTCTTCTTGCGAAGGAACGGTCGCCTCTTGAGATGATTGGCTACCTGGGAGAGTTGATTGCGGCTCAAAACTATATCGAGGAGCCCTTTACACCCCTGGTTCTATATGGACGGTCTATTGGACCGACTCGGGTTTTCGTCGATGTGCCTCTTTTCGTCGTGATGCACGGTGAGCCATTGGCAGGCGCTGCCGTCAACATTCGGCACAATGGAACAACCTGGTACGTTCCTCGACCCAACTTCGGATCTCCTACTGAGGAACGGTCGCTCCAGACTTTGGATCTCGTGCTCCAGACCGTGCAGGCGGCCACGCAAGAAGGTGATTTGCCGAAGACGGTGCCGCCAGTGGCTATCCTCAAAGAGTAGGTTGCTCAAGCGTCCGCCGAATGAGTCGATTGTACCAAGGCCTCTCTCGCAGGGCGACGGAGTACCTGTCGCGCGATCCTCAATAGCCTCCATCGAAGGGAAATTTTGTTGGCAGGCCGATTTTCACGCCCAATTTGGCCTGCAGGGCTTCGTCAATGTGAGCACGTAGTGCGGCGTCGCAAATGGCGTACCCCCAGTTCATGAGACGATCTTGGACGTTGCGAGGCATAGCCTCGAGCCGGGTCTGAATTTCGGCGAGCGGTACCGGATTTCTTCCCAGGCATTTCAGAGGATCGTCCGCCAACTTATAGTCTGCGAAAGATGTGCGGATACCCCAATAGGTGCCGTTATGATCCTTGCGCTCAAAGGAATCTATGAGGTGACGCTTGCGCAAACTCCTGACTTGATTGTCCACGGTATCCAGGACTCGCAGCGAATGTCTCGCCCAGTCGCGATGAGGATCTGGATCTGGGGCAATCTTTTGACCGGCGTCGCTGACCAGAAGTGTGACGTAGCGCTTCGTTATCGTCTCAAGCCCTAAATTGTCGTACACGCCACCGTCGCTCAGGATTGCCTTTTCGGTGTAAGGCTCCTTGTGCAGATCTGCTCCAGGCGTGTTGATAACTGGCTGCTCGATGTCGAGTTCGGAGGGAGAAAGCACCGGCGGAAACGCAGAAGATGCTGCAACTGCGACGGCTAGAAGGATGTTGGGCCGTTCGACCAAGCCGACGCGGTAGTCGCCCATGTAGTTTCGAGAGAAACGCCAAAGCGCAGCCGTTTGAATGTTTGTGGCGTTGATGAGAAAACGGGGGTTCCCTGGCTGAGAATCGTCTGGCAGATCATTCAGCCTCGCGCCCTTGAAGAGTACCTTGTCGTACGCCTTGGCAACCCTGTCGCTGATCGAGCCCGGGAGAAAGATGCCGCCGATGATTGCGCCAGCATCAACTGTAGTGTCTGCGAGTTGCCTGATCCGTTCAATGACGAGTTCAAAGTTTACGGCGACGTCATCGGCAAATTGCAGATCCTTCCAACTCGTTCCGAGTACGCCGGCGGTGATCGATCCGCCCGAGACGCTGGATATCCGCTTGACCTTGCGCAGAAGTCCAAGCTCATTGAGGCGGATCAATCCACCAACGTGGAAGACCATAGCGCGATACCCTCCACCCGAAAGCGCAAGGCCGATTCCGTCTTCAGGCTGAGCGGGTCGCTTGTCAATGAATTCGTCTAATGACATTTGATGCTCCAATCTTGCGTTGTTTAACGAGGCGACGACCGGATGAAAAGGTTTGCTCTGATGGTAGTGATCTTGCTTTCGACCTCTTCGATGTCGTCGCGATCTATTCGATCTCCAGGTCGATGAAGCCTTGCGAGCCGAGCATCCGCTCAAGGTCCGTGCGGACCGGCTGGGGGGCAGCGAATGACTCCTTCTCGTACTCGGCGAAGCGTGGTACTTCCGAGGTCGTCATCTTGGCCTTCTTGAAAAGAGCGGCGTAGTTTCGGGTGTTCGATACTCGTTTGCCAATTTCAGCGAGAAGGTCCGTGCAGGGAATCGTTGGATAATTAGCCCTGTGGGTTGAAACGATTGCGTTGGCGCCGGCTTTCGACGCCTCAGGAAGGATTGCATTGAGGATGGCGAGCGGCTCTCCCTTGCTGGCAGCGGCCGTTTGTCCCCAGGGCGTCGCATTGACACTCCCGTGATGTCCTACCTTGTAGAAATTCAGCGCTCCGTTGAGCTTGTTCTTCCGCAAGTTCCACATTACGTTCCAAGAGCAGTTTGCCTTGGTCCCCCTCTTGTATGCTCCATCCCACTCGGCATCGCCGCCAAAAAGAAGTCGCTTGCCCTTCCATTCAAGCAAAAGCACAACGCTCGTGTTGTTACAGACTTTCCCGTCTAGATCTGCAAAGGCGAGTGCCGTCGACAGCATGCGCGAGCGCAACTGACGGAAGTCGGCAGGATCAAGATTACCAGGAGCTGATACTGGTAATTCCGGAACTGCCGCCTCCACTGGGGGAAGCTCCGAATCGATGAACGCCAGAGCATGGCGGAGCGAGGGGTTTCCCTCGTCGCCCAGATAGTAGAAATCAATGTCGCGCTCCGGCCCGAGCACGCTGATAGTTGCGCTGTTAAGCGGCAACGAAAGATCAGCCTTGCTCGAATCTGCATGAACGTAGGTCGGTTTAATGCAGCTTGCCTTCGGCAGCGTTACGCGAAGCGTCCGCATAGCGTCTGCGTTGAGCGCCATCACATTCGCGAGCTCCGTCAATTCAGGTCCGAGCGCCAGGTTGAGGCGCAATGCCTGGGCCATCGCGCCAGCGGCGAAACTATGTAGCTTCTTCGCTTTCTCCGCCTCAGGATGTCTCGGGTCCATCGCGGCATTCATCCAAATCGCCCCAAACGAGATATCCTCCCAGAGGTCCATTCCGAAGCCGGTCATATGATCCTTGTGCTCGTGGGTGACGACCAAGAGATCGATGCGGCGCTTGCCTTTGATCAACGGCAGTAAAGTCTTGAGGTTTTCTATCGCCGCCGAAAGATAATCCGTGCTGCTCAGCGTTCCGCAATCGATGAGGATGTGAAAGTCGCGCCCGTCTTTATGAGCCTTGGGGATCCGACAGTAAATGCAGTCGCCCAGACCGACATCGAACATCCGGATCAGAAGCTTATCTGCCATTGCCGATCCCCCGTTTCGTCGAGTTCGACGTCGCCACGAAGTGAAAAGTGCGGTGACAGCTGAAAGCGGATTGTTCCGTCGACCTTCTGAAAGCCAAACGGCGGCGTAGCTCGCTCGACCAAGCCGATCTCACTGCCGATCGCTTCGCCGACGGCTCCTGCCGCGACCCGCGCTGCAATTGTCTCCAGAAGCTCAGTACGCCGAGCAGCGCCCTGGACTTGCTCTGCCGTGGCTGCCGCATTGGTCCCGACGCTGACGCTGCCTGGCTTGCGGGCCCAGTGGATCAGATTCCCATTCTGGTCGAGTACCATGGTTGCGCCGCAAAGCATGGCCGTCCGCTCGCCGTCGAAGCGGCCAAATTGTTTACCTGCGAGAATAAGATCCTCACGCCAGATATATTGCACGATGATCTGCTCGGGTAACGATCGGCCGTCCCGCGCTAACTTGCTGGCGCGCACGATTTCGCTGACGATCAGATCCGCGTTGAGCGGAATCAGTAGTTTAGCGCGGTTGTCATCGAGGAAGCGATAGGCGCCCCCCCTCGATGCGGCGATAGCGTCGATCGAGTGAAATACGTCTAGGGGCGGCCGTTGAAACACCGGCGCTGGTTCAAGCAACTCCGTCCTGTCGCCTTCGGTCAGAATGCCGCGCCTGATGAAGCAATCGAGCATGAGCGCCCGATAGCCCGAAGGGTCGGTCGGATTGGCAACCTGCTCGGAGCGCAGTACTGCCAACGCATAGTCACGAAAGGTAACGGCGCAAGGGGGTAAGAGGTCAAGTGGTTGAAAGGCGAGCATCTGCATCCGAGGGACCGTGTCGGCCAACGCTCTCACATCGCTGGGTCTACTGCTTCGGCCTTCCTTGTGTCGCTCTAACTCGCGCTCGCGGTGCTGGGCGAAAACACCTCTGAGAATGTCGAACATCGTGGCGGTCATGACCTCTGAGAGCGCGTGCGGCTCGAGCTTACCTTTGAGTTTCTCCATCGTCTGGTCGTTGAGCGCGCTGCGAAGATAGGGTGAGTTAGATGTTGCCTCACCGAACTGCCGAGCAAGGCCTGCAAGCAATTGGGCAGTGTTGAGATCGCCGTTACTTTCCTTGAGCACAACCTTGCGGAAAGCGTTATTTCTGAATGCCATCACAATAGCAGTGAGATCGCCAAAAAACTCGTGAAACGCGGCGGTCTGCGCGTCGACCGATTCGTAGAAGTGTGGCCGAAGCCCGTCGAGCAATGCATGGCCAAATTCGTGGTTTACGATGTCGCTCGACAAGCAAGTGTAGACTCGGTTCTTGTCATCGCCGAACCAATAGAATTGCAGCGACTTGCTAGTCCGGTCGTAGTAAGCGTTTTCGCCATATCCAGCGTGAGGCACGACTATCAGCCGATTACCTTCAAATGCCCAACTGATCCTGCGACCGAGCGCAAAGCCGCTCTCAAAAAACTCAAGAGTATTTTGCAGGTTTGCCCAGACGCTGAGCTGATGATACTGGAAGCGATCCTTTGTTTTGCTGTTAAGTACGGAGCCGTCGAGCGCTCGATAGCAGTTACACTTGCGGTCCCAGACCGCAGGGGGGGTAAGCGTGTTGCTTGTGGCATCATAGTCAACGACGGCAAAGCGCGCGCTGGTTGGACCGTCGCGCAGCCCGGGCTCCCAAGGCGCAGTGAACTCGGTGTCGAAGCCCGCGCCCTCAGATGCGCTGGCTACAGCCGGATCCTTGAAATAGACCTCGATTGGCAAACGCAGCCCGGTCTCCTTTAGGGCAGCGAGTCCCAGGTAACGTCGGGCCGCATACAGCTCAATTAAGGTGGCGCGCGTTAGCTTCCGATCGGAGTTTCCCGCCGAGCCGTTCGCCTTGGCTTCAGCAGGAGCCTTAGTTTTCTTGGCCCCCATGTTCGCTCCCTCGCGAGGGTGCGCCGCTCCGCCTGATCGAGGCCCTAGTCGAGAGACGCACAATCTCGGGTAGTATAGTCGTCATGTTTGGAAAATTCGAGCAAGAGTTTTCAAGCGATCCGGTCCCTAGGGTGGGGACCGCCTTGCGAACGCAGAAAGTTTTTGCCTGAGAAAGGTGCTTCGGGGAGGTTGCACGTAGAGCGCGAAAGGTGTTTGATGGCGCTAATGACATTGTAGGCGGGCAGATCCTGAGTGATCGTCCCCAAGCAGATTTTACGTGGTCGTTATCGGGTTTGTGACCGGGAAAGATTTGAGAAGAGTCGGTGCCACTAATCTCCGCGCTCTAACGGGTCGGCGTTGGCTTCGCGAGCCGAGCACGAACGTTTACAACGGTTGAGAGGCTGAGAGCAGGACTGAAAGTGTCCGCAATCGGTGCGGGCAGGGTAAAGCAATGAATCCTATCTTCTCACCAATTGGCGAGGGATGGCCAAGCTTTCCGAGACGTTCTTACGGCAAGCTGGACCAGAGCGAGCCGATTGCGCCCAAGGGTGCGTCGGTGGCCGTATTTTGCTTTGACGTGGTCGATGCTGATTGGCCCGGCTTCGGCGATGGCGGCCTCTTCGATCTTGGAAGTGTGACGCGTCTGAAGATTGACCATGCCAAGTACTGGCAAGGACTTTTCAAACATCATCCAATCGTAGGTCCGGATCCATACGATCAGCTTCCGATCTATCGAGTGGAGATTACAGCTAGCCCGGGCGATGCCTGGTTCGACTTACTCGTTGCGATAACTGAGAACGAGTGGGTGACAATTGAACTTGAAGATTCTGGGTACTTCGAAGTCGATGTTTTTGGTGGGTTGCTCGCCGCAGCCGTAACCGCATCTCTCAAGGATGTTCAGAGAGTTATACCTGAGGCGGCAGCACTCGACGCAGCGTTTTCGATGGACTCTTTTCCAGACGCCACTTCGTCTGAGCTCTCGGGGGCGATCTCAGCTCCCTCTTTCGACTATCTCATTGGCTTTGATGTCGGTCAGGGTGCGGCGGTAGGTCTAGCCGACGCTAATGAGGATGTTCATCTATATTTCGATCTAGGCGGGGGCGTCTATAGGAATGCGCCCACCAGACCGAAGCCGCTGCGATTCTGCTGGAGAGTGGATGCAGCGATCGTGCTGAGCCACTGGGATTCGGATCATTGGTCGGGAGAGTTGACGGACCCGCAAGCTCGATCCAGGACGTGGATCGCCCCGCGTCAATCAATTACCAAGAAGCATCTTGCATTCGTCAATCGTATCCTAAAGGCTGGGGCAACTCTATTGGTTTGGGGTACAACCCCGGCAACGCTTCGCATCTCGCTCGCAAGTGGCCGGCAGTCTATCGAATTGCGACGATGCACGGGTACCGCTGCTCTCCGAAACGGTTCGGGGATCGCCGCCATTGTGGAGGACGCAAGTTCGGGCAAGCAGTGGTTGCTGACCGGAGATGCAGGCTATCACGAGATAGGGACACCCCCTTCGAACCCAAGCGCAATCGTAGTGCCTCATCACGGTGCTGACATGGGAAGCAGCAGCATCCCTCCTAGCAGACCGCCAGCGTATGCGCGTCTACTCTACTCATTTGGACCTGGGAACCGACATGGGCGAAGGCCCGGGGTGCAGCATCCGACAGTTGGCGCCATGAATGCACACCGAACTCGGTCTTGGGATCATGGCACTTGGGCTGGCAGTACTCCCGGCACCAGCGTGGCAACGCGGGATGTTCTTGCAACAGCGCAACATCCAGGAACGCATTTAGACGGGGCGACCATAGGCTGGACGGTCTCACCCACCACACCGTTCACGTCATTGCCGTGCGCAGCACCCGGGGCGCCAATCGGATGCACTGGAGCGGTGAAGCAAGCTTGATCCTCTTGAATCGTATCCGGCCGGAAGGTGCACTTGGTGCACTCTAGTCCACCCCACCCCGAGGGAAGGCAAAGATGTTCACAGCTTCAGTTGTCAGGAAGCAATATGCTGTAGGTCATGGAGGGTTTCATGCGGGCAAGATTACGGTCCGCAAGGACGAACTTCACATACCGGAATTGATGATGCTTGACACGAAGGATGCCAGGGGCAAGTCGACCGCGGTCCTTGAAAAATTCTACGTCTACGACTGCGGGTCGGAATCGCCTCAGTCTTTTGATCGGTCTCTCCGAAATCATGAACGAATGACGGGAGGTCGAACCGATCTGCTTTTCATATCACATCTCGATTCCGATCATGTAAACAAGATCGATCGGCTCATGGGCACGACACCCGCCAAGATAGTGGTGCTTCCCTATTTGGAACCCGAAGATTTGTCCGAACTATTAATGCGCGAAGTAGATGGCGGGAGCGCCACCGCGTCCATCCGCGACTATATTCGTGACCCGGGCGGATGGTGGCGTCGCCATGGAGCAGATATCGTCGTCTTTGTAGAAGCAGGAAACGGAGAAGACCAGCCACCTGGTGGTGGGGTGCCAGACAAGCCGATTGATCCGGAAGGACCGCTTCCGATTTCTCCCGCCTCGGAGGAGGGACTTCAGGCACGGCTCACCCTCATCGTAAATAAGCCGCGGAAGCTGCCCCCAAAAGGCTTTGTCCCCGTGCCTTATGACACGCCGCGCGATGTTGACCGCGAACTATCAAGCGGATCGTTGTTGGCGGGATGTGGTTCGCATTTTCGTCTTGAGTGGCGAAAGGATGCGAGTGACCGTTGGCGTTTAGGAGACTGGATCCTTCTGCCCTATGTGCACCCTGTTGAATGCGAAATGAGAAGGGCTTTTCGTCGAGCGATCATGAATGAATTGGGCCTCAATTCCTTTGAAAACGAGACGTTCGCGAGCGCGCTGCTCGACAAACTGGCTTCAAATAGGAAAGGGCTCGTCACGCTATACAATGATCATTTCGAAGTAGGGCAGAACGCGATATCGATGTCGCTCTATTCAGGTCCCGGAAGATCGCTTGGATCTCAATCCGGTTCGGATTGGCTCGTTCCTGCCGGCGACACTCCGATCGGGTACAGTATGAGACCGTCGCCCGCAGCTTGGTTAGAGACCGGCGACTCTAAGCTCAAACAAAGCTCAAGGCGTCAGCCTTGGCACTCGTTCTTCAAACCTTTTTCCAAACAGATTTGCGTTCTGTCGCTCCCGCATCACGGTTCGTCGAAGGATTTCCACGAAGAGGTGCTTGATTTCGACGGCCTTGCGCTTGCGGTAGCTACCACCATTCGGGATCGTAATCGTATCGCTGGTTTGGAAGATACTCTGAGCCAGGTCCAGGCTGCCGGAAAGCAATACAAGGTCGTAGACGATCGGGCTGAGACCGAATTTCACTTCATGTGTGCGCGAGCAATGCAGCCAATCTAGTCCTGATGGTACAGCACCGATCTGCTTAGTTCAAAGGGGCGCGCAATCGTCGCAAGCGTCCCGATGGCGCAAACTGGGTCGAACGAGACTAATGTGATCGTCACTTGCTTCGGATGGCGTGGCGCCGACGTTCTGGTCGGCGTAGGTTTGTTCACACCGGCCGAGGAGACACTCAGGAAATTCAACATGCGAGGGCTAAAGCTGTTCTGGCGTTGAAGCTCGATCGAGAGATTGTAAGCTGTCTTAGCCCGGGATTTCCCTTTTGGACTCAGATTTCATGCGAACAATCAGCCCTACCAGCAAGCCGTCTTCGTTGCCCATTGCGACGAAGATCATCATGAGGCCGAGCAGTACAAGAGCCTTCTTGTGGTTTCCGGGTTTTCGGTTGCGTCTCACGCCGATAGCAGGAACGAGATCGAAGGGGCGCACTTCTTCATACTTTTGGTTAGCGACAAGTCGCTCGCGTCGGATCGCATTCAGCGGGAGCTAGGCCTTGCGTGCGCCCGCCAACGGGAGACCGGCGGATATCAGCCAATTGTAATCCAGGTTTTTACAAGACAGGGTGACTGGCGAAAGCTCAGAACAGTACCGAGTTTTCCTGTTCGTGATTTCGAAACGGGAGAGCGGACCGACGTTCTTTCGCTGAACCAATCCTTCGACGAATTGACACAACCGCAAGCGCGCAAAGCCTTGATCGGATTCATGCGCCCGACGCTGACGGTCGCGCGCGGCGATATTATGGACGTAAAGAGCTTCAACGAAACCGAGGTCTTCAAGCTGTATGCCGGTTTGTTTCCGCCAAACGAACGTGACGACCCGGAGGATATCGTGCATTGGGTATTCGACACCGATCTCGGAACGGTGAGGTCGTTCAACTTGCCAGCGCTGGGAAGAATTTCATATCAGCTGGATTCCCGCTACTTCATTCTGAGTGTTGCTAACAAGGCTGTCGGACTCGGATTCCTTACGTACGACTATGATTCCAAACTCGCTTACGTAAATTATGTCGGCGTGCAGCGATGCTGGCGTGAAGGAGAGCTCGCAAAAGCTCTGTTTCTGAACATTGTTGTTGTGCTGGCAGACCTGTTCCCGGAGTACGAGGCATTGATCCTGGAGGTTGAGCGATTCGACGTTGATGCGGTAGACGCAACGATCGAGCAACTGAAAACCGAACCCGCGTGCTTTTCGTCTGAGCAGCAGGCGGAGATCCGGAAGTTCCTTCGAATCCGCTTCTATCACAAGCTGGGCTTCTTCTTCTTTGTCGATGCAGCGACAGGCAGGCCACTGGTTTGTCGCTAGCCTTGCGTCGATCCATCCGACGACCCCGAAATCTGGAAGGACGAGGAAGCAGATTATTGGATCATGCACTTCGATCGGCAGCCGACCGCACCGCGCCGCGCGGACGCTGCAGCAACGCGCGATCCAGAGCATGTATGTCGAGATTCTCCTGAAGTCGGTGGCGGAACGCCGTGTCATCGCAACGAAGGCGGAGATTGCTGAAGAATACTGGGAGTATGGAAATCGGGTCGTCGACCGCACCATCGCGAGCACCCAAGGCAAGAGAATTGAGCTTCGTCAATTCCCCGATCAAACTTGGTACGATCGCTGGCGGGGTTTGAAGATCGACTTGCCGATATAACCGCTTCGACAACGGCGGTTCACGGCGGCTATGTCATCAGGTCGCGCAGACTCGAAAGTGTCCTCACTTCCGGCGGGGAGAGGGCGATCGGAGCTCGCTTCGAACTCTGGTGTTCAACGCGTCGGCTAGACATCAAGCTTGAGTTCCGCCCACAAGGGATCCTTGTCCTTGAAATCTGCTCCATAGGACAGCTTGAAGATTGATCCTTTGAACTTGCCCTGCTCCGTAGTTATGTCGCCGTCCCCGCGGATGATCTTGCCACCCGTGCGCTGGTCGAGCCGTTCGTAGAGCTTGTCATAGGGCATGGCCCAGCCTTTCGGCGAGGTCCTGGTCGTCTGTTCGCGAGCCGTCAGCTCGACGACGGGAATCATCGCCACCAAGCTGGAGTTCGTCATTAGTTCGAGACCGCGCTCCCGCATGGTCGCATTGTGGCTTGCGTGGTGCCCGACCTTGTAGAAGATGACTCGGGCCAAAATGTCGTCGATCTTTAGAGTCGGTCCGCCTGGCTTGTCATCAACGGGATAACTCTGGCGGTCCCACGACAGCCAGTTGCCGACTTGCGCGTCGCCGGGAAACAGAAGCACCTTCTTGTCGGCCAGCTCGAACGCGAGAGCCAGCGATGTGTTCTTGACGTCGTTGTCGATCTTTAGTGCGAGACTCTCGGCAATTCCGAGCCATTCGTCATCGATGCAACGATCGAAAATCTGTTTCGACCTGTAAAGCCTGGCGATCGGATCGTTAGGCGAACGTGGCACAAGCTTCACCAAGCCGTTCCTGTCGCCAGCAATGTTTTTACCGGGAGGGTAAGGATGCTGATACTTCCGTGTGAAGGGCTGGTTGTCGATCTCTGCTCCGGGATGATGGACATCGCCGTGGATCGCCGCGAGCCCCGCGACCATTGCCACCTCTCCGCTTCGCGCGAGAAACAGTTCGTCACGGCTGGCGAGATATACCTCGCTGTCTTCCTTGGAGGGATTGAGCTGGCGGAGTAGCTTGTCATCGCGCGGCGGACCAAGGACGTACGCGCGGAATGCGTCATCGATCCCCCAGTGCACCACCTCGCCCGGTTTCAGGAACGATACGTTGGCGGCGCCAGCGCGCTTCCGCAACCAGTCTAGAACCGCTTCGCAGCTTGCGTTGCCGGAGAGCTTCCCGTCGGCCTCCCGTTTTGCGAGACCAAGGGCGTGAGCTCGAACAGCTTCTTTGTCGCCATAGAATTGCAGCAGATTGTTCACCGTCTGCATCGCGTCACTGTCTGGCGCGAGCGCCGAATTCAGTGCCAAGCCCGCAAGCGCCGCGAGAGCTTTCTTTGTTTTATTGCGATAACTATTCGCAATCTTGTCGGTCCTGTCTTCGGTCCATGCCATCCAGACTTTGCCAATCTTAAAATCCTTGAACTTTTCACTTGCCAGGATGAAGCCGGAAAGGTGGTCATAATGCTCGTGCGTCGCCACGACTAGGTCAACCTCTTCCTCGGTCTCCTTCATGAAATCCGCCACGTTGTCGATCATACGCGTCTTGCCAAGGGAGGTGGACGGCTTCGCCTCCGCCGTACCAATACGCTGCAAGACGCCGCAGTCGATCAGCATCTTGAAAACGCGACCGCCGGCGGCGTGCCTGACGAGGAAGAAATCGCCGAGCAATCCGCGGTACATCCGGATCGACACAGTGCCAGTTCCGGGAGAACGCCGAGCCGTAAGGCTGTTTCGATCGACGGCGCCATCCGCGGCTGGCGCGGGAGGCGCATCTTGCGTCGACTTCCTGCCGGACGCTGTCCGGGCGGCGGAGCGTTTCCTCTTGCCGGGGCCTGAGGTGGACCTCGATGCTTCCTTCTTCTTGCTCGACTGTTTCTTGAGGGTCCTTGCCTCTCGAGCCACGGCCGCCTCCTATTGACCGCGATGGATCATTGCGAACGGCTCGCGTTCGCCGCTTTGATTCGGATTGTACGTGAATCCAAAACCCTCGGGATTCGACAAAATCTTTCGCTGCTCGTCGAGGCGCGCATCGTCGACAATGGGCTTCCGGACTACGTAACGCAACAGTTCTTCCTTGAGATCGATGATCAGCGTAGCGCCACCACGGAAGATGAAATCCGCTGTTGCAGGCTCTTCCTCGCCGGCATCGGCCTTCTTCTGCTGTTCGGGATCAAAATAGCCACGCCGCCGTTGCGTCACCTCGATGACGAGTTGCCGGAGGTCTTGCCCGTCAGGTCCAGCCCGCCGTGTTGTCCGCACGCTATGTACTTCGACCTTCGGGTAGAGTCTCCCGGAAGCGATACTGTGCGGCACACTCTCCCGGAACATAAAATAGACCCCAAGTGCATTTTCCCAGGCAAGGTCGACGGTTTTGTCCTCGTCCTGCTGGCGGAGCCACTTATGGACCTTCTTGCGATTTGCTTCCGAGCTGTTGTGAATGTCCTTGCGGGTGTAGTGCGGGGTGAGGTCCAGTTTGAGGGAGTGCAGGTCGTCGACACTGAGAGGATTTGACCCGAACATCTGCTCTGGAGTTTCCCAAAGGAGGTTTTCTGGTGACATTGACAGGCAGTCCTCGGCCAGAATGCCGCGCCCGCGGAAGGCTTCCGCGAAAGCGATCCGGTAATTGTGCAGATCGTCGGGCACGAGGTCGGTGTCGGCGGTGATGATGGCACGCAGGAATTCTCCGAACCGGACATCGACGGGCGGCAGATAATCAAGCGCCCGGATGCACATCCGAAGGACATGGTCGGCCGATTTGACCGCCTCCCTTGTCAGTCGGGCGACGAGATCAGTATTAAGTCTCTTACCCTCCCCGCGTGTCACGTTGCCGATGCGCAGCAAGTCATCCGTGCGCGCTTTGTAGATCGTCAGGAATGCGTCGAAAACGGCCGCGACAAGAATGGCACCCCGTTCGTGGCACTCAGTTGTCACGGCGAGCAGTTCCGGCCTAGGGGCATGACCCACGTATTGGCGCAGCGATGTTCGTCCGACCGTGCCGCGGGCAAATTGTTCTGCGAGTCCGCTCAGCAGGCCGGCTTGGTCGAACGACCCGCCCTTGTCCTGGATGTGCGCGGAAACGGCTTCGGTAAGTGTGAAATGCGACATGAGCGCCACGATGTCGGCGAACGCTTCGTGAAATGCGAGGCTGTCGACGCTCGTCGCTTCTGCGTACCGCCGGTGCAGTCCGTCGAGCACTGCATGCGTGGTCTCGTGGGCGACGATATCGTGCGACAGTGCGGTAAAGATCCAACTCGCGGCGGCTGATGCGTTGGTGCTGCGGAAATAACCGAACAGTAGGGCTCGCTTGGCCATGCTGTAGTAGGCATTGGCCTCGCGCAGCGCATGAGGGTAAATGCGCAGCTTGTCGACCGGCTCGTATGTGTTGCGCGCTGGATTCCAGTGTGGCGCCCAGATCACCTTACGCCCGAGCGCGCGCTCGAAGATGTGGATAATTTTCATCGCCACCGCAAAAACCATCTGCTGGTGGAATTGCGGATTTCCTTCGGACGGCGTCAATCCGTCCTGCGCAAGCAAGTATGGATCGTTGAGATCCACAGGATCGTAGAACTGGCGGCTGGCCGGGTCGACGTCGATGACCTCGACATAGTCGTTGATGGGACCAGGCTGCACCTGATCTTGCTCGGCTGTTCCCCAGGGCAACGAGATGGTAGCGAACGCATAGTTGACCGACCCCAGCCTACTGGCGGTTTGTGGATCGAAGGCGTAGACACGAAGCCTGCGTGCTGGGGGAGCCGGATACTGGTGGCTCATGAACTGCACCTAAGGACCTGAGTATGAAGAAAGTAAAGGCAGACTAGCAATCAACCCACTTAACCTTAGGGTGCTTTATTCAGTGAGACAACTCAAATTGCTGGAAGCTCTGAACGTCCGGTGAGGCCGCTACATCCTGCACTGAAGCGTCAGCGGCACCATGTCCAATATCTTGACATTGAGGTTGATGACGCCCTGGCAAAATCGGAACAGGTTGCCCTCTCGCCTACTCGTCCCGAGTAAGTGAAGCTTGGAGGACGGAGGAGACCGTGAAGCATCCGAGCTTGAATCGCCCGCACCCATTGCAGAGGGCGCGATGATCAACTCTTCAGCCTATCAACGCGGCGACGAATACTGCAAAAGCTGCCCGCCAGCGCGTAAGAGCACGGTGAGCGGTGTCCGCGACCGCCTGGCGCCGGACAATGCCTTGGACCTCTTCGTGATCAGCCACATCAATCTTGATCATATCGAGGGGGCAATTGAGCTTCTGGAGGGAAAGATTGGCCTTGCGGTCGGGGAGGTTTAGTTCAATGCGTATCGCCACATATCTGGAGCCCGGAATGAACGCGGCGCCTGCGAAGGCGGGGCGCTTTTGCGCCTGTTGACGCGCCTCGGGAAAATCCGTGCTGTGGCTTGGTCGACAGCTGTACATTTTGGTGGTACAAGCCTCGCTTGAGGCAAGGGGTTAACCCGTTGATTTTGCTGAACTGTTTTAGAGTTGGTCCCAATCCTTTCCTGGGCACCATCAACTTCTTGATGTGCAGCAATTCGAGAAGTTATGCTCTTTCAGAGTGTTGCGCTGGGCCCGACTGTGTAACAATGGGGTGTAACATTGCTGTTCAGGGTTGTTCGGCCGATGCGCTGGGACGGGTCTTGCTTTCCTTCATTCGTGCGGCGCATTCCAGCGGACGTCCGCGCCAAGGCTGCGGGCATCGAGCTGGCTATTCCGCTCGGTGATGATTTCGTTTTTGTGACGCCTAGCGAGAGCGCTCAGGCCGTTCGATTTTCCCTCCGCACCCACAGAGCCCAGCGAAGCGAAGTCGCGCATGGAGTCGCCGCGGCCTATCTAGAGGGTGTTTGGCAGGCCGTCCGCAATGACGCTCCCGTGCATCCGACCCACCGCCAGGCAACGGCCTTGGCAGGCGAACTCCATCGCGTCTGGACGGACAGCGAGAGCCGCGCCCGGAGTGTCGCCATAGTTCATGCGCCGGGTGTCGGCTGGCTGGACGCCGGACACTGAGAGTCACGAGGAGCAGGAAGCTCACTGGGCGGCCGTAACGGAGATGTGGGAGAGGGTCGGCCAAAAAAATAGAGAAGCTGCTCGGGCCCATCGTGGACCGCGTCTTACTGACCAAGGGCATCCGCGGCGTGGACAGCGAATCGCGCGCTCTCTTGATCACCGGCTTTGGATGGCGCTGAGGGACGCGTTCGCAAGCCGGCACCGCAACGCTGGCCGCGACTATTCGTCCGACCCCAAGGCGGGCCTCTGGCGCCCGTGGAAGCGACCATGGACACCTGCCAAGCGCTTGATGCAACGTGGGCTCGATCCGGAGCGGGCATGGCAGTCGGCCTTCAACGGCCGTGGCCTGGTGGAATGCCGGGGCCAGCCACATGAACGACGCTTATCGCGCCGCCTTTTTCGTGCACCTCGGTCTGCCGTTCCTCATTGGACTGCACCGCCATCTCAATCGGGCTTGACTAACCGCGGTTTACGGGTCCGTACGTAGGGTGGTGTGGGAGGGGGAAGCCGCGAGGCTTCCTCCTACCCGATCGCTTGGTTATGAGTGACAGCACGGGATCATTCATTTTAACGTCATTGCGGGACGCCGGGTTCTTGCGTCGCATCTGTTATCATTCGGCAAGATATGAGGCCGGTGCTGTTAATCCTATCTGTCTATTGAAGGCTTTGGCGTCGTGTTCGTCCGGGTGGGTAGTATCGGATACTCGATCTTAGGTAGCCGCCCGGTAAGCGAATTCAGGAACGCGACAATGTCGTTTTCTTCCCCATCGCTAAGCTTGGCGCCGAGCTGGATTTCACTCATCAAGGCAACAGCTTGCTTCAGGCTCCAAACCTGGCCCGAATGGAAGTAAGGGGCTCGCAAAGCAACGTTCCGCAACGGCGCAGCGCGGAAGACATATTCGTCGCCGACCGCCTTGGTGACCGCGAATCGGCCCTTATCGGCTTGCGGAAGCAGGGTTGCGTCCGGCTTCTTCATCACGCCGAACTGGAAGTAGGCCTGTCCACCGACATTGATTCCATTGTGGCAAGAGGAGCATCCCTTCTCCATAAACAGCGCCAACCCTGACTTCTGCTGATCATCGAGAGCATGTGTATTGCCCTCCAAATACTGATCGAACGGGGCCGCAGGTGTGATGAGAGTGGCTTCAAAAGCCTCGATTGCCTTCGCAAAGTTTTCAAAGCTGACCGGTCTCGCCTCGTTCGGGAAAGCATTTTTGAACAAGACGACATAACTGGCCATTGAGTTCAAGGTGTCGAGCACATGATCCGGAGTCGCATTCATTTCGGCACTCGCCTGCACAGGGCCAGTTGCTTGCGCCTTGAGGTCCGCGGCGCGTCCGTCCCAGAATTGCGCCGAATTGAACACCGCGTTGTAGACGGTTGGGGCCCGACGTAGGCCGACCTTCCAGCCGTGACCGACTGAGGTCGGACCGGCATCGACTCCGCCGCTGCCGAGATTGTGGCACGTATTGCAGCTAATGATCTCGCTTGCCGATAGCCGCGGATCGAAGAACAGAATTTTGCCAAGCTCGACCTTTTCATGCGTGACTGGATTGTCCTTTACCGCAGGAATGATTGAGGGGATCGGATGGAAGATCTGCCTGGCGGTTCTCATCAGATCATCGTCCGCGCTAGCTCCTGACGACATCAACAGGCCAATCGCCAAAACAGATGCTTCAGCCACAAGCCGAAGCTCCCGGATCGATTTGTTCATACACCCGCCTCATCAGTTCTGATTGATACGAAGGAAACAGTCGAAAGCGATGCCACACTCTGTTCCCTCAACGGGCCGGCGCAGCATGCACCGGATCCTGTGAAGCGAGGCTGCATCAAATGTTCGATTTCGAGGTGCTCGCTGCCGGCGTTCGCCCAAGAGGCTTTAAGCCGTTATTTGATTCGCGAATTCGCTTTGAGCTTAGATCACGACCTTGGTAGATCAGACTAGCGCCTCAACCTTCGGAATGATGGCCGATCTGACAACAATAAGCGTGCCGAAAAAGGATAATCTGTCCGGTGGCCGCATCGGTTCTCCATTGAGCGATTGGGTGGCCAATACGCTCCAGCGAAGTTGATCTATCCGTGTTGCACCGCTGGTCGCGCTCAGCGCTCACGGTGTCGCTGGACAATAGCAACCCCCATGCCAGTCTTGCATCTGACATGCAAGCTGCTGATTTAGGTACAAAACGAGTCCGGGCTGCCGAACAACGTCGGATGTCTTGCTTTGATGAATACATACAGTGTCACAGATGCGACAAGCGCCAGTCCCGGCTAGACATCATCGCTCAGGAAGTTTTGTGATGAGATCCGATTGCCAGGCTTGCCGGCCACACGTGGCACGGCGGTACAAAGATCTACGCTGGCCTACGGCGAAACACTGAGCCGAGGCGCCCGGCGGTGCGCATCGCTCACGATTTCGCCTCGCCCTGCCGACTGAAGGCTCGCCGACTCAGTTCGGGTCGGCTCTTTGCGCGCCGCCTCCGAAATCGCGCTCGTTTGTAACAGACGAGCCCCGAAGCCTGAACATGGCTTGTCTTGAATCCCACCTGGGGTTCGCTGGCAGAGCAATTGCCCATCTCAAATCTGTTACCTAGACTAGAGTTTGACGGTACGACCGTCCGATTTACTCGGATATTCCCATTCGAGACCAGCTGAAGTGCCGGCCTGACACCTGATCGGGCCGCGTGTGGGTTGGGATAAGATAACCATTTCGACCCACTCACGGCCGAGTGGCAGCTTTTGAAATCCTGCGCGCTGGTCGCAAGAATCGCTGAACTTCTGCAGAAGCAATGGTCACTTCGTGCTCTTGCGTTGAAAGACTTCCGTACAAGAGGACATGTTGGTAGGAGATCTTTACATCATGTCCGCAGATGGCCAGGTCGTGAGATCTCATCCGCGTCTTACTGAGGGAAGGACGTGATTGACCAGTTGTCCATGGCTGGTTCAAGTTAGATATGGCGTCGGTGATGGCTGCGATTGACGATCGATTGAATGAGATCCGACACGTGCGGAATGACATTTGGCGCTGTCGAAGAAGGCTTAAAAGCGAGCTGAGTGATCTCGAGCGTAAGGTTCTCGAAGATCGCCTGCTTGAGCGGCAATCTGCCTTTGAACGGCTCCTAGCGACCACGTTTCCTTTTACATTGACACTGTCAAGCAAAATTCGGGAGCCGCAGGTCATTGGCGCGCAAAATGGCGTCGGCTCATAGAACGCATGCGCCTGCGTCAGAAACGTAGGCTCCGTCGCCGCGGACCGCCGCGCCATCATGGCCGCCGCCGAGCTGAAATGCGTCGGTCCTCAGCCTTTTCACCGATGTGCTGGCCCGCGGCGCACGGTGAGCGCCGATAATGAAACCGTTCGGGCCGGCCATCCAGGACCACGGCTGGGGGACACCGATTGCGCCGTTTCTGCGAAACCGCGGTCACCATGAGTAGCTTTCATCCGACAGAGCGATCGAAGAAGCTTGAATCGGCCGTAGCGTCAGGTTGTACAGAGCAGGCGAACGATACTCCAGACTAGGTGTAGCCGAATGAGAAGAGCCGCTATCGCTTTTGCATTATGTTCCGCTCTCGAGCTGCTCGGGCTAAGCGCGAGCGCGGTTGCGGACACAAGGCGGTACGCGTGCACGATCACTGCCGCCGATCGAGAGCCGGTCGGAGTTCGGAACGAGCGGGTCATTCTCACGGTTCAATATGGCTGCCGGATCGCGGATGGTCTCTCGCGTGACGCGGGGATTACAGCAGTGTCGGTCAGCGAGTGGGCTGCTGATAAAGGAACGTACCTAGCGTCCCTGGAATTTCACCGCGCGCTGGAGGGAGTTGCAATTGGGCAACTCTCCGAGGCGACCGGCTTCTCTAGCATGGAAGGGGAGCAAGGCATTGCGGTCGCAACTTCCGGCACGACAGTATTCAAGTTCGCATCTGGCTCATTGGCAGCCCTTTCAGGGAAGACCCTTAAATTCACCACCAAACTTACTGGCCTACGTAGCTTCGAATTGGAGTTCACAGATTGGCCAGAATCTGTTTTTTGGAAGTGACTCGTGTCTTACGCTTTATTTCCGCAAGCGCAGAAATATCCAAAGGAGTGAAGAGGGCGACGGACATTCTGCAGCAGATCGCACTGGAGGGGACTCCGCGCGGAGCTCGATCGGATGTTGCCGCTGGTGCTGCGGGTGATCCGTCAAGAGCCTGGGCGCGCATCTTCCACGGCGACACTCATGTGGAAGATAAGGTTCTCAGCGTGTTCGAGCCGCCGGCCCGAGATCATCCGTAAGGACAAGCCGGCAAGCCCAATGAGTTCGGCAAGATGATCAAGCTGCAAGATTGTCGACTAACTCTATGTCCGGCGGCGCAATGGCGATCTGTTGATCACGGCCATCGCACCTACCAGGGGGCGTGCCGCGGCTGGTGGCGACTGACGCCGGATTCTACTCTGCCAGAACGAGGCCGCTGCGAGAGCATTGGGGGGTATGCATCCCCAATCGACCGAGCAAAAGCCCTGAGCGCAAGCGCGAACAGAAGAAGCGCTGGTTCCGCGATGCCAAGAATGGCGCACGCGATGGACGCATCAGCGTGGTTAAGCGGCGAAACGGCTTCAATCCATGCTGGTAGAAGGATGACGCCGGAATGCAGCGCTGGCTCGCCCTCGGTGTAATCTCAACCTCCGCAACATCGGCCGGACGATGAGCAGCCGAGCCGCTCCGTAGATCTCGGACCCATCATGCTCGCTTCAGGCCCCCGCCGTCCAGCCGGCGGGTTTGTTTTGCCCCATGCCGTTGGCCCTAAGGCTGGAAAGCATCAATTTCGCGCCGGGAAGTAGATAAAAGTAGGCTATCCACGGGCCCTATTTGCCGAACGGAGAATATGCGAAGCTTCATTGACGGAGGATGAACGCTCAACGCGAATTTGAGGGCAGCCCGCGCTGATGGAGCCGCTCTAGTGGTGTCCGTCTGTAGTGGGAGCAGCGCCTCGCGCTCATCATCAGACAGGCCTCGTTGTCGCTGCACTCGGTGCCGCGTGCCGGCGTCGGCTCACCGCGTCACGCTCCCGCAAGCGGCGTTAGAAAAAAGTCGACGGGCGAGCGATCCAAGCGCCGAATTGCGTCGGGGCGTGCCTTCCCGAGATGCTGAAGCGAGCTGCAACTGGGCTGCCGAATGACGCAGAACGCCGACCTCTTTACCCCGATTGAGCAAGGGCCAGGAGCTTGCGCCTTTAAGGCTATCGCGGGTTGAGAATCGATCAGCCCCAATGCTCTCCACGAGATCGGGTGTCGCCACTTAGAGCGCGTCTCCACGAGAGATCAACTGGAATGACGAGCGAAGCGAAAGATCGCCTGTAAGTGAAACAACGCCTTCTGCTGACACCTGAGTTCTCTTAGTCATCCAGAAGAGGTGCTGCAGCGCTCAACATCACTTGCTCAGTATCGATCGCAAACACCATGGGCGCATCTACGTGCGCTGAACTCTCTCGAGCCGATCGTGTTTGCGATCGCTCGATGGGGCGCCAAGCAAAGCTGCGCACCGGAGTGACGCCGGCGCGCGGGAAGACTCTACCTATCTCGCTGGCGGAGAGCGCAAGTGATTGTTTTGTTTCAGACAGAGCGTTAGCGGGCACGCCTGTCGGTGCCACGTAGGGTCGGGTTTATAACATCCGCATCCTGCCAGCTATCTAGCTCTACAGACGTGGGTTTTTCGTGTTCAACCAGCGCTGGCACACTCGTTGCAAACCCCTGCGCAACAGGCGGCTGTTAGCCCTTTGCATCGACATGCAGAGGGGCAGGCCGCCCCTGATGGCACGCGAGCGAGTAAAGAAGCCGATATGACCAAGGCTGGAGGGCAGGCATGACATCACCGAGACGCGTCTTGGTCACCGATTCCGTCGACAAATCAACAGCGTCACACATGGCGCTCGCAAGCGCTTAGCCGAGATGAGCTGCAACATTCTGATCGATCGCTGCGGCATGATCCAGAACCCCGCGGAGTTGCGTCCGGTAGGACCGGCCAGCGAGATTGCACGCTTTACACCTCAACGCCGGATCGGAAATCCGTCGGTCTACCGGAAAAGCGCCGCTTCTTCATTTGAGACGACAATCGAAAGGAAATTTGTATGAGCCGAGCAACTACCGAGAGCGTCGCAGAGATCAAGGCGCGCAACAAGCAGCTAATCGATGAGGTGTTGAAGGTCTACCCAGAGAAGACCGCCAAAAGGCGCGCCAAGCATCTGAGTGTTCACGAGGCGGGGAAGTCCGATTGTGGCGTCAAGTCGAATATCAAGTCCATTCCGGGCGTAATGACCATCCGCGGCTGCGCCTACGCGGGCTCCAAGGGCGTGGTCTGGGGGCCGATCAAGGACATGATCCACATTAGCCACGGTCCGGTCGGCTGTGGTCAGTACTCATGGGGCTCGCGGCGCAACTACTACGTCGGCACGACCGGCATCGACACGTTCGTGACACTGCAGTTCACTTCCGATTTCCAGGAAAAGGATATCGTGTTCGGCGGAGATAAAAAGGTCACCAAACTCATCGACGAGCTACAGGAGCTGTTTCCTCTCAACAGGGGCATTACCATTCAGTCCGAATGTCCGATTGGTTTGATCGGTGACGATATCGAGGCAGTCTCCAGAGAAAAGTCAAAGGAATATGGCGGCAAAACCATCGTGCCTGTGCGGTGCGAGGGTTTTCGTGGCGTGTCACAATCGCTCGGCCATCACATCGCGAACGACGCCATTCGAGATTGGATCTTCGACAAGAGCGCCCCAGAAGCCAGCTCTAAATTTCAGCCGACCGCATATGACGTCGCCATCATCGGTGACTACAACATCGGCGGCGACGCCTGGTCGTCACGGATCCTGCTCGAAGAAATGGGCCTGCGCGTCATCGCCCAGTGGTCCGGGGATGGATCTCTCGCTGAATTGGAGGCGACGCCGAAAGCGAAGCTCAACATATTGCATTGCTATCGCTCGATGAACTACATCTCACGGCACATGGAGGAAAAATTCGGGATTCCCTGGTGCGAGTACAACTTCTTCGGGCCTTCCAAAATCGCGGAGTCGCTGCGCAAAATTGCAAGCTTCTTCGATGATAAGATCAAGGAGGGCGCCGAGCGCGTCATCGCGAAATATCAGCCGCTGGTCGATGCGGTGACCGCGAAGTACCGGCCGCGGCTCGATGGCAAGACCGTAATGCTGTTCGTGGGCGGCCTACGTCCTCGCCACGTCATCGGCGCGTATGAGGACCTCGGCATGGATGTTGTCGGCACAGGCTATGAGTTCGGTCACAACGACGACTATCAGCGCACCGCCCAGCACTACGTCAAGGACGGCACGCTGATCTACGACGATGTCACCGGCTACGAATTCGAGCGCTTCGTCGAAAAGATCCGGCCCGACCTCGTCGGCTCCGGTATCAAGGAAAAATACGTCTTCCAAAAGATGGGCGTGCCGTTCCGCCAAATGCATTCCTGGGACTACTCGGGTCCTTACCACGGTTATGACGGCTTCGCGATCTTCGCCCGAGACATGGACATGGCAATCAACTCCCCGATCTGGGGGAAGACCACCGCACCTTGGAAGGACGCTCCGCGGCCGAGCCTCATGGCGGCGGAATAGGAAAGCCGACGCTCGGGCCCTTTCCTCCGCAGAGGAGGGAAGGGCAGGAGAACGAACACAAGAACCTGAAGAGTGCCATGATGACACAGAACGCCGAACACATCCTCGACCACTCCGAGCTTTTCCGGGGAGACGAATACCAGCAGATGCTGGCCAATAAGAAGGCGCTATTTGAGAATCCGCACGATCCCGCCGAAGTCGACCGTATCGGAGAATGGTCCAAGACGCCCGAATACCGCGAGAAGAACTTCGCCCGCGAAGCGCTAACCGTCAATCCGGCGAAGGCTTGCCAGCCGCTAGGTGCGGTGTTCGCCGCGCTCGGGTTCGAGCGCACACTGCCGTTCGTCCACGGCTCCCAGGGTTGCGTCGCGTATTATCGCAGCCATTTGTCGCGGCACTTTAAGGAGCCGACTTCGTGCGTCTCCTCGTCCATGACGGAAGACGCGGCTGTGTTCGGGGGGCTCAACAACCTGACCGACGGGCTCGCCAACAGCTACAACATGTACAAGCCGAAGATGATCGCGGTCGCCACGACCTGCATGGCGGAAGTCATTGGCGACGACCTCAACGCCTTCATCAAAACATCAAAGGAAAAAGGTTCAGTCCCCGCGGATTACGACGTACCATTCGCTCACACTCCTGCATTCGTCGGTAGCCACATTACCGGCTACGACAACACGCTCAAAGGCATCCTCGAGCATTTCTGGGATGGCAAAGCCGGCACGGCGCCTAAACTCCAGCGCAAAGCGAACAACTGGATCAACTTCATCGGTGGCTTCGACGGCTACACTGTCGGGAACATCCGTGAGATAAAGCGCATCTTCGAGCTGATGGGGATCGGCTACACGATCCTCGCGGATAACAGTGATGTGTTCGATACCCCCACCGACGGCGAGTTCCGCATGTATGATGGCGGCACGACACTAAAGGATGCCGCGAACGCAGTACATGCGAAGGCAACCATTTCCATGCAGCAATATTGTACGGAGAAGACGTTGCCCTTCATCAAGGGGCACGACCAGGAGGTCGTCTCCTTCAATCACCCTCTGGGTGTCAGCGCCACGGACGATTTCCTGATGACGCTGTCGCGTATCACCAACAAGGCAATTCCCAATGCGCTGGAGCGGGAGCGCGGGCGTCTGGTAGACGCAATGGCTGACTCTAGCGCGCATGTTCACGGCAAGAAGTTCGCGATCTACGGCGATCCCGACCTCTGCTATGGCCTGGCCGCATTCTTGCTGGAGCTTGGCGCTGAGCCGACGCACGTGCTCTCGACCAACGGAAGTAAGGGCTGGGAGCAGAAGATGCAGGCGCTGTTCGCGAGCTCGCCGTTCGGTAAAAACTGCCGCGCCTTCCCGGGCAAGGATCTCTGGCACATGCGTTCGCTCCTGTTCACAGAACCAGTCGATTTCCTGATCGGTAACACCTACGGCAAGTATCTCGAGCGTGACACTGGAACGCCGCTAATCCGCATCGGGTTTCCCATCTTCGATCGCCATCATCACCATCGTTATCCAGTGTGGGGCTATCAGGGTAGCATGAATGTGCTGGTCAAGATTCTCGACAAGATCTTTGATGAGATCGATAGAAAAACCAGCTCAGTTGGCAAGACGGACTACAGCTTCGACATCATACGTTGAGGCGAGCGCCCCGCCTCATCGTCCGCAGGAACAGCAGCGCTGTGGCGGGGATCCCGGGTTATCCGCCGGGCCATCCTCTTGGTCTGTGCGAATGTCTTGACATCCCCGAAAGAGACACCATGACTTCGCTTCCCACGACCATACAGGACGTCTTTAACGAACCGGGCTGCGCCAGGAATGCGAGCAAGTCGAACGTCGAGCGCAAGAATGGATGCACCAAGCAGCTGAAGCCGGGCGGCGTCGCCGGTGGGTGTGCCTTCGATGGCGCCAAAGTCGCACTGCAGCCCTTCACCGACGTCGCCCATCTTGTGCATGGTCCAATCGCCTGTGAGGGCAATTCTTGGGACAATCGCGGTTCCGCCTCCTCCGGCTCCGATCTGTGGCGCAGAAGCTTCACCACGGACATGAGCGAGACCGACATCGTGTTCGGCGGCGAGAAGCGGCTGTACAGGGCAGTCAAGGAGATCACAGAGAAATACGACCCGCAGGCCATCTTCGTCTACCAGACATGCGTGCCCGCAATGATCGGTGACGACATCGATGCGGTCTGCAAGGCAGCGTCCGCCAAACTTGGCAAACCGGTCATTCCCATCAATGCACCGGGATTTGTGGGGTCGAAGAACCTTGGCAACAAGCTCGCAGGCGAAGCACTGCTGGAGCACGTCATTGGTACCGGAGAGCCCGATTACACCACTGCTTATGACATCAACATCATCGGCGAATACAACCTGTCCGGCGAGCTCTGGCAGGTCAAGCCGCTGCTCGATGAGCTCGGAATCCGGATCCTGTCGTGCATCTCGGGGGACGGCAAGTATCGCGAGGTGGCTTATTCGCACCGAGCCAAAGCCGCGATGATGGTCTGCTCAAAGGCAATGATCAACGTCGCACGCAAGATGAGGCAGCGCTACGGCATCCCGTTTTTTGAAGGCTCGTTCTACGGTATTGAGGATTCCAGCGATTCACTACGCCAGATCGCGCGCATGCTGATCGAACGCGGCGCGCCGGCTGAGCTGATGGAACGCACGCAAGCCCTGATCGCACGCGAAGAGACCAAAGCCTGGGCTGCGATTGAACGTTTCAAGCCACGCTTTGCCGCAAAGAGGGTTGTTCTCATCACCGGTGGCGTGAAATCCTGGTCGATGGTGTCCGCTTTGCAAGAGGCCGGGCTCGAGATCGTCGGCACGTCCGTGAAGAAATCGACCAAGAAGGACAAGGAACGTATCAAGGAGTTAATGGGCCAGCACGCCCACATGATCGAGGACATGTCGCCTCGCGAGATCTACAAGATGCTAAAGGACGCAAAAGCCGACATCATGCTCTCGGGCGGCAAGTCGCAATTCGTCGCACTAAAGGCGGCGATGCCGTGGCTCGATATCAACCAGGAGCGCTGCCACGCCTATATGGGCTATATCGGCATTGTCAAACTCATGGAGGAGATCGAGAAAGCGCTCTACAATCCGATATGGGATCAGCTCCGCCAAGCCGCGCCATGGGATGAGTTCGACCGAATGCGTCAGGCAAGGACGTTTGCGCAGATGTATGCGCAAGCCGCTGATCCAGTTCGAGACGCGAGCAAGAACGGCGTCAATACGATAAGTCTCTCCAATAAAAATGAGGCCAGCGGTGGCGAGAGCGCGATTGCGGCCCATGGCCTGAACCTCGCCAAGCCATGCACCAATTCCACCGCACGGTGCGTTGCTTGTAAGGACATTCGTTCCGATTTGCAGCCCCCTGCGCTGCAGGCGGCCGAGTAGGGGAACGGCATGGCGGTCGTCACTACCTCGAAGAAAGCCTGTTCGGTCAATCCGCTCAAAATGAGCCAGCCGATCGGCGGCTCATTTGCCTTCCTGGGACTGCGCGGCGCGATGCCGCTTTTGCACGGTCCGCAAGGTTGCACCTCCTTCGGGCTAACGCTGTTCGTGCGCCATTTCAATGAAGCCGTGCCGATGCAGACGACGGCCATGAGCGAGGTTGCCACCGTGCTCGGTGGCCACGAGAATCTCGAACAGGCGATCCTCAACATCTACAATCGGCTCGAGCCTGAGATCATTGGTATCAATTCGACTGGCGTCACCGAGACCAACGGCGATGACGTCGAAGCCTTCATCCGGTTGATCCGACAGAAGCATCCGAAGCTCGAAAAGCTCCCCCTTGTCTACGTCTCGACCCCGGATTTCAAGGATGCCTTTCAGGATGGCTGGGGCAAGACAGTGGCGCGGATGATCGAGATGCTTGTGGCTCCCGTCGACACGGCGAGACCGCGCGATATCTCCCGCGTCAACGTGCTACCTGGATGCCACCTCACGCCCGGCGATCTCGACGAGCTGCGCACGATTTTTGAGGATTTTGGGCTCAAGCCCTCGTTCCTGCCGGACGTCGCCGGTTCGCTGGACGGTCACATCCCCGACGAATTCACGCCCACCACGATCGGGGGCATTGGAGTGGACGAGATTGCGACCATGGGGCAGGTGGCCTGGACGATCGCGATCGGCGCGCAGATGCGCCGTGCGGCCGAGGCCATGCAGGTGCGGACAGGCGCGCCGTTCCGCCTGTTCGAGCGGCTCTGTGGCCTTATCCCAAATGACGAATTCATCGCCTTCCTGAGCCAGATCAGCGGCCGGTCGGTGCCCTGGAAATATCGCCGGCAGCGTGGACAGCTGGCAGACGCCATGCTGGATGCACATTTCCATATCGGCGGCCGCAAGCTCGCGATCGGCGCCGAGCCGGACTTGTTATTCGATCTCTCCAGCTTGCTCCACGAGATCGGCGCACAGGTAAGTGCTGCGGTGACGACGACGAACTCACCGGTGCTCCAGCGGGTCAGGACCGAGGACGTCCTGATCGGCGATCTGGAGGACCTTGAAGAGCTTGCCAGGTCGCGTGACTGCGACCTCTTGATGTCGCATTCACATGGTCGCCAGGCCGCTTCGCGACTCAATGTCCCGTTCTTCCGGGTAGGCTTTCCGATGTTCGATCGCCTTGGCGCTGCGCACCTCACGATGGTTGGCTATCGCGGCACGCGCGATCTGATCTTTGACATTGCCAATCTGATCATCACCGACCGCGAAGCGAACCATGGGCCGACGCCCGACACCTGGCGATCAAGCTGCGGCGGCCCACAGCTCCATCCACCCCAGTTGCATTGAGCAGGGAGAGAAAACAACCCGGATGAAAGTTGCATTCGCCACTCAGGACTTGAAGCACGTCGATGCCCACTTCGGCTGGGCCAAGAACATCGTGATCTACGAGGTAGGCCCGGACGGGCATCGGTTTATCGAGGCGATCCAATTCGACGGTGACCTCACCGAAGACGGCAATGAGGATAAGCTCGCGCCGAAGATCGAGGCGATCAGGGAGTGCGCAATCCTCTATGTTGCGGCGATTGGCGGCTCGGGTGCTGCGCGAGTCGTCGCCAGGAACATCCATCCGATGAAGGTGCTGCAGCCAGAGCCCATCCACGACCTTTGCGCCAAACTCGAAACCGTGCTGAAGGGGTCGCCGCCGCCCTGGCTGCGGAAGCTGCTCACCAAAAGCCGGGATCGTACGGTGGATTTCGAAGCCTGAAGGAATAAAGATGGCCGATCCGTCTGAAGTCACTCCAGCCGCCGCCGCCGCGGAATGGCCATTTCTGAAAGAGCTCATCAAGATCTGGCGCGCCCAGGACACCCACGGCGCCTGGGAGGGCAAAAAGGATCTTGAGCTGCTCGAACCCTACGTTCTCGACAAGCGCAAGCGCCGTGCGCTGCCGATCGTCGGCAATCCCGACCCGGACACGACATGGCGGCTGGAGCTGTTCTTCGACGCCGTTGCGCTCTCTATCGAGAAGGCAACCGGTGTGATGATCTCGCCAATGCTGAAGATGCATCACGAAGGGTTCGGTCGGATCGTGCTGATCGGCGGCCGGCTCGTTGTCGTGAGCAAGCAGCTGCGCGACGTGCATCGCTTTGGTTTCGACCATCTCTCTGATCTCGCCAATCAAGGCGACAAATTCGTCAACAGTGGCGTTGAGATGATCCGTAAGTTCCCGGAAGTGGCGAGTTGTTGAGGCAAGTGTGAGCGACATCGAAACTCTGAAAGCGGAAATAAAGAAGCTGTCGGCCAAGGCGACCCAGGCCAAGATGGACCTCCACGACCTCTCCGAGGAGCTGCCGGTCAACTGGTCGTCGATCCTGAGCGTGGCCCAGAAGGCCCACGCTGCCTTCAGCGAGCTCGAAAGCAAGCGCCAATATCTCGAGGCGCTGGACAAAACATAGCGGACGGTTAGCCATGTCATTCAGGACCCGCGACGGTCGCAATTGGAGGCCGGACTACCTGGTTTCTATCGATCCCAACAAGTGTATCGGCTGCGGCCGCTGCTACAAGATCTGCGGCCGTGAGGTCATGACGCTGAAGGGGCTAAGCGAGGGTGGCGAGATCATCGATCTCGACGAGGACGACGATGAGCTCGAAAAGAAGGTCATGGTGCTGAAGGACGAAGGCGCTTGCATCGGCTGCAGCGCCTGCGCCCGGGTGTGCCCAACAAACTGTCAGACCCACACACCACCTGGTTGATTCAGCTTTCTCCGACGAGATCGACGAGTGAGTTGTCAGATACAAGCTGGTAGGGAACTCCCAGATCCGACCTGTTCTGGCGTGAAGCCGGCAGTTGCCGAATCGGGCCGCGACCTCGCATGGACCGCCGGCGGCGAAGGCCAGCAGGATCGTGAAAACGACAATGCCGACACCTCGTTGAAAAGTGACTCGCCCTGCATCTCGACCTCGAGACTTTCAGGTGCCTTTACATTTTGAGCGTACCCATGACCGCCACCGCATCGGTCAGGCTGATGAGGCCGCCAAACACCAGCGCCAAAGACAGCGGCAGCGACTAACTAAGGAGACCAGCGGGCTGCCAGAATAGAAAGCCAAGGATAAACGTCGACGATCGTGGCGAAGGTGGCAAGCTCGATTCGGGGTACGGCGCGGCTTACCAACGTTGCGAGATCGACGTGGAGCGCTCCCCCGAAGAGCAAGAACCTAACAGTCCCGGTCATCACGACGGACGTGAAGTCGATCTGGAGCACTGTCTTTGTTAGCGCTTCGAGCAGATGCGTGGCGACGAAGGCAGAGATCCCGCGTTTGCCTGACGCTTCTGGCTCGATTGCAAGGTTCGCGATAGTGATGACGAAACAGTGGATCAGCATACCGTAAGCCCTGTGCAAAAAAGCGGGCTTCGTGCCCCAAACCTTCATTGGGAACGCGTGTGCGCGGATCTCATTATGGCCTGCCTGCAACAGCAGTCCACTTGCGAGAGGCCGCATATATTCCAGCAACTGGAATCGTCATTCAGGAGAACTGATAAAGAAGGTGTCGCCAGTCTGGCGTCTGGCGACTATCCGACACTGTTCTGTCGCCTTTGTTGGTCCGCGACACTGGCCTAGTTCGCGAGCTCTTGTCTGGCCTCAGGCTAATCCGCTGAAAGCAATCACAATCTTTTCCTTCTGCTGGGTCGGCCAGATTGGCACGAGTTTTGAAGCTCCTTCGTTGCGAGCCGGGAGCCGCCGACCGACCTTCATTTCGTGGATGACACCGCCATCGATGGAACGAAGAAAGAAAAGCAAAATGTCAAATCCGCATCAGACAGCATTCTATGGGAAGGGGGCCTCGGCGAAATCGCCCCGATGTTCTCAGCAGTTTGCCCGAGCGCCTGGCGCGCGCCGGTCGGATCAGCCAGCCAACAGATAAGGAAGATGGACGTGCAAGAAACCACGGCAGCATGCCGGGACGCCTTCGCCGAACTGGCGTCGCCAGCGCGCACCCACGACCCATATCCGTTTATGCGGTGGCTGCGCGAGCACGATCCGGTGCATCGCGCGGCGTCGGGCCTCTTTCTATTGAGCCGCCACGCCGATATTTACTGGGCGCTCAAGGCCACGGGCGATGCGTTTCGGGCACCAGCGCCGGGCGAACTGGCGCGCTATTTTCCGCGTGCGGCGACCAGCCGGTCACTCAATCTGCTGGCGTCTACAATAGCGATGAAGGACCCACCGGCGCATACGCGTCTGCGCAGGCTGATCTCGCGCGATTTCACCATGCGCCAGATCGAGAACCTGCGGCCGAGCATCGCGCGCAACGTCGCAGCGCGCCTGGACGGCATGGCGCCCGCGCTGGAGCGCGGGGAGCCGGTGGACCTGCATCGGGAATTCGCGCTGGCCTTGCCCATGCTGGTCTTGGCCGAACTGTTCGGCATGCCCCAGGACGACATGTTCGGGCTCGCCGCCGTCATCGACCCCATTCTGAAAGGCCTGGGCCCGCACGCCAGCGACCCCCAGCTCGCCGCGGCGGACGCGGCCAGCGCCAGGGTGCAGGCCTACTTCGGGGACCTCATACAGCGTAAGCGCACCGATCCCCGCCACGACATCGTGTCGATGCTGGTCGGCGCACACGACGACGATGCCGACACGCTGTCGGATGCGGAGTTGATCAGCATGCTTTGGGGCATGCTGCTGGGCGGCTTCTCAACCACTGCTGCGACCATCGACCATGCGGTGTTGGCGATGCTGGCCTATCCCGAACAGCGGCACTGGCTTCAGGGAGACGCCGTGGGGGTGCAGGCATTCGTCGAAGAAGTCCTGCGCCGCGATTCGCCCGTCATGTTCAGCACCACTATGCGTATTGCCCAGCGCGACATCGAATTGGGCGGCGTGGTGATCCCGAAGAACGCGGACGTGCGCGTGCTGATCGCGGCCGGCAATCGCGACCCGGACGCCTTCGCCGATCCCGATCGCTTTGATCCCGCGCGGTTCTACGGCACCAGTCCCGGCATGTCGACGGACGGAAAGATCATGCTGAGCTTCGGCCACGGCATCCGCTTCTGCGTCGGTGCGCAACTGGCCAGGGTGCAGTTGGCAGAGAGCCTGCCGCGGATCCAGGCGCGCTTCCCCACGCTGGCATTGGCCGAGCCGCCGACCCGGGAGCCCTCCGAGTTCCTTAGGACGTTCCGCGCGCTGCCGGTGCGGCTGCGTGGGCAGGGGGGCTGAGATGCGCGTCGTGGTCGACCAGGATCTGTGCGCAACCACCGGGCAGTGCGTGCTGACGCTGCCGGGCGCCTTTCGCCAGCGCGAACCGGACGGCGTGGCCGAAGTGTGCGTGGCGACGGTCCCGCAGGCGCTGCACGCCGCCGTGCGGCTCGCGGCCAGCCAATGCCCAGTCGCCGCCATTCGGGTCATCGAAAGCGACGTTGGCGATGACGAGCGCGCCAGCGCCGACCCTGCGCCTTCTCCGGGGGAGGCCGAGCTGCATGCCGCGAAAGAACAACGCAATCCAGGAGGACACGATGGCGCGGTTTGAAGGCAAGGTGGCCGTGGTGACCGGCGCTGGCGCCGGCATCGGCAAGGCAGCGCCCTCGCCATCACGCGCGAGGGCGGCAGAGTGGTGGTGGCCCACATTGATGGCTCGGCGGGCATCGCCTGCACCGCGCAGATCGCGGCCGAAGCGGGCCACGCGGCTGGCCGTGGCCATGGACATCGCGGACGCGCAGTCGGTGGCAGCGCTGCTCGAAACGGCGGAGCGGCACTTCGGTGGGGTTGACCTGCTGGTGAACAACGCGAGCGACATGCATCTGACCCCGCGCCACTGCGCGATCCTCGACCTGGACCTGGCCCTCTCGGATGAGACCATGGCGACCAATCTGCGCGGCACGCTGCTCTGCTGCCCGCAGGCCATATCGCTCGCGGCGGTGGCGCGATCGTCAACATGGGGTCGTGGCAGGGGCTCAGCGCTGACCCCGCGCAGACGTCCTACGGCGCGTCGAAGGCGGCGATGAAAATGCTGTGGGCCTCGCTCGCCACCCAGTACCGTCATGCGCAGATCCGCTGGAACGCGATTGCGCCGGGTCTCGTCATGACCGAGCGTCTCCTCGCCAAGCTGGACGAGTGCATGCAACAGCATCTGCGGCGGCACCAGCTCCTGCCGCGCGTCGGCTGCGCCGAGGGACGTGGCCGCGCTGGTGGCATTCCTGCTCTACGACGATGCTGCGTTCATCGCCGGCCAGGTCGTGTGCATCTACGGCGGCATGCTGGCGCATGTGCCGACGTACGCCGAGCGTGGCAACAGCCGCGCCGCGCGGCCTGCCGGCACACCGCCGAAGCGGCCGCGGCGCCGCGCTGCTGACGGACATGCTGCTCAACCCGCTGGACCGTCGTCACCGGCTGCGGCACGACATCCCGGTCGTGCCCGGCGCTTTCCCCCTGGTGGGGCATCTTCCCGCCATCGTCTGCGACCTGCCGCGCCTGCTGCGGCGCGCGGAAGGGATGCTGGGCAGCCACTTCTGGCTGGATTTCGGCCCTGCCGGACACATGATGACCTGCGTGGATCCGGATGCGTTCGCACTGCTCCGGCACAAGGACGTGTCCTCGGCGCTGATCGAAGAGATCGCGCCCGAATTGCTTGGCGGAACGTTGGTTACCCAGGACGGCGGCGCGCACCGGCAGGCGCGCGATGCGATCAAGGCGGCGTTCCTGCCCAAGGGGCTGACCCAGGCCGGCATCGGCGACCTGTTCGTGCCCGTCATCCGAGCGCGGGTGCAGGCGTGGCGCGACCGCGGCGACGTAACTATCCTGCGCGAAACCGGCGACCTGATGCTCAAGCTGATCTTCAGCCTCTTGGGAATCCCCGCGCAGGACCTGCCGGAATGGCATCGCAAGTACCGGCAACTGGTGCAGTTGATCGTCGCGCCCCCGGTCGACCTGCCCGGACTGCCCTTGCGGCGCGGCCGCGCCGCCCGCGACTGGATCGACGCGCAGTTGCGCCAATTCGTCCGCGACGTGCGCGCGCATGCCGCGCGCACCGGGTTGATCAACGACCTGGTGAGCGCCTTCGATCGCAGCGATGATGGGATGTCCGATGACGTCCTGGTCGCCAATATCCGCTTGCTGCTGCTTGCCGGTCACGACACCACTGCCTCGACGATGGCCTGGATGGTGATCGAGCTGGCGCGGCAGCCTGTGCTGTGGGACGCCCTGGTCGAGGAGGCGCAACGCGTGGGCGCGGTGCCGACCCGGCACGCGGACCTGGCGCAGTGTCCGGTCGCCGAGGCGCTGTTCCGCGAGACGCTGCGCGTGCATCCGACGGCCACGCTCCTGCCGCGTCGCGCGCTGCAGGAATTGCAACTCGGCCAACGGCGCATTCCCGCGGGCACCCATCTGTGCATCCCGCTGCTCCATTTCTCGACCTCGGCGTTGCTGCACGAGGCGCCTGATCAGTTCCGCCCGGCGCGGTGGCTGCAACGCACGGAGCCGATCCAGCCGCTGGACATGCTGCAGTTCGGTACCGGCCCACACGTCTGCATCGGCTACCACTTGGTATGGCTGGAACTGGTGCAGTTCTGCATTGCCTTGGCGCTGACCATGCACAAGGCCGGGGTGCGGCCGCGGTTGCTCAGCGGCGTCGAAAAAGGCCGGCGCTATTACCCAACCGCACATCCGTCCATGACAATCCGCATCGGCTTCTCATGAGCTGGCATCGCATCCCCGTGTGGCGAGGCAGCGGCGCCGGCGACGGGCGGCATTGCTGCACTGGGCGCGTGCGCTCGGTGCGACGCCGGCAACACCGCGGCGGCTCGGCGCTCGCCGTCGCCGTGTCAGGTACAAGGACATGAACAACATGCAGACCGGTTCTACGCTACACGACGACCGAACTGGCGTTTCCGCGCTCGGCGGATTGGGCGCGCAGGTGCGCGGCGCATCCGGCAGGCTGCTGCCGGAGATCTGGATGCAGGACGGCGCAAAGCGGGTCGAACAGGCGTTGGCGCGTCTTCTCTGCGCCGAAGACGATGGTGAGGCCGAGCTGATGGCGGCGATGCGCTACGCCACCTTGAATGGCGGGAAGCGCACCCGCGCCTTGCTCTGTCTGGCTGCCGGCGCACTGGCCGACACGCCGGCGCACATGCTCGACGACATCGGCGCCGCCATCGAGATGATGCATGCCTGTACCCTGGTCCACGATGACCTGCCCGCGATGGACGACGACGTGCTTCGCCGCGGCCTTCCGACCGTACACGTCAAGTTCGGCGAAGCCACTGCGATCCTGGTCGGCGATGCGCTGCAGGCGCACGCCTTCCTGACCCTGGCGAGGCTGGATGTGCCGGGCGACAACCGTATCGCGCTCGTGCGCGAACTGGCGCAGGCGGTGTCCGCCGAGGGTGCCGCAGGCGGGCAGGCCATGGATCTGTCGCTGGTCGGAAAGCACGTCGAGCTGGACAGGATCGTGGCGATGCACCGGATGAAGAGCGGAGCGCTAGTGCGCGCGTCCGTTCGCATGGGCGCGCTATGCACCATCGCCGAAGATGCCGTGCACGCTGCGCTGTACTGTGCGCTCGATCGCTACACGGCCTGTTTCGGCCTGGCATTGCAGGTGGTCGACGACATTCTCGACGCGACAGCTGATACCGCGACGCTGGGCAAGACCCCCGGCAAGGACGCGGCGGCGCAGAAGCCGACCTGCGCGTCGATCATGGGGCTGCAGGCAGCGCGCCAGTTCGCGCTGGATTTATTGCGCGACGCCGGAGAGGCCATCGCCCCACTGGGGCCGCGTGCGGAACGGTTGGCGCAGATGCTGCAGCGGGCCAACGCGTATCTGTTCAAGCACGCGCCATGCGCATGAACGCGCCCGTCTACGTGGAGTCGCACCTGTGCCGTTGCGATCGGCCGGCGGCAGCGGTGCATGCTGCACTGTGTCCGAGTCCGCGGCGCCAATCGCAGCGGTTGCCCAGCACGGCCCCGGCGCGCTGCGCGCAAGCCTATGCGGCGGATCGGCGCCAGCATCGGCGCGTTGCCGCATGCGCGGGGCCGCGACGGGCCCGCGGCGACGTGCGCGGTGTCTGCCCGGACCGTCTGCAGAAGGAACATCCCGAGTGAACGCGCTTTCCGAACAGATCCTTTCCGAATTGCGCCACCTGCTGAGCGAGATGAGCGACGGCGGCAGCGTCGGCCCGTCGGTCTATGACACGGCGCGAGCTCTACAGTTCCGCGGCAACGTCACCGGTCGGCAGGACGCATACGCATGGCTTATCGCGCAGCAACAGGCCGATGGCGGATGGGGAAGCGCGGACTTCCCGCTGTTCCGCCATGCGCCCACTTGGGCGGCGTTGCTGGCATTGCACGGTGATCCTCTTCCCGGCGCTGCCGACGCAGTCCAGGCTGCAACCCGGTTCCTCGAGCGCGAGCCCGATCCCTACGCGCATACGGTGCCGGAAGACGCGCCCATCGCCGCGGAGCTGATCCTGCCGCAGTTGTGCGGCGAGGCCGCATCCTTACTGGGCGGCGTGGCGTTTCCGCGCCACCCGGCGCTGTTGCCGTTGCGGCAAGCGTGCCTGGTCAAGCTGGGGGCGGTAGCGACGTTGCCGAGCGGCCATCCGTTGCTGCACTCCTGGGAAGCCTGGGGAACCTCGCTGACCACCGCATGCCCGGATGACGACGGCAGCATCGGCATCAGTCCGGCGGCCACCGCCGCGTGTCGTGCGCACGCAGTGACACAGGGGAGCACGCCGCAGGTCGGGCGCGCCGACGCGTATCTGCTAGCGGCATCGCGGGCGACGCGCAGCGGCATCGAAGGTGTCGTTCCCAACGTCTGGCCGATCAATGTGTTCGAGCCATGCTGGTCGCTGTACACCCTGCATCTGGCCGGGCTGTTCGCGCATCCCGCGCTCGCCGAGGCGGTGCGCGTGATCGTCGCGCAGCTCGACGCGCGCCTGGGCGTGCGCGGTCTGGGCCCGGCCTTGCACTTCGCGGCCGATGCGGACGACACCGCCGTTGCGCTGTGCGTCCTGCGCCTTGCAGGCCGCGACCCGGCGGTCGATGTGTTACGCCATTTCGAACTCGGCGAGCTGTTCGTCACCTTCCCCGGCGAGCGCAATGCCTCGGTGTCGACCAACATCCATGCTCTGCATGCGTTGCGACTGTTGGGAAAGCCCGCCGCCGGGACCAGTGCCTACGTCGAGGCCAATCGCAACCCGCATGGTGTATGGGACAACGAAAAATGGCACGTTTCGTGGCTGTATCCCACCGCGCATGCGGTCGCTGCGCTGGCGCAAGGCAAGCCCCAGTGGCGCGACGAGCGCGCGCTGGCGGCGCTGCTGCAGGCGCAGCGCGACGACGGCGGCTGGGGCGCCGGTCGCGCGTCCACATTCGAGGAAACCGCCTATGCGCTGTTCGCGTTGTACGCAATGGACCGGAGCGAAGAGCCGACAGGGCGCCGGCGCATCGCGCAGGCGGTGGCGCGTGCGCTCGAGTGGATGCTCGCCCGCCATGCGGCGCATGCATTGCCGCAGACGCCGCTGTGGATCGGTAAGGAACTGTATTGCCCCACCCGGGTCGTGCGCGTGGCCGAACTCGCCGGGTTGTGGCTGGCGCTTGGTTGGGGGCGGCGCGTCCCGGCCGAGGGAGCAGGAGCGGCGCCATGATCCAGACCGAACGCGCGCTGCAGCAGGTGCTGGAGTGGGGGCGTTCCCTGACCGGGTTCGCCGACGAGCATGCCGTGGAAGCGGTCAGGGGCGGCCAGTACATCCTGCAGCGCATCCAGGCGAGCCTGCGCGACACCAGCGCCCGCACCGGCCGCGATCCGCACGACGAAACGCTGATCGTGGCGTTCTATCGCGAACTGGCGCTGCTGTTCTGGCTCGACGATTGCAACGACCTTGGCCTGATCGCGCCGGAGCAGCTCGCTGCCGTGGAGCAGGCGCTGGGGCAGGGCGTGCCGTGCGCGCTGCCTGGATTCGAGGGCTGCGCTGTGCTGCGCGCTTCGCTGGCCGCGCTCGCCTACGATCGTCGCGACTATGTTCAGCTTCTTGACGATACCCGGTGCTACTGCGCGGCGCTGCGCGGCGGACACGCGCAGGCGGTAGGGGCGGAACGCTGGTCCTACGCCGAGTACCTGCACAACGGCATCGATTCGATCGCCTACACGAACGTGTTCTGTTGCCTGTCGTTGCTGTGGGGGCTGGACATGGCGACCTTGCGCGCGCGTCCGGAGTTTCGCGAGGTCCTGCGGCTCATCTGCGCGATAGGGCGCCTGCACAACGATCTGCATGGACGCGACAAGGACAGGTCGGCCGGCGAGGCCGACAACGCGGCGATCCTGCTGCTGCAGCGCTATCCGGCTATGCCTGCGGTGGAGTTCCTCAACGACGAGCTGGCCGGCCATACGCGCATGCTGCACCGGGTGATGGCGGAAGAACGCTTTCCCGCGCCGTGGGGACCGTTGATCGAGGCCATGGCGGCCATCCGCGCGCAGTACTACCAGACCTCGAGCAGCCGCTACCGCAGCGACGCTGCGGGGGAGGCCAGCGTGCGCCGGCCTGAACGCGCGGGAGGCGGCGGCGTGCGCGCGCTGCCGTCGGTCCGATCCGACGCAACGCCGTCGCCCGACGCGACGGACGGAGCGAGCATGAGCGACACCGCCTGAGCCGGCGCAAGGACGACCATCTGGACATCGTGCTGGATCGACGAACGGCGCCGGCCACGGTCGCCGCCGGCTGGGAGTACGTCCGTTTCGAACACTGCGCATTGCCCGAGTTGGACCTGACGCAGATCGACCTGCGCGCCTCGCTGCTGGGCAAGACCATGCGTGCCCCGCTGCTGATCAGCTCCATGACCGGCGGCATGTCACGCGCCGAGGCCATCAACCGGCATCTGAGCGAGGCAGCGCAAGCCTTGGGGATTGCCATGTGCGTCGGTTCGCAGCGCGTGAGCCTGCAATCCCGCAACTCCCAGGGGCTGACGCGCGCGCTGCGCCGCCTAGCCCCAGACATTCCCTTGCTGGCCAATATCGGCGCCGCGCAACTGCGCGAGGCCGACGGCCTGGACCTGGCGCGCCGCGCGGTGGATGCGCTGGAGGCCGATGGACTCATCGTCCATCTCAATCCGCTGCAGGAAGCGGTACAGCCGGAGGGCGACCGCGACTGGCGCGCCGTCCTGGCGCAGATCGCTCGCGCCGCGCGCAGCGTGGGCGTGCCGATCGTGGCCAAGGAAGTGGGGTCGGGCCTGTCCGCCTCGGTGGCCTGTGCGCTCGTCGAGGCGGGCGTGGCGGTGATCGATGTCGCCGGCGCCGGCGGCACCAGTTGGGCCGCGGTGGAGGGCGAGCGCGCCCGCGATGCCGCCGACCGCACAGTGGCAATGGCGTTCGCTGATTGGGGGATTCCGACCCCAGCCAGCCTGCAGGCGGTACGTGAGGCGCTGCCAACGGTGAAGCTGATCGCGTCGGGCGGGATCCGCGACGGCGTCGACGTGGCCAAGGCCATTCGCCTGGGCGCGGACATCGCCGGGCAGGCGGCCGGCGTGCTGCGCGCGGCTACGGTATCCACCGAGGCGGTTGTCGCGCATTTCGAGATCGTCATCCGCCAGTTGGCCGTCGCCTGCTTCTGCACCGGCTCGGCTGATCTGGCGGCGTTGCGTCACGCGCGCTTGTTGCCATCGGCGCATCTGCCCGCCGGTTGATGGCGGCGTCGCCCGGACTTGCGGCGGGCGCCTAGTCTTACTCAGCTAGAAAGTCGCGGATGCGGGGGATTCGCGGTGCTGGCGGATTTGCTCGGGTGCTGCTTCGTGATCAGGGAGGCGCCCCGCCATGCCCGACTGGACAGCCGAGAGTGAAGCCGCGTCCGGCGCCTATGTCGATGCTTTGATCGGGGTGATCGGCCACGCCGAACGAGCTGAGCCTCTGACGGGGCCGGAACTAGGTGCGCCGGGAGACCGGCAAGGAGTAGATGGTGCAAGTCCATTGCAATGAAGGAGTAGCGATCGACCCCGAGTCATGGGCGATCCGTCGTGAGGAGACCGGTAATTTCTGTGGTGTCAAACAAGAGTTGTTAGGCTCTAGCAGTCCCGTCAGCATCGTTTTGAGACAAAGCGATGGCGGTGGAATGATCGAGGGCCGGAACGAATTTGACGACACATGCCGGAAGGAGGTCCGCATAGACAAGAGCTGAGAGAGCCTGTTCGACTCGACATCTGCTTGTCGATAACCGATAGCTAGAAGATCATGGCAGCGCTGCAGAGCGCGGTCGTGAATCATGAGGCGGAGACATATGCCCTTCTCGCCGGTTTTGCCCGGACTGCCATACACTCCGACCGGTCACCGACTACACGACACGCCGGATCCGAACCGTCTGCGGCACCATTGAGGTTCGCAATCCCCGATGGATGCTGTGCCGGGAATGCCATCCAGGGCCGATCGAACGACACCGGAGCTGATGGAACTGATGGCGCGGCTAGGAAGCATGCTGCCCTACCGGCAGGCGCCAAAGGTGCTGGCCGATTCCTGCCCACTGAACCGACTGAGACGCATGCGATCGTGCGCAAGGTACGATCAGGATCGGCAAGCGGCTCGACGACCAGGTCATGCAGGAAACTGGCGTGCGAGGTCCCAAACGGATGACCGATGGCACCTTGAGATGCAGCTTCCCGGAGCTCGGCGCAAAGAGTTCGTCATCAGCATCGATGCGGCGTACGTTCGTAGCGCTGATCAACATTCGGCGCGAATTTTCGAGCTCGTCGCGGCCAGATGCGCCCGCGGGGGACGGGGAGAAAGGGGCGGTCGCTATTTCTTAACCGGCAGCACCGACCATCAGGCAATCCGCGATCGTGCTCTTCGCCCGCTCTAGGGTCTGTTGGGATTCAGGATTCTCATCGGGGCTTGGTTGTGATTCAAGCTTGGGATGGACCGATTCGTTTTGACTGACGCCCAATGGGCGAAGATGGAGCCGCATTGTCTTGGCAAGCCGGGAGATCCGGGCCGCAGCGGCAAGGACAACCGAC
>NZ_JADPIS010000151.1:0-731 GCF_023073025.1 Bradyrhizobium sp. 76
TCATGTAGAGCCTCATCTGGTGATCGGTGACATGGCAGCCTGGCAACGGGTGATTCCTCTTTGGCGAGAAGAACCATCCATCACCGGCCAGCCGCGATCGCCAGACGGCGCGGTCCGCTCGGATCGCGCCGTCGCCGGGCTCGTAACTCCGGTCGGGCTACGTCCTCCCTGCGTCACGAGCCCGGCGAAGCTCTCTCATCCTGATTGACGCTGCACTTCCATCCTGATTGCCGCGCCGCAGCATTGCGGCCGGCGGATCTTCGCGGAGCGGTTCGGAGAAGACGTCGTTCCGCTTCGACGGCGCGGGACGGCACGGCTGGAATACATCGTCCATCACTTGGGGTTGGCGCTCGGCGGCCGGCCGGCGGCAAGCTTCGCCAAGCGGCTCATGCTGCCCGTCAGCAACGATACCTTGCTACGGGTGGTCCGCCGGCGGGCGGCGATGACGACAGATCCATTGCTTGTTGTGGGCATCGATGACTGGGCGTTCCGGAGAAACCATCGATACGGGACGATCGTGTGCGATTTGGAGCGCCGGCGGATCGTTACCCTGCTGCCCGATAGGGAGACTGCGACCGTTCGGGCGTGGCTATCGAGGCACCCAGCGATCAACATTGTGTCGCGAGATCGCGGTGGTGGATACGGCGAGGCAGCAGCCAAGGCGCTGCCGAACGCCATCCAAGTCGCCGACCGCTGGCATCTGATGGAAAATGCGAGCGCGGCCTTCCTTG
>NZ_JADPIS010000012.1:0-726 GCF_023073025.1 Bradyrhizobium sp. 76
GTTCTCGCCCTCGTCAGAAGTCTGTCGCGATGTCCATGTTGCGCAAGAGCGATCCTGCGTCCGCGTATCGCGCAAAAATTTATGACGCAGTAAGACTAGCAGTCTGCTGAAAAACCTTGAAATGGAGAATTTTCATTTTTTCCGCCGGTCGTTTTTGGAGCGGCGCGGTAGAGTTGGATGTAATTTCTAGCTTGTTATTGAGTGTGCCCGGCGCGGGGTGGCTATGCGGCGAGCAGTTTGGGAATTCGGATCAGGTTATAGGCGATCAGATTAAGCAGGAAGTCGGCGGCGACGCGAGCGATGCCCCGATGTTTGGTCTTGCGCATGGTGCCATGCTGCTTGCCCCATCCGAAAATGCACTCGACCATCGCCCGGCGTGATTGCGACATGCCGTATCCCGGATGCCGCGTGGTTCGTTCGTCGATCGCGCTGTTACGGTTCTTGCCGGTTTTGGTGATGGCCTGGTTCTGTGTCACATGCGGCGTCACGCCGATGGCGCGAAGATTGGCGACATGATCGGCCGTATCGTACGCCTTGTCCTCACCAGCCGTGATGCGGCGACCTGCGGCTTTGCGTCTCGCCTTCAGCATGACCTCCGCAGCCCGGCGTTCGGCGGTGCCATTGGCATGCGTGACCCTGCCGGCCACCGCCAGCCCATGCCGGTTCTCCATGGTGGCGTGGCCCATATAGCAAAGCTTGGCCTCCCGTCCGGCCGCCTTGCGATAA
>NZ_JADPIS010000065.1:0-41101 GCF_023073025.1 Bradyrhizobium sp. 76
CGAGCTCAGACTACTCGCTCGCTTCAATGCCTCGTTCCGCCCCGCTGCAGGGGCATGCTTCGAGCTATCAAAGTGCCCTCCGCAGCAGTGCCATGCACGTCCGGCCAGTGACCGATGCTTCCTCGCCTATGATCCCATCTCGACCAATACCTGACCGATCGTAACTAAGGTGGGGCGCAGTTATCAAGGAGCAACGAAGACGGTGCTGCTGCAAATTGGGATTTCCGACCTCCCTGGCGAAGCGCTAGCTATTGGATGAGGTCACCAGCTCCCTTCGCATCCCCAAGTTACCTAAAGAGACTTGTTTCCAAACAGGAGGTCATCGTAGCATTGCCTGACGCCCACAAAGTCGCCTGAAGCCGATGAAAGTCTGTGCTCGGTTCTGCTGGAATACACACCCGGCGCCGCTCTGTCTTACGGCACTAGTGCTTGTGACTATTCCAGTCCCAGCTAGGGCAGGGGACGGCGCCCCAGTCGACGTGGCCAGGAAAGCCGCCACACCGGAAGCAGTCGAAACTTTATCGGCTGGCGTTTCAGAGCGGTTTCCGGCTCGTGCATCCGTTCGTGCCCTGATCGAGAAGGAAACGGTAAAGACGCAATTGCCCGCCGACGTCGCCGAAGCGGTGGTCTTTGTAGAAAGCCGCTACGATGCCGGTCTGGTCGGTCGTGTCGGTGAGGTCGGGCTAATGCAGGTCAGGCCGGAAACGGCTGCCATGCTGGGTTTCGCCGGGCCACAGGCCGAACTGGCGGAACCGGAGGTCAACATCCATTATGGCGTGACCTATCTCGCCAAAGCTTGGCGGTTGGCCCAAGGCGACTTGTGTCGTGCCCTCATGAAATATCGGGCAGGGCACGGTGAAGAGATCATGACAACCCGCTCCACGACGTACTGCCACCGCGCGCGCAACCGCCTCATCGCCATGAATTCGCCATTCGCGTCCCCTGGCGCCATGCCTGCGGTCCCTCCGGGTCCGGAGCCCCCGCGGGTAACGGCAAGCGCGAAGCCCCAAGCACTATCGTTGCCTGCGAGCCCGGCCGATGTCTATGCAACGTACCAGCACGGCACGGCCGCGGCGAGCCGCGCATTCTGGGCGGTGCACGAAACTCGTGTCCGCGCGATCAATGCGTCGCTCGAAGCCAAATGGCGGCGCGTCGCTGCGCGGTAGGCAGTCATCCCTCACATCCGAACTCTACCAAGGCAAACCCGGTTAGATATCGCCGACGCGAGGCTGCTCGGTGTCCATGCCGCTCTACTCCACGACGCCGTCGAGAAGGCTTATGTCGCGACGAGACGTAGCCTGTTATAATCGAGGTGAGACATAACGACATTAAAACCCGAGCTGTGGGAAATGCGAGAGACATCTGATGCCGGTGGCAACGCCAGCGGCATAGGAGGAGGCGACAATCGCCACAGACGAGGGGGCGGCATCGGCAGGATGGCCGGCAGCTACTACGATGAGACTCGCAAGGAACTCGAGGCGGGATCGGCCACCAGCATGATCGTGTATTCGGGCAGAAGGGCTCAGGGTTGCAGACAAAGCTCCTCAAGGCCCAGCGGCGGTCGCTCGATACTCGGTGCCAGCAGGCGTAGCTCGCCGTTCGATCAACCCCCTGCCGAGGTGCGTATGTTTCGTTTTCGGCGAGTCAGGAACTTGAGAAGAGTGCACCCACTCTCCCCGCCAACAAGAAACTGCCGATGGAAAGAATTAAAGGTCGGGCGTGACAATGTTTCAGCTCGCTCCTTGCGGCGCGGTTCCTGAAGGGCACCTTCGACGATATGTTCATCTCAAGGCCGCATCTTCGCACCGTATTCTTGAAATTCGGTAGCCGAAGGGGGGGTGCTCAGTTGGCGTGATAGATGATTCGAGGCCGCTGATCCAAGTCCACTCGTAGCTGTAAAAGAACCTTAGTCGGTGAACTCGACCCCAATCCGACTCCCGCTTTTCCAGACCAACCTGCATTTCCGGATGACGCGGTCTTTCTCCAGGCTGAGTTTGAAGCGGTCTCGGAGGAAGCTCGCATTAGGGAGCTCGATGGCTGCGCCGTGAACAGAAATATCGATGACGCAGCATCTGATGCTGGATCCATCGCCGCAGATGTGCGCGGCCTCACTGACCGCGCTGCGCTCTACTCGCCGCCGTTCGTTCATCATCATCCTGAGGACGGCTACGCCGCCCTGCTCATCAGAGGTGAGCTCTCCCGCTGCACATTGCCTTCGATCAAGTATGCGGCGTCGCCGTCGAGCTCAGACAGCCGAGCGAGCAAATCCTGTAGCCGAGCAGGAAATCTTGCGTCAATGTGCAGCATTTGACCGAGCCGCTCGCCGATCTCGTTGCAGACTGCGTAGATGTGTTCTTGTCCCGCTGTGATAGGCGAAGCCGTGCGCATCCGCTGTCCCTGTCCTGCTTTTTCCGCAGTAAACAATGGGATCTCGTACGAGAGGTTAACGCGATTGGCTTAGTCGGCGAGCTGGTGAACAGGTGATGAAGGAGACGCTTTACTAACCGTTCTTTTTACCTTTCCGGCGGGTCGCCCGGCGCGGCAGACGCGCAGAGGAATTAGGCTGGCGCCCTCGCTGCGCAAGGCTCAACCTGAACTTCGCCCGCGCTGCGCTGGCAGGGGTAGAGTGCCACATCTTCTAAAGTAACACGCCGTCTTTGGCTCTATCTCACCTGCATCGCCTCCACCATCACATAGAGCAACATAAAGACCGGCAAGAAAACGAAGAACCAAACGACGTCAGGTTCAGGCCGAGAAAATTCGGGGTTGGGATCGGTCGCCGTCCCGACGGCACTGCCGGCATCGACAACTTTGAATGCATGCGCTTTGCCGGTCGGTTTAGGAGACGTCGGACCGCTGTTTCGCGGCGGGCGAACTGGTTTGCCACTCACTCTGTGTCCCCCATGACTTCGGGCGCGACCATGTGCAGGGTTTTGTGCACGAGCCACATGTCAACGTAACCGGTTTTGTTTATCCACTCGTGCGGGCAGGGAGGCCAGGCGGCATCGATCTCCAAGCGGCAATGTCAGGTCTCGGGTGCCCGGCCGCCGGCCCATTCTCTCTCGTTTTTGCTGCGATCATGGCGTGCCGCTTAATCAAAGCGGTGAGTTTTCTGGATTCGCTAAGCCACGGTGTTCCCGGTTGATAGGCCCAGTCGTGAATTGGGGGTTCACTCTGGCGAGCAGTGCCTAACTTTTCGCGTTTTTGATTTTGGCTTCAGTTATCCATTTCATTTTCGCAGGTGAACGGTGTCGAGGATTTTCCGAATAAGCACAGCGGTGGGAGCGTGTCATCGACAAACTGATCGGGCGAGCCGGCGGCTATCAGGGTGATACCCTCTGCCTGGAGAAGCTTCCATCCGTCTCCTGCACGATGAGTCGCGGGCAAAGCGGCTGGCAGTCTCCACGATGATCGTGCGAACACCATTGCTTGCGATCATTTCCGAGGGCGCCCATGAAGCCCGGCCGCACATCGATCATGTCGCTTCCGGCCACGGCGGGATCGTCGACCACGCGGCGATCTTGTACCCGGCTCGATTGGCGTGCGCTTGGATCGCCTTGCGCTGGCGCACCACGTTGTCTTTGTCCTCTCCGACGTTCGAAGCCGAACTCGTTCTGGTGTACCCCATTGCGGGCTTCCGCTGGCGTTTCTCCTGATCCGACATGGATTTGCATTTCATCTATGCAGATAACTTGAAAAGAACTGTACTGGCCGAGCGTCGCTTCAGCTCCACCAAAACAGGGATGGGAGACGGGTAGGGCCAGTTGGCCGATAATCGACGGATCACCGCTCCTCCGAGCCGGAGGAGCAAGCTATTGGATGATTTGCAATTTACGTTTGGCCCAGGCTCGGGTGATTAGCTACCGTGACAAGCTACATTGCTGCGACTTGCGACCACGCTCCACACTAAAGGGCAGGGGCGGCAGCGGGCGGCTCTGTTCTTAGCCTTTCATGGGAAGTCGAGCCTAAGTGGCGAGGCGGGCATCTGCCGCAGCACACCGCGGCCCGCGGCCTCCGCTGCTACCGTCCCGCGCGATCGGCGCGGCCAGCTAAGGTATTAGGATGGTTTGCGTCGTTGCTGCAACTGAGGTGCAGCCGGGCTAGGCGTACAATCAAATTGTGTTACCCATTGGGCGGTGGCAGTTCGGACCTCACGTAATAGATGAGATACCGGAAATCCTGCATCACCGAGTCGGGCGCGTCGCGCGTTGTCGGCATCAGTGGGCGGCATCAAGTTCGCCCAAAGCCGTCGATTTTGGCGCGAAAGAATCGTGGCCGGTTTCGGCCATCAACGATGGTCCGGAGACCGTTCCGGCCACCAAGTCAAGCTCTGCTCCAGGCGCTGGTCCGGCCCCGGCAGACGCCTCCGGGGCGGCGGAGGAGCGCAAGCGCACCGGGCGCGCCGGGGCTCACAACCGCTTCGAGCATTGTGTCCGGCAAGGTGACCCCTGGCGTGTTTCCGCTGATCTGACGGATCATCCCCGTGAATATTATGGCACCCACGAGGCAGATGGCCTGCAAGGCTTTCATTGGCCGAGCTCCGCGGGGAGAATGGCTGCGGCCCGCGGATGGTCAAACGAACCGGGAAAAAATGAGGTCAAATATGCGCTAGCGCCGCTCGGATCAACAATAAGCCAAAAACCTTCCGGCTGCGAATTGATCGAATTCGGTCAGGCGCTTTGAGCGAACGCATCGCCGGGGCTGGCCTGTAGCGGGCCTTCCCCCCAAGCACAAGGCCGCGTATGTTCCCCACGGCCCCCTCCCATCAGCTAGCTGCGCCGATTGCGTTAATGTCGGGTTGAAGCTCGCTGGTCACAGCCAGCGGGTGTTTCTATGTCTAGGCCGTCGCGCGAAAGCTGGGGATTGACTCTGGAAGAAGAGGGAACATGCTATTCCAGCGTCGAAACATTTTTAGGGGAGGATTCAATGCGATTGGTTTCTTTATCAGTTACATTGTTGCTCGCTTTGTTGTCGTCGCACACCCTAGCTCAGCAGTCTCCAGGAACAACCGGTGATACAATCGGTCGTCCTCCGCCGATCCCGGGCCCGCCACCGATTTCCGAACCATCATCAACGACGCAGCCTGCACCAGCGGCTTCGACGCCTCCGGCCAGCGATACGGCGTCCAAAGGCTACACCGGGGCATATGCGCCGGCCGGTCCGTCAACGCCATATTCTACCGGTCCATTACCAGAGATTGACACAGGAACCGGCCGAACCATCGTTGGACCTGACGGCGCAACGAAAATGGTGAGAGCCGTCCCATGCGGCAAATTCGCTCGTGAAACTGACGGCTTCACGACCTGCGTTGGGATTCCGGATACACGCGGGAAGGCGAAGAAGAACTAAAGCGCCGGCGCTGATCCAATGAGAACCCGCATCCGGCAACGACTGGCGGCGCAGCCGAGACGGCTGCGGCCTCTGCCACTTAGATAGGCTCGCGAACCGCCCATTGTCGCATAGGCTGCGAGCCGCGACCGGCACTCCCGGTTGCACAGTCCAAACAAACTCCCGCCGGCTCACCAGGTTGGCGGGTTTTCTTTGCACCTGGAAAATTTACGGGTGCGCCGGTTTACTCGGTAGCCGGCAGGCAGCGTGACCGAGCGGGGTTAGAGACGGCCTTACGAGGAGCCGATCCATGCAATTGGCCGCCAGCTGATGACACAGCTGGAAGCAGGCGAATACATCGAAGAAAGAGCACGAAGCGGCGGAATGGCGAGCGGCGATGGAAGCCTTGCTCCTGGTGGTGGAGCGCGGCGGCCTGACATTTTCGCGCGGATTGGCATCATGCGCGCATTGAACCGGCATCACGTCCCGGAGTTCAACCCGAAGGGCAAGGAGCCGCATTGGGGCGGGCGCAAGCTGAAGAGGGATCAATGACCGTCTGGATTTATGATCAGGGCGAGGACATGAAGGTCTTCGCGACCGAGGAGATTGCACAGGCTTGGCTCGACGAGAACGATCCGGATGGCGTCGCCTTCGAGTACGAGGTGATCGGCTCATCTGACGCTGAAGAACGCAGAACAGGTAGCGAAACCGCCGTGTGTATTCAATTTTTTTACACGTGATCAGAGCGAGTACATACCCGCTGACCTGAGCCAGTGGGCCTATGTTTGCGGGTTGCACAACGTTTCTGCGCGCTAGTGACGCGGATTCTTGGCCGACACCTCAACCTGAGCCTCGCTCTATCCACCTGCGCAGCCCCTGTCGAGTGCACCGGCAGGGGCTTGTTTCGAGGCCCACCAGCGCGAGTTGCTATTGCTGCTTAATCGAGACTCAGCTCTCATTCTGATCATCAAATTGCTCGCGGGGGGCAATCGTGAACGGCGAGGCCGGATGCACGGTTTGTTGTCAAGCTCGACTGCTCAGGGCTATTTTTCCTGTGGCCGAAGGCTACGAGCTAAAGTTTTATGAATGCGCGAGCTGCGGCAGCGATCTATGGCTGGTCACTAGATCGTCCAGATCATCCAAGCCCAAGCGGCATAGGGGGAGGTCTCTTCCAAATACACATCTGAAGACCTCTAGACTTCGCTAAAAGGTGCTGCTCGAGCCGCAGTTAATCCAAAGCCGAAAAGCCAGCCAGCGTGAAGGCCCATGCCACCGACAGGCCCTTTGGCGTTCCAGTTGAAGTCCGGACGCACGCGGGCGCCGATCGCGGAGACACGGCCGCGGTTTGCAGGGGTCGGGGGGTTATTGCCGGGGCCGCTCTGCCAAATGGGGGAAGCCAGCAAGTCAGCAAATAGCTGACTGGGAACACGGTTCCTACCGAGGAGGTGGTCCGGAGTGCTGGCACCATATTAATTGCTGGATTTAGTCCGTTGCTGACAAGGGCACCACATGTCTCTTACCCTTCCGGGAAAAGCCCATACATTGATGGTCGCAATCCCTTCACGCGGACTCTTGAGGGAAACGTAGGCTGGTGAATTCCACGAGCCGTGAATAGCCTCTATTGATGAAACCGAACAGGAAGACTGGTCCGTTGTCCTACTCGCCTTCGAACACTTCTACCGTGGCGCCCGACTTTGTCGCCGACCATCAGCGGAACGACCGCTTCTTGATATTTTGATAGTGCGCTTGGTCGCTGATCGTGACTCGGACGACGAAATAGGCGGTCAAGATACCGGATCCCGAGCGGGTGACGGCGAGCACGAACCCCAAGCACTACCGTTGCCCGTGAGCCGACGTCTGCACGGCACGGTCGCGGCGAGCCGCGCATTTCTGGCGAAGGTCATGTCCGCGCGATCGCTGCGAGACTCGAAGCCAAATGGCGGCGCGTCGCTGCGCGGTAGACAGTCAGACGTAAAACAGGTCGCACGGACGAAATGGTTTTCGCTGTCACCTCTGTCACAAACGCGAAAACCAGAATGGGCATAATGTCTTCGACTCTATTAGACGGACGCATCATAGATCGCGCCGTTCGCACGGCCATACTCTTTGCTCTCTTTCAGCTATGGTCGGCTCAAGGCAACAGTGCGGAGATTGAAGACAACGGGAATCGTCCTTGTTATAGGCAACGGTGCTTATGACCAACGCTCTTTCCAATCCCGTCAATGATGCGTAGCCGGCCGTCAAGGCATTCGCCGATAGTTGGCGAAGGCTGCGCCGGGTCGCCGCAGCCTTGCATACGCAACGACCATGCTTCGTCCTCCTCTCCGCCCGTCTCTTGGGCCGCGCAGCTATGATGCGGGAGCCGCGTGTGGGACCCGCCGAACGCTCTTAGCGTTGATGTCCCAAGCCAATGCCCAACACCAAGGCTTTCTGACGAAGAGCACCAATCGTGCGCATCATCTGCTTCGATACCTTCAGCACGGGTTTCCGTTGCTATCTCGCGGCCGTCTGGCATACGATCCGAGCGTCGAACGCGGCGGACCAGCCCATGCCTTCCCCAGCAAATCGTGGCCCCGGCATCATCAACCGCACATAGGTCCCTACGTGCAGGTCGAGCCCACCCTTCTTGACGGCCTAACTGATGCCGGCGCCAAACTCGTGCCTTTGCTGCCGAGCGTCATGAAGCGCGTGTCGATCTTTTCGATGTGCATACGGCCGTTCTGGACCGCCTCGAGGCCTGAAGTGAGCTGAAGGAGCTGGCGGGCGGCAGCTTCCGGATTGGCAAAAGGGCATTCAATGACGTGCTTCATGGCGCCTGACTCGCCGCGACTGTCGTGCCAGTTCGGGACGATATGCACAGATCCTGCGGCGCCGCATCCTGAGCAGACCAGGCGCAGGCCGATGCGCGACAACGGCTGATCTTGCGGAGTGTGTAGCTGCGCGTCGGCCCGGCGATAACAACGGCCATTCATGCACTGGATGCTGCAGGTCACATGGCCGTCAGTCAGCCATTCAGCAGGAGAGCGTGGCGGATAGTGGCCGGCCCATTTTGAGTAAGGGAGCAGGGATTACTCCTGCGAAGCGCAATCAAACTAAGTCGCCCTGCGGCCGGCTAAAGCGTCCAAGTTTACCAGACTTTAGGCCGACAGGGCCAGTGTAAGAACCTCGAGTAACATCTAAATCTTCTAGAATGCCACCACCGCCACCCAACGTTCCCAGCTATCTTGAACGAGCCGCCATGGACGCGATCCGCGGCGATCCGAACTATCACGCTAGTCGGGCGATTATTCTAAAGCTCATGCGCAAAGGTTGGGTCGAGACGAAGGCCGGAAAGGGGGTACGGAAGTACCAGATCACCTCCACGGGCGAAGAGGCGTTGAAAGCCAAGATGCGGACTTATTGACGGGAGGCATAGCGCCGTGTCAACGACGTATAATTCGCTTGTGTCTCTATCACTCTCTTTCTGCGACGCACCGGACTGCTCGCCAGCGGCTGCGCAGTTGGATCGGCCGAATGACTTGCATTACTTCAACAACTGAGCAAAGAGCTGCCCACTCCTTCTACTCGCTCGACCCTGCTGCTTTTTAAACCGCTGCAAGCGAGCGTAAACCGCTTGACGAGTTCGGCCCAGCCGCTCGGCAGCCAACTCAGCTGTCGCCCCTGCGTCGAAGAGCGAGAGTAACTCCGCTTCTTCGTCGGGCAACCACGGGCGTGTACCGGAACGATTGTTCGTCATTCGTGAGCCTGCAACACTCAACCGCGCGCCGGCGCCGGCCGCCGCGGTTGGTCAGGAATTCGGTTTGGTCGTTCGAGCCGCGTAGGTGTCGGCAATCGGCTGGGCTCTGGCAATCGATTATCGCGCACCATCCACGCCGCTAGCCGAGCATAGCTCCGCCTAAGGGCAGGTACGAACCAACCAAATGCGTCCTCATGATCCATGCCGCATGACAATACCCATGAACCATTTAGAAAAGATTGCCGGGTTGTTCCCGATCCGTAACTGATCGTTAACGATGCAGTGGCAACAAACGGCCACGGGAACCGAACGCCCCGCTTGAACGACACGTCAAGACATCGGTCGGCAGGAAAAGCGCGAAGTCGATCTTTAATCAGTATCACCGGTAAATGCTCGATCCTCTTCGTGACCGCGACTGGGTGTTTTCTCGAAGCTTCGCAATCACCCCGGAATAACGCTCGCATGGATGGACAAACGCTCAGCGGGCGAAGGTGTCGAATATCGTACGACCGAAACCGGTCTGACAGAACTTAGCCGGCCACGATAGCCCGCTAACCGGTGGGAAGCGGCGCACTTGTCAGGAGCTATTGAATTGATCGTCGCGAGTTACGTGAAGGTGCGGGACCGTGCGTGCTGACGGAATTGCTGGCACGTCGGCGCAAGGTGCTTGCTGAACTGCGAGCTGTATCAGGCATCAACCCCGAAAACGCGGTAAGAGCGATCCAAGATGAACTGGCGGTGATTGAAGCCGGTCTAGAAGAACTTAAACCTCCGCTCGGTTCATCGCCTGAGAACGAGTGGGGCTAGAGATGCGCGTTAACAGGATTAATGTGGACAAAATCGGCCGCATAACGGAGCCGGGTCGATATAAGTGCTTTTTCGGATATCTCACCGTCACGTCTGTCTGACGACTTCGATGGGGTGGGCGCGCTATCCGCACGCGTCATTCACGTTGGTCCCGGTGGCCCACACTGTTATATCCGTGGGCGAAGAATGTAGGTTGGGCACGTTCGAAAATCGTACCTGAACAGTAGGCAGTCTGCTGTCGTCGCCTACGCGTCGCCATAGCCATCGGAAGCGGTCAAGAGCGGGAGGCATTTCGTGCTATGCTTACTTGGGGGTACGAATGCGAGAGCCCTCTCTATCCAGACCGCTTTGCGACTTCGGCGATGAGCAAATCCCGTTCCTGCCACTGTGCCTTTTGGGTCTCGATCAGGGTGTCGAGGATGGAAAACGCGAGAGCGAGATCGCGCCCTTCGCGCTTCAGCTGAGCGATGACCCTCTCTTGATGACTGATGTGTTCATCGCCTTCGCGAAGACGGCGTTCGGCTACGACCAAACGCTTATGCAGGCGCGAAAGCGGCCGCTCCTGCGGCGGCTCCGGCTCAAAGCGGGCGAGACGCCGCGGACCGCACCAAACCTCAATCGGGTCGGTCGCCACCGCGGCAGAGCCAAGCTGTAGAGCCTCTTCGGCAGAATTGCAGTCGATCTCTTGCGCTTCCAGTGTCCTACCGCAGTCGTCGAGCGTGAAAATATAGCAGCGCATCAAAGCTTCGCAGCTGGTGTTTAGTCGGGAATTCGGTCGCGGCCGAGACGTTCCTTTTTAGGCATTCACCGCCTTAAACCTTCCGCCGTCCCTTCTCGTTCCGAAATTAATTCTGACGCGGATATCAAGCTTAACTTGAAGCTTCAGTTGCGGCGACGCTTGCGGGATAGCTTTTGCGCACCGCACATTGTCCCGTCCGGGAACACTTAAGGCGGAGCCGTCTCCATCATATTCGACGCGGCGGCTTCGTTTTACCCACCGAGGCCGCCTCATGCGCAGACTGCTATTGGTCATCTTCGGCGTCTAGTTTTTGGATCGCCCTACTGGTCGCAATCGTCACAGCGATCGCGCGTCTCGGCACCGAAGCGAAAGAGCGCCGCGCGCAGAGTGTGGCGGCTCAGCATTCCAAGCTCCGCTGAACTCCGATTCCACCTACATGAAGATTTGACTTTCCGCCGCGACATCAAGCTTAATTCGCGTCTTCGATTGCACCGGGGCGGTGGAACGCTAACGTCTGTACCGAACATTTGCCAGACCTTTGTTCACCAGGCGATCTTCAGCGCGCCTCCCGCTCGGCGCGTCGATCTTGTTGTTCAGAGCTAACGATGCGAATCCAGATTGGCAAAGCAGGCGTACCATGAACCGCTTGATCTGGTCGAGATGCGTCGACAGATTATCTCTCTGCGAAGCGGCACTCTGACAATCTCCTGGTTACGTACCTCCTGAACAGACTGCTGAACAAGATTGCCTGTCTCCTTGAGCCGGCGAGCCCCGCTCATGCGGAAAGTGTTACGCGAAGCGTTCGCCCGAACAATGAGCGATGTAGAGAGCATCACAGGAGACAGGAGATGGCCACAGCGCGCCGGATGGTAAGCCTAATGAATAGATCAGATTGCAGAAGGGGATCGGTAGGTGAAGCTAACCTGTAGTCGCTGAGGTGCCGACGTATCGCGTAAACGGTGCCTTCGCGGCAAGGGGTTGCCGCCGTCATAACTGGCGGCCCCGCCCGATGAGCGCCTAGTGAGCACGTTTCACTGGTCGGGGCAGGGATGACATTCTCGGAGAAAACCGGTGGGCAAACGCGAGCACTGCGGCTTCGTCGGTTTCCACGGCAATCTTCTATGCGAGGATCATATCGCCGACCGCCGGTGGACGTTCGGCAGCGAAACACCAGCCGATCGCGGGCTGCCCAGCTACGTTGAGCTCTGGTGTAGGCAAGGCTTCACTCGTCTTCCGCATTTTTCCGCGCACACTCGCCCCCCAAAAACCCCAAGGGCTAACATTTCCCATCAACTCACATGTGACGACGCTGAGCTTTGCTCCATTTCGGGAGTACTTCGCGCAAGGCGGCAAACGGTTTCGTTCATCAAGGCGTTATCCAGAGGGCACAGACCGCACGACGTAAAGGGGCCGCAGCAGGGGGACTGCTGCAGCCCAGCACGGTCAAAAAATTCCGGGTGAAAAGATCTAAGTGAAATATGGAGCCAGCCCCGGTGAATAGACCGTACCGCAGCATTTTTGGCTTGCAATATGATCTAGTTCACAAACGGCAGCAGGCTTGACAGGCATCCGAGTGTGGGAGGACCCGCCGGGGCTGGCTCAGCTGGCGGGCCTCAACCACATGCACAAGGCCGCGTATGTCCCCCACGGCCCCGTCCCAACTGCATTTTGGACTACCCGGATTAAAAAGCAGTGTGCAGCATGATCCGGCTGTCGACGCTTGTGTCGGCAGACCCCTCGGCCCCCGCGCTGGTTAGGTGCGGACCCCACGCTCGGGGGCCGACTTGATCACTGCGCAACCTGTCCGGCCTGGCTGCTGAAAAACGCTTGAGTGTAATGAACCTAACACTCCCCGCGTCGACACATGTTTAAGCAATTCATGCTTCGCTGAAAACGGTCACGGCCGCCCCGTGACCGGGCGGCCGTGTGCCGAGCGTTCCTCAACCTACCCCAGGCGAAGTGCACGGCCGCCACCTGTTACCAACACTTGCGCTTCAGCGCAAAGGGGACTTCCTTGGAATCGGTGGTGGTGTCTTCTGCGCAACAACTCACTGGTGCCTGGGACATTTAGGGGCAGCTACGCGCTCTAGAGGTCGCAAATCCGCGGGGTGCCGCTACTGAAATCCGGTTTAACGTCAGCACCTCGGTTGCCGCGTCCTGCGCGAACGCAGGGCGGCTCGATATCGGACAAGCGCACATCGTCGGGCGATCGGCGCAAAGAGCAACGTTATGGCTGCAATGGCAGTAGACCAGGATGCCGCGTAGGCCCATTTCGCGCATTTCGCCAAAAGTGATCTTGAGCGGTCAGCCGTCCGCTTGGGTAGGCGTGTGGCGTCGTTCAGGGCGAGACATGCCGCCATCAAAGCGGCACCGTGAGTACATCGCAAATTATCGATTCCTAGTAGGTCAGGCTGCGCTTCCACTACTGGCTTTTGTCGGGTGGATGGGCCGCATCCTCGAAGGATATTTACGATTTTTCTTGGTGGTTCTCTGGATCGACGGCTTCTCAGCCGGTTGCCAGTGCACGGCACTGGCGCCGGGAGTCTGAGAACGTGGCCAGAAACCATGCGCGACGGCCATTCCTTATGGATCTTGTATAAGCGGGGCTGCACAAACATGAACGTGGCCGCCCGAACAGAGACAGGTTGCTGTAAAAGAGGCGCTCGAACGGAATATGATCGCGCCGATCGCATGCGCTGGCGTTTCAAATCGGAAAATCGGACGGCCGGAATGATGATGGCCCGCAGCCGCTCAACGTGAGCAAGGGCGTATCGGCGACCGCGACGTCGCGCGCCGCCACAGGGTCCTTGCTCGGCCAAATCTACTGGTCCTGGAGCTGATCGTAGATGATCGCGATCCAGGACGCTGTAGTTGGCGAGCCGCAGCCGCTCGTTGACCATGCAGGACGGCTCGATCGAGCTGATCACTATGGCTGTTGAAATTCTTTGGCTGATCAGGAGGGCGGCACCGACCCGAGTTGCACTCTGTGGAAAAAACTACGGTTCTAAGGGTATCAAAATGACCGTTGTAAGGACCGCAGCATGAAGGCCGCAGCAGGGGTACTGCTACGGCCCAGCGCGCTCAAAAAAATCCGGTTGGAAAAGATCTAAGTGGATACGAAGCCAGCCCTGGTGAACCGATCATACCGGGCCACTGGGCAAGGGAAAAATGATCTACTTCAAATATCAAAACTATGCTGAGGGAGAGCGCCGCCGGGGCTGGCTTGCTGGCGGGCTCTCACCCCGAGCACAAGGCCGCGTATGTCCCCCACTGGCCCCGTCCCAAGCAACACGCTACGCAGCCGCCGCTAACAAAGTGTAAACCTAGTTCCGTTCATATTCTTCGGTCGCAATGGTGAACTCGCTGCGACCTTCGGCTGGAAGCCCGCTAGCTAACGCACCTGGCGGGCTTTCTTTCTTTTCGAACCAGTCTGATGAACCATCAAGCATTGCCTGCATGAAGAGAAACGACAAACCTAGAAAGTGGACCGATGCAGAGGTGCAACTCCTGCTCGAGCTCTCGCGCGAAGGCGCTGGCGCGGTTCAAATTGCGAGTGCGTTGGATAGATACATTTCATCAGTGAAGCGTGTAGCGGAAAACTTCGGCTTTCAACTGCGGGCTTAAAGGGCTGGTGAGCCGAGCATTCCCGGCGCTCTAATCGTGTTAGGTCCCGGCGAACCACCCGTACGGTTCGCGCCACTGTTCCACATCGAGCCGGCCAGGGTGCTGCCTGAGCTCTTCCTCCTCCAGAAGCTCTACCTGAACTACCTCCGCCCGCTTGCGCCGGCGCCGAAGTGCTAGTCAAAACGAGCGCCGCTACCAAGAGAAAATCTGGGAAATCTCATTGTGGCCTCCTATGCTGAAAGGAACAAACACCCAACGGCGGGGCTGGACGATATCGTATCACAATCTCTACCTACAAAACGCTACCCATGAGACTGGTCAGCAATGCTTTGCGACGGATGGTGCTCTTCTTGCAGAAATGCTCGGCCGACAATCGTCATTGATCGCCGCCTTCAAAGATGTCACGAGCATCCTTTCGTTCAGGCGGGACAAAACGATCTTCGTTCGACTGACGCTTCAGCGTGGCTGGCGGCATTTGTCGGTTATTTAGCCAACTTTCAGGAAGCAATTAAGTCCTCACGCAAAATCGTGCAGCTCGGAATCAGCACGCACAATGCCCGTAAGGAGACTATCTTCAATGTTAATCGGGCCGCCGCCGACGCAGCTCTGCGGCGTTTTCCAGGTGAAGGAAAGTGCGACTTTGTTGTCGATTGGGCTGCCGATCCGACCTGGGGCCCTGACTTCGCTGCCGCAAACCAAGCTTTATACCCTGACGGCGCGCATCCTTCGCAGGGCGGACAAAGCAACATGGAGGCAAATTACTTTCGACCTACGCTCAACTCCCTCTTTCTCTCACGTGATTCATCGTAGACTTCGTTCCTCATTGGCTACACCTGAGGTCGCGATCGACTTCGACATTTCCCAAGGGGCGCCGGGCGAACGAGCTCAAGAGTGCTGGTGGAACTTTATAGGCCCTTCGTCTTTGCGTTAGGCGTCAAAGTGAATAGGCAGACGATGTTCCGCTGGCTTAGCTCAGATCATCAAAAGATCCGAGGGGATCGAAAGCAGCTTGAAGTGAGGACTCGCCGCCTGCTGCAGAGTTACCTGACGGCCGACGAGTGGCAAAAGCGCCAACATTATCAGGCAATCGCCGGCGCGGCTTCTGCATGTCAGCCTGGTATTGATGATCCGAACTTAAGTAATGAGAAGCTCGCTGAATTAACCGCTCAGGCGGCGACGAAAGTCGTCCAAGTACGCGATCGGAAGGCAAAGGATGCGCGCGACCATTCAACTGTACTGATCACGGATGCATACGCAACCGTTGCAATCGCCTATCGACGAGCGGCTTCAGCCTACACTGCTGACAAGGAAATGGAGCAGCTGGGCAGGCCGCAGTACATCTGGGCGAATTCATTTATGAATGCTGAATCGGAGCGATCACCGACAGAAATGTGAATGTGGCTTCGGCAAGCCGACGTCCCTCTTCGCTCTGGCGTATACCTTGCGCAAACCCTTTCTCCTAAGCTGCATGTAAGGCTTTGCTTGTACCGTCGTCACCAAACAAGAAAAGGCGGGCGGCATGTCGATTGCATTTCGAATTTTTGTTCTCTTGTTCTGTGCTTACGCCGGTTGGGAAACCGCAAGCGTCCAATCCGGCGAATTGCGAGAGCCTCAGCAGCAAGGACGTTCTCCAACCGGATAAGTAAGGAATGAACAAAACAACCCGTCACCTGGAACGTCCGCAACCAAGCCAAATTCGGCGCGCTGACCTCGCGCCGGCCACCGGTTATGCGATGCTTGTCGATGGTCGTTTCAAGACCGAATTTCTTGATCAGGACGACGCGACTAAAGCGGCCCTTGAATTGTCAGCCAAGTATCCGATGCTGAAGATCGAGATCTACGATGCCGCATCGAAGTCACGGACGCCCGCGAGATAGCCACTTCTGCATCGCAACATGCGTAATAACCATTTCTTCCCTTTTAATCTACCTTTAGCTTTTTTTGCTAACAAGCGGGGTCGCAAGGTCGTCGCCAACGGAGGCGGCCTGTGCCTTTGATGAAATACTTCGGATTCGTCGGTAGCGCTCTCGTCTTGTTGCTGATCGCAATCGGCGGGCGCCTGCCGCAGCAGGCGATGGGCCCGGGTTACAGTGACCTGGAGCGACCGGTTATCAGGATCAGCTCGGCCGAGCGGGCACCTGAACGGGTCATAATCGATACCAGCTTACCAACTATTCCGGCCCCCTCGGACGTCAGTCCTTTTACATCGATAACGGTACAATCTGCTGAGCTTCTGCAGAGGGCTTCTTCTGAACCCGACGTCGGCCCGAAGCCGGTCACTCCGAAATCAGGCAGCGAGGTCTTGAAGCGGAAGCATGCTGCAAAAGGTGAATCTGGGAAAAAGGTCTCTAACAATCGAGCAGCGAAACCGCTGAATATTGTTCCCGCACCCGCAGCGGGAGCGCAAGCTGCGGCGCCTGATACAAGACTGTCGTTACTGGAAACGCTCAAGGAGCGGCTAGGGCAGACGTTTTTCAAGCTGAACTGATGACGGTGCCGACTATAGGACCTCGGCGAGCGCCATTCACCGCGGACGCGCCCCAGGCGCCGCCCCGCAGAGGCGAGGAGCTCGGACGTACGCCTTTCCCCGAGCTAAAATTCGAGCCACGCTCATGCGGCGACGCCACAGCGGTCTCGTCCATTGCAACCACAACCTTGATGGTTGAAGAGTGTTGCGTGATCTGTCCGGTGCCACCTAGGTGTATTGGCTTATTGATTTCGGAGTGCTGCCCTGATCGATTTGGCACTTGAAATCGGCAGTACGGTGAACCTCTTCGTCGTCTGCCCAGTAGGCCGCTATTCGGCCTGAGCGATAACCCAAGCACTGGGGCGTTCGAATGGGAGCTATTTTGTCTCAAAGAATGCAATTCTGGACCTCCTTTTCATCGACGCAGCCTTGGAGGAGAAGGGCCGAAGAGCCGAGGACCGCGAGGAGAGGGTAGAACAGGCCGCCGCGTTCGGATTGATTCTCCGTGGACTGATGCTGCCGGGACGCGCGGGAAAGCTCGCAACACTAAGGTGGCGCGACGTACAAGCCTTTAGGCTCGATGGAATTCCACTGCCCGCTGTTTCAGTGAAACTCTGGCCGTGAAGCCTGCCTGCAGCCACGCCATCGCCTGCGTGTGCCCAGCTTTGCGCGAACTCTCATTTCCCCACCAGGCACTGAATTTGTAAGCTGACGGCGGTAACGGCCTCCCAAGAATTCCCTCGATCTCCGAGAACGTGAGCCGAATAGTTTGCGCCCTTGTGCGCACCAGCTCGCTCAATAGCGGATCGTAAACGGACATGACGCTCGGCTGGTCACGTTGGTCTATCATCGCCGCTCGCGGGGATGTTGAACCCCCGGGCGGCAAGTTCCAGCTCGAGCTCAGTGATCCGCTCGAAGATGCGAGCAGCAATCGCCTCGGAATCTTCAACGCTTAATGATTGCATGCCCCTTGAAGATAGCTCGTCCCTGAGAACCTTCGCCACAAGCAATTGAATTGCCATTAGATCAAATCCTAAAAAGGCGATCCAACCGCAACCGAAGGGCGATCGCAAGTGTTTAGGTGGTGCTGCTGTGCTTCGGCTAGTTGTCTCGTCGGCTCCGAATGCTGAAGCTGCGCAGCTGCTCGCACCAGCCTTTCCGCCGCAGCCCTTAACAGCAAACCCGTGTGCTCCATCGGGTGTCCTACCCTGCGTGATCTGTAGCCGATTGGCCGTCTCCTTTTGCTTGAGCACGAGTCGTTAGCCTATCCAGCTTCGATTGCTCCTCGCTCAGACGTCTTTCGACATACTGCCGTTCGAAGTCCGTCAGAGTGGTTTGCAATAAGAGGTGATAGCGTTGAATATTGTTGCGATGTGCCCGGACCAAATCGTCGTCAATCATCGTCCTCGCCTTTTCCGCTACCGAGACAACAAACAATTCATCATCAAGCCGGATGGGCAGACGACCGAGCAACAGCAGGCCGGAGCATCTCCGCCGCTCTCTCCATGGTAGCGAGCTTTTCTTTCCCAATCTGTGAACTATTTCACACGGCTGCGATCGTAGCCTAGGTGGCAGCAGATGCAGTCCAGCGGTTTAGCGCGCGTTAGTCGGCTGCATCCAGGCCGATAACAGCGGTATGGATACCTAGCACAGTGGGGCACGCCGGCTCATGGAGCTTGGCTGAAGGCCAGATGGGTTTCCTATGAAGTCCAAGTCGATCAAAAGCGCAGGCAAAGAGGTGCCAAGTCTATGCGTCTGACGACTGTGGCGCCAATGGCATGGCGGTTTGATCACTGCATTTTCTGCCCGAGGTCTCTCAGCAGCGTGTGAAGAAAGTCGCTGGCATGGTCGTATTGTGCGTTGCCGTTCGTGATTTGACGGACGCGTGGATCCATTAAGCGACCAACGGTTTCGGAGCCGAGCAACTCGGCTCTGTCCGACCACTGCTGCAGCAAAGCATCGGGTATATCGTCCGCAGATCCGAACATCCGCAAAAGGGAATGTTCGGCCTCGGGTTTGCGGTCGTGATGAGCCTTCGCCGCATAGAAAGCGAATAGTCCCCGGAAGGCATCACGGGAAACGGCAGGTTTTCCCATCGCAATGTCCCTGAAAAAATTAACTTCTCAATGGACGCAAGTTTGACGCCCCCGTTCGGTAAAAGCTAGAAAAACTAAAACCCTGTGCTCAACCGTTTTCGAAGAATTTGCCGTTGGACGCTGAGTGCAATGCCAACCCGTCAATGATCTTGACCGGTTTTGACGACGGCCTGGTTGGGCATTCGAGGGGCTCTCTGGCTCTTGTTGTTCCCCAGCCGCCTCATTGGCTGAAGCGTAAGCCGGCTTTTGTACAAAGCCAGCGCAGAAGTTGCGCCGAACGGGCGGCTTGCACTAAGCTTTATTCGATTAAATCAGAATGTTTTTGTGGAGTAGCGTCATGTCGAGTGCGATTGAGTTGATTGTGGATGGCTACGCAAGAGTGAAAGACCGCCAGTCGCTTGAAGAGCTGAGGATCCATCGCCGGCGACTTGCCGGAGACCTGAAGGCCTGGGTGGGCTTTGACTGCAGGTTGTCGATTGCGCAAATCGAGCAGGACATCGCGGCAATAGAGGCGGGACTGCAGACGTTGTCGGGGCCGGTCGGCGGCTAGGATAAGGAGTCAACCCGATGACGGCGTGCGCGCAAGGAGGGCAAGTGCTGCGATTGTTCGTAATGGCTGCCCTCGTACTGGTCTGGGGATCCTCGTCCGCGCTCAGCCTGACGTCGGAGGAGATCATCGCCAAGCTTCGCGCCGCAGGCTACTCGCAGATCCAGGAGGTGCCGGCCGGAAAGATCAAGACTTACAAGGCCGTCAGAGAAGGTACCGCGCGCTCGCTAATCGTCGACAGCACTGGTCACATTGCAGAAGTGGCAAGGTAGCTAGACGAGCAGACGTAGCCGGACGTCTTTACTGGACAGCGTGCCTGTTGGCGTCGCAATCTCCATATCGACGACGCGAAACGAGCCATGACTTTCGTAAACGTAGCGAAGGTGCCAGACGGGGCCGGGTTCCGGCGAGATGGCGAAGTCCGTCCAAGGCAGACGCGACGTATCGAACGGCATCGCGTCGCTCAACCGAGGCGGAGAACATCGCCTCGATCAGCGCGGCCAGGCTCATGCCGCCGACCAGCATGGCTCGTGCCGTTTCGTCGCCGTAAGTAAGCCGCAGCGCAGTCACGTCTGCCGCAATAGCGTCGGGGTTCTTCAGAGCCACGGTAGATCCGCTTCGCCCAGCAAAACCATAATGCGGATTCCGCCCCTTTCGTGCAATCGGCATCGATTCGGGGCCACTGTCCCAATGGCTAATGCCCAGGGCGAGCCGCTCCTGCGAAGCTCAATCAGCGGAGCAGACGGGAAAGCTGCGGCTGGAGACGCTTGAGCCGTTCTCACCGGTCCTCCGACTCTGAGGCGCCAACGACAGGGCGTACCTTGAGGGGCGCTCGTCGGTTCACGCTGGCCTGCCGTGCGGCGAAGGCCGCAGCGGGAGGTTAAATCGCTGCGGCCCACGCGTCGTCAAATGAAGCCGGGTCAAAAATACCAAGTGAAATATGCAGCCAGCCCCGGTAGCAAAAATTCTGCCCCAACTTTGTCTCTTTTGCAAACACAATTTCGGCGGAACCGAAATCAACCTAACGGGCATTCTGTTCCGAGGCCGGAACAATTCTGCTCTCTGTTGCTGCCAAGCGAGAGGGGAGCTGCACCGAGACCCATCATGGTGGGTCGGTGAGACCCGGCTACTGGCATCTCGCCGATAGGACCGACTGCGGACGCAAGAGTTGCCTCGAGTCCTCAGCCCATCGCTGAAATTAAGCTTTTCGGCGACTTGTTTTTGACTGTGCGCGTTTGAGCGCGTTCACTCCATAATGTTGATGGAGACGGACGTGATCAGTTGGTTGTTAGTGATCATAATCGCGGCAAGCGTTGCGGTTCTAATAGCTCACGCGATTGACGCCATCCGCTCCTGAAGACGAGCGCACCGGCGGAAGGTGGCGCCTCATCTGACGACAATTTAAGGACGCGGCATCAGTCGGCTTGCTTGTAACGATCCGATTGGAGACGGTTCTAGACTGATAAAGATTGTCGGCAAACTTCGTCAGTCAGCAGCAGTTGTTATTCGACAAAATCCGGGTGGCGCATGCTCGGCGAGAGCGCCCCGTCTGCGTCTCGGATCAACTTCGCCTGAGTTAAGCAGAACGGCCGCAGAAGCTAGATGTGACCAACTCAAGGCACTCCGGAAAGTTTCCGGTTTTTCCCGCTGGCTTATCCGCTCGAGAAGGACGCCTTTGCTCGGCTCTTTCGCGCGCGGCCCGACCGAGCTGCAGGCGTTGGCTTCGGCCGGACCTTTTGAATGCAAGCGGGGCGGGCTTCGCAGTCACGGCGGCGGGCTCCGTACTGGCGCATCGCGCGCCGTCTCCGGCGGCGAGGATTCCATGGCCCGCGCCGCCCGGGCAGCTGCAACTATTGCCGCTTTTTCCCGTTATCGGTAGGGCGCGAGCAATGTGAAAGGAATCTCGATGAAGAAGATCGCCATGTCGGCGCTGATGGTCGGCGCTCTTGGTCTGTCCTCGGTGGCCACCACCTCTCCTGCCGAAGCCCACTGGCGAGGCGGCTGGGGACCGGGCATCGCCGGCGGTCTGCTGGCCGGCGCCGTAATCGGCGGGCTCGCCTCGTCGGCTTATGGATGGGGACCTGGCTACGGCTACTACGGTGGCTCAGGTTACTACGGCGCAGGCTATTACGGCGGCCCCTATGTCTACGACTACGGCTACGATGAGCCCTATCGCTCGGGGTGGTAGTTACGCGACCACGACCTACTACACGGCGACTTCGCCTTTGATCTCCTCTGGCTGGACGGCAAGGACCTCCGCAGATTGGCTCAGCTCGCCCGCAAGGAGCTTCTCAAGCAGTTGATAGATGAGAACGGGCTGGAGGCACCGATCTTCTACAGCGAGCATCACGAGGGTGACGGGCAGGCTCTGTTTGAGGCGGCCAGCAAGCTGATCTACGAGGGCATCGTCTCCAAGCGGGTGGATGCGCCATACCGATCGGACAGGAGGGGAAAGAGCTGCGCTTCATGGGAAAAGTCGGCACGGGCTGGAGCCGGACGAAGTCGGCCGAGATCCGCAAGGCGCTCGATACCGTCGTCAGCCCGAAGTAGAAGCTCACCAAGCCTGTCAGGAAACCGAAGGCCACATGGGTCGAGCCACAGTTCTACGCCGACATCGAATACCGGGACATCACCTCCGAAGGCCTGCTGCGCGCCAGCTCGTTTAAAGGGCTGAGCAAAGGAACGGGGCGTTCTTAGCTGCGTTTCAGCCCCAGTGATTGGAGTACCGGCATGCCGGATCGGAAGCCGTCAAACAGGCCTAGGCCACTCTCGCTCGCTACGTGGAGCCGGGGCCTCGCGACTGCAACAGAACAGTCAACGATCTGCTGGATGTTCTCGATGATGAAAAGCTAATCGAGGCCATGGAGAGGGAAGATGCGCAAGGCGCTGGCAGAACTGAGTGACGACTTGCGCCTGCTGCCGGCGGCGCGGATGCTCGATGCAGTCGCTAAGTCGTCCTCGTCTTGCGTACTGACGCCTTCGCGGCAAGGGGCCGCCGCCGTCACAAGCGGCGGTCCCGCCCATGATCAGCTCTAGTGAGCGCCCTGCACAAACGGCAGTCTCGGAGAAAACGGCTTTGCAATCGCGAGAACTGCGGCTTCGTCGGTTTCGAGCGCGATCTTCTGGGCGAGCATCACATCACCAACTGCCAGGGCTCGTTCGGGAAGGAAGCACCAACCCGTCTTAGGCTCTAGTGCTTCATTCAGCTCCAAAACATTACTCATGGTGCCTTGATGAATTCGGTATCTCCGGCCGGTGAGAGAGCCAGTGACTTCGAAAAACCCGTTGGCATCAAACTGCGCCCGTTGCTCTGAAGATAACCATTCTCGCAAAAGCCGACGAGCGCAAGCGTCCGGGCCATTTTGCTCGTTGAAGCTCCGATAGAGGGCACGCAGGGCACGCAAGCTCGCGCCCCGGGCAACGCCGTTGCGTCTGAACAAAAACATCTTCCGTGCTGCGACCGTTCTAACCGCCGACCAAGTGCGGATAGAACAGCGTTTCCTCCGCGGTTGGATCAAATGACCGTACCAGTTTGAGATCGCCGGCCGCCGTCCGAGTGGCAGCAGTATAGCCCTGGCCGGTAAACTTCTTGAAGCGCCGCTCAGCCTCGGCGAGCTGCTTGGGGTCGTCTTGCTCAAAGAAATGTCTGCTGTCGCCTGTGCTGTCCATTACGATCTGGGTAGCCATGGAAGACAACTCCGCGATGCCTAGCCTCTGATGAAGAACAAACCTCGTGCGGATGAATAGTGTTCCTGCCTCTCGGCAAATTTCATTGTGCCTTGGTCAGCCGCCGCCTGGCTCGCTGGGCTGGACGAAAACCCGATCCGCCCCAACCTGGCGGCGGCGCAACGGGCGAAGCTGATCGCGAAGCGAAAGCCGGCTATGAAGCAGTGCATCCGGAGGCGCCGCAGGTCAGCCCTCCCGGCAAGGCCGGCGGCGGAAAGGCGAAGGTGGCCAACTTGGCGAGCTTTGTTAGGCCCCGATCTTGGACCATGTTTCAACACGTCGCGTACCAATCGTCAGGAAATGGAAGGAGCAGCCAGGGTCCGTCCTCATTGTTATCGTTTGCAGCTACGGGTCCGCCGGTCGCTAGGGGCTCGGCGGCGAACTCTTCCACCTCAGCCGCACTCGCCGCGTTACGCTCGGCGCACCATGAATCGCTTTGCATGAATAAAACTCCCCACCGGGGCACGATCAATTTGCAGCGTCTTCGAAAAATATCGATCAAAAGTTTAGGCGCGAACAAGATATCAGGCCCGCTTAGCAAGCGATAGGAGCGCGGCCCTGTCCTTTTGCACGCTAGGGCATACTTACTAGCGCTGCCGACTGATGTCCGGTTTACCGCCAACAGTGGCCGAAAAGTGAATGGTCTGCGAGGTCGCAGACGGGCCAGAACCGGACTTCGTCCACCTCGCAGTTTCACTTGCCTCCCCAAGCGACACAGGCAACTCCGGCAATGGCTCCGGGCAAACTTCCGAGTAAAGCTCCCGGGTTATTGAGACCGAGCGGGAGAGGAACGAAGTAAAACAGAGCTATCGAGAGCACGCCACCCAAGAGCAGACAGGCGATGCTCCTCGACCAGAGAGGCAATGATCTATTTATCATCTCGCGATCAACGCAATAGATGAGGACCGCAAGGGGAAGTCCAAACAGATAGATGAACGGCCAACCGACCAAGGTGCCGATCACTAGCAAGCCTGGCTTTCCGAGCATGACACAAAGAACGACCCACCCGATCAGCGGCCCAGCCAGAGCGAAGATGTATTGTCGGCGAACTTGTCCAGCATCGATCATGAAGGAGACGGTACTCGCGTTGCACCAAACGTGCCCTTTTCTCATCCGCTGGAAACGCCCGGTCTTAATTAGGACATTGGCAACCACATATGACCCGCGTCGGGTCAAAGGGCCGCCTTACTTCAGCTTTGGGTCAAAATGCGAAGAACTCAACCCGAGCAACTCTGGTCCGCCTTGCCCCAATGAGCGGACGCCAGCGGAGTGCGCGGCCACTTCGCGGATCGGCCACAAGCGGAATTGGCGATGCGCCGCATTGCACGCCAACGTAGCGCCTCTATCAGGGACAATGTCTCCGCCGATGATCGGTCTCAAAGCCTGAACGGTTTGCTCCCCGTGCGGGCTGATCGCGGTATAAGCACAAGCCTGAGTCCAGCTGCGGCTCCAAGCGGGCAAGCCGTCGATCACCGCACCAAAATTCTACGGGGTGCTCGTCCGCCGCCGCAGCTGCCCTTTCTCTTTGCTTCGACCTCCGTCGCGCAGTCGACCAGATCCAAACTCAATGCATTGCCAAGCTCGTCGAGCACGTAAATCTGATAGATCTTAGTTATCCCTCGCTCGCAGAAGGCCGGGTGATACGTCAATTATCCTAACTTAAGTTTGGGATTGCGAGAATTTCCCGGCATTGGTTAGATTCTTGTTGGCAGAACCGAACCGTCTTGGCATGCTCCTGTAACCGGGCTGGCCCGTTCATCTTTCATCTATTTACACCCGGGTCCTGAAGCAACGGCAACGCTGCGGCAGGATTTCAGTACTAGTTGTTTTGGGTCAACTTATCGAACTTCTGAGGCCGCCTTTTGGTGGCCTCTTCGTTGAGCACTCAATTCTGCCGAGACATTGCAATGGCAAAACCAGCCGTTTCCAGTTGCTTTTCGTGGATTATTCGCATTCTACGCGGCGAAAGCTCATCACGACCATAAAGCCAAAGGCGAAGAATCACTTTTGAGGTTGTTCGGGTCTGCGGAATGCATTCCTGATCGCCTACTGCAGCAATGGTCTGAAACAGTTGATCTAGTCGGTCTGGAAACGGTTGGAGGTGCAGTGGGGCCGCGCGCCCGTGAACTCGCGAGCGGCGGCGCGCCTCTCGATTTCAACCCGCGTCTTCTCCCTAAGTTTGGGGAGGTGCGTGGCGCCTCACTCTTCGAGGAGAGCGACCAAGCTGCCGTGAGATTTGATTTCGATACGGAGCCGCCAAGAGCATTTGGAAGATTTCCCTGCTGGCCCTGTACCGAGCTGCAGCCCTGCTGCACTCGCTGCCCATCAACAAAGGGGTGCCCGACCAATCAGTGATTGACCATCAGCGTCTCACGCGCTGACAGCCAACTGCGCGAGTTGACGAGGTGCAGGAGCGAGACTGGGTGCGGCGATCGCTGCGGCTTTGACAAGCCAATCTACGGAGGGTTGAGCCATGGCGAATATCACTAAGCTCGAGGTCCAGAACGTTCGCAAGAAACGGCACTCGGAGGCTTATTTGAAAATGGAGGGGCCGCTCCACGATTGCGTACTGATGGCGCGGATCACGGCGAATCTGATGAATGATGTCGACAACGGTGAAAACGACAAGCTAGTCTTCGCCGTGTATCACCTGGAGATGATCGAACGCCTGCAGGAATGGTTGCCGGCTCGTGAAGACGGTTGACCGTTCGTTATCCGCGCGAGAATCCTCGATCGTCGCTCGCGGCAGCTCGCCGCCCAGAAGGGGCGCCGCGCTGGAAAATCAATTGAAATGGCTAGAGACTACGGTGGCCAACAAGAGTAAGGCCGCCTTAGTTGCATAACATCATGTTCAAGCAGGCCGCCATTGCTCTGTGCCGCCGTACGATTAGGATTTCACGGCCGGGAAGATAGGGCGCACAGATAGATGGCGGCGCCAATGCGATGCAGCGAAGCGCTCCTGCGCCTTACCGACATCGAGAGGGTCTTCGGTACCCTCAAACTAACGCCGGCCAAGCCGATCGAATTTCAAATTCGGGTGGGCCATGTAGTAGAGGCGTCATTGCTGGGTTTCCTCGCGCGCTCGGTCGATCATAGCGGGTCAAGGAATTTGAGCGCGCAAAGCTGCTTCGCCAGCGGGCGTGATCCGATAGCAGGCGCTCGCGTTCCCTCGTACAATCCACCCTTTCGCGATCATCTTCAGAATACTGCTGTGCCCCGTCGGGCTTAATTTTCCGAGCGCTAGCTCCTGTCCATTCCGTAATTTCAGGAGCGCATTGCGCTCAACATAATCTCAATGTATGAAACTAGACCGCCTGAGCTGGGATTGGGCTGATGCCTGATCATAGGCGTTTGTGAAGACGGATGACGCGCCAAAAACCAGCTGCCCCCATTACTGCTCTCGTAAATCAACCGGCCGCTCATCTCGAGATAATCGCTGTAGTGCCTGTACGTTCCACCTTCAGGGTTTTTGGACACAATGACTGTATGAAACCCCGCTCCGGCACGCTCTTTGAACAGCTCTGCCTCTTCGACATATCCGCGCAGCTTATGGACCGTGCTGCCAAAGCAGAGGCAAGCTTGCTGCGGAAATTTCGCCTCGACTTTCCCTGGTCGATCATTAGGCTCGTAGCAGATCGGTTCTCGGATCTAGGCCTCCCTTTGTGCGATCAGCTCGGCTATTCGTTTGTCGTCCTTCGCGCTGATCGCTTCGCGAAACCCGCTCCTAGGCGCACGGGCGCGAGACGCCGCGCCCGTCGCCAGCTGCCCTCTGCGCCCAGCGGTCGCCGCTCGTCAGCGTTTCGGGGGTGGGCCGCTCTTGTTGCCTGGCAGACCCTTAACATTGCTTGGATCCTGCTGTTGCACCGTGGAGTCACCTGCTGAGCCGACGGTGCCCTGACCGGGCGGCGGACCGCTCTTCCCGCCGGGTGCACCGCTGATGCCCGCGCCGGAGTTCTGCGCGCTAGTTGCCGTTGACGCTCCACCTGTAGCCGGTTGGCCGGGCGGGTGAGCTGCCGCACCAGGAGACTCCTGGCTTCCGACATTGCCCGAGGCGCCAGAGTTATGGGTCTTAATGCCCTTATCGGCTTCGTTCTGCAGGTTCTGGTTGGGTGTCGCTTGCTGGGCCAGGGCAGGGCCTACTGTTAGGGCAGAGGCCACGAGGACGGCTGCTGTCAGTTTCTTCACGAGCTTCCTCCTTGTTATTGCCCCCACCGCCACAACGCGCGGTTAGCCTGACATTTCCGGCGAACGCCAAATAAGCCGTGCTCCCGCCGCGCGGTGCCGTTCGAAAGTATCCAAGAGCCAAAGACAACGCTTTATCACACCGCGTTCCCGAGCCCTTCGAGAGGTGTTCTCACAAACACAACCTAAAAAGGCATCTGCGGTTGTGCTGGACCGCATGCGTGTATTCGCCGGTGGAACACCAAAGTCTGTCCGAGAGTTAGGAGACTCGTGAACTGAGGAAGATAGACTGCCGATGTCAGCCCTGACGGGGCTTTTTGTGAGTTGCGTAGAGTGGCGAAGCGTACCAAGGCACCCCCGATGCCGGGTTTTATCAGCCCACAGTTGGCGACCCTGAAGATGAGGGCTCCTTCAGGCGGTCAGTGGATTCACGAGATCAAATACGACGGCTACCGTATCCAGATCCATATTGACGGCGACGACCGCATGGCATTGAAGTGCTCCCCAAAACTAGGCCAGCTGATGCTGGAATTTTCCGGGGTTTTGAAGTGCTCCCCAAAACTAGGCCAGCTGATGCTGGAATTTTCCGGGGTTTAGCTCATGCCGGCGGGGGCGCCGATGAGCCATTCAACAGCGATATCGGCGCCTTGTTGCCGATCGCGCTATGGGGCCGGACTTCGTTGTAGTCTCTACGCCAATCCTCCATTTTCTGCCGGGCGTCGTCAAGGCTCAGGAACCAGTGCATGTTCAGGCATTCGGTTCTGAACTTGCCGTTGAAGGATTCGATGAAGCTATTGTCCGTCGGCTTGCCGGGACGTGAGAAGTCGAGCACAACGCCTCTTTGATAAGCCCAGATGTCGAGATCGCGGGAGATGAACTCCGATCCCTGATCCACACGAATGCTCTTCGGGTAACCGACGGTTTTGCAGATGCGCTCCAGAGTCAGCACAACGTCCTCGCCTCGATAGCTGAACCGCGGTCGACCGCCGGCGAGAAGCGGCTGAAGATGTCGACAATCGTCAGCACGCGGAGTTTGCGGCCGGTGGCCAGCTGGTCGTGAACGAAGTCCATGGCCCAGGTCTCGTTGATCTGTTTGGCATCGGTTCGATCTTCTCGCAGCTTGGCCTTGACGCGGCGCTTGGGCGTTTTGTTGCGTAATTGCAGGCTCAATTCCCGGTACAGGCGATAGACCCGTTTGACGTTAACGGCCCAGCCCTCCCGTTGCAGCAGTACATGAATGCGCCGATAGCCGTATCTCACCCGCGTCGCGCAGATGTCCTTGATCCGGTGTTTGAGAGCAGCCTGGTCGCCGCGCTTCGACTTGTAGACGTAAAGAGCGCGATCAACCCGAAGCGTGGAGCAGGCCCGCCTGACTGACACGTTCCAGTCACTTCGCACCTTGTCGACAAGCTCGCGCTTGCGGCCAGGCCTCAGAGCTTTTTTGAGAGCACATCCTGAAGCATGGCCTTGTCCAACGACAGGTCGGCGACAATCCGCTTCAGCTTCGCGTTCTCTTCCTCAAGCTGACGCAGCCGCTTCATCTCCGAGGGCATCAAGCCTGCATACTTCTTCCGCCAGTTGTAGAAGGTTGCCTCGCTGATCCCGGCCTTGCGGCAGACCTCGGCCACCGCCGAGCCGTCTTCAGCCTGCTTCAGCACGAATGCAATCTGCGCCTCTGAAAACTTCGATGCCTTCATGGAATTCCCCTCTCCCCATCAGGGGATCATAAGTGGAAAATTCCAGTTCAAACTGGCCTAATTTGGCGGGGGCACGTCAGCATTCACGAGGAACGGGCACAACTGGGTCAACCGGTTCGCCGACATTGCCGGTGCCCTCAACATCCCAGGTCAAGCAATCGTGGACGGTGAGGTCGTCGTCATCCACGAGGAACGCACCAACTTTTCTGAGCTGCAAGCGGACCTCGGGAGAGGGGACCAAGACCGCTTGCTGTACTTCGCTTTTGATCTCTTATGGTTTGATGGTCAGGACCTTCGCAAAATCTCCCAGCTTGCCCGTAAGGAGCTTCTCAAAGAGCTGATCGAGGGCAACAAGCTGAAGCAGCCTATTCTCTCTATAGCGAGCACCATGAGGGGGACGGGCAGGCGCTGTTGGAGGCGGCAAGTAGGCTGAACTACGAGGGTATCGTCTCAAAGCAGGTGGACGCGCCCTACAGGTCCGACCGGGTTGAGGCCCGGCAAAAAATCAAAACTGTTCAGCGGGAGAAATTTCCGGTCGTCGGTTTCATCAAGGATCCGACCGGCGCGCCCTCTACCTGGGCAACAGGAAGGCAAAGAGCTTCGATATATGGGCAAGGTCGGGATAGGTTGGAGCCGGAGACCTCCGAAAGATAAGGGAACTCGACACGGTAGTGAGCCCGAAGCAAAAGCTCACCAAGCCTATCAGGAAGCGAAAGGCGACATGGGTTGAGCCGAAGTTCTACGCCGATGTGGAGTACCGGGACATCACATCCGAAGGGTTGCTGCGGGCGAGTTCCTTCAAAGGATTAGGGACGTCGAAACGTCGCAAAGGTTGAGTCTATGTCTTCGGCCCGCGAGCTGGCTTCTTCCTCAGCAACGGCCGCATGATCTCGGTTGCCGTAAAGCTGGTCTCAAAGCCTTTCGGCAGTACAGGGAGTACGTTCGATCCCGCGTTGTTGCAAACGGGGCAGGGCTCTCCGGCTCCGCCAAAGCCGCACGCTGTCGCCCGTCCCAGGGACGATCAGGGTGGTTCTCGCAAACCCAACAAGTGCCGTCACAGCGAGCGCTTGTCACTTGCCATCGTCAATGCTTGGTGGGCTCTTCCTCGGTCTCTTGGCCGTGCAGATGGTCCATGACCTCGCCCAAGTCGCGCATGTCCACCATCTTGCCGCAGATGGGGCACCGACTGAAATGATCTCGCTCGGCTTCCGGCTGCCAGCCGATTGGCTTTCACAGTTTCAGCCATGCGCCGCAACCTTAAGCCGAAGGCTGAGTTGCACGCCGACTGGCGCGCCAATCAGGAGCAAGTAATGGGGTCGACTTCAACAGCCGCGACAGATCTGTGTCTTCCTCTTGATTTGTTGATTTTCCTCATCTCGCGCTGCGGAGTTTTCGAGCGTCCAGGATGGAGAGGACGAATCGGCAGCGGAAGCAGTTGAGGGAATGGATCCGGTCGTCGTTGGATGAACTGCTTTCGGGCGTGCGCGATGCTTGGATGGTTGCACGATGACGTGCGGATCTTGGCCGAGACCGTCCCATGCTGGGTGTCTAGGTAAAAATTGCGCAGCCGTGCTGCCGGCATAGGCCAAGAGCGTAAGTGCCGTAGCAATCCTGATCATGAGAGTTCTGTCCGCAAGCAGGTTGGCAAGGACCTCAAGTCGCATAACAACCGGCGCGAATTGTGGCTGAATGGACCATCTCGCGGCGCTCGTTCCGTTGCAGCGGCGCCTTCAACGGAAGCGGTGGACACCGCAGCGAGCGCCGGCAAGTTCAGGGATGCCGTAGAAGTAGCACCTGACACCGAGGAACCACGGCCGGCGCCGAGAGTCGTCCCTGCGCTTGATCCCCCTGCCAAGCAATCTCCCCCAGTGAGTCAGCGCTGCACCGCGCTGGGGCCTTCATTGCCCGCCGGTTGACGAAAACAGCATGGGCTAAAGATGATGTGGTTCTACGCTTTCGCCGTCGATATCTACAGCACGGTTCAAGCTCAGTACACGCTCGCCGCAAAAGACCCGGAGGCAGCCAGGCGTGAAGCCGAGCGCCACCTCCAGCAACACGAGTTAATCGAGGTGTGGAGTGAGGATCGGCGCAGGAGTCGCCCGGCTGGTCAGAAGGGTGAGTTCAGCACCGAGCTTTCGTTATGAGACGCACGCGACAACGGCCAGAACCACGTCCGCGCCAAGCTCACCCGAACACATCGCAAGAATGAATGCGGCACCGACAACAAGCGCAATTGCTTTAAGCGTGATCATTTTGGAATCCACCTCAATGAGCGGACGTTGGACCCCGACTATTTCGGGAGTGCTTCGCGCAAGGCGACAAACGGTTTCTTTCACCAAGGCATTATCTGGAGGCCGAGGGAGGCACGACAAAGGCCGCAGCAGGGGGATACCGCTGCGGCCCGCGCTAGGTCAAAAATCCCGGGTCAAAAGGTCTAAGTAAAATATGGGGCAAGCCCCGGTGAGTGATCGTACCGTGGCATTTCCCCTTGCAGTATGATCTATGTCACAATCGGCAAGCAGGCTTAAAGTGCATCAAAGGTGTGGGAGGGCCCGCCGGGGCTGGCTGAGTTGGCAGGCCCTCAACCACAAGCACAAGGCCGCGTATGTCCCCCACGGCCCCGTCCCACGCACAACCTGGCAGATTTTCGCTTACGACTCGCAAAGATCGCGCCCGTTCGCACCACTAAAGAAAACGGTCGATATGCAGGAACATCGATTGCGCCTTGGAGTCGTTCTGATTCCTGGTGTCCCTCCGGCCCGCTGAGCCAGGCGCGCAAGTGAGGCCTCAGCTCCCCCCCGCTGGGGCCTCCTCTTTGTCCGCCGGTTCATGGGCTAAGATGACGCGGTTCTACGCTTTCGCCGTCGATATCTACGCACGGTTCAAGCTCACTACACGCTCGCGGCAGAAGAGCCGGAGGCAGCCAAGCGAGAAGCCGAGCGCCACCTGCAGCAACGCCAGGCAATCGAAGTCTGGAGTGAAGATCGGCGCAGGACCGCCGGCTGGTCAAAGGCGAGGGTGAGCGGCCTCTGTTCTAATCCGCGATATGCTCCGACTGACTAGCCTCTGGCCGCATATCAAACATTTTCGGGCGGACTGGGCGGCGGGAGCCCGTAATCCTTTGCTCGCTTTGCCGCGAGCTTCCGATAGGCCGTAGCCTGTTGCAGAAGCTGTTCTTTGAACGTGGAGTTCGGTTGCCGCTCGCCAATTGTTCGAGCTGGACGGCCCGTTCGAGATATTCCGTTAGCAATTTCACTGAAGCGCCCTTCAACGTCCGGTACGGATAAATCCCCGTGTTTTACCGCCTGAGAACAAAGTTCCCAGATTGTGGGGCATTTGCATTGAACTTTCGGCATGGACGGTCATCATATATAAATGGATCGTGAGCGGGAAAAAGTGGCACTTCAGGCGCGGCTGGATCTCTGCCGCGAGTTGCTTGCAGAGTTCCCTGGCGGGCTTACTGCCCAGCACATCCGTTTGCTTGAGGCCTCCTTCGTGAACAACCTGCGAGCCCTGGAGCAGTCCACTGGAGAGGATGCGGCACGGCGACTGATGCAAGACTTCGCCGACGACCAGCGAGCTATAGCCGAAAAGCTGCGACGCAAAATGAACTAGGGAACTCTTCACCCGACTCTTCGCATGCTGCGACATGCAGAAGACACTTAAGCAGAATGAGGATTGGACCGCGAACCGAAGCTGAGCAGCTGATCCGGCCGGCAAAAAAGAGGGTAACCGCCACGAGCGTAGCTCGGTTGCTAGGTCGTCGGGTCGGATCGGTGCCCTCGACGTCCTCCTCTACAAGGAATAGGCCCGCCGCTGCCGTCGGAACGGGGTCTGACCGCCAGCGTTAAATCGGTATGTCAAAGCAAGCCGCTATTGCTCTGTGGTCTCTGGGCGCTGCCTGCGTCATTGCATTTGGTATGGCTGCGCTAGTTTCTCCTCACTAGTCTGCCTGAGAGGCCGCTCAGTGGGCGGCCTTTTCTCGTTCATTTCTGTAGCCGTGCGGACATCAAGCAGCGCGGCGGCCGCAGGAGCAGCCATTTAGACGTTCCTGCGACCTTCACCGTCGAAGCTCCGGCGCTCTAATCCGCAATTGGATCGGGTGCCGGGAGCATGGGGCTGGAGAGCGAGCCATGCCATGTTCCCCCTATAGCGACAATGCGTACAAAAGCGGACTCCGGTAGTTTTACCGACTCCAATATCCATCAGCTAGCGATGTGCAGATGCTCCGTCTTGGTTCCAACTCCCCGCGACTAGCCCGAGTCAATTTGGGAATTGCCAGCATTGCGACGGCCGCTTGCACGGAGAAATCCGTCGTGCCATCTGCGGCGGGCACCACGATCTCGCCGTCTATGATCGCGGCACTGCTTTGACGTGCCAGGCATCGGCAGCGACCTTCCGGAAACGATTAGTCCAATCGTGGCCGCGGCGCGTGAAGACCTTCACCGCTTCGTTGGCGAGGTGGACCTGGACACGATAGCCGTCGAACTTATTTCATGGATCCATAGCTCGCCCGAGGGAACACGCTCGATCGAGGTGGCGAGCGCTGGCGCAATGAACCCGGGGGGCCTTGATCCCCGGCGCTTCCGGCTTTTTTCGCTGGAAGGCCATCGCTTCAACCAGGCGAAGGGTGAATTGCTGCAGGTCCTGAGGGGCAACATGTTAGCGTAAACGCGTCTCTAGGTCCGGATGGCGGCTCCCTATCGGAAAACATCAGAGAACTCCTGCGGACTCCACCCGTGCGCTTTTGGCCGGGCTAGGTATCCAACAGCGGGAGCGGCAAACTGCTCTCAACAAGCTCGCCAGATTCAGGAAAGAGGCATCCGCAGAGATCACCCGCTTGATAGCCTTCCTGGACGCCTCAGACCTACGTCATGACCGAGCTCGAGGACGACATATCGGCCGACCTGGAGGACGAAGACCCTGCTGAGGATGACTACCCGGCAGAGAACGACCTCGAAGAGGAGCCGTCCCTTGGCAGCCTCGGTATGGGGGAATGGTCAGATCAAACGAAGTGGGCCGCGGGCAATCGAACCGACCTTGAGGACGCGGCATCGGCGATATGGAAGGCCTGCTCGAGCAGGTTGGCTCGCAAAGCTGGCAATTGGATGGGTATGTCTGATGCGACTGATCCGAACACTATGGGCACTCCAGCGGCTCAGGTGGGCTCGCTCGCGCTCAGGCTCCAAGCTGCGATCTAAGTCCGGTCGCTAAAACTCCAAGTCCAAACTTCCGCCGGCTCCCCAGGGTGGACGGGTTTCTTGTTAGATTAGCCGTCTTTGCAAGGAATGCCGAAGCTGTCGCAAGTGAGTGCGAATGACTCTTTTGCCTTAGCATCTTCAAAGCAAAAGCGCGTTCCGACCTCGGCACGATCAATCCACCAATCGGCTTTGGCTCCCCTTGCGATGCGGGACGCTTCACCGCGCAGCAAGTCCAATTGTCGGCCCGCGGCAACAACGATCAAACAATTTTCCTTAGGCATAATGCTGTCCATTATGGGCAATCAAAACGACCGGCACGAAGGCCGCAGTGGGGGGCCGCTGGGGCCTTATTGTCAAAACATTCGGTAAAAACGATCTAAGTGAAATATGCAGCCAGCCCCGTCAGCAGAAACATACAGCACCTGTGCCAACGCACAACGTCATTTAGATCACACTTTGAAATCGCATTTTACGCGCGTGAGAGAAGGTCCGCCCGGTCTGGCTGCTGGCGGGCCTTTACCTCTAAGCAAGGCGGCGTATGTCCACCACGGCCCGTCCCGGGAGGCACTCTGACACATCGCCCATTAACTTAGGTTAAGAATCAATCCAGTCGGTGGGGCTTTGACGCCAGCGTTCTAACCGGGTCTGCCACGGCAATTGCATGAGGCTAGGAACAACAGCGGTGCGCTAGGAACAACAGCGGTGCGAGAGAGTCGTCCCAGCGCTTGGTCCCCCGGCCAAGCAATCTCCCCAAGTGAGGCCTCGGCGCTTGCCCGCGCTGGGGCCTTCTTTTGGGCCAGCCGGTTCACGCTGGCAGTCTTTCCGCTCTGGCGACACTCACATACCGAGCAACCGTTGCGCGTGACGCAGCACAGATACGGTACTGCTGGTGTAGTGGCCATAATTCCAATGCTGGTCCGCTGCATAGGCGGCGGCAGCGACCAGAAAAATAACCAACCCGATCTTGCTCATCGTTGGCCCTAGTAGGTCGTTTCGGACCTGCGCATCTCCTGCAATCGAGTCCGGCAGTACTCCCGTTATTGGCGCGGCTCGAGGCACGCGCACCCGTAAAGGCCGCTTCGGTTGACGGGCCCTCTCAGTTCACGCTGGCGGGCCTTCTCGTTATAAGAGGCAAGCTACAATAGCGAGAACAACGTCAGGGCCCAGCTCACTCGAATACGCCACGAAGATAAACCCGGCACCGACGACAAGCGCTATTGCTTTGAGCGTGATCATTTTGAAATCCCCTCGTTAATAAGCAGACGTTAAACCCGGACCATTTCAGGAGTGCTTCGCGCAAGGCGACAAACGGTTTCGTTAGCAAGGCGTTATCTGGAGTCCGCGGGAGGCACGACAAAGGCCGCAGCAGGGGGATACTGCTACGGCCCGCGCTAGGTCAAAAAATTCCGGGTCAAAAAGATCTAAAAAATATGGAGCCAGCTTCGGTGAGTGATCGTACCGCAGCATTTCCCGCGTGCAATATAATCTATGTCACAATGGGCAAGCAGGCTTAATGTGCATCAAAGGTGTGGGAGGGCCCGCCGGGGCTGGCTGAGTTGGCAGGCCCTCGACCACAAGCACAAGGCCGCGTACGTCCCCCATGGCCCCGTCCCGATGTCAATCCTAAGCCAGCAGACTTAATAATCGGTGTGGCCCGCCGGTTCTCGTTGGCGGGCCTATCGTTCTCAGTAGGCGCTGCTCGAAGATTTGCACTCGTAGCCCAATGTCACGGGATTTTGTCCGCACTTCATTTCAGATGTCGAGCGGCTGCTGCTCCCGAACAAATTGACCTGGGATTCGTGCGAGCACTTCAAGTCGCCGTTGATGTCTGTCTTGCAGCCGCCGGAGCTTGTATAGGCAGGCGTTCGCTCAGCAGCATTCGCGGTTTTTGATGGCGGCGGCGCGTTAGCAACGATCATGAAGAGCGAGGCGATCACGCCACAGACCGCCACCATGCGATTGGGTATCATAAGAAAGCGCAGCGGATAGATCACCGAGATTGCACAAACCAGAAAAAGCAGTACCCCGAAAACAACCATGATTTCCTCCAATGGCTGCATCCTGTCTCTCACAAAAATTGCAAAGGCTGCTTCAAACAACCTCTAAAATTTGAGGCGATTGTCCGTTTAGTAGCCGGTCCACGGTGGCAGGCTTTCAAACCGAGTTGCGGCTCCGCCTTTGATCACGATGAAACCATCGGCCATCATCGTGGGATGTGTCGGAGTGTGAGCAGTTCGAATCCTGCCATGCCCGGGGAACACGAGGCCCGGCTCGCATACGAACTCCTCCTGCAGGCGAGCCAGACCAAGTGCGACGTGGTGCGCATGGGACGCCAGCACGTTCGCAAGGGGCTGATGACGATGCGTAGGCAAAAGACCGGCGTACCTTTCAACTTCGAAGTCACGCCGAGGCTGCAGGAAGCGATCGACGCTAGGCCATCGAGTAACGGCTCACGTTTCTGATCACCGGGGAGGGCAATCCATTCACCGCGGCTGGCTTTGGCAACTGGTTCCGGGATATGTGCCGGAAAGCCAAGCTGCCGGCGCGCTGCACCTCTGCAGTATCGTTTGCAACCTCCCGGATCGGTCTGCTTACTTCTATTCCGTCGTGAAGGTAGGCCGGGGCTAAGTCTGCCATTCTGGCGGACAGCAAGCTCGAGGCAGAACCAGGGCTGGCTAGCTTTCCGGGTGCGCAAAATGCCGTATTCTAGCAATATTTCATCATTCTAGCATCATTTCATCGACCCCATGGATCTGAAGGGGTAACGTTTTGATCATCAGAGAGGGAAAGAAATTGTTCCCAGACCAGGAGCATGGAATTCGCAAGGCAGGCTGACGCCGAGGCGGAGGCTGCTCGCACGTTAGTTCAAATGGCGCAAGACACTTCGGAGTTAGAGCATAGACAGGATATTGCCCTCGAAGTCCGACCGGCTACGAGAGCAATCTTCCAAGTTGCACACTCGTCTTTGACACATCACGCCATGGCGGGGCGACGTGCATGGAAGCTCCACGAGCGGCCCAGACAGCGATGCATCTTCGCGCTTGGCGACCAAAGATCCACTTCGGTTGCGGGAATGTCATATGCAAGGAAGAGCGTTCGTGGAGTGAGAGTGAAGAGATCGCTGCAAAGGGACGAGATGCGAAGCCTTACTCCGCCGCGAGCTTCACGTCCGGTGCAGCGGCGCGGACCTCGGCGTCGACCTGGGCTTCGAACTTGGCAAAGTTCTTCTGGAACATGCCGACCAGCGCGCGGGCGGTCTTGTCGAACTCGTCCTTGTCCTTCCAGGTGTTGACCGGGTTGAGGATCTCGCTCGGCACGCCCGGCAGCGCGGTCGGGACCGCGAAGCCGAAATATTTGTCGGTACGGAATTCGACGTTGCGAAGCGAGCCGTCGAGCGCCGCGGTGAGCAGCGCGCGCGTTACCTTGATCGGCATGCGCGAGCCGGTGCCGTACTTGCCGCCGGTCCACCCCGTGTTGACCAGCCAGCAATCGACATTGTGCTGGGCGATCAGATCGCGCAGCATGTTGCCGTAGACGGATGGATCGAGCGGCAGGAAGGGTGAGCCGAAGCAGGTCGAGAATTCCGGCTGCGGTTCGTTGCCAAGACCGCGCTCGGTGCCCGCGACCTTGGCGGTGTAGCCCGACAGGAAGTGATACATCGCCTGCGCCGGCGAGAGCTTGGCGATCGGCGGCAGCACGCCGAAGGCGTCGGCGGCGAGCATCACCATGTTCTTCGGCTGCGACGCGCGGCCGGTGCGCGAGGCGTTCGGGATGAATTCGAGCGGATAGGCCGAGCGCGTGTTCTCGGTCTTGGAGCCGTCGTCGAAGTCGACCACGCGGGTGTCTTCGTCGAGCACGCAATTCTCGAGCACGGCGCCGAAGCGCGTCGAGGCGGCGTAGATCTCGGGCTCGGCTTCCTGCGACAGCTTGATGCACTTGGCGTAGCAGCCGCCTTCGAAATTGAAGATGCCGTTCGGGCCCCAGCCGTGCTCGTCATCGCCGATCAGCGTTCGGTTCGGATCGGCTGACAGCGTGGTCTTGCCAGTGCCGGACAGGCCGAAGAAGATCGCGGCATCACCCTTGGCGCCGACATTGGCCGAGCAATGCATCGGCATCACGCCACGCTCTGGCAGATAGTAGTTCAGCGTGGTGAAGACCGACTTCTTCATCTCGCCGGCATAATAAGAGCCGCCGATCAGCACGATCTTGCGGGCGAAATCGATCGCGACGACGTTCTCCGACTTGCAGCCATGGCGCTTGGGATCAGCGCGGAAGCTCGGCATGTCGATGATGGTGAGCTCGGGCACGAACGCCGAGAGCTCGATCGCCTCGGGACGTATCAGCAGCGTGCGGATGAACAGCGAGTGCCATGCGAGCTCGGTGAAGACGCGGGTCTTGATGCGATAAGCCGGATCGGCGCCGCCATAGAGGTCCTGCGCGAACAGCGCCTTGCCTTCGGCGTGCTTGAGGAAGTCCTGGTAGAGTGTCTCGAACTGCTCTGCGGTGATCGACTGGTTGCCGGCCCACCACATTTTCTTGTCAGTGGTGGCGTCACGCACCGTGAACTTGTCCTTGGGGCTACGGCCGGTGAAATCGCCGGTGTCGGCGCAGAGCGCGCCATCGGCCGACAGCACCGCCTCTCCCGCGGAGAGCGAGTATTGATAGAGTTGCGGCGCACCGAGGTTCCAGTGAACCTGCTTGAGATTCTTTAAGCCGAATTTGTTGGCGCCGAAGGCACCGTTGCGCACGCCAAGATTCTTCATCAGGTACACACTCGCAATCAACGCCTCAAAAAAAGAACAAAACAAAGGTACGACGGCAAAAATCATGCCAGTCTAGTGGACAACTCCCGCTGCAACCAAATGCTGAAACAGTTACGGAAAGTTGCACGACAATAGAAACATCCTAGCACAGCCGACAAATCGCTCAAGAGGCCGATCTGAGAGCCGAAACAGGAAGGTATCGTGACTGCGACTGCCACGTCGCCACGATGGTGCCGCTCCGCAGGGCATATGCAAAAGCCGCAGGCTGGAATGCTCTGAGCATCCCGAACGCTTCGTGCACTCACTTTGTACTTTGAAAAACTTACATTTCACAAGGGCATCCTGCTGTGTTCAGTTCAGCGTCTAAATTCTGTCAAGACTCATAGTTCTAATATGCTTGCGTACTTGCGAATGCGAGGTCCAGATTGCCTTCCCCATGCAGCTAACTCTCTTGCACTTATGCCAATAGTGGATTCACGCGACCTAAATGTTTCTGCCGACGAAGAGGACGGCCAACAGAAGCTTCCGCGGTCAGTTCATGGACGTCGGCGCCTATTTGCTGTCATCTGGGCGATAGCCGTAACCGTAGCATCTCTTGCTTGGCTATTTCTAATTGCGGCTGCAACGTGGGCGGTGGCTAGCAAACTTCTGTTCTAGATCCAGTGCGAGCAGTCGAATTTGCGGCATTCGCTTTCGAACAGATTGTGGCCTCCGTTGCAAAGGCCTAGATCTTTCCGTTCTTGCCGGGATATCGAACGGGAGAGCGTGCCCTGGCGTGCTGTAGCTGGCGCGTCACCGTTCTCGCCGGCGAGAGCCGGGCTGATCAGCGGGGGATAGCCGGAAGGCTAACGATCGGAGCATTGTTCGATGGCGCGATGGATTCCAAGTTATCGTCGACCGAGTGATTGAAACGCCCTGCACTTAGGCTTCCTGGAGCACCGCGGTGAGCGCCTTCTCGGCCACGTCGCGCGGCTTCAGGAAGCCGGGGAAGTAAGAGCCCTTGGGCCGCTTGGGAATGCGCAGCTCGACTGCGCCGGCGCGGGTCTCCTAGATCCGCTCCCAACAGCCCTTGCGCTGGGTCAGGCGTTCGGCAGTTATCTCGCCGTAAGCCGCCCCGGTTTGGCCTCCCACTTCCGGCTCCATCAGAAGCTGAGCGGCAAAGCCGATCATCTCGCGCAGCAGATCGGCGTCGGTCAAGATGCTCAAGAAGATCATCGCCAGGCTCGCGACCGAAAGCTGCTGCCAATCAGGCCGGCGACGTTCTGGAAACGGGTTCGACTTTTCACTCTCCGGTTTTGCGCCGTCGATGTGATCGCGGACGGCCTCGGCCGCTTCCTCGCATCGAACCGGAAGCACCACGGCGACTGAACCGGTGGCCGGCGATACATCCGTGTTGCCCGGGAAGGCTGCGGTTCGCTCGCTTTTCGCCTTCAGGGACCTTGTCACGGCACGCGAACGGTGGTTATCCGTTCTCTGATTTCCTTTAGCAGGAACCAAGGCATAAGGCATGGCTGAGCGGATCGCTCTCATCACCGGTGTGACCGGCCAGGACGGCGCCTATCTCGCCGAATATCTGCTGTCGCTCGGCTATGTCGTGCACGGCATCAAGCGGCGCTCCTCCTCGTTCAACACCGCGCGGGTCGATCATCTCTACCAGGACCCGCATGTCGGCAACGTCCCGTTTTTGATGCACTACGGCGACATGACGGATTCGACCAATCTGATCCGTCTGGTACAGCAGATCCGACCGACCGAAATCTACAATCTCGCTGCCCAAAGCCACGTCGCCGTCAGCTTCGAAAGCTCAGAATACACCGCCAATGCCGACGGCATCGGCGTCCTGCGCCTGCTGGAAGCGATCCGCATCCTCGGCATGGAGAAGGAGACGCGGTTCTACCAAGCCTCAACCTCGGAGCTCTACGGTCTCGTCCAGGAGATCCCGCAGAAGGAGACGACGCCGTTCTATCCGCGCTCGCCTTACGGCGTGGCAAAGCTTTACGGCTACTGGATCACGGTGAACTACCGTGAGGCCTACGGCATGTTCGCGAGTAACGGCATCCTGTTCAACCACGAAAGCCCGATCCGCGGCGAAACCTTCGTCACCCGCAAGATCACGCGCGCTGTCGCCCGCATCGAGGTCGGGCTGGAGGAGACGCTCTATCTTGGCAATCTCTCGGCCAGGCGCGAC
>NZ_JADPIS010000042.1:0-40353 GCF_023073025.1 Bradyrhizobium sp. 76
TCTCACGTGGATCCTGCGTCCGACACGGGGTGGATGAGGCGCCCGTGTCGGACGCAGGATCCACGTGAGATCGGCCTCAGGGACTCAAATCAGAAGCAGGTACGAACGCGGCCAACGTACTGGCCAAAGGCGTTGTACTGGGCGGCCCAGCCGCAGCGGTGATAGCCGTTGTAATAGGGGTCGTTGCTGGCGGCGATCGCGGAGCCGACGACGGCGGCGGTGGCGATGCCCAGGCCGACGCCGACGCCCCAGCCGAGCGGCTTGGCTTGCGCCTGCGAGGTGGTGGCGACGACGCTGCCGGTCAGGGTGAGCGCGGTGAGAGCAACTGCGAAAATCTTGGTCTTGATCGACATGTGAAACTCCATCCGGGTTGAGGCGGTCCGTTGTGGCCGCGTACCGAGTTGGACGGAGGCTCCGCGCGTCCGGTTCGAAACCGGCAAAAGCGGAGGTCGAGTCTGGCTCTTTTCAGAATGATTCCAGGAGGATAAGCGCTAACCGAGCGGGCCTTTGGCGAGCCTGTTCACGTCGAAGTTATCAACCTCGGCAAGCAGCTCGCAAAAAGCGCGGGCGCCCTGGTCGATCAGCCGCTCGCCTTTCGCGGCGACGGCTAGCGTCGCATTGCCGACGGCGCCGCTGGGGTTGAGATCCTGCGCCTGCCAGGCGAACAGTGCGGGTCGCTGCGTCGACAGCCAGCGATATTGCTGCTCCATCGCGATGCTGCTCGCGGGAAAATCCGCGATCGCATCACCGCGCACCCGATCGGGATAGCGCGCCAGCATGATTGAGGTCTCGACTGCACCGCCGTGGATGCCGTGGCGTACTTCGTCGGCCGGGAACAGCTGGTCCGCGCCCGACAGCCGCGACCACGACGTGGTCACCACGAACAGTTTCTGATACGCGCGAAGATCCTGCGCGATCAGCATCATTGCCGCGCTGTTGCCGCCATGGCTGGTGATGATGACGAGCTTCTTCAATCCGCGGCGCGCGATGTCTTCGCCGATCGCGGTCCATTTTTTCAACGCGACTTCAGTCGCTAGCGTCTGCGTGCCCGGATAGTCGATATGCTCGGTGGAAATCCCGATCCGTTCAACGGGCAGGAAAGTGGCCGGAACGCTTTCGGGCAGGAGCTCGCGCACCCGCGCGAGATAGGCGTCCGCGATCAGCACGTCGGTCTCGAGCGGCAGATGCGGGCCGTGCTGCTCGGTCGCCGCCAGCGGCAGCACTGCGATCCAGCGCGACACCTCGGCGGGGCTGGCATCGGCCCAGCGGATCTCGGTCCAGTCGCGGGAAGGCGTCATCAAGGTTTCTTTGCCCGAATTTGTCGCGTAATTTGGGTTATCAGGGGACGCGGGCCAGGCCGGCTCGCGTCCCTGAATGTCTTGCGGTTTTATCGCGTTGCTTGGACATCGGCTAGAAGCGATCGACGGAGTCCCATCATGAGCCCCTCTCATCTGCGGCGAGCCTTAACGGCGGGTCTGATGGCCGCTTTCGTCTCGGTCGTTCCGGCGCGCGCCGAAACCCTGGACAAGGTCATGTTCGGCACCAATTGGGTCGCCGAGGCCGAGCATGGTGGCTTCTTCCAGGCGGTCGCCGACGGCACCTACAAGAAATATGGGCTGGACGTCACCATCGTCCCCGGCGGGCCCAACGAGAACAACCGGATGCTGCTGATCGCCGGCAAGATCGATTTCTTCATGGCAGCGAACACGCTGATGTCGTTCGAAGCGGTCGCCAACAACGTCCCGGTCGTCACGATCGCCGCGGTGTTCCAGAAGGATCCGCAGGTGATGCTGACGCAGCCCGATGCCAAGGTCGCCAAGATCGAGGACCTCAAGCCGCTGACGCTGTTCGTCTCCAAGGAGGGCATGACCAGCTATTTCCAGTGGCTGAAATCCGAATACGGTTTCAGCGAGAAGAACGTTCGCCCCTATAATTTCAATCCGCAGCCCTTCATCGCCAATCCCAAGAGCGCGATGCAGGGTTACGTCACCTCCGAGCCCTTCGCGGTCGAGAAGGCCGCCGGCTTCAAGCCCAACGTGTTGCTGCTCGCCGATTACGGCTTCAACACCTATTCGACCCTGATCGAGAGCCGCCGCGACGTGGTCGAGAAGAAGCCCGATCTGGTGCAGCGCTTTGTCGATGCCTCCATGGTCGGCTGGTACAATTACATCTACCGCGACAATTCCGCGGGCAACGCCATGATCAAGAAGCTCAATCCGGAGATGACCGACGAGCTGCTCGCCTATTCCGTCGCCAAGATGAAGGAATACGGCATCGTCGATTCCGGCGATTCGCTGAAGAACGGCATCGGCGCGATGAGCGACGAGCGCTACACCTCCTTCTTCAACAAGATGGTGAAGGCAGGCGTCGTGAAGGCAGACCTCGATTTTCGCAAATCCTATACGCTGCGTTTCGTCAACAAGGGCGTCGGCGCCGAGCTGCGCCCGAGCAAGCCGTAGCGCAAGGCCGATGTCATCAGTCCAAACGTTGGCGGGGGTCGAGACCGGCCTGACGGCCCTGGCTGTCAGCCTGCGCGGCGTGACGAAGACCTATGACAACGGCGTGCTGGCGCTCGGCCCGCTCGACCTTGCGGTGCGCAAGGGCGAGTTCATTTCGTTGCTGGGACCGTCAGGTTGCGGCAAATCCACCGCGCTGCGGCTGATTGCCGAGCTCAGCGCGCCATCGTCCGGAATCGTGCGGCTGGCGCGTCGCGAGGGTGGTGCGCAGTCAGGTCATGTTCAGCCAGGTCATATTCAACCAGGTCATGGCATCGGCTTCGTGTTTCAGGAGCCGACCCTGATGCCCTGGACCAGCGCGCGCGAGAACGTGCGGTTGCCGCTGAAGCTCGCAGGCGTTCCGAAGGCGGAAGCGCGCGCGCGTGCCGATCAGGCGTTGGCAAGCGTGGGGCTTGGCGATTTCGCCGACGCCTTTCCCCGCGAGCTCTCCGGCGGCATGAAGATGCGGGTGTCGCTGGCGCGCGCGCTCGTCACCGATCCTGATGTCCTCCTGATGGATGAGCCGTTCGCGGCGCTCGACGAAATCACGCGCTTCCGCCTCAACGACGATTTGCTCGCGCTGTGGCGCAGGCTCGGCAAGACCGTCATCTTCGTCACGCATTCGGTGTTCGAATCCGTCTATCTGTCGCAGCGCGTGGTGGTGATGACGGCGCGGCCGGGCCGCATCCAGGCCGACTTCCGCATCGAGACGGTCGAGCCGCGTGGCGAGGAGTTTCGCACTTCAGTCGCCTATTCCGATTATTGCCGGAAAGTGTCGGCGGCGCTGGCGCCGTCCTATGCAGGGCAGTCGACGCTATGAACGCGCAAGCTTCCGTCACTGCGAAGCCGTCCGGCGCGCAACGCGCGGTGCGCTTCGCGCTGCCCGTCATCGTGTTCGCGGCGGGCCTGCTCGCCTGGGAGCTCATGGTTCGGATCAAGGACATCCCGCCTTACGTGCTGCCGGCGCCCTCCGTCATATTCGTGACACTGATCAAGGATTGGTCGGTGCTGTCACAGTCGCTCGCCGCGACGCTGCTGACCACGCTCGAAGGTTTTGTGGCGGCCAGCATCGGCGGCATCGCGCTGGCGCTGCTGTTCAACCAGTCCAAATGGGTGGAAGCATCGCTATTTCCCTATGCCGTGGTGCTTCAGGTTACGCCTGTCATCGCGATCGCGCCGCTGCTGCTGATCTATCTGGAGCAGCAGACCGCGGTCGTGGTCTGCGCCTTCATCGTCGCCTTCTTCCCGGTGCTGTCGAACACCACGCTTGGGCTCAATTCAGTCGATCGCAACCTCGCCGGCCTGTTCCAGCTCTATGGCGCCTCGCCGCAGCAAACCCTGCGCTTTCTCAAGCTGCCGGCGGCGCTGCCTTACATTCTCGGCGGCCTGCGCATTGCCGGCGGCCTGTCGCTGATCGGCGCGGTCGTGGCCGAGATCGCGGCGGGAACGGCCGGGGCCGGCTCCGGGCTCGCCTACAGGATCGCAGAATCCGGCTACCGCTTGAACATACCCCGCATGTTCGCAGCGCTGCTGCTGTTGTCGCTGGCCGGGATTGTCATCTATGGGGTGCTGGCGCTAGTTTCCCACCTCGTTTTACGGCGCTGGCACGAGAGCGCGCTTGGAAAGGACAACTGATGACCACCGGTTCGATTTCGTCCGAAAAGATCGACCTTCTGATTTATGGGCCGGTCCGGCCGATCCTCGAGAACGGGTTTTCCGATCATTTCGTCGTGCACAAGGCGGAGACGCGGGGCGATCTCGAGCGGCTGACGCCGGCAATCCGCGAAAAGATCCGCGGCGTGGCGGTGACCTATCACACCGTGCGCGCCGACAGGGATTCGCTGTCGCAATTGCCCAAGATCGAGATGGTGGCGAGCTTCGGCGTCGGCTACGACCACGTCGACGCCAAATACGCCGCCGAGCACAACATCATCGTCACCAACACGCCCGACGTGCTGACCGAGGAGGTCGCCGACGTCGCGATGGGCCTTCTGATCTCCACGGTGCGTGAATTCATCAAGGCCGATCGTTATGTGCGCTCCGGTCTCTGGCAGACCCAGAACTATCCGCTCAGCGTCGGCTCGCTGCGCGATCGCAAGGTCGGCATCGTCGGCATGGGCCGGATAGGACAGGCGATCGCGCGTCGACTCGATGCCTCGCTGGTGCCGGTGGTCTATCACACCCGCAATCCGTCCAAGGACGTCTCCTACAAGCACTACCCCGACCTGATCGAGATGGCGAAGGCGGTGGACACGCTGATGGTGATCGTGCCCGGTGGCGCCAGCACGAACAAGATGATCAACGCCGAGGTGCTGAAGGCGCTCGGCCCGCGCGGTGTGCTGGTTAACGTCGCGCGCGGCTCGGTGATCGACGAACCGGCGCTGGTCCAGGCGCTCAAGTCCGGCACCATCCTCGCCGCCGGTCTCGACGTGTTCGCGGCCGAACCGAACGTGCCGGACGAGCTCAAGACCATGCAGAACGTGGTGCTGCTGCCGCATATCGGCTCGGCCTCGGTGGTGACGCGCAACGCGATGGATCAGCTCGTGGTCGACAATCTCAAGTCCTGGTTCTCAGGCAAGGCGCCGTTGACGCCGGTTGCGGAAACGCCTTTTAAGGGGCGCTGATGAGAGTTCTTGGGGTCGTTGCATTCACCGTCGCGGCCTACTTGGCCGCGATCGGCCTTGCGTTGGCGCAGGATACGACGACCCTGAAGAAGGAGATGCCCGGGCAGTGGGAGCTCTCCACCACCGAGCGCAGCAAGACCTGCGTCGTCACGCTCAAGGCCGACACTGCTGCTCAAGGCTTCAAGCTCGAGCTGGAGCCGGCCTGCAAGGCCGCGCTGCCCTTCACCAAGGACATCGTCGCCTGGAGCGTCAGGGGTCTCGACATCGTTCGCTTGCAGGATTCGAGCGGTGAAGCCGTGATCGACTTCACCGAGGTCGAGGCCGGCATCTTCGAGGGCCTGCGGCAGGGCGAGGGCGTCTACATCCTGCAAGATCTCGCCGCCGCCCGCTCGATGGCGAAGTCGATGGACCAGATGATCGGCGACTGGTCGATCGTGCGGGGCAACGGCCAGCCGGTCTGCGGGCTGACGTTGACCAACACCGAAGCCGGGCCGGACAATTTCCAGGTCTTCCTCAAGCCGAAATGCGATGCGGCCATTGCGCAGTTCAACCCGACGCAATGGCGGCTCGAGCGCGGCCAGATCATCCTGCTGTCGAAGGCCGGTGAGGCCTGGCAGTTCGAGGCCGACGACAACGCGCAATGGCGGCGCGTCCCAGACACCGCCGATCCCCTGATCATGCTGCGTCAGTAGGCGCCGCGAAACGCGAGCTTATCCTGAGCGCCCGCCATGGGCGGGCGTCTCAAAGGATGGCCGCAGGCTACGTCGTCGGCTTGGGCGGCGGCGCGGTGCCCTGGGCCCACTTCTCCATCTTGCCGAGCACGCCCCAGGCCGTGAGCGCCAGGGAGATCGGCATCGCGAATTGGCCGAGGCCCGGCACCGCCGACACCAGCGTCCCGAGCAACCCGGCAAGACCGCCAGCGTTGGGGCTCGCCGTCACCGAAGAGAGCAGCGCTGTGATCAGCGAGCCGCCGATGCCGAGCGCAGTCTTCTTGCCGTCGAGCATCTTGCCGATGGTATCGCCGAGCGCGCCATTGACCTGGCCGAGGACAGGCTTGCCATCCCGGTTGAGCAAGGTGCCGAGCAGGTCGACGACCTGCTTCAACTGATCGACGGGGGCGGGGCTGGTCGGGGTGAGGGGTCCTGGCATGGGGGCCGTCTTGTTGACGAGGGAAAATAGCCGTTCGAACAGGCTGATCGGATCATTGGTGGCGGGCAGCGTGTTGCCCGATGCCGTCGTTGCCGGGATCACGGCGCCGACCGGCGGCCGCAGCAATTGCGCGAGGTCCTCCAGCCGCTTCATGATCCTGGACACATCGCCGCTCGATCCGGTGGGGCCCGACTGCGCCGCGCGGGTGAGGGCGGCGACCGTGGCGCCGTCGAGAAGTCCGGTATCCCTCAAGCCGTTCTGCTGCTGAAACTGCGAGACCGCGGCCCTGGTCTTCGGTCCGCTGACGCCGTCCTCGGCGAGCGGCGGATTGGCGCCGAGCTTGTTGAGCGCCTGCTGCATGAGAACGATCGTCGACGCCGCGTCGTCCTCCGGTTCGGCCCGGCTCGCGAATTGCGGGCTGCCGTCGAGGGTGATCGAGGAATCCAGCGACATCATTGCATGCAGGATCACCGCGGTGCCGAGCTGGGAATCGACGTGACCCGAATCGAACACATGATCACGGACGAATTTGCCGGCTCTTGCCTCGGGCGGGCCATACAGCGTCGAACCGCCATAGAGATAGGGCGAATTGCAGCCCTTGGCGTGATAGCCGAAGCCGTTGAACCCTTCGAGCCGGAACAGAATCCGCGCGATCGCCCAATCGTGAGCGCCGACGAAATTCTCGATCCTGAAGGCGTCCACGGCGCCGTCCACGAACGTGGCAAACGGACCGCGCCCCTTCGGAACGAGCGTCGTCACGCGATGAAGCGTTTCGCCGTTGCCGAGATAAGTGTCGAAATCGAAATTGGACTCGCGGTAGTGGCAGAGGGCAGCGAAATACCAGGGGACGCCGGTCAACCGCTCGATCTGCTGATAGGTCGCCTTGCCGTTGACGGCCTTGCGTGCGACCGCGTTCGCGTCGGAGAGGCGTGCAGGCCGGATCTCGAGATTGGCCCAATTCTGCTCGTATTCGCTTTTCAAACTCTCGAATGAAATCATTTTCCGCTCCCGCAATGAATGGATTTTGCAACCGCGCGTCAGTCGAAATGAACCAGGTGCCGTGATCAGGGCGTGAGACCAGCGTGATCTCCCGCAAGTCTGGCAGGCCGCCGGGGCGCCGCGTGTGAAGTGGGTTACAACCTCGCCGAGAAAATGAGCGGCAGGACCGGGATCAGGGCGGCAGCCCGCGAGGGAACCGAAAGGGCCGCTGCTCGGTTAGCGACGCGAGACAGTCCGGCAACGGAGCCCTGCATGACCACGCGCGTCCTCGCGATCGGCATCGAACCCGGCAACGCGGACTACAGTGCATTCCCGCAGCTCACGCCGGCGCTCGTGCGCGACTATATCGATGCGCAACTGCTGCGATTGCGCGATCTCGGTTACGAAGTCACGAGCTGCCTGATCGATCTCGATGCCGCGGCGGAAGCCGCCGTCACGGCAGCGCTGCGCGAGGAGAATTTCGACTGCATCGTGATCGGCGCGGGCCTGCGCGAGCCCAGGGAGCGCCTGCTGCTGTTCGAGAAGGTGCTCAACCTCGTCCACCGCCTGGCGCCCGACGCCGCGATCTGCTTCAACACCACGCCGGCCGACACCGCCGAGGCGGTGCAGCGCTGGGTCGATGCTTGAGATGAATGGGGACGGCCCGCGCTGGACACGGGGCGTGGCCTGAGCCGCCTTCGAGCCGAGCCTCCGACGCCATGGCGAGAGTGCGGGGTCCCGGCATGGTGATTTGTCTGGTCCGAATCCGGCTGCGGCGCTATGACTCGTCTGACCACAGGGGAGGGCGAGCATGCTTCGAGGTCTTCGCATTGGAAGTTTCGCTATCGCGGCATGTCTGGCGGTTGTGATGGCGATGCCGGCTCATGAGGCGGCAGCGCAGGACGCCATTGGCGGTGCCATCCTCGGCGGCGTCGGTGGAGCGATCGTGGGGGGCGCCATCGGCGGAGGCCGTGGCGCCGCCATCGGCGCCGTTGTCGGTGCCGGCACGGGCGCTGCGATCGCCTCAGAGGGCGAACGCCGCCGCTCCGGCTATTACGCCTATCAGCGCGGCTGCTACATGCAGCGCCGGGACGGCTCCTACGTCCCGGTCGATCCGAGATATTGCTACTAGATCAGCCGCATCCCGCGCAGACTCGCATGCCCGCTCTTGCCGACGATGATGTGGTCGTGCACCGCGATGCCGAGCGGCTTTGCGATGTCGATGATCGCCTTGGTCATCTGGATGTCGGCCTGTGAAGGGGAGGGATCGCCTGAGGGGTGATTGTGCACCAGGATCAGCGCCGTCGCGGACAATTCCAGCGCGCGCTTGATCACCTCGCGCGGATAGACCGGGGTGTGATCGACGGTGCCGGTCTGCTGCACCTCGTCGGCGATGAGCTGGTTGCGCTTGTCGAGGAACAGCAGGCGAAACTGCTCCTTCTCGGCGAACGCCATGCTGGTGCGGCAATAGTCGATCACCTCGTTCCAGGACGACAGCGCGTTACGGCTGTTGACCCCGCCCTTGGCGACGCGATGCGCCGCCGCCGCGAGCAGCTTGAGCTGGTGGATCGCGGATTCGCCAATGCCGTCCACCTCGCGCAGGCGCGCCACCGGCGCATGCACGACCTCGGCAAACGAGCCAAAAATCTTGATCAGCGACTTCGCCAGCGGCTTGGTGTCACGCCGCGGCAGCGCCGGAAACAGCGCCATCTCCAGCAGCTCGTAGTCGCTGAGCGCGTCCGCACCGGCGCTGTAGAAGCGCTCGCGCAGCCGTTCGCGATGGCCGAGATAGTGCGGCGCTTCTTCGGGCTTGCTCTTGTCGTGGTCGGGCTTGGCAGGCATCGGCCGCCAGCATTGCCGCGGGTAATCCTTTTTGCAACCGTCAATTGCGGCGGCAAATCCGGTTCACGCCAGCCGGCGACCCGAAGGTCAGCCGCCAGCCGCCCTCACCCAATCTGCTTCTCGCCGTGCCGCTCCGACAGCGTGAAGATCTCGACGCCTGTCGCGGTGACGCCGACGGAGTGCTCGAACTGTGCCGATAGCGAGCGGTCGCGGGTCACGGCGGTCCAGCCGTCGGAGAGGATCTTCACATGCGGCTTGCCGAGATTGATCATCGGCTCGATGGTGAAGAACATGCCGGGCTTGAGCTGCACGCCCTCGCCGGGCCGGCCGATATGGATGATGTTCGGCTCGTCGTGGAACATGCGCCCGAGGCCATGGCCACAGAAATCGCGCACCACGCTCATGGCCTGCGGCTCGACGAAACTCTGGATGGCATGGCCGATGTCGCCGGTGGTGGCGCCGGGCTTCACCGAGGCGATGCCGCGCATCATCGCCTCATAGGTCACCTCGATCAGCCGCTCGGCCTTGCGGGCGATCGGGCCGACTGCATACATCCGGCTGGAGTCGCCGTACCAGCCGTCGACGATGAAGGTGACGTCGATGTTGACGATGTCGCCCTCTTTCAGCGGACGGTCGCCGGGCATGCCGTGGCAGACCACGTGGTTGAGCGAGGTGCAGGTCGAATAGCGGTAGCCGCGATACATCAGCGTCGCCGGATAGGCATTGTTGCTGAAGGCGAAGTCGCGGACGAACTGGTCGATGCGGTCGGTCGGAACGCCGGGCCCGACGATGTCGGTGAGCTCGTCGAGGCACTTCGCCACCAGCGCTCCTGCCTTGCGCATGCCGGCAAAGGCGCTTGGTCCATGCAGCTTGATCTGCCCGGTCTTGCGGAGCGAGGTATCGGTAGCTTCGACGTAGCTCATGCGGATGCGGTCTTCTCGGCACGGGGCCGGTATCGAGGTGGGCGCAAGGGTCTGATTTAAGGCCCTAATTTAATGATCGCGAGCCTTCATGCAAGCCAAGCTTGGCGGGCATGCGCCCGAAAACCGGTTCAATTCGGGACTTCTACGGTGGTTTCCACCGGCAGCGCACCGCCGCGGATGCGGATTTCGCGGACGGGGTAGGGAACCCGGATGCCCTCGCGCTTGAAGGCGTCCCACAGCGCCAGCATCACGTCGCTCTTGACGTTGTCCATGCCGTCGGGGTCGGCGATCCAGAACGTCAGCGAGAATTTCATCCCGGCTTCGGCGAACTCGGTCAGGATGGAATTCGGCGGCTTGCCCTTCTGCGCGCGCGGATGCGCGGCCGCGGTCTCGGCGGCGAGCTTGCAGACCAGTCGCGGGTCCGCGTCGTAATTGGTGCCGAAGGCGATCTTCACCAGCGTGTTCTTGTCGGTGTAGGTCCAGTTGACGACCTTTTGCGTCACCAGATCCTCGTTCGGCACCAGGAATTCGCGGCCATCGCCGGCGGCGACGGAAATATAGCGCGTCTTCATCGCGCTGATCCGCCCGGTGTTGTCGCCGATGGTGACGAGATCGCCCGGCTTCACCGATTTGTCGGCGAGCAGGATGATCCCCGAGATGAAATTGGCGACGATCTTCTGCAGGCCGATACCGATGCCGACACCGACCGCGCCTGAGAACACCGCGAGCGCCGAGAGATCGATGCCGACCGTGCCGAGCGCGATCACGATCGCGACTGCAAGCAGGCCGATGCGGATGATCTTGACCAGCAGCACCTGCACCGACGGCGTCAGATCGGTGGTCGAGTTGATCCGGCTCTCGGCGAAATTGCTGGCGATGTTAGTGAGCCAGAGCGCGATGAGCAGCAGCGCGCCGGCCTTGATCACCAGCAGCGGCGTCAGCCGCAGGCCGCCGAGCACGATGGCGAAGGAGTCGAGCAGGTCGACCGTCGCATCGAGTTGGCCGAGGATCGAGAGCGCCGCGACGAACCAGGCCATGATCGACACCAGCTTGACGATGAAGGCGTTGCGCAGCACCGAGGTCAAGAGCCGGATCGCGAGCCAGGCCAGGCCCAGCTTGGCGGCGACCATCAGGAGATAGCTGCGGCTCGGCCAGGTCGCGTGGTACATCACCACGCGCGAGACGATCACGAGCAGGGTGAACACGGCCGTCGAGGCGCTGGAGACCATCACCCGGACGAAGTGCCGGAGCGGCAGCGGCCAGCGCATCGCCAGCGAGGTCATGTCGACTCGGCTGCGAACGGCGGCTTCCGCGGCATAGGCGATGCCGGCCGCGGCCAGAATGAGCCCGAATTGCAGGTAGAACCAGGGCGAGGAGATTTCGGCCCCGACGCTTCGCGCGGTGGTCTGCACGAACTCCATGAAGTCTTTGAGGTCCATGTCTATCGGTCTCGTCGGGGAGCGGGCGGGAGGCATTGATTCGAGCGCGCCGGAGAATCCCACAAAGGGCGCGGCCGGACCACCGATACACCGACAAGTGAAGTGCGTTAAGGCCGCAAAATGCGGGCAGATTGCCGCGAGCGGGAGAAATGGGTTGGCGTGGGAGTCTGCCGACGATAAGGATGCAATTCCAGCGATTTCGTACCCGGAAGGTGGATGGCTTCCCTCGACAGTGTCAGCCTCGCCATATTGCTCGGCGCCGTCCTGGTGTTGGCCGGGATCCTGTCAAGCCTGCTTGCGCTGCGCTTCGGCGCGCCCCTTCTGCTCGTCTTCCTCGCGATCGGCATGCTCGCGGGCGATTCCGGTCCCGGACAGCTGCAGTTCGACGACGTCCGAACCACCTATCTGGTCGGCTCGGTCGCGCTCGCCCTGATCCTGTTCGACGGCGGCTTGCGGACCCGCTTTGCCAGCATCCGCACCGTGCTCGCGCCTTCCATGGTGCTCGCGACCGTCGGCGTGCTGCTGACCGCGCTGATCACGGCGCCGTTCGCGAAATATGCGCTCGAATTCAACTGGACGGAGTCGCTGCTGGTCGGCGCCGTGGTGGCCTCGACTGACGCGGCCGCAGTGTTCCTGCTGGTGCATACACAGGGCCTGCGCCTGCGCCCGCGCGTCGGCGCGACGCTGGAGGTGGAATCCGGCACCAACGATCCCTTCGCGATCTTCCTGACCCTGATGCTGGTCGAGTACATCTCGCTGGGAACAGGCACGGCCGCGCATGTGCTGATGGAGTTCGCCCAGGAGGCCGTGCTGGGCGCCGTCGTCGGGGTGATCGGCGGGCGTCTGGTCGTCATCGCGCTCAACAAGGTCGCGCTGCCGCAGGGCCTCCACGCGCCGTTTGTCACCACCGCCGCGCTCGTCATCTTCGGCGGCTCGCAGATCATGCACGCCTCAGGCTTCCTCGCGGTCTATCTCGCCGGCATCATCATCGGCAACCGCCCGACGCGCGCGCATAATTCGGTGGTGGCCTTCCTGGACGCCGCGACCTGGCTGGCCCAGATCGTGATGTTCGTGCTGCTCGGCCTGCTGGTCTCGCCGAGCCGGCTTGGCGGCAGCGTGCTGCCGGCGGTGGGGGTCGCATTCGTCCTGATGCTGGTGGCGCGGCCGATCGCGGTGTTCGTGTGCCTGGCGCCGTTCCGCTTCAACTGGCGCGAAAAGATCTTTATCGCCTGGACCGGCCTGCGCGGCGCGGTCGCGATCTTCCTGGCCTCGATCCCGATGCTGGTCGGGCTGTCGAAGGCCTATCTCTATTTCGACGTCGCCTTCGTCGTCGTCATCATCTCGCTCCTGCTGCAGGGCTGGACCCTGGGGCCGGCCGCGCGCAAGCTCCATGTTGCGCTCCCGCGCGCCGAACGCGGCCCGCGCCGTGTCGAACTGGATCTGCCTGGGCAGCTCGAGCAGCAGCTCGTCGGCTATCCGGTGCGGTCCAAGAGCCTGTATTTCCGCCGCGGCCTGATCCCGTCCTGGTCGAAGCCGACGCTCGTGATCCGCAAGGAGAACATTTTGACGCCGGCGGAAGCCGAGCCGATCGCGCCCGGCGATTACATCTATCTGCTGGCGCCGCCGGAAAAGGCCGAATCGCTCGACCGCTTCTTCGTCGACATGCAGCCGAGTTCGGCGCCGGACCCGCATCTGCTGGGCGACTTCATGGTCTCCGGCGAGCACACGCTCGCCGAGCTCGCGGAGATCTACGGCGTGGAGGCCGGCGAGGACGAGAGCAAGCTGACTTTGGCCGATTATTTCGACGTCCATCTCGACCGCGCACCGAAAGAGGGCGCCGAGCTTGCGCTGGATCCGATCGTGCTCGTGGCGCGCTCGATCTCCGGTGGGCGCGTCAACGTCGTCGGCCTGCGCCTGCCGGAAGACGAGGAAACGCCCGCACCATTGACGCGCAGGCAGGCCCTGCGGCGCAAGCTGGCGGAGCTGTGGACGTCGGTGGCGGGGGTTTAATTGCAGTGTCGTCCCGGCGAAGGCCGGGACCCATAACCCCAGGAAGTCATTTGGCGAAGACTGTCTGTTATTCTTCGCCGGTACTCCCACTGCCGCCTACCGATAAAGCACGCGGTATGGGTCCCGGCCTTCGCCGGGACGACGGCGGTGGGTGCGACGGCCAGTATGGCTACGTCAGCACCTTCACCCCGCCGAACGACGTCACCCGGCCCTGCTTCAGCATCACGATCTGCGTCGCGAGCTGGCGCAGCTCGGCCACGTCGTGGCTGACATAGACCATGGGGACATTAGCCTCGTCGCGCAGCCGCACCAGATAGGGCAGGATCTCCAGCTTGCGGCCCTCGTCGAGCGCGCCGAGCGGCTCGTCGAGCAGCAGCAGGCGCGGCCTTGACAGCAGCGCGCGGCCGAGCGCGACGCGCTGGCGCTCGCCGCCAGAGAGTTTTCCGGGGCGGCGACCCTGCAGCGCGCCGATGTCGAGCAGCTCGATGACGCGCTTGTGCTGCGCCGGATCGGGCGCGAGGCCGTTCATCCGCCTGCCATAGTCGAGATTTTGCGCGACGTTGAGATGCGGAAACAGCCGCGCATCCTGGAACACATAGCCGATGCGGCGGCGCCAGGTCGGCACATGAATGCCGGCCGCGCTGTCGTCGACCGTCTCGCCGTCGATCACGATGGTGCCGCGGTCGGGCCGCAGCAGCCCAGCGATCATGTTGACCAGCGAGGTCTTGCCGGCGCCCGACGCTCCGAACAGGCCGATGACGCGGCCTTCGCTTTCGAAGGATGCGGACAGCGAGAATTCGCCGAGCTGCTTTTCGATGTCGACGCGCAGCATGGTCAATTCCCGTGCAAGCGCGCGGTGGCGCGGCGGGCGAACCATTCGGCCGCGATCAGCGCGCCGAGCGCCAGCACGATCGAGACGATCACGAGCCGTCCCGCGGCGGCGTCACCGTCCGGGGTCTGGATCAGCGAATAGATCGCGGACGAAATCGTCTGGGTCTCTCCGGGAATGTTGGAGACGAAGGTGATGGTGGCGCCGAACTCGCCGATCGCTTTCGCAAAACCGAGCACCATGCCGGCAAGCACGCCGGGCAGCGCCAAGGGCAGCGTCACCGTGAAGAACACTTTGAAAGGAGTGGCGCCGAGCGTCTCGGCGGCCTGCTCGAGCCGGCGGTCGATCGCCTCGATCGACAACCGCATCGGACGCACCAGCAGCGGAAACGCCATCAGGCCGCAGGCAAGCGCAGCACCGGTCCAGCGGAAGGCGAAGACGATGCCGAGAGTATCCGCCAGAAAACCGCCGACGAGGCCGCGGCGGCCGAAGGTCAGCAGCAGCAGATAACCGGTGACGACAGGCGGCAGCACCAGCGGCAGATGCACCAGCGCATCGAGCACCGACTTGCCCCAGAAATCACGCCGCGCGAGCAGCCATGCCAGCGCAATGCCGAACGGCGTTGCCACCAGCGTCGCGATGACGGCAACCCTGAGTGAGAGCAGGATCGCCGTCCATTCGGCGGGAGAGATGTCGAGCATCAAATCGCAAATTAAGTGGAGGGGCTGATCAGGAACTTGAAACCGTATTTTTCCAGAATGGTCTTGGCGGCGGTCGAGCGCAGGAAGGTGAGATAGTCGCTGGTCTCGCCCTTTGCTGTCGTGGTCGCCGCGACGGGATAGATGATCGCGGGATGCGAATCCGCCGGGAAGGTGCCGACGATCTTCACGCCGGGCTCGACCTTCGCATCGGTGGAATAGACGATGCCGAGATTGGCCTCGCCACGCGCGACCAGCGTCAGCGCGGCACGCACGCTCTCGGCCATGGCGAATTTCGGCTCCGCCGCCTGCCAGGCGCCGAGGCTCGTCAGCGCCGCCTTGGCATACCTCCCAACCGGCACGGACTTGACGTCGCCGGTCGCGATCCTGCCGTCGCCGGCGAGCTTTGCGAGGTCAAAACCCTGCGCGATGGGCACGTTGTCGAGCCTGGAATCCTTCGGCGCGATCAGCACGATGCTGTTGCCGAGCAGATTGACCCGGGTCGGCTCGTTTATGGTCTTCTTGGAGATCGCGTAGTCCATCCAGTCGGTGTCGGCGGAGACGAACACATCGGCCGGCGCGCCCTGCTCGATCTGCCTGGCGAGCACGGAGCTTGCGGCATAGCTGACGCTGAACTTGACGCCGGTCCTGGCGGTGTAGGCCGCGTCGACCTCGTCGAGCGCGTTCTTCATCGAGGCTGCCGCGAACACGGTGATGGTCTTGTCTTCGGCTCCAGCAGGCGAAAGGCTCGCGGCCAGAAGGAACATAGCCGAAAGCAGCACGGAAAGGCGGGACATCGGAAGCGCTCCATGCGCGCGTTCAGGGCACGCAAGGCGGCGCGCGCAAGACGGCGTTGGTTGAATTAGGCTTGCGACCGGCGGAAGCGCTGTTCCGGCAAGCCCGACGGACTTACGGTCCGGCAAGCGATCGCTGGGTCATCATAACAGGGTGGCCGAACAGGTCAAAGGCGACGGTTCGCATGGCGCCAACCAGGAATTCGTCATCCCGGCCTAGTGCGCAATTGCGCATTAGGCCGGGATGACCGCGGAGGCTTTACCGTTTCGCGTCGCCCGCGTGCAGCACGGCCTTACACGCCGCCGGCATCTGCGCCAGCGTCATCGGCGGTTTCGGCTTCGGCGGCTCCGGCGGGGGTTTGGGGTGCAGCACGCCGTCGCTGAACCAATAGGCGAGATCGGAGGGCTTGCAGCCTTCGTCCTCGGATTGCGACGGCTGGCCCTCGCAGTCGCTCGCGCCTGCCGGGCAGTGCATGCGGATGTGGAAGTGATAGTCGTGGCCCCACCACGGTCGGATCTTCGACAGCCAGGAACGATCACCCTTGGCCTCGCGGCACAGCGCCTTCTTGATCGCGGCATTGACGAAGATGCGCTGCACCGCCGGCTCCTGCGCCGCGTCGCGCAGCACCAGCACATGGCCCGGCGTGAACACCTTCGGATCGATGTCGAGCCGGTCCGGGCGCACCATCATCACCGCCGACATGTCCTCGCGCTCCTCGCGCGAGAGCCGATGGTCCGGCATCGGCGTCAGCCAGATGTCGGCATCGAGGCCGATCTGGTGGCTGGCATGGCCCGACAGGGCCGGCCCGCCGCGCGGCTGGGCGATGTCGCCGACCAGGATGCCCGGCCATCCCGCGTCCTTGTGCGCCCTGGCGGCAAGCCGCTTGATCAGCGCGATCATCGCGGGGTGACCATAGCTGCGGTTGCGCGACAACCGCATCACCTGCCAATTGTCGCCGTTGAGCGGCATCTGCTCGGCGCCGCCGATGCAGCCCTTCACATAGGAGCCGATGACGTGCGCCGGTCCCTTCGACGGCAGCAGCTTGCGCGCGAACAGTTCCTTGGCGCCAATACTGGGATCGTTCGGATTGGCGAGCGGCGGCAGCGGCTTTGGGTTGACGCTGCCCTTGTCCTGGGCCAGCGCGTCGCCGGCGGCCAGGAGCGTCATGACGAGCAGGAGAGGGGCGAAGCGGCGGGGACTCATGTTGACATTCTTATAGCCCAACACCGCGTCAGGGTTAAGAAACAGTCCCACGGCTGAAATATCGTCTCGAAGTCGTAGTTCCCGGTGCGTCGGCCGGCCGATTTTTAACAATGCGATAACCCTCTCATGCATTGACCAAAATTCGTGCGCGGGACGCGTACTCACCCCCTTCTGCATGCAAGCGCGCGCGATCCCGGAAATGATTCAAGGCAGCGCGCAATCTTGCGCCATCTCGTTCTCCGATGACGACAATGCGATGCGCCTGGAGCGCCCATCGGCGCTGTCGCGCCTTGCAAACGGGCAATGAGGGCTGTTTTTTCGAGACTGCCAGGCCCTGCCTCCCATCGCCATACTACCCAAGATTACCTTTCTTTCAGACACTTGCCCCAAGAGTTGCGGTCGCTGGGCGCGACTGGGACGAGTGAAGTTGAGTTTGGGGTTTCGAAAGCCAAAAAAGAGAAAGGGAAGCGTGCTTGGCAGGTCCGGCCTGCACCCGCGCAAGCCGCGCTTTGCGCGCGCCCCTCATCCTCCGTCCGAACGCGACGAAGGTCTGCGCGGCCGCGCCGAGGCCGCGATCGCGGAAGCGCGCAAATCCCATGAGCGCCTGCGCCAGGCCATCGAGATCCTGCCGCAAGGCATCGTGTTTCTCGATGCCGAGGGCCGCTATGTCCTCTGGAACAAGCAATACGCGGAAATCTACAGCAAGACCGCCGATCTGTTCGAGGAAGGCGCGCGCCTCGAGGACACGCTGCGCATCGGCGTCGCCCGCGGCGACTATCCAGAGGCTGCCGGCCATGAGGAAGAATGGATCGCCGAGCGGCTGCAAAAGCTCTATCAGCCCGGCGCGCGCCACGAGCAGAAGCTGGCGGACGGCCGCGTCATCCTGATCGACGAGCGGTTGACCGACGACGGCGGCGTCGTCGGCCTGCGCGTGGACATCACCGAGTTGAAGCAGCGCGAGGCCTCGTTCCGCCTGCTGTTCGACGGCAATCCCGTCCCCATGATCGTTTGCGCACTCGACGACGAGCGCATCCTCGGCGTCAACGATGCCGCTGTCGCCCATTACGGCTACAGCCGCGCCGAGTTCGAGCTGCTGACGTTCCGTTCCCTTCAGGCTTTCGACAGCGAGCCGCCCTGGACCACCGATTCGGCCGGCGAGGAGCAGGCCGGACGCACCTGGAAGCACGTCAAGGCCGACGGCGCCCTGATCGACCTTGCGATCTATTCGCGCGAACTGACCTATGCCGAGCGGCCCGCGGTGCTGCTCGCGTTGATGGACATCACCGAGCGCAAGCGCGCCGAGGCACGGCTCGCCTTCATGGCCCAGCATGACGGGCTGACCGGTCTGCCAAACCGCAATCTGCTGCGCCAGCAGATCGACGAGATGCTGCTGCATACGAGGCGCAGCATCGACAAGGTCGCGCTGCTGATGCTGGGGCTCGACAATTTCAAGGCGGTCAACGACACGCTGGGACACGCGATCGGGGACAAGCTGCTGCGCGGTGTCGGCAAGCGGTTGCGTTCGACCTTGCGCGAGGAGGACGCGTTGGCGCGGCTGAACTCGGACGAGTTCGCAATCGTGCAGAGCGGCCTGACGCGTCCCGAGGATGCGGTGCTGCTGGCCAAGCGCCTGCTGGAAGCCATCGCCGATCCCTATCTGCTCGACGGCCATTCCGTGGTGATCGGCGCCTCCATCGGCATCGCGATGGCGCCGGGCGACGGCGACGATTCCGAAAAGCTGCTCAAGAGCGCCGACATGGCGCTGTCGCGCGCCAAGCTGGATGCGCGCGGCTCGTTCGCGTTCTTCGAGGCGGCGCTCGATGCGAAAGCGCAGACCCGCCGCAAGATCGAGGTCGAGCTGCGCGATGCCATCCAGAACGACGTGCTGCGGCCGTATTACCAGCCGCTGATCGACCTCCAGAGCGGCCGCATCACCGGCTTCGAGGCGCTGGTGCGCTGGCCGCATGCCGAGCGCGGCATGGTCTCGCCGGCCGAGTTCATTCCGGTCGCGGAAGAAACCGGGCTGATCAATCCGCTCGGTGGCCTGATGCTGCGCCGGGCCTGTCACGATGCCGCAACCTGGCCGGACGACGTCCGTGTCGCCGTCAACCTGTCGCCGCTCCAGTTCCGCAGCGGCAATCTGCTTTCGGTGGTGACGGATGCGCTGAAGCATTCCGGCCTGCCGCCGCGGCGGCTCGAGCTCGAGATCACGGAGACGCTGCTGCTGGAGAAGAGCGCCCAGGTGCTGGCGACGTTGCACGCGCTGCGCGCGCTCGGCGTGCGCATCTCGATGGACGATTTCGGCACCGGCTATTCCAGCCTGAGCTATCTGCGCAGCTTCCCGTTCGACAAGATCAAGATCGACCAGTCCTTCGTGCGCGATCTCGGCGCCAATCGCGAGGCCCAGGCGATCATTCGCTCCATCGTCAGCCTCGGCAAAGGCCTCGGCGTCACCATCACCGCCGAGGGCGTCGAGACCGAAGCCGAGCTGAGCTGTCTGCGCACTGAGGGCTGCGACGAAGGCCAGGGTTTTCTGTTCAGCAAGGCCCGGCCGAATATCGAGATTATCAGTCTGCTCGCCGCGCAACGGGGCATCGATGGTGCCGAGGAGGACGCCGCAATGGTGGCCTAGGCCGGGGGATGCCAGCTTGCATCTTGAGTTGGGCGCAGTTGAAATTCAGTGGCCGACAAGTGTTACGGCCTCGGCAGGAGCGGTTTCATGGGACCGCACGAATACGAAGCGGGATGCCGCGGGAATCTGAGCATCGGCGCTGCCATCCTGGCCGATGAGAATGAGTCCCGCTCCGCCATTGGCTACATTCAAGATAATGGGGGCTCCCTGCCAGGTCCTGATTGGCTCCATTCCGATGATGAGAAATTCGCCGATCGGCTGGTCGAAATATTGAAGCCTCAGTTGTGGTCCGACTTCTGCAGCCGCGAGGCCGAAACCCAAGCGTTTGGCGCGCGCATAGATGTCCGCCAGCAACGCAGTGTCGGTCCGAAAGCCCAGTTCGGCCGCCGACACCGTGAAAAGCTCTACGCTCGTTGTCGTGGCGCTGACGGTAAACGCCGGTCGCGCGAGAATTTCGCCGGCCGAGTTTCCGATGCCGCAGCCTGCCGCATCCAGCGCGTTACTGAGGGCGAAGAAGTTTGCAAACGTCCCGATCCTGATCGTCTTCCACGCCGGGACATCGACGGCGGATCTGATTGGGATTTGCGGCCCGTCAGAGCGCGCTTGCTTGAGCTTCAGGTGATTCCGCAGGACGTCTCGTGCCGAGCATTGCGCCAGGGCTTCGCTCGCGAACAGGACAGTGCATGCGACGCAGAGGATGGCAACAATGAAAATGCTACGTTGGTGCCATCCCGGCGAATGATGCCGTATGGAATGGCAACTGACTTTCTTGCCAGCTGTTCGGCCCATAACGGACCTCTCTTGCGCAAAGGCAGCGCGCTAGAAACAATTCAGAATTATCACTTCCAAATGGTCGGCGCGGTCACAGCGGAAAAGCTGTTGTTTTTGTAGCTATAGAAATTGGTCCGGCAAAATCCATAAAGGTTCAGCGACAAAGACGCCGGTTGGCGAACTCAATATAGGTCAGCGTGCGTGCACTGTCGCAACTGGTCGACGTCAGCAGTCTCCGGAAAGGATCATCTTACCGACGTCTTCGTAATGCGTGTCGCGCGCCTGGATCTGCTGCGCGATGGCATGCATGTCGCGAAACCGTCGCTCGAACGGATTGCTGCGGAATACGGCCGTGGCGCCGGCCATATGATAGGCGGTGTCGACCACCCTGGCCGACTGGTGAATGGTCCAGGTCGCGGCGAGGCGAACCGAGCTCCGATGCGCCGCGCTGAACGCGCCGGTCGCGCAGAGATCGCGCCACATCGCACTTGCCGTCGCATAGAGATAGGCGCGCGCGGCCCGCAGGTCGCCCTCGGTGCGGCCGATCAGGCCCTGGACCGCCCCGTTGTCGTGCATGGCGCTGGCCGCCAGCGACTGATGCTTGCCGCGCGCCAGCGCGATCGCGGCATCGAGCGTGGCGCGCGCCACGCCGAGCGACACCGCGGCAAAGCCGAGGCTGAAGGCCGAGCCGGTGCCGATCCTGTAGAGCGGCCCCTTCTCGCGTAGCGCGGACGGGACGTCACGAAACGCGGTGAAGCGCTCGGGGATGAAGAGGTCGGCGACCTCGTAGGAATCGGTGCCGGTGCCGGCGAGCCCGATCGCCTGCCAGACGTCGTGCAGCACGGCGCTCGCGACCGGAAACAGGATGGTGCGCACCTCCGTCGAGCCGTCGGCATTCTTGCGCGGCGTGCCGTCGGCGCCGACGATGCGGATATGTGCCCCGAGCCAGCTCGCCTGCCGCGAGCCCGAGGCAAAATCCCAGCGCGCCGTGACGCGATAACCGCCCTCGACGATGCGCGCCTCGTGCGCGATCGCGCCCCAGGCGAGGATGCCCGGCGCCGTGTTGAAGATCTCCTGCGCGGTGTCGTGGTCGAGCGAGGCCGCGATCATCGCGCAGACCGCGCATTGACCAAGGCACCAGGCGGTGGAGGCATCCGCTTTCGCGATCTCCTCCAGCATCTGCATGAAGGCTTCCGGCGGCGCTTCGCCGCCGCCAAGACTTTGCGGCAGCAGCGCGTGATAGAGCCCGTTTTCGATCAGCGCAGAGACGACGGCCGGCGTCAGCCGCCGCGTCCGCTCGATCTCGTCAGCCTCGCTGGCAATGAGCGGCGCGATGGCGCGGGCGCGTTCGCCGAGATCGACGCCGGAGGGAGCGTTCATTCGCGTTTCCTCGCCCATTCTGCCGTGAGCGGTCAATCGCGCGATGGTGATCTATTTGGCGAGGAGGATCAAGGTGGTGCGGCCCGTCATTCCGGGAATCGCCAGGCGTGGAATGCGGAATCCAGAGCGAATGGTGCAAGATCGAAAGCTTACGCCGGCCACCGAGAAACCAGTGGCGCTTCTCGGACATTATCGTCCTCCAGAAGACCATGGTATGCTTCCAAAGCAGGCAGCGATTTTTGACCTCCAACCGGCAGCGCCAAATGTCCTCGTCTGAGCCCCCGATGATACGCAGTGACGCAGCCCGCCGAGGGCGGAGACAGACGAAGACCCTGCTGCTGATTTTGGCCGTCGGATTTCTCGTTTTCGGAGCCGCTGCGGGTACATTGTATTACGCGCTGCGGCCGATAACTCTCCGAATTGCCGTCGGACCGCCGGGAAGGAACGATCACAAGGTGATCGAGGCGATGACCGAGGCCTTTGCCAACGAAAGCAGGACTGTAAAGCTGTCTCCGATCGTGACCGCCGGGGCGGCCGAAGCTCTCGCTCTGCTCGGTGCCGGCAAGGCCGACCTTGCGGTCGGTCGCGGCGATCTGGAAATGCCGGCAGACGCGCAAACAGTCGTCATCTTGCGCAAGAATTTCGTCGTGCTGTGGTCTTCTTCGGGAGTTGCGGGCAAGAGCTCCAAGCGGAAGCCGGCGCCGAAAATCAAGGAAGTCGCCGATCTCGCAGGGCGCAGGGTGGGAGTGATCGGCGCGACCCCGGCGAACGCCGCGTTGCTGAGAGTCATCCTGAGCGCCGCCGGTGTGGCGCCGGACAAGGTCACGGTCACTCAATTCGGCACCGGCCAGCTTGAGGAGCTGGCGCGCGACCCGAGCCTTGACGCTTACATGGCGGTCGGTCCGCTCGACAGCAAGATAACCGCCGACGCGGTCGCCGCGACGGCGCGGACACGTGGCGAGCCCAAATTTCTCGCGATCGACGCATCGGAAGCCATCGCCTTGAAGCATCCGCGTTATGAATCGGAGGAAATTCCACCAAGCATTTTCAATGCGAGTCCGGCCTGGCCCGATGACAAGGTGGAGACTGTCAGTGTCAGTCATTTGATCGTCGCACGGAATGCCTTGTCCGAAACGACAGTGGCGGCGTTTTACCGCCAGCAATTCGCCCTCCGGCAGGCGATTGCCAGGCAAGTGCCTGGCGCTGCGCAAATCACCAAGCCGGACACCGAGAAAGAAGCCGAGCTGCCGGTACACCGGGGAGCGGCGGCCGTGATCGACGGCACTGAGCGCACCTTCCTCGACAGATACGGCGACTACTTCTGGTTTGCGCTCCTGCTTCTCTCCGGCATTGGTTCGGCCGGCGCCTGGCTGCGTCAATATCTGAATCGGGATGAAAGGGACGAGAACACCGGCCATCGCAACAGAATTCTGGCCCTGGTTTCCAGGGTGCGCACCGCGGAGTTCGACCACGAACTGCTGGCTATGCAGCAGGAGGTCGACGCCATCATCGAGGAAACGCTTGGCTGCTACGATGACGGCGCCATCGAGGAGGAGGAGCTGGCAGCCTTTGGCCTGGTGCTCGAACTGTTCGATCATGCCCTCAGCGAGAGGCGCGCAGCGTTGCAAACGGCTCCTTCGAACGTGCTCGCCGCGCGGCGGTAGCGATACGATAAGCCCGCTGGCCGCTGAATCCTGGAGAACAGCCAAACCTAGATCGGGTCCTTTAGCAGGCGCTCCATGATGATCGTGCGTTCGTCACCACGATAGCTGTCGTGCACCGCCTTGAACCCGAGCCGCGCGTAGAAAGTCTCGGCGGTGACGGAAGAAGGGACGGTCAGCGAAGCGACGTTTCGTGCGCGCGCCGTGCGCTCGATCTCGGCCATCAGCAGCTTGCCGATGCCCCCGGCCTGAACATCGGGAGCCACGAAGACCGTGCGGACCACGTTTCCGTCGAGGCTTGCTGTTCCAACTATGCGGCTGCGGATCGTGGCGACAAACACGGTGCGTTGTCCGATCAGCCGCCGCACGGCATCGGGACTGAAACTATGCGCGATCCTTTCGATGATCTCGTCCGCATAGTCCTTCGCGTTCGTTTCCCGCAGCGCCCGCAAGATGATAGCACTGATCTCATCGGCATCATTCGCGAGTGCGGGCCGGATTGTGCATTCCATGGGGCGCTCCAACCGTCGCTGTAGGTCCGCGGCCGTAAACAGCCAATGCCGTTCGGCCGTCCCGCCATGCCTCGCAACTGCAAGCTATTGCAGTCCCAGACCGCTACAGTACCACGCCATATCTTCGTGTCTCCAGCCGCGCTTGACGCCTGACTCCTTGCATTCGTTGTAGGTCTTGAAGTTTGCTCCGTTTCGGCAGCCTGACGGGTAGCTCCCAAAGCCGCCACCCGAGGTGGAACATGCGACCGAGCTGGCCGCCGTGGTCGGGGCGGCCATCGCTTTGGGAGCTGCGTTCGCTGATGTGATCGACAGAATCATCAAGCCCCCCAGCGCAAAAACCGAAGCTTTCATTGCCTTCTCCTGATTGGCGGATGCCTGATACGATCTAAGGATGTGTTTTAGCAGTAAATGCAACCTGAATGAAAGAGCCCGCGCGGCAGGCGCTTTCTCGTTTTTTCCGTTCGACAGCAAACCGCGACTGCGTTGTTCCTCGAAAGGAACGGTCGGGAGCTCAAGGCGTTTGAGGTAGCGAAAGGACACTTCCATGACCGAAAAATTCGATCCGGCACCGCCGGATAAGAACGCGGAAGATCTCAAGCGTGGCATCCGACGCGACAAGGCCAAGGACGACGAGTTGGACAAGGGCTTGAAGGACAGTTTCCCGGCGTCGGACCCGGTGAGCAGCACCCAGGCGTCCAAGGCAACACCGGACGCATGAAGGAGGGATAGACTATGGGCCTCGCAGCCTATGATATTGTTGGCAGGGACGGTGCATGGCACGTCGACCACGATGGCGAAGTCCGGAACACTTACCAGACCAAGGAAGCCGCTTTCGAGGCGGCCGTTGCGGCGGCATCGCTCGCCATGCGGCAGGGGCACTCCGTCCGGCTGACGGTGCCGGAGAGCCAGAACGCCGTCGGCGCAGAAAATTCGGGCGGATGACCTTCGAGGGCATTCTGATTCTACACGGCCGCCAGCAAATGGGCGGGCGCGAACGGCTTGTGCAAAAAGGTCGTGTTGGGCGGGAGGGGCGCCATCACCGTCCCGGACATCAGCACGATGTTGAGCCCGGGATGCGCACTGCGAGCGTACTCCGCGAGCTCGAGCCCGGTCATTCTCCCAGCGAGGTTGTGATCAGTGATGAGCGCCCGTAGCTCATTGCCAGTAGACGCCACGATTAGCTCCGCCGCTTCTGCGGTGGCACATTCGACGACTTCGAACCCTTCGTCCTTGAGAAGGTCGGATAGAACTTCGCGCTGGAGCGAGTCGTCCTCGACCAGCAGCATGACGAAATTCGACATGCGGTCATTCCCAACTTATCGGATGTTAATGCGCTTCTTCGAGGATTGTTCGGTTGTGATGTCTTCGTTCGGCGCTCCCGTTCGCCACGGCATGATCAGTCGAACATGTTGCATTCTCGTTGAGGTTTCGAGGCAGGCGCCGAAGCGGGGATCGAACAGGAGTGGCCATGGCAATCGTCTTCATCACGGGCAGCACGGACGGTTTGGGCCGCGCAGCTGCCCAGTCTCTCCTCGAACAGGGCCACCAGGTCGTCCTGCACGCGCGATCGGCGGAACGTGCGGCGGCAATCGCCGGGCTTGAATCGCATTCCGCACGGGTCGTGATCGGCGATCTCAAGAGCGTCGCCCAGACGAGGCACGTGGCAGACCAGGTCAACGCAATCGGACGAATGGACGCGGTCATCCACAACGCCGGGGTCTATACCGAGCGCAGCCGCGGCCCGACGCCCGAAGGCCACGCCACCACCCTGGCGGTCAACACGCTCGCGCCCTATTTGCTCACCGCCCTGATGAAACGCCCCGATCGGCTGGTGTATCTCAGCAGCGGACTCCATCGCGGCGGAGAGGGATCGTTGGGCGATCTCGACTGGGCGAGGCGAACCTGGGATCCGGCCAAGGCGTACGCGGAGAGCAAGCTGCACATGGTCGCACTGGCCTTTGCCCTGGCGCGGCGTTGGCCGCAGGTGCTGAGCAACGCCGTCGATCCCGGCTGGGTCCGCACCAAAATGGGCGGTGCCGGAGCGCCGGTCGGCGTGGCCACTGGACAACGGACGCAGACCTGGCTCGCGGTGAGCGATGATCCCGCCGCCCTGGTCAGCGGTCGTTACTGGCATGACCTCCGGCAACAAGAGCCGGCGCACGAAGCGACCGATCCCGATTTTCAGGAGAGACTTCTCGACAGGCTGGGCGAGTTGACCGGGGTGACGTTGCCTCCGGCATAGAAGCGATTCGCCCGAAGCTCGTAGGATGGGTAGAGCGGAAGCGAAACCCATCAAACTTCTAGACTGCGCTCGTCGGGCGATGGGTTTCGCAAGAGCTCAACCCATCCTGCGAGCTTCACTGGCTTGAGATGCCGACAGCGCACGCAAGCACGCCTTCTCTCTGGGTCGTATCCGTCTCTGGGTCGTATCCGTTTCAGCCCTGCGGCTGGTCCTTCATGGCATCTGCGAATTTGCGCATGAGCCTCACAAGGTCATCGATCTCGGCCGGCTTCCAGCTTGCGAAGATCGCGGTGCCGATGCGTTCGCGCGCCGCATCGATATGCACGGTCATTTCCTTGCCTTGCCTGGTCACCACCGCCTCGCGCACGCGCCGGTCGGTTTCATTCGCCCGGCGATCCACCAAACCAAGGCTCTCGAGCTTTGCGACCTGCCTGCTGACCGTCGTGTGATCGCGGCCGGTTCTCGCGGCCAGCTCCACGATGCTGATTGGCCCCAGCCGTTCGATGCCCACAAGCAGTGGGAAGAGTGCCCGATCGAGCCGAATACCCGCTTCCTTGATCAGGACCTCATCGCGATCCGGCCGGTTTATGACGCTCACGATGTCGAGCAGTGCGCCATGGATCACCCGGATCTGTTCCGAGATGCGTGTATTTTGCACGGTTTTTGTTGACATGATTCTGCTTCTCCGATTACGTGCAAAATACACGGAAAGGAAAGATCATGACAACCAGATATGAAACCGAGGTGCTTATCTGCGGCGCCGGCGCGGCTGGATTGACGCTGGCAATCGAACTCGCCCGGCGCGGCGTGCCGTTCCGCCTGATCGAGAAGATGGACGATGCATTCCGCGGCTCCCGCGGGAAGGGCATTCAGCCGCGGACGCAGGAGATATTCGAGGACCTCGGCATTCTCGATCGTCTGGTCGCTGCCGGGGGTCTGTACCCGATGCCGCGCGAGTATCGTCCCGATGGCAGCTTTTCCGAGAAGGCTCCGTTCGAGCCGTCAGAGCCAAGCGCAGCCGAGCCCTTCCACATTCCGCTCATGGTGCCGCAGTTCTTGACCGAGCGGGTGATGCGAGAACGCCTGCTCGAGCTTGGGTATGAGCCGGAGTTCGGCTGCGAACTGGTCTCCTTCGAGCAGGACGAGGATGGCGTGACCGCGCGTCTCGCCCGCAAGGCCGCAGAGGAGGTCATCCGTGTTGGCTACCTTGTCGGCACGGACGGCGGGCGCAGCTTCGTTCGCAAGACGCTCGGCATCGATTTCCCGGGCAAGACACTGGGCGTCCGCGCCGTCGTTGCCGATATCAATTTGACCGGCTTCGGGCGCGACGCCTGGCACCGCTTCAACGAAGGCGACATGGAGCGGCAGATCTCGGTCTGCCCGCTGGCAGGCACCGAACTCTTTCAGTTGCAGGCTCCCGTTCCGCTCGAGGGAGATGTCGATCTGTCCGAGGACGGCCTCACCGCGATGTTGACCGGACGCACCGGCCGGAAAGATGTTTGCGTTCACTCGGTATCCTGGGCCTCGGCCTTCACCATGAACGCGCGCCTCGCCGACCATTACCGCGTCGGCCGCGTCTTCCTGGCGGGCGACGCCGCGCACACACATCCGCCAACCGGCGGCCTAGGGCTCAATACCAGCGTTCAGGACGCCTATAACCTCGGATGGAAGCTTGCGGCCGTGCTCGCCTCTCGGGCTCCGGCTGCGCTTCTCGATACCTATGAGGAAGAACGGCGGCCGATCGCGGCGGCGACGCTGGGACTGGCGACCAAGTTGCTGGATGCGACCAAGCGAGGAGACAGCCGGCGCGGCAGAGAGGTTCAGCAACTAGACATCGGTTATGCGGGCTCCCCGTTGGCGCTGGACGCGCCCGAGCGTCGCGGCCTCGTCGTCGCAGGAAACCGTGCACCCGATGCACCGCTTCAAGGTTCGGCAGGCAAGACGCGGCGGCTGTTTGAGCTGTTCGCCGGGGCCCATTGGACGCTTCTCGCGTTCAACGCGGAGCGGAACCTCATAGCGCCACGCGCCGGTCTGCATATTCATCACATTGGTGCCGGCGGGGACCTTGCCGACAGCGACGGTTATTTCGAGGGCGCCTATGCGCCTGAGCCAGGTCAATGGTGGCTGGTGCGGCCGGACGGATATGTCGGTGCGGTGGTCTCGTCAGTCGATGTGGGGCGGCTGGATGGCTACTTCGCGACAGTCGGGCTCGTCGGGGAGACCGAGGTCAGTGGCTAAGCGATAACCGCATGGTCTGGGGCACGCCGTGCCTTCGGGGGTCGAATGAAGAACGAGAAGCCACACAAGGGGCTTCCAGCTGTTTCATGCGGCAGCCGGCGGAGTGCGACGATGGCATCATGCTCCTGTTTTGCCCGACGAGTCAAATAGATTTCGTAAAATCGGAAGCTCGAAAAAACTCAATGCCGGCAAAGGGCCGGCTACTGTGCATGGGGTTGTTTTCGCGTTTTTTGTTGTCCGGCCCTAAAGGTCCCGAACCGGACCTGTGTCGTCTCGCTCGAGCCGGGCGGGGCGCTCGCCTCAGCTATCCACCTTCAGCGCGGCAATAAAAGCTTCCTGCGGGATGTCGACCTTGCCGAACTGCCGCATCTTCTTCTTGCCTTCCTTCTGCTTCTCCAGAAGTTTGCGCTTACGGGTGATGTCGCCGCCGTAGCACTTTGCGGTGACGTCCTTGCGCAGCGCGCGCACCGTTTCGCGCGCGATCACCTTGCCGCCGATCGCTGCCTGGATCGGGATCTGGAACATGTGCGGCGGGATCAAGTCCTTCATCTTCTCGACCATGGCGCGGCCGCGGCCTTCGGCACGGGTGCGATGCACCAGCATCGAGAGCGCGTCGACCGGCTCGTTGTTGACGAGGATCTGCATCTTCACCAGATCGGCCGGCTTGTAGTCGGTGAGATGATAGTCGAACGAGGCATAGCCCTTGGAGACCGACTTCAAGCGGTCGTAGAAGTCGAACACGACCTCGTTGAGCGGCAGATCGTATTTCACCATGGCGCGGGAGCCGACATAGGTCAGCTCCTTCTGCGAGCCGCGGCGGTCCTGGCACAGCTTCAGCACGCTGCCGAGATATTCGTCGGGGGTGAGGATCGTCGCCTCGATCCAGGGCTCCTGGATCTCCGCAATCTTGACCACGTCCGGCATGTCGACAGGATTGTGAATCGAGATTTCCTGCCCGTCGGTCAGGCTCATCTTGTAGATCACGCTCGGCGCGGTCGCGATCAGGTTGAGATCGAATTCCCGCGACAGACGCTCCTGGATGATCTCCAGATGCAACAGCCCGAGGAAGCCGCAGCGGAAGCCGAAGCCGAGTGCGGCCGAGGTCTCCATCTCGTAGGAGAAGCTGGCATCGTTGAGGCGCAGCTTGCCCATCGCCGCGCGCAAGGTCTCGAAGTCATCGGCGTCGGCGGGGAACAGGCCGCAGAACACCACGGGTATGGCCGGCTTGAAGCCCGCCAACATCTCGGTGACAGGCTTCTTGTCGTCGGTGATGGTGTCGCCGACGCGGGTGTCGGCCACTTCCTTGATCGCGGCGGTGATGAAGCCGATCTCGCCCGGGCCGAGCTCGTCGACCTGCGTCATCTTCGGGGTGAAGAAGCCGACGCGCTCGATGTCATAGGCCGCGCCCGTGCCCATCATGCGGACCCGGCTGCCCTTCTTCATGACGCCGTCGACGACGCGGATCAGCACCACCACGCCGAGATAGACGTCGTACCAGCTGTCGACCAGCAACGCCTTCAGCGTCGCCTCGCGGTCGCCCTTCGGCGGCGGCAGGCGGGTGACGATCGCCTCCAGCACATCGGGCACGCCGAGGCCGGTCTTGGCCGAGATCATCACGGACTCGGAGGCGTCGATGCCGATGACGTCCTCGATCTGCTGCTTGACCTTCTCCGGCTCTGCGGCGGGAAGGTCGACCTTGTTCAGGACCGGAACGATCTCATGCCCCGCATCGAGCGCGTGGTAGACGTTGGCGAGCGTCTGTGCCTCCACGCCTTGACTGGCATCGACCACCAGCAGGGAACCCTCGCAGGCCGCCAGCGACCGCGAGACTTCGTAGGCGAAGTCGACATGGCCGGGCGTGTCCATCAGGTTGAAGATGTAATCCTTGCCGTCCTTGGCGCGGTAGGCGAGGCGCACCGTCTGCGCCTTGATGGTGATGCCGCGCTCGCGCTCGATGTCCATGGAATCGAGCACCTGCTCCTTGCCCGCCATTTCCCGGTCGGTGAGGCCGCCGGTCATCTGGATCAGGCGGTCGGCCAGCGTCGATTTGCCATGGTCGATATGGGCGACGATGGAGAAATTGCGGATGTTGGAAATGGGGACGGTCGTCATGGGCGCGGGATACCACTCACACCCCCGTGCGGCAACCATATTGCTGTAATTTCAGGGCCTTTGTTCACGCCAAGCTGATTCCACGAAGGCCCGAAACGCGCTACGCAACGCCTGATGTCCAGGCCCATGTCCACGACCTCGATCCCGTCTGCCCGAGCCCGCGCGAAGACCCGGGTGAGCTATGCCCGCTTTCGGGCCTGGCTGGTTGCCAGCGCGACCCGCCCCGAGGCACGCCTGTGGCTGGTGATCCAGCTCGCGATCCTGCATGCGGTGCTCTGGACCTTCATCCTGATCAATCTGAAGGCCGCGCAGGACGTTCACATGGACGTCGCGGAAGCCTGGGGCTGGGGCCAAAAATTCCTATGGGGCTATGGCAAGCACCCGCCGCTGTCGGGCTGGGTCGCCGGCCTCTGGTTCACAGTGTTCCCGCCGACGGACTGGGCGACCTATGCGCTGGCGATGGCGACCGTCAGCACCGGTATGGTGATCTGCTGGCTCATCGCGCTGCGCGTCGTGGATGCGCGGCGCGCGTTCCTGGTCGTGGTGATGGTCGCGCTCTACCCGATCTTCAATTTCAAGGGCTTCAAGTACAATCCCGACCTGCTCCAGCTCGTCACTTTGCCGCTCCTCGTGCTCGCTTATCTCAATGCGTTCGAGAAGCGGAGCTGGCAATCCGGAGTCCTGCTCGGCCTTGCCGGCGCGCTGGCGCTGATGACCAAATATTGGGTGCTGACCATGATCGGCGCCATCGGGCTTGCCGCGCTGATACATCCGGAGCGAATGAGGTTCTTGTCGTCACCGGCGCCATGGGCTGCGATCGCGACGATGGTGGTGGCGATGATTCCGCACATCGTCTGGCTGGCGGACGCGCATTTCGTGCCGCTGACCTATGCCGGCGATACCTACAGCCTCGAGGACAGCGGCCAGGTGCATCAGCTCGTGGCCGGCTATGCCCTGCATAATGTCGCGCTGCTGGCATTGCCGGTGGCGCTGGCCGCGCTGGCGATGGCGCTGGTGCCGCCTTGGTTCAGGCTGCTCCTGCGTGCGCCCTGGCGCATCGTCACGCGGGCCTGGGCCCGCGGCGCGAATGCGAGCGTGAACCTTTCGCAGGCGCGCAACGTCTGGCTCATTCAGATCATCGTCGCGGTCGGACCCGCGCTCGGCGCGCTGGCCTTCAGCATCTACATGAAGACCGATTGGGGCATCTCGCTGTTCTTCCTGGTGCCGCTCGCGCTGGTCGCGATCCCGGCGCTGCGGGTGCAGAGTGCTGCGGTGTTCAACATTGTCGCGATCTGGCTCGTGCTCAGCGTCGCCACGCTCGCTGCCTCGCCCTGGATCGCCGCGCGCGAGATGGCGGCCAATGCCGGCAACACGGCGACCTATGGCGCGCGCTCGGATCTCGCGCGCGAGCTGACGCAGGCCTGGCACGCGCGCTTCGCCTCGCGCTGGGCGGTCGTCGCCGGCACCATGGAGTCGATCCAGCCGATGGTGTTCTACAGCCCGGATCATCCGGCCGCGTTCACGCCGCTCGAAGCCTGGGGCTCCGGGTTGATTTCGCCCGATGACGTCAAGAGATACGGCTTCATCGGCGTGTTCGACCCGGCCGACGGCCGCCTGCCGGCGTTCGAGAAATGGGTGTCCGAAGTTGCGCCGAACGCCGAGCGCATCGTGATGACGACGCGCCGTTTCACCCACGGCAAGGCCGGTCCGTCGATGAGCTGGAACATCTACATCGCGCCGCCGGGGAAGTGATCGAGGCGACGCCGCCTAAATCCCTTCCTCGTTGAATTTGCTTTCAACGAGTTCGGTGATCGCCGCCAGCGCGGCTTCGGCATCATCGCCGGAAGCGGCGACCGTGATGGTGGTGCCGGGACCGGCGGCGAGCATCATCAGGCCCATGATCGAGGTGCCGCCGACGGTTTCGCCGCCGCGCGTCACCCAGACCTGCGCGCTGAAGCGCTCCACGGCCTGGACGAACTTGGCGGAGGCCCGCGCGTGCAGGCCGCGCTTGTTGATGATCAGGAGGTCCTTGGAGATCGCGCCCGCGGGCACGCCCGTCCCGGCTTGCGGCGCCTCGTCGCTCATTTGCCGGCGAGGACGCGGCTGGCGATGGTGACGTATTTGCGGCCGGCTTCCTGGGCCATCGCGATCGCGTCCGGGAGCGGACGCTCCTCGCGCACCTTGGCAAGCTTCACCAGCATGGGAAGGTTGATGCCCGCGAGCACTTCGACCTTCGGCCGGCTCATGCAGGATATTGCCAGGTTGGACGGCGTGCCGCCGAACATGTCGGTGAGGATCGCGACGCCGTCGCCGGAATCGACGCGGTTAACCGCCTCGATGATGTCGCTTCGACAGAGATCGGAATCATCTTCGGCGCCGATCGTGATCGCTTCGATTTGCTTTTGTGGGCCCATGACATGTTCAAGCGCTGCCTTGAATTCGTCGGCAAGGCGCCCGTGGGTCACAAGTACTAGACCAATCATCGGAAAACTCCTCGCGGGCGCTTTTGGTGCACCGCACGAACGCGCCACTTTGACCATCCAGAGCCCCCGCGCAAGAGGGGATGTTGCGTATCTCCCTGAATCTAGACGGATGGATAAGGGGAGCTGCGCCGGTCTATTCGGTCGCGAGTGTGGGGTTCATATGGTTACCATTTCCCTTCAAACAATCGCCTGAAGGGTTAACGGAAGGTGAACTCTTGGTAGTGGTCAAGGCCGCGACAACCAGAGGAAGGGGCGAATAGTCGCGGCCGATTGGGATTCGCGGTATTTCGACACCTAAAATGGCTGTTTTCAGGGATTCGGCCGGCGGCAGCCGCTCCGCATCCGCGGCGTCCAGATCGACCACGAGGCCGACGGTCGCATGCTCCACAAAGTCGCAGCGCCGGATTCCGAGCCCCCGGATCTCGATCAGCCCGGCCAGGACCGGAGCGGGGCGGACCTCAATTTCGCGGCCGAGTGTCGCCAGATGGACACGGTCATCACCGACCAGAACGGCCCTTTCGAGCACGCCGCTACGTCCCGCCATGATTAAATCGAAGGCAAGGCGCGACTTGCCGGAGCCCGAGGGCCCGCGGATCAGCACCGCCAGATCTCCAACCTTGACCGCCGAGGCGTGAATGCTGGGGCCGCCGTCGCTCATAGCGCCGGCAGCCTCACCACGAAGCGCGCGCCGACAACACTAGGCGCTCCGTCCTCGTCCGCCGGGCCGGGGCGGTTCTCGGCCCAGATGCGTCCGCCATGCGCGTCGACGATCTGCTTGGAGATCGACAGGCCGAGGCCGGAGTTCTGGCCAAAGCCCTGGTGAGGGCGGTCGGTGTAGAAGCGCTCGAAGATGCGCTCCAGCGCGTCGTCGCGGATTCCGGGCCCGTCGTCGTCGACCACGATCTCGATCTCGCCGCGCACGCGGCGGCAGGTGAGGCGCACCTTGTTGCCGGGCTCGGAGAAGGACTGTGCGTTCGAGAGCAGGTTGGAGACGATCTGTCCGAGCCGCGAATCGTGGCCCGTCACGGCGAAATTGTCGGTCGGGCCGCGGCCCTCGAAACGCATTTCGACCGCGACGTCATGGCCGAGCTTGGTTTCATTGGCGACGGACACGAGCGTGGTCAGCAGGCGGCGCAGATCGACCGGGATCGCATCCTGGCGCTGCAGTTCGGCATCGAGACGGCTGGCGTCGGAGATGTCCGAAATCAGCCGGTCGAGCCGCTTGACGTCATGCTCGATCACCTCGAGCAGGCGCGCGCGGCTGTTCTCGTTGCGCGCCAGCGGCAAGGTTTCGACCGCGGAGCGCAACGAGGTCAACGGGTTCTTCAATTCGTGCGCGACGTCGGCGGCGAACATCTCGATCGCTTCGATGCGGCTGTACAGTGCACTGGTCATGTCGCGCAGCGCACCGGAGAGATGGCCGATCTCGTCACGACGACGGGTGAAGTCGGGAATCTCGACCCGGGTCCTGATCCGGCGGCGGATCAGTTCGGCGCTGTCGGCGAGCCGGCGGACCGGACCTGCGATCGTGCTGGCGAGCAGCAGCGACAGCATGATCATGACCGCGGCGGCGACGCCGCCCACCTTGAGGATCGCGAGGCGCTCGGCGGTGACCATCTGGTCGATGTCGTCGCCCTGCGTCGACAGCATCAGCGCGCCGTGGATGGCGCGCGAGCGCAGCACGGGGACCGCGACAGAGACGATCACCTCGCCGCGCGCATTGACCCGCACCATCGAGCGCTTCTGGCCCTGGAGCGCGTCGCCGACCTCCGCATAGCCATTGCCGTTCTCGGGGCCGAGCTCGCGATAGAGCGGCAGGTCGCCGCGATTGAGCCAGGTGCGGACCGCGACCATGCCGCGTTCGACCATGCCCGGCTTCTCGGCGGCGACCGACGGCAGGGGGAAGCGCACCACGGTATCGAGGCTGCGGCTGTCGACCAGCAGGCTGCCGTTCGGGTCGTAGATGCGGGCGCGCGTCTTGGTAGGCGAGATCAGCGTGCGCAGCACCGGCGCCACGCGCTCCGGATTGATCGGAAAATCCAGCGGGGAATACTCGTCCGAGCCGCCATAGGTTTCGCCCGGCTTGAGGTCGAGCAACCGGTCGGGATCGATGGTGATGGCGTTGGTCTGCACCGTCGCGGAGGCTGCGATGGCGCCGGCGATGATCTCCGCCTGCACCAGCAGGCTCTGCGCGCGCGCGTCGATCAGACCGGCGCGGAATTGCGACAGATAGAGGATGCTCGCCACCAGCGCGACGAGGCCGGCGAGGTTGAGCGAAACGATGCGGCGGGTCAGGCTCGAAAAGGACAGCGCGAAGAAGAACTGCCCGGCGCGCTTCAGCCAGTTCAGCGGACGCCAGCCCTGCACGGCCGGCTTGTCCTCGGCCAATTGATCCGGAGCGCCGTGGGCGGTGACGTCCTCGGCGTTCTGGTTCTCGTCAGGCTGCGTTCGGTCAAGCAATGCTCACGCCCGCGTTAGGACAGCTCGTGCGAAGGTCCCCGCATCCTAGAGCCATCCCGGTCCCGATGGAATCAGAACCGGCGATGCTCTCGGTCTTTCGTGGAGGCGCGCGCGCCTCAGGCTTCCTTGAAGCGGTAGCCGACGCCGTAGAGCGTCTCGATCATCTCGAACTCGTTGTCGACCACCTTGAACTTCTTGCGCAGCCGCTTGATGTGGCTGTCGATGGTGCGGTCGTCGACATAGACCTGGTCGTCATAGGCGGCGTCCATCAGCGCGTTGCGGCTCTTCACCACGCCGGGCCGGGTCGCGAGCGCCTGCAGGATCAGGAATTCGGTGACGGTCAGCGTCACCGGCTCGTTCTTCCAGGTGCAGGTGTGCCGTTCAGGATCCATGCGCAGCAGGCCGCGGTCGAGCGCCTTGGCGTCGTTCTCCTTCGGCGTGACGGTCGGGTCCTTCGGCGCCGAACGGCGCAGCACCGCCTTGACGCGCTCGACCAGCAGGCGCTGCGAGAACGGTTTGCGGATGAAGTCGTCGGCGCCCATCTTGAGGCCGAACAGCTCGTCGATCTCTTCGTCCTTGGAGGTCAGGAAGATCACGGGCAGGTCGGATTTCTGCCGCAGCCGGCGCAAGGTTTCCATGCCGTCCATGCGCGGCATCTTGATGTCGAGGATGGCAAGATCGGGTTGGGTGGTGCGGAAACCGTCGAGCGCGGAGGCGCCGTCGGTGTAGGTCATGATGCGATAGCCTTCGGCCTCCAGCGCGATCGAGACGGATGTGAGAATGTTGCGGTCGTCGTCGACCAAAGCGATTGTGGGCATGAGCCTCTGCTTTCTGCTTTCCGTTTGGGTCGTGGCTTGAAACGGCGAGCAATCCACTGATGCGCCGCATACATGGGTGCCGATGTTGGCATTCGAACGTTGTCACCGAGCAATGCAAGCTAGGCTGAAGTGTGACCAAGTTCCACGAAACACGGCAGATTCGCCGCATCTCGACCCATAACCGGGCCCCGGTTTACCCGAAAAAAGGCCCTCCATGCAACCACCTGACCCGAGAAAGCCGATGCAACCGACCCCCGATTTCGACCCCGGAAGGCTCGCCAAATCGCTGCTGCGGCGGTCACGGCAGGGGGCCCTGGCGACGTTGATGGCCGGCAGCGGCGATCCCTATTGCTCCCTGGTCAATCTGGCCAGCCATCCGGATGGCTCTCCGATCCTGCTGATCTCAGGATTGGCGGTGCACACCAGGAACATCCTGGCCGACAGCCGGGTGTCCCTGATGCTGGACGAGCGGGCGGCGGGCGATCCGCTGGAAGGCGCCCGGATCATGCTGTCCGGCCATGCCGAGCCGGCCGATGCGGACAAGGACCTGCTCCGGCGACGGTATCTCAATGCTCATCCCTCAGCGGAAACCTTTGTTTCCTTTAAGGATTTCTCCTTCTTCCGGATTCGCCCCACGGGAACCCATCTGGTCGCCGGCTTCGGCCGGATCGTCGACCTCAAGCCGGAGCAATTCCTGACCGACCTCACGGGGGCCGAGAACTTGCTGGCGGCGGAGGAGGGCGCGGTGGAGCACATGAATGCCGACCACCGCGACGCCATGGGGCTCTATGCAACAAAACTGCTGGGCGCTGCTGCCGGCGACTGGCGCTGCATAGGCTGCGATCCGGAGGGCCTCGACATGCAGGACGGCCAGACCGTCTTGCGGCTGGACTTCCCGGAGCGCGTCGCTGATGGCACGGCGCTGCGCAAGATGCTGGTTCGCCTCGCCGGCGAAGCGCGCACCAGGATGGACCAGAGCGCAACACATTGAACGCTGCTGCCCATCCCCGCGACCCAAGTTCGTTACCGGTCAGAAGGCGGCGGCGAGAGCGTCATGGCAGAATGGAATAAACTGACGCTGGTTGCGGGTTTGACGCTCGCGATCACTGCATCGCTTATCACGCCAAGCCTTGCCCAGAAAGGTCTCGCCGCGGAGAGCGCGCGGATCAACGCCCTGATGAGCGCCGGCAGATATTCGGAAGCACTGCCTGTGGCGCAAGGTATGGTCGCGAACCTGGAGAAGAGCGACACAGGTCGCGAACTCGCCGCCGCGCTGAACAACCTCGGCCAGGTTCATGCCGGTCAGGGCCACGACGATCTGGCTGAGCCGCTCTACAAGCGCGCCATCATGCTGATGGAAAAGTCGCTCGGTCTCGAAACCCCGTTGATCGGAGCCGAACTGAGCAACCTCGCCGCGCTCTACCAGCGGCAGAGCCGCTTCGCCGAGGCCGAACCTCTATTCAAGCGCGCGCTCGCCGTTCGCGAGAAGGGATTGTCGCGCGAGCATCCCGATGTCGGCCAGTCGCTCAATAATCTCGCCACGCTCTATGTGAAGCAGCAGCACTATGCCGAAGCCGAGCCGCTGTTTCAGCGCGCGCTCGCGATCTACCAGAAGGCCGGCGGACCCGAGCATCCGGCGGTGGCCACCGTCCTGAACAATCTCGGCCAGGTCTATCGCGATCTCAACCGCGATACGGACGCGGAAGCGCCGATCAAGCGCTCGCTCGCGATCCGGGAGAAGGTGCTCGGACCGGATCATCCCGACGTTGCCCGCTCGCTGAACAATCTCGCCGGCCTCTACGAGCACCAGCAACGCTACGGCGACGCCGAGCCGCTCTTTCGCCGCGCGCTGCTCATCCGCGAAAATGCGCTTGGGCCCGATCATCCTGACGTCATGACCTCGACCAGCAATCTCGCTTATTTCCTCTACGTGGCCGGGCGCACCGCGGACGCATTGCCGTTCGCGGAAAAGACGCTTCGGGGCGATCGCGCCCAGCTGCGCGTCGTGTTGCCGGTCCTGTTTGCCGCGCGCCAACAGGATCTGCTGCCCGGCGACAAGGCGCTGGACGAGGCCCTCGCCGCGATCCAGCGCGGCACACAATCGTCCGCGGCGTCCGCCGTGAACAAGCTCGCGGTGCGGCTTGCCGCCGGCAGCGACCGCCTCGCCGAGCTGGTGCGCCGGGACCAGGATCTCGCGGCTGAGTCCGAGGCACTCGACAAGGCGATCGTCACGGCGGTGTCGAAGCAATCCGCGCAGCGCGATCTCGCAACCGAGCAGCGCAGCCGCGCGCGGATTGCAACGATTGCCAACGAGCGTACGGGCTTGCTGAAGACGCTCGCGGTCGAGTTTCCCGACTACGCGTCGCTCTCCAATCCTCTGCCGTTGACGGCAAAGGACATCCAGCTGCTGCTGTCGGCCGACGAGGCGATGGTGCTCTACTCCGTCGTCGACACGCAGAGCTATGTCATCGCGATCACGCGCGAGGGCGTCGACTGGAAGGCTATTCCACTCGGCGCGGATGCGCTGACGCAGAAGGTGACGGCATTCCGCAAGGGACTCGATGTCGGCAAAGCGCGCGATGCCTCCGGCAAATCCGGATTGTTCGATCTCGCGCTCGCCAACGAACTCCATGTCGCGCTGCTCGGTCCGGTCGAGGCGTTGACAAAGGACAGGCGCAGCCTGCTGGTGGTGCCATCGGCTGCGCTGACCGCATTGCCGTTTCATCTGCTCGTCACCGAGAAGCCGCAGGCTGCGATCCCGGACACGCTCGAAGGCTATCGCGGCGCCGCCTGGCTGCTGCGGCGTCAGGCCGTCTCGGTGCTGCCGTCGGTTGTCAGTCTGAAATCGCTGCGCGCCTTCGCGCGTCGGGATCAAAGCGTGAAGCCGATGACCGGCTTCGGCGATCCCGTGTTCAGTCCTGCACTGGAAGCGCCCGCCGAGCGGCGCGCCGCGAACGGCAAGGTCGCCGCGCGCAGCATCGCGACCATTGCCTATAGCGATTTCTGGCGCGGTGCCGGCGTCGATCGCACGCGGCTCGCGCAGGCGCTGCCGCAACTGCCCGACACCGCCGATGAGTTGAACGCGGTGGCCAGGGATGTCGGGGCTGCCGAGGTCGATATTCATCTCGGCCGCGATGCCAGCGAGACGACGCTGAAGCGTGCAGCGCTTGCTCAATACGGCATCATCTACTTTGCAACCCACGGCCTCGTTGCCGGCGACATCAAGGGACTGGGTGAGCCCTCGCTCGCACTCTCCATTCCCGATCAGCCCACGGAGTTCGACGACGGTCTGCTCACCGCAAGTGAAGTCGCTCAGCTCAAGCTCAATGCGGATTGGGTTGTGCTGTCGGCCTGCAACACCATCGCGGGCGACAAGCCCGGCGCCGAGGCCCTGTCGGGACTGGCGCGCTCGTTCTTCTACGCCGGCGCGCGCGCGCTGCTGGTCTCGCACTGGGCCGTGGATTCGGAAGCTGCCACACGTCTGACCACGATGACTTTCGAGCTGCTCAAAAACGAACCAAAAATCGGCCGTGCCGAAGCCTTGCGCCGCGCAATGTTAACCTATGTTGACGACACCTCGTCACCGCGCAACGCCTATCCTGCGATGTGGGGGCCCTTCGCGCTCATCGGCGAAGGCGCGGTACGATAGGGTGGACTGCGGTTGTCCTTCAGTTGTCTTCGACATTGTGCGTCGCAATAACCTCAGGAAACGCCGAAACGCCGATTTGGTTGCGCGATCATTGTCGATTTTTTGATGCGCCTGCTCAGAGCTGACATGCGCGACGTTTGGCGCGGTCCTTGAATAAACCAAATCCTAAGGGATCAGCTTGGCAACGCCAGCGTTCATCAGTATTAGGTCGTTCCAACCGAGGCCGGACGGCCTGTAATCACGGTGACCGCGGCGGCGCCAAGCATGATCGCGCTGAGTGGGTTCTAGGAGGATTTTTCGTGCAAGAGACGGGCGTGCGCAACGGTGCCTTCGGCGCCGACAAATTCGGCTTAAAGAATCTCAAGCAGGTTCACTGGAACCTCGGTGCGCCGCAACTCTATCAATACTCG
>NZ_JADPIS010000137.1:0-36803 GCF_023073025.1 Bradyrhizobium sp. 76
CCTACTTCAACCAGCCGCCATTCCGCTTGGCGGCCTAACCCCGGCAGACGCTCCACTTATCGAGGCGGAGATTCTGTTCAGACAACCGGGACCAGCTCTAAGTACGACCGGCGTTGAAAAATAGCGACCGTGAGCGAGACGCTCTTTTCGCCCGCGGATGATGCCGCCAACTCACGGCGTCATCGCCATAGAAAGACGAACGCGACGCGCAAAGCGCGGGTGCAACAGGAGGGAACGGTGAAATGAGCCAGACGCTCGCATATGCAGGCTGCTTGCAATATCAAAACGAAACGGCTCGGGGACGTCATCTCCGCGCACCTCTGTCTTCTCGCCTGAGTTCGCCGCGCACAGCGCGGAGGTGCTCGCTTGTATTCCGCATCAGCGCCACTGAAGCCGACGAACGGCGATGAGCTCTCGCCTCGCACTCCTGCGCCCATCATCCATGACGAATTGATTAAAAGAGCGGAAGCAAACCATGCAATTGACAGCACACCCGGTAGGCGACGTCGTTGAGATTGAAAAGTCCGTCGCGACGAGGTCAATGACTCTGGGCCTCGGCGGAGGCGTCGCCCTCGAATTCTACGACTGGCAGCTCTATGGCTTCATGGCGGCATTCCTGTCGCCGCACTTCTTTCCAGCCACTGACCCTGTTGTCTCGCTGCTCGCGGGACTGGCAGTATTCGGAGCAGGGTTTGCCGCACGGCCTTTAGGGGCGGCGCTGCTCGGCCCCATCGCAGATCGCATCAGCCACAAAGCCGTGATGCTGATCGCTGTTTCCGCTATGGCGCTATCGTCGCTGATGATCGCAGTGCTGCCAGGCTACAAGGATCTCGGCATCACTGCCACCATCGTGCTGGTTTCCCTCCGACTGGTGCAAGGCCTCGCCGTAGGCGCCGAAGCGGGCGTTGCCAATGCGATCGCGATCGAATTGGCACCGTCAGGTCAGGAGGGACGATACCTCGGACTGATCAATGGCACATTCATCATGGTGGGCTCGATCGGAGCCAGCTTGGTTGCTTTCCTGGTCAGCGGCGCCGTGTCCCCTGAAGTCATGCGCGATTGGGCTTGGCGCGTTCCGTTTGGAGTCGGAGGTATTCTAGGCTTGCTCATCATCTATCTTCGGCAGACCCTTCCAGAAACCCTAATCGCTCGCGCTATGCATCGGGTCGACGAGGACTCGCGCATCCAAAAAACGACTGGCGGTGTGTGGAAAGCGCTTTGGAAGGCAAGGCTGTCCCTTTTCGCCGCGATTCTGGTTGTTGGCGGCGTGCAGATCGCTAATTACACGTACAATTTCGGTTTGCCTAACATTGCCAACGGCGTATTCAAGGAAAACAGCACTTATGTGTATGGCATCGTGACGGTCATGGGCGCGATTTGGATGGTGTTCTCGCCGACAATCGGTGCCTTTGCGGATAAGGTGAAACCGTCGCGGGCGTTCGTGATGATGCGCCTGCTGCTAATCCCGTCGTTCTTTCTATCCCTGCTCTATGCCGAGAAGAGCATTCTGACCTTCTCCATCGTTATGTTGGTGGGCGGAACTCTGGTCGGCTGCAATATGGCGCTATATAACTTTATTGCCACAACGTTGATGCCCAGAAATATTCGGACCACCGGCGTCGCCCTCGGGTACGCTATTGGCGCAACGATATTCGGCGGTACCACACCATTCCTGCTGCTATGGCTCCAACGCTCTAATCTGTCCTGGGTGTTTCCATTCTATGGCACAGCCGTCGCGTTGCTTAGCATCATAGTTTATCTGATCGCGAAGAAACGAGGCGGCGTGTACGTCAGGGATTAGGCACGGCGCGGCTTCGTCTCCTACCTCTGCCTACCCCAGCGTGAACGATACACAGCACGAAAGGCCCCGCCTTTGGACGGGGCCCTTCTCATTCAGACCGATTGCAACACGGAGAAATGGCCTGCTCTGGATCGAGCGTCATCCGCAGATTAAGGACGTTTGTGATCTATAGTCGCAATCTTAGCCTCGGCGGGCACAATGGGCAGGTTTTCGTTCCTCGTATCTACGACCAGTCGATGGTGGCCGCGGCGCCCCCGAAGTCGGCCGCGGATGGATCCTGGCGCGACGTCGAGCGCAAGCTGATCGGCGCAGGGAGCACAGCCATCAGCATCCAGCCGTTCTAGCCCCGCACTCGTATAGCTCCAGCGTCATTGAGGACCACATAGGCCAGCCGCGTAGCGCGCCCGAGCGGCGAGCAGCATCAGCATCGGATTAGCGCCAGTTCTCCGGCTGTAATCAGGATCGGCGCTGAGGCGGTCTTGGATACCGAATTCTATTCTAACCCATTAGTTTCTTCATGTTCATCTCGGGCCTTGCGAGCGCGTCTGCTGTAGGTCTAAGCCGCCTCCCGATCATGATTTCGGCGGCACGAATTTCTCTCGCTACGACACCTAGGCTCCCGAACCCGCATGCGGCCACCAGGCGCCCATCTGCTGCGAGGTAAAACAAGATCTGAGCCCTCGCACCAAAGTCTCTGATTATGGGGATTCCTCCTTCCGGAACGAGGCCCACGATTTGCAGTGTCTCGTCGTATTGATCCGACCAAAACCAAGGAACGTCCTCGTAAGGACGGTTCTCGCCCAGCATGTTCGCCGCCGCCGCCGCACCTTGCCGCTGGGCGTTGCGCCAGGCCTCCAGCCTGATTCGCCTTTCATAGAGGCGGTGAGGAAACGAACAACAGTCACCCGCCGCGAAAACGTGCGGATCTGAAGTCGCGAGCGTCTCGTCCAGAGCGATACCGTCCTCGATTGCTAGTCCCGCCGCTTGCGCAAGGCCGACATTCGGCGTCGCTCCGACCCCAACGATCACGAGATCGGCGTCACGCGAGCGACCGTCGGCCATTACCACTTTGGAACGGCCTTCGCTCCTATCGATGCGTTCGACGACCGCGCCTATCTCGATGCGCACGCCAGAACGTTCGTGCTTGGCTTTGATCAACTCGGCCATAGAAGCTGGCACTGCCCGCGTAAGTAGCCGCGGTCCTGCCTCGAGTACGGTCACCGAAGCACCTCTCGAGACGGCGCTCGCGGCAACCTCAAGCCCGATGAAGCCGCCTCCGATCACGATCACGTCGCATCCTTGACCAATGACATGGCGGATGCGCGTGGCGTCCTCGTACGTCCGTAGTGTCGCCACCTCGGCTCCTTCGGCGATCGGAACGATCAGTTTCCGAGGTCGGCCTCCCGTGGCCAGTAGGAGACGGTGATACGCTATCGCTGAGCCGTTTGAGAGCGTAACCATGTTGGTCACGCGATCAATTGAGACCGCTTCGCTTCCCTGAAGATACTCTATTTCCAACTCGGCAAGGCGTTGTGACGTCACAATCAGCTTGGGTCCAGGGTTCATTTTGTCGAGCAGGAGCGCCTTGGATAGAGGCGGGCGCTCATACGGCAGTATAGATTCGTTGCCTACTAAGACCAGTCTGCCCCGCCATCCACGTTCGCGCAGGGCGATGGCGGCGGCTGTGCCGGCTTCGCCCGCGCCGACAATCACTATTGTGGATTTTGCACTCAAGTGGCCACCCGATCGCCAGTTGAAGGCGGCGCATCGTTTGCCACACTCTCGAACACGTTGCGCACGAGGGATTTGAGTAAGAGAGCTTCCTTCCAGCGGTCTGTGCTGTCGTTGCCTTGTCGGTCGGTAATTGCATAAGGCTGCGGACCAAGTTCGCAGACGAAAGCGAGACGAGCATCCGCACCAGCGCGCCTTTGCCAGCTCTTGAATCCATACTTCCACCAACAGAGAAACAGATCCAACCAGATTTTGTGCTGAGGGAACGTGATCTCAATTTGTATCTGCACGCGCGATGCAACGCGGCCATGAAATGCCCAGGTGCGGTCGAGCACCTGCCGCACCTGCGCTTCGTCTTCGTCCGAGATCGGATACCAAAACTCGCGGCCCAATAGGACGTGCGAGAGATCAGCAAGCATGCGCATCTCGGGAAACTGATCCATCAACTCGAGTGCAAACAGGAGATCTGTCGTCATCCTATTGCGATGCGTCTCGAAGTAGATCGGCATGTTCGCATCTTGCGCCACCCTGATCCAGCCTTCCAGCAGCGGGACACAGTCGGCGACACGGCGCGGGCGAATGTCAGGCTGGACGTCGAGATGCACGACATCGAGGCGCCGAGCAAGGTCAATGGCAGCTTTCAGGTGATCGATCGTCTGCGGGAAGCACATACCCTCGACTGCAAGTCCCGAGCCGGCTAGGGCACGTGCAATCAGGGCGACGCGCGCAGGATCAGTGCACGAGGTGCTAATGCCGTCGAACCCGGCTTCTTGGATCATCGCTATGTTCTGATCGATGGAACGTTCGACCCCGTCGGGCTGGCGCCGTTCCATCGCCCAAAGGGACTGTAGTATAAGCAAGCTCTGCTTCGACATTGTCCTGCATTCCGCCCTTTGGCTCCAATTAGAGCTTGATGAAGACGGTGTCGTTCTCGACCTTCACCTCGTAACTGCGCAAGTCGACGCATGCGGGCAAAGCACGCGACTCGCCCGTTCGGTAATCGAAGGTCCCGAAGTGCTTGGGACACTCAATGATTCCGCCGTCGACGATGCCATCCGCTAGATGGACTTTCTCGTGGGAGCAATGGCCATCGATCGCGAAGTAGTCTCCCTCGGGAGAGCAAACAACTACAAACGTGCAGCTACCATGATCGAAGCGAAGGGTCTCTTCGGGCATCAATGCATTGGTAGCACAGGCGGCAACCCATTCTCCTTGGCTAGTCATTCCGTATCCCTCTGAATCTAAATCGCAACAATTGCACCGATGCCTTGGCAAATCCGCGACCCGCGCAAATGTCCTTGGCGGGCGGACGGGAGGCTCCCGCGCCTGCGCAGTGCTAGTAAGAAGAGAGCCGGACGGACATTCCGCAACATCAGAGCTAACTGCCGCGCGCCCACTTCTTGGCCTTTATGCGTTTGTACATCCTCTCGTCCGCTTCCGGAGAACCGTCGTGAGCTGTGCCGAACCACTCGTCGAGCGGGATGCGACGCTCACCGTAGTTCACTTCGAAATACTTGTGGTGGAGGTAGTGATAGAAGTTGTCTGTGTTGACGGCCTTCGCATCGTCTACGACCACCCGGTCGAAACCGGTGTGAGACTTCGCGGCGGACAACCCTGCGTGCATGAGCTGAAACATTGCATGCACCGGGTGGGAGGGCACGACGAAATGGATCAGCACGCCGGAAAAATAGGCGATGTGTTCAAGGGGAGACATTGACAAGCCCGACCACGGCCCCGGGTTTACGTTCTTGTGGTGTACTTTGTGTACGATGTGGTACAGCGGCCCGATATGAATGAGCCGGTGAATCAGATAGAAGTGCAACTCGCGCCAGACCGGCATCACCAACACGATGATGGCGCAGTACACCGGGTGCTGTCCGAAATCGACGTACGGCAGATAGCTGTTAGCGTAGAGCCACCAGGTGGCCGCCTCGTATGCGGTCCATACTGGCACCGCGCTACACATGGTCCAAAACACGTTCTCAGCCGTCTGGCTTCCGAACATAAAGGCCGTATTGTCGGTGTCGAGCCACTTTGCATTATACTTGAAGTTGGTTTCCTGGCGCCGTTGGATATAGAGGATGAAGTGAAAGCTGCCATAGACTAGGAGCGTTAGCCCAGCGTTGCGCAGCAGAATGAGCAAAATCCAGTCAGCGCGGAATTCCCGCATTGTATCAAGCGCGGGTGTCAGATAGATCCACGATACAAGCGAGATCACGAAATAGAGGGTATTCCAGGGCAAGAAGTACCCCGGCAACCAACGAATAACTTTCTTCGGTTGCACTGGCCAGACAAAAATCGGCGCGCGTTCGGGCCTCTTGTTCGGTGTCCAATTCCCGCGTTTGTCGCGCGCCCCGTATAAGATGTCATCCATATTTGCTACTCCATCAACGTTTTGAAGAGAGAAGCTCCCCTATGCGGCCAGATTCTCAGGCGCCGAGACATCATCGCGGTCATCGCCCGCACGAGACTCAGATCAGAACTCAAAAGCCCTCTTGCTTCAGCCTTGACATAAACGCGGCGAATTCGCCGTCGTCGATAATCGAGGTTTCCTGCGGCCCCGGAAACGCATTCGCACTGACGTCAGCGCGAAATGCACTGAGGGCTTTCACACGCTCTTCCTTGACACGCTCTTGCAACGCTTGCAGGTTTCCATAGGTCCGGGCGTGCCGGGGCCGCCGGCCTTCGCCACCACATATGTCCTCGGTGAAGAGAAAGATAACGTCCGCATCAGGTCCGGAGCCAAGCGAAACCGTCACCAGTCCGGTTCGCCGACGGATCTCTGCCATGACTCTGGCGGGGATAACCTCGCATTCGACTGCAAAAGCGCCTGCCTCTTCGAGGCGGCGGAAGCGATGAAAAAGCGTCAAGGCCTCGTCGGCATTCTTGCCGAAAGCGCGAAGCTTTCCGACCCAGGTCGATTTCCTTGGAACGAGTCCCAGGTGACCCACGACCGGGATATCTTCGGCCGCGAGCATAGAGACGGTCGCCATGCCGCGTGCCGTGATGACCGCATCGGCGCCGTCGGTCAGCGCCTTCAATGCGGTGCGTAGGATATCGTCCCGGGTTACGGCATCGGCAAAGCCCAGCGCCGCAGTGACGAAAAGCCGTTTCGAACCCTTGCGCACGGCCTCCACGTTGCGGGCGCGGGCAACCAGCATCTGGACACCAGCTTCCTCCGCAGCTGCTGCCTCGTCCGCCGTCTCAGCGGTGACTTGAGTGTAGCGCTTGCCCGAGTCTCGGGCCGCGCACAGATCGGCTACGGTCACCGTGCGCTCAGCTTCGCGCGCGGCCCAATCGTAAATCCGCGGCATCTTGCTCACTAGCTCTCAAAGTTATTGCCAAAGGTCCGGCGCGTCGAACCGGCGCCTGTCAAGGAATTTCGGAGGGTCGCCTCGCCACCTATCAACTGCGTGTCGTCCTTCGGTCGAGTGTCCATGTACAAAGTCGTCAAGCCGCCGGCCATCACTATGCACATGGTTCGATATGCGGATGCCCTGCAGCGACAGCGAGACCATGCCAAACGAAGTGCGGCGGGTTTGGATATGGTGGCTCACAGCCGATCCTCACCTCGCTCATGCCTCTCTTGACGACGGAGCAGGCCAAGTCGGCATCTGGAAGCATGTGGTTCAGGCTCATTCTGAATCCTTTCAAGCCGACGCGAAACTTGTACGATACATCTCGTCGACTGCTCTACGTGTTGCCATGCCAGGAATGACCCCGAGCTTGGTGCAGACCAGGGCGCCGCAGCAAACCCCGAACCGCGCCGCTTCGATCACATCCCGTCCTTCGGCCAGAGCCACGGCGAAGCCGGAATTAAACGCGTCGCCAGCGCCAGTCGTGTCCACGACGTCGACCTCGGCGGCTGGGATGGCTGTATCGATCGTGTCGGTCACAATGAGCACGCCGCGGTCGCCAAGGGTTACGATGACATTGGCGGCGCCGCGCTTGCGCAGCATCTCCACTAGCTCGCGCGAAGGGCGCGGATCGTCCGGCCGTAGACCGAGCAGAATACGAAGTTCGCTCTCGTTCGGCGTAAGGTAATCGACTAGCGGGAAAATCTCATCAGGAAGCGGCGCGGCGGGAGCTGGATTAAGGACAGTTTTCTTGCCGTGTTTTCGGCCCAGCTCCATGGCTCGCATTGCTACCTCGACCGGGGGTTCGAGCACCGCCATGACGACGTCGCTCTCCCGGATGCGGCTCTCGGCGCGATCTACATAAGCCGGGTCCATAGCGTTGGTTGCGCCATAGTCCATGATGATGAAGTTGTCACCGCGCTCGTTGAGAATGATGAAGCCCACCGCCGTCGGACTCTCAGCGATTTGCTTGACATGCGCTGTACCAACGCCCTCGGCTTTGAACAGATCGGTTGCGATATCGGCGAACTTGTCTTTGCCGATGATGGCCACCAGCGAGGAGTCCGCCCCCAGCCGCGCGGTCGCAACCGCCTGGTTTGAGCCCTTTCCGCCAGGCCCCATATCGAAACTGCTGCCGAGCATTGTGACGCCGAAGACGGGAATGTTCGGAGCCCTAATGGTAAGTCCCACCGCGAAGCTGCCTACGACGGTGATTTTCGGTTTACCCATCGATTCCTCCCTTGAAGGTGCTTAAGGCTCGCGCTTGTGTGGATTGCCTCCACGATATCGGCATAAGGGAAGTGCGGCGCTCAGCGTGACGGCGCTGTTCGCGGGCGCTGAGTATTGACACCAGCTCCTCCCTAAATACTCGCAGCAGCCGCCCAAGGAGACAAAACGTGCATCCAGGATGGCCCATCGGCGAGTTTGCTTATTAGTCGTTGTGAGCGAGCATAGATGTGCAGCTCGTGCGTAGAAATGGACAAAGCACGCTCTGACTTATATAAAACGCGCATGGTAAAAATACTGCAGCGCACATTTTTCCCTGAGAGCCATCAGTATGTCCTTCCTGATGTCGCCTGGACTCGCTGCGCCTTTACGGTGCTGAGGGCTGGTAAAGTCATCACTGCCCCTGACCATCACATCGCGCGAGATAGCTATCCGGGCCAGGACATTCTCTACTGCACAGCGGGTCATGGCTTCGTATCGAGCGAGGGAAGGACATTGAGCGTTGGGCGCAATCAATTGATGTGGATCGCCAACGAGACACCGCATGCGCACTGGCCCGACGAGAGCGATCCCTGGACCGTTCTATGGGTACGGATCGACGGACCAAACTGTGCAGCCATTCGGCGAAAGGTGTTCGGCGGTGGTGCAACCCTCGCAACAATATTGGCGCCGAACAACATCGACCGGTGGTTCGAAGAGCTGTTTGGTGTTTTGCGCGCTCGAGATGATAACGTCGATATGGCCCTCAATCACCTTGTGGCAGAACTGCTGCACCTCATAGCAGCGCCTTCACCTCCGCACGGTGAGTCTCGTCTTCCAGCCCCATTGCGCGCCATCGTCTCAAAGATGCGGCAGGCTCCAGCGCGATCCTGGCATGCCGAGGAACTGGCCTCCGTCACCGGTCTCAGTGCCGCACAAACGCGGCGGCTATTCCAAAGGTATCTACAGATCAGTCCGCGGCGCTGGCTGATCCGAGAGCGTATTTTGATGGCGCAAAAGTTACTTTTGGAAACTGACGCGGGGCTCGATGCTATCGCCGAACGCTGCGGTTTCTGCGACGTCTATCACTTCAGTCGCGAATTTAAGCGCAGCACTGGCACGGCCCCCCGTACTTGGCGGCGCGCCGAAGGGAATTGAATCGATACGTTGCAGCTTTCAACGTCTGGCCATTAAATGTTTGGAGCACATCTCCAAGGTGAAGTAGCTGGATGTTTCCCTGCGGAAACTAAGCCGCTAATGCATTGCGTTGCTCTGTCAGATCGCTGCCACATTGCAACTCTAAGCTGACGACGCTGGTTTGCTTGTGTCGCCGCGCCGCTTCGTCAAAAACGAGCTGCTCGCGTTAACCGCGACAGGAAGTGGCAAGGTTTGGCGGCTCGGCAGGGGCTCCGCACCCAAATGCATTCAGCACCCGAAGCCGTTTTACCCAATATTACCCAGATCACGTTGCGCGCCCACTTTGGGCGAATGCACTTGCTCCGCAGTATGTGGCGAGTAAGTGGCCATCGTAGAATAATCGATGGGCGGCACGTCCAAATGCCGGGATGAAATTTCTTAGGAGAGCCTCATGTCAGTCGCCCTTCCCACGCCAACCCAGCTTCGTAGCATCGCCGAACAGTGTGGTCTCTCACTGACCGATGAGGACGTTGCCTCGTTCCTAGGCCTGATGCAGGGCTCGCTCGAAGCGTACAATCTCGTCGCTGCAATGCCCGACGAATTGCCGGTGGTCAAATATCCACGCACTCCGGGCTATCGGCCGTCACCGGAGGAGAACCCGCGCAACGCCTGGTACCGCAAGTCGACGGTGAAGGGCGCGGCGAGCGGCAAGCTCAAGGGCAAGACGGTGGCCCTGAAGGACAACATCATGCTGGCCGGGGTGCCCATGATGAATGGCTCGGCCACCCTCGAAGGCTACGTACCCGACTTCGACGCCACCATTGTTACGCGCATGCTCGATGCTGGTGCCGAGATTGCCGGCAAGGTTCACTGCGAGGCTTTCTGTCTCTCGGGTGGCAGCCACACCAATGCGACCGGTCCGGTGCATAATCCACACAGGATGGGCTATTCGGCCGGCGGTTCTTCCTCGGGAAGCGGGGTTGTGGTCGCGCTCGGCGAGGTCGACATGGCGATCGGGGGCGACCAAGGCGGCTCGATCCGCATGCCATCCTCGTTCTGCGGCACATACGGTATGAAGCCGACCTGGGGTCTCGTTCCCTACACGGGCATCATGCCGATCGAGGTCTTTATTGATCACACCGGACCGATCACGGCAACAGTGGCCGATAACGCGCTGCTGCTCGAGGTGATCGCCGGTGACGACGGCTACGATTCGCGCATCAAGGCACCAAAAATTGACGAATACACCAAGGCCTTGGGTGCAGGCATCAAAGGGATGAAGATCGGCATCCTTAAGGAAGGTTTCGAGCAGCCGTCCGCGGAGGCTGCGGTCAATGAAAGCGTACGCGAGGCAGCCAAGCGCTTTAAAGATCTCGGTGCGACTGTTGAGACCGTCTCCATTTCGATGCATCTCCTCGGGGCGGCGATCTGGACCCCGATCGGAACCGAGGGCGCCGTCCAGACCATGATGTTCGGCGACGGCTATGGTCTCAGCCGAGGCGATCTGTACCCGACCTCCCTGATGGATTTCCATCGCGGGTGGCGGCGGCAGGCAGACTCGTTGTCCGAGACGAACAAGCTGTTCCTGTTGCTCGGCACGTACATCAACAACACTTTTGGTTCCAGGTTTTACGGCAAGGCCGTCAATATTTCCCGCCGCCTCGCTGCAACATACGACAAGGCTCTGGAGACCTATGACCTTCTACTCATGCCGACGACGCCGATGAAGGCAACGCCGCTGCCGCCTGCCGGCGCCAGTCGCGAAGACTATTTCACGCGCGCGATCGAGATGTTCACCAATACCGCGCCATTCGACATTACGCATCATCCAGCCATGTCACTGCCCTGCGGAATGGTCGACGGCCTACCAGTGGGCCTGATGCTGGTCGGTCGTTACTTCGAGGAATCCACCGTCTACCGCGCCGCCCATGCTTTCGAACAGATGGGCGACTGGAAGAAGATGTGAGACGGGCTGCGATGGCGTCCGGGTGGATCGCAACATATGACTAACGCATTCATGGCGGCATTCGACATTCTGAGCTTCGGCGCGATCATGGTCCTGATCGTACTGGGCCTCGGAGTCATAGCGAGCATGATGGGCATCTTCAATTTTGCCCAAGGCGAGTTCGTGTTGCTCGGTGCCTATATTACGTATCTCGCCTATAGCCATGGTCTCCCCGTTTGGGTCGGTATGGCGGCCGCACCGATCCTCGTCGGATTGCTGGGTTTTGTACTCGAAGCACTCATTATCCGCCGCTTCTATGCGGCACCGATCGTGGCGATGCTCGGCACCTATGCCCTCGGTCTTATCATCCGAGAAACGGTGCGGGGCCTGATTGGCGGCTTCTATCTGACGGTTCCGGAGCCGATTGGCGGATCTATCGCTATCGCCACGATGCACATCTCGGCCTGGCGCTTCGCGATACTCGTGATCACGGGTTTGGTGATGGGGGCCTGCTATCTGCTCCTGTCGCGCACGAGCTTCGGCCTGCGCGTTCGGGCGACGCTAGAAAATCCAGCGCTGGCGCGCGCCTCTGGCGTTTCGACGACGTTCATCTATGGCGCCACCTTTTCTTTCGGCGCAGCGTTAGCGGGGCTCGCCGGTGCGCTTATCGTGCCGGTTTTCGATCTATTTGCCGATCTCGGAATTCGTTTTCTGATCCAGGGATTTGTTGCCGTCATGGTCGGTGGCGTCGGCTCCTTCATCGGACCGGTGGCAGGGGCTGGCGTAATCGGCGCTCTTACCGCGGCGCTACCTTGGGCAGTGGCACCGGTAGTCGCCGACGTGCTCGTCTTCGTGCTTGCCATCTGTTTCATCAAGTTCCGCCCGCAAGGCCTCATCGCGCAAAGGGGAGTGTAGTCATATGATTGCTGATCGCGTCCAACTCACACGTCGTCGTTTCCTTTCGAACTTCGCTTTCACGGCTGGTGCGATCGCCACAGGAGCCAGCAGTTGGGTGATCCGCCCCGACTGGGCCAATGCGGCCGAAGGCCCCATCAAGGTCGGCATCGCGATCGATCTCACCGGCCCAATCGGCTTTGCCGGAAAGGCGGATGCCAACGTCGCCAGAATGGTGATCAAGGAAATCAACAATTCCGGCGGACTTTTGGGCCGGCCGCTCGAGCTTTATATCGAAGATACCGCCTCTAATGAATCGGTGGCGGTGGGCAATGTGCGCAAGCTGATCCAGCGCGACAAGGTGGACATGGTCCTCGGCGGCCTCGCGAGCTCGATGCGCAACGCGATCAAGGATGTAATCGTATCACGGGGCAAGACGCTCTATATTTATCCACAATTCTATGAAGGTCAGGAATGCACACCATACCTGTTCTGCACCGGCGCCACACCGGCGCAGCAATGCGACACATTTATCCCTTGGCTGATCAAAAACGGCGGCAAGAGGTTTGCCCTTCCAGGTTCTAACTATATCTGGCCGCGTAATCTGAATGCATACGCCCGTAAGTTGATTGAAGCAAATGGCGGCGAGGTCGTGTTCGAGGAGTATTATCCTCTCGACCAGGTCGATTTCTCCGCTACTGTCCACGGGATTATCTCTAACAAGGTCGACACTGTCTTCAACACTGTCATTCCACCCGGTGTCGGCCCCTTATTCAAGCAGCTCTATGAAGCGGGCTATCTCAAGAACGGCGGACGGCTTGCTGCCGTGAATGAGGATGAGAATTATCTTAGCCTGCATCCGGTCAATGAGATGGAAGGGCTTGCGAGTTGCCTCGACTATTACAAAGCAGTCGCCAAAGATGATCCCGTCTCCGCCAGAATTCAGGCGGCCTATGAAAAGGACTATCCTGGCGATTCCCTGTTTGCCGCGAGCAGTGCCGCGCCCAGCACCTATCGCGGTCTGAAACTTTGGGAGGCCGCGGTCAAGGAAGCCGGGAAGGTCGATCGCGAGTCGGTGGCTGCGACGCTCGATCACGCCAAGATCGCGGAAGGTCCGGGCGGACCCGCCGAGATGGTGCCGGGCAAGCGGCACTGTAAGATGAACATGTACACGGCGGTGTGCAAAAGCGGGAAGTTTGAAATCGTGGAACGTAGCAATGGGCTTGTTGATCCCAGGGAATGCTGACGAATCGCGGTGGATGCGATGAGCGTGGTAGAGAGGCCATCGGTGCCCACATTAGAAGTGAATTGTGCGACGGCTGAAATGGCGGAAACCGCCTTTGCAGGGCAAGTTGGCCCTGCGCGACGGGTCCTGCTCATCATCGAAGGGCTAGTGCTGATTGGAGCACTAGTCCTCCCGGTGATGCTGCACGACTATCTTACGGTGTTTGCGACTCGCGTCGTGATCCTGGCGCTCTTCGCTCTCTCGTTCGATCTGGTGTGGGGGTATGCCGGGATCATGAGTTTCGGGCAGGCCCTCTTCTTCGGCTCGGCAGGCTATGGCGTCGCGCTGCTTGCACGCGATCTCGACATCACCTCAATCCTTTTAGTGCTGCCGGCGGGCACACTAATCGGCCTCGTCTTCGCGCTGCTGCTCGGTGGTTTCCTCCTACTCGGCCGGCATCCAGCCAGCGTGATCTTCGTTTCGCTCGGTACGCTCACCGGCGCCTATGCCGCCGATCGTCTCGCGCGAGGCTGGTACTATCTTGGCGGCCAGAACGGCATTCCCTCGATTCCGCCGATGACGCTCGGCTCCTACGAACTCTCGGAAGGGCCGATCTTTTACTATCTCGCACTGGGGCTTCTCGTCATTGTCTACTTAGCATGCCGCTTCCTGGTGCGCTCGCAGTTCGGTCTCGCGCTCGCTGGCCTCCGCGAGAACGAGCAGCGCATCGCTTTCTTCGGCTATAAGACACAGCATCTGAAGGCCATAGTGTTCGCGATCAGCGGCGCCATCGCAGGCCTGGCCGGCAGCCTCTATGCCTTCCACGAGGGTTTTGTGTGGCCCAACATGATCGGCGTTGTGGTCTCCACGCAGGTCGTGCTCTACGTGCTGTTCGGCGGCTCCGGCACGCTGATAGGCGCGGTGATCGGTACGGCCATCGTCGAAGGCCTCTCTTTCTGGCTGTCGGACAATTACCGCGACATCTGGCCGATCATTCTGGGCCTGCTCCTGCTACTCGTGATCCTTTTCCGGCCGCTCGGGCTTATCAGCATAGTGTTGACGGAGCGCGAGCGCGTGGGTGGCTTCGCCGCGAAAGGGCAAAGCAAGAAGAGGGCGCAGCATCATGCCGCTTCTTGAAGCCGCAGGCATTGGAAAGATCTTTGGCAAGCTTACGGCACTCGATGGCGCGGCTCTCACGGTCGGCGAGAACGAGTTCCACGGTTTGATCGGGCCGAACGGTTCGGGCAAAAGCACGCTGATGAAGTGCATTGCCGGGGCGGAAGTGCCGACGAAAGGCAAGGTCAGCTTCATCAACACTGACATCACCGCATTCACGCCCACCGAGCGCGCTCGGGCTGGCATGAGCCTGAAGTTCCAAATCACATCGGTGCTGCCAACCCTCACCCTCTACGACAATATCTTGCTCGCGCTGCAGGGGCACTGCTCGCTTCTTGATCTTGTGTTCTCGCGCAGCCGCAGACAGTTGCACGACCAAGTCATGATGATGCTCACCCAGTTTCGTCTTGCCGATCGCGCGTTTGATGCCGCAGCTGCGCTTTCTCATGGTCAGCAACAATGGCTGGAGATTGCGATGGCGCTCGCGGGCAAGCCCCGGCTCCTGCTTTTGGACGAGCCCACCGGAGGCATGAGTCTGGAGGAGCGCCGCGTCACCGGCGAACTCTTGCGACCAATCAAAGAGCATTGCTCTCTCGTTATCGTAGAGCACGATCTCGATTTCATCCGCGATATCTGCGACCGCCTCACCGTCCTCGACCAAGGCAAGGTGCTTGCGACAGGAAGCGTCGCGGAGATCCAGGCCAACAAACGTGTCCAGGAGATCTACTTACGCCGTGCTTAAACAACAGTTCCTCGACATAAGGCATCTCGACGCGGGTTATGGCCGCAGCCAGGTGCTGTTTGACATTACCCTCGGCATTCCTAGGCGCGGCGGTGTCGCCGTGCTTGGCCGGAATGGTGCAGGCAAGACCACGCTGATGAAGGCCATCGTCGGCGAGCTACCAAGCTGGAGAGGCGAGGTTTTCTTTGATGGCCACGATTTCAATCGCCTCCGGACCGAGCAGCGTGTGCGCGCCGGTATCGGCTATGTGCCGCAAGAGCACTCGGTGTTCGCACGCCTCTCGGTACGTGATAATCTCGCAGTGGGATCGCTCTCCAACACCGACGCTTCGGCGATTGATCGGGTCCTGACGATCTTTCCCAAGCTCGGCCACCGCTTGGATCAGGCAGCCGGCACTCTTTCGGGCGGCGAGCGTAAGATGCTAGCGATCGGGCGTGCGCTACTGGGAAGCCCAAAGCTGCTGCTGCTGGATGAGCCGACCGAGGGAGTTTGGATCGGCGTGATCGAGGAGATCACTGAACGCCTGACTGCGCTCACCAAGGAGATCGCGGTGATCATCGTCGAGCAGCACCTGGATCTCGCTTTGCGCGTGGCGAGCCACGCGTACGTACTCGATCGCGGCCGCATCGCGCTGCACGGCGCGGCAGGCGATGTCCGCGGCAATCCGGAACTTCTGCGGTACCTCGCACCTTAGTTTTTAGCGCCAGTCCGAGATAGTTAACTCACTCGCTAAGTGAGCTTGGCGGAGCAGGCGAGGGTTCGCCATAGCAGTCCGGCGAACAGGCCGCTCGAGCGTTGTCTGAGTCAGCGAGGATGCGGCGGCATGTTGTGGCCAACGGCTGAGAGGATGACATTTGCGGCATCGTCGGCGCTGCACTTGAGGTACGTGGCCGAGGTCACCTTCGGCTTTTGTGTGTCCGATCATGGGCTCGATGGGGAAGCGGCGGCGCAGCTCTCGCCTAATGACACCGAAGACGCCGCGCTTCTCCCGGAAATGAAGACGCGAAGGTGAATTTTGTGCGTCGTGACCGCAGTGCCCCTGCTAGGCCCGCTCAATCGCACAGCCACAGAGTGTCTCGGCGCAGTCGATGACGTCCCGCAAACGTGTGACCTTCGCAGGGGGGCGGGCATTGCGCCGGCGTGCAGCACGAATAGGCCACCACGGGCCCGGCGGTTTGTTGCTGAGGACGGAGGTCCTCACGTCCAATTCGTAGGGCGCGGCGGCCTTTGCCGAATGCACTCCGGCTCCGGGGCATGGGTTGCGCTTGCAGGGGCGCCAGGATTGCTTGGTCGAGCCCACAGACACGCCACATCAAGTTCCAGAAGGACGCGCTTTTGAGCAAAGCTGAGGGGAGGCCGGCAGTCTTCCTATAAGCCGCCGTTTCAGGGCATCTACCCAATCTTACCCAATCACACTCCTCGCCGATGTTATAGCCAGCGTCGGCTCGGTTTAGACCACATGCTATTAAGAATGATCCGGGAGGAAGATCGTGTCTCACCATTGCACGGGCGACCAGGGGTCGGTCCGGGATGGTAATCGATCTGGGATTTCGGCCGGCGCCTCAGGCGCGGTTGCAATCGTGGCTACGCTGGACACCAAAGGCCCCGAAGCATCCTTCCTCTCGGACATCATCCAAACATGCGGCCGAAAGACCATCCTGATCGATATCGGGACCTCGAATAATGAGGTGAAGGCCGCCCACGCAACTGACGCGAGCCGCGCGCGCTCAGCCTCGCCCGCCGAGCTCCTGAAAGAGATTGCCGCAGCTACCCGCATAAAGGTGGCTGGCCTGCTCGCCTCGGGCGCAATCAGCGCGATTGTGGCCATTGCAGGAGGCAAGGGAAGCGCTGTTTTCGGCGAGGTCGTGTCTGATTTGCCTTACGGCTTCCCCAAGCTGCTGGTGACCAGTGCAAGACCAGCGCTCCTGGCCGAACTCGCGATCCACAACGACATCATGCTCTATCCGACCTTGGTCGATTTCTTCGGCATTAACGCGTTCACGGCAAGGGTGCTGGAGAATGCAGGCCGAGCCATTGCGGCCATGCGCTATGTGCCGGCGAAGCATGGGTGCGAAAGAAAGATTGTTGCGATCACGGCCTTCGGTGTGACGACGCCCGCGGCAACTCAATGCGTGGCACGTCTTGCAGAGGCCGGCGCAGACGCGATCGTTTTTCCTGCCAACGGTGCTGGCGGTCGCAAAATGGAGCAGCTGATTGCTGCCGGCGAATTCGATGCCGTGCTCGATCTGACGACAACGGAATTGGCCGACGAACTCATGGGAGGCACGGCCAGCGCCGGGCCCGATCGGCTCAAGGCGGCCTCGCGCCGCTCAATCCCACAAGTCATCGCGCCCGGCGCGATCGACATGGTCAATTTTGGTCCACCGGCCAGCGTTCCCGATCATTTTCGCGGCCGCCAATTCTATTCACATACACCGTACACGACACTGATGCGAACCACGCCTGCGGAGAGCGCAGAAATCGGCCGGGTTACGGCCGAGCGGCTCTCGCAAGCACGCGGGCCGGCAGCCGTGCTTTGGCCAGCCAAAGGCGTGTCCGATTACGACCGAGAGGGTGGCGTCTTTCGCGATGCCGATGCCGATGGGGCATGGCTCCAGGCAGTTAAGGACAATCTCCGGCCAGAGATCGTTGTTTGCGAGCTGGACTGTCACATCAACGACCCCGAATTTGCCGAGGCCGCCGTGACGTGGCTCCTCAAACAACTAGGTCAAGGAGGCTCGTCCCGTGCGGATGTTTGAGCGAACCGAAATTCTCTCGAGGATTGCAGGTCAGGTCGCGGAGCGAAAAGCGGTCCTTGCCGCGGCGAGCAGCTGCGGCCTCGTCGCAAAATGCGCCGCACTCGGAGGCGCGGATATGCTGGTGGTCTACTCTACTGGGCTCTCGCGGCTCATGGGGCTCCCCACCAGTCGTATCGGTGACTCCAACGCGCGTACGCTGGAGCTTGCGGCAGAAATCCGCAACGTCGTGTCTTCCGTACCCGTCATAGGCGGCGTCGAGGCCTGGGATCCCCTGCGGCTCGATCTCGACAGTCTTCTCGACAGTTTCCTAGCCGCAGGATTCTCCGGTGTCATCAACTATCCGACCATCTCCACGATGGGAGAGAAATGGCGTGACCGCCGCGGTCGCGTTGGACTTGGCTTCGAGCGCGAGCTCGAGATGATTGCGACTGCCCGCAAGAAGAACATCTTCTCGCTTGCCTACGTTGCGAGCCCCGAAGATGCCAAAGCCATGGCAAGCAGCGGAGCCGACTGCATCGTCCCACATGTCGGCGCGACGCGCGGCGGGCTCGTGGGCCATGAGGAGGGCCAGTCCATCCAGGAGGCGATCCGGCGCATCAACGAGATCAACGCGGCCGCGCAAGCGGTCCGCTCGGACGTCATCCTGCTCTGTCATGGTGGGGCGGTCGCGGAGCCCCAGCACACGTTCGAGGTCTATCGGTCGACCGAGTGTGTCGGCTTTGTCGGGGCCTCCTCAATCGAAAGAATACCGATTGAACGCTCGGTCAAAGCGGCGGCAGAGGAGTTCAAAGCCGTTCCCCTTCCGCGACATCACTGACGTTCATCCAAAAGGAAACACCGCAGCGAGGCGGAGATGGACAAGCCGATCAACCAATCAGGCGAAAAAAGGACAGCGGCATTGCCAGCAATAGGTGCTACTCAAACGTTCGAAACAGAGGTGCTCGTGGTCGGTAGCGGAGCAGCCGGACTTTCGGCGGCACTCTACGCCGCAAAGAATGGCCTTCGCGTGACGGTTTGCGAAAAGTCTTCGCGTCTCGGCGGGACCACGTCGCTGTCGAATGGCATGATCTGGGTTCCCTGTTCGCTTCAGGCGCGCTCCGCCAAAATCGATGACTCGCTTCCAAAGGCCAGGACATATCTTGAGCATGAGCTTGGCAATTACTATCGGCATGACTTCATCGAAGCCTACCTTGAGGACGGGCCGCCTGCGCTTGCCGCTCTCGAGAACGGGACAGACGTCAAGTTCACGCTGGCCTCGGCGCCCGATTATCACTCAAGCCAGGTCGGCGGAGTCGACAAAGGCCGGGCACTCAGCCCTGCACCCTACGATGCGCGGCTGCTCGGCCCCGACTTCGATCTGATCGGCGACCCCATTCGCGTTGTGCTCGGGGGGATGATGATTTCTTCCAGCGAAGTCCGAAGCTTCCTGAATCCGTTCCAATCGTTTGCTTCCCTCAAGCATGTCTTGCGTCGCGTGACTCGCTACGCGCGGGATCGCTTGAGCTACAGGCGCGGCACCGAGTTCAGCGGAGGCAATGCCCTGATTGCGCGCCTGCTCGTGAGTTTGCGGAAGTTAGGCGTAGAAATATGGCCGGCGTCTCCTCTCGTTGAGCTCGTCATGGAAGACGGGCGCGTCACAGGGGCAATCGTCAAACGCGGCAATTCTGAGATCCGCGTGCGCGCATCCCACGCTGTCATTCTCGCGACCGGCGGCTTCGCCCGCAACGCGCAGCTGAGAGCCGAGCTGAGCGGCCCACACCAGCATGACGACACGCTGGCTCATGCCGATGTTACAGGCGATGGCATTAACCTTGCCTCGAAGCTCGGAGCTGCAATCGACAAGGACGTCGCTTCTGCAGGGTTCTGGACTCCAGTCTCGATGCTCAGGAGTGGGACAGGCTCCCAAATTGTCCCCTACGGATGGCTCGACCGCGGACGACCCGGCGTCATCGCGGTTGCCCCGAATGGGCAACGTTTCGTCAACGAATCCAATTCATACCACGATATCTGCCTCGCGATGTTTGGAAACGGATATCCCGCAGACAAGCGGTTCTACTTCGTTTGCGATCACGAGTTCGTTCGGCTGCGGGGCATGGGACATCTGCTGCCTTGGCCATGGACGCTGAGTATCCGGAAGTACGCGCGGCTCGGCTACGTCACACTGGGCCGAACGATACCGGAGCTAGCCATGCAAATTGGGTTGAATCCCGGCGAGCTCCAAAGGACGGTCGAGGAGCATAATGCGCACGCCGCCACTGGCGTCGATCCGCTCTTCAAACGCGGTGAATCGGCGTTCAACCGCACGCTTGGCGATCCCTCGGTAGGAACGAAAAATCCAAATCTTGGGCCCATCCAGAGTGGCCCCTTCATCGCGCTGCCGATCGTTCCGGCAACGCTCGGCACAGCCGCTGGCTTGGCGACCGATAGCTACGGCAAGGTTCTGGACGCAGAACGCGAGCCAATCCCGGGTCTTTATGCCTGCGGCAATGATATGACCTCACCAATGCGTGGAATTTATCCGGGAGCAGGCATCACCATCGGCCCCGGCATAGTCTTCGCTTACCGGGCAGTTTCGAACATTCTGGCATCCGCTCATCGCGTGCAGAAGGCGCCTGCATCCGCAACGTGAAATCGCGACTCACGGCATCTGTATCGCGACACGAGGTCAATTCAGTCATCTTGTGCCGTCGATTTTGCTGCTTTGGGAAGCAAGGACCATGTCTTCATTCTGGCGGCGTTCTCCTGTTCGAATCTCTGCTGGATGCCTCCCGGACCGCGTTGAGCCGGGGTGATCAATTTCGCCTTCGGCGGAGGTGCATTGTGGCGGCGGGATGCGAGCCCATCACGCGAGAGTCTGAACGCCATCATCGAAGACCGACCTTCGCATTTTATTCACACGCGTTTCATCCTCTTACGTCTGGAATCAACATGCGTCGTTCGCGCCTCGCCAAAATCGTTGCGACCGTTGGTCCGGCGACAGCTGCACCAGAGCGATTGCGTGCTCTCTATCTCTCAGGCGCAGATACGTTCCGACTCAATTTCAGTCACGGGAGCCCGGACGATCACGCACGGGTCTATGACTCGATCCGCAATCTCGAACGGGACTTCGGCACGCCAATAGGCGTCCTGCAGGATCTGCAAGGACCGAAGATCCGCATCGGCGCCGTCGAAGGCGGCAAGCTCGATCTACGCGCCGGCGAGAAGGTTCGATTTGTGCTCGACGGAGCTACGGGCGGAACGCAATCGATCCCACTACCTCATCCGGAAATATTCGCGGCCGCACGTCCGGGCCAGACTCTTCTCGTCGACGACGGCCGAGTGCGCCTGCGCGTTGAGAGTCCGGGCGATGGGCAGATCATCGCGACAGTTCTCGTCGGTGGAGCGATCCGCGATCGCAAAGGGGTAAACCTGCCAGGTTCGCTGCTTGCTATATCTCCTCTGACGAAGAAGGACCGCGGCGACCTCGCCTTCGGCCTCGCACTCGGGGTCGACTGGGTCGCCCTGTCGTTCGTCCAGAAGCCTTCCGACCTCCTAGAGGCGCGCGGGCTGATCGGCGAGCGTGCCGGTCTGATAGCGAAGATCGAGACGCCTATGGCGCTCGATCGTATCGACGATATCATTCTCCTGTCAGACGGCATTATGGTCGCACGCGGTGATCTCGGTGTCGAAATCCCGCCCGAGGAGGTGCCGGGCCGACAGAAGGAACTCATCCGCGCCTGTCGGCTGACCGGAAAGCCCGTGATCGTCGCAACACAGATGTTGGAGTCGATGGTGGCTGCACCGACAGCGACGCGCGCGGAAGCCTCAGACGTCGCTACCGCCATCTACGATGGAGCTGACGCGGTCATGCTGTCGGCTGAGTCGGCAAGCGGCGCCTATCCAATCGAGGCAGTTGTCATGATGGACAAAGTAATCAGAAGTACTGAACGGCATCATCTCTATCGGTCGCTGGTCCAAGCCTCGCAAGCCGACGAAGAGATGTCCCCACCGCATGCAGTCGCCGCCGCTGGTGCAGACCTTGCGGTGACCCTCAATGCGAAGGCGATCATCGGTTTCACCGCAAGCGGCACGACGGCGGCGCGAATCGCGCGTAAGCGGCCCCCGGTGCCGGTTCTTGCTCTCACTCCAGATGAGAAAGTCGCGCGGCGCATGTGCCTGCTGTGGGGGGTGCACAGCATCGTTTCAGACGATCCCGCCAGCGACGAGGAGATGACGCAGATAGCCGCAGCGGTGGCGCGCAACGAAGGTTATCTTGAGGCAGGTGATTTGATGATCGTCGTATCCGGCGTGCCGTTTGGGCAAATAGGTGCAACCAACAACGTCCGTATTGTCGCCTGCTAAAATGGTTCAGGACAATTTCGCTACATCTGCCCCAAGAAACGAAACCCAGGCACTACGGGCCGAACAATGATCGCCGCCAACGCTCCAATTCTTCATCGGTGAGACCAGGAGCTGACTTGCTTGAGCTCGACTACAGCATTCGGCTCGTTGATTTGCTCCCGGTTATCGAAGAAACGCTTTGAATGCGAGTAGCCGGTGTTAGCGGTGATACACGGCGTACCGGAAGTGGCATTCCAGCTTATCAGAGTCTTCGAACGAAACGGAATCTGTAGTGAACAACAACTCCTTGGTGCCGGACGTCAGCGAATTCCTGGAGCTCTGGGCGCAAACTTTCAATGTGCACGCGCCGGAACGTCTGGTTGTGCTATACGCCGATGATGCGCTGTTTCAGGGTACATCGAGTGCTAAGCTCTGCATCGGCGCTAAAGAGATAGGCACTTACTTTCATGGCATCGCTACCGTAAAAATGGACGTATGGCATTCCGTCACGTTGGCGTACAACGTTGTTTTGGTGGTGGGAAATTATGTCTTTTCACAGTTGCGGAATGGTCATGAGGTGTCGACACCGGCTCGGTTCACCTTCGTATTACGTCGCGAGGACGGCGTGTGGAAGATCGTGCACCATCACTCATCTGCCATTCCCGATTGATCGCCGAACCAAGCTTTGCGGTATCGGAGTTTGTAGCTGAAGTGGCACACTCAGGCTGCCTCTCGCCAGCCTGCCCATCGTGCGGCTGGATCGCCCAAATTTGTCGGACAGCGCTCGCAACGACAACAGGACGGCAGCGAGGTAACGCCTGCTTTGCCGAAGCGACTGACGGCAGAAGGGCAGTCCCTGATCGAACGACGCGACGCCTTCGAGCTGGTGCGCGACTAGGTGTTTGGTCCCAAGCTTTGATGGTGCATTCCTATCGCATGATCAAGGATGCGCTATGGGTTAAGTTTTACACGGCTGCGCCACCACGACGGAGACAGTCCGTCGAGCAACACAAAATAGTCACGAGAGCTTGAGAGCGCTCGCCAAGCGCTACGGTATCAACCAGAAGACTGTCGCGAAGTGGAAGCAGCGCGAGACCGTCGCCGATCGCTCGACAGGCCTCAAAGAAGCCAAGTCGACTGTCCTTTGCATCAAGGATGAGGCGATCATCGTCGCCTTCCGGCGGCATACGCTGCTGCCACTGGACGATTGCCTCTTTGCGCTGCAGCCAACCATCCCGCATCTGACGAGGTCATCTCTGCATCGCTACCTCCAGCGTCATGGGATTAGCCGATTGCCGGAGGTCGAAGGCAGCAAGCCTTCGAAGAAACAGTTCAAGGCTTATCCGATCGGCTATTTCCAAATCGACATTGCTGAGCTCCAGACCGCTGAAGGCAAGCTCTACCTCTACGTCGCCATCGATCGCACCAGTAAGTTCGCCTTCGTGCAACTGGTCAAGAAGGCGGAAAGGACCTCCGCCTCGGCCTTCCTCAAAGCTCTGATCGCCGCGGTCCCCTACAAAATCCACACGGTTCTCACCGACAATGGGATCCAGTTCACCTTCCCCCCGCGCTACGCGGACACGCCCGACGGCAAGATACGCGATCCATATGTTCGATATGCGCTGCAGGGAAAATGGCATCGAACATCGGCTGACCAAGATCAAGCATCCCTGGACCAATGGCCAGGTCGAGCGCATGAACCGGACGATCAAGGAAGCGACCGTCCAACGCTATCATTACGACCGACACGATCAGCTCAAGGCACACCTTGCCAACTTCATCACCGCCTACAACTACGCTCGGCGGCTGAAAACCCTGAAGGGCCTCACGCCTTACGAATACATCTGCAAATGCTGGACTTCCCGGCCACAACGATTCAATCTCAATCCGCTCCAGCAAATGCCGGGACTAAACACCTAGAACGGGCGACTTCATGGGGATACGAGACGGTGGCTAGGTCGTGCCGACCGAGATGTGCATGTTGATATGTCAGTTTTTCGCGACTTTTTTCCGCTTAAATCCACTTTCCAGTCTTTGTTAGCTCAACCTCCAAGCGTAGGCTCCGAGTCTCAATGAAAGACGAACTGGCTACGCTCCACAGCAGAGACAGGAATTCAAGTGCATCCTGCTACTGGAGGGTATAAAGGGCTATGGCAAAAACGCTCCGGAAAATAAAAGCGCCTTGCTCAACGTGCGTGAGGGAGACGACGCATGTTGTGCTATTTCAAACGACGCAGTCGGACGAACATTTCAATTACGCATACGTCATGATTGCCTGCGGAGGCTGCCAAACGATATCCATGGGAGTTCAAACCCGTTTCTTGTCAGACGGTTCAACCACCAGCCAGTACTATCCATCGCCGGTCTCGCGGCAGGAGCCGATATGGCTCCGGTACATGCGCATGGGCATAGACGCTGACCAAGAGAAAATCGGAGAATTGATTTTTGAGGTCTACCGGGCGGTCGACGCGAAGCAGTATCGCCTAGCTGCGATGGGCATCCGTGCCGCATTAGAGCAGATCATGATCTTGAAAATAGGGGATATAGGCACATTCAATCAGAAGCTCGAGCGGTTTCAAAAAGCAGGACTTATCTCGGCAATTCAGCAAGATGCGATGCGGGCGACGCTGGACGTGGGCGATGCCGCAATACACCGAGGCTACAACCCAAGAGAGGCCGAACTCAAGATCGCCTTGGACGTGCTCGATGGCGTGTGCGCGCCGATCTTCGGCCATGTGGACGAGGCCAAACGAATGGGCAAGGCCGTACCGCCGCGCAAATAGTCAGAAGGGGATGTCGTCGTCTAGATCTGACTTCGGCGGTCCGACCCTGGGCTTCGGCGGCTCGATTGTTTTCGGCCCTTTTGGGGGCGGCAACTGCTTCTGTCTCTCGGTCTGCGCGCCCCAGAATACGCGGCCAACTGCGTCCAGAATCTCGACGATCTTAGAGCGCTCCGCCGCGTCTCCAACAACGCCGGAGACTTCCATCGAAAGCGCAGCGAAGCGGTCGAAGCGCGTTCTCGGCTGGTTAACCTCGCTCTGGAGCTCATTGAGCCGGGAGATCAGCTTCTCGCGTTTCCTGTCCTCGACCTCAAGCTTGCCGAATATGTCGAGCACCTGGTCGAGGTGGTGGTGGATCTTGCGCTTCGCGCTGTCATCAAACCGGACAGAATAGCCTTGCGCTCGCTGGCTGCGCCTGATTCGCAGCATCGTAATGTAGTGGGTAACGTCCTTGTTGAAGTCGAGATATGAGTTGAAGCTCACGTTTTCGATCGAGGGTACTTCCGTCTTGAATTCGCCGGCGAGCCCCAGCGCTTCTATCGCTGCCTCTACTTGGACGATGTAGTCGAGATAGAACACTTCGACCCGATCGTCTTGGGTCGCTGCTTCGAGCCGCCGAGCGCATACGCCGCGAAAGTGAGCTTCGAGCTTCAGAAAAGCTTCCTCAGGCTCTTCCGGCAGATCTTCGTACGGGTCTAGGCCTGCTGCGAAATCGTTCATCGGTACCTACTCAGCGGGCTGGCGGGGGGAAGGCATACTGGGCGAGCGTCTGCTCCAAGTCGGCACGCACGTCCGCAGGCAGTAGGTGGCCGTGGCTGCGCATGAGCGGCGGCAGGTACTCCCGAGCACATAAGGCTGCATGGGCGATCTGCCCGTTCCGTTGCGATATTTGCAACAGGTCGACTATTTGACGGTCGGTAGCACGGGCGAGATATGGAAGGATGAGCTGGAAGCGAGCCTCCGCGCTCCGGTAATTGCCGGAGCCGGCAATGAGCTGGGTCGCCGCGTTTATAGCAAAGCCGACTTCGTGCGATGCCAGGCCGGGCAGGATCTGCTCATACGTCGCCCTGCCGCCCTGCAGGAGCGTTGACTGGATATGGTTGATCGCCCCCTGAGGTATAGAGCCGTCGAGTGAGAGCGGGATAATGGTCATGCGCCTGAAAGCCGCTATCCCAGACTCCTGCTTGCACCAGATAGAAGCGTAGTAGCGCTGGCTGAGTATCGGCACGAACAGGTCGGCTAAGCCGACCTGTCGCAGTATCTCGTCGCGCCACTGCATCGAAACTTCGATGTGCTCGTGGGCCATGAAGGCCTGGACGCCCAAGGTTCCCAGGAGAGCCGCGACGCCCGCCGCGATCTCCCGTTCCTCGGTCTGGTAGCTCAAGAAAGCCAGCATCCGGCGTCAGTCCTCTTCCCAGTTAGCAACGGTCAGGATCTTCGGGAGCTCCCCGCAGCGGTGCCAGAACGCGGTCGGTATCTCTATCCGCATCGGATGGTTTTCGTCGACGCCGATGTAGAAGTTGCGCTCGTCGCCGGAGATTGCAAGGTGCACTGGACATCCCGCATGCTTCGTCCACCCCTTCAGGTTTGCGATGCTCATGGGGCCAAATCCGCTCCGAATGGCGTTGGCCTCCTGAAAGATGTTGGCTGCCGAAGAGATGCCTTGAGAAAGTATTCGAGCTGCTTTGGCCTGCTCCTCGGTGGTCATGGCTCGGACGCGTTCTTGCACCTCGTCGCCGAAATCGATCAGGCTGAGCCGCTTCGCGCAGCCTGTCGCGCGGGAGGCGAGCCGGCAGGTCTTGGGGCTGAACATGGGAAAGCCGGGAAAGTCCGCGAAGTGCCGCACGTCGAGGAAGGTCACGACCTCCTGGGCGCCGCCGCGCGTCCGCTTCATCCTGCGGCCTTCCACGTTGACGCTGAGACTGCCCCGACCGACGTGCCGCCAGAGATCAAGCCGCAGCACTTCGTTTATGCGCCGCTGGAGCGTCCCGTGGACCTGTTCGATCGCTTCGAGTACGGGCACCGCATTCTGGATCACCTCGCGCGCCGGTACGTTCAAATGCAGGTTTTTCACGAGGTAGCTAATGGTGCGCCTCTCGGCTTCCTCGCGTTCGAATATTTCGACGGCTTCCCAGTGTCCTTCGGGATTGAGCGTCTGGAAGCACTTGGGGCCGATCATGCGGATGACATGCTCGTCGGGAAACCAGGCGATCTTTCCTCTGCGGGAGTACTTCGGCGCCCGCGGCGAGCAGCACGGGCAGGGGGCATGCCGGTCGGCGGCCTGATGGCTCTCCGGGAGGTCGAACTCGCCAATGTATACGATGCGGGAGCCGACGACCGGCGTGGAATGCGTGTGATGCCGCCACCTGTGCGGTTCACCAGTCTTCTTGATGTGCTCCTTGATCTCACGGAGCACGGCCTGGGCGGCGTCGCGGTTACGGTAGAAAGGCTTCGAATCAAACAACTCGTCGGGGATATCCAAATGTAAAGACATTGCGAATCGCTCCTGAGTGATGTTCTGTCACGCCTGCGGTCCTCCCGATTTTTCGGCTTTGTTCCGTCGCATATACCCGTTCGTTTTTGATTCGTAAGGATCAGGAGCGATTTTGAGGGGTATAACCTGTACGTATCCCCCCTTAAATTATTGCTCGTGCGGACTCTCGACGTGCGAATCACGCGCGCCGGCGGTGGGGATAGGGCCCGTAGCGACTGGGCAGATCGCGCCAGGGCGAGCCCGTCTTCAAAACATAAAAGATCGCATTGATGATGCGCCGGTCATCCACCCGTGCACGCCCCGTGGTTTGTTGGGCAGCAGCGGTGCGATAAAACACCACTCGGTCTCCGAAAAATCGTACCGGGCCATGTTCAAGGTCCTCCTGGGGACCTTGAATCACGAGAACGCAAACGCTCAATGGTCATAGGTACAGAACCTAGGCCGCCCACACCCGCTTATCCGACCAGAGCTCCATGCGCTCGCATATCTGCTCTGCTCGGCGCATGTCGACCGTCACAGGACGAGGCCAGGTGTTCGTGATATCCGGGCGGCGCATCGGCGATCGGATAGGTAGACATGAAACAGGAACTACGGGCGGCCGTCGAGCGAGCGATTCACGCCTACGTTGCCGATACCTATGGCCTAACCGGCAGGGTCTCGACAGTTGTGAAAGGTGCGAATTGGACGTTCGTGATTCGTGACGCCGCCCAAGATCGGGCTTTCGTTCGTCTGTATCGAACATGGGGCCGCTCCGCTGCCGACGTGGCCAGCGAAATGGCCGTGCTCCGAGCCCTTGAAAGTACGCCTGGGCTTGAGGCTTCTCGGCCCCTCATCGACCATGAGGGAAGGTCGTTCTCCACATTCGAATTGCCTGACCGCACCAAGCGCCTTCTTGGCGTCTTCGCTCCGGCTGCGGGGCGGGAACTCGCGGCAACACCGGACGATTGGTGTCCGCCGGCGTTGCCCTGTCCGATTTGCACCGACAGACCAGGCTCACGAAACTTACGCCGAACAGGGAACTTCTGAGCGAGGCGAGGGACAAGGAGACGCTCGCGATGATCGCCGAGACGTCTCCAAGGCTTGCCGACGATATCAGCAAATCACTAGGTCTGCTCGTGGGCGCGGGTGCAAGCCAGTCGATTGGCCCGACAGCGCTTTGTCATGGCGATGTCAGGCCGATGAACATGCGGGTTCAGGACTTCGATTTCGATGATTGTGGGCGGCCCTCAATGGCTCGACGTGGCGGCCATGGTGCTTTGGCTAGAACTCACGGCCGATGGCCATGTTGGCGCACTGTGGAAGGCCTTCCTGACATGACCGGATATGGCTTGGACGAAAGTGAATCCTTTGTCTATTTTGTGTGCCGGATGTTTGCTGGACACCAGCTGCGCATACTGCGGTTCTTGTTTGACTATTGCGAGCTCGACGAAGAGCTGTGGGCTGATGTTCTGACCCAGGCCAAGACGACCGTGAGCAAGGCAGCCCACCGCCAGCTTCGCGCATTTGTCTCCTGATGCGAGGATCTATTCGTGATTGCCCGCAGCACTCGCGAATATTCAGGCGTAAACCGTGACCGCACCGGCGGGCGGGTTTTCCGAGATCGTTTTCAGTGAGCCAAGCGAGAGAGATGCACGGGTTCCATTCGCAAGTAATGCAGCGACGTTGCTTCATTGGCTTTTCTTCCATCTCCTTCTTCATCGTCGGCGCCGGGATTGTCATGCCAGCGTGGGTTGCGTTCGATGTGGGCGGATCGAACCTGGTGGGCCTGGTTCTGCTGGCCTCCAGTCTTGCCGGTTTTGCCCTGGCGCCGCTTAGCGGACATCTCGTCGACCGTCACAATCACCTCAGGGTCACCGCATCGGGACAACTCGTCAGAGCTGTGGGCTTGCTAATGTTGGCTCCGGTACAAGTTTTGCCCGATGCGCTCTCGCGTCCTATCCTCCTTCTATCAACAGTTCTCGGAGCTTTCGGCTACGCGCTTCTAGCAGGCGCGATGAGCGGCATCCTGCAGTCGCTGATTCCCGAGACCGAGCGCATGCGCTTTAACCTGCGATTGTCGTTCTTCAATCAGGCGGGGATGGCTTTGGGCACAGGTGCGGCCGGCTACGGCATCGCTCACGTCGGCAGCGCGACGACCGCCGCCCTGTTTGCCTTCGTGGCGATCTCCGTTCTGCCCCTGTTGAGGAATCTGACCGCGTATCCTACGCGCACACACCCAGCGAAGCGCCTCAACCTGTTTTCGGCTTCTCGTGAAGCGATCAACTATCTTGTGAACGAGCCCCAAACCCTATCCGCGTCGGTATCAGTGGGCCTGGTATTTGCCGTCATTCAGATCACAAACCTGTTGTTACCTGGATTCGTCAGTCATTCGCTCGGCGGAAGTAGTCGCCTCTTCGGTACACTCGAGATGACGGCTGCGATTGCGGGCATGGCCGCTCTAGCCGCTGCGGGGATCCCAGCGGTGGCCAGAAGAATGGCTCGTATGACCACGCCCCTTGTGGCCGCCGCGGCGGGCTCGTTGCTCGTCCTGTCCTTTGCGACCGACCCGCTTGTCGCAATTGTGCTCTATGGGGCGGCTGGGATGCTGTGGAACCTCTCGCGGGCGGCGGCGAACGGACATCTCTTAACCGTGGTCGATTCGGCGCTAATCGGACGCGTTCAGGCCTTTACTAGTCTTTTAACCGGAGCGGTTGGTGCGCTGATCTTCCTGCTTCCCACTTTGCTTCCGAATACGACGGAAGCTCAGCTCTACATGGCATGCGGCGTGATGATCTTAGTCACGACCGCGCTCCTCGCTCTCTGGACTCGCCGCGGCAGACCCGCTCGCACCTGACAGGTCAGCATCGACGATGGGCAATGCCGCCGAGTTCTGGGGCCGAAGGGCGACATCGTGGACGCTCGCGGACGATATCCCCCGGCATACTATTGTCTATTGCTGATTTTTCTCCGCTTGCTCAACGCCGCCAATACTGCCGCCGACGCCAGTTCTCCCGCGCCCGTCGCAGTCTTGTTTCACGCCAACATCCGCCCCCGCAGCCCTGATGAGTTTTCTGAGCTCTTGAGCCGTATTAGCGACCTTCCATCCTTGACGGTCGGACATCTGGCGCACCTCCTCATCGGTGGCGGAAAGGATTTCCACGCTTAGCGATTCGAACAGTCGCTCCAGATCGAGACTCGGGTGCCAGCGTGTCATCACTTGTTCCAGTACTGGTGTTGGCGCAGCAACGTGCGCCTCATCCGTCGTCGTGTCGTGTCGTAATCGAGCTCGGACATCTCATGGATCTTGCAAATCTCTCTAGCCGCCAGACCACCAGCCATGCCTGCGATGATTTTCAGCGCCAGTGGATCACCCTCAAACAGCCGATAGATGTTGGCCAGCGTCTGTGCGGCAACCAAGATCCGCTCCGGATCGGGCACCTCGTCGGCATCTCCACCGGGCCCGCTCCGCTGGTCCTCGTTATCGCGGCTCACGAACAGCCTTTGCTCAAGCCGCGCACGACGCCAATGGTCGTTGCAGATGCTGCGCATGACGCCCGACAGGAAGCCCAGGATGGGCACGCCGGGCGGCCAGGGGCGCGAGCCGTCGAGGGTGCGTGCAATCGCCTCGTGGAGGATGTCGGTCCAGGAGAGCCCTCCCGGCAGGTCGCGGCTCCACAATCGTGCAAGAGCTTTGAGCCGCACGAGATCGATATCGGACAGGGCATCTATCGCAGATGCGACATCAGTCGCATGGGCGACCGCGTTGGCAGGGTGGGGAGTGATAGTCAATGGTTCCATGTTCACAGTGCTATGCGCTCCAGCCAGCCCAGTGCGGACAGCCGAAGAAAAACATTTTTGACGTGTCTGCCCGACCGGAGTTCAGACGCATCGTCTGTATCGCAACAGGAGAGCCTTCATGGACGACACGTTGGCAGCGGCGCGCCGCTGGTATGCAGAAGACCTGGGATACAAAGTCCCGGTCCTGCGTAACCCGAAGCTGATCGAGGCCTTCGCCACCGTTCGGCGCGAGCAATTCGTAGGCCCTGGGCCGTGGAGCATCATCTCCGACCCATACAGCGACCCATTTCTGACTCCTGATGACGACCCGCGCTGGCTCTACCATGACGTTCTCGTGACGATCGATGCGAGTCGTAACCTCAACAATGGGATGCCCAGCTTCTGGGCCCGCAATTTTGACCATCTTAACATCGCCGCCGGCGAGCAGGTACTTCAGGTCGGTGCCGGCACCGGATACTATTCGGCGGTGCTGGCCGAGATTGTCGGACCCGCTGGTCGTGTGACGGCGATCGAAACCGACACAGAGTTGGCGTCGCGGGCCCGAGTGAACCTCGAGAGCTGGCCCCAGGTCGATGTCGTCTCGGGCGACGGCCGGGCGGTAGATGTCGGCGAGGTTGATATCGCCATCGTGTTCGCCGGAGCCACTCACCCATCCCGTGTCTGGCTTGATCGCCTTGTCGAAGGTGGCCGGCTTCTGATGCCTATGACCGACGATACCTGGAAAGGCTTTCTTCTCCATGTGGTACGGCGTCGAGACCACTTCGAGGCCTCTTCCATTGGTGCCGTCTCCATTTATCCTTGCACGGGTGGACGCGATGAGGACGCTGCAAGACGTCTACATAACGCGATCGACGGGTTGCCGCTTCGCAACCTTCCAATTCGCGCGTTGCACGTAGGTGAGCCGAGATTTAACGACTCAGAGAATGTGTGGTTTAGCGGGCCGGGCTTCTGGCTCGAGCGTGATCCTCCATGCTAAGACGACCTACACTGATCGAGCGCATACCTGTTCAGCCAAGTTGAAGATCACCGGCTCCGACGAGAACGCGCGTGGTCGAGCAATTTTACACGTCGGCGTTTGCTCCACGAGTAAGGTCGTGATGCAGGATCACTTCTTTGATAATGAATGATAGGAACTTCTCGGCGAACTCTGGGTCAAGGCTAGCTGCCTGTGCGAGCGTGCGTAGTCTTTCTACTTGGCGTTCCTCACGAGCTGGATCTGCCGAAGGCAATTGAAGTCGCGCTTTTAGTTTTCCGACCTGCCGAGTGCACCTGAAACGTTCCGCGAGAATGTGGATAAGGGCCGCATCGAGATTGTCGATGCTGCTCCGCAGTTCGTTCAATTCGGATGGAGTTTCCAAGTTCGCGTCTCCTTTCTATGCAACCATACTTTCCAGCTTGACACCGGGTCTCTGGCTGAAACATTTTCAGGCTTTCCGACTCACTGGGCCCTCAGCCCGGTCTGATTGAACGAATTCGATCAATCTCAGTACGCCGCCTCGGCATTGAAAGCATTTCTGACTCGAGCGCAGTAAATCAGTATTGGCCCATGTGGCCATCGAGGTCTGCGGGTCTTGGATAGCCAGGCGGCCAACAATCTCAAGAACCACGTACGTTACTGCACTTTCAGGCTCGGCATAATAACGGCATCCGCGGTGCCTAGCCAGCCGCCGCGGTGCGGGCCAGCGCGACCAGGCCAGCGCATTCTTACTTTGGGCGCGGTGAAGGATCGTCGAGCGTGCCAAGTGGTGGATGCCGTTGCTCTATGAGGTCTGGTCATAGGGTCGTATGCCTTAGTCGAACCCACGGACTGCCGGAGTGGCAGCTTCTGCAGCTGCAACTTCACTCATAAAGGCAACAGCCAGTCCGAAGCCGATGAGGCCAATCAGGATCGACCCTGCAGCAAGGGATGTGACCCCGCTAGTTTCGACGAGGATACCGCCGAGAGCGGCCCCGATGGCTATTCCTGCGAAGGTGGTCGAGCTGTTCATTGCCAAAACTAGCTTCGACCTCTCCCCGGCTAGATCGAGAAGCCGGTGCTGGATCGGAACGAGATACATGTAACTCGCGTTGCCCCAAAGAAATGCGATGAGCACGGTTAAGGCACCATGATGCCCGAATCCAACCAGAGCTACGAGAACGATTAGTTGTGCGCCGATCACCGCAATGAGAACTTTGTAGGGGCCGAAACGATCGGTTAGAAAGCCGCACGCTGCGTTTCCTGTCACAGCTCCGAAACCGTACGCAAAGAGCGCGGCTGAGAGCAGCGGCACGCCTGTAAGCAGAGAACCGGTGATAATGACGCTCACATAGGAGTAAACAACGAACTCGGAAATGACCACGAATAGGGTAACCGAAAGAACACCGTAGATAGCCCTGGGAAAGTCTTTCGAAGCCGGGCTTTTTCCGCGCTCCGGCGCCTTTGCAGAGACACCGGACATCATAGGGGCAAAGATCAGCAATGCCAGGAGCCCCGCAACTGCCACGAAACCGAAGGCAAAACGCCAGCCGATGGCATCAGCGATCCAGCTGGTCGCCGGAACACCCGCAACTTGTGAAACGGTCATACCACCGAAGATAAGGGACAATGCCGACCCTTTGCGACCGGGCGGCAGGAGCTCGGTTGCCAATGCGGTGGCCGCCGGGGTGAACATGGCTGCGCCGTAGGCTGAAATGACGCGAGCTGCAGCCAGGGTTGCAAAGTTCGGTGCGATCGCACAGATCACGTTGCCGATGATGAAGATTGAAACGGATAGGATCTGGACATTGCGGCGGCTTGCGGCCCGGAACATCCAGGCATTCAGCGGCGCAAAAACAGCGTAGGAGAGTGCGTAGATTGAGATTATCCATCCCGCCGCACCGGTTGAAATGTTGAGGTCACCAGAAATCACTTCTAGTGCCCCGATGATGACAAACGTATCTAGGCCAATGGCGAACGCAGCGATCATCAGAGCGGCAAGGGTTAGCTTTGTTCGTTTATCAGGAGGGGATAAGCTCATGATCCTGGCCATTCAGTTCATCGTGAGGTGTTCAAAGCCATCATGCAACTCAGGATAAGGGCCAGCCGATGGCCATGCCTGAATACCCGGGGACGACGGCCAAACTGCCACGGCCCCAGCACCTCTCCACATCCTGTGTGATCTCAAGCTGGTCGGGATATTCGAGCACCACGCTGCGTAAGCCCCGCATCATACAAGCCCTCCAGGAGTTTTTTCGCTACAACCGGCGCTGTTGTTTCGAAAAGCGGCTTATTTGATGCTTTTGCGTCGATCTACCCCACCCCGGCGAGCTCGGCGAGTATGACGTCTCGCAGCTTGGCCCCTTCGAAGTGGAGATATTTCACGCTGGCATGACGCGTACATCTTCTCGCCCGGCAGGGCGTGCAAATGCGCGGCGTCAGGATGCAGCGATTCGGTGCACGCGACGCGCTACAGATCACGATTTGGCTCATCCCGCTGCAATTTTGCGGGAATGCTGCGGCCACAATCTGAGATAAGTTTTGGTGAATGGTTGCGAAGGAATCACCAATGAGCGGCACCAAAGTTGATGGCGAAACGGTATTGCGCGCGGCTTGCACTGGCGATGCCCAGGCGCTCTATGACGTGACGGCACAATCGGTTCAAGGACTGGCAATCACCCATTACAAGCCCGAGCAACTGGAGGGGTGGATGGGAGAACGTACTGCCAAATATTACGAGGATGTCATCGCTGCGGGCACCACGATCATAGCCGAGCAGAACGGCGAGGTATTGGGGTTCGTCGACTCAGTTCCTGGCGAGGTGACCCGCCTTTTCGTTTTGCCGAAGGCAGCAGGCCGCGGAATTGGTGAGCGATTGCTCAAAGCTGGTCTTGAAGCCGCGGCAAAGGAACACCCAGGACCAATCAAAATCGAGTCAACCTTGAACGCGCAACGGTTCTATGAACGTCATGGCTTCAGGGCCATCCAGAAGGGCTACTTCTCTCATGGGCTTGGCGGAGATCCGATCGAGATTGTCCTCATGGAAATGGCACGATAGAGCAGAGTGCAGAGCACTTGGTCCTCAGATATCATCTCTATCTGCAGGCCGGCGCGATTTCGAAACATCATGATCGAGCCTTCCTCCTAAGCCGCACGACGTGCCGCCATGAACAACCTAGACCATCGTCTCACCTCTTCCGATCGCACGTACGAAGCTCATTTCGACCGCTCGAACAATCGGTGCCTTCGGTGCCTTCGCCATTGGTTCGAACACATTTGTCATCATCGAAGCAGTCGATGTCAGCTTGCCCACTATGCTGCGCCTTAGACCCCAATTCGCTCTTCGCATCGGCCAGCCTGCCACAGCGGAGCTAGTTTTTAAGTAGTCGCCGCCGCGTAGCCTCGAGTCCGGCGATTTGCCAGGACGCGCGGTATGGAGGCGACCGGCACAAGCATCGACGCGGCCCTCTGATGCTGGCCGATCTCCAGGACATCGCGCCAAGCGCATCTGCGGACTCGTGCGCTGGAACTTGCGACCTCATAACATCGCTCACGCCGCACAAGCGCGCTCAGCTCAAAATGACGTACCAGGGGCCGTCACAGGAACCGTACACAGAAGCTGGGGCAGGAGATCCCGATCTTCAGGAGGCCGCGTCGCGGCGAATTCCGCCCTTCGTTATCCGATGATCGCCGCGCTGGGCATTCAAGACCCTGCCTCGCAAGCGGTTTGTGCGGGTGCGACTTCGCTATATTGCGCGGCGACTCGGGATTGGTCATTCATCGCTGTTTGCGCTGACTCTGGCTGAATTCCAAAGCATAAGCTTTCGCCTCAATGCGCCGTTTGCTATGATATCATCGGAATGATGACGGAGTGCGCTATGGAGCCTCAGTGGCTGACGTTTGGGAAACGATTGCAAGCTATTGCATCTAGTGGGCTCCATTTTGCGCGAGATCAATTTGATCGAGAACGTTACGAGGAGATTGCCTCTATAGCCAATGAAATGCTCGCCGACTTGGGAAGTGTTCCCATCGAGAGGATAGAAGGGCTCGTCTCTGATTTCGCGAAGGGCTATGCGACACCGAAAGTCGATGTGCGCGGAGCGATCGTAGAAGAGAACAAGGTTCTTCTGGTCCGTGAGAAGAGCGATGGTCTTTGGGCCTTGCCTGGGGGCTTTGCAGACGTTGGCCTTTCTGCTGCCCAAAATATCGCAAAGGAGTTGTACGAAGAGGCCGGATTAAAAGTGTCTGTTCGTCGCCTCTACGGGGTCCGACACAAGGCCGGCGCTTCCTATTCGCCTGATGTCCGGGATTTTCTACAAAGTTTTCTTTCTTTGCGATAGGCTCTCAGGCGGTGAGACCCGGCCCAGATTGGAGACGAGCGAGGCGAATTTTTTCCCGAAAGATCGTCTACTGAGCTGCACCCGGTTCCGAAGACACCAAGTTAGGTGTTTTATGGAGCCGGAGGCGCGTCATGGAGAGAAGGCAGTTTACGCGGGAGTTCAAGCTTGAGGCCGTGCGGCTGATCAAGCAGCGCGGCGTGTCGTATGCGCAGGCGTCCAAAGACC
>NZ_JADPIS010000105.1:0-702 GCF_023073025.1 Bradyrhizobium sp. 76
GTCGGTATCCCTCGGCACCAGAAAGTGTATCCGGTCGATGTGAAGCTCATTTGGCCGATCACCAAAGCCCGTGGCAAACCACGAAAGCACCACGTGCCCGATATCTTATCGATTGCGGCAGAACAAATGCTGGCCAGCGCCAAATGGAAAACCGTGAGTTGGCGCAGCGGGACGAAAGGTCGGCTCAAAGCCCGATTTGCTGCTCTCCGTGTCCGCACCGCCGACGGCCCTCCGCAGCGGATATGGGATAAAGGTCAGCAGCATCTCCCAGGCGACGAAGCCTGGCTCATTGGCGAGCAACGTGCCTCCGGGGAGAAGAAATACTATCTCGCCAATCTTCCGGCGACGACGGATCTGCGCACGCTGGCCGCCACCATCAAGGCACGGTGGATTTGTGAGCAGGCGCATCAACAGTTGAAGGAGGAACTTGGACTTGATCACTTCGAAGGGCGATCATGGCAAGGTCTTCATCGCCACGCCCTTATGACAATGATTGCCTACGCCTTCCTGCAACATCGTCGCCTCGCAAACGCGGGGCGAAAAAAAAAGAATCAACGGGCCTCCGCCTCAACCGACTATGCCCGCCGTACGTCACGCCATCGTCGATCTCATCCTTCGGCCGCCGCCCCAGCAGTGCCCATATTGCCGAAAGCAAATCCTTGAAAAACAGCGGCGAAAACACATTCTGCCAAAGTAGTGCTA
>NZ_JADPIS010000077.1:0-697 GCF_023073025.1 Bradyrhizobium sp. 76
GATCGCGGCTGGCCGGTGATGGATGGTTCTTCTCGCCAAAGAGGAATCACCCGTTGCCAGGCTGCCATGTCACCGATCACCAGATGAGGCTCTACATGAAGTTCCGTCAAACCAATTCGCCGCCAGAGGCGGCCGCGAAGGCGTCGTTCAGTTCGTCGACCGCTTATCGGCTCGAGAAGGATCTGCGCCTTCCGTCGCAAAAGAAGACACCGCGGCAAAGGCGGCGGCCGGATCCCTTGGCCAACGTCTTCGGCCTGGAGGTCGTGCCGATGCTGAAGGCGGCTCCCGGCGTGCGGCCCGTGGCCATCTTCGAGGAGATGCTCCGACGCCATCCTGAGCTGGGGGCTGGAATCCGCCGCACGCTCGAGCGCCGGATCCGCGCCTGGCGGGCGATCCACGGCGAGGAGCAGGAGGTCATCTTCCGCCAGACCCACGAAGTGGGCCAGGTCGGCCTGTCCGACTTCACCGATATGGGCGAGCTTGGGGTCGCCATCGCTGGCGTGCCGCTCGATCATCGCCTGTATCACTTCCGGTTGGCCTATTGCGGGTTTGAACACGCCCATGTCGTGCTCGGTGGCGAGAGCTTCGTCGCATTGGCCGAAGGGCTGCAGAATGCCCTGTGGTCGCTCGGTGGGGCACCGCGGGAGCATCGGACCGACAGCCTGTCGGCCGCCTTCTGCAATCTCGATCGCAATGC
>NZ_JADPIS010000133.1:0-34047 GCF_023073025.1 Bradyrhizobium sp. 76
TGCCATCCTCCCAAATCACCACCTCCCCGAAAGTTCGGTGGACGTCGATGCCAATCACCCGTCGCATTCGCACCTCCTGCCAATCAGACCACATGACGGAGCTACGGGCGACACGACAACTACGGATTCGCGCTCCCAGCGCAACCGGGCGAGTCGCAGAGGCGGCCAGCTACTAACTCGAGCTCGCGGCTCATCGTATGCATCGGCCTGCCCACACATCGTGCTCCCGGTGCCTCTGTCCCGATGGTCGCACCATACGCCACGACGCAGAACACCGCAGCGGAACATCGGCACCGAGAAACTCTCATACCGGTTACCAACCCCATCGAAAGCACCTTCGCCACCGTTCGCCACCGCACCATCCGATCGAAGGGCTGCCTGTCCAACAAGACGGCACTCGCGATGGTCTTCAAGCTGCTCGAGGCCGCGCAGAGAAGCTGGCGTCGTCTCGATGGCCACAACCAGTTGCCAAAACTCGTTGTCGGTGTGACATTCAATGATGGGATCGAGGTCATCGCCAAGCCGACCGACCGTCAGCCCATAACCGCCGCCGCCTGACCGGCTCCGGCCGTCACCAAAATTTGGCGATAGCTCGGCTGCGTTGCTCGCAGAACTCTATCGCTCAGTGCGCCTGTTCGTGAACTTCTTACAGCCTTCGTTCAAGCTGATAGCGCGATGGCGCACGCGTCCGTAAATCTAATAGTGGCACCGACGCCGCCGCATAAGCGGCTGACAGCTAACCCACATACCTCCGATGCGGTTCTGGCCCGACTGCAGGAAATCTGCTTCAGCTTGGACCCGGTCGCGTTGCTGCGTAACATTCGGTCTGCGCAGCAACGTCTGGCCGACTTTGCCGACGTGAAGTCGTCGGGCGATTCCATTACTGCGGCCCCGCCCATCGACTTCTTCCTCGCCAGCTTGCGAACGGCTTGGAAGAGGGCGCATCTCGACGGACGGACCGTCCGATCCTCAAAGCGAAGCGAGGTCGTCGTCCCCCTGATCCGCTCGTTCAGGGGACCGCACAGCTGCAGGAGTGGTTCAAGGCCGAGCCGTGGCGAAACGGCGCCGAGCTCCTGATAGGGCTGCAGGCGGAATATCTGCTATCCGGATAAGTTGCTGCGAACGCTTCAGCGCCGCGTCAAATCCTGGCGCAGCGAGGAGGCAAGCGCGCTGCTGTTTGGATCGGCCAACCCGGCCAGCTGCGGGATGGTCACCAGGAAACCTGAGAGATCCTGTTGGTGTCCACATGGAAAGCCCGCGCGGAGCACCGGCGTGAACAACGCTCCTGGCCCGATGTCCGGCGCGGCGGCGTCTCGAACGGATGGTTCAGAAAATGAGCAGGAAGAAAGAACGACGCCTACTGACGTTGATGCGCGGATCGCAACAGCAGCGGCAGCGCAGGAAGCTCTATTCCTTCCATGCGCCCGAGGTCGAGTACATCCGCAAAGGCAAGGCGGCAGCGCCTTACGAGTTCGGCGTCAAGGCCTCGATCGTCACCACCAACGGCCGCGCGCCGGGCGGCCAGTTCGTGGTGCACGCTCGCGCACTGCCCGGTAATCGCTATGACGGACACTCGCTCGGCACCATCATCGAGGCGACGGAAACGCTAACCAGCTGCGCGGTCGAGCGCGCTTATGTCGACAAGGGCTATCGCGGCCGCAACACCGATAGACCGCGCAGCGTCTTCATCTCCGGGCAGAAACGGGGCGTCTTCGGCGTCATCTAGCGCGAGCTCCGGCGCCGTTCAGCCATCGAGCCCATCGTTGGCCACATGAGAGCGACTGTCACCTCGGCCGCTGCCATCCCAAGGGGCGTCAGAGCGACGCCAGCAACGTCATCCTCACCGCCGTCGGCCACAACCTCCGCCGCGTGATCGCCTGGCTGAGGGATTTGCTGACAGCAATCCTGATCATCCTCTGGCAAGCAGGTGTCCGGTCGGAGGCGCTCAAACTGCCTTCTTAGCGGCGACGATTCCACGATGCTTGGCGGCAGCGAGTCAGTCCGAGCCTGATGAGATTTCCGCCGATCAAGCTAGCTTGGCTCCGAAGCCGCCGCACACAAGCTTGTCGAGATCGCATCTGGCATTAAGCCGGTTCAGGACGGGCCACATCGCACCGGTCAACACGTCCGTCCTTAAGGTCGGCGGCAGCGGCGCAGAGCTTAGCGCCGGCATCAGAGCGCATGGTTGCTGTGGCTCAATTCGCTCGACATCTCTATCACTTCGGACCGGCCTGATGGTGAACATTGGTGCCTTGTTACAAAGCACCTCGCGGATCCAGTCGAATTGTCGGTTTCGCTCGGCTGAGGCTTGACCTTTGCCGCAGCTGTCCGTTTGCCTGCGCTCCTTGCTCCACCGCCTGCCCAAACATGAATACCAGCGGATCTGGGCATTACATAAAGTCACCATCCTCTTCGGAATCTGCTGCAACCTCCGTATCACTATCGACCTTGGAGAGATAAAGCTGAGATTTAGTTGCGCGCTGCCATTCACCGAGGCTGTTTTTTGTCCACTGGGCGGACTGAGTGGGGTCAAGTACCATGTCGTCCTCGTCCACTTCAACGAAGCCCATTGTCTCTGCGCGGGCCTTCGCTTCTGCATTAGCAGGACGCCAGTTCACCAATGGTCGTTCGCCGTCTTGCCGAAGCTGATGTTCGAGCAGAATATCGCCGGCGTTCGCGACAAGCGGATGAGCAACCTGAAAATCAACAATTGAGGTGACTTCACTTCGTCCAGGGAACTGTTCTCGCCACTTGTCGCTTTCGAACTCAGTCATGTTGAATCCGGCCTCCGTTCTTTGGAGGCCGACGCTCACATTTCCTAATTGGTAGCTGTAATATCGGGCGTCTTCTGAATCTCTTCTGATACCGTATTCCTTAGCGACCTCTGCTGTGCGCTTAGCTCTTGCGGATACAAATTCCGAGTACTCGTGTGGATTGTTGGCGATGCGGTTGATTGCGTCGCCATGAAAGGTCCTCACTTCTGTCCTGAAGGTAGCTCTGTCGATCTCGACCACAGGAGGGTTTCGAACGAGGGAATAACTCGGTTGCGAAGGTGAGCTGCCAGCAGACTCCTGCAATCGCGTTCTAGCGAACGCATCGGCGAAGCCCTGGCTTTCGGCACCCGCTTCCTCAGCGTTGGCTGCCCGATGATATCTTTCTTCGGCCGGAATATCGGGCCAATTGTTAACTCGACCGTACATGACGACTGCACCCGGATCATACGTCTTGCTTTGCTTCAGGTCGTTAGCCCTTACCCGCTTGATAGACAGCTTAGCTGTCCGTAAGCTGACGCCAGCGCATAAAGGGAAAATCCGACCCCTTTGGGCAGCTCGACCGCGTATCGTCGAGGCGTTGCGCGATGCAGAAGAGCGCATCGTCCACACGCCGAACGGGTCAGAAACTTCTTGCATCACGGGCGGCAACGACAGAAGGCTCTACACGAAGTACCGTCAGCCCGCCAGTGGCCGCCGCCAAGGCGTCGTTTAGTCCGTCAACCGCGTATCGGACCCAGAACAACCCCCTACCATCGCAGAAGAAGGGTGGCGCGGCCGTCGCCGGCCGGACCGGTTGGCTGTTTTGATTCAGAAGCGGTGCCGATGCTCGAGCCAGCCCGATATCACCGATGCGCAGTGGCTGCAGCGGCTCCATTCGTTTGGGCTGTCGCGAGCCAGCTTTCGGCCCAAAGGACAGATTGCGGAGCTGCGAGCCTACGTGTGCCAGCGCGAGCGTCTGATTGGGTACGCGGCCTCCCACATCAAGCATATGCACAAGGCCTTGACGGAGATAATCTTCAACTCCACCAGGTCTCGCCGACATCACCGGCGCCACCAGCTGCGCCTCATCCGCGCGATCCTGAGGCGCTGGCGTGCTTGCGCCATTACAGTTGCCACGCTAGTGCGGAGACGATCGTGAAGGCGCTCACCGGAAGCTACCGCGCCGAGCGTCTGTTTGCGCTCGAGCAGGCACTTGCGCTTTAGGACGCCTACCACGAGAAAGCATCTGTCTGCGACGCCCCGGATCGAAGCCGTGTTGAAGGCGCGTCGGAATCGAACCGATCAGGCGAACGCTCTAGCTTACGAACGTCCCCGTGGCGCTGTTCCGTTGCTCGGAAAGGACATCACCACGCTCGACGGCCTCGGTCCTTACCTCTCGCTGAAGCTGATCGCTGAATGGGGCGACGACCTCTCCTCGTGGCGAAGTGCAAAGCATTTTACCTCCTGGCTGGGACTGGCGCCGAACGACAAGGTCTCCGGCGGCACCCGAACGCGCGGATCCGGCGGTAGGGCGGCGGCACTTCTGCGCCTTGCTGCCGTAACCGTGGGCCGTACAGACACCGCGCTCGGCGGCTTTTACAGGCGACTTTCATCGCGCGTGGGGTGCGCCTCGAGTGCAGCGCGCGTTCTTCCGCCGCTTGCCGAGCGGCGGCTTCGCCCTGATGACGTGGCACATACCGACTTTCTCGAGGCCGTACTGTCGAGCGGCGCAGAAGTTGCAAGCGTCCGTCCCTGAAAAGGTAGATACGAATCGCACCTTACCCGCAACTGGCCTTTCAGGCCACCTTCTGAGACGACGGCGGCGTAGCGACCTGACTCGGAACGCCTGCGGCCTGCATGGGCTCGGTAAGGCGTGCCTTCAGGTCGTCCAAATGGTCCTCGGCATAGGACTGCACTTTCGAGATCGCCGTATCGAGGCCGAACTGCACGGTCTGTTCGAGCATCTCCTTTGCGAGGCCCTCGCGCAGCGCGAATTTGACCTCGGGCCCAGCGACAAAGCTAATGGCCTGCCCCGCAAGATTAAGGCCAACCTCTTTCAGAGCCTGTTTCATATCACCTCCGCTAATGCCCGTATGCAGAAGGCTCAATGCTTGCGACTCGAGCTCGAGCACCATCGATATGCCATCGGCCAACTCGCCCAGTCCCGGAATGACGCCGAGCAGGCCTACTGCCGTGGCCTCCCAGTCGAGCACCTTCGAGCCCACCTTGGCTACGTCATCGACCGCATGCATGAGGACCCCGCCATTCTTCTTCGGAGACGCGACATCGGGTTGGTCGGATACCCCCATCAACATGTCTGTGACTGCATTTTGTTCAGCGGCGGTCTTGGGGACATGGGTCTTGATCTGCTGAACGGTATGGTTCGCAGGTGACATGTTGCTATAGAAGTGCCTGAAGTCGTTGTTGCTGATATTACCGGAGTCGACCGTATGCCCGCCGCCTAAATCGAAGAACTCCTGATGGGTCTTGTAGCCCGTAATCGAATTGTTTAGCAAACGGAACAAGATCGGGTCCGAGAGCAGTTGCGATGCCGCTTCTCGTATCTTCGGGTCGAGAGTCTTGTCCTCGACCATACTCGCCAACTTGTGTCGTGTCAGGTCACCGTCCCCGAAGAAGGCGTTCTGATTCTTGTTGATCGTGTCGAGCGTGTTCAGCTCGCTTTGCGTGGAATTCATCGACGAGGAGGCGACTTGCAAGAAGTCGTCCTTGTGGATTTTATCAGTCGCACCACCGCACAACTGCTTCCAGGCGTCCGGGTGCTCGAGGAAGTGTTGAGCCGCCGCGATCAGCTGAGGCGGACACTTACCAGTGTCGGCTTTGCCGTCGACGATCCGCTTGAAATCGTCCAGGCTCAAATTCTTGGGCAGGTAGTCAGAATACTTGTAAAGCTCGCGCAATGCATCATTCAACGTCATGACCGATGCTTGTCCATTCGAGGTGCCGTCGGATGGAATATAGTTCTGCTCGTAGCTTTGCGCTTGCTGCTCCTGGAATGTAGCAACCTGCGAATGGCTGGCGGAAAACTCTGACAGATCCTTGGCCTTGATCTTGCCGCCGCAGCGGCCGTCCCCTTGGGAGCCAATCGCATAGAAGAGCTCTGGATCGCGTCGCAATCCTTCGATCGCCTCCTTCAGATCCGGGGGCGTCGACGGATCGCTGGCCTTGGCTGCCAGCGAGTCCCAGCTGAGTGGGCATTGGTCCTTATGCCGGTTCAGCACTGCCACGATCTGCAACTCGGCATTGGTGAGCGTGCCGCCGTTCCACGTGATCCTAGAGCTTGGCACCGGAGTGCTCGGTACGTCAGGCGATGGAGCAGCCGTCGACGATGCGTCTGCACCAGGGGTGTCGACCGAAGAGGAATCGACCGAGGAGGAATCGACCGAGGAAGAAAAAACCGGATCCTTCATCACCGCCTCGATCGCCGCCTTCGAGTGCGCTGACAACTGGTCCAGCGAATCCTGCGGGATCTGTCGTTCTGATTGCAGCAGATCCGGTGGCGTGGAGGGAACGTCGGATTTCTCTTCCCGCGAGCAGATGGACACCATCACCTCGAACATCGAAGGTTCGCCTTCCCGAATCTGGCCGGGGGTCTGCGCGGATGATCCCAAGGCCGACGAAGCCCCCGGGACAAGCCCGAACAGAGCTGGATCTGCACTGGCGGGCAGCGAAACGCTGTTGAGCTGCATTAGGTTCATTTCCATTCCATTGCGGTAAATACTTGGCATCGACATCGTAAGATCGAGGCTTTCACGTTAAGGGGGCGAGCTTTCGAGAAGCTGACGACTTTTAGACGGAGCAGGACGAGCCAGTGTCGGGCGTCTTAACATCCCGGAGAGGCGTCATCGTGCTCATGAAACTCATCTCCGGCTCAGAGCATGTGCAGGCACGACGCTGCTCTGACGCTTTCGCAAAGCTGGTGCCTGCGGTCGTCAGTCCCGAGTGACGATCGCTGTGGGGCCACGAAACAACATCACCACCGATTCCCGCGGTAGCATTTCCAACTGCGCGCGGTTTTGCCTCTGACTTGACATCACACCATTGCTGATCGAGCGATGTGATGAGGTGCGTTGGGCCGGCGCCGCGATCTGGCGCTCGTCGGCATTATGTAGAGATTGAAAGTGGGGCCGAGAAATTCGCGCGGCGGCAGTCGCGGCATGTACCTGCGAATGCGCGCTCTCAGCTGGGTTCACTTGACGATAGTGAGGTTGTTCTCATTCTCGTCAGCTTCTCGACAGCTAATCCCAGTAGCGTGAGCAATGTGAATCGCTCGGTGGTGATACCACCGTTTTGGCGGAACTGAAGTGAGAGGCACCAGATGGCCGGGGCAATCGAAGGCGTGATCCATACCAATTCCGACAGTGGCAGCTCGCAGTCGGTAGCTGATCGTCAGAAGTTCGAATCGGCTTTCGGTTCGATTCTTGCCGACGTCGCGATGCAGGCGATGGAGCGAAACATGTCAAATCTTCGCGAAGCTATAGCTGAAACAGAAGAGGATACCTGACGCCGGTTCTTCGACGTCAGTGGAGTGTTGCCATTGATGGCAGCAAAAAAAATGGAAGGTGAAGCGATATGACCAAAACAAGCTCTACTAGCCCTTCTACTGGTGGTGTCCACGACTCCCATGATAGCAAGAATGCTAGCAAGACTGATAACAAGACTGATACCAAGTCCGCGGGTCCCGGCGTCGGTAGCTCGTCGACCGATAACGTTGGTGGGACGGGTACTTTCGAGAAACTGATCGACGAATTGAAGGCGGTTAACCAGCAGGCCATGGTGCAGGACATACGGTTGCGTGCACTGACGACCGAGCTCTCGAGTGAGAGGAAGGCGGCCAGCGAGCGCGTCAACGGATAACGGTGAAAGGCGGGGCGAATCGTCGCTCCGCCTTTCCCGTCATAGTGGTGCGGCCTAGGAATGAGTCGTGCGACCAATCGCCCTGCCGTGCTCCTCATAGTTCGGAGAATTGTCCGTGAATGAGGCCGTCTCCTTACATTTCGAGGTACTGTCGGGACCTTATGCCGGGCTAAGCGGAAAGGCTGCTGTCGGAACGAGCCTTATCGGTAGCGGCCTCGACGCGGATATGGTTTTCGTCGAACAAGGGCTTGAGCCGCATCACCTACGTGTCACCCTCGTTGGCAATTCAATCGAGCTTGAGGCGCTTGCAGCCGTAAGCACCCCAGAGGGCGAAGGGGATATTGCCGCAGGTGAACGTGTTGTTCTTTTTCTTCCTGCCGTCATTCGTGCGGGCGCCATGTCTATTCGCTGGTCGATGCAGAATGCAGTTGAGGCTCGGTCGATCAGCCTCTCGCGCGTTTGGATCTCAGCTCTCGCCCTCGTGCTCCTCAGCTTTCTTGGCGTAGGCAGTCTCTCGACGATTTTCTTCAAAGCCAGCGGAAGTGCACCGACCGGCATTGCTCCGCCTGCCGCAGAGCTTGTACCCAAGCTGGGTACGAATCGGCCTGACGATCGGCGAGCTCAGGCTGCGGCCGAAGTGCTGAAACAGGAAATTGATAAGGCGGGCCTGCTCGATATCAGGGTTGGTTCGGGGCCGGGTTTTGTTAGCGCTGAGGGAAAAGTCACGCCTGCAACCGTTGCGAAATGGCAGGAGCTCCAGCAATGGTTCGATGGTCGTACATATGGTGCGGTGACACTGGTGAACGGAGTGATCGTCAAGGAGGAAAAGCAGCCATCCTCAATCGCGATCGAAGCTGTTTCGCGCGGACCCCAGCCCTATCTCCTTGTCGGTGGGCAGAAGTATTTCGTCGGCGCTCTCTTGGCCGACGGATGGGCGGTCACTCGAATCGAGGATGGGCGTGTGCTGCTAAGCCGCAATGGCCGCATTGTTGCCGTTCCGTATTAGGGTTTCCGGGCCCGAAGGAAGGATAAGGAGATCGTCATGTCAAAGGTGTCCCGCTACGATGTCGGGCCTGGCACTGCTTCGCAGAGACTCAGCGAGCACCATCATCAACCAGTGATAGGGCCGACCATCCAACCCAATAAAGGTGAGGCGGACGGTGCTCGTGCAAATGGCGAGAAGGAGCTGGCGTCGATCTGGGGCGAGCTGAACACGCGCTATATGCCGCTGGATCTAGCGATCGAAGCCGCATCGGAGGCCAAAGATATTGATGCAGTCGGGCGTGTCAGTCTCAACGAGATGCGCACTCGCATTTATGAGCTCGAGCAACGCGCTGGGATGGCATCGCTCTACGGGCGCGATATCGCGCACGATCTACTCTCCTTCGTCACGCCAAGCCTTCGTCATCCGGACATGCTGCGGGCGGAGCGGTATAGCATTGTTCTGGAAGGTCTCGTGCATAAGCTGGCGGCCGCGCCTGCGGATCCGATAGCTGGGGGCGGTATCGTCGTCCTACGGCAGGGACTGCACTGGCTAGCGCTGCTCCGCCGGAATCGGAATAGCTTGATCGAAGCCTAACAATGTTCAACTCCGATGGAGCGCAACGGACGACCAACGTTTCCAAATCCGATAACGACTCACTGAGTTCCGGGCAGGAGCGCGATTTGCTCTGTACACTTTCCTATCTTCACCTTGCATGTGGGCAGAGCGCAGAATGCGTGGCTCTCTTACGACTCATCGTCGGCAAGGACTCGCGAGATGTCGATCTATTACGGATTCTCGCCTATGCCCTCATCTTGGAAGGTCTAGGAGGTGAGGCGTTGCAGGTCATAGATAGGCTGAACACACTTGATGACGAGCCCTCGGCGCGTCTCTCTTTGATGCTGTTGCGTAGCCACGCCCTGCGGCGGGCCGGCCTCATAGACGAGGCGCTCGCCGCTTTCCAACGCTATGTCTCGTTGCGTGACGGCACTGGCCTGATCAATCAACGATCGGAAGGTCCCCATGACCAGCGTCCTGCGTAAGATCATTGCGCGCGCGTCGGCCAGCTCCGATTTGATGGTCGCGTTGATGCTGCTTCTGACGGTCGGCATGATGATCATGCCGATCCCGATAGTGGCGATCGATACGCTCGTCGGCTTCAATCTGGGCTTCGCCATATTGCTGCTGATGGTCGCTCTCTATATTAGCACTCCACTTGATTTCTCGTCCTTGCCAGGCGTCATTCTGATTTCCACGGTATTCCGTCTGGCGCTCACCGTATCAACGACGCGGCTGATCTTGGCTGAGGGGGATGCGGGCAGCATCATTCGCACGTTCGGTGATTTCGTCATATCGGGGAATATCGTCGTTGGTATTGTCATATTTTTAGTCGTGACCATGGTGCAGTTCATCGTCGTGGCCAAGGGGGCTGAACGCGTGGCGGAGGTGGCGGCGCGGTTCACGCTCGATGCTCTGCCAGGCAAGCAGATGGGAATCGATGCGGAATTGCGCAATGGCCATATCGATCAGAACGAAGCCCGCAGCCGGCGCGCTACATTGGAGAAAGAAAGCCAGCTTTACGGGGCTATGGATGGCGCCATGAAATTCGTAAAGGGCGACGCCATCGCAGGATTGGTGGTTATCTGCGTCAACATGCTGGGCGGGATCACCATCGGCCTGCTCTCCAAGGGCATGTCTTTCCAGGCGGCGCTGCATCAATATACCCTGCTGACCATAGGTGATGCGTTAATCTCACAAATTCCCTCGCTGCTGCTCTCGATTACAGCTGCGACAATCATCACTCGTGTAAATGGGGTCGTAAGGCTCAATCTTGGGACCGACATCGTTAACCAGCTCACAGCAAACTCGCACGCATTGCGGCTGTCTGCCTGCGTCCTCGTTGTAATGGGGGCTATTCCGGGTTTTCCGCTCCCTGTCTTTCTCGTCTTGGCTGCAGTCTTTGCGGCAGCGAGCTTTGCCGACGGTGGGACCCAAAGCGGGAAGAAAAGCGCTGATGTCTCTCGCCCGGCTCCCACAGAGTCTAACAAGGAAATCGTGCCTGCGGAGGCGCTTCCCATCGCGTTGTTCCTTGCGTCAAGTCTGACACGGGCGATCGACAAAGAAGAATTGCAACAGCACATTGCACGCGTTTCGGGACTGATCTCGTCTGATCTCGGCATCACAATTCCGCGCATCCCCATCGAGGTCGACGAGCGCTTGCCAGACCTGCAGTACAGGGTGGATGTCGAGGGCGTGCCCGTCGAGCAGGAGTTAATTGATCCAACCCAGCTCGCACTCCACGACGATCCGGCCAACATTGAATTGAGTGGCATCCCGTTTCGGCATGACCGGGAGACGGATCAAATCTGGATTGAACAGAGCAATGCACCGGCTCTCAAAGCAGCCGGCATCGGGCACCACCGTCCCATTGAAATCCTGGCCTTGCGCGTCCATTCGGCGTTGACCCGCTATGCACAGTGCTTGGTGGGTATCCAGGAGACGCGCCAGTTGCTGGGCCGCATGGAGACGGAATATTCCGATCTGGTCAAGGAGGTGTTGCGTACGACGCCGATCCCTAAAGTAGCCGACGTCTTGCGGCGCCTCCTGGAGGAGGGTATTCCGATCCGGAACACACGGCTGGTTCTGGAGGCATTGGCCGAATGGAGCGGACGTGAACAAAACGTCGTCTTGCTCACGGAACATGTTCGCTCCGGTCTGAGACGGCAAATCTGCCACCGGTATGCCAACGCACACCGCGTCGTGCCGGTCTTTGTCATCGAACGTCAAACCGAGGATATCGTGCGCAGCGCGGTTCGAGAGACTGCCAAAGGACCCTACTTGGTTTTGAGCGACGGGCAAAGCGAGGCGCTGCTCTCAAAAATGCGTCACATCCATTCGAACGTAGTTCGGGCGCAGATCAAGCCGGTTATCCTTGCTTCGATGGATATTCGACGCTTTGTCCGCGGCTTTCTCACCCGTAATGGGATCGATCTTGCTGTTCTATCCTATCAGGACCTTGCCTCGGACTTCACAATCCAGCCTGTTGGATCCATTACACTCGCAGCTGCAAAGGACGACGACGCCCCGTCCGAGGAACTCAGCAACACGCTCCTTGCGCCCGATTCACAGGCGCAGCAGTCAATTTAAGAAGGACCGCATGAATTCACCTCGTAAGGCAGCGCGGTGGCGCTTGGGTTCATTTTGTCTGCTTTCGTGCTCGGCTCTCTTCGCCACTCTGGGGCTCTGCAGTTGCGCTAGCTGGGATAGACCAGCTCTTCAAATGCAAGAGCGGTCGGCGCCAAAGTTGCTCGGCGCCAAAGATATCGATCCAGCTATGCGCGAACGCATTGAGTGCGCGATCGGCCGGACTCCTGACCAGGAGCTTTGCGCGACGCGTTGAAGCAAAAAAGCTCGGAAGATCAACGCAGCGGATCGGTCTTGCGTGTCGATGCGAAAGCGCCTCGCATTGATTGCTCGTCAACGTCTGCCTGGACCTGCGACCTATATGCGCTCAAGACTAAATGCGTTAACTTGAGAACGTGGGACGCTTCGTGAGCCACAACCGCAATACAAGCAATCGCGTCAGCGCAGCGTATTCCGATTGCGCGGACCAAATCACGTTGTCCGCAACGATCGGTGCACGATATCGCGCAATGCAAGCACCCGCCCGCTGCGCTGGCGCTGCCGCCCTACACAAGTGACCCAGGCATACCTAATAGTATCGGACGTATTGGTTCTGTTGTCTCTTGCTCGAGGTCTCGCCGGCCGGCTATCACGCCTGGCGCGAGCGTCCGGACAGAGCACGCACGACGATCAATGCTGCGCTCTCGACTGATATCTCATCAGGACAGCGGCGCTCGGGGACGGCAACCCACGGGTCTATGCCGCGCTGCGGGCACAAGGACCTGGCGCCAGCCATGGCCGGATCGAATGCCTAATGCATCGGCAAGGCATCGGCGCCATGATGGCCCGGCCGCACCGCGTTGCCGACAGCCGTCATGGCCTGCCGATCGCGCCAAACCTCATCGATCGCAACTTTAGGGCCGCAGCAGCGCACCGGATCTGGCTCGCCGACATCACTTACGTTTCGACTGCAGATTGCTGTTGTACCTGGTGGCGATCATGGACCTCTGTCAACGGGCAGCGAACTTTCCGTGAGAATGTCCAGATTTCCCTGGGTGACGGCGATTGTGCTTCGGGGATCAGCCGCTAAGTCATTGGTCCTTCCAGGCGGGCGGCCGCGGCGCTTGGGCTGCGGCGGGTTGGCGAGCGGACGTTTTCCGGGACGAGAGCGGCGTGCTGGCGGAGCCGATAGCTCGATCCCTCGATGTGATAACAATTGCGTGGGGAAGCAGTCCATCAAGCACTGCTGTGGCCAGTTTGAATTGAGGATCATCGCGCCCTTGTCATAGCGGGCGTCTTCCAACTGGAAGAACAGATTGCCGCCGCCAGGCGCGACCGCGAGGTAACCGATTTCATCGACGACAAGGAGGGAGGCGCGGGCGAGGAACCGCAGGTGCTCGCGCACGGTGGTCGTCACGATGTCCGCGATCGTGGCGAACGCGACGCTCTTTCCCGCCTTCACGGCCTCGACCGCGAGTGCCGGCGTGAGATCGCTCTTGCCGGTGTCGCAAGCAGATGAATTTCAATTGGGCAAGCGCCAGAATGCGATTGCGATCGAGCTGGAATGCGAAGTCGAAGCCAGCGAGCCTTTTTGACCGTGGTCAGGCGAGACATTCTCAGCGCGGTGCTGACACCGCGACTGTCGCGCACGGTCAGCTCCTCGATAAGCGTTTCGAGCGCCTCAATCCAGGTGACCTCACCCTCTTTCAATCCGCCGCAGCGTGGTGTCCAGCATTCTGAGCGCACCTGGCATGTTGAGTGCGACTAGGCCTTTCTTGACGCTGTCGATCGCTGCCGGCTGCGCGTGGATGGTTATGGCCGGCCTTCCGATTGGGGGAGGCGCTTGCGACACCTCGGTAACACCCAGCGACCGCCTTGGCATGTGATCGCCGGCCCGATCGACGAGGGCTTCGGATACGCCTGGTCGCGACCTAGACCGGTTGACCGCCTGTCGATGCTCGGGCGCGACGCGAGTTCGCCGGCGGCCTTCTCTAGAACGGGATGGACGGCAACGATTGCGCTTGATCGAGAATGGGATTACATCGGGCAATTGCTGCACCTCGACACTGCGCCGCTTATGGTCGGGTATGCTGTAATAGTTCCCACTGATTCACACGAGCCCGTCGTGGCTGACACGGGTGGCGTTCGGCACTGGACTGGACCCCCGATCGGCATCCAAAAGGGGCTCTGACTCATGTGTGGAACGGCCCGGGCTGCAAGATCGTTCTCTGGTCGAACAAGGGATGACGGTGCGGTCATATATTCGACCTGTAAACGTGGCGCCCGGCCGCTGGCCACGATGATATCCGCGGAAGCAATCGGCCAATCAATTTCTCGCGCTCGAAGCGCAGAAAGCCAGGCGGTCTGATTGCGACCGGGAATGTCGTCATTCGGGGTTCATCCAGATTTGCACCTTGTCTCCTCGGCAGCTTTCTTCTTCCGCCGGAGACTTCTTAAGATTAGGTTTCAGCATTGCACGCGACGCATGATAGATGCCGCCTGCTGACCAGCAAGGCCCATATGGTGCGCGCAAGCTATTGGCGAACTCCACCGCTATGAGCTTGACGGCCCGTCTTTGCAGCATGGTTCGAATCCAGAGCGGGACTTTCGAGCCTCGCTTGCCAAGCTTGATGATTGAGGTCGCACCAACGATCAAGTGCGTCCGTAGTTGCCGATTTTCAGGCTTTGATACTGCCCCGAGCCTTTCTTTCCCGCCGCTCGACTGTGCCCTCGGTGTTAACCCGTCCAAGCCGCAAAATGCGGTGCAGTCGCAAAACCGGGGCCATTCAAGACTGCTGTCCGAACGCCAGCGCCGCTACCAGCGCCTTCTCCGAGCGCTGATAGCGTTGAACAGCTTGGTCGAGAACCGCCCCTGACGGTCCTGCGGCACCTTCACCCGGGGTGATCAGCGAGCGGGTATAGTAGCCGGAGCGATAGCCCAGCCGCGCCTCGCCCAGCGCCTCCGCCATCGTGGCTTCGAGAGCTTCCTGCACCGCACCCCGGATTAGCGGTTTCAGGATCCCTTTCCGACGCAATAAGCTGTTTGACGGTAGAGCCATCCGTCCTAATCTTCGTCACGGTCTTGGTGGCCTTGCTCCGCTAGGGGCGGTGATCTTCGCAAGCACCGGATTTACTATGACCGCTTCAGCCGCTAGCTTTTGCAGAACCTCCCGCACACTACCACCGGATATCCCGATACTGGTGGACAAGGTCGCGCAGCGACAATTCTCGTGTTCTGGAGCCGATTTACGACACGTACGTCTCGCCCTGCTTGTGCGGCGTCTGATCAGACGATCGGTCCAGCCTCCTTGCACACCCGCGTAACGGCTGATTGAGCGGTATCATCTTGGGCCCGGCCCTTGCGCAGGCAATGTACCCTCCTGACGCGGCAGGTCTGAAGAGTACGGGGCTTCAGTTCGCCCATCCCGAACGATCGTCGCGGAGGCGCCGCGATATAACATCAGCACAGATTCCCGAGACGGCATCTCGATGGAGCGAGGTCGCGCCTGCGCCTCCGCCACGAGACCATTGAGCGTCTGATCCACGAGTGCGATGAAGCGTGGTGGACCGGACGCAAGGACTAGGCCATTTCCCGGAGCCGATCTCATGATGTAGCGTTCGTCGGAAATGGCGAGCGCATCGAGGGTTGCCTTGAGCGCGTCGCAGCTGATTGAAGTTAGCAGAAGCAAACGAGTTTGCGCTTCCTTTGCGGTAGAGACGTAAAGCACGAGCCCATCGTAATACCATTGAAGATTGTAGACTTGAGTCAGATGATCAAGGAACTCGCGCGGTGGCAGGTCCGGCATGTGCCCGCGAATCCGACCCTTCACCTCGGCGCTGATGGTGACTTTAATATTGAGGTTGTTGCCGAATTCCTGCAGCGCGGCAGAAAGCTCCTGATCCAGAACCGTATATCGATAAGGGGTCGAGGGCAGCGACAGGGGAGCGCCGCGCGCGATCTGTGTTCCGCCGGAAACGAAAACGGCGACACACAGAACTCCGTTCAAAACGTGTGGGATTATGGATCGGATGAGCATTCATGGTTCTCTTCGACTTAAACTAACAGGAGTACGTTCGGTACGTGAACGCGAAACGTGATCTTTAGATGGCGATGTGCGGGCGAACTCGTCAGCTTGTCGTCAGCTGGCCTGTCTAGGACATTGAGCCGCTAATCGGCTTGAACGGCTGGTCGTATCACATCTCGATGAGAGCGAGTCTTTCCATGATGATGTTAGGCGCTGCGCCGATCTCTCACAATCTAGAAGGCCTGTCCAAGGCCTGTTCGGCAACAGCGGTCGACGAGCAGGTCCAGTTTCAGCAGAGTCTCTTGCAAGCGGCTTCGGTTCAAGACCTTGCGCCTCCAGTAACGGGAGCGGCGGCGGTTCCGCCGACATCCGAGGTATCGCGTGCAACAACACAGGCGAGCCCGCTGGGCGATCGCATCCTCCAGAATCTTTCTGCGATGTATCCGGTCAATGCAGTTCCAAAAGGTGCGGAGACCGGGTCGACGTCGGAGCCCCTTTTGCTGCAACCGGGCAAAGCGGAAGCAGGTGTGCCGGGCGCCCCCAGTGGCGCAGGTGACTTCGAGGCGATTTTGGCGAATCTGAAGGATGTTTCTGACAGCGTCATCCAGGTAACACTCATTTCAAATGGCATCGGTAGCCTCGGTTCATCTCTGAATAAGCTGATATCGGCGGGCTGAGTGGGGCGAATGATTGGTTTAATCGATCGCGAAAGCGATCAGGCGCGCCCATTCCGCAAGCGGCTTCAACTTGTGGCTCTGCTGCCGCTCCTGCTTGCCCTGGTTGGTTGCAAAGCCGATCTCTACACGAAAGTTCAGGAGCGTGAGGCCAATGAGATGCTTGCGGTCCTCCTCAAGAACGGGGTCGATGCCCTCCGCGTTGCTGCTAAGGACGGGACTATCACGATCCAGGTCGAGCAGACTCAGATTGCTTCCGCAATCGACCTGCTGAATGGCGAAGGGTTGCCGCGCCACGCTTTCAAGAGTCTAGGCGAAGTGTTCAGCGCGGCGGGTCTGATTGCTTCGCCAATCGAGGAGCGCGCCCGTTACGTCTATGCGCTGAGCGAGGAATTATCTCGCACGATCAGTGATATCGATGGTGTCCTCTCGGCGCGCGTCCACGTTGTTCTGCCAAAGAACGACCTGTTGCGACGTGACACCACGCCATCTTCGGCGTCGGTTTTCATCCGACATGACTCGAGGGCAAATCTCTCAATCTTGCTGCCGCAGATTAAAATGCTCGTCGCCAACAGCATCGAGGGCTTATCCTATGACAAGGTGGCTGTTGTTTTCGTCTCAGTCGAGCGGCCCGCACTAGAGCCGCGACCGGCGGCTGCGGCTGGTCTCGCCCAAGCATCTGGAGTCATTTCGACGCCATTGGTTGCGGTTGGCATGGGTCTCGGCGGGTCTGTATTCGGCGTGCTGTCCTGCGTCTTGCTGAGCGCTCGTGGGCGTCAGCGCAGGCAATCATCTCAGAAAGTTAGCGCTGTTGGTGGGCGCTCGGCTGTCTCTGCTATGGAGATGATTCGCAAAGCGATTAAGCCTAATGCGGCGTAGTGTGGTATCCGACATGACGAGACCGAATCCGTCTGCCGAGCGGCATGATCCGCTGAAACTAGCCTCTGTAGGTATTCGTAAGCTTGCTGCCACGATTCATCCGACCCGCCTTGCCGCGCGACTTGACGCGAACCTCTCGTCCGCGACGTTGGTGCGACTGCAGAAGAGTCCTAGGCTGCAGATAAGACTGCAAGCGTTGCTGCTTGAAGATGAAATGGGCTTGAACGGAGGTGACTTCGGGCCAGACCTTCTCCTCGGGCATGATCCGAGCAGGGCTGCCCTCCTCGCCGGCGGCATTTGGCATGCCCGTTCGCTGACAAGGCTGGTTTCAAAGCATGATGTCGCCGTTCTGGTCGAGCACGTCGGCACCGAGGTGCTGGCTTTCGGGATCCGACATGCAGCGCATGCGGTTTCGACCAGATTAATTGCTGATCCTCAACAACTCGCGCTAGGGATTGAAGACGATGGACATGCCTGCCTCGGCGCTTGGCTCGATGAAGCGTCAACGCTTGATTGCCGCCGCGTGCTTCTACGCCTAGCTGTCGGAACGGCCGCCGACAATCCGGCGACTGAACACCGCGATGCCGCGGGCCAATTGTTTTCGCCGGTGTTGGCCCATTTGGCGAGGGAGGCCCCAGCGGGATGACAGACGACGAAACTGCGCCGCCTGTCGCTCCGCACATCCGCCCCCTTGGGCCACTCATAGCGGCGAGGGATCTCGAGATTTGGCACAGCGCCCTCGAGGCGCGTGCCGTGGCCGAGCGCAATCTGAAGCGCGTTCGCGGCTGGGCGCGCAGAGCTTATCAGAAGGAGCGTGCGCGCGGCCATGCTGAGGGGGTGAGGGCCGGCGCCGAGGAAATGGCACAGCTGGTCGCGCAGGCTGCCTCGGAAGTGGCACGACGAAAGGCCGTTTTGGAGCAGGAACTGTCAGCGCTCGTGATGGACATCGTAACTGATCTACTGGGCGATTTCGATCCCGGCGAGATGTTGGTGAGGACGGTTCGTCACACGATTTCGCACAGATATGGCGGGCCGAAACTGTCCCTTCATGCGTCCCCCATGGATGCTGATGCGCTTACGCGCGAATTTGCTGCCTGCGACGGACGGGAGGACCGGCCGGAAGTCCGAATTATTCCGGACCCGGCGCTGTCAGCGAACGAATGCGTGCTGTGGAGCGAATTTGGCAATATCCATCTCGGACTTGACGCGCAGCTCCGCGCATTGCGTTTGGGGCTTGGGTTAGATCATGAGGCAGACGAATAGTGACGGCGCCGAAACCAGACCATAGCTGTCCTGATGGAGATGGGACTCTGCACGCGGCGCTGGCGCGTCTGCGAACTACGGCAAGCCATGTGGACACGCGTGCCGTACGCGGGCGGATCACGCGTGCGATCGGCACGTTGATCCATGCAGTTTTGCCGGATGCTTGTATTGGAGAAGTTTGTGTGCTCAAGGATCCGCGCACCGGATGGTCGCTTGAGGCCGAGGTGATCGGTCTGTTGCAGGACGGCGTATTGCTGACGCCGATCGGTGACCTGCAAGGCATGTCCGGCCGCGCAGAAGTCGTTGCCACTGGCCGAATGCACGAAGTGCCGGTCGGCCCCAATTTGCTTGGCCGGGTGATCGACAGCTTCGGCCGTCCACTCGATGGCAAGGGCGCAGTCAAAGCCATGGAGACGCGCCCGCTGCGCGGCAAAGCGCCAAATCCAATGACGAGGTGCATCATCGCTCGCCCTCTGCCACTCGGTGTTCGCGTCTTGGATGGTCTTCTGACATGCGGCGAGGGCCAACGCATCGGCATTTATGGAGAGCCTGGTGGCGGCAAGTCGACGTTACTGTCGCAGATCGTAAAAGGCGCGGTCGCTGACGTGACCGTGGTTGCGCTGATAGGCGAGCGTGGACGCGAAGTGCGTGAATTCATCGAGCGGCATCTTGGGGAGACTGCCCTCCGCCGCACGGTCGTCGTCGTTGAGACCTCCGATCGCTCAGCGACGGAGCGGGCGCAATGTGCTTATACGGCAACCGCGCTCGCCGAATATTTTCGCGATCAAGGCCTGCGCGTCGTTCTGATGATGGATTCATTGACGCGATTTAGCCGCGCTATGCGGGAGATCGGGCTTGCTGCCGGTGAGCCACCGACTCGCCGGGGCTTTCCTCCCTCTGTCTTTGCAATGTTGCCAGGTTTGCTGGAGCGCGCTGGTATGAGTGAGCGTGGCTCAATCACCGCCTTCTATACCGTGCTTGTGGAAGGTGACGGCACGGGCGATCCAATCGCCGAGGAAACGCGTGGCATTCTCGATGGTCATATCGTTCTTTCACGCTCTCTCGCGGCGCGGGCGCATTTCCCCGCCGTTGACGTACTGTCGAGCCGCAGCCGCGTCATGGATGCCGTCGTATCTGCACCGCATCGCAAGGCAGCATCCCTCTTCCGTGATCTTATCTCCCGTCATGCAGAGGCCGAATTTTTGATCAAGGTTGGCGAATACAAGCAAGGCAGCGATCCGCTGACGGACCGAGCTGTCGCTTCGATCGATGATCTGCGCGAGTTTTTACGCCAGGGTGAAAACGATGCGTCCACTTTTGAGGAAACCGTCACATGGATGTGCCGTCTGACCGCATGAGTTGCATACACGTTTCGAGCTTGCGGCAAGTGAAGGATATGCGCGAGCGTAGTGCACGTAGTGAGTTGTCCAATATGGAAGCCAAGCGTCATATCGCGACCTCGGCCGCGGAGCACGCATGGCAGGAACTTGGAATTGCTGAAAAGCATCATACAGAGGCCCAGGCGGAGGTTTACCAGCAGTTGATGTCGGTCGGTACCTTGTCCGTCGTTGAACTCGATCATTGCCAGCTCACCCTTGAGAGGCTAGCGATTGAGATCACCTCGAAACGCCGCACACTTGAGGAGGCGCGTATCGCTCAAAAGCAGGCCGAGACAGCGGCATCCGAGAGGCGTGCGCACTGGGCGAAGCGTTCCGCAGCGACTCATAAATGGCGACAAATCGAGACCGACGTCCGGCGTGCGGCCGATACCCATTCGGAAGTAACAGCCGAGCTAGAGGCTGATGATGAAGTCTTGCTTCGCCATGGGAGGGGTTTGCCCACGCTGGTGGCGGGCGGTTCAATTTGATGACCGCTAGTCCAGTTGGGAACCAAATGCGCTGCCCTGTACAGTCGCCTCCTGCAACTCGCGCGAACGCATACGCGAAGTACGAGCCGAGCCAGCGTCTAACCCAGAGTCTCGTCTCATGGCTCAACAGAGACGTGCGGCCCTCCGCCTCTTTGCGGAGTAATCTTTGCGACAAGCCGCTATCGGTGCGACTGGAACGACTTGTGTGGCAGGAGGAACCTCCGGCTCTGTCGATGCTCGATTGCGTTTGGCGCCTCGGCGATGATGCGCTCGTGTTGTCGATACCGCATGCGCTTGCGGAGGTCTTGATCTCGACAGTACAGAGTGGCCTAGCTTTACTTTCCGAGCCAAGTCGTTCGCTGGTTCTCGAACTTGCACTTGAACCGTTGCTCGCGCACCTGGAGACTGAGACAGAGCAGCAACTGCGACTCCTTCATGTTGGAAAGGCCGAGAAGAACGGGCCTTATATCGAACTCGACATCATCTACGGTCCGGTCAGGGGCAAAGGTCGCCTATTTCTTTTCTCGCCTCTTGACGGACCGATACCGCCGGCGTTCCGCGCCTTAGGCGAGCTGCTCGGCCAATTGCCGCGACATTTGTGTGAGGTCCCCGCACAGCTACCCGTTACAGTTGCAGGAGAGATCGGCTCCCTCCGGGCGTCAGCCGCGCTTCTTCGCAAAACACGTAAGGGCGACGCTTTGTTGCCGGATGTAATGCCATTCGCCCGCGGTCAGATCATCCTCACTGCCGGCCCGTTATGGGCCGCGGCAGATGTCACTGGCAACCGCCTGATCCTGCACGGACCGTTTCGCTTGCGGCCGCGCCCTCTGGAGTATGCGCATATGACGACACTGCCCGGTTTACAGCTGCCGCCTTCGGAAGCCGATCTCGACGATATTGAGATTTCGCTTGTCTTTGAATGCGGCCGCTGGCCCATCACGCTGGGAGCCCTGAGAAGCATCAGCAAAGGATATGTATTCGAACTTGGCCGGCCGGTCGACGGCCCGGTCGATATCCTAGCAAACGGCGTACGTATCGGGAGTGGCGACATAGTACGTATTGGAGACGAGCTCGGCGTTAGACTGCGTGGCGGGTTAGCGGGCAATGACTAACATTGAACCAGCGATACTGCCGCTTCTTGCGGTCACGGCCGCGCTCGGGTTGTTGGTCTTCGCTGTCGTCACGACCACGGCGTTCGTAAAGGTATCTGTCGTTCTCTTCCTCGTTCGCAATGCGCTTGGGACCCAATCGATTCCACCGAACATCGTTCTATACGGCGCAGCATTGATGCTCACCGCCTTCACGAGCGCCCCGGTCTTTGAGCAGAGCTACAATAGAGTCGCCGATCTGCAGCTCCGCTATCAAACGCTCGAGGATTGGGTAGCCGCTGCGAAAGTGGGGCAGGAGCCGCTGCGAGGCTATCTCAAGAACTTCACCAATGAAGAACAGCGAGGCTTCTTCCTGTCCTCGACCGAGCGTGTCTGGCCGGAAGAGATGCGCGGCAGAGCGACAGCCGATGATTTTGTCATTCTCGTCCCATCTTTTCTAATCTCAGAACTCAAGCGTGCCTTCGAAATCGGGTTTTTACTATACCTTCCGTTTATCACTATCGATCTGATCGTAACGACCATTCTGATGGCCATGGGCATGTCAATGGTGTCTCCGACAGTGATCTCAGTTCCTTTCAAGCTGTTTCTGTTCGTGGCGATTGACGGCTGGTCGCGGCTTATGCACGGGCTGGTGCTGAGCTATACAACACCTGGAGGGTGAGCATGGATGAGGCCACTATTCTCCCTTTTATGAGCCGATCACTGGTGCTTTTCATGACCTGGGTTCTGCCTCCGCTCATTGCAGCGGCGGTCGCCGAAACCATCATCGGCATCATCCAGGCGGCAACGCAGATCCAGGATCAGACATTGCCACTGACTGTGAAGCTTTTGGTCATTGTTGGGATTATAGGTTTGTTTGCTCCGGTGCTGAGCGCCCCGCTCATCGAACAAGCCAAGCAGATCTTTACTGATTTTCCCGCGCTCACGACGGGCTACTAGCAGCAGCCGTCATGTATGATCTGTCAACCGGCGACACGCAAAGTCTGATCCAGGCGACCATCGAACTCGTCGTTGCTGCCGGCCTTGGTGCGGCCCGCCCCGTGGGCATCATGCTGGTGCTTCCGGTATTTACGCGTCCGCAGATCGGCGGCCTGATCCGCGGTTGCCTTGCCGTCGCGCTCGAACTACCATACTTGGCGCACATCGCCGATGGCCTGAAGGAGCTAGATCCGGACACTCGTCTGCTCAAGATCGCGCTACTCGGTCTTAAGGAGACGTGTGTCGGCCTACTGATCGGCGCCCTCCTCAGTATTCCCCTCTGGAGTCTTCAGGCCGTCGGCGAGTTCATCGACGCGCAACGGGGCATCAGCAGCGTGGTCACTCCCGCCGATCCCGCGACACGCAGTCAGGCTTCGGCGACGGGACTTCTTATCGGGACCACCGCGACCACGATCTTCGTCGTATCGGGGGGCCTGCAAACGATGATCAGCGGGCTTTACGGCAGCTATCTGGTTTGGCCGGCTTATCAGCTTGGACCCACGCTGAGCATGCGAGGGACGCTGGAGTTGTGGGGCGTGCTCGACAGCATCATACGTACCGCCGTCCTGGTCTCTGGACCTGTGGTAGCTTTCCTCTTGCTGGCCGACATATCAGCGCTTCTGCTAGGGCGCTTTGCGCCGCAATTCAACCCGCGGGACCTATCGTTGACGATCAAGAATATAGGTTTTGCGATCGTCATGGTGACTTATACGCTCTACCTCATCGAATACATGCAAGCGGAAATCATGCAGTCGAGCCGAGAGCTGGAGAGGCTTGAGAGGAAACTGAAGTGAGCGACACGAGCGAAGAGAAAACGCTCGCCCCCACTGAAAAGAAGCTAAGCGACTCGCGCAAGAAAGGCGTGGTTCCGCATAGCACGGATCTAGTCAGGGCCCTCAGCGCTTGCGCCGGTCTCGGTTATGTCTGGTTAGAAGCGAGTTCCATCTACGACAAATGTCGTGAAGCGCTCATGCTGACTGACAAGCTGCTTGATAAGCCGTTCAATATTGCGGTCGATCTTGCGCTCGGCGTCTTGCCCAAATTTGCACTGGGAATTGTTGGCCCGCTTCTCGGGAGTATGGTCACCTGCGCAATTCTGACGACGGTCCTAGCCAATGGTGGATTAGTGTTCTCCTCCGAGCCGATGACGCCGAAATTCGAGAACATTGATCCCATCAACGGACTGAAGCGCATCGCCTCTTTGCGTTCCCTCATCGAGCTTGGCAAGACCTTGTTCAAGGTCTTCTGCCTCGGCGCGATCTTTGTCCTCGTCGTTGTCGGCGCGTGGAAGACACTGGTCTATCTGCCGGTTTGCGGCACGGGCTGCTTCGAGTTCGTGTTCATTCAAGTGAAACTGTTGATCGGGATTGCAAGTGGTGCATTTCTTATCGGCGGATTGGTCGATCTCCTCATCCAGCGTTGGTTGTTCTTGCGCGGCATGCGCATGACTAAGAGCGATATGAAGCGCGAGGACAAGGAGCAGCAAGGCAATCCGGAGGTCAAACGCGAACACCGACGCCTTCGGCGGGAGCAGGCGAGCGAGTCTCCTCTCGGCGTGAGTCGCGCGACATTGATCTTGACTGGGCGCGAGCTGCTGGTCGGGGTACGCTACATCCGTGGCGAAACGGGCGTCCCGGTCCTGGTTTGCCGCGGCGACGGGGAGGCGGCTTCACGGCTCTTTGATGAAGCGAGGCGCCTTCGTCTCAGTATCGTCGAAGATCACGTCCTGGTCCGTGAGCTAATCCGCAACACTAGCCTTGGCAATTCCATTCCTATCCAGTACTTCGAGGCTGTCGCAAAAGCACTCTTTGCCGCCGGCCAAGTCTAGTTCGTGTTGTGAATGAGGTCGCATCGAATGACTGATGTTCTCGCTATCGAGAGGGCTGCACGGTCTGGGTGCCGGCAGACGTGGGATCTGACGGCAGCTTGTTGTTAGCCATACCCAAGTTGCTGTTACTGCCGGTCGCGAAGGTTTTGTATGTGGCAACGGGAATGGCCGCACGATTGCCATCACTCGGCACAACGGCCTGATTGTCAATCAAGTCGCGCGGATCGTTGACCATGCCGGCCAAGTTGTTGCGGATGGAGCAGCCAAGCGTCGGATCGAAAGAATTGTCGTTCACTGAAGGGCCGACGATCGCAATCGACGGACAAACTGGAGGGCGCGCCTCGTACGTAATCGCCTCGATTCGGGCGGCAGAGCCATCACGCCTATCGATGAATGGACCGTACAGGCGGATGTTGTGAGCGTCGACGCCAACTGCGCGGGCCTCAGCTGCTATCTGCGCCCCGAGCCGACGTGAGCCGACGATATCAAGATGGAGCGTGTCGTACCGACCGCGACTGGTACTCGCTACGAAGTAACGCAGACGCTGCCGTTCGGGCCCTCCAAGGGTCTGTAACAGTAAGACGTTCTTCTCTTGTTCAACCAAGATCGCTTGCGCGGTCGGCTCGAGGTAAGTCGGCGCGGTGCTTGCGCAGCCACCTAGACTGGCCGTCAGACCGATGAAGGGGCGCACGAATCGTAATCTCATTGGTCGATCCTCATTCGATGGTGTGGCCGGTGCCCCTTGTCGCGCCTGGTACGCTTATCGGGGGAGCACCGCGAACAGGCGAGCGCGTTGCCAATGTGTTCGTCAGACTGCGCGCGAGGTCTGAGGGCGGAGCGATGCGGTCGGTGGGCGCACTCATCTGCTTCGAGTTCGATCTTGGCCGCACGACGTAAGGCGTGACGATGATCACGAGTTCCGTCTCATCCTGTTGAAATGACGATGAGCGAAATAGCGCACCAAGAATCGGAACGTCGCCGAGCCAAGGGAAAGTCGTGATCTCAGTGCTGAAGTTGCGCCGGATAAGCCCACCAATTGCAAAGCTCTGGCCGCTGGCGAGCTCGACAACCGTGTTTGCACGCCGGGTGGAGAGAGCCGGCACGGAGATGCCGTTGATGTTGACAGCACCTTGTGACGATAGTTCGCTGACTTCAGGCTTCACGCGGATATTGATCTGATTGTTACTGAGAACGGTCGGCACAAACTCCAGGCTGACGCCGAAGTGACGGAACTCGACAGAGACCTGCCGATTGTCCTGCAACACCGGAATGGGAAATTCGCCGCCGGCGAGGAAGCTGGCGGATTCGCCTGACATTGCGGTGAGGTTCGGTTCAGCAAGTACGGAAGCGAGGCGCTCGTGAGCCAGTGCATCGAGCATAGCGCTGACGTTCACATGGCCAGTGTTGACCCCCATCTTCGCCGTACCGCCGCCCTGCGCCGCGCCGTATCCACCACCACTGCCACTGACCAAGCCGAGAGTGAAAGGGCCAGCTTGACCGGAAGCGGAGAGGTTGACGCCGAGCTCCTTCATGGCGCTCCGGGAGACCTCCGCCACCCGCACGCTCAGATTCACCTGCAATGACCCCGCCACCTGAATCTTGTTGACGACGAGCGCACCAGACCCGAGAAACTGCTCGGTCACTTTCATGGCTATATCGACGATCTCCGCATTGGGCGCCGTACCGCTAAGGATGGCCCCGCGCGGGGTGTAGCTTACCTGGATGGGATAGTCGCCGACCTGGGCTTTCAGCGTGGCGCGCAGATCCTCGATCGGCTGGGTGACGACAACACGCAGCTCAGCGAGAGCCTCCCCGGCCTCGTTCAGTGCGAACAAGGTGGTCCGACCGGATTTTTTGCCGAAAACAAAGATGGTCCTGTTCGAAGGTGCCTGATAGTCCGCGACCGTAGGATCTGCGACAAAGATGCTCGCGGCTGGCGCTGGCAGGTGAATCGTCTTACCTAGCGAAGAGGAAAGGGTCAGCGTTGCGCTAATGCCGTCGGCAGCCGTACGCTGCGGCCCACTTCCATCATCCCGCTTGATCTGAGCTACGGCCGCAGCCGGGAATAGCAGGATGACCACGCACAAAAGCTGCCAAAGACAAGGAAGAAATGTGGACGAAAGGCCGTTGGCGGCGATCGATCCTCGAGTGACGCCAGCATGCTTGTCAAGAATGATGCTCAAGATGGTCTTTTCTTTCAAGTTCAATTAACTACGCGGTCGATGCCGCGCCTTTCAATTCAAGGACGTAGCCGATCCCGCGCGCGGTTTTGATCCGTAGCGTCGCACCGGACCGACTCAAATGACCGCGCAAACGATAGATTCCGACCTCAAGCGCATTGGTTGAGACCTCGTCGTCAAATGCATAGAGGCTATCTTCCAATGACGCACGAGCCACGGTGCGGCCGGCGCGGCTGAGCAGATGTTCGAGAATGCACACCTCGCGGCGGGCAATTGTCAGTGGTCGACCATTGACCGTCGCTTGCCGACCGATCGAATCGAATCGTAGATTGCCAAAGGTAACAATGGGGGCCGTCATTTGCGTTGACCGGCGCAGAGTAGCGCGCATTCGTGCGATGAGTTCATCAGTAGATACGGGCTTGGGCAGGAAGTCGTCCGCACCGCCATTAAATAGCGCTATCCGCCTACCGAGCTCATTGAAGTTACTCATCATCACGGCAGGCATCGAATGTCCGTCACGTCTCAACTGCTTCAGCCAATCCAAGCCGTCTCCATCCGGTAGAACCAACTCGAGCAAGAGAATGTCATAGCTGGCGCAAGAAAAAGCGGCGGCGGCCTCGTCCAGGGTGCACGCTACGTCAACGGCAAAACCGCAATCGGAGAGCGCATCTTGTACAACGCGCGCAGGGTCCCTCTCATGATCAACGAGTAGCGTTCGCATTCCAGGACCTCCTATCAAGTAACGCCAAGACACCCACCACGTCACGCCACCCCCGAGCGGAATTGAACAGTCCGGCCTCCGCGTAAGCATTGGAATCCGGAATAGACGAAGAGCTGCGGTACAGGCGAATCGCATATTGGATCGGGATTCCATTGTGAGCTCGACTGGCGTTGTTCACTGTCTCACGTGGCGCGCGTGAATCTTGGTGACGTCGAATGTGCTCTTTCCATCGGGGCGTAGGCGGCAATCAATACAATGCATCGATAGGCGGGCAGCACCCGCTCAGCGCCGGAACAATCGCGGCAGTTGTCGCCGACATCGTGAAGTCGAGATGATTGCCGAGAACACATTGATTGGTGAAATCGATGGTTTGGTTCGATGCATTCACATGGCGGATTAGTGACAATGCCGTTCCATGGTCTGGATCTAAATCTCCTCATCACGATCGATGCTTCCGATGGCGAGCGCAGCCGCACGGCCGCAGGTTTGATGCGGGAGCAGCGATGATATGCGATTTGCATCGCGGCCCTCAATTTGCAAAGCCTCGCACGCCGGCAGGCGTTCCGTGCTTGAGCAACGAACTTCCTCATTCGGCCAAAAAGGTGAGCCTCCTTCGTGCTCCGATCACCGGAGCGACAGTGATGGCCAAGCGCGGCTACGCTCAGCTGGAGAACGCCATAACGAGGCCGTCCTGCCGCGCCTTCCTATTGTTGACTTTTATAAAATCACCGAGACGCTTTGGAAAGAAATGCTCAACGGCCGGACAATCCAAAGACGGGGGGTGACATGAACTTGGCCGCACCGGGCAAAACCGTGCCTACAATCCGATCGCGGTGTCCATGATCACGTACTCATCGCAGCTTTGCCGACAGCAAACCTACGACGTTGCGTGATGCACGGCGCTTTCCCTACCCGGCAGCACATGAAGTGTGAAATCAATTCTTTGGATAGATTGCATTCACATCCTGGATAGTGACAAGACCTCTGAGGTCTGTGTCTCAGTCTCCTAGTCGCACCTGATGCTCTGATGACCGAACGCAATCTGTCGCTGACAGCTCTGGTAGGGTGAGCGATGATTTTGGTGATTTTGCATGACGGCGTCTTCCTGCAAGGCTCACATTGGGCACCGACTCTTCTGGACTAGCAAACCCAGTCATGGTCACTCGCCCAGCAATGTCGGTTTGGCTCCATCCGGACGTGAGAAAAATGTTGTTCTGATCGACATTCTACGTCTGATCAGAATGTGCAGCATCTCGCAATCGGTGGGCGACTTGCTCAGGAAATCGCATGGTGCATGACCGCGCGTCTGCAAGTTGTCCCGTCTGAGCCGAAGCGCCCCGGTCCTAGAGAGCTTGACGGCCAATAAGTCTTCCGCAGAGTGCTTGGCCGGCGCATTGGAGGAGCTATGCGGAATTTTGGGTGACGAGGCGATCAGGCGGCGTGGTTTGCCGGCATGTGGATGACCTCGATGCCGTCGTTGAATCTGACACCTGCAATCACCTTCGGCAACTGATTTGTGCCGTTGATCCGCCGCCAGGTCTTTGATGCGGCGATAATCAGCTTGAACACCATCAGCCTGGCGGTCGTTGACGACAGCGATCCTTTCGTCCGCACGGTTCTGTGCCGCACGGTCGCGAACACGCTTTCGATGGGGTTGGTCGTGCGCAGATGATCCCAATGCTCGGCCGGGAAGTCGTAGAAGGCCAGCAGCGCGTCGCGGTCCTTGGCGAGGCATTCGACCGCCCGGCCGTACTTGGCGCGGTATTTCTCGGCGAAGACATCGATCGCCGCGTCGGCGGCCGCCCGGTTCGGCGCCCAATAGACCTCGCGCAAATCCTTCTTCATGTTGGCCTGCACCGAGAGCGGGACCTTGTCCAGGACGTTCACGGTCTTGTGCACCCAGCAGCGCTGGTGCCGCGTGCCGGGAAAGACTTCGTCAAGCGCCTTCCAGAAGCCGAGCGCGCCGTCACCAACGGCAATTTCCGGGGCGATTTGCAACCCGCGTTGCTTCACGTCGATCAGGAGCTCACGCCAGCTCTGCGTGCTCTCCCGGACGCCGACCTGAAAGCCAATCAGCTCCTTCTTGCCTTCCGGCGTCGCGCCGATCAGCACCAGCATGCACTCGCCGTGGTCTTCCATGCGTGCCTGCAGGAAGACGCCATCGGCCCACACATACACGTAGCGTCGCGCCGACAGATCGCGCTTTTGCCAGCGCTCATACTCGCCCTGCCACTCGGCCGTCAGCCGGGAGATGACCGCCGGCGACAGGTTCGGCGCGTCCCTGCCCAGTAGGGCCGTCAGCGCCTCCTGGAAATCGCCCGTCGAGATGCCGCGCAGGTACAGCACCGGCAAGAGCGCATCCAGACTCCTGGTCCGCCGCGCCCACAGCGGCAGAATCGCCGAGCTGAAGCGGATCCGCTCGCCGTCACCGGCCGCTCCGCGGTCCCGAATCTTCGCCCGCGCGACCTCGACCGGCCCGATGCCGGTCGCAATCGTTCGGGCCGGGCCGTAACCATGCCGCACGACGCGGGCGCGCCCGTCGGGAAGCTTCAAATCCTTCACTGTGGCAAGAAACGTCTCGACTTCGATCTCCACGGCCTGCGCCAGAAGCTGCCGCGCTCCGGCTCGAAGATTGGCTGTGGGACAAGGCGATTCGGAATGATGAAGGCGGCTGGAACCGACTGGTATTTCGCTATTGCAGGGGCCGATTCAGTAGTGAACTTGAAGGAAGCGCTCGCGCCGGATAGTGCTCGTCGCGCGTGACAGATGCCCGGTTTCGAACGTCAAGTTTGACTTCCTGGCTACCGCTTCCGGCCGCGACGGGCAAAGAACTCACAAAACGCCTCAGCATTTTGCAGTTTTCTGCCTCGGCTCAGCGCTTCGGCGGTGAAGTTTATGCGGGTGCCTCCGAAAACGACCCATGTGTCAATGGTGACATCGCTCGGCAGCTCAATCCACTCCTGCGGCCGGGGATTGTATATTTCGGTCGATTCAGGCAGGCGCCTCTGTGGCAATCCTTCGATACGTCAATCAGACAATCGAGGCTTGGATGATGCGGAGGTCCAAACGCTTTATGGGTCGCAAGGCCAAGACCGGCCGCGTTCTCGAACGGCTATCTCGCGAACGTCCCGGGTTTTTGCACAATGGAAGGTCGGCATACCCAGCTCGTTCGCCTAATGGGAGCCCAGTGACGCGAGAGTCTCACGTGGGGATCCATGAGAGCCCGGCAGTGAGATTCCGCCGGCCTACTCGCCAAGCCGTCTGCCCGGATGTGTGAGGGCAAAGCCAAATGGCCTAGCTACTCGACCACGATCCACGGCGATGTGGGTTTCCTGTGCAACCGGAAAAACGCCCTTCGTCAGCTACTCGTCAGCCAGTCTGTCTATCCAGACAGGCTGCGCATTCTCGACTTGATTGGAGATGGAATATGACGGGCATTGGCCGATCTGGAAGATCGCGCACTGCAGATGCTGGAGCCGGATCGAGCAGTTCACGCTCGCACTCAAGTCTAGCCCCTGGGGAAGGCAGTCAATCGTTCGATTCCGTCGTGGAGCGGATGCGCTCTGGGCCCCAAGATAGAGGGACGCCCTCCGCTAGCACGGCGCGCGGTGCCGACGATGCCCTTGGCGACAGGTCTTCCGGTCCCTCCGTTGGCCCAGATCGAATCCTAGGCGCTGCGGCACGTGCAGCCGCTGCGCCACGTGGAGCCACTGCGCGGCGGCGCGGCTTTCCCTCAGTGTCCGAGGGTGGAGACACGGCGCCGGTCGCCAGCCAGCCGCCAACTTCCGGTGTGGCAGTCCCTATTTCCTCGTCAGAGGAAGAAATCAACGCAACAAGGCGACACATGGACCGCCTGCGTGAGGACTATGCCGCTTGCCGTCAGCCGGGCGAGGATGCCGAGCTGAAGGAGGCGCTAGAGCTGAGCGATCGATTCGTCAAAGCAGGCTCGGCAGTTCTGGAGTACTACGCGAGCCTGCGCCCGGCCGTGGCGCCGAGCATTCTGTCCGACGCCGAGGCCCGTCAATACTGCTATGCCGTGCTCCAGGCGGGGCGTCAGGGCAACATGGTGGCCTCGGCGATTATCCTCGCCTTAGAAGAGCGCAGACAGGTATCGGCAGGCCTGTTCCAGCGGATTTCGAAATCCAACGCTACCCCCGACCAGCTGAGCCGAGTGGCTTCCAGTATGGTGAAGGACCATGTGCCTGTCATCGAGTGGTGGGGAAAGAAGCTGTTGCGCTCGGAACGGATGCAGTCCGCCTGCGAGACCACTGCCAACTTGCCAAGCACGACGCCCGAGATGCGGAAGGCCAACGAAGCCGCACTACGCCTGCACACCGGCTCGGCACTTTATGATGGGTGCTTGTATCTGGAATCGCGGATTGAGCTCGCGAAGCTTCTGATTGAGTCTCAGGCGAGCACGTTTGAACCAGCCGTGAGGGACGCCCTCATGGATGAGAACGGGCGGGTGCGTCTGCTCGGGACCTATATCCAGGATGCTTTTCCGGCATTCGTCTCGACGTACAAAGCCGTTCTGAACAAGGACGGAGAGCCACTCGACGCAGAGCACTGCACCGTTCTGGAAGGAGTCATGGAACGGCATTCGGAATTTGCCTCAGAGGTGGAACGTATCGTTGCCAGGCTAAGGGATGCTAGAACGGATGCCGACCTTCCATTGGAACAGTTGGACCAGATCGTGGAAGGTGCATGGGTCACCGCGCACCAAGTCACGCGACTTTTGGCAGTGCAGCCAAAGAGGCAAGTGGAGCCGCCTGCCCAGACTGCGATATCGGAAAAGACCGACTTAGCGGCTGAGAACCACGCGGCGCGCAGGAAGGGGAAAGGCAAGCGCGCACCGGCCGCACGCGAGGGGAGTTCAACGGCCGGGCTGCGCGAGCCGCAGCTCGCTAGGCCCGACGCTGCCACAGCCTCTACTGCCAAGGTTATCGTACTCTCGGATCTGGGTACGAAGAAACTCGCGAGTGCGGAGGAGGCACGCGCGAGGGCGTCATCATCGGCGACCGGGCACCTGGCGATGTGGCAGGCTCCGCCCTCCAGGAACGCACTGACGGGACTACTCAAGCGATTGGACGAGCTGCTGCAGTTCGATCTGCCGGCTCAGCAAAGCGCCGTCTCGCAAGCGCGCCAGATGAAGCCTGAGGACGCCGACCACGTCGTGGATCTCGTCCTTAAGCGCCTGGAGACGCAGACCGCCGAGATTAAGAACTGTGTAGCCGCGCTGGAGGAGCCCCGCCGACATGGCCTACTCACGCATGCGCAATTGCCTGAAGTGCACGGAAAAATAGTCCGACTTAAGACGATGTTGTCCGAGGTTCAGGGACAGGCAAACTCGTTGAACGCACGAAAGGCGGCGATCACGATCGATTGCATGAAGACGTACGCGTTTCCGTCGCAGAAGTACCTTGAACAATTGCAGGCGGCCGAAGAACTTGCGTCTGTGGATCCACCCCGCGCCTTGAAGAGCGAGCCAGCGACGCTGTTCGAGGTCAAGCTGCAGCCCAAGGCGCTGCGCAGTGGTAGGATGCCAAATCCGATGTGGGTGCACATCCATACCAAGCTGCCGGTACATGCCTGGCAGTTGGCCACGCTGGGCGGCGCCGACTTCGCCGCTTGCCACGTGAAGTCCAATGAACAGCGCGGCTACAATCGGCAATGGCAGACCGCTCGAGCCGCCACGGGGCACGAGAACGTTGTGATCCACCGCGGCAAGCTCACGCCTGCGTTCTGTAAGTCGTTGTTGAGCATCGTCCCATGCGACTCCCTTCGCGAGGCGGAGCATGCGTCGATGCAGTTCGCGCGCCTCAGGATGTAGTTACCTGAGTGTCTCACGCCAGAGCGTCACTGTGGTGACACCATCAAGCAGACCGTTATCAACGAGAGGAAATCCTCGATGAAATCGAAGCCGGCGCGGGCTCCTCGAACAGATCGACAACGGGTCCGACTGAAATTCGATCGGGAGCGTGGAGACCCCGACTTCCGTTCGCTTGAAAAACAGCATCGCGGCCCTTGTCGCCGCGCTTGCGATGGCCGGGTCCGAATAGCCTAGGATCCGGCTATGCTTCAGATCGTGAATGAAGCAGTTTTGCGCATTTGTGTTCGAGATCCCATCGCCGATCGCTTCGTAAGTGTCTGCGGCGCCGTGCTTAGCGCCCTACTGTCAATCGGCGTTCGACTGGGACCCCCTATCGGCATCCAAAAGGGGGTCTGACTCATTTCTGGTGAAGTTTGCCGGGCGACTGTGGTTCTCAAACGGAGAATCAGCGCCATGCGGACGGGCTTTCAGATCTCATCGCTAGTACCGAGTGGTTTGGTGTTTGATGGTGTAAGTGACTCAATGGATTCGCTTATTCTGGCTGTCAGGTCGGAAGCTGCGGAGGCTCGGTGCCCTTTGTGCGCGACAGCGTCGAGCCGCATCCATAGCCGCTACGTCCGGCACGTTGCCGATTTGCCATCAGCGGGCAGAAAGGTGCGCCTCCGATTGCTCACGCGGCGCTTCACATGCGAGGTGCCGCATTGCTATAGCGCGACAATCTGGATGGGAAGCGCGCGACAATCAGGATGGCGAGTCGGTGTCGCAGCGAGGTGATGATTGCCGCGATGATTGTCGCGCGCAAGAGTTTTGTTCGCTCTGATTGTCGCGGAGCGTCAATCAGCGAGTGTTTTTGGTGTCGCATGCGAGGATGGTCGCCCTGGACCACGCTTCCGCTCGAGCGCGGTGCGCCTGCGATAGCTTTCGACGTTCATCTCGACGATGGTGGCGTGGTGAACGTTC
>NZ_JADPIS010000032.1:0-685 GCF_023073025.1 Bradyrhizobium sp. 76
CCGTCATGTGGTCTGATTGGCAGGAGGTGCGAATGCGACGGGTGATTGGCATCGACGTCCACCGAACTTTCGGGGAGGTGGTGATTTGGGAGGATGGCAGGCTCCGACATGCGGGCCGCATTGATATGACGCGGACTGCGTTGGAGGGATTTGGCAAGACCCTGCTGGCCAGTGATGAGGTGGTGGTCGAGGCGACCGGCAACAGCATGGCGGTATCGCGGGTTCTGGCACCGTTCGTGGCACGGGTGATTATCGCCAATCCGCTGCAGGTGAAGGCGATCGCCCAGGCTCACGTCAAGACCGACAAGATCGATGCCGGCACGCTCGCCAGTCTGCAGGCGGCTGGGTACCTGCCGCAGATCTGGACGCCTGACGCGGAGACGGAACGCAAGCGTCGGCTGGTGGCGCGGCGCTACCAGGTCGTGCGCCATCGCACGCGGCTCAAGAACGAGGTGCATTCGATCCTGCACGCGCACCTGATCCCGAAGTGCCCGCATGCCGATCTTTTCAACGGCCGCGGCAGGGCGTGGTTGGTCGCCCAACCGTTGCCGGACGATGAGCGCGCGGCGATCGATCGGCACGTCCGCGAGCTTGACCGGCTGGCGGAAGATCTGGCCCTGCTCGACCGCGAGATCGCGCAGGACGCCATCGACGATTCCGCGGTCAACAGATTGATGACGATCAC
>NZ_JADPIS010000050.1:0-682 GCF_023073025.1 Bradyrhizobium sp. 76
CATGCCAAGATCGGGGAGCTGACGCTGGAGAACGATTCCTAAGAAACGGCAGCACCTACTTTCGGTTCCAAGGGCTGGAGAACAAAGCCGAATGCCTTGGCACGCCGACGCAAATTGTTGACCACTCGCGTCCGGTAACGCGTCTCGTAGGACGAGGCCCCGGGATCGACATAGTCCATTCCGTATCGCACAGCATTGTAGAACAGAACTGCGATCTTTGCGGGCCGTGGCGGTCACGGCCTTGGCCTTGCCGATGCGCGCTGAGAGCCGTCTATAAAAGGCGCCGAGCGCGGTGTCTGTACGACTCACGGTCACGGTAGCAAGGCGCAGAAGTGCCGCCGCCCGGCCGCCGGATCGGCGCGTTCGGGACGAGAGCATTCTGCCGCCGGAGACCTTGTTGCTCGGTGCCAGTCCGAGCCAGGAGGTAAATGCTTTGCACTTGGCCACGACGAGAGGTCGTCGCCGCATTCAGCGATGAGCTTCAGCGAGAGGTAAGAACCGAGGCCGTCGATCGTGGTGATGTCCTTTCCGAGCAACGCGAACAGCGCCTCGGGGACGTCGAAAGCTAGAGCGTTGCCTGATCGGTTCGATTCCGACGCCGCGAGGCCCGCCGCGCCGGTCCATGGCCATGACCGCGATGGATGCTCAGTTCCTTCAACACGGCTTCGATCCGGGCGTCGCA
>NZ_JADPIS010000028.1:0-32117 GCF_023073025.1 Bradyrhizobium sp. 76
ATGTGGCCGCAGCCTTCGCCCACATTTTCATTTACCGCGACGGCGTCATGCAACGAATGCTGCCAAGTCGTCGGTGACCTTGCGAGTGGTCTCTTGTTGGCCGTTCGGCGAGTGGCAGCATCGCCCCACGAGGTCCGCTTATTGAGGCATGGCGGACAAGATTTGCTCAGGTTGACTTCTTCGCATTTTGACCCGAAGCCGACTTGCGCACCGTTCAAACGGTCGCTCTCGCCTTCATCAAAACGAACAGGTGAGAGCCGGCAGCGATCAGCGAGAAAATGACTATCGTGCACATGCTGCGGCGCATATGTCGACGCCAACCAGATGAAGAGCCGCACGGCCGCCATGAAGGCAATCATCCCCCACATGGCGAGCCATTTTGGGGCGCACCAAGTTGGTTCGCCGTTCGGGCCCCATTGCATAGCAACGCGCTCGCTTTCGATGCGGGGCCCGAGATAAAGGTTCAAGCCGACAACCAACGCAACAGCGAAGCCAAAAACGTAGTCTGCTGGTAGCATGCTCTGCGCCTTCCTAAGCACTGACCGAGAGTATCCAGAGACGGAGAAATCATCCACCTGTTTAGATGGAACCACTCGCGCTTGCTTCCTCATGGTTGCTGCTAAGTTGACGCGACGACGGCTTATGGCCCATCGCTCCGTTGGCGCGGTGTCACCGCATGTCGGCTCACAGGGCAGACCGGAAGTCGTACAGCCGAGCGCTAGACCGCCCATTTTGACCCACCCCAGACATACCGACCGACGCAACAGCTTCAGCCTGTGCTCCTCCTGGCTAGTCTAGCTTGGCATGACGATCGTTGGACGACGAAGTCCGCCGATCCGCCAGCGCAGCTCGTACCGTGTCTGCCATCGGACTCCAAGCAAACCAACCCGAGAAAGCTCGAACGTCGGCGGGCGTCCCGTCCAGCCGGACCTGCTGCCTATGCAAGGCTTCGGAGAAGCTTATGCGCCCCAGCCAAACTCTATAAAACGCCACGATGTCCGTTGAGACGATCACATCGATATCGAAACCGGGATTCTTGAGACAGACCGAAACGTCCGCGCGCTCGATCAGAAGCCAATAGCGCTGGGTCGGCCCACCACCGAAGTCGAACTGGATCACCACGCGGCGTTTCCCTACGGCCTCGATGCGCACGCGGCGACGCATCCACCACAGCAGGACGACGGGATCGAGCTCGTTGGGCCGCGGATCACCGAAAGCCCAGCGCGCTCCCCATCCGCCAAATTGGTCGATAATCGGTTGCAGGTCGCGCCCAGCGGATGTCAGTCGGTATTCAGTCTGCTTGCCCCGTGAGGCACCGCGCCGTTCCAACACGCCGGCTTGCTGCAATCGCCGCAGCCGGCCCGCAAGCAGTGTGCGGGACATGTGAGGAAGACCGCGCTCAAGTTCGTTGAAGTGACTAACGTTGGCAAGCAGCTCGCGGACAATGAGCACGGTCCAACGGTCGGCAAGAATTTCCGCCGCTCGCGCCACGGGACAATATTGGCCGTAACGGTGCATGACTGAGCGTATCACGCCGTGCGGGGGTGCGGAAGTAGTCCGGTCTACGCACTAGTTCAGGGCCCGGCGAGCGGCTTACGCTGCAGCTTCGATTGCCATTGGCGTCGACTAGCTGCAACAGGAGATTTATCATGCCAAACGATAAACCCATCAGACGCGATTTTCTTCTGGCTCTCGCAACGGCACCGTTCGTGGCATTGCTTGGACAGGCGGGCGAGGCGCGCGCGCAAGTAGGCGTAAGCCCAGTCAAAGTCGACACCAGCGGCTTGGTCGCCAAAATCAAGTTCGAGGCGCCGCTTGAAGGCTTCCTCAAGGAGATCAATGGAAAGTACAAGCTCAGAGTCACCGAGTTGACGCTTGCGCCCGGCGGACATGTGGGTGAGCACAATCACGAGGGCCCCGGCATCCGCCAAGTCACCTCCGGCTACATGACTTACGTGTTGCCAGATAAGACTGTAGTTTACGCCCCGGGCGATTTCTTCTTTGAATCTGGGGATATAAACCACACCGTTTTTAACAAGACGGATACACCTATGGTGCACGTGCTCTTCGAAATACTGCCGGTTAACCTGAATGGTCCTTCGCTGATTCCGGTCAGGCATCACTAGAAGTTCGTTCGCTTGTGCCGTGGGCTCGCAATGAGCTTGGCCGCTGCGAGCGGGACTGTTCATCAAATCCCTGGATGGAACATCCGGACCGCTGTCAACGTGCGTCTGAAGCCGGCAGCTCGGCACGCTTCCCACCGCCGTCTCGCGTATCGGTGTGCGCCCGCGGGGTGATTACGGGGGGAGAACTGGCGTAGATTGTCCCAAAAGCAGGACGCGGGCCTCGAAGCCGCGTTTGCACCGGAAGTGACAGGCAGAAGTCTGCACCGTCGCGAATGACCATAAGGTAGCAGGAGGCCAGCTTTTCGAAAGTCGTCACTGTGTTGCCCTCAAGGCTGGCGTGATCTGAGCGTTGCCGGCGGCGCGGTCACCAAGCTCATCTGCGACCTCCTGGTCGCGTCCCGAGACCAGCCATCAACGGCGTTGAAAGCCACGATCCGGACCGCAAAGGCGTACTGAGCCGAGAGAAGGTTGCGGAGCACGCTCTCGCGATCGGTGTCTGCCGAAACAGAAGGCTCCTACAATACCTGTTAGGTAATTGGCCCTGTTCTATTTGTGCCGACAACCAAACCAAACAATCGCGCAACATCCAACGGCCAAATGCAAAGCTGTGAATGGGTTCACTCGGGCAGCGATCAAACGGGGTTAAGGTGATCCGAAAGTTCGTGGTGGAAATATCCTAGTGATGTTCAAATGACGGGGGCAATGATGCCCGCCATATTCGACCTGATCTATCGCGAATACTGCCGCGCTTGCCTCGCTAAAATGCGCAAACAGCTTCTGCTCAGCGGCAAACGTCCTGAACGCCTAGCAACCGATTATGATCGTGCTGATCAGAGTAACGTTGGCACCACCGACACGCAGCAAGAAATCAGTGACGGCAGGTCGAGTTGAATGGCCCGCCTACCAGGCGGCCCTCTCCGCGCCGCAGCAGTGACAGCACTATCGCAATACCGTTCCGGCTAGATCGTTGTTCGGCCGAAGAAATGACGCGATTCGCAGGCGGTTCATTGCTAGTTTTTCCCTACCGGGGCTGGCTAAGTTTTCTTACCTTTGATCTTCACCCGGCCACTTTTAGAGAATGCGAGAGCCGCAGCGATGTACCCGCCGCGGCTCTCGTTTTGGAACAGGCCGATAGGTTCGTGAGACCCATCTGACCACCATGCGTACAGCGTTTGACTTCTGCCTGCCCACCGCCGCAAAGGTGGTGCCGGACGGCCCCGATTGGATCCATGAAATCAAATACGACGGCTATCGCCTCCGCATCGAGCGCAATGGCAGAGCCGTGCGCTTGCTGACGAAGAACGGCCACGACTGGACCAGGCGCTTCCCGTGGATCGTTGCGGCCGCGCTAAAGAACCGCGAGCAGCAATTCGTCGTTGATGGCGAGGCCGTTGTGCTCGGCGTCCACGGCAGCTCCGACTCCAATGCCCTTCACTCGCGCAAGCACGATGACGAGGTGCAGCTCCACGCCTTCGATGTTCTCGCGCTCGGCGGCGAGGATCTGCGGTCGCTCCCGCTCTCGATGCGCAAGACCAAACTAGCAAAATTGCTGCGCAGCCGGCCGGAGGGCATGTTCGTCGCGCCGTTAGAGCCCGGCGCGATCGGGCCTGACCTGTTCGGCGCCTCCTGCCGCATGGGCCTCGAGGGACTGGTCTCGAAGCGAAAAGACCGGCGCTACAGCGCCGGCCGGTCAAGGGACTGGATCAAGGTGAAGAACCGGACCCACCCCGCGATGACGCGGGTTCAAGACAGCTTTCGATGGCGAAAAACGCCAGCAGTTACTGCTTCGCCGAATGACGCCTCGATCCGACAGCGAGTGAATTGTCACGTCGCCGGGAAGTGATGCCAAGGGCCAACAACCGATCACGCAAAAGGCGCGTCAAGGCCGTGCGGCAGTAATACCTATATAACATTTTGCCCTTCCGGAGGGTGCCGCGAGATATGCCCTTTCCCATGCGTGTCGTCGACCAGAACCGCCCTCCCAGCGGAGACACGTCTCATCTCTCCGTCGCTCGTTTCAAACTCGACCTCGCCATCCGACCAAATAGCAAGGAGTCGCCCCGGTGGGTTATGAAAGTCCGCTTCGCGCGCCCCTGCAGGGATATGAACAAAACGAACTCGCGAGGCCTCGTAGAACGCGGAACGCGAGGATTCGTAGTTGGCGGCAGGCGCTCCATTCGGAAACGATCGTGTTAGAGTCGTGGGGATATCAACTTCGCCAAAATGGGATTCGCCATCAGGTGTAGCGAAAATATGCAGGCACTTCATCTTTCCACCTCCATTGTACTTTCGACGTTAGTATGAAGGAGCGAGTTCACTAATCGACTTGGATTCTCCTGCACAAACTTTTTGATTTCATCGACATCAATGAGGGACTTAGTCCCTCCTATCCGAGCGCAAGTGTCGCGAGAAAGCAATGCCGGCGCCGCAGGCAAGTCAAAGGCCATAGGACAGCAGCAGCGCGCCGAGGCCGAAGACGCGCGCGCAGCCCTGGCGGGATCGGAGCTCATTGCACTGACACCCTGGCCGTGCCGCCCACGATCGGGCCGGCGCGGCCGAGATCGACGCAGCGGTCGCCTTGTAACGTCCCTTAGCCTTAGCGTTCGCCTTAGCCTGGCCTTGGGCCTGACGACGGCGCCGTCGCGGGCGTTTGGCGCGGCAAAATGACGCCCGAGTACCGAACGAACGTAGATTACGGTCGCCGCGCAGTGAGATCGCCCGCGGCTATGTCGAAGATGTTGGCAAACTGTGAGGTAGTTTATATCCCTGCATTCTTGGCCCACGCTAATGTGGCAGAGGCTTCTTATTTTAAAGGAGGCATCCAATGCTCGCCGCAATCAAATGGAACTCCCGATATAGCGCTCGCGAATGGGTGATGATGGCTGGGGTGCTCGTCGTCCAACTCCGCGCACTAAATGCAAACCGACAGAACGGTGAAAGCAAGCCAAAGCGACCACTCTGGAAACACTTCGACGACACTCATCATTGGGACTCAACCGCGGAGGAATGGGTCCCCGACAAGATCAGTGATAGTCTAACGTATTATGCGTCTCGCAGGCCGAGTTCCGAGACTTCCTCTCACTAGCGGGCCTATCGAGCGGTGCGGTCGCGCACAAGTAGCTGGATCGGGATGTGCGTGCCTTCGGCCGCTTGATTGCGATCAGCAATTGCTTGGGCCGTTTGCCGGCCGCTTTGGTGAACAATCTGGATAACAAGGTCGGCCATCGCGCGCGTCGAGCAAGACACTTTCATCTGTCACATGCGTCAACTTGCCTGTCTTTCCCGATCGCATTCGCCGCCCGCCCCGCCATCGATGATCAAGGTTGGCGCGTGCCAATCCGTGCAAATGGCATATACTCACAAGCCGGTAGTATTACAGCCTAACGAAAGAATGCCCCCTCGGAACAAATGCAACGCGACGTCCTACGTCAGGAGGACGTCGCGATGCAATTGTGCATCACAACCAGAGGGGAAGTTGCTATGAAGCGACGTTCATTGCTCTTGGCATTGTGTTCTTCCGCCTTCATCTCTGCACCGGCACTGGCCGATGAGGTCAAGCAGGAGGCCGAAAAATTAGCCGTCGCCTACACCGACTGCGTCTCCAAGAAAGACGCGGCCTGTGTCGCTGCGCTCTATACAAAGGACGGCGTCCAGATCAACCCGGGCGGTGTGTTTTCCGATCTCAAGACCGAATACGAAAACAACTTCAAGAACGGCACCGATCATATCGAGATCAGAGTCGGCAACATGTCGGTCATCAACAACGATCTGGTCGTTGCCAACGGCGAGACCGACATCTTCGGTAAGGACCCTAAGAGCGGCGACGCCACCAAGGTCACAGTCTTCTGGGGCGCCATCGACATACGTGAAGGCGGCGCTTTAAAAATCCGCCAGTTGACCGTCGGCATGAAGCCGCCTCCAGCTAAGGAAGCCAGCGCCGAGAAGAAGTAGGACGTCATCATGTCGTAAGTCACCACGCGCCCATCCTCTTTGAGGGTGGGCGTTTGATCTTGCTGCACGTGGGTCCGAAAGCGAATAAGTTGCCTCGAAATGCACACCGCTCGCGCGATGTCTGCAAGTGGCCCATCCACGAAGTGGCAGCACGTCTCATTGAGGTCCGTTCCATGGAGCTTAGCGGACTGAATATGCTCGCGTTGAGTTTTTCGCCTTTGAACCCGCACCGCACATCGCGCGGCTGGCAGGCGTACTCGAGAATCTGTGGCAGAGATCATGGCCGGACGGCCCCAATGTGTTAGTTTGGGGCGAGTGATAGGTTGTCTCTAGGCTTTGCGGAGGCATCAGACATGAAGCGGCGCGAGTTCATAACGGCACTCGGCGGCGCTGCGGTGTGGCCGCTGGCGGCTCAAGCGCAGCAATCTAAAAAGATTTACCGTATTGGATATCTGACGGCTAATCTGAGCAGCTATCCTTGGGTAAACGGCTTCGTTCGCGAATTAAGTGATCGCGGCTATTCAGAGGGCAACAATCTCACCATCGAATGGCGGGAGGCAAAAGGACATTCGGAACTTCTGCCCGGGATGGCTGCCGATCTCGTCCGGCAGAATGTCGACGTGATCGTGGCTGTGGGAAATTACCCCGGACTTTTGGTCCAGAAGATTACTGCGACAATTCCCATTGTCGTGCTCTCGAGCCGCGGCGGCGTTGAAACCAAATTATACTCGTCTCTTTCACATCCTGGCGGGAACCTTACGGGTATCGACAATCTCTCGCCTGCTCGCGATGTCAAACGTGTCGAGTTCTTGAAAGAAATTGTTCCAAAACTCTCGCGGTTGGCAGTTCTTTACAATCCGCTTCCCTCCTACGCCAGCAATCATCTCAACAGTATTTCTTCGGGATTTAAAAAATTGGAAATTGAAGCGCAGCCGTTTGAAGTTCGTTCACCGCCGGAATTTGAGGTCGCGTTTGCTTCAATCCTGCGCAAAAGGCAGGATACGATGATTGATGCGATGACTACCGTCACCGATCCGATGTTCGTCTTTGATCGCAAGAGGATTGTCGACTTCGGAATAGAAAACAAAATTCCGAACGCCCATGAATATCGAGAATGGGTGCAGAGCGGCGGACTGCTTGCCTTTGGTCCGACAATTGATGGAATATGGCGTCGGGGCGCATATTTCGTCGAGAAGATCCTCAACGGGGCAAAGCCAAGTGATTTGCCCGTCGAAGGGCCGAGCGAATTTCATCTTGCGATCAACCTCAAAGCTGCCAAAGATATGGGCCTATCTGTTCCTCAGCATTTGGTCGCGAGGGCTGACGAGTTGATTAAAGCGGACGTGCGCTAAGTGCTCAGCGATGTCCGCTAATGACCACCCATTGCAGACCTCCGGGTTGAGGACCGGGAGCATTCCGATGTTCTCGAAGGTCAAGGCGCTCGGCATCGATCTCCCTGCGACGCTGCTCGGCCGCGCCAACGAGGTGATTGGATAACGATCTTCTGCGCTGCACGAGTCTGCAGTTGGCCCACCGCGACAAAACTAGCATCCGTCTAAATGTCGGCTATCAAGTGATGGCCGGAAGTGTCGCTCGTCGGCCAAATCGACGACATCGTTGGAAATCCTCTTTTTCTGGCAGCCAAAGAGCGGAAAGCCGCTGGCATTGATGCTCCTAGAATGGAATAATCTGTCCATACAGGCGATGATTTGAGCCGGCCCGCATCGGCTGGCGCATGGATTGAGCGAATGACCGCGCCTCCTCCGGACGCCGTGGCCGACCTCCACAAGCTGATTGCCGATCTCGAGCAACGGCTTGGTTCCAGTTTTGCAGCGCATGATGCGGCAACTGCACGGGCCGCGGCGATGGATGCCGAAAATGCCCGTCTGCGCGACGAACTCGCCAATTTGCAGGAGAGGCAGAATGCCAGTGCCGACATCCTCCGCACTATTGCCAGCGCCTCCGGTGATGCCGAAAGCGGACTTCAGCAGATTGCGGAAGCTACCGCGCGCCTCTTCCATGGTGCGAGCGTTGCTATCCGCATCGCCGCGGGCAGCGAGTGGGGTCTTTCAGTCAGCTTTGGCTCCGGTATCGAGCGCATCACCGCATTGGTACCGGAGGAGCAGCGCCGCCCAGGAGGCCGAAACCTGCCCGCGGTAGTTTTCCGGGAGAATCGACAAATCCATATTCCCGACATCGATAATATCGATGCTGATATGGCAGACTGGCCCGTGACATTGGCCCGCTCGGTGGGCATTCGAACCGTGGCCGGTACGCCACTACGGCGCGACGGCAAAGCGATCGGAGCACTCGTCGTCCAACGCGATCGGCTCGAGCCCTTTACTTCAGACGAACTGGTGCTGCAACAAAGCTTCGCCGACCAGGCCGTGATCGCCATAGAAAACGCGCGGCTGTTCAACGAAACGAAGGAGGCGCTTGAGCGGCAAACCGCTACAGCCGAAGTTCTTGAGGTCATCTCGTCCTCGCCCGGCGATCTTAAACCGGTGTTTGAGCAGATGCTGGCCAAGGCCATGCGCCTCTGCGAGGCGGACTGCGGCTTCATCTACCAGATGGAGCAAGGCGCAATGCGGGCAGTTGCCGAAGCGGGTGTTCCGGCTGCCTTTGCTGAATACCGACGGCAAAACTTGCATACGGGAGGCGCGGCAACTCCAGCCGACGAGATGCGCACAACCAGGAAGCCGGCTCACGTCTATAATGCTCAGGAAAGCGAAGCTTACCGCAGTGGTAATCCTAATGCAGTCGCCGGTGTCGAGTTGGGCGGCGCGCGCACCGTGTTGTATGTGCCCATGATTAGGAACGAGGACATCGTCGGCGTAATCAACGTCTATCGCCGGGAGGTTAGGCCATTCACCGAGGAGCAAATCTGGCTGCTTGAGAACTTCGCCGGCCAGGCCGTCGTTGCGATCGAAAATGCACGACTTTTCAATGAGACCAGGCAAGCGCTGGAGCAGCAGACTGCGACATCGGAGGTGCTCAGCATAATCAGCCGCTCAGGTGGGGATCTGGTACCGGTCTTTGATGCCATACTTGGCAAAGCGATGCAGCTTTGCGACGCGAATTTCGGTGTGCTCAACAGCTATGATGGGCACCGTTTTCATACCGCGGCCACATTCGGCTTGCCTTCAGCTTACGATGAGTACCGCCGGAAGCAGCCACTTGACTACGGTCCTGACACCGCTCCAGCGCGTCTGTTGAAAGGCGAACGTTCGGTAGGCATCGCTGACCTCGCCAAATCCAAAGCTTACCTCGACGGTGAACGTAATCGTCGCGCCTTGGTTGAGCTGGGTGGCGCGCAGTGTGTATTGGCAGTTCCCTTGCTGAAAGACGGCAGCGTAGTCGGGAATGTCATGATCTTCCGGCAGGAGAATAGCCCTTTTACTGAGAAGCAAACAGCCTTACTGGAGCAGTTCGCCGCGCAGGCGGTCATTGCCATCGAGAATACAAGACTTCTCAGCGAATTGCGTCAGCGCACCGCCGATCTGTCGAGATCATTGGATGAGCTGCGAACCGCGCAAGACCGCCTGGTGCAAACAGAAAAACTTGCTTCTCTCGGTCAACTTACCGCCGGAATCGCCCACGAGATCAAGAATCCTCTCAACTTCGTCAATAATTTTGCTGCGCTCTCGGCGGAATTGACCACCGAACTCAAGGAGGCCCTGGCTCCGGCTCCTCTCGACCATAAGATGCGCAGCGAGGTTGACGAACTTACGTTGATGCTGAAGTCAAACCTCGAAAAGGTGGTACAGCACGGCAAGCGCGCCGATTCGATCGTCAAGAACATGCTGCTGCACTCGCGAGAAGGCTCAGGAGAGCATCGGCCTGCCGATATCAATGCACTGGTCGATGAAAGTCTCAACCTTGCTTATCACGGCGCCCGTGCCGAGAAACCGCAGTTCAATGTGACCTTGCAGCGCGACTTCGATCCGCGCGCCGGAATGGTCGAGGTGTTTCCCCAGGAAATCACCCGCGTTCTGCTCAACTTGATCTCGAACGGGCTCCATGCGGTGGCCAGTCGTGTGGCGAGCAATAGCAGTGGCGACTTCGAACCACTGGTCACCGCCTGCACACGCGCAAACGAGGAACAAGTCGAAATACGCATTCGCGACAATGGCACCGGTATCCCACCGGAGGTGAAGGAAAAGATTTTCAATCCATTCTTCACGACCAAACCGGCCGGGGAAGGTACAGGGCTCGGCCTCTCGATCGCCCATGACATCATTGTTAAACAGCATGGTGGCCGAATTGAAGTCACAAGCGAGCCGCAGCAGTTTACAGAGTTCGTGGTCATCTTGCCGCGTCATGGGAGCAATAACCCATCTGGAGGCGCGTCGTGAGCACCTACATCGTTGTCGTGGACGACGAGCCCGATGTCGAGAGCATGTTCCGGCAGCAATTCCGTCGCGACCTGCGGGCGGGGCGGTTTCTCATGGAATTTGCTCTGTCTGCTCCTGCGGCTCTTGAGCAGGTGAAGGCGATACCAGATCCGTCACTAATCCTCATACTGTCGGACATCAACATGCCAGGCATGAGCGGACTTGAAATGCTTCCAAAGGTAAGAGAAGCACGTCCTAACGTGCCCGTCATCATGATTACTGCTTATGGGGACGATGCAACCGTGAAGCGCGCAAGAGAACTTGGCGCCGCTGGATTGCTATCCAAGCCAATAGATTTTGGACTGTTGCGTCAGGAAATTGATCAACGGCTGGAAGGGACTGCTTAGTCTGCTGATGGCCCGAAGCCGACAAGCTCCGTTGGGCGCCTTGATGTCCGCAATTGGGGGTAAGCCAGACGCCGGTTTGATCGCGCCCACCGACGCGATTGACCCTGAGCAGACCTTTGTTGGGTGCTGTCCGGTTAGAATAAAGCAAGGATAAATTAGGACACCTGCCCGATACAGATGCCACTGTGCTCAATCAGAGGATGAGGGTCATGTGGTTGCTTGTGGCTTTCATGGTCGTGGTCGTTAGCGGGCTAAACTTCATCATCGAAAAATCGTCCATGACGAAAATGATGAAAGCGGCCACTCGCTTGGCGGTCCTCGCCGCGGCGCTGGCAACCACCTTCTATTTGATCGCCTAGCCGAGGAGCCGCCTGAACCTACGTCATGTCGGTCAGCATGGGAAACCGGGCGGAGTCATCATTAGCTCAGAGTGTCGCGAGGTCTGCTTCCTGAAGTTCACCGGAACAGGGCGTGAAAGTTTTCCGAGGCACCCTTTTGACCCGAAGCGGACCACCAGCATCTAGCCAAGAGGCGGGTGCATTCTATGCCATTTTGCACGCGCGGTTTCTTCTGATCCGCCGCGTCGTACTTCATCTTCTCTGAAATGTTTCCAATACCGGCGGGTGCAATATGTCCCGCACAGCAAAAGGAAGACGAAAAGCAGGACAAGCGGAAGAATGACGCTTTTCGCGAACTCGGTTGGATCGAAAATCTTCAGAAAGAAAATCAGGGCGAGACATACAACTCCAGCAACCGCAAAGCCTCGCACTCGAAATCGCCAAACTCGGACTTCGTCTGAAACAGTCATCCTGTTCCTTCAGGATACATACGCTCTCGCGGTTTAACCGGCTCTGCGGCTTTCGTCTTCGAATGGCGGACGACTGAGATGTCTCGTGAGACGCCCCTCATTACCCCATCCGTATCGCTTAGCGAACGGAATGTATACAAGGCAGGCTAAGCCTAAGGCTATCAGTACCACGACGAGGCTGAGGCCGAGAAACATGTACGCGCTTGACGTGCCCGCGACGACGAGACCGAGCATAAGGGTGGAACGAATGCTGAAAGGCGACATGGCCGCTAAAGTAGCACGACGACCTCTCAGTAGGCAGCTCTCTGCCGATTAGGGTTTGCAGACCATTAAGTCAGCTTCTGGCCCGAAGCCGCCTTGAAGAAAGGGGCAGAGCATGTCCGCTCTGCCCAGCTAGTTCAGACGTCGACTTGCTCTGCTATTGCAAGCGCATCGTCGACTTCAATTCCTAGGTATCGGACGGTGCTCTCGATTTTGGTGTGCCCCAGCAGCAGCTGCACCGCTCGCAAGTTGCCCGTGCGCCGATAGATAAGGGTCGCTTTTGTTCGACGGAGCGAATGCGTTCCGAACAGATGAGGATCCAACCCTATACCGGCCAGCCAGCCCGATAATAAACGCGCATATTGCCGAGTGGTCAGGCTGCACCCGGGGCCTCTACAGCCGGTGAACAGACGATCGCCAGGCTTCTTGCCGGTTGCCCTCAGGTAGTCATCGATCGCTTGACGGGTAGACTCTGTAAGTTCGAACTTGACCGGCCGTCCAGTTTTCTTCTGGCGGACGCTTGCTCTATCGGCCGCATACCCGCTTGATGCCACGTCATCGACTTTCAGGCCCACCACGTCGCACCCACGAAGCTTGCTGTCGATTGCGATGTTGAACAACGCCAGATCACGGATTCGTCCCTCAACCTGGAGCTTCGTCCGGATAGACCAAACGTGCTTCGGCCGGAGTGGCGGCTTAGCGCCAACGACCTTACCCTTGTTCCACGGGACGCGCTTTTGGACGTTCTCTGCAGCATTTGAGACATCGGTCATGATGACCTCCTCAGTTGATGAGGTTGGTCACTTTCGAACTCTCTTACGTCGGCTTTCGGACCATAGGAGGCGTACTTAGGTCCAATTCGATGGACTAGAGGTCGCAATTTGCCCCCTATCGGACTTCGATTGAATTCGGACGCACTTCGTTACCGAGTCTTAGTCACTTGTGTCTGACAAGTAAGAGCTGCATGCGGGTAAACTCTGGACCGTCTCGGTGGAAGTACAAACGACTAGAAACCTCCTGAAGACTATCGGCTTTGCGTTTGGACTATTTTGCCTCCTCATCGCTTATGCTTCAGGCATTCGACTTTGGGAACATTTGCTATTGGTTCGATCGGCCGCGCCTCAGCTGAACATCGCGCTCGACATTGGCGGCAATGTTCTGCTGTTGATCATGAGCGCCTTCGGGGTGCTGGCAGTATCTCTCATCGCGCGAAGGGGATTGGACGGGATCGTACGCAACTGGCCATACGTACTTCTCGGCATCTTGGTTGCGGTATTTTGTGCAACCATCGCCGTAGCGTTGGGCGCTCGACGAATGACTTGGGTTCTTCCCGCAGCCGGACTTTGGGGCCTGATTGGGCTATGGGCAGGTTGGAGCGTTCTAAGGCAGCACGGATTGCCGATCAGTGCGCGAGTTTCAGATGTCTCTGCGGCCAGGAGGCAGAACGAGCCGAAGCAATGACGAGGCATTCCGAACGTCCGGTTAGGCCCAATCTGCGACCTCGGAGGCGATCCACTCTTGGGCAGGTGTTGACGGCAAACCGGACATGGCTCCCGTCGCTTTAATGACTACACGCCTTGCTTAGAGGCCGCGCGGCGCTGGGCGCGTGCTCGCTTGAGAGCAGCGTCAATGCCGCACAATCGGCGCCTCGCGAAGCGCGTTGGCGCCGATCTGCTTGAGCCCGTCGACCGAGGTCTCGCCCTTGCTGGCGGCTTCGAGGATTATGGAGGCCACATAGGTGCGGGCGGCGGTCTCGTTGCGGGATACGCCGTCGCTCACCTCGTCGAGAACGGCGCGCAAAAGCGCGTGGTTTCAGCATCGAACATTGGAGGTCTCCCCCAGCGCGAAAGCAGAATTCTGCCTGAACCCTGCAAGCCGGGGATTCACGCAAGTTACGATCAACGGAAAATTCTGCGAAAGGACGTGGTGGAATGAGCGTGGCCCCGCCTTTTGGGGCTGGGGGGTGTGAGGGCGGAGCCACGCAGGCCGCGCATTCGCGCGGGCCCGCCACATCAACGGTGTCCGGCCGAGCCCGTTCCATGCTCGACACCAAGACCGCGCGCAGCTCGAACGCCTACGGCTCCGGAGGGCGCAGCGGGCCGTCCGCCCACTTGCGGGCGGCGGGGTCGCGCAGCGGGTCATCGTTGCAATTGGTGCAGACGTACCGCGGCGGCCGTTCTGAAGCTTCCTCGGACACAGCTTTCATCGGCTTGCCGCACGCCGGGCACGCCTTCCGGATCGGATCGCGTCCTCGTCCGCCGGCACCTCGACAACGTATTGGTCGAAGCCCTCCACTTTCCGCTGCGCTCGGTACTCACGCTTTTTCTCGGCCGCCCGGAAGACCTTCTTCTTCTGGCTAGTGATGCGAGCATAGGCCTTGATCGGCTCCAGCCCCCATTCCGCGACCATTTCATTGAATTCAGATTCGTCAAATGAGTCGGATTCCGAGCTTTCAGCGGTGTCGTGATTGTTTCCAGAGGTGGTGTTGGCGGTGTGCGCTGTCATTGAAAGGACTAGTCGCGAGACCAGTCTCCCTACGCTTGGCCACCGAAACGCCCGTCGCGGCGCGCGTGCAAAAATGCCGCGCGTCGATTGACGTGCCGGGGCTGGTTTCAAATGATTTCCGGGGGTGCGCGTAGCCGTTTTGCCAGGATGAAGGCCAAAATCGGAGAGGCCTTTCACCGCCTTCAGTCACGGAGTGACTCTGGGTCGGAAACTTCCGGCGGGACTCTCCGTGACCCGCGCGACCGCCCTCAGGAGCGGTGGACCCGTCATAAGTAGGTCGGCAGCCTCAACAAGCCAACCTCTCAAGCTCCCGTATGGTTAAGGCGTAGCAATTTGTGACTTCCACAGACGTTGGAAGCAATTTCGGCCGCTGAGCCGCCCCGCGGCTTCTCGGACTGGTCCCCGGACCAGTCCTAACGCTGAACGCGATATGTTGATGACACCGCACACCGTATCTTATCGCTCAAATGCAGGGATTGCAGCCCCGTCGCTCTGACCGGCACATGACCCTAAGACTAAAGACAAGTCCGCGGACAAGTCTCAATGCTCAGTCGCATCTGTGTTTCTTGCCTGCGCTTTTTGCAATTCCGGAAGCGGACCCTTCCTAACGCAAAAGCGGCTGCTCCTATTGGCCGAGCCGCGGCGCTCTTCGGCCTCACGGCTCCTCCAAAATAAAATTTTCGCGCGGCTTTCCGCGAGCCACTGAATTTCTCCTGACTTGGTCGAACGGTGTCAACAAATTTGCCCAGTCCGTGCGATTTTGCAGCAACCGATGCATCGGGCATAATCTATCCACGCAACGCTCATGAGCTGAGCAAACAGGAGAGAAGAGTGGAACGGCGCGCGGTCGACACTGAGGGTGACTTGGGGAGCCCGGATTCCACTTCGGTCGAAGCGCGTCAGCATTTTGCGCCAGTTTGCCGCCCGTATGGCTTTCCCAGACTGCAGCGCCCCAAGCACACTACCCATGGCTCGCCGCGGCCAGATAATGCGTCAGACCCCGCCTCCAACCTTCCGCAGGCAGCCGAACATCCGGACGCTTCTTCGTGCGCCAGCAAGGCCCCCGACCCTACGTCCGGCGAAACATTGCTGTTGTCCACTCCCTTCGATGGCTCACCTGCTGCAGGCGGCGGCGCTCGAATGGATGCTTTTAGGCTGGTCCCTCTTGCTGACATCTCGACGGCCCATCGGCACCGTGGCGTCGTTGACGAATTCACCCCGGTCATGGTCGAGTCTATGTCAACCCTCGGCGTCATCCAGCCTCCGGCTGTCCGGCCCGACGCCCGAAATCCTGGTAAATTCCTACTCGTCGCGGGGATGCAGCGGGTCAATGCGGCTCGCGTTCGTGGTGTAGACACCATCCTTTGCCGCGTCGTTCCACTCTCAGATCTGGAGGCAGAGCTGTGGGACATCGACGAGAACCTCGTTCGTGCGGCGCTGAGCCCTGCTGAAGAAGCGATTCTTCTCTCCCGTCGACGCGGGCTCCATGAGCAAATGTACGGAAAGAGCAAGGCGCGTGGCGCCGCCGCTGCAAACGTGGCAATGGGACGCAATAACGCAACCGCCAAATTGGCGGTTGCGTCGTTTTCCGCCGACACTGCCAAGCGGACCGGTAAGTCCGAGCGCGCAATCCAGCGCATCGTTCAAAGGGCCACTCAGAACGGGCACATCAATCTAGCGCGGGTCGCGGGAACCAGTCTCGACCACGGCGCAGAGCTTGATGCATTGCCTCTGCTGCCCCCTGCTACCCAAGAAAATCTCATTCAGCAGGCGACGGCGGGTGCCGAGGTCTCTGCCGTGCAGGCATGGAAGGAATCGAATGAGCCAGCCGGGGAAGCAGGGACGGATGCTGCGCCGCACTTAGAACTGCAGTCTTCCGACGCCATCGAAGGTACGGACGACCTGCTGGGTTTGGCTGCGCTGAAATTAGCGTGGTCCGACGCGTCGACTTCTGCACGCGAGGCGTTCCTCTTGTGGATCAAATCTAATAGTTAGACAAAACCTGGTCAGCAGGACACCGCAATCGATCGGAGTTTTCCAGCACTTCTTACCAGCCCCAAGCGAGCGATTTCAGCTGAGCTTAAGCCGGCTTTGGTCCGGCAAAAGCGTCTCGGGCTTCGGAGAACGTGAGGGGTTGACCCCGCGCAATCTTCGCTTTCGTTCGCGCCCCCGGCCGCACTCTTCCGAGCGCTCGTTCGGAGATGGCCAATGGCCGGCGATTGTGACTGGACTTCCAGCCCTGGCTTTTCCTGCCGTAGTGCGACGCCGAGGTCTCGGCCGATGCATGACCCATGATCGAGGCAATTTCGAAAGCCGTATAACCAGCGCGCGCGAGGTTAGCGCGCCCTTGGGCTCGCGTCGACTTCAAGGTTATGCCCTTTGCCCAGGAAACACCCTGCCGCAATCGCCGCAATGCGGCGCCATAGCGCCGTACGAGCTTTGACCGGTCGCCTCCAACCTTCTGCAAATCCTCTCGAAGCAACGTGAGCAGATCACGGACTTCCTCCAGATCGAAATCGGTGAAGGCGTCCTTCAGGCCTAGGTTTCGGATCTCTCCGACACCCCTTCCATTCGTACACTTTGCTGCTCGAATTGAGAGCCATCTCCCCGTCATGATACCGCCGATGAGTTCGCATGGACGCGTGACTAGGTCTGGACCGTATTCCATCATGGCGCCAACGATGACGTAGGTGCGCGTCTTCTTGGCATAGGACATAAAGGCCAGGGTGCTGAAGGATACTGCCCGTACGTGCTTTCGCGACTGAGCGGACGTACGTTTTTCGGGCACACATGTGCCGATAGAGGCCGTCCCATCTTCCGGCGTCAGCCGAGCAACGAGCTTCTGGATGCCCTCTTCATCCAGCACGCCCTCCGCAAAAAGGTCGCGGATCCGCTGCAGAACAGTGGCCCGATAAAGATAGTAAGAAGCCTTCGCCAGTGACTTGGCACGTGCGCGCAAGTCCTCGACAACATCGGCGATGCCCACAGGTGACCCGCGCTTGCGGGCAAGGGTGCGCTCCATACCGTCGCAGCGCTTCCGGTAATCCGCCTCGGTCCCATCTGTCCGCGAGCGCAATCTACCTGCGAAATCAGGCCTCTGAAGCTGGGTTGGCAGAGATCGCATATCGGGACCGGGGGCTATATTACAGCTGCATCCCCAGAGTATGAAAACAGAATGCGCAAGCGGCAACCCGAATGGCGAGCCGTCGAACACGACGATCCTCGCCACGGGATCTTGGTGGGCCGGACTACCAAGCCTGGCCGATCGCACTGCATTTGGCGGACAAGTTACCGGCGAATTACCGGTAACTTACCGTGCGATAGCATTTCAACGCGGCTTAGCTTCCCAAAAGCGGGAGTTCTTCCGGGCCGCGGTGCACCGGATAAGGGCCCTTGGGCTCGAGGCTCGAGGGTTGCAGTCATCCCGGCTTGGGCAGGTCCGTTCGGAAGCCGCATATGAGCAGATGATCCCAGCCAGACCCCCGGTTCCTGGTGCGGTATTCCGGCTCGATCTGCAGGGCGGCAGCCCGGCCGTGCCGGTGGTGGTGATAGCCGGGACTCCGCCATTGCGCTGGTTGAGGTTGGCGGTTTGGCTGCAGGCCGGCCTATTGGCTCCACACTCTTCGGCTAGAGCTTTGCCTGCGCTTATGAGCGAGGGCGATTGATAAGGCTCGAGCACTCCTCGCAACTTGATGGCAAACAGCCTGTCGCCCCTACGCACATTATCGCGCGGTTGGAAAATGACCTCTGATAACCCCCCGAAGCTTCTGCGATCGCTCACACTGACCCATGCTGTCCTTTATGGACTGGGTGTCACGATCGGGGCCGGAATCTACGTCTGGTGGGCGCAGCCGCTGCACGTAGCGGCATGCACGCTCCTCTGGCGTTTCTGGCTGCAGCGGTCGTGATGGGCATGACAGCTGGGACCTTTGCCGAACTCGGCACACGGCTGCCGGTCGCGGCGAGCGAGGCCGCCTATGTGCAGGCTGCCTTCCATTGGAAACGGTTTGGCGCTGCTACAGGGCTATTGGTCGTCGCTGCAGCGACGATTTCCGGCGCCACGATCACCGTCGGGAGCGCCGGCTACATTGGGGTCTTCCGACCGCTTCCGGGGGCTTGGATCATCGCTGGCGTCGTGCTGGCGATGGGGGCCGTCGCTTGCCTCTCGGCGGTCCAGTCCATCAGCTTCGCCGGCGTGATGACGATCGTGGAGATCGGAGGCTTGCTTCTCATCCTCGTGGCTGGCTTGTTCGAGGGTGGCTGGTGTCGCGGCTGCCCGAAATGTGGCCCGCTATTGCGGACTTCGGCGCTTGGACCGGGGTCGCGCGGACCTCGTTCCTTGCCGTATTCGCTTTCATCGGCTTCGAACACCTCGTTAATATCTCGGAGGAGGTAAAAAATCCTCGCCGGACCCTCCCGACGGCCCTCTTCATCACGCTAGGCGCGACGGCGGTTCTCTATACCGCGGTCGTCTGGATAGCCGTTACGGCTGTGACGTCGGACGAACTCGCCCACTCCCCTGCTCCGCTGGCGCTGGTTTTCAGCGACTGACCGGACTTCCTCCCCAGATTCTGGGGGCGATTGCAGTCGTGGCCACCGTCAATGGAATCATCGTCCACATGATCATGATTGTTCGAGTGCTGTACGGTTTGGCCGACCAAGGCAATGTTCCGCCGATTCTCGCCAAGGTAAGCCTCAGAACCGGCACGCCCATCGTCGCGACCCTGTGCGGCGTCGCGGCGATCCTGATCCTCGCGCTCGGCGTTCCGCTCACGGGGCTGGCCGAATGGACATCGCGATTGACACTCGCAATCTTTGCCCTGGTCAATTTAACCTTGCTTCGCATCAAGCTTACGGAGCCGAAGGCGCCGCCTAACGTATTCGTCGTGCCGGCATGGTACCTCTCGCGGGACTCCGCACCAGCGCTTCTGTGCTCCTGATCGACCTCATGGGGTAAGGCGGCAAGCTGTCCCCTCGGCGCAGAATCCCTACTATCACTGAATTCGCAATTCAGTTTGAGCTTAGTCCCTTCGTGCGCGCCGTTCACGCGGATTGCCGCCAAGTGCACGCGCGTCGGCGCTATCCAGCCTGATGGGCCTACGCACGGCCTGGCAGCTATTCTGCGGCAACCTGTGACGGCTTGGCAGCGAGGCGCGTCGCAAAGCTGACGACGCACAGGACCGCCACGTTCACCGCGAGCGCGACGACGCCGATGTTCAGGTCTTGAACCTGCGATGGCAGCCAGGACACCGCGTGAAAGTTTGCGCCGGTCAGGCTTACGACGGCGACCGTGGAGACGCCGGCAAGGATCCCCGCGGCGGCGCCCTCTCTAGTCGCGAGATTACGTTTTGCGAGACTGAGCACCAGGGAAGGAAACAGCTGGGTCACCAGACTGTAGCCCATCAGGAGGAGTGCCACGATGGTCTCCCCGCCGTTGAGGGTGAAGAATACCGCGACCAGCCCAACGAGCGGCACTAACAGCTTTGCGAGCCGCGATATCTGGCGGTCGTCGGCCAACGGGTTGACCGCGCGGTAGAGATTGTTGGCAATCAGGGTTGCGGCGGTGATCAAGATCATCGAGCCGGGTACCAGTGCCGTGAGTACGCCCGTCGCACCAATCACGCCGACGAACCAGGGATCGAACGTCTTGACTGACAATTTGAACAGGGCGAGGTCGATGTTCGAACCGGCTAGTCCGGGAACCTGCAGGGCCGCCGTGAATCCGACGAGAAAGACGAACAGCAGGATTAGCTGATAGAGCGGCAGCACGACGGCGTTCTTGCGGATCACCGTGGCGTTCTTGGCGGTGTAGATCGACGCGAACGAGTGCGGCCACATGTAGAAGCCGAGCGCGGTGAGCAGCACGGTCGACGAAAACCACCACAGGCTTTCGCCGTGCGGCGGCAGCACCGTGAAGCCCGGCTTGGCCTGTTCGATAGCAGCAAACATCGATCCCAGCCCGCCGTAATAATGATAAGGTAGATAGATCCCGAGGAAGACAACGACGGCTACGATCATGATGTCCTTTGCCACCGAGGTCCAGGCGGAGCCGTGCACGCCAGAGACCATCACATAGGCTGCGACGATGATGGCGCCGATCCAGACCGCCACGCTCGAGGAGATCGCGCCATAGCCGGCGACTTCGACGATGATGCCCAGGCCCCTGAATTGAAGCACGAGATAGGGAATCAATGCCACAACGTCCACGAGCGCTACGATCAGGCCGAGCATCGGACTGTCGTATTTGCGCGCGAAGAAGTCAGATTGGGAATAGAGCTGGTTGTCCTTGGCATATCGCCAGATCGGCGGCAGCATGAAATAGGAGAGCACATAGGCGAGCGTCCCGTAGCAGAGAATGTAATAGGCGGGAGCGCCTTTCCCGTACGCGTAGCCGCTGCCTCCGAGGAAGGTGAAGGTGGTATAGATTTCGCCGGCAAGCAGCAGGAATACGAACATCGCGCCGAAACTGCGCCCGCCTACGGCCCATTGTTCGAGATTCATGTCCTTGCCGCGACTCGCCAGGAACCCGAGAGCCAGCGCGAGCAGCGCGGCGGCGGTGATGAAGGGCAGCGCGCCGTTCATGGCTCATCCCTGCCGGTTGGCTGGGTCGGTCGCATAGATCACGGCCATGATGAGAGAGGTGAGCAGGATCCAGGCCACGATCCAGACCAGCAGGAACGGTAGATCAAGAATGCGCGGGGTTGCGCGGTTGACGAAAAACGGCCCGACGATGAGAGCAAGGAACGGAAGAATGGCCAGCAGGCGGATGCTGCGCATGAACAAGAACTCTCGTTGTGAACACCTTCCCTCCTGCTGAGGTGAAAAGCCAACTTTGCTGCGAAAGTTCCAACACGATGTCAGCTGCACATACGACGGTGTTGGAACACGGGGCACCGCCCAAGTTTCTCACAACGGTGTTATATCAGGATCAGAAGGGTAAGAGCGCCGTCGGACTCCCTGCACGCGATCAGGCCAACCTACGGGGGTTGGCCCCGGCGGACCATGGCCGCTTTTGACCTAGCGCAAACCGAGCAACCGGATCTCGCTGGCGGAACATTCGAGCTGCGGCCCATCACGGGCATCTGCCGCGGAGAGCGGAAAATTTCCCGCGACTAAGAACGAACACCCATCTGCGAGGTTACACTGCAAACCTTGCGAGGTGTGACATGCGCAATTCAGCCTTAGCTATCGTCGCTATCGTCGCGTTCAACGTTCCTAGCCTCTTCCCCGTCGCTGCGTGGGCTCAGCAAGCAGGACCAGACACAACCCAAGTACAAAACGACATCCGGCGAGACCCCGATACACAGCAATCAGACCGCGCTCGCAGTCAGGACAATCCCGCAACGCCCGAGCGATCGCAGCAGTCCCAAACTCAAAGCACTCCAGTTCAGCCGGAGCGCACGCCTCAGCAGTCCGACGAAACCCGGGACCGAGAGCGACGCAGCGCAGAGGAGACGCGGATCAATCGAGATTGGACCACGCGGCAGCGTAGTGAGGACCGCATGGACAACGATCGACCGAGCCAACGCCGTATGGGCCGCATGATGGATCAAGATGACGATCACCGAACCATGGGACGCAACTCACGTCGGGACGAGGACGACATTGATCGCGGCCGGGGATTTGGCTTTGGAGAACGGAACGAAGGCCGTTCCTACTACGAAATCGGGCCGCGTCCTCGCGTCAAGACTTGCTTCGAATATGAGAACGGGGATGAGTTCTGCCGGTATCGAGACTAGAGAGTAGACCGTGGGTTCGGTTCAGGCTAGTCGTCAAAAGGGCCCGAAAAGCGTGTCGAACGGCTGTATTCCGTATGGCGCGGTGCGGTTGTACAATCGAGGTGCTGATCTGCCTCTCGCAGCTCGACTCTGGGCTGGGTTGCGAGACGTACTGTGGGTCAATGGGTCTTTCCTCGAGCGGACCTGGCGCAGTACCGCCCAAATTTGAGAAAAGTAACGCGGAATTCCGTTTTAAGTAACGGCACAAGTTGAAGTGCCAATCGCCCCGCAATGGCCATCGGATTGAGCGTTACTTTTTCCCTCATTGCGCGTTACAGTTCTGGGGTAGTAACGGGGGGCGTCGACAAAAATCTGCCTACGCCGCTTCCTATGAAGTCTTGCCCGAAATCGCCGCCTGCTCAAGCCCGAGCCGGACCTGGGAAGCTTTCGCGGCCGAGCACGCCGAGCACGCCCGCTGCACCGAAATCCTGGAGGCTGTTACCAAGGGTGAGATTTCCCCTGACCTCCTCAGGCAAGTCGGCGGCGCCAGCCCTGTCCCGTGCGCCCGATGTGGCGCTGATTGATGCGGGGGGCGTGAAATTCCAGGTGACGGTCCTTAAGATCCTGGTGAGCTATCCGGATGGCTTCGCCGTCATGGAGGACGTCAAACGCGACATGGCCCTCCTGGCGACCAGTGGCCGCGAATGAGCGGACCGGACCAAGCGCCTCGCCGCGCGAGTGCCCGATCTCGACATTTTTCCCAGGGGCTGGTCGAACGCATCAGCGGCGGGTGGCAGATCATGTCCAAAGGACAGCCGGTGCTCGAGTTCGCGCCGCTTCTGGCGGAGTTAGCGGGTGATCTCCGGAAGAGCCATCGCGTTCAGGACCCGGTCCGGTGCCACGCCGCCCTTGCGCGCCATCTCGACGCCCCAATGCATGTGGTCAAGCTCGGGGACCGAGTGGGCGTCCGGATTGATGCTCATCATGCAGCCGAACTCGAGCGCTGCTTGGTGCCAACGCCAGTCGAGATCTAGACGCCACGGATGGAAGGCGCGAAGTAGAGGTCTTCGCGGCACCGCACTCCGTTCGGTAAGCCAGCATTCCGAGAAGGCGGTCGCGAGAGACCGGCCCTACTGGCGTTCATGCTCTAATTGTTCGGCAAGTCCGTCATATTCTTCAGTCAGATCCTTGAGCTTTTCAGCGAATTCGGGGTGAGCCACCCCTTCAGCTAGTTGACGCAACCACACGGCTCTCTTGCGCGACCTTTCCGTGTCAAGGTCGATAGGGACTTTCGGATGCATTTGCTTCAACCCCCGTGCTCACAGAAAAGCCGCCCCGAAGAGCGGCCTTTCCATCCTTGGACGGAATTGTGTGCGGCGTTCGAGCGCCGTCTTTGGCAGACGTCGAAGCATACTCCCACTCCTCGGGCGATTACCATCGTGCAGCGCACCAAACCCTTCGTGCTGCCGCACATCCAGCGGCAGTGTTGTGCTAGGTCGCCGAGACGCTGCGCTTCCCTAGCCTGATCAGCGAATGAGCCTACCAATGTGGAAAGCCGCGGTCGCGGCATAAACAAGTAGAGCAATGCAGATGCCCCGTGTTAGTTGAGGTTTTGACTTGCAGCCACTTGACCGAACCTTCTCGCCCGAACGGAGGTCTTCATAGTCAGGATTTTCCTGACGGCGACAAGCGATCTCCCGACTGCCTGGCGAGCTGCCAATCACTACATTCCGTTTGGCCCGAAGTGTCGTTCGTGGAGACTCCCGTGAAGAAACGTATTTTTTGAGGGCGCCCCGACCGGCAACTTTTTGCGCAGTATCAGAAACTACCCCGCCGTAGAGGCCAGAGAACTCGCGTGTAGATGCCGGCAAGGCTCGGGCTGCAGGCATGGGCCTCGCCTGCGTACACACAAGTGCCTGCTTATGTCCGCATGTGCAATTGCTTGATCGACAACTTCACTCTACCTGCGACGTCGACACCGCAGGTTGTTGAATCGCGCGCTCCCCATAGGAGCAGCTCTGTAGGAGCCATCTGAATGTACGGCAGCCTGCTGCTACTCGTCATCCTTGTCGCTCTCTCCGCCTTCGGCCTCGTGGCCTTGGAGGTCGCGGCGCGTCGATCGCCCGGCGGCAAACCTCAAACGACCAGGCCGAAGCGGCCTGTGAGATAATCCACTTTTCTCGCCCCATCTGCTGGAGATTGCCCAGTCAACAGCAGCCGTGCAACGGCGGCGAGTGCGGCGGTCTGTCGTTTATCGGCAGATGCGCACCCGGTTGGCAATACGCCCTCCCCGGCAGTAGCGTTGAGTAAGGTCCGTACCGTACGCACCTTGATGGTGAGCTTCCATGGCCATGCGCATCCTTGCGGGGCTCCCGCCACCATTCTAAAACCTTTTCTAGTTAAACTGGTCCAGCAAGTCGGACTTGTGCGATGCGTCTGCGTCAGGAATCCTGACCCGCTGCTCGACAACTCTGCACGCGACGGGACCGTTCTGACGCTATATGAGCCGCGCATGTCAGGCCGTGGATGCGACCATTGACCAACTTGCCCTCCGGCGATGGGGTCGGTCTGCTTCCCGCGTCACGGGAGGAAGCGGACATGAACATCTGGACCGGAGTTGCGATGTTGGCAATCGCAGCAGTGCTCATCTTCATCGGTCGCCCCAACAGGCCGGCGAGCATCCAAAGTTCTTGCGCTTCGAAGCCGCAATGGTGCTCTACCCGCCCACCATCTTGAGTTTCATCGAACTCGGCGCGGCGGCGCTCATTTCGGGCCTACTGACCAGGTAACGACGCCAATATCGCGGCTCACAAGATCAGGCTGTTGCTGCGTGACCTTGCGAGTAGAGCTCGCCGAAACGGCATCGGCCGATGCGGCACATTGCTAAGCTTCTTGCTTGTCCGGCTCGGAAGCAATGCCCCTGCGGCGAACGACTTCGGAACTCCAAGTAGTTGCTAGGGCCTTACTTGCTCGGTGCTGAGAGACGAGCCGGCGAGTGATCACTTGATCTGCCCGTCCCATTCGGAGGCGAAGTCCGTGGGCCACTCGTTGCATACACGTACAGGGCCACGACAAACATCAGAACGGATACGACGGTGACAATCCAGCCGACGGGGCCGTTCGCGCGGGAGCCCCACAAGTTTGATCTGCTACCGTTTGGTTGAGACATTTTATTCTCCCAAGCCAACAATACTAGACCGCGGCCTTTCAGCACATGAGGCTTCTTAGCGCAGTTCGGTTCGGGCATGATCCCCACGAAAACCGGATTCGGAGGCTTCGTTTTGCTGGTCGCACTCGTCGTTGTTTTCGTCGTGGTTTATGCCGCTATAGCGCTTGAGCACCCGATCCAAATAGAGAAATCAGCTTCCGCCCTTTTTGGCGCCGGCCTGCTCTGGACGATCTATGCCGTGGGAGCAACTGACCACGACGCTATCGTCGAACAGCTCCGCGAGACCATCGGCTCGACTGCAGGGATCATATTTTTCCTGATGGGCGCCATGACCATTGTCGAGGTCATCGACGCGCACGACGGATTCGAGATCATCACCTCGCAGATCAACACAAAGAAGTTGACGACCCTGCTGTGGCTCATCTGCGCCGTGACGTTCTTTCTGAGCGCGGTGTTGGACAATCTCACCACCACGATCGTCATGGTCTCTCTGATCAGAAAACTGCTCGACAAGCAAAGTGATCGGCTGTTGTTCGTCGCGATGATTGTGATCGCTGCCAACGCAGGCGGCGCGTGGTCCCCCATTGGAGACGTCACCACAACCATGCTGTGGATCGGTGGCCAGATCACCGCTCTCGCCATAGTCAAGACGCTATTCCTCGCGTCCCTCACGAACATGCTGATCCCGCTGCTCATCGTGAATTACCAGCTGCGGGGGCGAACTTTCGCTTCTCCCAAGATCGATGGCAGCGACGATGCGTTCACGCCCGCCTTCGAACGAAACGTCATGTTCACCCTCGGGATTGCCATCCTGGTCCTGGTGCCAGCGTTCAAAACCGTTACGCACCTGCCGCCTTTCATGGGCATCCTCTTCGGCTTGGGAACATTGTGGCTCGTCGGCGAGATCATTCATCGCCGGAAGCAACCGCTGGAGAGAAGGCCGTTGACCGTGGCGCACGCTCTCACCCAGATCGACCTCAGCTCAATCGTCTTCTTCCTGGGCATTCTGCTGGCCGTTGCCACGCTGGAGCACACCCATATCCTGGCCGCCCTTGCAGCTTGGCTGGATCAAAGCATCGGCCGCACCGACGCAATCGTGCTCGCGTTGGGGCTGCTCAGCGCCATCGTCGACAATGTTCCATTGGTCGCAGCATCGATGGGCATGTATGGAATGGGCCAGTATCCACCAGACAGTTTCCTTTGGGAATTCATCGCCTACTGCGCCGGCACGGGCGGATCGATACTGATCATCGGCTCCGCTGCGGGCGTTGCCGCGATGGGAATCGAGAAGATCCAGTTCATTTGGTACATGCGAAAAATCAGCGTACTCGCGCTCCTCGGATACTTCGCCGGAGCGGCGGTATACATTGTGCAGTTCCGGTACTTTCACTGAACGCAAGACGCGCACGCGCCGAGGCAGCTTGAATGGATCCGCTTGCTCTTCCGATCCAACGCTCCCCTTCAGCCTTGCAGTCTGCAGGCCTGCGCGGCCGCAGTCCGGTCGCGCGTGCTATCCTTGCCGAACATCCAGACGACGCCTGGGATGCGCGGGGATTTACGCTGCTGTACTTTTCAGTGTGTCCAACCCTCGGCCGGGCCGCGAAACGCACCACCCGCGCCGGCGTGACGTGAAGGATTGAAGGCCTGAAGTAGGCTGTCTTCGAGACGCAGCACCGCTCAATTTCCAACCACAACAAACAGAAGCGCGGAAGCAGACATGTCCGACGAGCGACGGTTCGACATCTTGTCCCCGGATTTTCACGCGAACCCTTTTACGACGCTCGACCGCATGCGAACCGAAGGCCCGGTGGTGCGCTTGAGATTGCCGATCGTCGGCCGCACCTGGCTCGCGGCGAGCCATGAGAGCTGCGCAGAACTGTTGAAAAACAGCCAGGACTTCGAGCGCGATCCCGCTAACGCCGGAAGCAGAACGCAAGAGCGGATATTGAAAGTTCTCCCGGGGACGCTCGGGCTTCTTGCGTCGAACATGCTCGGCCACGACGATCCGGAGCACCGTCGCCTGCGTGCCCTCGTCGACCACGCCTTCCAGAGGCGCACGATCGCAGCTCTCAAGCCGACGATCGTTGAGACGGCCGATCGGCTGCTCGACAAGCTGGACGGCAAGCCCGAGACCGATCTCATGGCAGAGTTCTGCCGATATCTGCCCCTTTCGGTAATCTGCGCGATGCTAGGGTTGCCGGAGAAGGATCACGAGCGGTTCAAGAACTGGTTGGGTGGGTTGAAGGACACTGCGAATGTCTTTGCGGTGATCCGCGCCATCCCCGGTGTGATCAGCGTCGTGCGCTACCTTCGACGCGTTTCGAGACCCGGTGGCGGGGCGCGGCCTGAGGGTCTGATCGCTGCGCTACGCGAGGCGGAGATCGAAGGCCACACGCTCAGCGAGGACGAAATCGTCTCCATGATCTTCCTGCTCTTCGGTGCGGGACAGGAAACCACTACACATCTGATATCGGGCGGTCTCTACGCGCTGCTCATGAATAGGGACCAGTTGAGCCGGTTGCGCCAAGACCCGGGCCTGATGCCCACATGCATCGAGGAATGTCTTCGTTACGTCTCCCCCGTGCAGATGACCAAGCCTCGTTTCGCAACCCGGGATTTGATCTGGCAAGGACGCCAGGTCCGGCGCGGCGAGATGTTTGCGGCATTCCTTGCCGCAGCGAACTGCGACCCGGCAAGGTTCGAGCAGCCCCACACGTTCGACATTACGCGCCACCCAAATCCGCACCTTTCGTTCGGCACCGGCGTACACTTTTGCCTCGGCTTCCAGCTCGCGCGCGCAGATGCGTCGATAGGAATTCAGCGCATCCTGGATCGCTTTCCCGACTTGCGGCTTGCCCGTGGGCCCGAAGACATCAGGTGGCACAAGCGGCTTGGCATCCGCGCGCTGGCGCGATTGCCGGTGCGACTAGCGGCCTGAGCGCCGGCATCTCCGAGGGTCCGAGACCTGGGTCATCGGCTGCTCGGCGCCTTGGCCGCCTCTCTCGATCACCGAAGGATGTTGCGGATATGCCAAACCATAGTGGCGGCATAAACGAGGAGAGCGATGCAAATGCCACCTGCCAGTTGAGGCGTCGAAAGAGACGCTCTCGTCAGGAAGAAGACGATGCAAAACAGGACGACCACGCCCAGCAAAGACGGCACATGTTTCATATTCGCCTACCAATTCTTCTCGCCTCCGGAGCAATGCTACCCTTCCGCACTCAAATACCTCGCCTCGGTCACCGGCCTCCAGCTCACGAGTCGTAGCAGGGCCGCGGCTGATGAAACCGTAGATTTCCCCGCTGCGGGTCGAAATGAGCCGAATGGAAGAAGGACGTTCCACATTGGCGCTCGTGTACGCCTCTGCCGCTGCGATCAGTGCGTCACGGCCAAGCGGTCGTAGGCGGGATGCCGTGGATTCAGATGCAGGTCCGTCTCGACGATCATCACCTGGGTCACTCCGGAGGATTGGACCTCGACGGCAAACGACACGAACGAGACATGCGGGGCTCTAAAGGGCATGGGTCACACCTCACAAGAGCCGGACTTGGCTGAAGCCCCAGCCGAGGCCGAGCATCGCTGCAACAAGCGAGCCGAGAAGGACGCCCAGTTTCGCCGCCGTCAGGAGTCCTTCATCCGCGAAGGCGAGCATCGAAATGAAGATCGACATGGTGAAACCGATCCCGGCCAGCAGCCCGACCAAGCAGACCCCAGCCCAGGAAACTCCCGGAGCCAACCGACACCAGCCCAGTCGTACGGCCGCCCAAGTCGCGCCGACGACGCCAAGCGGCTTGCCGGCGACCAAGGCGAGCGCTGTGCCCAGCATCACCAAACGTCCACCGGCGGGTAGATCGACGCTCGTCAGGCCGACGCCGGCGTTCGCCAGCGCGAAGATCGGCATGATGACGTATGCCACCCACGGATGCAGCGCCGTCTGCACCCGAGAGACCGGCGGCAGTAGCTCCCGTTGGGCCACGCGCAGGTCCCGCAGGGGTTGGGCCAACCTGTGCGGATCCTTCGCCCTGACCGCATCGCTGCTTCGCAACTGCTTGAGAGCGCGAGAGACCATCTCCAGTGGTGGTTCCCGCATCGGGATGGCGCGCGCGGGAGTCATCACCCCGAGCAGCATACCCGCTAGGGTGGGATGGATCCCAGCCGCCATGAACCCGATCCAAACCAGAGAACCAGGTAGGACGTAGAAAAGCGCAGAGCCGACCCCGATCCGGCGAAAGCCCAGGACGGCGACAACGCCGATCATCGACACGACGAAACCGCCAGGCTGAAGGCCTGCGGTGTAGAAGAGCGCGATGATCAGCACTGCAATGATGTCGTCGATGATAGCCAGAGCAAGGAGGAAGACCCGCAAATTGACCGGGATTCTTCGTCCGAGCAGGGCGAGCACTCCGACTGCGAAGGCGATGTCCGTCGCCGTAGGCACGGCCCAGCCCTGCCCTCGATCCGGACCGGCGTTAAGACTCAGATAGATCAGTGCCGGGACGACGACGCCACCAATCGCCGCGACCAGCGGCAGCATGGCCTGGTCCAGCCTGCTCAGCGCGCCTTCGTGGACTTCCCGCCGAATCTCCATGCCCACGACGAGGAAGAACACGGTCATCAGCACGTCGTTGACCCAGAAATGCAGCGAGCGTGAAAAGACGAATTCTCCCAGGGCGATCGTCACCGGAAGGTGCCAGAAATCGTGATAGCTGTGAGCCACTGGGGAATTCGCCCAGATCAGTGCAGCGGCGGCGGCAGCGAGCAGGACCGCACCGCTGACAGCCTCGACATGCAGGAACCGCTGAAGGGTGTTGAGGGCCTGTTCGGCCAGCCGCCGGGCTTTCGGCAGATCGTCAAACGGAGGATTGTGGTTCACGGGCGCAGGATCTCCGCGTGGCGGCCCGACCATCGCTTTCCTGTCGCTGTCGATACAGCGAACACCCGAACCCCGGTTATACATCGCATGGGCGTCATTTCAACCTTCCACGACGGAACACGGCGTCCGGAAAGTCGGCCGTGGAGAGGATCAGGCGGCAGCAGCTGCATCATCCGCCCTCTCGGGCGGCACTCATTCCGGGTGTGTGTGCTCGCAGGCGCTCGGAATCCTTTCAGGCTCTGGAGCGGTACCGGCGCGCTAAAACGCCTGGCAGGCTCCGCCCTTGCGCTTGACGGGTCGTCCCCGGCGTACTGAAATCCCCGCTCCGGCTGGTGTTGCGGGGAGTTCTACAGGGGCTTTGCGCAGCGCTGAGCAACACGACACCATAGGTTGCCGCCAGGATCGGAGTTTTGGTCCGGCTGTCCGGCAGCGAGAGAGCAAGCGCCGCGGATGTGCCGCCGCGCACGCCCGCTGTTACGTACTCCAAGAGGAGCGCACTTGCGGGTGCGCTCCTCTTGTGCGACGACGCGGTTGGAACACGACTATCAGTGCGTAACCAGCGGACACGCCGAGTCGGTCAACTTTCCGAATGCTTCTTCGCCCGACATCGTGTGAACCAGTTTGTAATAGTCCCAAGGTTGTTTGGACTCATCGGGTTTCTTGACCTGCATGATATACATCTCATGCTCCATCAGGCCGTCGGCACGGATCTTGCCGTTGCTAGTGAACATGTCGTCGATCTTCATCTTCTTGAGCTCCGCCATGACCTTCTCTGAATTGGTGGAGCCGGCAGCCTTGACCGCGTTGAGGTAGCTCATGGTCGCCGAATAGTAGCCCGCCTGATTCATGGTGGGCTCGCGCTTCGTCTTCTCATAGTAGCGTTTGGCGAAGGCCCGGGTCTTCTCGTTAAGATCCCAATACCAGCCGGTGGTGAGGTACAGGCCCTGTGCGGTCTTGAGGCCGAGGCTGTGAATGTCGCTGATGAAGGCGAGCAATGCGGCCGGCTTCATTGTCTTGGCGATGCCGAACTCGTCGGCAGCCTTGATCGAATTGGTGAAGTCGTTGCCGGCATTGGCGAGTCCAAGCACCTGCGCACCTGCGTTTTGGGCCTGGAGCAGATAGCTTGAGAAGTCCGACGTGGAGAGCGGAACGCGCACGGCGCCGATCACCTTGCCGCCATTGGCCTCAACCACCTTCGAGGCGGACTCCTGCAACTGGGTGCCGAAGGCGTAGTCGGCGGTGAGGAAGAACCAGGTTTTACCGCCCTGCTTGACCATGGTCTTGGCGGTACCGTTGCCGAGCGCCGTCGTGTCGTAGACGTAGTGGACCGTATAGGGTGTGCAGTCCTTGCCGGTCAGTGATGCGCCGGCTGCGCCGATAGCGATGAACGGAATTTTCTTCTCCTTGGCGACATTGTTCATCGCCAGGCTGACTCCCGTGTTCGATCCGCCGAGAATCATCGTAACGCCATCCCGATCGGCCCATTCGCGCAATTTTTGGGCTCCAACGTCGGGCTTGTTCTGGTGATCGGACACCATGAACTCGATCTTGTTCCCGAGCACGCTGCCGCCAAAATCCTCGATCGCCATCTTGGCCGCCTCGACGCCGCCGGGGCCGATCACGTCGGCATACAGGCCGGACATATCGTCGATATCGCCGATCACGACCTTGTTTTCGGCCGCGTGTGCAGTCGTCACCGACATTGACGCCGCCAGCAACAGTTGAACCGTTCTTACCGCAATGCATTTCATTTGACGTGTTCCTCCTTTTCGATTTCAGCGCAAGGTCGTCAAGACTCCGCGTCGTCGCGTCGCGCTCGGTGAAATCAACTAGACGCCGAGATAGCGCTGGAGCAGCTCCGGTTGTGCCTTGAGCTCCCGCGCCGGCCCCTCGTGCACGATGTGTCCGTTGTTGATGATGTAGATCCGGCTCGCCAGCGCCAGCGTCGCCGCCAAATTCTGCTCG
>NZ_JADPIS010000067.1:0-671 GCF_023073025.1 Bradyrhizobium sp. 76
GAGCTGACGCTGGAGAACGATTCCTAAGAAACGGCAGCACCAGCTTTCGGCTCCACGGGCTGGAGAACAAACCCGAATGCCTTGGCACGCCGATGCAGATCGTTGACGACTCGCGTGCGGTAGCGCGTCTCGTAGGATGAGGCCCCCGGATCGACATACTCCATTCCGTGTCGCACCGCGTTGTAGAACAGGACTGCGATCTTGCGGGCCGTGGCGGTCACCGCCTTGGCCTTGCCGATGCGGGACGAGAGGCGCCTGTAAAAGGCGCCGAGCGCGGTGTCAGTGCGTCCGACGGTGACGGCAGCGAGGCGCAGAAGAGCCGCGGCCCGACCGCCGGATCGGCGCGTTCGTGACGAGAGCACTTTGCCGCCGGAGATCTTATTGCTCGGAGCCAACCCCAGCCAGGAGGTAAAATGCTTTGCACTTGGCCATGAGGTAAGGTCGTCGCCGCATTCCGCGATCAACTTCAGCGAAAGGTAAGGGCCGAGGCCGTCGATCATAGTGATGTCCTTTCCGAGCAACACGAACAGCGCCGCCCGGACGTCGAAAGCCAGAGCGTTCGCCTGATCGGTTCTGTTCCGACGCCGCGAGACTGGCGGTGCTGATCCATGATCACGACCCCTGTGGGTGCTGAGTTCCTTCAACACAGCTTCGATCCGGACATCGCAGGC
>NZ_JADPIS010000049.1:0-667 GCF_023073025.1 Bradyrhizobium sp. 76
TTAACGGCACACGTTAAACTTGTTCGATCCGTCGAAAAGAAGAATGGTCGACGATTCGAAATCTGGAGCCTGACCGATTCAGACCAGCGACTCTTCTAGCATTACAGTTGTCTTTTTGATTTGACATGAGCGCGTTGAGCGGCAGCCTGATGAGCTCTGCGCCAGAAAGACCATGCGATGATGCGTGCGGGTTGAATACGCTTTCGAGCAAGTCTGATGGCAATGCGGCGGATTTCCTGGATTGACCAACGGATCAGCGGCGGCGTGGTTATGCTTTGGCTTTTGCCGGGTGGTGAGGTTTGGTTTTTTTGGGCGGTGGCGGATTAGCGCGATGTCGGATCGCGGCCATCATGGCGAAGGCGAGCATCACCAAGGACACATGACGGTGCCAGCCATGCCAGGATCTGCTCTCGTTGTGATCCAGCCCGAACTCGTTTTTCGCGGTTTCAAAGCTGTCCTCGATCGCCCATCGATGGCCTTCGACCGCGACCAACGTTTCAATTGATGTTCCCGCTGGGCACCAGGTGGTGAAGAAGGCGAGGTCATCATCGGCGATGCGACGACGGATCAGTAGACCGCGCGTCCATAAACCATCATTTGCGCTGTTGAACTGCTCGGCCTCGAGGTCGGCCAATTCGAGATAACACCAGTCATGCAGCCGCGGTCC
>NZ_JADPIS010000093.1:0-30353 GCF_023073025.1 Bradyrhizobium sp. 76
GTCGGTTGTCCTTGCCGCTGCGGCCCGGATCTCCCGGCTTGCCAAGACAATGCGGCTCCATCTTCGCCCATTGGGCGTCAGTCAAAACGAATCGGTCCACCCCAAGCTTGAATCACAACCAAGCCCCGATGAGAATCCTGAATCCCAACAGACCCTAGCAGACATCTCACGGCAGCTCTTCCCTGCCGCTCGTATGCCATGCATCTCGTCCTTGCTTTTCATTGCATGTCGGTGCGCTCAATGAGGAATTCGGCCACGCCACAGACAACAACCTTTCCACCGAGAATTGCCCGAGGTTTCAATAGGTTGAGAGTCACTCCTGCGACGCGAGCGGAATAACGCCCGAAAAACTGTGCGAGTTTGCGGCAATTGCCGAAAATATGCCGGAAATGTCAGGCGCTTACGGGTTGGTCGATAGTGCCCTGATGGCAGATTCGCGGCCATGAAACTGCACTCGGCTGGCGTGAGATTTTCTCCGGAACCGGCCATTTCAAACCGAGAGGAAACTCGCCATGTCACCAGCGTCCATCGCGCAAGCGTCAAAGGCCAAACCGCGCATTGGCGCCATCTTACGTGCGACGAGCGGCAACTTCCTCGAGCAGTTCGACTTCTTCTTGTTCGGGTTCTACGCCAGTGCCATCGGAAACGCGTTCTTTCCATCAGGAAGCGAAACCGCTTCACTGCTTAACACCTTCGGTGTGTTCTGGCTGGGGGCTTTGATGCGACCTGTTGGCGCGATTGTGCTTGGAGCCTATATTGACCAGATTGGCCGTCGGCAAGGCCTGATCATCACGCTTTCGATTATGGCTATTGGCACCGTCATCATCGCCTTTTGTCCCGGCTATGCAACGATCGGCATTGCCGCACCCGCGATCGTGCTGTTCGGACGGCTGTTGCAGGGCTTTTCTGCCGGCGTTGAGGTTGGCGGCGTTTCCGTCTACCTCTCCGAGATTGCCACCCCGGGTAACCGCGGCTTTTACACATCGTTTCAGTCCTCGAGCCAGCAGGTTGCGATCTTTGTCGCGGCTCTTATCGGATATTTTTTGAGCGAAGCACTTCCGGCCGAAATGGTTGCCGCCTGGGGCTGGCGGATCCCATTCTTCCTTGGCTGCTTGATCGTTCCGCTTATCTTCTTCCTGCGCCGGACGCTGGAGGAAACTCCGGAGTTTCTGGTCATGAAGACCCACCCAACGGCCCGCGAGGTCTTTGCCTCCACACTTGCGAACTGGCGCATTGTCATTCTTGGTATGATGATCGCAATGCTGACGACCACGACCTTCTATTTCGTCACAGTGTACACGCCTACGTTCGGCAAGCACGTATTGCAGCTGTCCTCGCAGAACACGCTCTTGGTGACGCTTTTGGTCGCCGTGACGAACTTCATCTGGAACCCAATTGGCGGCGCGATCTCTGATAGAATTGGTCGGAAGCCGGTCTTGCTGACCATTGCCGGCCTTGCCTTGGTGACTGTATATCCGGCGTTGTCCTGGCTTGTGACCGACCCAAGCTTTGGCAAGATGGTGGCAGTGGAGATGATGTTCTCGTTCTATTTTGGCACCTACAGCGGCGCCATGTTGGGCGCTTTGGTCGAAATCGTGCCGAAGCACGTTCGCACAACCTGCTTTTCTTTAGCCTTCGCACTCGCCGCAGCTCTCTTTGGTACCTTTACGCCGCTGGCATCGACTTGGCTGATCGATCGGACCGACGACAAGGCTTCGCCGGGTTTCTGGTTGATGTTTGCAGCTTTGCTCGGCATTATCGCCGCGCTCAGGATTTATCCAGGAAACACCAACAGAGTTGCGAGGCTGTCGCGACCCGAGGGGTCTAACCGGGCCGTAGGCGCGCAATTTACCACACGTTAGCAGCGCGCCCACGGGGGACCTTCACGTCCAAGACTGAACTGGGCGGGGTGCGTGGCGGTCCTTGCGGTGATCTCGGTAGTCCGCGTGCCACTCGGCGAGCCGCGGGCCACTGCGGAATTCATGCAGCCTCAAAACGTGCCCGTTAAGTTTGCATGGCAGCGCACGTGGAGCTCGCGCGAGGGATGTATCTCCCTCGCGCGAGCTCTGCTCGTTTTTCACCTAACCGAAAAGTGCGAGCATTATCATCGCGCCGCTCGACCACAGAACGAATCGAGCGTTGCGATAGTGCTCAGCCATTCTCACTCAGCATCAGCGACGGCTCGTCCCGATACGGCTCGACATCGCATAGGAAGAACCGGTGTATCGCAGCTCGCCAATTCTCAGCGAGCGGTCGAAAAGCTTGAACCGTGCCTGGTGCACCGAGCGTCGGGCCAATGCATGACCACGACCCGGGCCGTCGCTGGCTCCGCCTCGATCAGCGGCGACTTCACGCACCGCTAGTTTGGGCGGATGAGGTACCGCGCGCAAGCTGCGCGAGCTCCGTCTCGAGCGTAGGGTTGCGCTTGAACATGGCGTCGATCAACGCTTGCGCCGGCTGCTCGGCCGCTTCCACCCACGTCGCCTTCTCCGCTCGTGCGGAGGGCGCGAAGACACGCTTGACGACCGTCGGCGACCCCCTCAGACCGCATTTGGCCATGTCATCCACGCCGGCAGTTTGAGCGCTCCATTTTACGATGGAGGCACGGGCCGCACGCAGGGCGTCGATCATTGCACCGCGGCGAATTTGATTGCTTGCCTCTAACATGCTGATGAGACAAGGAAGGTTGGAACGCAGCACTTGGACTCCTCCTTCGCAGCGCCGTTCCACATCAATCGTGCGTGCTTTGAAGTCCAACGCTTTGATTGTTGAAACATACGTAAGCTGCTGGACCCCGAGCCTCTTTGCAATGCCAGGTCCCACCTGCGCCGTATCGCCGTCGATAGTCTGCTTGCCAGTGAATATGACGTCTGGTGGGCCATATTCCTTCCCGATATTGCGAATCGCGCACGCCAGAGCGTAACTCGTCGCCAGCGTATCAGAGCCTGCGAAACTACGATCGGTGAGCAGGACAGCACGATCGGCACCGAATGTCAGCGCCTTTCGGAGAGATTCTTCGGCCGACGGCGGCCCCATTGTCAAAACAGTGATTTCACCGCCGAACTTGTCTCGTAGCTCGAGCGCAGCTTCCAGTGCGAACAGATCATATGGGTTGATGATCGTCGGCACGCCCTGCCGCATGATCGTATTCGTGACAGGATGCACGCGGATTTGTGCGGAGTCGGGGACCTGTTTGATGCAGACGATGCTGTGCATATGCTTCTCCTAAGATGTTGAGCAGGCTCCCCACGAATAGCAACTGTCATACCACCCCAGGCACTTCGCCGATGAGAGAGGTATGCAACGGCTGGCGATTGACGGTGAGACCGTTGGGACTGCGACGAGCTGCGTAAAGCGGGACGTGATCTCTCTCATCTGAGTCGCGCCATAAATGGCCCGGCCGCGATCTTGCGCTGGTTCGACACCTAATCATTTCTCATAGGGCGAATACATTGCAAGCAGACGATGACCAGCACGCGGCTGACGCGAAAGATGGCTTACGCTCCGCCACGTCCAAGCAGAGCACATCGGTTTCGTATCCGCTTCATGGACCAGAGTACCGCCTCTTGCGCACGCTCTCCTACCGCGCCCGGCGATCGAGAGAGACGCGAGCCGACTCTTTATTCAGAAGCGCTTGATCTCGATACGGTGCCTTCTCAAGGCATAGCCAATCTGGCGCGGCGTCAGTCCAAGCAAGCGCGCCGCCTTTGCCTGTACCCACCCGGACCTTTCCATCGCTGCGACTACGCGCTCGCGATCTGTGACCTTGGCGGCACCTATGTTGGGTCGGCCGGGTGGCTCTAGCGGCGTCAGTTCGCTACCGACCGGCTGAACGTGTGCCACAGCTTGTGTCGGCGGCATGCTCAGCCTCGCGGGAAGTGAGATTATCGGGCTCGGCTGTCGCGCCACTTGCTCCGGCCCGCACTTCCATAGCGTGGCCGACAGGCATTGCCCGTGCCGGCAGGCAAAATCGTCTCTTGCGATCGACGATCCGTGCGCCAGGGTCGCGGTCCGCTGCACACAGTTCTCCAGCTCACGGACATTCCCGGGAAATCCGCAATTCATAAGAACGTCAATCGCACTTGACTCGAAGACCAGAGCACGGCCGTTCTCATTGTTGAAGTTCTTCAAGAATCGAGCGGCGAGAAGCGGAATATCAGTGCGTCTTTCGCGCAGCGGCGGCAGTAGCAGAGGAACCACGCTAATGCGATAATAGAGATCGGCACGAAACTCCTTCCTTGCCACCGCCTCTTCAAGATTCTTGTTCGTGGCAGCAATCACGCGGACGTCGACTTTGATCGTCTGATTGCCGCCCACCCGCTCAAACTCCTGCTCCTGAAGCACGCGCAGGAGTTTCGCCTGGAACGACGCCGAGATCTCGCCAATCTCATCCAGAAACAACGTTCCCTTGTCCGCGAGTTCGAAGCGACCCTTGCGCGCGTTGAATGCGCCCGTAAACGCCCCTTTCTCGTGACCGAACAATTCGGATTCCAGCACCGTCTCGGTGAGGGCTGCGCAATTCAGCTTGATAAAGGGGCGTTTGGCGCGCGCTGAACGCTCGTGAATAGCCTTCGCTACCAGCTCTTTGCCGGTACCCGATTCGCCACGCAACAGAACTGTGCTATTCGATTTTGCGATCAGCTCGATCTTCTCAAGCATCGCGCGCAGCGCCGGACTGTCGCCGATAATTCCCTCGACTTGGACCTTCTTACGCTCCCGCCCATGAGGCTTGAGCTCGGACGACGGCTGCTTCTGCGGCCCGAACTCCTCGTCCATAAGCCGCCCGCGGTCGCGCACAAAGGTGCAATGCAGCTTCGCCGTCTGGCCCAGAAGGCTTGCGACCATCGTCACCAGGCGGAGGTCGTCCTCGAGCTGCGCATGCGCCTCGTTGTCTGCGATGCGGTCGATGCTCAGCGTACCCACAACTTTCTCGTCAATCTCTATGGGCACGCCGATGAAGGCAACGCACGTGTTACCGGCAGCGTCTAGCATCTCGACGTCCGAAGAACTGAAGATCGAATGCAGCGCTACGTTCTCGACGATGAGCGGCCGCCCCGTCGCCACAATTTGATCAATTGCTCCTTGCGGCAAGCGCCCCCCGCAACGCGCGTCGCGCCCTTCGCTCCGCCCGCCGTCTACGATGATCTCGGGCACCCCGTCATGTTCGAACAGGCATACGATGCCGCGCCGCATCTGCACGAGCGATGGCAGACGCTCGATGACGCTCGCCAGCTTGGCTTCGAGCCGGCATACGGCGGTGAGCGTGTGCGCTATTTCAAAGATCGTGCTTAGCGATTTCTCTTGCGATGGCAGAATAGAAGCGGAAGGGGCCGCGCCGGAGGTTGAGTTTGGTGTTTCGCGCAGGGAAACGCTGTCCAGCATAGTGACTTCTCCGTTCCTTTCTTGGTCCTCCCCATCACCTCGATCGGACTTGTTAGACTCGTGTTGCATGCCTGCCTCGATCTGACATCCAGCTCTCAGGGCGGGGGCGAGAGATGACGGCTCTTCATGGCACGCCGGCAGCACTTACAGTGACTAGATTTTGCGCTTTATTCTTTCCAACTCGCTGCGCGGATTCGCCCGGCCAACATGGCTTCCATCGATAAAGCTCAGTTAGCCGGGTTCGCCAGGGACGGATTCACTCACAAGTGTTGCCCGCCATTGATCGGCACTTCGGCGCCAGTGACATAACTTGCCGCATCTGAACATAGGAAGAAAATGACCTTGGCGACCTCTTCGGGTGTACCCACCCGGCGTAGTGGGATCTTTGGCACAAGATGCGCTTCCGTGTCAGGCGACAAAATGTCCGTCTTGATTTCGCCGGGCGCGATCGCATTGACGCGAATGCCATGTGAGGCGTAGTCGTGCGCCATTTCGCGCGTGAGACAAGCGAGCGCAGCTTTCGACGTGGCATATGCCGTGCCTGCAAATGGATGCACCCGCGCACCGGCGATCGAAGTCACATTGACGATCGAGCCTGAAGCCGCTTTTAGCTCATCGAACAGACCTTGCGCGAGCAGGATCGGCGCCACCAGATTCAGGTGGAACACGCTCATCCAGGTATCGACTGAGGTCGCCAGCGACGTGAGCCGGGCACCGTTTGGCGTTTTTGGTGAGTTTCCGGCATTGTTTATCAGTCCCTGCAGCGGTGCGCCGGCAAGGCGCTCCTTTATCTGAGCAATCACGCGCGGTAGCGTCCGATGATCGCTCAGGTCGACTTCGATATAGCTATCCCCCTCTGAGTCCCATGGGCAGCGCACCACGTCGAATGGTTGGCGCGCGCAAGAAATGATGCGCCAACCGGCTTCCGAAAACAATCTTCCCGTGGCGCGACCGATACCGCGCGATGCCCCGGTCAATACCAGCGTCTTCCGCTCACGCAGCGGACGGCCCGCTCCATCGGCGTGAATTGGACCACGAGGGTCCGTTTCCGACGATTTAGCTGCGACCGCGTTGTCATCTGGTAGACCTAGATTCACACGCGACTCCCTTCCGCTCCCCTCGCTCGTGCACCTGGTGCAGGATCCGGGCCAGAGCGAAGCAGGGCACAGGTGGCGCGCTTTTACGTCGCAAATGGCAGGTTTCGAACATCTGGCCTGTTTGCTTTGCGACACCGGCAACGCCGCAGCAATGGCTGTCGTCGAGCTCCCGGGTGCCGCCCACTGCGTGCGCTACGCCTTCGAGCCAGAGGCTGGGGTTTCCATGGCGAGCTGACTGCGTCACCACTCCACGAGTGGTCTGTGGGTCATGCGCGCTAGACGAGATAGATTAGCTGCGGGCGGAGATCAGGATTTAATGGCCGGTTCGTCCAAGTTGCTCTCGGCCTGGATACGCGCGGCCGCACATACGGCTCTTGAGCAATACCGATGGGCCGCCGGCCACGCGGTTCATCACACCTCCGTCCGAAAGGACTCCGCGAGCGGAGCATGAACAAAGGCCGTCGTCCAGAAAACGAAAGCCCTGCCCAGCAAAGGCGATCCATCTACCGGACGCGCCTCCTTGCTGCTGGGACATTCTGACGTGACTGTCTGTTACGTTAGATTTCCTGGGCGACCCGGACCGCCATTGCCGTGCTTTTCACCGTCTGGCCAGCGACGGCGGACTTGGCTGGAGGATGACAGAACTGTAAGCTTTCCGCGCGACTCGACTTACACCGGAGGGCCCGAAGTGTTGCCGGGCAAGACCGCCGGCCCCGCTGGCATCGGCCTTACGCTTCTCAGGCGTTCGCCCTCCCACCGCACCGCATCCATGGTAGTGCGCCGGTCAGCCGTCGCTTGCGGGACGGAAGTCGCCATCCAACGTTCCTGCGACACGTTGCGAAACTCGACCGTTTCGAAGCCAGCAGTATCAGACCGATGATCTAGCCCGCCATTGTTCAGGCCCACATTCTGGCGCTTCAGGAAGCCGCGAAATGCTCGTATGGATTATCGATCAGGGTCAAGCGCTCCGGATTGCTCTGGTCGAATTCAATAATCCGTGGCACGAGCAGACGGGCATAGCGCGTGAAGGCGCTGGTGGGGGGAAAGCGGATCACGGTAGCGCATCGCGCAAGAAGATACATGTCGATGAGAGCGGAAGCTCCACCTTCAATTCCCATTTCCGCACTATGCAACGGCCCTGCCCGATCGGCCTGGAAACGTTTTGGTACGGCGAAGACATCGGGAAACAGACCCGATAGGCGATCGAGCACCTGTGCACTGTCCGTGCACAGGAAGACCTTTACAGGCTTTGGATATGGCAAAGCCTTGGCTTTACGGATTGCCATGCAAACCTGACGAAGGGCGAGCTCCGAATCGGCCCAGTACGGCGCATGCTCCATGATATCTTCGCCATTGCCGTGCCGAACATGAACGCCAATGATGCTATGGCCGCTAAAATGTTCCTCATACAAGGCGTCGATCCGCGCTTGAATCTCAGACCTGAGCTTGATGTTTCGAAAGATCAGTCGTTCGGCTGCCTCGCCACAACGCCACATCAGGCAGGCGTCACAGACAATGGTGTTGGCTTCGTCATCTTCTCTCGCCTGGAACAGCTCGGTCAGTTCGTCACGTTCTCGGAAGATCTGCTCATCCGGACGATTGATGCAGTCGATCGACGGCCTATTCCACCACCGCGGGAAGAACGGTCCGGGAAACGAGAGCTGGTTGATCCGGTCATCGCAAATCACCGGTACCCCAGCGATGTCCTCAACCGGCTCGAAGAACACCGGAAAGGCGTTGCTGAACGGTCGGTCGATGTAGCAGGAACCGCGCCAGTCAACGACGAGCGTCCGCCCGGTCCGCTGCGCGTACGACCAGGCCGACGCCAGTGACCAGAGGCAGTCACCAAAGCCGGTACGCCTCCGAGAAATAACAAAGCGTTCCTTGGTCAAGTTATCAAACCCTTCTCGTTGTGCAAGATCAGCTTTGTGTGGCGCACCTAGCATCTGCGATTCCGATCCACGCCAGTGGACGGCTGGTCACCTGGACGCAAGGCGATCAACGCAACCCTCCTCCACGGCACCGCGTTTGGCAGGTCATGCGAGAGGCCTCCAAAGAGCCCTCTTCCGCATTGCTCACCTTTTGCGATCACGCAGTCTGTGACGGATGCAGCCGAATACGGCGCAGATCCCAGAGCCCGCGCAGTTCGTTCACGAGAGCTTCTCGCCTAGTCCTATCAGAGGTGACCCTGGCGAGAAGATCGGCAAGAACAGCTTCCTTCTCAATTTGCATCAGCATGTCGAACAGGTCATGCGAGACGCGCACGCTCTCCTGGCTGGAGTGACCCATGCGGATCTCGCAGACTGTCTCCTGGCGTTCTCGGCCCGCATGAGCGCGAACCCGGTAAAGAGATACATGGGGCGGCAGTGATACAGCGAGTGCAGTCCAGCTTTCGAGCGTTGTTGCCCGCTTCTTGACGAGGAATGAACCGATCACAAGGCCATCCAGCTCGGTTGACAAAAACGCCGTAATCGCATCGGCAACGGAATCTACGATCGGTTCGGCATTGTTGTTGAACGACGTATTAAGCAAAATCGGGACGCCAGTCAGGCTCTTGAACGCATTGATGAGTTCCCAATAGGCGGCATTGTTCGTGCGGGAAACCGTCTGCAGCCGAGCTGTACCATCGATATGCGTGATCGCGCCCAGCAAAGCACGCTTGGATTCGCGCACGCGAACGACGAAATTCATGAAGGGATATTCTGCGCGACCATCCGGCAACTCAAAGAACGCGCCCGCATCCTCCTCCAGAACCGATGGCGCAAATGGTCGATAACCCTCGCGCTTCTTGACCATCGCATTGATCCGGTCCTTGTTCGCCGCGGGCCTCGGGTCCGCAAGAATACTACGGTTGCCGAGCGCACGAGGGCCGAACTCCGATCGGCCCTGTACCCACCCGATCACGGCGCCATCAACCATCCACTCGGCTGCTCTGGTTGCGACGTCAGCGGTCCGTTCAAACTCGAGGTGTCCGGCCCATCCCTTCAGTTCCTTTTCGATGCTATCGTCGCTGCCGATATCTGGCCCCCAATAAACCGTCTGTAGTCGCTCGCGGGGCGCAGGCTGCCCGGCCTCGTTCGACACCATCAATGCCGCGCCCAATGCGCATCCGGCGTCATGCGCAGCCGGCTGCACGAAGATGTCTTCGAACAGGCCTGAATACAGGAGTTTTCCGTTCAGCGTGCAGTTGTGGGCCACCCCGCCAGCCAGGCACAACCGTTTCATTCCGGTCGACTCACGGTAATGCCGCAGAATGTGAAACACGATCCGCTCCAGCGCCTCCTGCAACGATGCGCTCACATCTCGATGCTGTTGCGTGAACGGCATTCCCTTTCGCCGGACCTCGATATTGTGCAGCAATGCTGGGCCGATACGTTCGAGGTGAACGCGGTAGCCACCGTTTGCGCAGAGCTCATAGAATTGCGAAAAGAGCTCACGATAGCGTGCGGGATCTCCGTAAGGAGCCAGTCCCATAACCTTATACTCGTCGAACAGGCCGTAGCCGAGATATCGGATCGTCTCCAGATAGAACAGTCCGAGAGAGTTATTCTCTGGAAACGTCATAAGCTCGGTCATTTCGCTGCCTGACCCGACAGCCAAGAGACCCGACAGGAAGTCGCCACAACCGTCGATCGCGAGGACCAGGCTATCTTCAAAACCCGACATCGCCAGAGCGCTCACGGCGTGGGCCTGATGGTGGCCTACGAATGACACCCGGGAAGGATTAACTTGGGTACCGAACTCCGTGGCTAGAAGGTGCCGCAGCAGCAGATGCGCATCTAGGGGAATTGAGATTTCCGGTTGTGAGATGAACAACCGTTCGAGCATTGCATTGCAATAGGCTTCAGTAGCGTAGAACGCAATACGATCGACGTCGCGAAGCTCCACACCCGCGGCTGCAAGACAGTATTCGATCGCACTGCTCGGGAGCTTGTTTGAATGTTTGATCCGGTTGAGGCGCTCCTCTTCCACGGCAGCGATCACGCGCCCGTCCTTGACAAGTACCGCGGCGCCGTCGTGCAGAAACGTGCCCGGTAGCCCAAGGGGGTTTTCATAGACCCTGTCGAGGCCGCCACTCAATCCTAGACACAGCATCTTGTTCTCCGTTAATCCTGAGAGGCCTGTTGGCCTATTCGTATCGCTTGCTTTGGGAGTAGGCCCCGCGGGTCCGATCGGGCATCGCTAGCTGACGAGACGCATATAAGCGTCGCACGCGATTGGAAGTTCGCTAAGCCCGATATCTCATCTCGCACACGCGATGCTTCGCTTTAGATCTTATTCCTCTCACCGCATCAGGCGCCGCCGAAGGAGCACGGACGAGACGAGGAAGGGAACTGCTGCGTAGATGCAAAGTGCGCCCACATGCAATCCGACGCTGTCAACCGGTCTACCAAGCATTGTTGGACGAATGAGATCGACCGAATGACTCAGCGGCAATAAGGCTGCGATGCGTTGAAATGAACCGGGCAACTGGCTCATTGGGAAGATCGTCCCGCTTAAATACATCATGGGCGTAAGAATAAGCGACTGGTAGAAGATGAAATAGTCGTGGCTCGGTGCAAGTGCTGAAACGACCATTGCGAGGCTCGCGAAAGTAACGCCAGTGAGGGCGATGGCTGGTAACGCGTAGGGGATGGATGACCACTCTGCGTAACCCAGCGTGACGGCCACAATCGTGATCGCGGTCCCGGCGAGCAAGGCCTTGCTCGCTGCCCATGCCACTTCACCGAGGACAATGTCGCCGAGCGTAAGGGGCGTACAGAGCACTGCCTCCCAGGTGCAATTTGTCTGCATGCGAGCGTAAGCCGCATAGATCGTTTCGAAGGTTGCGGAGACCATCGCGCTTGTGGCAACCATTCCAGCCGCCAGAAACGAGATGTATGAGGCGCCCTCAACACCACCTATGATCATTCCAAGGCCAAAACCGAGACCGAACAGAGAGCTCATCGGCTCGGCCAGATTCCCAAGAACCGATGCCAGAGCAACTTTCCGCCAGACCAGAAAATTGCGGCGCCATACCGCCATCCAGTTCCATGGATTAGCAGGGAGCGCCGGCGCAAAACGTTGCCACATCGTTCAGTCCTTTATCTCTCGCCCGGTTAGCCGCAAGAACACATCCTCCAGATTTGGAGGACGCTGCAGAAAGCGCAGATCCGTGCGGTTGACAAGCCGGAGGCGCACCTGCTCTGGATCCGTGACATAGCAGAACAGCGTCTCCCCGCTCACCTCAGCGCGCTGCACTTGGGGTCTGACCAGCGGCAGCAGTTCGTGCGGGTTACCGCCGTAAATCTCAATCACTTGGCAGCCGATCTGCTGCTCGATCAGCGCGCGAGGCTGACCTTCGGCGATCTTACGGCCGTGCTCGAGCACGCACAGGCGGTCGCACAATCGCTCCGCCTCTTCCATGAAGTGGGTGGTGAGAAGGATCGTTTTGCCGCGCCCTAATAACGAGCGCAAGCGTTCCCAAATCAGGTGACGGCCGTGCGGATCGAGGCCGGTCGTCGGCTCATCAAGGACCAAGAGCTGCGGATCGTTAATGAGGGCCCGTGCCAACGTCAGGCGTCGCTTCATGCCGCCTGACAGTTCGGCGACTCGCGCGTCCGCCTTGTTCTGCAGGCGTGCGAATTCGAGCAGTGACGGCGTGGCCGCTTCCACCTCAGCCGCGCTCATGGCGAAGTAGCGCCCGAAAACGAGCAAGTTTTCGCGCACCGTGAGCTGAAGATCAAGGTTATCGAACTGTGGGACAACCCCGATCCCCCGGCGCGCCAAGCGCGCCCGCGCCGGCACTGGCTCGCCGAGCACGCGTATCTTACCTGCGTCGGGCGATGCAGCACCCAGGATCAAACGCGCAAGCGTGCTTTTACCCGCGCCGTTTGGTCCCAGCAGACCGAAGCACTCTCCCGGCGAGACCGTAAACGAAAGAGCGTCCACGACGACCCTGTCGTCGTAGAACTTGCTCACCTGGAAAAGGTCGACTGCCGCGGTTGACATTTGCTTACGCCATCGCGACGGACGTTGTTCCCGCCGCTTCCTCGCTTGCGCGCTTTTTTGTCCAAAGCAGGCCGTCACACCATACGTGATCGACGCGTCCCCACTGGCACGCGGCGGCAGCATCCGGGAAAAAGCCGCGTCCATGCAGATTGGCGCTGGTATTGCAAAGCAGCGGAATGGCTGTGAGCTTCTCGTATTCGACGAGAAGCTCGGCCACTTTATGCTGAGAGGTTCTAGAAACGGTTTGTAGACGAGCAGATCCATCGAGATGCACGACGGCGGGAATTTTGTCCCGCCATTCTGGTCGCGTCTGGTGATCGAACAGCATGTACGGATCAGGTATTCCAGGGCTAAAAATCTCCGCGGCACGATCCTCCAGGCATATCGGCGCTACCGGCCTGAAATGCTCACGAAGTTTGATGTCGTTGAGATGATCTTTCATTCCTTCCCAGCTCGCAGCCGCGAGAATGCTTCTGCCACCCAAGGCTCGCGGCCCGAGCTCGGCACGCCCGGCAAGGAAGACCACGGGCTTGTCGCAAGCGAGGATTGCCGCAAGTTGGCCCATAGTGCAGGGCGCGCCCTCCCATTCGGGCGGGACTTCGCTGGGACGCACGGCCGGTCCGCTGTAGACCGACCATTCCAGAGCTCTAAAGCCTTGCTGTGCCGCCAATGCAGAGCAAGCAGCACCAATGGCTGAGCCGCTGTCGTTCGGAAAGGGCGGCACCCACACGAAATCGAACAGGCCTGTCGCACGAAATGCACTATTCCACTTAATATTCAGGCCACAGCCGCCGGCTATGCAGAGGTTACGCGCCCCCGCAAGATTCGAATGCCGCTCCACCACATCAGCAATGGTGCGAACCAGCAGACGCTCTAGAAACACGTGAAATGACGCAAGGACGTCTTGGGCCTGTTTTTCCTTCAATCGCATTGCGCACGCATCGAAGAAATCGTGCAGAGCTTCAAGTGGCGATTGTGAGCTGTTGATCTCTTCAAGCTCAGGACAAGCGCCCTCAGCATCCGTGGCAAAGTGCGCCTCATAAAGTTCATGAAACGTCTCAATACAATCCTCGTCGGGCGATCCCAGCGCGATATAGGCCATCAGCTTGCCGGCAATACCGAGATCCCAGCTGGTCCGGTCTGCCCGCCTGTAAGGTCCAAAGTGATGTCCTGCCGTCGCATAGGCGTGACCTATGATCGGAAACAGGCACTCGATGAACCGGATGCCGTGGGGCTCTACATAGTAGAGGCGCGGAAACATGCAGCCGTCCCACACCAAGCAGAAAGCAGATTGTCCGGATTTGGCAAACGAGCTGGCGCAGTATGCGGATGCTACGTGCCCGGTGACATGGGGATAGCTTTGATAGGGATATAGCTTCCCATCAAGCATGAGGCCGATCCGATCGCGGGACGTCAGGGGGCTATCGCCTTGCCGTTCGACATACGGCGCGCCCTTGAGCTTGATGGTCGTCGTCCCACTAAGGACTTCAAACTGTGACTCGAACTCTCCATCCCAGCCATCAATGACGAACTGATCAACATCGCTCGGATCCAGCCCGTGCTCCGCCAAGGCGCGAACAACGGCATCCAGGTTGTCGATGGTTTGATAACGAGGATTGTTGTTTAGCTTCTCCTGTTCGACACAAAACACCACCCGGCCGTCCTCGATCAGAGCGACTGCCCCGTCATGCGTCAACTTAATACCGCAAATGCGCATCGTAGCTCCTTTCAAGCTCGGCCGTTAGAACAAATCGAAGATCGCTCCGGATTGCGAAAGCGGACCAACAAGCAGTCTTCGTCCGCCGACTGCCCCTGGCACTGCACGCGTTCGACCTCAATGAGCACTTCAGCCAAAATCGTGATGACTGTCTCGGCGCCAGCGACATGCCCCCATCGCCTGCAGGTGGCATCACGTGCAGATCCGAAGACCAGATGCCCACCTGGAGCAAGCATCTTCACCATTTTGTCGATTGCGGTACGCATCCGTGTCATGTCTTCGAGATAGTAGAGAACTTCGGCGACCACGATCAGATCGAACAGCTCTTCGGTCCAGAACTGCAGAATATCGCTCGCCGCCCAGCTGATATGCGACCACCTCTTGGTCCGCTGGACCGCTCGACCGATCGCTCGCGGCATAACATCGATGACCGTGAGCCGCTTGCAGTGAGGAGCAAGCTTTTCTGTGAATGCACCGGCCGCGCACCCGATCTCGAGGCCGGTTGAGACGGCGCCGTTCGACAGCGATAGCCGTAGCAATTGGGTGTGACGCTCACGTTCGAACGGATTGTCGTCAAGCCGCCACGGGTCATCGTTGGTCAGCTCCCGTTGCAACGATTGATATGTCTTGTCCACGCTCACCACTAAATCCCCTCAAAGCTGTCAGTCAGTCGCGGCCGCAATGCCATCAGACGCGATCAGCTGCGAGGAAGCGCGCGAAAGACCTGCCCCGCGAATTGAGCCAGGCGTTTCCGATGCCGGGTTAAGGCTTGGTCCATTTGTCTCGTCTTCGATCGATGCCTTCGACTCATCGACGTCTGATGATTTCGCTACTTTGCGCGAGAGCCAGTCGCTGTTGCTCAAGGTACAGAGCGCATAGGCTTTCATCGGGAGCAGGAGGAAGATGTTGATCGGCGTGTGCAGCGAGAAGCCGATAAATCGAAGCTCGCCGGCACGAAGGGCCGCCACGCTGCATCGAATCACGGTCATCGCGACGATGGTCAGGCCGGTCCACCAGGGCACGGTGCCGGTGACCGCGAGCTGAGCGAGCGCGGCAATCGACGAGATGGCGAGCAGCAGCGGCCCGAGGTTCTGTCCGAGCACGTCGAGCGTAAGGTACCGGTCCAGGCCGGGCAACAGGTGCAAACCCAGCAGCGTGTCGCGGTAAGTGCTCCGCGCCCAGCGGAGCTGTTGCCGCAGATAAGGCAAGAGCCTGTCCGGGACCACCGTGGCGGCGATGGCGTCCGGAACGTACTCGGTTCGAAACCCTGCTTGGAGCATGAGGATCGTCAGATGGCGGTCCTCACCGAAGTCGCTCGGCTTTCCCCGGAAGAACTGCGTCTCGTACTGGTCCAGCAGCAACAGCAGCGCGGAGCGGCGGTACATGGCACACGGCCCGCAGCAGCACATGACGGCACCAAAGCGCGTCTGCGCCGCGCGCTCCTCGTTGCAAGCCAACCAGTACTCCATGTCGATCAATCGGGACAGCCAGCTGTCGTTCCGGTTGCTGGCCGTCAATTGCCCCATGGCCGCGCCGACGGCTGGATCCTGCATCTTGCGTACGAGTTTGCTGACCACGTCGCTGGCGATCTCCGTATCGGAATCGACGTTGAGCACAAGATCGCCGAACGACCGGCGGATCGCTGCGATCTGCGCCTTACGCTTTCCAACGTTACTTGGCAGCAGAATGACGGTGAACCTCGGGTCATACGCGTAGCTCCCATGGACCGGGGCCACTGCACCGACATTTGCAGAGCCGTCATCGACCACATACACCTGCAATCGCCCTGGGTAATCCTGGGTTGCGAGAGATTTCAGGCAGGCCGCCAGCGTGCGCGGATCCTCGTTGAAGCAGGGCACGATGATATCCACGCTGGGCAGAGCTGCGCTCTCGACGACGTCGTACGGCGGCAGTGAGGCGTCGGTTCGCAGCGCATAAAGCGCCTGCGCGCTCTTATGGACGCTGGAGAGCAAAGCGTAGGAGGCAACAGCAGCGGTGCTGATGGTGGCAAGCAGGCTCATGTGATTTGATCTATTCAGTGAGTTTGAGGAAGCGACCGGATTGCAAATCCAAGGTCATGCAGTGCTGGAATGAGCTGGGCGAGCGCCGTCACAGTCTGGTCGCGCCGACCAGAGTGAGGGCAGCGTTTCAACTCGTCGGGAGGGCACCCGTCGTGCAGGAGCACGATTGCTCCCGGCCGGACCGAGGCCAGCACCGCGGCAACAATCGCCTCGCCGCCAGGACGAGACCAGTCTTGCGGGTCCACTGACCAGTGCAGGGCTGCCAGTTCGGCCTTCGCCGACGCGGCGAGGGCCTCCTTGGTCCAAGTCCCATACGGCGCACGCATGTGCCGCACAGAGGCTCGCGGGCAGGCCATTCCGATGACCTTGTTCGTCGTTAGGATCTCGTGTTCCACCTCATCCGGCATGCATTTGGATAAATCCGGGTGCGTCATTGTGTGGTTTGCGAGTTCGTGGCCTTCTGCAATGATGCGCTGGATCAGCTCCGGCTGGCCCGCTGCATATGCACCAATCACGCAGAAAGTGGCGGGGGCCCGATGCTGCGCCAGCACATCCAGGATAGCCGGCGTGCAATGCGGGTTGGGACCATCATCAAACGTCAGATAGACACAGCGCTCTCCGCCGGAGTCGGCGCAGTCGCTCCGCGCTTCAGTCTCGTTGTCTGCAGACGTCACAGTTCTGGCCCGTTCCGTTCAATCATCTCACCGGCCGGCCATTCGCTCATTGGCCTCGCAATCGGCAGAACGAGGCCGACCACGTCCTCCACGCGCGTCGGAGGCACAGTGAGATAGATATCCGGACGAGCGGACCGGACACGGAGCCCTGGCAGAACAGTCGCTAATCCCTGTCGCCCGAGCAGCCTGGTAATATGTTTCTGCAGGGCAGATCGGACCGTGCCAAAACCGAACGGCACCCCAAGATCTCGCAATACGGGATACATCACGCGGATGGAGTGGCTGATTCCGAGCCCCTCGAGATCCGGGCGTACCCCGTACAATCCGAGTTCAGCCACAAGCAGATCGACCTCACCCACTTTTATGAAGCGGCGCAGTGCGCCGATGTGAATCGCAACACCACGATCATCATAGCCGATTGCGCGAATCTCAGGCCTTGCGCCGGCCCAGCTTCGATGACCCTCAAAGGGCTTTGCATTGAATGCCCCGGTCGGACCATAGGTCTTCCGGAAGAAGTCGGACAATTCAATATGGTCAGCAAGTTGAAGCTCATTCTCCCAGCACAGCCTCCAACGAACTGGAGGGCGCGCCGAAACACCTCGTGTGGATCCGGGCGCGATCATTTCCATAGAGAGTAATTCCTATTCATTATCTGGCTCCTGACGCAGGCCAACAGCTCGCTGCGCTCGAAAGGCTTGCTCAAGAACTGGAGTCCAGCTTGCAGGATTCGACTCATATCGTCTTCGGAGTTGTCTGTGAGCAGAACGGTGGGAATCGCGCCTCCGGATCCAGCCAGATGATGAAAAAGCTCAAAGCCACTCATCACGCTCGACTGCATGTCCGCGATCAAGCACGACGTGATCAAACGGCGGCCCGATTTCAAGAACTCGTCTGCGCTCTCGAAGGGTTCGGGTACGTAGCCAGCGGAAAACACCACATCTGTCAGGGCTTCACGCACTGCCCGATGTGCATTCACAATGGATACGACGTCGAGCGTGTGCGCAACTCGCATCAGATTCGCCAAGGACGCCTTCGCTTGCATGTTCGGCACGATTTCTCCGCAGCAAGGACGCAATCGGATGCGACCAAAACACATTTGGCACCCGCAACCGAAGGGGTCCAACTGGAGGGAAATCTACGGTCAGGTTAAGCGTTTGCTCAATTCTACAGCGGTACACGGCCGGTATAGAATGGGTTGGCGAAGCCATACGATGGTTTGCTCGTCCTATACGCCCACGCACATTTGGGGATCCCCACCGTGCTAGCTCGCCGAGATAGGACTTGCGCAACACGCGCGAAACTGCGACCGCACGGTCCAGATGTCTTGATCGATCCCTGGCGCTGGGCTGAGACGCGCTACGATTTGTAACCATTCTGATAGATCTGGCATCTCGCTAAACTATCCTTTGCTATCCTCAGTCGGTACAAATGGTAAAATCGATTGTATCGATAGAACACATTCATACGGTGGATCACTCAAGATTATGCGTTTCAAGGGCCTCGATCTGAATCTCCTCGTCGCGTTCGACGCCCTGGTGACGCAAGGCAATCTCACTGCGGCGGCAAGAAGCATCAACCTCAGTCAACCTGCCATGAGTGCTGCCGTCGCGCGGCTTCGCACTTACTTTCGCGATGAGCTATTCACGATGAGGGGCCGGAAGCTTGTCCCAACGCCGCGGGCTCAAGCGCTCGCAGCCCCAATTCGCGAGGCTCTCGCTCACATTCAGCTCTCCATCATCTCTCCGGAGGGCTTCACTCCGTCTCAATCGAGTCGGCGCTTCAGGATCATCCTGTCCGACTTCATGACTGTCGTGTTTCTTCGAAGAATCGTGGACCGCGTCGCGCGGGAAGCTCCGACGATCAATTTCGAGTTGCTGCCGCCCTTAGAGGAACCCGATGAACTTCTCCGGCGCGGTGAAGTCGATTTTCTCATGTATCCGGAGATGTTCATGTCGAGTGCGCATCCCAAGGCGGCACTGTTCGAGGACACGTTCGTTTGCGTGGGCTGCCCCATGAACAAGCAGCTGGCGCCGCGACTTACGTTCGAGAAATACATGTCGATCGGGCACGTGGAAGCCCGGTTCGGGGGCTCCCTGAGGCCCTCCTTCCACGAATGGCTCTTGCTCGAGCATGGTTTCAAGATACGCACCGAGGTCGCAGTGCAGGGTTTTGGTATGATTCCGCCTATGTTATTGGGCACCAACCGTATAGCGAGTATGCCCTCAAGACTGGTCAGCCATTTCGCAGACACGATGCCCCTGCGGGTCATCGAACCGCCGCTGCGACTTCTCACATTCACCGAGGCCGTCCAGTGGCCGGCCATTCATAATACTGATCCTGCAAGCATTTGGATGCGCAACATGTTCTTGCAAGAGGCATCCATGATGGTCTCTCCGCCCAAGACCAACCAATGTCACGGCCCCTTCTAGGATTGTTCGGCCGTTTGCGACCTACTCTCTGTTCTTCTTGCGCTTCATACAGCTCGTTCGGCGGCGCTCCGCATGACTTTCCGCTGATACGACGGCTGCATCGCACTGTTCTACATGAGCTGAGCTCAGAGCTCGCGAAGTGATCCGGCCAATCAGGTGAACGAAATCTGGCTTGGCACTAAAATCCCTTGAATCGTACACCGCGTCAGGTTGCAGACCAACACCTGCGATCGAGGCTGCAAACGTGGACACTGGTAGGCACCCGCACCGCTCTTGGCCTCCGGCGGGCATTCTCCTTGCCGTCTACGGTCCCGGCGATCGCAGCAGCAATGCCAAAGCACCACATCGGATGGTGGGTGCAGGTCATCCTTTCGGACCTCGCGACAGTGGTGTTATTTTCGAAAGTGTCGTGGCGCGTCGCGCGCGGGATGCCGCCGCCATTAGTCCCGAGTTGCGGCCCCTCACCGCTGACTTCGAAGAGCTACTTCGGTGCGGTAACATGATTTGCCAATCTTACCCAAAGCATCTATGTCCAGCTCGCACACCAAAGCGATACTGTTCGAGGATGAAAGTGAGTGAGCTTCTGGACGAGCAAGCCATTACCCGCGACAGCTGGACTGTGCTGCGCAACACTGATCCGGCTCACGTCTGGATATGCGAGTTATTGCTGTAGGAGCTATGGCACGTCGTTGTTTTCCCGGCGCGGCCGCGCTGCGCCGGGGGCGTGTTGACTCGTTTTGAGCGCCTCCACGTCCAACGGATATCGGAGCGATCCTTCGAGGCTCGTCCTCAATCGCGAGTAACGTTTCGCCAACCGCGCGAGGTGCGCTTGCGTTCAGATACGGGCCGGAAATGGTTTTGCGGCCCGCCTTCTCTCATTATACTGGAGCTTTGCGTCGCGGACTTGCGCCGCTGAAGAGCCCCATCATCTTGTGGCATTTCCAAAACCCGATGTTGTCCTGCGCGAACAACGCCTTCGCGGCCACAAAGCCGTCAACAGACTAGCAGCGCGTCGAAAACGCTGCTGGGTGCCGAGGCGGCGGCCGCGCCACCCATCTGATCAGATCAGTGCTGTGTCTGGGCCGCCGTTCGTGAAGCTCTGTCTCAAGAGCAAGCGGGGCGGCATGTGCCTGCTTTCGCTTCGCGTGGCGATCAGACAGCAAATGGCCGCTGCTGCGGCAGCATCCAGCGGAAATCGCACAGTTTCGGTCAGGCAGTGTTGGACAAAAGGGAGGCAAACGCCGTGTTGCACAACGGCACCACACGAACGCACCTGTCACATTCTTTCGCGCACGTCGCCGCTCCGTCTCCTTTTTGCCCTACCACAGCCAAACGGCTTCGCCACGTGCAGCGAAGGTGCCGCAATCAAAGGAGCTTACTGTTGGAGAAGCCGAGCGGAGTCTACGACCCGGAGGATCTCGCGAGATTGGGAAACCTTTTTGATCGAGCAATCGCGTCTTTACCGACATGCATGCGAACCGGCGAGAATGGCGTAGCGATCGCCAGGCTTGTGATGCAACGCGCAGCGAGGGACGAATTGGCGTCGCTGGCGAACTTGATGCTTGCACTTGTCTCGGCTGATTGATTAACAGCATGCGCTCAGTGCTCCTGGGGTTCGCAGCAAGACACCATCATCTAGATCATTGAAATCACTTGATTCTCACGTGACGTCAGGTTGTAGGCTTGCAAATTGAGGACCATGACAAAAGCCACACCACGACGGCGCCGATGGCGCATTGGAGAACTTGCAGAGGCGACCGGTGTAACGGTACGCACTCTGCATCATTACGAACATACGGGGTTGTTGACGGTCGCGGAACGTACCGGTGGCGGTCACCGCATGTACGATCGTGAAAGCCTACAACGCGTCTGTCAGATACGGGCGCTGCGTGAGCTCGGCTTCTCGCTTCCTGAGATCCGCAAAGCCATCGAGGGGCGGTCGTCTCTCACGGACCTATTGCGCAACCATCTCGAGCGAATTGAAATTCAAGTCGCGCGGGCGACATTATTACGGGATCGATTGCGCAATATGACGACGCAAGGTGAGACAGAAGTTAGTGTCGACGAGCTGCCGGCCACGTTAGATGCAATGTCGCGGATTCAGGAACGTGCCCCCTCGGCCATCTGCACATGCGCCTCTAACGCTAGCCGCGAAGATCGGTGGCGCAAGATTCGGGATGAGCTACGAAGCTGCATGGATCGGGGCGAGCCGCCATGCAGTGAGCGACCAAATGCGGTCGCGCGTCAGGCCCGTTCGCTGCTGACTGAGATCGCAGGAGTTGATTCGACTGTCTCGATGATACTGAAGGTGCTGACGCGATTGACTGAACCACACAATCTCGCCGGCTGGGATGCGAGCCTCATGCGATACCTGGATCTCGCCCTCGCCGCGCTGGAGAGCCAGCTCGGAAAGAGTTGACGCACCCGGCTGCCCGGACTCGGTTGCTCAAATGTCTCTAACTGAATGAGCTGATGCTGATCCTTGTCTGACTGAGGATCGTTGGCCCGTAGCAATTCGCCTGCGAATGTGCGTTGTCGGCACTCTTGGGGACTTCGCTCTGCCAAGCTCGACGAGCACGCTTCGAAGTACTTGATCCGTACGTAGCGTCAAATTGTACCTTCTAAAAGTATCGACGCAGCGGCGGGGCGGCGGACAGAGCGCCGGCTAGGCCGATGGAGACTCCAATGATCTGCACCACTTTTGGAAGTTCCCGGTGAGAGCGCTGGGCGAGGGCAATTCGGTGGATGCACGTCTTTGGCCATTGCCGGCGACTCCGCAAACGGCACGCTCTTTAGCTCCAGGCCGCACTCGACGAAGAATGCTGCAGGGGCAGCCGATGTCGCCAAGCTCAAGGCTTCAAGCCAATCTGCCGCAGGTTGCAGGCTACGCTTATGCCCCAGTTCAAGCATGGGCAGGCTCGGTCAGACGGCGGGCACCGTCGATGCCACGCGGGTCGCTGCGGCCGAACCTCGGGCTCAATCGAAAGGGCCATTGCCACGGTTCGATTCGACTCCAAGGGAGACAATGCCGCTCCTGGGTCCATCGTTTACCGCTGGCGCGACAATACCGTCGACGTGGTCGCGCAGACCTGACCGCCCGCACCAACACCGCACGGAGCGTTGAATGATGAACCATCCTAGGCCTCGCGATTACGCGCTGGTCACGTGCGTCGCAGTCGCCGCACTCGCGGCATTTCTCGCCCTCGCGGCAATGCTATCAGAGCTGTCGTGCGCGCCCGAACGGCCGCCCGAAGAGTACGTTCCCATTCGTCTGGTACCACTGGAATGAGCATCACTTCCACAATCGTAAGGCCGACGAACATCGTGTCTTCTTCCACCTAGTGACACTGATGCGCACCTCGCTCTCGGGAGTGAGCTGCGCGGACCTCTTTAGAAGGAACGTAGCTTGTGGCAACATGTCAGGCGTGCGCAGTCTGTCTGCGGATTACGCGAGTTCAAGCCACGTTAGCAGCGCTGTTCGGCCGAGTGGACGTGGCGTTTCCTCCCCTCTTGAAACAGGTATTCGCCGGGATAACGCCGTGCGCCCGCCTGATCCGATCCGTGCTGATCACCGCGGACTTTGAGACGGGCTCGGATCCGGTGCGGCGCTTAGATCTGAGCCCGCCTATGCACCCCACCCCTCACATTTGAGCACGCCTTGCGCTTCCCGGCTCCGAACACAGCGCGCGCATCACGTAGGCTCGATGAAGGCCATCAACTGCCCTCGCCGACAAAAGGAAGAACACCAAATTGGATGCAAAACTGCAAACTATGCTTTCCTCGCTCTCGCCGGTGGCTCGCGAATTGGATGCTCTGCCGTCCGGGCGGCCCACCGCGGACAATGCTTGCGTGAAACTGAACACGAATGAGAACCCATTTCCCGTGCCAGCCATCGTGATGCGAAGCGCGATTGCAGCTCTTGAGGTGCAATACCGCTATCCAGAAGACGACAATGTCAGCTTGAGACAAGCGGCCGCAGCGGCCTATGGGATTGCCACTGATCGCGTGATGGCCGGCAATGGATCGTCTGAACTCCTCAGTCTCATTTACAGAGCCTTTCTTGCCCCGGGCGACGGCGTCGCAATGATGTCGCCCGGCTTCTCATTCAATCGCAAGCTTGCGATGTTGCAAGGGGCCCGGTTCATTGAAATTCCCTGGTCTGAACCCGACTGCTTGCCGATGGACGAGCTGCTTTTCGGTCCGGCTAAACATGCCAAGTTCATTCTGCTGGCCAATCCGAACAATCCGACCGGAACCTTCGTTCCGGTCGCTGAGATCGAGCGCCTCGTTACACGGTCTGACCGATTGATCGTATTGGACGAAGCTTATGTCGATTTCGCACCTGAGGACGGCCTACGCCTCATTGAGCGCCATTCGAATCTTCTGGTCCTGCGCACGCTTTCCAAGAGTCATTCCGCCGCTGGCATTCGCGTCGGCTTCGGTTTCGGCCATCCCGAGCTGATTGGGCGGCTTCGCAACATCCAGAATGTTTTTAACATGAATGTGGTCGCTCATGCCGTAGGCATGAGCGTCCTTGCGCATCGCGACGCCTACGAGGAGAACCATCGCCACGTCAGGTTTGAGCGTCAGCGCGTAGCGGCCGCCCTCTCGGAATTTGGGTTCTCCGTAACGCCTTCCCACGCGAACTTCCTCCTCGCCCGTGTGCCGGTAGGCCAGGGTGGCAGATGGTGGCAGGCGGCGTTGCAAGACCAGAGCGTCCTCGTTGCCTTCTTTCCGGATCCCGGCCTGGAAGAGTGCATTCGGGTTAGCATCGGTACAAAGCGCCAGATGGATGCGTTTCTTGCGGCTGTCGGCAGCATTCTTAAGAAAGTGGGATGCCGTGGCTAGTGAACCCTTCCACTCAGGTCACAGATCCCCGTTCGTCATCGAACAGGACCCACACATGATGCAGCTTCGCGACCGGCCTCAGTCAGTCATTGTCCGGTCGGCGCATTGCGAGCTGCTGAGAACGGCTTCGCGGCATATGCACGCCAGCGAGCGCTTCTTGAACCCCAAAAACCTAGCGGACTCCGGTCCTCTCTATAGGAGATAACTGAGTGAGAAACGTTCTTCCCTCAAACCTGACCTGCGGCATTTTTGATCATCTTGACGAGGACGGTCCCGATATCGCCAGGCAATACGCGGACCGCCTCGCGCTGGCGGAGGCCTACGACCGGCTCGGTTTCTATGCCTATCATCTGGCAGAGCATCATTGCACCCCCCATGGACGCGGTCCATCGCCGAACTTGTTTCTGTCAAGCGTCATACAACGCACACGGCGACTTCGCGTTGGTCCGTTGGTCATGCTGCTCAACCTCTACCACCCGTTGCGGGCATTCGAGGAGATCTGCATGTTGGATCACCTGAGCAGCGGCAGAGTCGAGGTCGGCCTTGGTCGCGGCTCCCTCCCGATCGAACTGAGCTATTTTGGGGTTGGAGCCGATGTTGCCTCTAGCCGTTACGAGGAAGCTTCCCAAATCTTCGTTAACGCGATGAATGGCGGCCCGCTCTCGTACAAAGGGCAACATTTTGCGCTGAGCGACGTTCCTTTGACGCTTTCACCTCACCAGCGTCCTTGTCCCCCGACATGGATTGCTACAAATCGGCCAGAGTCCGCGCATTGGGCGGCGGCGAATGGCGCTAATCTGGCGTGCATGGGACCCTCTTCTGCCGTTCGCAAAGTAACAGATCGCTATCGCGCTCATGGAAACGCGAAGTATGACACCAACGGTTCAGCACCATTTCTCGCATTACTCCGCATGGTCGTAATTGCCAGCTCTGAGGCAGCCGCCCGCTCCCTCGCCGCGCCAGCCTACGAAACCTGGCTCAAGAGCTTTAAGTTCTTGTACGACCTCAATGACATCCCGCCTCCATCCAACCTGCCCCTAACCTTGGATGCCGCAATTGAGAGTGAACTGTGCGTTGTCGGATCCCGCGCTTCGGTGCGCCAAACTCTTCTCGATCACGTGGAAGAGGCAGGCGCCAACTATCTCCTTTGTCAGCTCGCCTTTGGATCTCTGTCACTGGATGCCTGCCTCAACACAGCAACTGCGATTCACTCCGAGCTCATGGCGGCGGAGCACTGATGGTGAGCCGATTCCAAGCAGTTCGCCCTTGACCATGCAATAAATGGCAACACCGAGGCCCATGAGCACCGCAGCCGGATGCATTTGTCAGGCCGCTCTTATGGCTCAAGTGGCTCTTACGCGCATGAGACCCTTTCGACTACATCACCAAGGTGTAGTCTCGAGGGCAATAAATGCCGTGCCTCCCATTTTGCGTGCGTTGATATTGCCCGCGCAGTGGTTTGCTTGGCCAGGTGAGTTGGCTCACGCTCATCCCGCTTTGGCGCGCCAGTTCGTCGATCGCATTTCACACGAATCCAAGATGTGGCTTATCGCACGGGCGGGCCTGTCGTGACGCGGTCCCGGCAGCGCTCCGACCAGATGGAGGAGATCGCGCGTAAGCTCGAGATCGTGCTGGCGGAGTTGGCTTCGCTGCGCATTCTGCTGGCTGCGCACGGAATTAGCCCCCCTCCGCCTCTGCATGAGGACTACCTCACTGTTCAGCGATACGCAGCGATGAACCACATAAGCCCCGAAGGGGTGCTCTCTCGGATCCGCCGCGGCAAGCTGCGCGCGGAGAAGCGCGGTGGCCGCTGGTGGGTGAAATGCACGGTTTGCACAGCATAGCCGTGCAGTGGCGAGGACAGTTATGGTAGCCGAAACAAACCAATCCGAGATACGGAATCCAGCACATGGAAATGATCTGCGCGTTTAAGTTGCTGCCCTTTCTGAGCTGGATCGGACGACCAATCGAGAATCGAGAGATGATCGAGGTCAACGTGGCGCACGACCAACACACCATCGCGGGATCGGCAAGCTCGATGTCGATGCACCCAGGCAATCACAAAACGCGCGCGTGGCAGAAGTCCAACTCCGATGCCGCTGCATGTATTGTGGCAAATGGGGAGCGGCGCATACCCTCCGTTTTGCACGTGAGCCACCGCACGCTACCGAGTTACGGCTTGGAGCGCAGGAAAGAGAAGTGCCTTGCTCGCAAATCGCACCTTGCGAGTTCCGCTGAGCATATCTTGAACGTCCGTCTCACGCCGGCTGGGGTGTAGCAGCCGACATGTATCCCAGTCATTCGCCTGTTCAGGGTCGCCTCGCGCGCCGGTGCGAGACGCGGACAGGTCTAATTTCGCTGGGATAGTCCGAGATTCAGGCTGGAGAAGGAGATGGCCAATGATGTCACCAAGGCTAATGTCAGTCCTCGGGTCGACGGTAGCAGTCGAGCGTATATTTTGGAAATTTCGAGAACTGATCGATGGCGATAGCGCGATCTCACCTGAAGTTCGAGAGACGCTTCATGTAATCCTAGATGCAAAGCTTCTTTCCGCAAAAGATAAGATTATGAGCGACGCGCGCGCTGCGATTGACGCAACTCCTGATTTGCCGCAGGCGGCCCGCGATCGAGCATACCGGTCGCTCGACTTTGCAATGAAGATGTTCATGACCAGTGAACCGCGCCGCCCTGAGGATCCTTTTAACGAAGTTGGTATCTGCAGCGCTCATCCCAGGACGCGTTGATGCAGGACCCGCTCCAGCGATCGGCGCCTCACTGCCGCCGTACGACCCGGTCAAGACCGGTGCTTTGCCCAGCGTGGATGTCATCGTGCCCTGCTTCAACGAGGGACCGGCGTGCGCTTGCCGCCTGCCTGAGGTCTCTCGCAAGCCAGGGCTTCCGGCAGTTCTGCTCCGCCGCCGCTCCGAGTTCCCGCACGTCGTGGTTCCTAATGCGGCATTCGGCCTTGCTCAAGCAAGGAAATTGCCGATCTGCCACAAGAGGGCGAACGCCGGGCGCCGTCAGGTCGTCGAGCACAAAACCGGGAGGCGGCGTGGAGGGCACGCGCGTGCAGTCAGTCCCAACAGCGCGGTGCAAGGTGCGACTGCTGGCCGATTTGACCCGAGACACTGACGGTGACGACGGCGAGCCGGCCGTTCACGGATGATCGGATCGGCAGCCGTGTATTCGCGACCGGCCCTGGACCTTGCAACGTACGTTTGTGTGATCTTAGCATGCGCGGAAGCCATTGCCGGACCGAATTCTAACAAGCGCTGGTGCACACCATCCACAAGGAGCACCTTTCACTCTCCTGCGGCATCTACGCCGGTTCAATGCCCGTGTCCATCTGCACTGGGCCAGAAGGCTGATCCAGAGCCACCGCACGACTTCGAATTTCATCTCGCGCAGGATCAGCGCCGCATTGACCGCCGAATTGAAATCTCTCAACTCGCCTACCTAAACCGAGAGGTTTCCAAGGTTAGGCTCCCCTCCTAGAACTCGATTCGCGATAGTCACTACAGCGGATGCATCATGAAACCTGACGAGCGCCTCGCCGAGGTCCTGGAGAATAGCGCGTGTTTTGATCATGAGGCATCGGAGGTGTGGGCGCAGTGCCTCTCACCCACTGAGCGGCTGGCGTATATTCGAAAGCATCGCTCTCACTTCCGGTTCGCAGATTACGATGACGTGATATCTGTTGTACGGGGTCGGCGCTTCACCGGTTGCTCATCGCAGCTCCTTCGGTGGCGTCACAGGATAAGAGCAAGGGCGTTGCAAGGCGCTTTGCTCTTTTCGGTTGCGGTGTGGCTGGGCCTCGTGTGGGTTGCGGTGCGCTTCATCCGCTGAGATCAGCAGCACGCTTTTCGCCGACGCCACGCAATCTGGTTCGCACGCGAAAGAGCATTGCGAAGCGTGATCCGCAACGCCGCAACCTGACGCAGGGTTCGGTTCAAGCATTCCTTTCCGACGAAATGTTGCGGTGCAGCTACAGCTATCCGTGCGGATGTTGTTAAGACGCGCGAGGCTCGGGGCACTCAAGACATGAGAGTAGAAATGAAGAACTTGTTGCTCGCGACTGCAAGCATTGTGGCGCTCGGCGCGATTGCGCCCGCATTCGGCGCGGATCTGGCTGCGCAGCCGGTCCAGCCTCTCTATGGCAAAGCTCCGCAGCTTGTTGCGGCTATGATCTATGACTGGAGCGGCTACTACGTCGGCTTGAACGGCGGCTTGGGCTCAAGCGCGAATTGCTGGGACTTCAATGGCGGCACACCTGAGGGCTGCCATGATGCGACCGGCGGTACTGTGGGTGGCCAGATCGGGTATCGAAGGCAGACGGGCCAGATCGTGCTTGGTGTTGAAGGCCAGGGGAACTGGGCTGGTTTGACTGGCTCGAATGACAGCGTCGCGTTTGCGGATATCAACCAGACCAAGATTGATGCGTTCGGCCTGGTAACAGGGCAGATCGGTTATGCCGTAGACAACGTATTATTTTACGCCAAAGGTGGTGCCGCAGTGACGAGCAATACCTATCAGATTAGCTCGACCCTCACGGGCGCGCAGCTTGGGAAGAGCGACCACATTCTTTGGGGTGGTGCGCTGGGAGCTGGGATTGAGTACGGTTTCGCGCCGAGCTGGTCGGTCAGCCTCGAGTACGACCACCTATTCATGCAGCCCGGAGCGGTGCACTTCGCCGCGCCCGCAGGCGGAACCGATCGCGTCCGCCAGGATTTCGATCTTCTGACTGCCCGGCTCAATTATAAGTTCGGCGGCCCGTTTCTTCTGAAATATTGATCAGCAGTACGAACGAGGAATCGAAAGCCCCGGCCCATGGCCGGGGCTTGTTTTTGCAAGTGCAGGCTTGCTGCATCAAGCAATACCGTTATCCCAGGCGACTAGGTTGCCGCAACCCAGGCCCAAAAACCGCTCCCATATTGATGGGTGGCGGCATCCACAACGTAAGCGCTTAGCCGGGACCCTTATTGGAGCTGGCTTGACGCTTTGCGGAATCGCCACGGCATGAGGTCTTCGATTCTGCTATGGGGATGGCCGTCGATGATGGCCTCGAGTGTTTCGGCGATGTAGGCGGCCGGGTTGATGTCGTTGAGCTTGCAGGTGGCGACGAGCGACGCAAGCAAGGCCCAATTTTCAGCCCCGACCTCATGTCCGGCGAAGAGAGCATTTTTTCTGGTCAGGCAGACTGGCCGGATGGCGTTCTCGACCGGGTTCGTGTCGAGCTCGAGGCGCCCGTCTTCGAGGAAGCGGGTCAGCCCCTGCCAGTGATTGAGCGCGTAGCGGATGTCCTCGGCGAGCGTCGAACCGCTGGAGATCATCGACAGCTGTTTCTCGAACCAAGTCTTTAACGCGGCGATTATGGGCAGCGAGTGCTCCCTGCGCGCGGCCAGCCGGATGTCCGGCGATGAGCCGCGCACCATGGCTTCGATGGCGTAAAGCTGTGCGATGTGCCGAACGGCGGCCTCGGCGATCGGCGATTTGCTGTTACGGGCCAATTTGACGAAGCGCCGGCGCAAATGGCTCCAGCAATGCACGAGCATCCACGGCCCTTGCGGTCGAGCGACTTCGGTCAGCCGGTCATAACCGTCATAGGCGTCGCATTGCAGGAAGTGTCCGCAAAAGCCATCCAGGAACTGCTCCGCAAAGGCACCGCTGCGACCGGGGCATATCGGAACAGCACGATCGGCGGACTTGGGCCGCTGTGGCCGCGGTCGTCGGAGACGATCGCCCAGAAGTACCCCTTCTTCGTGTGGCCTCGCCCGGGATCGAGCACCGGCGCCGTGGTTTCGTCCATGAACAGACGATCCGCCATGGCTAGGCGCTGGCGCATGTGGTCCGCGATAGGCTGAAGATGGAAGCAGGCGCGGCCGGACCAGTTGCCCAGTGTCGCCCGATCAAGTCGGATGCCCTGACGCGCATAGATCTCGGCTTGGCGGTAAAACGGCGTATGGTCGCCAAACTTGGAGACGATCACGTGCGCAATCGCCGCTTCGGTCGGCAGCCCGCTGGGCACCACGTGCTCCGGTGCGTGCGCCTGCACGACAGGGCCCGAGCAATGGCGACAGATGTATTTCGGGCGGCGCGTGATCAGCACGCGCCATTGCGCCGGGATCACGTCGAGGCGCTGGCTGACGTCCTCGCCGATCTTCGTCATGGCGCCGCAACCGCACGGGCAAAGCGTA
>NZ_JADPIS010000123.1:0-663 GCF_023073025.1 Bradyrhizobium sp. 76
CGCCGCATCCGCATTAGTTCGGCACGGCCCAGATGCGCCGTCATGCCGACGCCGCGCTGTTCCCACAGGCCCCACAGCAGGCTCTGCCCGGCCAATCCGCGATGCCGACGCTCCGCCGCAAGCGCATCCAGGAACACGTTCGCCGCCGCGTAGTTCGCCTGCCCCGGACTGCCGAGCGCGGCCACCGACGAGAACAGCACGAATGCCGCCAGATCCAGATCCGCCGTCAGTTCGTGCAGGTGCCAGGCGCCATCGAGCTTCGGTCGCAGCACACGCTCCAGCCGCTCCACTGTGAGCGCCGGCACGATCCCGTCGTCCAGCGTTGCCGCAAGGTGGAATATACCTGTCAACGGACGTTCCGGCGCGACGGCGCTCAAGACCGAGCGCACAGCGTCACGATCCCTGACGTCGCAACTTGCAACCTCAACCGTCTGCGCACCCAGCGCCTGCAACTCGACGACCAGATCTGGCGCTCCAGGCGTCGCCATGCCGCGACGCGACGTCAGCAACAGATGCCGCACACCGTGCTTCGCAACCAAGTGCCGCGCAACCTCGCTGCCAAGCTCGCCTATACCGCCCGTGATCAACACCGTCCCGCCGGCAGCAAGACGACGCGGCTCACCCGCGCCCGCTCCGGCGCGCATCAGCCGCGGCGCCAGCACC
>NZ_JADPIS010000056.1:0-660 GCF_023073025.1 Bradyrhizobium sp. 76
ACCTGCGGCCGCGTCTTCGCGAACCAGTCGAACACCGCGGCCTGATTGCACAGATCGACCTCGCGCCGGTCCACGGTGACGAGCTTGACCTTCTCCCGCTCGAGCCGGCGCGCAAGCGCGCTGCCTACCATGCCGCGATGGCCGGCAACGTAGACGCTCTTGCCTGTCAGTTCAAACGGTACGTTTGCCACTCGTCGCGTCCTGTTTTGCTACCGCCAGATCGCTCGCCATCATCTCTGCGACGAGCTCTGCAAAGCTCCGCTTCGGCGTCCAGCCGAGCACCTCGCGCGCCTTGCTGGCGTCGCCAACGAGGAGATCGACCTCGGTGGGACGGAAATATGTCGGATCGATCTTCACCACCGTCTTGCCGCTCGTCTCGTCGACGCCGGTCTCCTCGACGCCTGCCCCGCGCCATGCGATGCGGCGGCCGACTTGCGCGAACGAGAGTTCGACCATCTCTCGCACCGAGTGCATTTCGCCGGTTGCGAGCACGAAATCGTCGGGCTTGTCGGCCTGCAGGATCTTGTGCATGCCCTCGACATAGTCGCGCGCATGGCCCCAGTCGCGCCTGGCCGAGAGATTGCCAAGATAGAGCGTCTCCTCCAGCCCGACCTCGATGCGGGCGACAGCGCGCGTGATCTTGCGGGTGACGAAGGTTTC
>NZ_JADPIS010000053.1:0-29874 GCF_023073025.1 Bradyrhizobium sp. 76
AGACGGCCCATCATGGATCGACCTCGCCGAGATTCGCGTCAACACAACGGAATCACGCTTCGTGACTTGTCTCAACCGACTTTTGCAACAAAATCGGCCATATGCAGACATCGGACCTCGCTGCTTCTGCAACAGCCTTGGGCTGGCGGCGGCTCCTATAGTCGCTGCGAACTTCGCAGACACTAGCGCGCCCAGACCCGCTTGCGGCTCGACTGCTCTCGTATGCAAGCAGAGCGAGTTAATCGCAGACTTCGCTTTGCCGTCCCAAGTTAGCAGAGTACATGCCTGATGTACCCGCGCCTACAGCGCCAGTGTGTTGCGCGATCCGGCACCCCGCACGGACTGGCCGACAGCCAGCTTGGTTACAGATTATCTGACCATTCGTCTGCGGCTTGGTTGGTGCTGTTTCAGACTGCTTGCGTTCTACGTCCCGCTTTTTGGCATCCTCGCGGGTCGCTAAAGGCTTCTTGTCTTGGACTTTCTCACATTCGTTATCATCATTGATACGATAGCCAACGCGGCAGGCGATCTTGGTGCAGGTGTCGCCATCCGCTCTGAAGCCGCGATCACAGACAAGCGGGCAGACCCGTCCGGGCTTGGCCTTGATCGCATCGAGAGCGTCGAAGCTCGCGAGCTTGGAGTCGAATTTCGTGCCAGCATACTTGTTGAAGTTGGAAAGCGACCGCTGCGACGCTGCATTCCATTCGCCATCCGCAGCGGCAGAGAGACAACCGACCCGGCGCAGCTCCGACTGCATCAGCTTCGCTGCTTCCTGTGGTGATAGGCTCGGGTGCGACGAGGTTGGAGCAATGACTGCGACCTTCTGCTCGCCACCGTCGTTCGCCTTTTTCTCGGCAGACTGTTTAGCAGCGAGTTCGGCAGCGGCCTTGTCACTGGCGATCTTGTCCGCAAGCGCCTTTTCGGCGGTCTGCTTATCGGCGAGCGCTTTGGCAGCGGCGGCTTCAGCTTCCTTTCTCCGCTGCTCGGCGGCGGCGGCTTTGGTCTCCTCAAGCTGCTTGGCCTTCTCGGCAGCGAGCCGCGCATCCTCAGCAGCCTTGGCGGTGGCTGCGGCTTTGTCCTGCTCGGTCTTCTTTGCACGGTCAGAGACAAGCCGTGCCTTGTCCTCCTCGGCCTGACGAGCCTTCTCGACTGCCGCTGCGCGAACTTCCTCCGCCGCGATCTTGTTGAGTTGCCCTTTCGCCAACCCCGCATAGAAGCCATCCGGGTATTGAGCGAGGAAGACGTCCCAGCCATCTCGGGTGCCGAGTTGCAGGGCAAGCTCATAGTTGCGACGAATGGCATCATCAGGACTGGCCTGGGGGCCGGTTGCTGTCGGCTTAGCAGCAACCAGCGCCACATCATCACCACCTAGCGAACCGTAGACATACGGTTCCTGCTTGTAGCTTGTATTCTTCAACACATCGTCGCGGACGAAGCCGAATGCCTTGCGCAGATCGAGACCCGGCGTGGGTAACCGCTCTACAAGCGCTGCGGCAAAGGGGCTGTTCTTTGAGTCGCCATCCGACGCGGTAGAGCCTGCCTTCGCCGCGAACGCTATCATCGTGTTCGGACTGCTCGGCTCGACCTTCGCGAGGCCTCGACCAATGGCACGGGCAGCAACCGTCCTTTTCATGGTCTTGGAAAAGGGATTGTCGCGACAGGCGTCGAGGATAATCAATCGAAGCTGCTTGGCGGGCTCGACGGCGAACAGCGCCCGATCTAGCGCCACGGTCTCGTCGAGGACGTCGCTATCAGTTTCGAGAGCCGCGTCAGTCGGGATGAGGTAGTTGGTGCCGTCAAGTTCGATACCGTGACCGGCGTAGTAGATGACAGCAACCTCAGCATCTCGCGCGCGACCGCCGAAGTCACGCAACGCCTTGCGCATCTCAGATGCATTGAGATCGGTCCTGATGTCGATCCAGTCGAACCCCGACTTCTTGAACATCCCTCCGACCGAGGCGGCATCGTTCGCAGGGTTGGAGAGCTTGGGTACACTCTTGTAAGCCGAGTTACCCATCACCAGCGCGACGCGCCGCTCGGCATGTGCCGGAGCTGCGCCAAGCGAGATCGCAAAAACCAATAAAATCAAAAACCGAAGCGCGCCCACTTGAAGCCCCAAATCACAATTACGAGCAGAGTATTCGCAGGCTGCCAGAAGGCAAGCGGCCGGTGTGTGACTCTGGTCACGTTACAATCGGCATCCGCGACCTCAGGCAAGGCGGCCGGAGGTCTGTAATGGGTCAATCGCGCCGGTCCGGATAGGTCAAACCTGCGTCCTGTTTTCCCCCCAACGACCGACCTACAGGAGTCGAGCGGAGTTCGTCGCGATGGGCCAATAGGCGACAACAGCCGGACATCTAACTAGTATTTTGGTATGGTGGCCGGGCTAACGTAAGCGGGCGCGAGCTGGGAATTGCAGGCCAATGGTGCAGGACCAACCAAGCCGGGTTGGACGTCGATTGGTGGCGATATTGGCCGCTGACGTGGCCGGTTATTCTCGGCTGATGCACGACGACGAGGAAGCCACGCATTCCAAGCTGACCGCGCTGCTGGCCGACGTTGCCCAACCCGCTATTGCGGAGCACGGCGGTCGCATGGTGAAAAATACTGGTGACGGGTTCTTGGCGGAATTTACGAGCGCGGTCGACGCAGTTCGAGCTGCGTTGCAATTCCAAAGCCTCATCAAGGAACTTACAATCGGTGATGCTGAGGACAAACGCATTGCGTTTCGTGTGAGGATCAACATCGGCGACGTGATCGTCGAGGCCGATGACATCTTCGGGGATGGCGTCAATATCGCGGCTCGACTTGAGAGCATCGCCGAACCGGGCGGCATCTGCATCTCGTCTTTCGCCTACGATCAGGTCCGAGGCAAGGTCGGGGTCGAGTTCGCCGATCTGGGCCTGCAGAACCTCAAAAACATCGCCCGCCCGGTCCGGACCTATGCAGTGGTCCGGGATGGACTTGGCCCGGCGAAGGGCGGCAGCACGACACCGAGCCCATCTTCAGCTCCACGCTTGTCCATGGTGGTGCTGCCCTTCACGAACACTGGCGGCGACCCCGAGCAGGACTATTTCGCCGATGGTGTGACTGAGAGCCTCACGACGGACTTGTCGCGCATCAGCGGCTCATTTGTCATTGCCCGCAATACGGCTTTCACCTTCAAGGGCAGGGCCATCGACGTGAAGCAGGTCGGGCGCGAGTTGAACGTCCGATATGTGCTTGAAGGCTCGGTGCAGCGTAGCGGCAACCGGCTTCGGGTAAATGTGCAGCTGATCGACGCCGAAACCGGCAATCACATATGGGCCGAACGTTTCGATAAACCCGTCACCGACCTTTTTGATATGCAGGACGAAATCGTAGCGAGGCTCGCCAACACGCTGGATGCGCAGCTCATTGCTGCCGAGGCGCTACGGGCGGAACGCTCGCTGCGTCCCGATACGGTTGACCTAATTTTTCAGGGTGTCGCTTGCGTGTATCGGGGTACGACCCAAGTACACATGTTGCAGGCCCGTGGCTTCCTTGATTGCGCCTTGGCACTTGAGCCGACAAACCTCCATGCAATGCTCGCCGTTGCGGTCGTTGATGTTACGAGCGCTGGCTCCTTTATAACTGATGACCGCGCCGCACGTTTTGCGGCAGCCGAGGCGACTTTGACAAAGGTTCTTTCACGCGCTCCCGGCAACGCCCTGGCCCACATGCTTCTGGGCGTCGTCCAAATGTTCACAAACCGAGCGGCCCAAGGGGTCGCTGAATGCGAACGGGCATTGACGCTGGATCGTAATTTGGCAGACGCTCATGGCAGCATCGGTATGGCCAAGTTTTTTATGGGCCGCGGCGCCGAGACTGAGGCCCACATACAGGAAGCCCTCCGCCTCTCTCCGCAGGATATCTTTGCCTATCGGTGGCTGCATGTTGTCGGTGTTGCTAAGATACAGATTGGCGCCGACGCTGAAGCCGTTTTGTGGCTGCGCCGAAGTAACGAGGCGAACCGCAATTTCCCTATCGCGAATTTTGCGCTCGCTTCCGCCCTAGCGCAGATCGGCGCGCTGGATCAAGCCCGCGGGGCGGCACACGCCGGACTTGAGCTCGACCCGACTTTCACTATCCGTCGGATGCGCGGCAGTGCATCGAGCGATAATCCGACCTACATTGCCGGACGCGAGCGCCTCTTTGAAGGCATGCGGTTGGCCGGAGTGCCTGAGGGGTGACGTCGGAGATGGGTCACAAGCGGGGGTTCTGCTCGGCCGAGCTATGTCCGGTTAACCCCAGCGAGCCAACCCCCGGATAGGCCGTGCGGTCTTCCGCAACGGGCCAACACCCGACTTGCCAATGGCCGCGAGCGACACTCGGCATGGATGGTCTGTATCTGTCAAAGAAGATGACATGGAGGTTGGCGACGCCTGCTTCGACAGGAAGGGCGTTCACCAGAAATCAATCGGCCGCGCCGGGCCTGCGGTCTGTCAGCTCCTTCAAATGGAATGCCACTTCGCGAGCTGAATATGGCTTTGGCAGAAAGCGGCCTCCATGCGGAAGCTGGTAGCCTTCAGCTCGCGCATGGGCCGAGGTGGCGAGAATTTTGACCGGCGGCCATCGATCCCGGACGAAGTGCGCAAGCTTCACCCCATCCATTGAACCAGGCATATGGATGTCGGTGAAGAGGACGTGAATGTCCGGCCGCGCTTCAAGTATGGCAATAGCTTCGTCGGCATTGGCCGCTTCGAGCGTAGCAAACCCGGCCGCTTCGATCATTTCGATTGCGTCCAGGCGGATAAGCGACACATCCTTAAAGGAGCCGAGGCCGCGCCACCGCTCCTTGCCGTCTATCCAATATCGGTAGCTCCAGCTCTTCAATATCGGTCCGTTGACGATCAAGTAGAGACCCCCGCCGTCGGCATATTTGCCGGGCTTGCTTTGGCGCTCTACGTCAAGTGGTTTCAGCCCTTCCAGCCATTGTTCCTCCAGGAAAACCGTCCTCCGAACCCACGGTCTAACGCTACGGTCAGCGTCCCGATTAGGGAGAACACCGACGAACTGCGAAGTACAGTCCTTCGACGCAAGTTACTGATTTCGCTGTGGAGTTCGAACGACTACGAACAGAGGAGAACAATATACTGGCGAAAGGGGTGACATCTGCGGACTATCCCCAGAGAGGCCACAAGATTAGCGCCCACAAGGCCAAGCTTATGGGCATCCCGATTAAAATTCCGCGAAAGCAATCCATTGGGCATCATTGCTGATGCCGGACTGAGAAATCGTTAATCAGAAAGCAGGCCATCGTGGGGATCTACTAGGCGCGCGTTGGGCGCCGATTGTGTGGGCTTGATCACCGAGAGCTTCGGCCTGGCTGATGGCATAGGTGGACAATCGGTGTGTGCTGCCCCGCCACTGAAGACCTACCGGCCGCCTACGCCTCGACGTGCATGCCCTGGCTAAGAGTTCAAAGGCCGCCCAGTTCGCGGAGCGAGCGCAGCGAATGTTGACGCGGACGCTTTAACCACTCCGAGAGTGTAAGAGCTCAGCGGAGTTCGCCCGGCCTAGTCTGAACAAACCGAGAGTGGTTTAGCATCGACAAAACGAGGCTGGTCGCGGCCGCTCTTCTTACTTGAAGGGATCCTGAATCGACGACGTTGATTGTCTGATACGACGCACGCTCACCGGAGTGCCGTCTGACACGAACAGCAGCTCGTACTTCCGGCCTTGGCTGTCAGTCGCCGAGCAGGTGACATCCGTTACCTTTTTCGCAGCGAAATTGCCGGTCTGCCGGCAAAAGCCCGTCGAGTTGTGCTCCACGGGCACCGGCAGGCCGTCGATCTTTGGGCGGTCCTTAGAATTGAGCAGCATGCGGTCAATCGGCAGCTCGTAGGAATTGTCGTCGGCCCGCTTGCCGTTCTCCCCGGAGAACCATACCACGTGATGCTTATCATTGGGGTCATCCACGGCGACTGCGAAATTGACCCGGCCCTTGTCACCATGGGCGTACGCCACGGTCTTACAGCCAAAGCTGCGACCAGCGAGCTTCAGCGTCTTGCACTCACCGGACATCAGAGCCAGCAGATCAACAAAGGCGTTTGATCCAGCCATGCCGGACAAGCTCAACGGCTTCTGCTCTGCAGGAGATTGAGCAAAGCAGGGAACCAGGAAGATCACCGAAACCATCGCCGTCGAAATTGAAAAGTTCGCCATATCTTGCTTTTCAGAATACTATTTTGCCGATTTTGGCTCCACTCAAGCCAGGTCAGTATAGCTCAACAGTTCGCAAGAGCTCGGCGTCATACATCCCTTTGGCGGTTTACCTTAATGCCTGAACTGGCACCAGATCCTAAATTCTTCTTTGCCGCGACGCGTCGATATTGGATGGCCAATTCCTATACAGGCTTGGGGCAAACGGAACAGAGTCCGCGCAGCATCAGGTTCGCTGTCGAGACGGGTGGCTGGAGCGGCATGCGAGCGGCGCGTACTACTCGCCGACATTCTCTAGTGGGTCGCAACCCGCCTGACTTCCCCTATCTGAATGCGCATTAGCAGAATCCGCAGGGACCGGGACTGGATCCACCACGGGAAGCACAAAGCGCTAGTGAACCGTCACATGGAGCTCGTCATCGATGCCGAGCGGTACCTAGGCATCGACGGATCGCCGACCTTAGATCTCTGGCTCTCGCAAGCGTACCGCTGCCGCTCGCGACACTTCCTTATGAATGAGCGACACAATCCGATGTTCGTTCTGGAAGGATAGCCGCGCCCCTCAAGAGTTGAGCCAGCCAAAACTGCTTCGGTCGAAAAAGGTCGATAAGAATTAGGATCGGGACGACTTATATTTCATGTGCCCCAGCCTGAAGACTTTCGGTCACATAACGTCTTTAGTATCGGCAACGAAACAGGACAAAACCGTCAGTACGCAGCAAAACTAACGGCCACTTTGCAGAGCATCCGTTAAAGTGTGCAAACGTGCATCCTGAATCTGCTGAGTCGCCATCCACCGCTCAATGTTGCAAATTTGCAACCCTGTCGCGGCGCAAGTGGTGTAGAAAGCTCGCTCGTGGGGATGGATCATGTTTGATGTCTACATCAACGGCAAGCGCGAATTTCTAGTCGTGAGCAACGGATCAAAGACATTTACTTCAGGCCAAGCAGTGAAGTGGAAAAAGAGCAAGAAGCGCATCAAAACTGTCAGTGCCGAGATCAGATCAGCCGTCGAAAGCCAAGGATTTTACCTAAGACGGCTTAATGGAAAACAAGGCAGCATCGCCTCCGGTCCCGAGCAAGCCCCGTAAGGCGCCCTCCACAGGATAACCCACTAGACCAGTCCGTGAGCGCCTCAGGGAAGGAGCCCGAGAATAGAAGCTTTTCCGCAGCTCGGAGTACGCGGTGGCCTCGCCCGCGTGGCCTAGGATGCTATCATTTTAGCCGCTGCGTAGCGCCACGCGTACCAGGTTCTTCTCTCGTAGGGTCCCTCTCTAGCCCCTTCGACCTCGAGCGCAACAACCTTAGAGAGAAAGCCGACCATCTCGCCTAAAGGATTCGCATTAGGTCTTTCTCCAGGGACCTCCACCGCTGCCGGGACGCGACCAATAGACCCCTTGAACGAGGCAGCCAATTATGTTGCCTCGACCCTGAGGTCGATATCTTAGCCGTCCATTAGTTGATAGCCTGACAAAGTACTCTTAGTGCCGGCCCTCGGAGACATTCGCGCTTATGATTGGGGAGCAGCGTCACCGAGAGCTGGCCACATATTTTACTTGGTTCATTTATCCGGCTATTTTTGCCCCTCGCATTGGTCGGGGTCGCCTTCGCGTTTCAGGCATACACGGCCGCTTGATTAGCTGAGCTCCTATAATGTCTCACTTTATGATGGATTGCTATTTCCCGGATGTGACCAGGGTCGGGGGGGTAACTTGCGACTCCGTCCCGATCAAGGCTCTCAATGAACATGAAGCGATTGAGGAAGCGAAACGGGCTGCGGTTCGGAAAAAACCGATCCGGTTTAGCGTTCGCTTAGTTAGCAACGCTGGCGATCGAACAATTTTTGAAACGTAAACCCCGCCGGAGTGATGTTCGTAGGGCGTTGCTTAGGATTCCGCCTCCTCGTCCCTGGGATAACCGAAATTGCGCACCCAAGCGCCTGACTCTCATGCCGATCGGAACTTTCCTCAGGACGGCCCTTCATCTCCGCGATCCCACTCATCCTGTTCTCGGTCGCTCACGTCAACCACGTCGGACCGTTAACTCCGCCCAGCGAAGATTAGTGCTCTCGGTTTGGTCCGGGGCGGCGTCACGTTCGAAGATGGTCGCTCCCGTGGGGGCGAGCCGACCACCATCGAGCTTTGATTGCTGGTCGCAACCACCCTTCGATCAATGCTCGAACAGGTGGGCGAGCAAGAGCTGGCTGGGAGGAAACGACAAGTCAGACAGAGGTAGTGCAGCAGTGCGAACGACGAGCAACTTGCCCGCTCATATCTTGGTAGTTCCATTGCTGGACCTGGCGGTTCGCTCACGGTGTGCGCCGCCCCACTCGCTCGGATCGCTTGCCGGCACCGTTCATAGAGGGCTTCTTACTATCCAACCCGTCGTACGAGCACTGCGCGCGAAAGAGCGAGGCTCCCTCGATACGACGCCTGTTTCTGGTTTAACCTGGTGCTTCCGCATCAAGCTTAATGCGCAACTCCGATAGCGCTTGCGCGCTGAGCTCGTATAGCTTTGCAGCGCCGGTTATTTTCAAACCCGAGCTCGGTTGTCAATTGGCGAAGCCGCGCCCAATGATTTAGTGGCGACTGTTTTGTTGTGGCTATGGAGATGCAGTATGCAGCTGCCAGCACCAGAAAAGCCCTTGTTTCATGTCATCTGCGTCAATTGCGATGGCATTAGCGTCGCTTTTGACTATCGGGAAGATGCACCGTCACAGACAATCATCAAGTGCCGCCTTTGTGGAGCGCCGCGAGGGTCTCTGGGAGATCTTCGTAAAGCCGCGGTAAGTGCAAGTATCGACTAAGCGAATATAACACGACTGAGGCTCTTGCTGTTGTCTTGCCATTCTTGGGATGGCTATCTTTTGAGGTCAGACCTTTGACGAATTTCGGACGCGGCCCAAGGCCCGCGGGGGGGGGCCCGACTAAACTCGCACCTCGGCTGGCCGAACGCAGGCGCTCGTCGATATTTGCTCCTCTGCCTACTCGCACAGTTTGGCCGCATCCAACGTGAGAGGTTGTCGTGCTCAGGCGGGACCACCTCACGCCGTGAGCAGCAGCTGAACTAGCTGATCGTCGACAAAGGCTTTGGAAAAAGACCGAAGAAGTTCAAGATGCAGATCGCGAGCACTCGACCGGGTGATCGCTCACGAACCTGATCTGAATACAAAAACGACGAAATGGCATAGCAGATTGCGGGATAATTCAAGCCGGGTACAAAGCAATTCTCATTCTGTGAAAATAATCGCAAAGGTTGAAGTTGCCGCCAACATACGGTAGCTTCAATCTAGAGCGCCTACATCCGGCTTTTCTAAAATCCCGCCAGCTGGTCAGCCATTGCATTTAGAAACGTCCCACCGCTGATCGACACTCTCCTCGATGCCGTTGGACAGTAAAGTTCCACAAATGAGTCTCGAGTCCGCTCGCAAATCAAACCGGCGAGTAAATGGTACTTGTGCATCAAGCAAATTTCTAAATGCCTGTCGAATATCGGCCGGTCACGCACGAAAGGTGCTGAAGTGGGTGCGCCATTGCGACGCCGCAATGGATTGGTCAGCGCCTCGAGCTCTGTTTTGCCAAAGCTAACCTTACGCCGCCCGCGAAGCAGTATTCGCTGATCTCAGCTGGTATTCGAGCGTTGCAATTGTATCCAGCAGATTGCCGCGGCGTCCGCGCAGGGCGCGCGCGAGCATCGAATAACCTTCATTGTAAACATCTGAGATCGCTGTCCGCCGTTCCTCCTCCTCGATGTCGGCAGACATCAATTCGGCACGCCGCTTTAATTCAGCGACAAGATCTTCTAGCTTCGCGGAGACTCGGATACCAATTTGAGACATGTGCTTCATGAACTGCTCCAGAGTGAAACGGCTTCGACCTATGTGCCAAGCGTGTCGCAATTCAGATGCCAGGGCGCGCCACCCCGCCCGCCGCTTGCCTTTTAACGTTAAGCGCTGAGGTTAACGTTCAGATGCCTTTGCCTCTCCGGGAAGAGGGTCTACTTCTGATCGCATGATAAAAAATGCTGGGAAAACGGACATGCGTATGCGCCAGCTGTTTGTCGCAATGATCCTGTGCGTGCTCGGCATCGGGTTGCTGGCGTAGCTGGCTGCGCTTTACTGGTTAGGCATGCCGCTTTCCTCTGGCTGCTCCAGCGAGGCTCGCATTGCCGGCGTTGGCCGATCCGCTACAGCAAGAATTCTCAATGCAAAAAACAGCGCGTTGCTGATCAGCCAGACCAGGATCCAGGACCCCACACCCATGTCATAGTCCCCCCTGCGCGATGCGCAGGAATGAAGTTACTTTACTTTGAGGCGATTCTGTGTGGGTCGGGTTGTAGGAGCTGCGCACATTCACAAGAAAAACGAATGAATACCGATTTTCCGTAGTTTTACGGAACGGAGAACGGGGTACACGCTGCTGCCGGCATTCCCAGGATACCACTAAAGTCAAGCTAGCCCGGTCCTGCAGATTTGTGCACCGGGGATGCATCTTTGTGAAGCTCCTCATAGTTTTTATCCGCTGAGCGTAGGAAGATGTAGTTGTTGGTCAGGGGGCGTCATGGATGAAGAGTTTTGCAGAGAGCGTCTTCGCGTCGTGCGCGACCTCGCGGCCAAAGCGGACCCGTTCGTCAAAAGGCGACTGCTTCAACTTGCGCAGCACTACGAGCGAAGAATCTCGATTGCTCGAGGAGTCACCCGGCACGGACGTGGATTCGAGGAGCGCGGTATCAATCTCTGGTGATTTAGACTCGCCCCCAAGTGAAGCGAAGACCGGGACCTAGCGACTGCGTCCGAGAACCTGGAGTTGCGAAATTGGTCTCAGCCCTGCGAGGGGATCGTCATCAATGACTGAGCTGGAGCTTCACCATGCCTAATGATCGCCCAATGGAATAGCCTGGGATCCATTTGGTCGAGAGGTTATAACGAGCCGCGTAGAGCGATACGCAGTTTCAAGAAGCAACTTGGGAGGGATCGTGAGGAATGCTGCTGCCGTTCAGCGGTTCCAACTATGCTTATCGCGCGGGTTGATGCTCTTGTCGTGACATCAACTAAAGTTGGCCGCGAAGTTCACGCTCCTGCCGTTGCTGACGAACCTTTCGCAAGGTATCATCTAGAAATTGTTGGTCCCGATTTTTTTGAGGCGTGTCGCAAATGAAGTCGTCGTCGGAAACCGCGGACTATTGCTCGCGATGCGGCGCAGACCTGCAGATCGTGTCCTTGAAGTTTACTTGGCGTGGTGTTGAGACTAGGGCAGCTTGTCCCGAGTGCACGACGATTGCGTCAGCGGGCAATAAGCTCTTTACAATGCTTCAGCCAAGACTTCCGATTGCACAAGAGCAGGAAAGCAAAGGGAAACGCGCGTTGCTTCCTGAAACGCGCGGCATTCCTAGCCGGCAGTTCTAGCCCTGCTTCATTCGGAAATGCTGGTGGTTGAATCGAACCGCCGAAGGCCAGGCAGCACTGCAAAAGGAGAAGTCGAGCCTTCCTTCCGCGCCCCTTACTAACGATGGGCCGCCGGGATCGAACCGGGCACCGGCGCAATTTATCTCACCGACTGCTCGCCCACGCTTCGTGGGGAATGGATCCCGACTTATGGGGCTGCTCGAGCAATACTGCCGGTCTCCTCATCCGTGCTGCGCCGTACTGATCGCAGCCTCAGCCGATGTGCCTCCTGATTCGCGGGAGATCCGCGCCACACTCTTACCTGAGGGTAGCGCAGAAGCTCGCCGTCCTAATGTTATGAGCTATCAAACTAAGAGTACATCTTGGTAGCTAATTAGCATCCCCGTTCCGTGGTCAGCGCCGGCTTGGAACCCCGCTGGGTTATAATAACCTGATAAGGCAATATTGGCGGAGTGCGTTGCATCCGTGATGCTTAATACACCTCCGCTGCGATCTGCATTGGGTGAGTAAATTAGCGTTGTGCCCTTGGCAAAGCTGAAATCCAATACGTCCAAATGATTGTTTGCAGTCATTCCTGATATGGTCCCCGAGAAATCAAAGCCGTGGTCAAGCACGAGTGTCCCAGCAGACCCCGCAGCGAAGGTGGTGTTCTCGGTAGAAGTAGCAACGAATTCCAGCGTACCTAATCCGCTGATAAGAGCCGATCCGCCCCCAGCAACATTGCCTCGAAGAGTTATATCGCCGCCATTGGCCCACAAGACGCCTAAATTGGCGACATCGCTGTCAACGATGAGGCCACCGCTGCCGGTTGCCTCAAGCGTTCCTGAATTGGTGATGATGTTGGCGCCGGTATCGACAGTGAGGGAGTTCGCGCCGGTTGCGTCGATCGTCCCCTCGTTGATCAACGTTAGCTTTCCCGTCCCGATCTGGCCAGCTCCCGAGACAATATTGTCGATGTTGGTCAATGTCACGTCAGCGCTCGTGCCACTAATTACATTTTCTACACTGTCTGACAAGACGACCTGCCCGGCGCCCGTGAGCGCGATGCCGCCTTTGATGAGCTGCAGATCAGTCTCGCTGCCAGCGGAGTTTAATTCTATGGTACCGCTGTTCTGAACGAGCCCGCTCCACGGCAGCTTGGAACCGTCCCCGATTTGCATCGTTCCTGAATTTTCGGTCATTGGCGTTCGATTAAACTCGAACTCACTCGCCGTGACGGACGATGCGTGAACGCCACTTAATGTTATCGTCTCGTCCGCACCGATTTTGATCACGGCGTTACCGTTGGTATCGTCCGCGATGTTAGCTTGGATGTCGCTGAAGCTATCGATGTTACTGAAGCCCATTAAATCGATTCGGTCGGACGTGGGCTCAAAATTGTAGATGATGTCATTGCCGATCGGCTGAGCGAATACGAATTGATCGCTGTTAGCTGTGCCTGTTAAGTGATCGTCTCCCGCGACGGCGAAAATTGGTGAGCCCACTGCATAGGCTTCGATGTTATCCGATACTACCGTCGAGCCCGCGCTTCCGTCTGAGTTCGTCCAGCTCTCGGCGACGAGTATGACGGTCGAACCGACAAAATTTACGTCCGGCGTTATCGTCAACGCCGAAAAATCGTTCGTCAACGCCGTCCAGGAACCATCCGCATTGTGCGTAGCGTCTCCCACTCTCCAATTGAGGGGAGATCCTGTAACAATCACTGTATTGTCGGCTGTTCCTTCCCGGTGCGTTAGCCCCAGGTTAATTGCGGATCCAGCCACCCCTGCCGGAGCTGTAGTAGTTTCGTTCAGTGTCACAGAAACCGTACGCGTCAAGGTGCCGGTTTGACCGTCGCTGATAGTTACATCGAATGTTTCGACCTTTGTATGGGAGTTTATGCTATCCAGGGCGGTTCTCGCGGTCTGGGCATTCGCACTGTAAGTCCAGACGAACTGGCCACCTGTCCCGGTTCCGGTGGTATCTGCAGCCTTCGTCAACAATAAAGTGCCGACCTCTGTACCGCCGCCGCTATAGATCACACTTTGTATAGTGTGGGTGTCGCTTAGATCCGAATCTGAAAAGTCGATCGTGCCCGTTGCTGTTAGGGAAGACGGACCGACTGCGCCATTGCGAACCGCAAATTCATCGACACCTACGATGCCGCTGTTGCCAGGCGTCGTCGGTAGGGCCAGTAGCGCCGCCTGGCTGCCGGATTGCGGCAATTCGAAAGAATGGATGCCGTCCCCAGCCGAATAGCCGGCACGCGCTGGGGTCCCACCAAGACCATTCGAACCGCCACTAGCACTACCAGTGGTCCATTGAATGTTTCCGTAGCGAAACTCGATATCGAAGTTGCCAGCCCCCTCGTTAATCAGCACAAGCTGGAATGAATCAGTTTTGTTCGCGCCCTGGTTGTAATACCCAACGTTGTCCCAGGTGATGGTCATCATGCCATCGGCAGTATCTAGGTCGTAGTAGACTGCGCCTGCGCCTCGGGTGTCGACATCCGCCCAGAATGGAGCAATGATCGGGTTGTTTAGGCCGGCAGAGATGGTCGTCGGGGTGAAAGTGCTGCTAGCGGCCCCGAAAGTGACATTGCCGTTATTGTTGACAAAAAGCCCAGTGTAGTGTGTGCCGAAAAAATCCAAACCTGCCAATCCGAATACCGCTGTAAAGTCGATTTTGCCTGAAGAGTTGTCGTCGCCGGCGGTTAGCGCCAGAGTTCCGAATCCTGTCTCGCCTGGCAGGCCGCTGATGAGGCCGGGGGCATTTAGCTGTGCCGCAACGCCAGGACTTAAGGTGTTGGTTCCAGTAGCCACAAATGGAACGCTGATTGTACCGCTGAGAACCGTTCCGGCTGCAGCAATCGGCACGTCGTTAATGCCGTGGATGGTGAAGCTGACGTTCTTAGTAGTGCCATCGAGCGCGCTGACAGTGAAGGTATCGACTTTGGTGTCGTTGGCCCCGAGGTACTGCACGGCGGCGTTGGCGACCGTGTAGGTGTAGGAACCGTTTGCCGCCAGCACTAGGGTGCCGAGATCGGCCGGATTGGTGGTCACCGTGGTTTGGAACGTTGCCTGGCCCTGGTCTCCGTCGAGGATTGAGATCGTGCCTGCGGCGACTAGATTACCCGCGGAGACATTGGTATCCTCGGTGACATTGGTATTTGTTGGGATGGCAATCACCGCCGCGTCGTTGGTGCCGAGGATGTTCACCGTCAGCAGATGCGTGGTGCCGTCCGCCGAGGCCACCGTCAGCGTGTCGGTGTAGGTCGTGCCGCCGACAAACTCGTTGTGCGCCGTGTCCGTCGTATAGGTCCAGGCCCCGGCCGCCGTGAGCGTGAACTTGCCGTAGCCGCCAGACCCTTCCACGCTGCTCTGGGCAACGAAGCTTGCCGCACTGTCGACATCGCTGATCGTCAGCGTCCCGCCCGTCGTCAGCACCGCGTTGGTTTCAGTCAGATTCTGGGTGTCGACGCCGGCAATCACCGCCGCGTCGTTGGTGCCGAGGATGTTCACCGTCAGCAGATGCGTGGTGCCGTCCGCCGAGGCCACCGTCAGCGTGTCGGTGTAGGTCGTGCCGCCGACAAACTCGTTGTGCGCCGTGTCCGTCGTATAGGTCCAGGCCCCGGCCGCCGTGAGCGTGAACTTGCCGTAGCCGCCAGACCCTTCCACGCTGCTCTGGGCAACGAAGCTTGCCGCACTGTCGACATCGCTGATCGTCAGCGTCCCGCCCGTCGTCAGCACCGCGTTGGTTTCAGTCAGATTCTGGGTGTCGACGCCGGCAATCACCTCAAGCGTGAACACAACCGGCGCGCTGGTGCCCAGATTGCCACCCAGATCGGAATCCACGGCTACTATGCTGTGGGTGCCTCCGCCCACTAGCGTGACATTTGCGGCCGCCCAAGTTCCATCAGCCCGCACGGTTGCGGTGCCTAGAGGAGTGGCTACGCCGTTGTGGGTGTCGACCAGTGTCACGGTTGAGCCCACCACGACCTCGCCGGTAGCGGCGACTACAGATCCGGAAATCGTTTGGGTCTGCTGGCCGGTGGCCCCGCCGGGAGTAGCGATCGTCACTGTGGGAGCCGGGCTATCGATCGTCAAAGTCGCGGTTTGATGAAACGTATCGGTTCCGGCCCTGCTGTCGAACCCAATTGTGACGATGACCTTTTCACCCAGCTTAAGGAACGTAAAGCTATGCGGATCGTAGCTGACCGCACCAGTTTGCGCGTCGATCGCAACGAGGCTTGCTAGATTGATGCCTACCGGAGTGTCCGATGGACCGGCAGCCGAGACGATGGACGCGGTACCGGGCACATAGGGCACGAGCTCATCTGCGGGCTGGCTATCGCTAATCTTTACGAAATCCGCAATTTTGAAGTGAGGCTGATCGACGATCGGAGCGACGTCAATCGTTTTTAGAACGGCAATAGTGACATTGATGGGCGTCGGAACGGGGTTGATCGCGTTGAGATTGTCCGGAAGGTTGACAGGGATCGGAACCACGACCGGCGTGCCAATTGGAAGAGTATCAAGCTTGATAGGCGACGTGTCGCCAGGTTTGCCCTCGGGCGGAGGATTGGCTGGAGTAGAACCAGGCGGTGAGGTGGACTTTGGATTTGTATTGTCTGCAGGTCCGGCTTGAAAGTACGCTTGAAAAGTTTGTCCGATGATTGCTTGGGCGGCTGGGGTCAGTGGCGGCGCCGCCGACGTCGAAACGTCCCCGGAAGGAGTTACTGCCGAAACCACACCTGCCGCGTTGACCTGACCGATCACAACATTGGGATTGACTAAGCTATAAAGAAGATAAGACCCAGTGTGGCCGTCCGGCTCGACCAGCACTTGAAATTTGACCGGCGGCGCGGCACCCTGGCCTGGGACGGTAAAGTCGATTTCAACCAGCACCGCCGTACCACGGATGCCCATGGTCGCTACTGGCGTGTTGACTTTCATGTCGCCGTGCTTAGCGGTCTCGCCGGCGACGAAAGTGATGGTGCCCGCGACCAGGCTAAGCAGCGAAGAATTGCTCGACCCATTGGGGTCGTAGACCATTTCGTTAAGCACCATCCTAGCATTCGACGAAAGGCCGAACACAGTGCCATCGATAAAGGTAATGCCGAGAGTCGAATCGGATCCGGACTGGACGACGTCGCCTTTATTGACGTTGTCGCCAGCGTTCAGAATGATTGAGACGCCGTTGCGTATCGCAGTCGCATTTCCGACTATCTTCGTAACATGACCAATGATCTTCGCGCTGTCTGGAGCGGCTGCGGCCTGGGCATACTCGACTTGGCCTAATAGGGCTTTGACGATGTCAGCAGTGAGGAGCGCCCCGTCGGGCGAGGCAAGCGACGTCCGTTGCTCCCCCCTGAAATAATCGGGCACGACCAGTTGATGGCCGTCTTTCGAGAGGATTAGATCTAAGCCCGCTCGCTTGTAGTCGCCGGTAAATAGCAGATGCGCGTCGGGAATCGTTACTGCGTTCCCGCCACTCTGCTGAGTTACTGACTCGACAGTGAGCGAGCTGCCAATGTGGGAAGGGGTCGACGAGCCTATTTCGCCAGCGAAATTCAACTGCGGACCCCAAAGTGGTTAAAAAAACATTAAATATGGTCGCCTATTAGCATTTTTTTACGGAAACAGGAAATGTTATATCCGCTCGTCCGCTGTTGCCTTTGCGGCAGCCGCGCTGACTAAATTTTTTCCCCTTTTGGACATTTTTAACTTAGACGCGCGGGAGCTATGCCCACTATTGGCTGCCCGGGGCGCCAAGCGGCTTCGGGTCTCCGGGTCGCAAGGAGCCCCTTTCCGGGGGGGGGACGCGACACCGCCGTCGCCGGAGATCGGCGAGACTGGAGGCGACCGCGATCGAGAACGCCACGGGACGGCGCTGTGTCCGGCCGAGTCCTGGACCAGGGTGCCGGCGGTCGTCGTGTCGCGGGCGGCCTGGTACTCCATTTCGGCATTGAACTCGGCGCCCAGCAGGATCACAATCGCCAGAAGCAGAGCCACGTCATAAAGCCAACCACGGCGCCGAGCGAGCCATACGTCTTAGAATGCGGTGACAGAACGCGGGGCGCAAGGACGAAAGCGCATCACGCCTCAGAGGATCGACAAGATCGGTGGCCTCGGCATGTGCGACCAATTTAGACGGGAAAGGCAAAGAGATTGGATTGAAGCATCTCGAAGCGAGCAGCAGAACAATCGATTAACGAGATAGAACAGTTGAAAGCGGCCGCACTCCCTAACGATGGCGAAGCGCAGTACGCCCTAGGTTATATATAGATGGTACTTGGGGTCGCTCCTGCGCGGTCAAGAAAATACCCAAGAAGCCGCGGCGCCGCTGGCCGACATTCCGATTGATGAGCTTAACTGAAGGAATTCTTCCTGCTACTCTCTTCTACGGGCTTGGCCTACCGCAGGTCAGAATGCGTCAACCAGCGCCAAATTTGGTCAGCTTTCTGCGGTTGAACAACAGGCGAAAGAACGCGGACTGTTAGGGAGCTATCACCTTTTGTGGGCCTTTGAGGTTCGCGCCGGAGTGCCTCTCTTCATGCGTCCTCGGCGCAATTCCGGAAATAGTTGCTGCGGTCGACCAACTCACGAAGCTCGATGGACCGGTACGCTCGGAGCTTTAATGTGCTTAGAAAGAGTGCCCCGCTCGATCTAGTTGATATGCGGCGAACGATCATCGCGTTGCGCTCTCAGCATTCCGACTCTCCTCTTATCACTTCAATCTTAAACCGCTTTTTTGTGAAGGTCGCATTTTTGTCGGAGGTGCGAGATGCGAGGCATGCGGAGCTTTTACGGTCTCAGTTCGCACGCATGCTCGAACGCGTTGAAGAGATCTCAAAGGCTGGCCGACCCGCGCATTAGTATTAAGATCAAGATTTCGTTGCCCGTAAAGAGAGCGGACCAGCATGCTACATGGGCGTGGCGTTGGCTTCAGTCGCTGGCATGAGCTTGCATCGCTACCTTGCGAGGATACATCAGTGCTGAAGTCCATAGCATTGATGTCGCTAATTATGTGAAGACAAAGAACCGGCGCGCCCTTTCAGACCTGCCGCTGCATCGGCGCAAGGTGCTGGACGAACTACAGGCGATCTCCGCCATCAGTCCCGCAATCGCAGTCGAGGACGTTCTTGACAAATTGGCCGTTATCAGAGCTGGGCTTGAGGAGTTTAAGCCCCTGCCCGGCTCTTTGCCGCGAGAACGAGTGGCATTAGCGGTCAATCCTGCCACCCTGTCCCACCGGCGGCCTCAGAGGCCTTTGCGCGTCATACGCTGCCGGTCTACTTCTGATCGTATCTCCGACGATCTGCCGGTAGAGACGAACGAAGCAGAAATCGCTCGGGCGCGCTCACTTCGGTTGAAGATTGAGTTGATCTGGCCTGTCCTCGCGAGCGTGACGCTCGCCGCACCTTTGGCTAAGGCGTAGTGCGCTTCTTTGGCTGCTCCATTAGGGATGGAGGCATAGACGGGGGTCGATCCGCCGTTTTCACCATCCTAATGACAAAAAACAGCGCGTTGCCGATCGCCCAGATCAGCAACCAAGATCCAACGCTCATTTGGAAGTCCCCCGCGCAAATGCGCAGGGGCATTTGATGCTTTCGCATGAGGCGATTTTAGGTGCGTGCGCCGCAGCGAAATGCGAAAAACTGGGCGTGCTACTTTTAACAGCATCCTTGATCTTGGCGGCGTTGTGCATCCCTTTGGCCCTGTACCAGAGGCTGACGGAGGCCACCGTTCAGAGAGAATCATTACCAAATGGGGGGCTCTGGCCTTGGCTGTTAACTGCTTTAGGAGCCTTTGGCTTTCGATACCGATCTGCCTTTTACCAGCAAAGCGTTTGCTTCGAGAATGGACGAAAGCCCTTCGGCGCAGAGAGCGGAAGAATCGATGCTTTGCAAAGGAGGGACAGCGCGGCGGCTATCCATCGTCGTCGAAAACGGGGAGCAACAGTCCCAATATAGGGGAGGCGACATATTCGACAGCTTAGGGGCGTAACATCTCGATCTGGAATGCGATCCTCTGCAGAATGCGAAGGCTCGTGTTGCAGATCGAACCGCCGATGGAGTCAGTAGCCCACCAGGCCCCGCCCTTTCGTCGGAGCCACAGCATCAGAAACTGCTCGAGATACGTGCGCCCTTCGTTGGCTAGCTGGATCGCGCTTCGCAATCTTCTCGACTGCATCGGCCAAATAGTCGGGATGGTGATGGCCATAGGTGTTGAGGAGCACCTTAAGCGACATTCCGAGATAACCTGCTGCCTGCCAAGGATCCGCGCCTCTTTGCATGAGCCAAGTCGCTGCAGTATGTCGAAGCGTTTGAGGGGAGATACCCTGACCAAGCCCTGCAGGCCTTACAGCACTCTTGAATGCTGTTTTGACTGAGCTAACACCTCTTCCGTTGTATTCGACGAAATACTTAGCCTCCGGATCAATCCGATGCCAACGTCGCAGGTGAGCAAGCAGGCGCAAGGGTATCGGAACCGTGGGCTGCCGTTTGTTGGTTTTAGCGCAACCCTGTTTTAGGCGGTAATAGTGCCCGCGTTCTAAATCGACATAGGAGCGACTGATCGCTGCAATCGGAGATGCGGCTGCAATAGCTCCCGCACGGGTCCCGCTATAGATGCCCAGCAAAATGAAACGAGCAAGGTGGCGTAGCGGACGCCTACTTGTCGGGACCTTGACCTCGTCCAGTGACCGGCGCGATCCCTTCTGCATTTCGCGATAGCGCCAGCAGGCCCAAATCAATCTGGCCGCGTCGCTACGCGTCAGCCACTTGTCACGCGGTTGCCCCTTCTCAGGCAGCGATACTCTAACAATTCCCCTATGATATCCTTCGACCGCATGGTGACCGATTGCAGCGCGGAGATCTTCAAGGTCTCGGCGCGCGCCTCCCTTCTTGCCACGCTTCCTCGCATACGAGCGACATGCCTCCCCGTTGAGCTCGCCTAGCATCTTTGCTCCCCACCACTCGTTCAGCCGTTCAATTCGCCTCTTGAATTTGCGAATGTCCGAGACAGTATCTTCGCTTTCGCTATCCACATTGAAACGCTCCCGGAGCTTGTCCAGCTGCGCATCCAAATAAATCGAGAGGAGATCCGCGATCGCAATATCGTCGATGTGGCGGACTCGTCGCTTCGGAAAGCATTTAGAGATTATATGATCCTTCAGCTTTTCTTCCGCACCCGCAATCTGAACTGCAGGGCAGCCTGTGCTGACATCCCGGCCGTTGTCTCTGATGATCCACGTTGCCTGGTGAGTGATCCTTCCGCTCTTATCTCGGCGAGCGGCCCTGAGCTGAAGTCTTGCTCCCTTGCTTCGTTGCGGCATAACTCTCGCATTCGTTCGATATGAGCCAGCGTTGTAAACTCCTTGCCGGCAATTTTTTCAATGACCAATCGGTTACGATCGCGCTCCCGACGCAAACCCGCGACGGTCATGCCACCCAAAGGAAACGCGATCTTCACTGCGTCGCTAAGGCGAAGCGGGGTATAAGGTTCAATATTCGGTCGCGCTCGACGTGTCATCGACGCCCTTGGCGCAGCTGTTAAAGAACGAAACTAGAAATAGAGACGTCTGAGTTGGAGTAAAGTTGTTCCTTTCCCCTATCGCAAGATCGGCGATCTTCTCGCAAAATCGAACAGGCAGACCAATGATCGATAGAGCACGCAGTCCTCTTCTTGTTGCCTGCCGACGGCCTTGATTGTCATCGCACGCTCGTCCCAAGCCCAGGCTGTTTTCGCGGTCGATCGATCTCACGCTGCAGGGCTAAACCCCGCGTCTCCGCATCTTCCTTCTGCGAAAGGTCCTCATTGTGTTTTGGACGTCGGGCCCTCCGAGGCTCGGACGTTCTGGACCGCGTTCCTGCGCAAGCTCGCCCGCCGGGGGGTACCCGGCGTCAAGCTGGTCGTCTCCGATGCTCACGAGGGCATCAAGGCCACCGTGGCCAAGGTGCTCAACGCCACCTGGCAGCGCTGCCGCGTGCACTTCATGCGCGACGCGCTGGCGCATGCCGGCAAGAGCGGGCGGCGCGTCCTCTCCGCCTTCATCGCCACCGCCTTTGCCCAGGACGATGCCAAAGCTGCGAAGACGCAGTGGCGCAAGGTCGCCGACCAGATCCGCCTCAAGCTACCCAAGCTTGCCGGCTTCCTCGACGAGGCCGAGACCGATATGCTGGCCTACATGACGTTCCCGCCGCAGCATCGCACCAAGCTGCACTCGACCGATCCGATCGAGCGTCTCAACGACGAGATCAAGCGGCGCACCGAGGGGGTCGTCATCTTCCCCAACGAAGATGCCATCGTCCGCCTCATCGGCGCGATCCTGCTCGAGCAGAACGTCGCGCAGCGCGCAGCGCGCGGCGCTGGTGGTGATGAATGGGCGGTACAGCGTGCCCGCTACATGACGCTGGAAACCATCGCACCTTTGAGCGATGATCCAACCGTCAGCCTTCCGGCTATCGCCAGCTGACCGACCCGGCTCTTGCCGGCGAACGCGGTGCTTCACCGCCAGTTACACCACGCCCGGGGACACGATCGAGCTCTCATCTCCGCTTAACCGAGTAGCGGCTTGAGCCGACGCTCCCTCGCCCTAAATCCGGCGCCTCGCTCAGCAAGAGACCGCGCGACGGCAACAGCTCCTGCCCCGCTTAGCCAAGTGGATCGCTAAAAGCTACTCACAGGCCCAACCAGCGATGAAGCGTTCTTTCTTTCTTACTGACCTGACGTGGCAAGTTCGCCATAAGGCGCCGGTGGGGGCGCTTAGCCGACCCAAGCTCCGGCCGGGTGCTACGTCGGCGGTCAGCGACCGAACCATCCAAACGACCTGGTCGGTTTTTCAGGTGCCTCCACGGCCTTCGGCTCTACGTCTACTTGCCGTGGAGTGCCGGCGGCTTCTAGATTTTCTGGCTGCGCATCCGTGTCAGTTTCGTGTGGATGTACCTGTTGTGAAGGCGCTCGATTGCGGTTTTGGTCATTTCCCGACGAGCGTCCCAGTTCTGGCGGGCGGCACGAATGACGCCGTCCATCGTAACCTGTGTAGTTTCCGGATTTTCGATTGTAGGTCCGATTTCGGCTACAGTCGCTCGAGCTAACCGCCGGCTCGCCCGGCTCGCGTTTAACGCGACGTGCTGACGGAGCCGATCCCACTCTTTCGGGCGTGCGCGGTTCGCTGTTCTCCGGCGCTACGGTTTCTGACTGCTTTGGGGCAGGCTTCTCTGCCGCAGCGGTGGGCTTCCGCTCTGCGGGTTTTCCCCGTTCTCGTTCGATGAGGTCCTTACATTGAATCGGGAAGACCATTTCTCCAGAAACGGTCATGCCAATCGGCATACAGCCACCCTGCGGCACGGTATCCTTTAATGGTTCCGCTGGAGCTGTGCTTGGATCGACGGTGCCAGTTGTCTGAGCGAGCGCTACACCCCACATCACCGTGAGCAGAACACAACCTGGCGCCGCTGCACGCATCCAAAGACGCGAGCTCACGAATATGAGGTGTACGGAGGACCAGATCAGGATTCGCATTGAGCCGCCGCCTCTTCTCCTAAAAGAACCTGTGTTTGGATTTCGGCGCCACGCTTGCCACGTGCCTTGCCAAGCACCGCATCAGAAGCTTGCGAAGGATTCGACTTAGTCAGCTCACGATCGTTCCATCGTAGCCGCTAGGGTAGACAGGCGCTCATACTTCATCCGTCGCGGGTCACCTGCATTAAAGATGGTGAAATCGATTGAAAATTCGCCGGTTCACGAGAGGGCAACTCGTCTCAGCCGCAAGAGGCTGGCATTGGATGCATCGGGAGTTCCCGGGGACGAATATGTGATGGTTGCGCTGGGAAACGTGAGCCCCTTACCAGAATTCGAATCCTGCCCTCGGCATCGACCGTCCTTGCGCCTCATCGAAGACCCCCTTTTGTCGACGCATGCCTGGATCATTTCGAACTTTTGCTCCAAAAGCCGGTGCTGCTCACGAACATGCGCGGCTATTTGTAAATGCCTCGCACCTCGCTTCCGCAACTGCTCGCTGAGACGAATCGGCGCCAAGTCGGTTAGGCACGTTTGGGTTTGGAACGTTTGTTTAAGTTGCAACCTCCCCGCTCCCGAGCCGCATCGCATTTGTCGCGAACCGACGTTTGGCTCGCGTGGCCATCAGCACGATAGTCCGTGAAACTCGCGATCAACGCGGTAAAGTTGATCAAGATGCTGTCTGATTTCTTCTTACCAACTCGCCCATCCACTGCACTCTGACCGCTTGGGCGCGTTTTGAAAGATTGGGCTCGCGCTCACGCAGCCCTTGCACAACCACGGCTGAACAATTCGGGCAACGCGCTACCATCGCTGTTCCGCTTAGCCGGAACTTCACGGCTACGATCTCGAGGGCCAGCCTACACTCCGGGCATGTTTCGTCGGACCGCGGGCTCGCTTCGGTGGCATTGGTTTGCATATGATTACCCCTAGCTATCCCGTCGATAGAAAACGCGCGGTACCTCCATGGTTCCTAACACGTTGCATTTTTTTCCCGGAATATCGCTCCGCGTTCGCTAGCATCTCCCCTAGAGTTCGAGGGGTATCCGAAATCCCGTTGCTTCCTTTTCCCTTCCTGCCTCTCCGAGGGACAGCACAGTGGCGCCAAGGTCAGGAACAGTGAGGCACCGTTGGGTGGTTTGGAGTTTGGCTATGACGCCGTACGAACGAGTAGGAGCCACCTTAATCAGCGCCCCACGTCGTGTTCGAGCAGATGACGGACTTGGATCATTGCGACCAGGTCCAGGCCCGAAAAGCGGTCACCGATCACGTTTTCGGTCAGATCGCGGCTGGAGAGCTGGACGAAGAGAGACTGGTTATCGGGCTTGACCCACTTAGAGACGCTCGAGCGCACGGTTGGACTACCCGATGAAAATTAAGGCATATGCGGAAGGTCATATAGTCGAGCTGGAGGACGGCTCGCGTTGGCGGATTTTCCCCGGCGATCTCGATATCACCGTTTTATGGAAGCCGGAGACCCATCTCACGGTATCGAAACTAGGTGATGGTACCCCTTCGCATGCGCTAGTCAGCAAAGATGGCCCGGTGCGGGTGATACTCGCTGATGAAAACCGGCTGTGGAAGAGGTAAAGAACAGGCTTTCGGAGGGGTGAGCCGCCCAATCGGAACAGAGGGGGCCAACGCCTAAGTCAATTCCGGAGGGCTAGGAGCCCGCAGGCCCGCCTCGCTCGCTGAGCCGCAAGCGTCCGGTAGGCCGCGGCCTGCCCGATCAGTTGGGCTTTGAAAGCGGGGTCGTCTTCATCGACTGCCAGCAGTTCGAGGTTGATGGCACGGTCAAGTGTTCGCTCTGCGCTCATTGCGGGCGCCAGGTCCGGATCTTCGGGCATGACTAAGTTCGTTGTTGCCTAGGGTGTTTTAACCCGCCTCAGAGGCTACCGTTTCAGGGGAGATACTCGGTCACCTTCAGACCGGCACAGACGAGCATTACCACTCACGGCCTTAATCGCGTCCGATGTCGCTCCCTATCTGGAGCGCCGGCGCGAACGGCGGCGCGTCGACGGTCATCATCGCGGAGAAGCCCCGCGAAGGGGGATGCCGATGATGCCGAGTGTGTTTTCGATACCCCTAGATTGCCGGCGCTATTAGTCCTTGCGCTTGGGACGCAGCAATCCGCGATAGCCGCCGCGCATCAATGCAAGGCCGCCTTGCACGAGACGGATGGTTCGATTGCGCAGGTCGTGCGTTTTCCAGGCGCGATCTGGAATGCGGGCCTTGCCGAACAATGCTTCGGCGACCGCACGGTAAGTGCTGCCGGCCGCGTACGCGTCGAGCGCACGGATAGCCGCGCTTAACCGCTCGCGTCTCTGTCTGGACAGCTCATGAAAGGCAGGTCCCGGCCTGCGCCCCTTCATCGCCCGCCAGAGCCGTCGGGCAGCATAGGCGCGAGCATCAAAATCGCTATCAAGCGGCAACTCCGCCACATAGTTGGCGCCAATCGCTGGCGGCTCTTTCAGCCAGACACGATGCTCCCCTGCGCCGACACGAACGATGGCGTGCCATCCATCGGAAGCGCGCCTCAACTGGCCGGCTGCAAGATCTAGCAGCGGCTGAGGCGTGTCACCGTTGAGGAGCGCCGTGGTCGCTGCGACTGGAATGACAGTCGGCAGAACCTCGGGCGCCCAAAAGATGGCTTGCTCGCCAAAGGACCACTGCGGGTCATGCGCGAAAGCAGATGCCCCATTTCCTCCTGAATTCGGGCGTGACTTCTGCGTCGCGACCGTTTGCGATCATCGCCTTGTAGTCGCGTTGGTAATCGACATTGCGGCGCAGGCATTCCCAGGCGATGTCCGCGATATCAGCTTCTTGTAGGCTCTTGTAAGACTCCGGCGACCGCCAGTCGAATTCAGGCATTGCTTCCGCCCCATTGCACGCAGCTAACAAGGATTGCGGCGCAATAATTCTGGTCGATTTGGTTGTAGGAAGTCCCTACTTTGGCACCACGTGGTGCTCCTGGATGACCACCGATCGGTCGAGGAAAATTGTGCTCTCGACAAGAATAGCGTCGATTAATTTCTTCTATTTGGAGCCAGTTCCGCGCACGAGACGTCCCTGTTCCGTAACCCACTTAGCGCGAGCAAGATGGGTCAGGTATGCGTTGCGCGCGCGATCGGGCTCTCGCTCCGGATCAATATGCAGCACTATTCGAGCGACCTCCCGCCAGTCGGCCCCCTCGCTTTCGGCCTGCAAAAGGCGCGTGTACGTCACGACGTGTTGCTCGTCATAAACCGTCAAAACTCGGTCGCTGGGCGCAGTGCCCGCGACGTCTGGATCGAGTGGCGTCTTCGTCATCAAACTCCATACCTTAGTTTAGACAATTTCTAACACGCCGGCCGGAATGCGTAGAAGCGTCAGATCGGTCGGGGCGTTTTGTAGAGAATACTCCGTGGCGAAATACTCTTCAAGGACATGCCCTCTCGCGTATGGATATACGCGAGGTACTTGCAATCAATTTGCGGAAGCTCCGACACGCTCGCGGCTTGTCGCAGGAGGAATTGGCTGATCGCGCGGAAATTGATCGCACTTATATCAGTGCGCTCGAGCGCAGCGTCTACGCAGCCGGCATTGACGTCGTCGATCGGCTGGCACGCAGCTTAGGAGTTGAGGCGGCCGACCTCTTAACTCGGCCGTCCGGTACAGGCGCCAAGAAGAGGGCGCGCGGACAGACTGAGTAGCCAGCTGAGGCCGAGCGGCTCGATCCGCCGGCAGCGGTCCGCGCGGTCTGACGGGCCTTAAACTGAGAAGCCCCGCCGGGGACCGGACGGGGCCATTTGCGGAGCCTCAGTCGCCGTTCTTGCGCGGGCGCGACCAGATGAGAGCGTAGCCCTCGCCTTGATCGTCGTCGAAGAGGTTGGCGTAGATCGGAGCGTTGACGCTCGGATCGTCGAGCTTGACCAAGAGTCGTCGCGGCCCTCATTGGAGCGCTTCGGCCAGGCGGGCCCCGATTTCGGCGGGACCGACGTAGACCCGGTGGCTCGGCGGGTTGTCGTTGGTCCGGTCAGCCTCGGGGACGATCCGGACGCCCTTGGTTTGGAGGTTCAGGGTGACAATCGCGCCGTGGAATTCCTCGCCGGACTTCTTGAATCAGCCGATCAGCCATATCACTTCTCTTTTTTTCCTGTTCCGAGCCCGCGACCACTGCGGCCTTGATGGCGATCTGAAAGCTGGAGGCGATCGACGCCGCACCCGATTGCGCAGCAGCGCAGCGGATGATGGCGGCGGCAAGACTTGCCTCGCGATGGCGAAGTCGGGGGAAGAAAGTCTTACCGCGGCCATTGCGCTTTAGGGAATCGAGGAGCAGCCGGCCTTCGGCCAGATCACGCCAATGAGAGGCCAGTTGCTCGCGTGCGCCGAACAGCATCTGAGACGTACCAGCGGACGATCGCCTCAAACAAGAAGCCCCGCATTCTCCTCGAAGAAAAAGGAAACCTGGCGTGCAGAAAGCGGATCGTGGAAGACAGCGTGCCGGTCAGCAACCACGGGAGCAGCCTCCCGACGAGGAGCTGCGGTTTGGACGCCGGCTTCTTCGCCGCGGCTTCCTTCGCCGGCTTCTTGCCAGCGATCGGCATCAGCATTTCCTTTTGACCCGTGGCGACCCTACGAGGCTTTTGGACCGGCTTTGAACCGTTGGCTGGCTCCGCGGCACCGATGCTCTTGCGCAGCGCATCCATCAGATCCACGACGTTCTCGCCGCGGCCACGCGCTTTCGCGGCAATAAGTTTGCCCGCGCGCTTTTTGGTTGATGAGATCAACCAGGGCAGTTTCGTACTGGTCTTCGAATTTGTCCCGTTCGAATGGCCCGCCTTCTGATTGACGATGTGCCTGGCGAGATCGGGCATGTCTTGGTCACTTCGGAATCGTGGATATCATCGAAGTACTCCCGGCAGGAACCTGCAACCAGACCGTTATGAGCGGCAGCATTTCGGGTGCATTCGTTGACTTGATCCCGTTTTCGCCCGGTTTCGATCGCGTGCTTGACGGCTCACTCGCACTATTCTGGTGCGAAACTGGTGCGCTTGACGTTGAGGCGAGTGACGTCATTGAACGATGTGTGTGCCAGATCGTAGAGTCCTGCCGCCACCGTTGTCGCATCCGGCCGTGGTTCCGAAGAACAAGTGGCCGTCGCACTCCTCATCTGGCTGGCATCCCACGCCCAAAACTACTTTGACAATCCACCTGCTTCCGCTCGACAATGCTCTCCTCCTAGCGGAGGGCTGGTAGTATGGACTACCGCAAACAGCTTGACGCGCTATGGCCGAGACCGGTCGCTTTGAGGTCGAGCCGCTGGGAAGACGCGGCGATCGTGTGAACCAGATCATATGTTTGGCCAAGCTAGTTGAATAGCGTGCGCCAGACATGAAATGGGAGCCTACGTGACAACCCAGGATGCTTCAGCCGAAAAGCGCTGGTCCGCGCGTGCACTCACCACGGGATTTGCCTTATCGGTCGCCGTCGCTTTGCTGGGCTGGCTCTACGCCCTCATCCGTAGTGCCTCGGCGCTTGTCGGTTGGCTTTTTGGCTAGGCGTCAGCAACAAGCTAAACCAGATTGGTTACGCCGACGATCATTCCTGAAATGGTTCTAAAGCCACTTCCTTCAGCTGCCTCTGGGAAAGCACGAATTTGCCACACGGTAGACGGCAGCCGAAACTGGCATTATCAGGCGCAGCTTTCAACGGCTGATGATCGAGGGACACTTACTATCAATGAGAACTTAACAAAGATGATAGTTTGGCTCATCGATAGTCACGCTTGGGCCAGCCGGGGATTTTGACTAGGGCGAACCGCTCGATGGCCCGAGGGTGGAATGTGTTTTCGCGCACATAGCCTTTCTACCGGAGTTTAATCGCACCACGTTTGGACATTGATTGAAGAACCAAAAGTAAGTGCAATGCCGGGCACGGCGAAGTCGCTACTCGCCACCTACCAACCTATGCTTAGGGTTCTAGAAGAGAAGTTTGCTGGCGATATCCCACACCGTTGTCGATATGAGATATAGCCAACCTAAGGATGTTACAATTGCTGAGATCGCCCAAAGTATAGCAAACAGGCCCTGACGCCATTGATCTGACCGCGGGAGCGCCAGTTGGGCGCTTTGTTCGCATGAACGCAAAGGAGTTGAAGGCGCCTTGGAGATCAATTCTGAAGCTCGCTATTTGCTAATTCTGCGTAGGCAGATTTAGCGATGTTAAGTCTTGACGAATTTCGACGCCCTATCGAACTGAGCAAACAGCTGGTTTTGAAATCTCCTCTACCTTCGCGTCGAAAGTAAGTCGCAAGAGGTAGTTCGTCATGCTTCTCGTTTTCCAGTACGTGTTATATTTTCCCATCGTGCGCAGGACGGATATGAATTTTGATCTAAGCAAGTGCCGTCACGGGGCAGTTTCCCTCGGAACATGTCAACGGCTTGATTATGGTTTGGGAGGCCGGGACTCGTCACAGAGTACCGCAGTATGTAACTCAAAAATTGAGCCGTAGATTTCGGTTGTTTGTTACCAACGCAATTTCTAAGAGAATGGGCAGTCTTTCTGCGAGGGGTGAACTTCGAACCGACAACGGAAAGGTGCGACGGCTGGCTGAAATGGCATAATTATTGCTGGTCGAAGGCTGTTTGAGGATACTAAATTTAGAATACCCAATTGCGAGTCTGTAGCGTAGTTAGAAACATTGGCGTGCGCAACGGTGCCTTCGGCGCCGACAAATTCGGCTTAAAGAATCTCAAGCAGGTTCACTGGAACCTCGGTGCGCCGCAACTCTATCAATACTCG